>CAVTDY010000017.1:0-508866 GCA_963733605.1 uncultured Actinomycetota bacterium
CAGAACGATGGTTTTGGCATGTGCGAAGTGGATGTCGGCCAAGTCTTTCAAGACGTGAGCGTAATCCACTGCGGTATGGCGATCGGTGACCGTGACATGGCGCCAGCCTTCGAGCGGAGCAAACATCATGAAGAGATTGGCGGTGCCGTTGCGCTCGTACTCGTAGTCAAAACGCGCCGGGCGTCCCGCTTTCATCGGCATCGGCACGCGCGTCTCGGCAACGAGTTGCTTCGAGGTCTCGTCGAGGCAAACCAGCGGACAATCGCTGTCGCGTGGCCGCGTGTAGACGGCCAGCACGTCTTCCATGGCGGCTACGAACGCGCTGTTGGCCTTCGGCGGGATGACCCAGTACTGGCGGCGATGGGGCTGAAGAGTGTTTTTTTGAGCGCGCGCCCGATCGTGCTGTCGCTGGCGCGATCGACGATGCCGAGTTCCACGACCTTGTTCTCCAACAACCGCAAGGTCCAGCGTGCGCGTCCCTTGGGTGGCTTGGAACAGGCCAAGGCAATCAGCTTGGCCTCCTTCTCGCCGTCGAAAATCCGAGCGACGGCAGGCATCGCGCGCGGCTTGCGGCTCAACACAGCCTCGAAGCCTTCTTCCACCAGTTGCTTGCGCGCCCGGTAAACCATGGATGGACTGGTCTCCAGAGCTTCGATGATCCGGTTGTCGCTCCACCCTTTGCCGGCTTCCGAGACATCGGCCTTCAACAAGATCCGCGCCTTCAGTACCCGTCGCGCCGGGCTCTTTCCTTTCCGGATCAGCGTTTCAAGCCGTTCGCGTTCCTCGCCGCTCAGCCTCACAACATACTTCTTTACCGAAATCTCCTTCGCAGCCATGATTGCCCCCTTCGCCAGTCGTTGGCGACGAAAGCGAATCACTAAATCCTTTCAAATTGGTTGAAGCGGGCGACTAGTAGGGTAAGTAGTACCCCCGCCTTTGCCCGCCTGCTCTGCATATGGCGCTTCTGGCTTACCGACTGCTATTCGCGTTGTTTGCTCAACGTGGCGGTCTGGCTGTTGGGAAATCACCCCACTTGCATCGTGGAATAATTGGCGTAAGATTTGCGGCGCAGTTTCTGTCAAACAGAACTTGTAATTTTCAAGTGAAATTGATCCCGGACGTGACATGGCCAGCGAACGCCGTGAGGATGCCGTAGGTCGGCGTTCGCGGCGCCAAAGTGAAAGGAAGCCGCCCGATCTAAAAATAGGATAAAGCCTATGAAGAAGCTCATCGCGGCCGCTGCGTTCGTAGCGGCACAGTGGCAGCCCGCCTACGCTCAGACGATCCTGGGGCTCGATCCCGGAGGAATTTCGGGGCGACTGGTGTTGGCAGGAGAAATCTAACGGCGAGGAGATCTTCAGGCCCGGCCCTGCAAGCCCAAGGCGGGTTCCTTGAACATCGATCGCATGACCCTCGACACGGGCCGCCTATCCTGCGTTTTCGACAGTGGGACGGCGAACGACGGCACCCTCAAGATGCGGATGCTCTACACCGATCCCGAGGAAAAGCAACCGTCGATGTACGGTGCCCAGCTCAAGCTACGACCTGGCAAGAAGATCGAACTCATCATGGAGCCGATGGATCAAGAGTGATTGCTTGGCGGGCAATCTGAATGCTTGGCTTGAACATGACGCCACGCACCCCGGCTGTCACTTCGAAATCATGATGCAAACTGACCGCACCGTTCCAGTGCGGGAAATGGTTGAAAGCTTGAAGATCCATCCAGAACTAACAATCGAGGAAATATTCATAAAGAAAAGCTAGAAAAAAAGGCTCTGCCGGGATCGTGGATGCTCCGGATATGTAAGTCATCCACAATGGGAGGAAGCAACTATGTTGAAGAACGCATTACTCGTGACCGCCAACTTCATCGCCGGGGCTGGTGGGGTTCAGCTTCTGCATGCAGCAGCGGGGCTCCAGCATACTCGATCGCCTTGATCGATATTAAGGATGAAGCTGGATACAAGGCAGCGGTTGCAGACGTTCGCAAGCGCATCGCCGACCACGGCGGAAAGTTGATTATTACCGCCGGAGCCGCTGGCGGTATGGGTGAAATGACCAGCCCGACCGGAGACAAAGTTCCTGGTCGGCTAGAGTCAGCGAGTACGCTAACATGGACGCCGCCAACAAATGGTGGAAAGAGGTGGGCGAACAGGACATCAAGACGCTAGGCCAGCACGCCACGCTCCATCTTTACTTTGTTGAAGGCGTAACGAAATAAGACCTCGCGTACCGGGAGTGGGCGGCCCGGTCAATCCGCCCACACCTTAGGTCTTTTGAAGGAGGTAAGCATGCGTGCATTCATCGCCCTCGCGCACATTGTCGCGGAAATTTTTTTGTGCTAAATTGTGGCCTAGGCTTCAATCTGTAATATTGTAAACAAACATCAGCAACAATGGTTTTTCAGCCTGGAGTTGCCGGAAATCCCAACGGACGGCCAAAGGGAAGCCGGAAAAAGAGAACGGAGGAGATCTGGTCCAGGCTCGAGGCCCGTGGCGACCTCGACCCCTCCGCTGACGCTTAAGTGAAATGGTTTTCTGATAAGACGCTCGCTAAAGAACTCCGCGCCTCGGCCGCAAACTTTTTGATGCCTTACAAATACGGGAAGCGCGGCGTCATTCCCGTTGCACGATTTATCCCTGAACAAATAGAAGTCCCTCGACTTCCAAACCGTGGCCCAAGCTGAAGCATACCTTGGGAGGCCTGTGTCGGACTGGCGGCGGCTGCACGTCCCGGCAGGGCGTCCCGCCGCACGCGACCTATCTTTTCAAGCATGCTCTGGTGCAGGACGCGGCCTACGGCACGCTGCTGCGCGAGCCGCGACGGGCGCTTCATGCTCGCATTGCCGAAACTCTCGAAGGCCGGTTCGCGGACATCGCCGAGACCCAGCCCGAACTGCTGGCGCGTCACTGCACCGAGGCTGGGCTGATCGAGAAGGCCGCGAGCTTCTGGAGCAAGGCAGGACAGCGGTCGCTGGCGCGATCCGCGCTTCTTGAAGAGCAGAGCAGCTCAAACGGGCGCTTGACCAAATCGCGACCTTGCCGGCCACGCCAGATTTGCGTCGCGAAGAGATCAAACTTCGAGTCGCTTTCGCGAACGCTCTGGCGCTCACTGGCGACTTTGTGGATGGCAAAGAGCACTACGACCGGGCGCTCGCGATTTACGATCCTGCCGAACACCGTCCGATTGCGACACGTTCTGGCCGAGATGTCGGGGTGACCCTCTTGTCGTTTCGTTCGCCGTGTCTGTGGTTCCTTGGTTATCCCGCAGCTTCGCGCAATGACAGCGAGCGCGCAGTCAAGAATGCGCGCGAAACCGGCCAGGCTACCACATTGATGTATGCGCTGTATTTCGCAGGTGATAGCCACATGGTCTGCGGAAATTACGCCGCTGCAAATGCGCAGGTCGACGAGCTTATCGCTTTGGCAGACGAAAGAGGGGCACCGTATTGGAAAGCACTTGGAACCGCAGTGCGGGGTTGGCTTTTTGCAGTGACCGGAAAAGCCTCGGATGCAGTTCGGACGATCACATCGGGGATCACCTCACTTCGGTCAACTGGAGCAACTCTTTATGAACCGCGGCATCTATCGTTTTTGGCAATGGCTTATGCGGAACTCGGCCAGCTTGACGATGCTTGGCGTTGCATTGACGACGCGATAGAGAAAGTAGAAAGGTCAAAGGAAAAATGGGGCGAGGCCGAGGTGCATCGCATTGCCGGGGAAATCGCGCTCAAGTCGCTCGCGCCGATCCAGAAAAAGCGGAAGCGTATTTTGATCGCGCGCTCGCGGTTGCCCGTCAACAACAAGCAAAGTCCTGGGAACTACGCGCGGCAATGAGCATGGCGCGGCTCTGGCGCGATCAGGGCAAGAGGGATGAGGCTCGCGAACTGCTCGCTCCGGTCTACGGCTGGTTCACCGAAGGGTTCGACACGCTCGATCTGAAGGAGGCCAAGGCACTTCTCGACGAGCTGCGGGCCTGACAACCAATTTCGAAATCACCCGATTTTGTTGCAGTGCATGAGTTTCTTCCTGGCCCTTAGCGTCATTCGCGACTGCAGCGAAAATGTCGCTATCGGGGAACAGCGGACATTTATCGGCGCAGTAGCGAATGCATCGGTCGCGAATGACCCGGAGCTGAATCTTCCGGGCCGCCAATTATTGCATTGCGAAAGGCTCATGCGCCTTTGTGTTGGCTGCCTTACGCAAGCTGTCATAGAGTTGAATTGTCACGCTGGTCACCCATCCCGCGCGCACTGTCGCGAGCGGCTTTCTTCGCCTGCTTCTTCGCTTTCTTCGCCGCGGCCATTTCCTCAATACTGCTCACGGCATCTGGCCACTCCTTACCAAAGCGTTTGAAATAAAGCTTCCCAATGAATTCTCTCGGAGAGGCAGCTTCCATGGCTCTTGGTCATGGTTGTATGCCCGTCCAACAACCCGCATCGAGGCTGGACCCGCGGTGCCCGGACGTGCCGAACACCACCTGCTGATCGACGTTGTCGGGATCGGGTTCGACGGTGTAGTACGCCGTCACCACCGCAGCGACATCGATGAGGTCTTCGGGTTGGGCCGGCTGACCGGCACGTGGGTTCGCAGCCATGTCCGCGATTCTGCCCGCCCAACAACCGCGCCGTATGCCTGTCCGAAAGCTAGACGGCGATACTTTGGCTCATGTTCAGTTTCGACGGCCGCGAGCTGGCCGCTGTCTTCGTCGGCGGAGCCCTGGGCACCCTCGCACGCGCGGCGTACGAAACCCTTGCAGCACCCGACCCGGGACGATGGCCCTGGCCGACCTTCACCGTCAACATCGTCGGCGCTTTCCTGCTGGGTTACTTCACTACCCGGTTGCTCGAGCGTTTGCCAGTGTCGAGCTATCGGCGCCCGCTGCTCGGCACCGGAGTCTGCGGCGGCCTGACCACGTTCTCGACCATGCAGGTCGAGATCATCAAGATGCTCGAAGGCCGACATTACGGCCTGGCCGTCGGCTACACCGCCGTCAGCATCGTCGCCGGACTGCTCGCGCTCTACCTGGCCACCGCACTGGTGCGGCGCGTCCGGATCCGCGCATGACGGTCGTGGTCTGGGCAGGCGTCATCGTGATCGGCGGCGTCGGCGCGGTGCTGCGCTTCCTCGTCGACCGCGCGGTGTCGGCGCGGGTGTCCGGGTCGTTTCCGTACGGCACGTTGGCGGTCAATCTCAGCGGTGCGCTGCTACTGGGCTTGCTGTCCGGTCTTGCGCTCAGCCCGGAGTTCGCGCTGCTGGCCGGCACCGCGTTCGTCGGCTCCTACACGACGTTCTCGACCTGGATGCTGGAGACCCAGCGACTCGGCGAGGAGCGCCAGCTGCGGCCCGCGGTCGCCAACATCGTCGTCAGCCTGGTGCTGGGCCTGGCCGCCGCCTGGCTCGGCCTGTGGATCGGAGGCCGGCTGTGAGCGACGAGCACCTCAAGATCGAGTACCTCAAGATGACGACCTACTTCGCCGAACGGCTGCGCAGCGACGACGGCTTCCTCGCCGACGCGCTGCTCGATCTCTACGGTGAAACCGCGGTGGCGACCAGCGTCGTGCTGCGCGGGATCGCCAGCTTCGGCCCGCACCATCAGCTGCGCAGCGACCAATCACTGAGCATGTCGGAGGATTCGCCGATCGTGATCGCCGCGGTAGACCGCGCCGACAAGATCGCGCCGCTCGCCGACCGTGTCGTCGCGATGACGACGCGCGGGCTCGTCACGCTCGAGCGCGCGCGACAGCTCACCGGGTCCGAGGCGTCGGCACCACCGGACACCGTGAAGCTCACGCTCTACGTCGGGCGCCAGGACCGCGTCGCGGGGCGACCCGCTCACCACGCCGTTTGCGATGTGCTGTACCGGCTCGGATTCGCTGGAGCCTCAGTCTTTCTCGGCGTCGACGGCACCAGGGGTGGGCAGCGGCGGCGTGCCCGCTTCTTCAATCGCAACGTCGATGTTCCCGTCATGATCATCGCGATCGGCACCGGCGATCAGGCCGTCGACGCGATCCCCGAGCTCGAGGCGATGCTGCGCCAACCTCTCCTGACGCTGGAACGCGTGCAGCGCTGTAAGCGCGACGGCGAACTCTTAACCCGGCCCGCCGCACTGCCGGAGGCCGACGACCAGGGGCGGCCGTTATGGCAGAAGCTGATGGTCTACACGTCGGAGGCCACGCTGCACGACGGCGTGCCGATCCACCGCGCGATCGTCCGACGGCTCCGCGACTCCGGCGTCGTTAGCGGCGCGACTGTGCTGCGTGGCGTCTGGGGATTTCACGGCGACCATAAACCTCACGGCGACAAGATGATTCAGCTCGCCCGCGAGGTTCCCGTGACCACGATCGTCATCGACAGCCCCGAGCGCATCGCCGCGAGCTTTGACATCATCGACGGCCTCACCGAGCGGTACGGGCTGGTCACCAGTGAACTGGTGCCCGCGCTGGTGTCGATCGACAACGACGGGGAGCGGCGCGGCGGGACCGCCCTGGCCCGCTACCACTACTGATCGCGCGCGTGGTACCGCATGCGGCACCACGTTTTTAGGGAGCATGCATCCACTCGGCGGCCATCGCTGATACCCAGTCGGCCGCGGCCGCGGCGTCCTCCGGCGGACCCCCGACCAGGACCAGTTCGTCGACGCCGAGATCCGCGAGCGGGCCGACGTCGTTGACGCTCAGTTCGCGTAGCGCCACGGCCAGCCGCAATTCGGCGCGGTCGCGTCCGCTGTCCTCGCACAGCTGTTTGAGGAAATCGATCCGTTCGGCGGCCTCCCGCACTCCGTCCAGGTTGAAGCCGTACCAGCCGTCGCCCCATCCGACGACCCGGCGCAGCGCCGCGTCGCTGTTACCGCCGAGCACGATCGGAATGCGCCTGTCGCCTACGGGTTTGGGATTGACCCGTACCGAGTCGAAACGGACGAACTCACCCTCGAACGAGGCGACGTCGTCGCGCCATAGTGTCCGCATCGCCGCGACATACTCCGCGGTGCGCGCCGCGCGCCGCTCGAACGGGATTCCGAGTGCCTCGAACTCCTCGCGCGACCATCCGACGCCGATGCCGAGCGTGAACCGACCGCCGGAAAGGGTGTCCAGCGTGGCCGCCTGCTTGGCGACCAGCACGGGATTGTGTTCGGGCAGCAGCATCACCCCCGTCGCGACGCCGATCGTCGACGTGGCCGCGGCGGCGAAACTCAGCCCGATCAGGGGGTCGATCCAGTCCGCAGTCGCCGGCACGGCGATCTGTCCGTCGTCGGAGTACGGATAGCGCGACGCTGACCGGTCCACCATCACGACATGCTCGCCGGACCACAACGTCGCAAAACCAGATCTCTCGGCGGCGAGCGCAACAGCGTCGATAACGGCGCGGGTGGCGCCTGAACCGATGCCAAGGGCGTGCAATCCCAGCCGCATCGGGCGATCGTCTCACGTCGCCAGGAGCAAGACACCCGCGATCAGCAACGCGATCACCTTGACGACTTCCAGACCGACGTAGCCCCAGTGCGCACGTGACCGTGGCCCTTCCCCACCGGCGAGCACAGCGTCGGACCGGCGGGTGAGCCGCGGCCGCACCACCAGCATTTGGGCCATCAGGGCCACGACGGTGACAGCGGCGGCGACCGCGATGCCCGCCGCCGGCGGTTTGATGGCGAAGCACACGGCAACGAGCGCAGCCAGCACGAGCTCGCATGCGTTGAGCGCCCGAAAGACCAAGCGGCCGATGCCAAGACCGACCTGCAGCGTCACCCCCGGCGCCCGGAACTTCAGCGGGGTTTCGACGAAGGAGATCGCCAACACCATGCCCAGCCATACGAACACCGCGGCAACAGCGATGGCCGCGGCCCCATCCCCCGGGTGAGACCCTCCGACAGCAGTCATGCAGTGAAATCGTAGAAGGATGCACATCGATCGGGCTGCAGAACTTCAACGCTGGCAGGACTCTGGCGCAGTCTGGGAGGTCTTTGCCCGCAGCGCGGGCAGCGTGACCATAGGTCTGCTGCGCTGCGACGGCGGCGAGGAGGTCGACCGGTTCAGCTCTGACGATCCTCGGCTGCTGGCCTTCATCGGAAACCGGTGGAGCAGTGCGGAGTGACGGGCAGCGAATTGCCAGCAAGATTTCGCTTTAACGCTTACCGGCTCGGCTAGAGCGACATCGCAGACTCGCCGATCGATGCCCAATATTGGTCCGGTTTGACCCGACCTCGTGGCTTTGCTGTGTCGTGGTTGCCCGGTCACCGCGCGGCGTCGCAGAGTTTGCTGGCGCCGCCGAACGGTCAAACCCGGCCGCCGATTGTGGCGGGCATGTAAAATCTTCGCCGGAGCAGTGAGTTCACAGAATTGATCCAGTAAGTTCCAGGGTGTGCACGCGAGGATTCCGGAGATGATCACGATTCGAAATCGGACAAAAGGCGACCTGATGCGCGGCCTAAGCTACGCCTTGGGGATGAGCGCCATCGCGGCTGGCGCAACAGCGCTGGCGCTGGGGGGCAGCGGTGCGGCGGCGGCCGGTACGCCCCCAAACGTCGTGGGACAGACGTACTCCAGCGCCCAGAGTACGATCACCGGCGCCGGGTTCACGCCCGTCGTGAGGTCGACCGTCGGCGACCAGTTGGCATGGCCTAACTGCATCATCACCGGGACACAGCAGCACATAGTGCCGCCGCCGCAGAACAGCAATGGTTCCGCGGTTACCCAGCTGCTGCTGTCGCTGAACTGCAATGCTGGAGTCGCCACGGCCACCACGCCCGGCAACTCGGCCGCCAGCCCCGCAGGCCAGGCCGCCATCGCGTCGGCCGCCGCCTCCGCCTCCGCCACTCCGTCCCCCAGCGGCTAGACGTCGGCCCGCCGAACGAGTTCGATAAACGCCTCAGCGGCTGCATCGACACCGACGTAATCCTCGGTCGCTACCAGGTCGAGCAGTAGACCACGCATGACCGCCAGCCCTAAGCGCGCCAGCGCCGGGTTTGTCATTTCATCTGCGGTGAGCCATGCCTCGATGGCCCCTGGCAACATCCGGACGAACGGTTGCTCGCCCTGGGCTGCACGCGCGTAGCACTCGAAGAAAAGGCGCTCAAAGGGGCGCAACTCCGGTCGTCGAAGGTCGGCCCACATGGTGGTGATCGCCTTGGCCGGCTCCGTCGGCAGCTCGCGCAACAGTGCTCTCTGGCGGCGCTCGACCTCCTCGACGATCGCCAGCAGAAGCTCGTTGCGCGAGCCGAAGTGGTGCAACAGCATGCGGTGGCTGGTGCCGACGGCAGCGGCCACGTCGCGAAGTGAACGGTCACCGATCCCGCGCGCCGCGCATTCCTTCACCACCGCGTCGAGCAGCTCCTGGCGCCGCTCGAGGTCAGGCAGGACGGGCCATCGACGTGCCGCTGCTCACTTCGGGCCTTGAGGCCCGCCGCCTCCAACTCAAGGTAGCGCCTCGTCATTCCGCGCATCAGCAGACCCACCACCACGCCGACAGCGCCACGCTGGTCGATCTGCTGCCGAACCCGGCTGCGCCGGTCGGATTCCGGGATGACCTCGTGGCGAGCCACGGTCACACCGCCGGGTGAGCGCTGCACCCAAGTCCACGCCGCCCCGGGTGTCACTTCGGTGACCTCCCACACCAGCTTCGGCATGCGCGGCTGCTTGATTTCGAACCGCTTGCCGACCGCGATCCCGGGCCCGTCGAGAGCGACGAGCCGGGTAACCGACGCGGTCCATTCCGGCCACTGCTCGACGTCACTGAACACATCCCAGACGACATTCGCTGGCGCATCGATCGCGACACCAGAATCAGTAATCATGTACCAAATGGTACATGATTACTGAAAGCGCAGACATATCAGTGCCAACGCCCATACCGTCAGTTGATCAGCCGATTCCTGGAGTTTTGGCGGAAGGACTCGTCCCTTGGCAACGACGCCCAATGGCTACGGAAGGTTCATCGGCAGGGTCGGCGGGTTGGCGGTCGCCTTGGGGATCGGGGTGGCCATTGCCAACGGCGCCGCGATCGCCTCGGCCGATGGCGGTCAGTCGGGCTCCTCCAAGTCCGCATCCTCGTCCTCATCCGCCAACTCCGCATCACCTGATTCGACGTCCGGCGGCTCGAAAGGTGATCACAAGAGCGCGCTGCGCAAGCCGACACACGCCGCCCGGACCTCTGAGTCCTCCGCCGCAGCGTCAACAAGTGATGACGCGACATCCACCGATCTCAAGACGCCGGGCTCGCACGAACACGCCGACGAATCGTCGTCTTCAGCTGGCCCCAGATCGACGACGATCAAGACCAACACGACCATCTCGCAGCCGTCGTCGACGGCGTCGCCAACGGTCTCGACGGCATCGCTATCGGTCGCGACAGCGTCGGCGGTGACGCCATCGGTCGCGACAGCGTCGACGGTGACGGCCCAGCCGTTGGCGGTCAGCCCACTCGGAACTCCGCAACAACTCGCCGCAGAGCAACAGGCCGCCGCAACCGTTAATACACTTCCGGTTCAGTTGATGGAGCTTGTTCTTCAGTTCGGCTGGATGTCCACCGCACGACAGCAATTCAATCTGGTTCAGGGTCCCGATCAGGAGAACACCGCCGCGCTGAACGAGGCCGTCGACGAATACGCCATGGGGGCAGCGTTTGAGCAACAACTGCTCGACCCGATGACCCCGACGGCCGTCATGCAGGTGGCTCCGCCGCACGACTGGTACGGGCAGGATGTCGGCGGCTCGCGCATCCTCTTCGACAACCCCGACACGATCTACCGCTTCATGGGGGTCAACGCGACCTCGTCGTACGTGATCACGGGCCGCTTCACCGGACAAGAAATGCCGGCCGACACCAGCTTCAGCGTGCTGACGGGGTTGTCGGGGACGACGGCCTCGGTTCTCACCGGCCGCGAACTTGTGGTCAATCCTGACGGCTCGTTCACGATCTCCGTCGAGCAGTTCACCCACCGGGCCCGGGCCGAATCACATCCAGCTCACCTCCGACGCCACCTTGATCGCGGTGCGAAATACGTTGTCGGACTGGAACGAACAGGACCCGATGAGCCTGTCGATCGAGCGTGTCAGCGGGCCACCTGACAGCCTGTTCGCCCAGTTGGGCGGATTCGACGTCCCGTTCATCGGGCCGCTGGTGACAGGCAACTCGCTGTTGACGTCGCTGGTGTCGCTGGTTCCGCCGCTGCCAAACCCGCCGCCGTTGCTGCGGGGCGTCGTCACCGCCGTGATCATGGCGCTCGGCCTACAGATGGAATCCACCTACATCTCCGTGGCCACGACCGACCCGCACGACCGGTGAGCTCAGACAGCCCAACGTCCTGACGAACCCGACGAGCAACGCCCAGTTCCTCGCGACCCAGCTGCAGAGCGCGGGGTACTTCCAACTCAACGATGACCAGGCCCTGGTCGTCACCATCAATCCGGGCAACGCCGGATACTTCGTGGTTCCGGTCACCAACGACTGGACGATCACCGACAACTATTGGGACCAGCAGACCAGCCTCAACAACGCGCAGGCCAACGAGAACGCCGACGGGACCTACACGATCGTGATCTCACCGACGGATCCCGGCGTCTGGAACTGGGTTTCGACAGGCGGGTTGAACCAGGGCACGATCGCCATCCGGTTCCAGGACCTCGATCCGAACTCGTCGGCCGTGCCGACCGTCAGTTCACAGGTGGTGCCGCTCGATCAGCTGGCCGGCGTGCTGCCGGCGGGGACCGTCTACGCCACTCCGCAGGAAAGGCTGGACCAGATCGCACTGCGAAAGTCCGGTTTCAACAATCGATTTGCGCCCTACCCCCAGCCATAGCCTCTCATTTGACCACTAGTTCCAGGCGTTCGCGCCGGCGGACCAGAATGCTCGGCAGCCACGACCCGACATCGACCGCTTCGATTCGGGAGGTGCGGTCGAGCACCGCGCGCAAAACGATATGAGCCTCGAGGCGCGCAAGCGCGGCGCCGACGCAGAAGTGCGCCCCCTTGCCGAAGGTGATGTGCCCCTTGCCGCCGGGCCGATCGAGCCGGAACTCGTGCGGCGCGTCGAATTGGGCCGGATCCCGGTTCGCCGCCCCCCACAACAGCAGCAACCGTGAACCGGCGGGCAGGTGCATGCCACCCAGCGTGGTGTCGGCGACGACGTGTCGATAGTGGCCGCGGAACGGCGGTTCATACCGCAACGCCTCCTCGATGAAAGCTGCGAGGAGGTCGGGAGTGTCGCGCAGGCGTTGTTGAAGATCGGGACGTGTTGCCAAGATCCCCATCGAATTGCCGAGCAACGAGGCGGTCGATTCGCCGCCGGCACCGAAGAGAATGACCATCATCATTTGGGCGGTGATTTCGTCGAATTCGCCTGCGCGGCAAGCGGTTGCGAGGGAACCGAGCAAGTCGTCCTGTGGATCGGAAGCGGCCAGGTCGAAATGGTCGTGGATGTAGTTGCCCAGTTCGATGGCCGCGGCCCCGGCCGCTGCGAGCTGCTGCTGGTCGACCAGCCCGTCGAGTAGCTCGGTGCTCGCGTACGCCCATTTCACCAGTTGGTCGACGTCTGCATCGGGCACTCCGATCAACCGCGCGACCACCATCATGGGCAGCCTGTTGGCCAGCACGCCCATCCACTCGATGTGCCCGTCGCGCACGCCGTCTGTCCATAGCTGGTCGAAGGTGCGGCGATGAACGGCTCGATCGCGCGAATCCGCCTGGCCGCCAATTGGTGGAGCAACATCTTGCGGTGCGTCGCATGCGCGGGGTCATCGGCGGTGGCGAGAACCTGCGTCGGTCCACCCAGCCCATCCATCTCGAACGGGACGACGGTGCCGTGGGCGGTGAACGTCATTGTCGCGGTCAGGTTCGACGAGAAATCTGCGGGACGATTGACGGCGTCGTTGATCGCCGCCCAGTCGCACACCGGTAAAACCCGGACTCACCGACCCGGTGCACCGGCCCTTCCGCGCGCAGCCGGTCGTAGAGCGGATAGGGGTCTTGCATCGCATCGACACCGAAGAACTCGAGCGGATCCTGCAGCAGCTTCACTTCTCCAGGTTGACCAGCATGAACGGCGGCGGTCAATGGGGCCGCCGAGAGTCGATAAACCCGGCCGGCTGCCGAAGCCATCGTCGTCGTCTCACGCCAGCCGGCCGACCTGCATCGGACCAAGTGAGATAGCTGCCAGATTCGTCTCATCTATAAGATAAATTTGATGACTGTTTCAACCGCGAGGAGTGGAAACGTGGCACGAGACGACTGGCTGTTTGACGGCGATCGGCGTGCGGTCGCAACCGAGCGCATCTACGCGATGGCCACCGAGCTGATCGTCCACGATGGATTGGACGCGTTCAGTGTCGACACATTGGCCGCGCGGACTCACTGTTCGAGAGCCACGATCTACCGCTATGTCGGTGGCAAGAAAGACATTCGCGAAGCTGTGCTCGCGCGCACCGCCGCCCGCATCATCAATACGGTTCGTGCCAGTGTCCAGAGTCGCACGGGTCCAGAGCGGGTACTCACCGCGATCGAAGTAGCTGTCGCAGAGATCCGATCCGATCCGGCGGGCCAGCTGTTCCTGGATTCGGCACGGCTCGGGGGTGGATGGACGTGGCTGACCGCATCTCCGGTGGTCGCCGACTTCGCCACCGAACTCACCGGGCTCGCCGGCGATGACGCGCGTGCCGCGCAATGGATCGTGCGCTTGGTGCTGTCGTTGCTGTTCTGGCCGGACGCTGACTCACAAGCCGAACACCAGATGCTGGAACGGTTCGTGGCACCGGCGTTCACCGAAAGCGGCGGGTCTCAGTCGTCCTGATGGTTCGGGCACGACACGTCGACGTACACGGTCGCCAAGTTCCCGGAGCCGGGCGGCGTTTCGCCTAGGATATTGACATTGCTCACGGTGCACACCGACAGCGACTCGGTGTCGAAGCCAGTCAACCAGTTGATTTGGACGTCGTAGCCTTCGGACTTCAGGTCGTCGATCACCGATTGTGCCGAGCCTCCCGTGTCTACGGGTTCAGCCGTCGCCGGTGCGGCAATCGTCAGCGCGCCGCCGATGGCAACCAACAGCGGGGCCAACCCCAGCGACACGAACGACATAGTTCCCACGGTCCTCGCCGCGGCCCACGATGGACTGGGTTATCGCTGTGAACGTCCAGCGAATTGCGCACCGCGACGTAGGAGCCTGTGCCTCCCAGGACTGTGCAAACCGGTCGTAGCCAGCGCATGGAGCGAGGTAGCACGATCGTTCCCATGGATCGCCCCGAGTACCTCGTCGAGATGACGACACACGTTCCCGAGGGAACGCCCGCAGAGACAGTTGACGACATCCGCGCGCAAGAAGCGGCACGCGCGGGTGAACTCGCGAAAGATGGACACCTCAAGCGGCTGTGGCGTCCCCCGCTGGCACCCGGCGAATGGCGGACGTTTGGTCTGTTCGGCGCCGATGACGACAGCCAGTTGGACAAGCTGTTGGCGTCGATGCCGCTGCACGTCTGGCGCACAGACGTGGTCACACCGCTCTCGCCCCACCCCAACGACCCGGATGCGTCCGGTGGGCGCGAAGGCGTTGAGTTTCTGACCACCCTGACCCTCACCGTCCCGGACGGGACCGCACAGCAGACGGTCGACGACCTGAAGGCGCGCGAGGCCGTAGCCACCCGCGAACTGGCCGAACAAGGACGCCTTCTCCGCCTATGGACGCCGCCCAATTCACCTGGCCAGTGGCGCACATTGGGGCTCTGGAGCGCCCGTGACGCGGAAGGCCTGACGGCCACGTTGGAATCACTCCCGCTCTACGTGTGGATGACGGTCGACGCAACGCCACTGACCCCGCACCCCAATGACCCGGTCAGGGGCACTGGATCATGAAATACGCCGTGGATGCACTGGCCGAATTTGTCGTCGCGGCCGAACCTGCTCACCTGCCCGATGATGCGCTAATGCTGTTGCGGCGCAATGTTCTTGACAGCGTCGGCTGCGCGATCGCGGCACTCGACGGAGAGACGGTCCGCGCGGTGCGTGACCAGGTCGAGTCCGTCGGCGGACAGCCAAGGGCCACCTTGATCGGTGGCGGCCGGTCAAGCGTCGATCAGGCCGCGTTGTTCAACTCGGTCGCCGTCCGTTACGTGGATCTGCTTGACACCTATCTGACACCAGGTGGGCTGTGTCACCCGGCGGACAACTTCGGCGCAATGTTGGCCGTAGCAGAGAGCGCGGGGGCCAGTGGTGCCGAATTTCTACTGGGGCTGGCCGTCGCGTACGAAGTACAGTCGCGCTTCTCGGCATCGGTGCCGGTGATGGCTCACGGGCTGAACCACGCACTGCAACTGGCGATCTCGGTTGCCGCCGGTGCTGCCAAGTTACTTCACCTGACCGCCGAGCAGACCGCCAACGCCATCGCGATCGCGGCGGCGGACAATGTCTCGCTCGCGGCGATACACTCCGAACCGGTGTCGAACTGGAAGGGAATTTCGCCGGGCATCACCGCGCAGCGCGCCGTGTACACGACCGCGATGGCGCAGCGGGGCATCACGGGACCGAGCGGAATCTTCGAGGGCCCCAACGGTCTTGAGCGGCTCTTCGGCCAGTCCATCGATCTGCGGCTCGACGACCCCACCCTGGGTGTCGTCAGGGATACCTACCTGAAGAAGTACTGCGCGCTGATCCATGGGCAGGCGCCGATCGAAACTGTCCTCACCCTTGCCGGCGAGCACGGCATCCGGCACGGCGATGTCGCGTCCGTCGAGGTTGAGGTGTTTCAAACCGCCTACGACATCGCCGGTGGCGGCAGTTTCGGAAGCAAGGACGCCCCTGCCACCAAGGAGCAGGCCGACTACAACCTGAAATACCTGTTGGCAGCCGCGCTCACCGACGGACACGTTGGACCTGCGCAACTCCAAACCGAACGTATCCGCAGATCCGACGTCCAAGAGTTGCTCAAGCGCATCAACGTAAGGCCCGACGCGGCGCTGACCGCCCGCTATCCGGAGGCGACACCGGTGCGAATTGCCATCAAGCTGCGCAATGGCCAGGAGTTTTCTCGCGAACAGGAGGACTTCGAAGGCGCGCGGAGCCGGCCCTTCACCTGGGACCGCACTGTCGAGAAATTCCATTGGCTGGCCGAGCAATATGCTGACGACGCCCTTCGGGGCGCGATCATCGATGCCGTCGGACATCTCGACGAAGCTCCGGTGTCGGCGCTCACGGGGTTACTTGCGAAGGTCAGTCCGCAACGGCAGGTGCCGTAGAGAGGTCCAATATCGCGATGAGCGTGCTGAGAACTCCTGACGAGCGATTCGCGAACCTGCCGGGCTATCCGTTCACGCCCAACTACATCCAGGTCGAAACGAAGGGCATCCCCGGGCTGAGAATGCACTACGTGGACGCGGGTCCGGCGGACGCACCGACCATTGTGCTCGTCCACGGACAACCCACCTGGTCATTTCTCTACCGTGAAGTGATTCATGTTCTCACCGACGCCGGGCTCAGAGTCATTGCACCCGACCACATTGGCTTCGGCCGCTCAGACAAACTGACCGAACCCACCGACTATACCGTCGCTCGCCACATCGACTGGTTGCACGGCCTCGTCACTGGCTTGGACCTATACGATGTCACCCTGGTGGTGCAGGATTGGGGCGGTCCGATCGGGTTGAGCGTTCTCGCCCGCGACCCCGACCGGTTCGCTCGGGTCGTCGCGACCAACACTATTCTGCACACATGCGACCCTGCGCTGGCCGGCGCGCTCGCGTGGGCACATCACGGTGTCGGCGACAGCCGAGTCATGTTGCAGGAAACCCTCCTTGACTACGTGGCGTTCTATCAGCGGTCGCCGGACATCGTCGCGAGTTTCTTCTTGAATGCGGTGGCGGGCCCGTTGTCCGCCGACGTGCTCGCGGCCTACGATTCGCCGTTTCCGGACAAGTCGTTCAAGGCCGGTCTGCGCCAGCTCACGGCGCTCATACCACTCACCCGCAACGACGCGGGCGCCGCGATCGGACGAACCACGATGGCGGCGCTGGAGCGCTGGCAGCGACCGTTCCTGACCGCGTACTCAGATGGCGATCCGGCAACGCGGGGGTGGGACACGATATTTCAGGAGCGGATCCCCGGTGCACGGGGCCAGAACCACACCACCGTGCCCGGCGCTGGTCATTTCGTCCAGGAGCAGAAAGGCCAGGAGCTGGGCCGCATCATCGCCGAATTCGTCGTGGCCACCGCGTGACTCAATAAGGCGAGAGTTCGGTGACCCACGATCCTTGGCGTAGCACGCCCGTCACGGCGAGCTCGGAGTCCAGCACCACCAAGTCAGCGGCGGCGCCGGGGACCAGCCCGGTGCATGGCAGATTCAACGCGCGGGCGGGGTTGATCGATGCCTGACGCACGGCCAGCATCAGCGCCTCGTCGCGGGGCAGCCCACTATGGGTCACGGCGAACCTGAACACCCGGTCCATGGTCGCCGTGCTGCCCGCAATGGTGTCCGTTCCCGCCACGCGCGCAACCCCGTTGACGACGTCGACAGCGACCGGCCCGAGGTGATACACCCCGTCTGTCATCCCAGTCGCGGCCATCGCATCGGTGATCAACGACACCCGATCGGGGCCCGCGCTGCGGGTGACATGTCGATACAGCGCGGGGTCGACGTGCACACCATCGGTGATCAGCTCCACGGTCACCCTGCAGGCTTCGAGCAGCGCGATCACCGGGCCGGGCTCGCGAGTGTGGATCGGGCGCATCGCGTTAAACAGGTGCGTGCCCACCGTCGCGCCCGCCGCGATCGCCGCCCGCGTCTGCTCATAGGTCGCCTCGGTGTGGCCCACGGCAGCCACCACGCCCGCATCGACGATCCGCTCGATCGCGGCAAGGGCGCCGTCGCGTTCCGGCGCGAGGGTGACCATCCGAATCGACCCTGCACCGGCGTCGAGAACGCGGTCGATCTCGGCGGGGTCGGGGTCGCGCATCAGCGAGGGCACGTGCGCGCCGCAGCGCCGGATGGAAAGCCAGGGACCTTCCAGGTGGATCCCGGCGATCACGCCGGCACGGACATCGTCGGCCAATTCCGCGACCTGGCACAACAATTTCGCCGGGCCAGCGGTCACCAACGAGGCGACGAGTGTGGTGGTGCCGTGCCGGCGGTGCAATGCCACCGCGGTGGACGTGTCGGCGGCCGAACCCGTGGCGAAGTTCGCCCCTCCTCCGCCGTGCACATGTGTGTCGACGAAGCCCGGCACCACCGTCACCGCTCCGAGATCGCGGTCCGCGGTTCGGGGCGCGGCGCCCGTTCCGACCGCACCCACCGAGCCTTCTGAGATCTCAATCCATCCGGGCCGCAACAGTTCTTGCCCCGTGAGCAGCGTATCAGCTGTCAACAGCACCGAAGATGTCCTGCCGTCTACTTGTTCGCGGTGAAAAGACTTGCCCCGGAGGCGATATCCGTGCCGGCGATGACCGCTTCGGATAAAACGACGTTCCCGGGTTCGCGTTCATCCATAACCACCACTGGGACTATCGGATTGAGCCCCTTGGCCTCCACCGACGGCACGTCGTAGGTGATGACGACCTGACCCGCGGTGACGTTGTCGCCCTGCCTGACGTGGGCCGTGAAACCTTGGCCGTCAAGACCGACGGTGTCCAGACCCAGGTGGACCAGAACGCCAACGTTGTCCGGGGTCATCACGATGTACGCGTGCGGCAGCAACCTCACAACTTTGCCGCTGACCGGAGCGACCGCGTCGATCACCGCGCGCGCAGGGTCGATTGCCGCGCCATGGCCGACCATGGCCTGGGAGAACACCTGGTCCGGCACATCCTGCAGCGAAACGGCACGCCCGTCGACCGGGGCGAGGACTGCCGTCGTACCCACTCGTGACTCCTTACGTCCGGTCTGTGCGCACCAACAATACGAGGGTGCGGGAAAGACGGTCTCAACTTCACAGGTTCTCGTCTAAGCTTCCGCTCAGCCTGGGCGCCCGGGTGACGTTTGCGGCAGACGAGGGGCACAAGGAAATGAGCGACACCACGGAAACCGAAGGGGCGCTGAAGAAATCGGGTCTGCGCATTCCGGGCTTCGCCCAGCTGCAGCGGCTGGGCAAGAGCCTCATGTTGCCGATTGCCGTGCTGCCGGCCGCGGGAATCCTGCTGCGACTGGGCCAAGACGATCTCCTCGGCAAGATTCACGCCCCTGTCATCGGGTCCTTCTTCAAAGCGATGACCGCAGCGGGCGACGCGCTGTTCACCAACCTCGCCCTGCTCTTCGCCGTCGGCGTCGCCATCGGATTCGCCAGGAAGGCCGACGGTTCGACCGCACTGGCAGCCGTCGTGGGCTATCTGGTGGTGCAATCGGTGTTCAAGACCATGTCGCCGATCGTGCTCGCCGGCAAGGTCGACAAGGCCGGTGACCAGGCCCAGATCAACTACAGCGTGTTCGCCGGAATCGTGGTCGGTTTGGTCACAGCGTGGCTCTTCGACCGCTACCACACCATCCAATTGCCGTCCTACATCGGATTCTTCGGGGGCAGGCGTTTCGTTCCGATCGTCGTCTCGCTGGCCTGTCTGTTCATCGCGTTCGCCATGAGCTACTTCTATCCGATCTTCGATGCGGGGCTGACGGGCCTTGGCAAGTTCATCGGCGGCTCGGGAGCCCTCGGCGCCTTCATCTACGGGTTCGCCAACCGGATGCTGATCCCGCTGGGCCTCCATCACATCCCGAACTCGTACGTCTGGTTCCTTTACGGCGACTATCGGACCCCCGACGGCCACGTCGTCACCGGCGAACTCACGCGGTTCGCTGCCGGCGACCACACGGCCGGCATCCTGACGTCGGGGTTCTACCCGATCCTGATGTTCGGGCTGCCCGCCGCCGCCTTGGCCATGATCCACGTGGCCAACAAGAAACAGCGGAAGGTCGCGGTCGGCATTCTTTCGGCGGCCGCACTCACTGCGTTCCTGACCGGCGTGACCGAGCCCCTCGAATTCGCGTTCATGTTCGTGGCGTTTCCGCTCTACCTCCTCCACGCGGTGCTCACCGGACTGTCCCTGGCCATCGCCTACCTCCTCGACATCCACCTCGGCTTCTCGTTCTCCGCGGGGCTCATCGACCTGCTTCTCTACGGCACCGCTCCTGCGGCGAAAAACATCCCGCTGCTGATCGGCATGGGCGTGGTGTTCTTCGTCGTCTACTACCTGCTGTTCCGGTACGCGATCGTGAAATGGAACCTGAGAACTCCTGGGCGCGAGCCGGAGAGCGAATTCCAGGCCGAGGAAGCCGCCAACCTCGGCGAGGGTGCCGACGCCGCCCCCGCGACATTGACCGCAGCCACACCCGCCCCGGTCGCGCCCGACAGCAAGGCCGAACAGGTCATCGCGGCGTTCGGCGGCCGGGAGAACCTCGTGACCGTCGACGCCTGCATCACGCGCCTGCGCATGGAGGTCGTCGACAAGAGCAAGGTCGATGAGTCTCGCCTGAAGAGGCTCGGAGCCGCGGGGGTCGTCGAAGTCGGCAACAGCGTCCAAGCGGTCTTCGGCACCGATGCCGAGGCCCTGAAGAACGACATCATCGACATCCTCTAGAAGTGTCGCGACACTAGAAGGCGCTATCGGGCGAAGTGCTCGACGAAAACCACCTGCAGCTCACCGACGAGGAAGCCGAGAACGGCTCCCACCGAGACCATCAGCATCTCGTCGTCCTTGAATACCGGCCGCAGGATCGATTCGTACTGCTCAGGGGTGAGCTTGTTCATCTTCTCGACGATGAGATTTTCCAGGTCGAAGGTCTCGGCGGCATAGTCCTTGGTCTCCGCCATCGTCTCGGGCAGCCGGGCGAGAAGCATCTGCACGACGGTGTCTTTCAGCTCGGTGTAGCGCTTGGTGCCGATCGTGAGGGTAAGCAGCGGCTTCGCGATTCCGGCCTCCGCGTCGATCGCCGCGGAGACTTCCTTCTCGATCGCCGCGAACAGTCGCTCGGAGCTGGGGCCGTTCACCACCGCTTCGAAGATCACGTCGGCAGAGAACAGGTCGTTGGCCAGAATGCGGGCATAGTCGCGGGTAACCTGCTCCCGCTGTGCGTGGAGCACGCCGTGTATCGGGATGAACCCGAACAATTTCTTCGGCGCGCGGGGGATGAAGATCAGGTTCAGCGCCAGCCAATCGCTGGCGAAACCCGTGAAAAAGCCGAACGCCGGCATGATCCAGGCGTTGTGGAAGAAGGCCCAGGCGACCATCTGCACCAGGCCGATCGCGAAGCCGAAGTAGATACCGCTGCGGCGGATGAACTTCAACGCCGCGCCGCCCATGCCCTGCAACAGGTCGTTGAGCTGCTCCTTGTTCTTCACCAGGACGGTCACGGCGAGATACTGCAGGTCGATGAACCGGGGCAGGTCGGATTTCATCTCTGTCAACAGGTTGTCGACCACCCTCGGAGCGGCGGCGTGCATGCGCGTCTTCACCGCCGTGCGGCCCACGTCGGGCAGCGAATCCCACAGACCGGGGCGCACCTGATCCACGAGCTCGCGACTCATCTCGTCAATCGACCGGGTCAGCGGCTCGCGCAGATCCTCAACCGTCTGCTTAGCGTCGATCTTCTCCAGGAGCTCTTCGGGTTTGAGCAGCTTGTCGGTCAGCATCTGGATAGTCAGCGACGCCGTCTTGCCGGCGCGGCGCGGCACCACACCCTGCCAGCCGAACGGCCCGATGCCGACGAATTCGATTGGCCGGTAGAGCATCTGCAACGCGACGAGCTTCGTGGTGTAGCCCACGAACGCGGCCACGAACGGCATCGACAGGTAGATGAACCAGTTGAGCCCGAAGTCCGCCTTGATCTCGTCCCAATCTGGAAGGCGACGACCGAGGTCGTCATTCCGAGGCCCGAGAGCTGGTCGCCGCGGCCCAGAGCTCGAGACCGAGTCCCGACAGGCGCAGCGTGTACTTCTCGACACGGGCCGGGATCGGGCCCCGGCCGGCGCTCTTGATGGCCCGCAGCACGCCAGTGTCGGCGGCGAGGATTTCGTACTCGTCCTTCATCGCGGCATCCTCGGGGCCGGACTCGACCAGCCCGAGCGCCAGCAGATGGCTGACGTACATCGGCGTCAGATGCGGGAGCGCGAGGTGGGCCGTCCGCCCGATCAGCGACATGTTCTCCAGGACGACCTCGCCCACCAGCCCAGCGCGCGTCCGGGAGTAAACGTTGAGCAGCGGAGACGCTCGAACCGTCGGAGAGGGCGCCGATAATGCGCGCCTCGTCGGGCACGATCTGATCGAGAATCTTGTGGAAGAGCTCCTGCCGGCTCGACGAGGTGCTTTGCTCCACCGCGCGGTCGAGCAGAGTGTGCATCTTTGCGTCGAGGCTCTCGGCGACCTTGGCCGGGGACGGGGGCAGCGGTGGCGCCGGCGGCAGGACGGCATCCATCCGCGACCGCAGAAACCCGAAGAACTGCCGCTCGCCCCAACCCGCGACCCTGGCGCCGGTGCGCACGGTTTGCTCGGCCAACGCCACGAGGCCGAAGGGATCGAGGTTGGACGCCACGTCGCTGAAGTTACCGAATCCGTCCAGGGCTTCGAACGGATTCTCGCGATTCATCAGTAGGGTGGCCCAATGTCCACCTGGCTCATCACCGGCTGCTCGACCGGACTCGGTCGGGCTCTCGCCGAAGCGGTCATCGGCGCCGGCCACAACGCCGTCGTCACCGCACGCGATATCACGAGAGTCGCCGACCTGGCCGACACCGCGCCCGATCGTGTTCTCGCGGTCGCGCTTGACGTCACAAATCCCGGACAGGTCGCGTCCGCCGTGCAGCAGGCCAAGACCGGTTCGGCGGCATCGACGTCCTGGTCAACAACGCCGGCTACGGTTACCGCGCCGCGGTCGAGGAAGGCGACGATGCCGATGTCCGCACGCTGTTCGAGACGCACTTCTTCGGCACGGTGGCGATGGTCAAGGCCGTCTTGCCCGGAATGCGCACCCGTCGCTCGGGCGCCATCGTGAACATCTCCTCGATCGGCGTGCAGCTGACCCCGGTGGGATCGGGTTACTACGCGGCAGCCAAAGCCGCGATCGAAGGCATCAGTGGCGCCTTGCGCGGTGAGCTTGCCCCCCTTGGCATCTCGGTGACCGTCGTGGAGCCCGGCGCATTCCGCACCGACTTCGCCGGACGCTCACTCGCCCAGTCGGCCACGATCATCGACGACTATGCGGCCACCGCCGGGCAGCGTCGCAAGGAGAACGACACGATGGACGGCAACCAGGCCGGCGACCCCGCCAAGGCCGGTGCGGCGATCATCAGGGCCGTCGAATCAACCGAGCCGCCCGCGTTCCTGCTCCTCGGACCCGACGCGCTCGCCGCCTACCGCTACATCGCGGACGGCCGCGCCAACGAGATCGCGACGTGGGAACAGCTCACGGCCAGCACCAACTTCAGCTAGCCCCCCGCGGCGCGAAAACGGGAACGAAGGCGCTGCCGTCGTCGACAGCATGGCATTCGAAACGCGCCTCGACAGGGAGGCCGATGAAGACCGAATCAGGTTCACAGTCAACGATATTCGCCGCGATGCGCAGGTCGTCCTGCTCGGCCAGCTCGACGATCGCAATCACGTACGGAACGGACACGGCGGGGTTGAACGGCTGGTAGTTGACCGTGTAGGTGAACACCGTCCCTAGACCGGACACCGGATGGGGGACAAGCGCGCCGGCACACTCGGGACAGTCCGTGGCGGGCGGGTGAACCCACAAGGCGCACCGAGTGCACTGAGCGATCAGGAGTTGCCCGTCGGCGCCTCCGGTCCAGAACGCCCGATTGTGTTCGAGAAGTTTGGGCAGCATCCGCGCCGGAATCGCGGGTGGGGCGTCATCTGGCATGACTAGGAAAGTACATTCCAATCGGCAATCATTACAAAAATAGACGGGTACCCGATGAGCTACTTCGAGAAGGATGCGATCATCAGCGGCCTCGGCATTTCGCGAATCGGTCGCCGCACGGGCATCCCGGGCCTGGAGCTGACGCTCGAGGCTGCGCGCGCGGCCATCGAGGACGCGGGTCTGACCGCGAACGACATCGATGGTATCGCCACCTTCGGCGATACCCCGTTGGCCGAAGTCAATGCCGCGCTTGGTATCCAAGCGACCAATCAGAGCTTCGGGTTCGACACCGGCGGTGTGCTCACCCCCGTCTTGTCGGCCTGCCGCAACGTCGGAGAGAGGCGGGCCCGCCACATCCTGGTCTACCGGACCGTCCTGATGTTGGGCGGGTCGATGATGCAGGCACCCGCCACATCGGAGCCCAACCCGCTGGCCAGCCCGCCCCTCGAGCCGCGCACCCCAGGAACGCGAAGGAAGCTCAAGCCGTTCGAAGACATCGACGAACTGCTGGCCGCCCACGCCTACTCCGCCGCGAACTGGCTGGCGATGCACTGCAGGCGCCACATGGAGCTCTATGGAACGACCAAAGAGCAGTTGGGCTGGTTGGCGATCAACAGCAGGCATAATGCCGGGCTCAACCCGCGTGCCGCATATCGGGAGCCGATGACCATGGACGACTACCTGTCGGCGCGTCCCGTATCGACACCGTTCGGACTGTTCGACTGCGACGTGCCCATCGACGGGTCGATCGCCTTGGTCGTCTCGCATGCCGATTACGCGGCGGACTGCCCGAATCGTCCGGTGTCGGTCGAAGCGATCGGCGGGGCGTACGGCTCGGGAGGGTGGTTTCATCGCGACGACTTCCCGAAGATGGCGTCGACCGAAGCGGCCGCCGAGATGTGGTCGCGCACGGATCTCAGGCCGTCGGATGTGAATGTCGCCGAACTCTACGACGGGTTCACGTTTCTCACCTTTGCCTGGCTCGAATCGCTTGGGTTCTGTGCCGACGGCGAAGCCGGCCCGTTCGTGGAGGGAGCCGCACGGATTGCACTCGACGGCGACCTCCCGCTGAACACCTACGGGGGACAACTGTCCGCGGGACGCATGCACGGTTACTGGCTGCTGCACGAGGCATGCCTGCAGTTGCGCGGGCAAGCCGGCGACCGCCAACTGGCTAAGCGGCCGGAGGTGGCCGCCGCGGCGGCAGGTGGCGGGCCGATCGCCGGGTGCATCCTGCTCACCTGCTGACGAGGTGGAGAAGGGCCGCACGTTCGCGGCCCTTCTCATCCCCCGTCATTTCAGGGTTGCTTCGAGTACCGGGTCAGGAAGGCGATGGCCCCGATCACCGCGGCGACACCGATCACACCCCACAACACGAAGGGGAAAACCAGAGACACCGGGGACCAGCCAACGCTGGAGAGCACCGTTGCGGTGTAGACCAGCCAGAACAGCCGGTAGATGCACCACAGGGCGGTGACGCCGAGCGCGATTCCGATCGCCAGGCTCCGGGTGCGGTCCATGCGGTTGACCTGTTCCTGGATGCGGGTGGGCACGATATTCATTGCTGTGTTCCTTTCGTCATGCGCTGCCTCGTTGGCGTCGTCATGGCGGTAAGTACAGACAATGGGGGTGGCTACCGATCCCAAATAGTGATGCGGCTGGGGGATCTCATCTACCGTCAAAACGGTGGGCCCACCCCCACCGATTCGAGGAGGTCACGATGACACGGACACGTTCACTCTCGCTCGCCGCGGGGGGCCTCAACTGGGACAGCCTGCCGTTGAAGCTGTTCGCCGGGGGTAACGCCAAGTTCTGGGATCCGGCCGATATCGACTTCACCCGCGACCGCGCCGACTGGGAGTCGCTGTCGGACCTGGAACGTCACTGGGCGACCCGGCTGTGCGCCGAGTTCATTGCCGGCGAGGAAGCGGTGACCCAGGATATCCAGCCGTTCATGGCGGCGATGCGGGCCGAAGGGCGACTCGGCGACGAGATGTACCTGACCCAGTTCGCGTTTGAGGAAGCCAAGCACACCCAGGTTTTCCGGATGTGGCTCGACGCCGTCGGGCTCACCGACGACCTGCAGTGCTACCTCGACGACCTGCCGTCCTACCGCAAAATCTTCTACGAGGAACTTCCGGAGTCACTCGACGCCCTCTCCGCGGATCCCTCGCCGGCCGCCCAGATTCGGGCATCCGCGACGTACAACCACATCATCGAAGGCATGATGGCGCTGACGGGATACTATGCCTGGCACCGGATTTGCGTGGACTGCGGCATTCTTCCCGGCATGCAGGAACTGGTGCGGCGCATCGGTGATGATGAGCGACGCCACATGGCGTGGGGCACGTTCACGTGCCGGCGTCACGTCGCCGCCGACGACGCCAACTGGACGGTGTTCGAAACACGGATGAACGAACTGATTCCGCTGGCATTGCGCAACAACGAAGAAGCGTTCGCCCTCTACGACGAGGTCCCGTTCGGCCTGACGATGGACGAGTTCATGCAGTACGCCACCGACAAGGGGATGCGCCGGCTCGGGACGATCAACAGCGCGCGGGGCCGGCCGATCGGTGAGATCGATGTCGATTGCTCACCGGTACAGCTCGAGGACGCGTTCGCCGACGAGGACGAACGGGCGCTGGCAGCGTCGGCATAGGCCCCACCACCCGTTTCGACCGAAGTCGATTGACAACCTCAGCGGTCGGCTGTGATAGTGATGCCACGTTAAACGAAAACGTGATTTTCAGATAACGGGCCTATCGGCACCCGCAGAGGCGGAGGAAACGTGAGCGATGCGCCCACGCCCTTGGCGTGGTTGCCGTTTTCCATCGCCGAGGCGTGCGTCACGGGCAAACCCGGCAGCGACGACGTGGACCTCCCGCAGGCCTGGTCGTATCTGCTGGAGCAGGCTCCGGCGCACAGCGCAGATTGTCGAAACCGATCCGGCGAGTCGCAATCGGGTCGACCTGGCGTCGGGGATGCGGCATCTGCTGGTGCTGCTGGCGGCCGGCGTCGACGAAGCGTTGCGGTTCGATCCGGATCCGGTGTTGGGTGTCGAGCGCGCCAGCACCAATGACATCGTGACGTGGGGAATGGAATGCCCGGACTGTCTCTACACCCGTGCCACGATGCGCGGCGGGGAGAGCTACCGACTATTCGGCAACCGTGGCACGGCGCGGTATGTCGGACTGCAGACGATGAACGGGATCGTCTCGACCGCAAATGAATTGGTCGACGAACTCGAGGCGGACGCCGACGGAAACTTCGAGGTCATCCTGTCCGCAGATGAGCGCGACGGAAACTGGATGCGGATTGAGGGCGAGCATCCCACGTTGACGGTGCGCCACTTCTTCTACGACTGGACCACCGAAATGCCGTCGTCGCTGCATATCGAACGGCTCGGCGCCCCGATCGAGGCCAACCACCGCACCGTCGATCCGGACGTAGAGGTGTCACGACAACTAGTCGCGCTCGGCGACTTTGTTCACGACAACCTGCAGTTCTTTCTCCAGTTCGGCGGGGCGGCGCCACCTAACGGCTTCCTGCCCGCCGATCGATCGCACCGCCATGGGCGCGGCCGCGGAGAACAAGCCGGTCATCGGTCGCTGGGAGCTGGGACCCGACGACGCGATGATCCTCGAAGTCGAACCACCCGAGGGCCTGTATTGGAGTTTTTCGCTCGGCAATCCGTGGTGGGAGACGATCCATTACGGACGCCACCAGTCGAGTCTGAACGCCCATCAGGCTGCGGTGGATTCCGACGGGCTGGTGCGGGTGGTGCTGTGCGCGCGTGATCCCGGGGTCGCGAACTGGCTCGACACCGCCGGCTACAGCAACGGCGCGATGATCCTTCGCTGCGTGCGCACCGCGACGGCGCCGACACCGACCGCCCGGGTGGTTCCGTTCGACGACCTGGCGTCGGCTCTGCCCGCTGAGACGAAGAGGGTCACGCCGACGAGCGGGCAGCCATCCTCGAGCGGCGCCGCCGCGCCGTCTACGAAAGGTTCGCGCGGTGACGTTTTCGGCCGACGAACTGGAAGACGGTGCCCGGGCAGCGACCGGCCTGGAAGACTTCGGCTCGCTCTACTACCGCGAGGGCCTGGAACGCACCATAGAGGCGCTGAACACCGAAGCCGACCTCACCGACATGGGTCAGGTCATCCAACACGCCACGATCAGCAACGCGTTGATCCAACGCCTCAACGTCGAGCACACCTACACCCAGCACCCCGAGATCGATGACGAGGTGGTGGGCGGCCCTGTTTTTGTGATCGGACTACCCCGCACCGGGACGACGGCACTGAGCCAACTGGTGGCCGCCGATCCCCAGTTCCGTTCCCTACGGATGTGGGAATCGCAGGCACCGACACCGCCGCCGGAGGCCGCAACCCAGCACACCGATCGCGCGCATCGCGGCGGCCGAAGCGGGCCTGGCGATGCTCAACGACATGTTCCCGTTGATGAAGACCCTGTACAACTCTGAAGCGACGGCGGCAACCGAATGCCAGGACCTGATGGGCATGAGTTTCCGCACCTTCCATTTCGATGGCGTCGTTCGAGTCCCGGGTTACCTTGCGTGGCTGATGGACTGCGATATGCGTGAGACCTACACGTTCCATCGTCGCGTGCTCAAACTCCTACAGTGGCATTGCCCTCCGGTTCTGTGGCACCTCAAGACGCCGGTGCACATGTTCGCCCTCGACGCGCTCGTCGAGGCGTACCCGGGCGCCAAATTCATGTGGAGCCACCGTGATCCGGCCAAGGTGATGGGCTCGGTGTGCAGTCTCATCCGGTATGTACGCAGCTGGAGCAGCGACCGCGACGACCCCGAGGAACTCGGCGCGGAGCAGCTCGACAGCTGGGCCGAGGGCGTTCGGCGGGCGATGGACTTTCGCAAACGTGTCGGCGACGATCGGTTCGCCGACGTCGCTTTCGCCGACCTGCAGACCGACCCTGTGCACACCTTGGAGGCCACCTACCGAACCCTCGGTTTGACCGTTACCGATGCCACCGTGCGGTCGGTCGAGCAGTGGGCCCGCGAGCACCGACCGGGATCCCGTGGCGCACACGACTACGATCTCGGCGACTACGGCCTGACACCAGAGGGTGTCCGCGAACGGTTCGCGGACTATCTCGGCACCTACGATGCGACCGCGTGACCCGTGAGCGGCCCATTGCACGCGGCGACGAAGCAAACTTGCTCCCGACCCCGGTGTGCGCCGCGCCATCGTGGCCGCCGCGTCGAAATCTGTTCGCGAACAGGGAGTTCAAGGTCTCAGCATCGCTGCGGTCCTTGATCGCGCTCAGCTGAGCACCCGCGCCTTCTACCGGCATTTCGAGTCGAAGGACCAGCTGGTTGCGGCCGTCTTCCTGGAAATGGCGCGCGTGGAGATGCGGCGGCTGCGAGCTAAAATGACGGGTGCCGCCGACCCCGTCGACGCGGTCGCCGCCTGGATCGACGGCCGACTCGACCTGGCATTCGACGAGAACATCAAATCTGATTTGCGCTACCTGTCGTTGGAAGCCCAATCACAGATATTCGCCTCCCCCGAGCTGGTTCAACCCGCGTACGCACGAGATGCTCAAGCCGCTGATCGCCCAGCTCGAGCGCGGCCTGGACCATGGCTTGTTCCACGACATCGATCCGGTAACCGATGCGCAGGCCATCCAAGGCGTGGTGTGGGCAAGCACCGAACGGCAATGGGCCACAGGCGATTGCGACGCTTCTGATATTCGCGAACGCGCTCTGCGTTTTTGCCTGCGCGGGCTCGGGCGTGGCGCCGGAAACGGTCGCTCAGATCGTTGCGCGGCGACGTTGAACAACCCGCATCACTGATCGGAAGGAGACCCGATGGACCTGGGCTTGGCCGGATCGAAAGCCGTCGTCACCGGCGGCAGCAAGGGCATGGGGCTGGCGATCGCCGAGACGTTGGCATCCGAAGGAGCCAACGTCGCGGTGATGGCAAGAAACCAGCCGGCGCTCGATGCCGCGGTGGAGACACTTCGGGCGGCCGGTGCTCCGGACGCGGTGGGAATCAGCGTGGACATGGCAGATGCTGCGTCGATCGCCGCCGGCTTCTCCACCGTGTCCGAGCGCTGGGGGCAACTCAACAGCCTGGTGCACACCATCGGTCCTGGCGATGGATATTTCGAGGAGATGGACGACACCGAATGGGACGCCACATTTGCGCTCGGCACCATGGCCGGCGTGCGCTCCATTCGCGCCGCGCTGCCCATGCTGCGCGCCGCCGACTGGGCCCGGATCGTGACGCTGTCCGCGCACTCCATTCAGCGACAGAACCCTCGCATCGTGGCCTACACGGCAGCGAAGGCAGCGCTGAGCAGCGTCACCAAGAACCTGTCGAAAAGCCTTGCCAAGGATGGCATTCTGGTGAACTGCGTGTGCCCCGGAACCATTGTGACCGCCAGCTTCACCGAACAACTCAACGACATCCTCGCCGCCGACGGCCTCGACGCCACCGACCCGCATGACGTTATGACCTGGATTGACAACAACTTCCACCAGCCGTGCGATCTCGGCCGCGCCGGGCTACCCGAGGAGGTCGCGTCCATCACCACCTATCTCGCATCACGGCGCAACGGCTATGTCACCGGCGCAACGGTGAACGTCGATGGGGGCTCGGATTTTGTGTGACGAGGCCTTCGCGTCGGGCGAAGCGGTTCCGCCGGGTCGACCGAGCGCATAGTCTGGGCGGGTGGACTTCGAGCTGCGCCGCAATGACCTACACACCAGCCGGTTCGTCCATGGCGACCCGCCGTCGCCCGACGACGGTCAGGCGCTGCTTCGGATCGAGTCCTTCGGACTGACCTCGAACAACATCACCTACGCCGTGTTCGGCGATGCGATGAACTACTGGGACTTCTTCCCGGCCTCGGACCCGGAGTGGGGGAGATTGAATGTCTGGGGCTACGCCCACGTTGCCGAGTCGCGGCACCCTGACCTTGCGCAGGGCATCCGCGTCTACGGCTATCTCCCCTGCTCCAGCCACCTTCTGGTGGTACCCGACCGCATCAACAACAAGGGGTTCGTCGACGCCGCCCCGCACCGGACCGCGCTGCCTTCCGCGTATCAGGGCTACCGCGACGTCGAGTCCGATCCCGTCTACTCGGCCGACCTCGAGGCCGAGCACATCCTGTTCTTTCCGCTCTTCTTCACCTCGTTCCTGATCGATGACTTCCTCGCCGACGAGAACTTCTTCGGTGCGGACACGGTCGTGGTCTCCAGTGCCTCGTCGAAGACGGCGATCATCGCCGCATACCTACTTGCCAAGCGCGGCGGCGTCCAGATCGTGGGGCTGACCTCGGCGGGCAACCGTGATTTCGTCGATGGACTGAACGTCTACGATTCGGTCTATCTGTACGAGGACGCCTCGCAGCTCCCCGGCGAACGTGCCGTCTACGTCGACATCTCGGGCGACGGCGCGGTCCGCACCGACATCCACGCCCATTACGGCGACCGTTTGGCTCACAGCGCAGCGGTCGGCATGACCCACTGGACCCAGATGGCGCAGGGGGCCGGCGAACTCGACGGGCCGCGCCCCGTTTTCTTCTTCGCGCCGGACCGGATCAAGAAGCGCGGCGCCGACTGGGGCACCGCGACGCTGGACCAGAACGTCGCCGAGGCGTGGAGCCCGTTCGCGCACTGGGCATCGGCCTGGCTTCGGGTCGAGCACATCTCGAGCGAGGACGACATCCAGCGGGCCTACCTCCAGCTCCTCGACGGGAAGGTCGACCCGACGTCGGGCACCGTCGTGGACCGGTAGAACTGCGTTCCCCCACAACATCACCAGGTGCGCCAAGGACCAGCAGATCCACACCGAACCGAACGCAGTGAACGTGGTGCGCCTGCCACCATGTTCGACGTCACCGCTGAACACCGAGGGCAACGCACAGGCCAGCACGACGATCGGAGCGAGACGCAACAACGGCGGGCGCAGCCATGCTGCGAGCGGGTACAGCACGGCCAAAATCAGCAACAAGCCGGTGTCGACTCTGCTGAGTTTGACAAGTCACCCGATCAAGCGGCGGCGGCCGACCGGAGTCCCGTCCACATCAGCCTCCCGGCAAACTGAGGTTGCGTACACGATAAGCAGACCGCTAACGGTTCATGCTCGCTTTGGTCACGAACGATGACCGACGATGCTGATCCGGCGACGACGGTGGTTGGATCGCGCAGGCGGCCCACATCGACGGCCGCCCGGAGGTTTCGACATGGGCTCGCTCACAACGGCACAGCTGATGTGTCTGCTCCTGTTGGTGGCCACCGTTGCGGCGCTGTGTGGATTCGTCGCATCAGCGCTCACGAGCAGGACCAAGCGACGCACCCGGCGGGTCTTCCTTCTTGGCGTCTTTTGCGGGTTGCTGGCGGGCAGGATCTCGCCCCGAAAGCGTGGTTGCGTTGATCATTTCGCTTCTCGTACCGCTCACTTTCGCAGCGTCGCGGGTGCGCCGCCTCATCTGACCCTTGGGGCGCTTCACCCGTGTGACCGGATCCCGCGTTGTGCCCGAGGCGATTTCGTCGCGAAGCTGTTCGATACTCGACAGCTCGGCGTACAGGCCGCGAATGGCGTAGTCGAGTACCGCCAGTGAGATGCGCTGGTCGGGATCTTCGGTGATGCCGACTTCACGTGCGCGCTGTCGACTCCATAACGCCTCGTCGAGGCGCCTGCGGGTGGTCTCGAGGTGATGATCGAGTGCCTCCGCAACGCGCTCCGGGTCTTCCCCGCGAGCGAGCCAGGTCCTCAGGATGACCGGGTGTTTGATAACAACCGGGTCATTGCTGGGGAAGTGCTGCACCCACCTGCGGAGGGCCTCCAGGCCGGTCGGTGTCACCTCGTAAAGGGTGATGGCGCGCTTTCCGGCCTGTGCGCCTGTTTCCTTGACCATCTGCCGGGCCAGGAGGCGGTCGAGCTCACGCCGGACATGACTCACCGACGGCGACCAATAGAAGTACCCGACCGAGAACTCGGCGCGGAGCTTGATTTCGCCCGCGGTGAGCTGCTCGTCGTTGGCGGCCAACACACCAAGGACGAGGTAGGCGGTGGTAGGCAGATCGGCTGTGCGGGGCATGGCTAGTCCGCCGGAGCCGCTGGGCCGGCGACATCCAACTTGGTGAAGTACGGCAGCGTCAAATCCGAATTCACTGAACAGAACTCGACTCGCACCCCAAGGCCGACCGTCAGCTCGTCGGCGGCCACTCCGATGATGTTGGTGAGCAGCTGGTAGCCCTCACGCAACTCCACGATCGCCGGTGCATACGGCGGCGCGAAATCCGCGCTGACCGGCCGGTGCACCACCGTCCAGCTGTAGATCTCACCGAGGCCGGCGCTCGCCATCCAGTCGAGTCGAAAAGACAGGCAGAACCGGCAGTGCTCGGACGGCGGGAAGGTGGCCTGGCCGCAATCCGCGCAGCGCTGGTAGCGCAGCTCGTGGTTCGCGCAGCCTTCCCAGAACGGTGCGCTGACCGGGCTCTCGGCGTGTGGCACCCGACCGGATTGCGGTTGCAGGATGTGGTCTGACGTCATCTCGGCTGGTCTCCAAGTAGAAGCACGGTGGTGAACATCGCGCCCGCTCCCCCGTTGCTGCACAAGGCGATATGGGCGTCGGGAACCTGCAACGGGCCTGCATCGGCTCGCAGCTGCTGAACCGCGCGAATCGCGCGCTGCATCATCTGCGGATTCGTGCCCGCGTGGCTGAACGACATGGTTCCCCCGTCGGTCGTGACAGGGTGGCTGCCGTCGATCGCGATATGCCCGTCGGCGACGAATGGGCCGCCCTCGCCGTCCGGGCAGAAGCGGAATGCCTCCAGTTGCCTGATGATCTCGAAGGAGAACGGGTCGTAGAGTTCGAGCACATCCACCTCGTCCCGATCGAGACCCGCATGGGCGAATGCGAGATCGGCGGCCCGTCGTCCGACGACGCCGTTCGGGTCGCTCCCCGAGCGGCCGGTCAGGTCCCAGGCCGGCGGGTGCTGATAGGACGGTCCGTAGAAGTCAAACCCGCTGCCCAGCACATAGATCGGCGGCCGGGCGACGTCGAACTTCTCGACGTTGGCCACGACCAACGCGCACCCGCCCTCCGACGTGGTGGCGCAGTCGAGCAGATGGAACGGGTCGGCGATGGGCCGGGAGGCGGTGATGTCGTCGGGCACGAATGGACCACGTTGGTAGTAAACGGCTTCGGGATTGCGCGCCCCGTTGTTGCGGATCGTCGCCGCGACGATGGACAGCTGCTCACGGGTCGTGCCGTAAACGTGCATATGCCTGCGCGCGATGAGGGCGAACTCCGCGGCGGTGAACATGCCCCATGACGCCACGAATTCGTTCTCGGGCCGGGTCCAGGGAGCAGTGGCTTCATGATCGCGGTATGCGCCGGCTTGCGCGGCGACCAGGACGACGGCCTCGGCAAGACCGTTCTCGATGGCCGCCGCCGCTTCGGTGATCATGCCCAGCCCGAAACCGAAGCCCTGCCAGGCCGGCCCGAGCCGCAGGTCGTAGATCAACGTCGTGGACAGCTCGCCCGAAGTGATGCCGTCAACGGAGTCCAGCCCGATCCCCGCATCGCCAAGAGCGCCCCGCACGGCCTCCAGGGCCAGGCTCCTCGAGGTCTCACCCTCGAGCCGTCGGCCCTGTCGGGTGTTGTAGACACCGACGACGGCGGCGGTGGGTTTCCGTGCGCTCAATTGGTCTCCGATCCTGCTGGGCTTCAGTTTTCGTCAGCGACGACGCCAAGATAGGTGCCGACCACGTCGTGGTTCTGGCCGTCCCGCACGATCGTGCCGATCTTCTGGGTGCGCGGATCCCGACAGGCTGCACCCGGGGCGACGACGTCGATGCGGACGTCGACAGGTCGCGCCGTCTCGGGGTCGGTGATCTCGACCTCCATGGCGAGTGCCTGCTCGGTGACGTCCCACTCGACACCGGTGATCCGGTGCCGCGCAGTCAGTTCCATCACCACCGAATCCGCCCGCAACAGGAAGCGGACCGGTGCGCACAACTCGCCGGCGCGCGGCGGGATACAGAGGGTGACGGCCATCTCACATGCCCGCCGGTCGGTCACTGATCGCCCCGGCCGCGCGCAAGTCGGCAAGATCGTCGGCGGTCAGCCCTAAAATCCCGGTGAGAACCTCCGCGGTGTGTTGGCCATACACCGGAGGTGGCGTTCGCACCCAGCGGCGCGGTCTGCCGACGAAGGTGAAAGGCATTCCCGTGCAGCGGTAGGAACCGACGACGGGATGCTCAACGGTCTCCCAGAATCCGCGGGCGAGCAGGTGTTCGTCGTCAAGCAGCGCGGGCGGGACCACAACGGCCGACGCCGCGACCCCGTAGTCGCGCAAGGCCCGAACCGCGTCTGAGACGGTCCGGTGGGCGGTCCAGTCGCTGAGTAGCTTGTCGATCTGGTCGGCTTGAGAACGCCGGCCGGACTGCGTGATCAACGCGGGGTCGCCCGCGAGTTCCGGCCGACCGATCAAGGCCGCCAGGCCAGGCCACGCTTCGTCGGTGAGCAGGGCGAGGGCCACCCAATCGTCGTCTCCGCGACACCGGTACACACCCTGCGGGTTGGCTCCCGGTCCGCGGTTCCCGTCCCGGTGCAGCTCAACACCGTTCTCGGAGTACTCCAGGACCATCTCGGCCGCGATGTTCAATACCGACTCCACCATGGCCGACTCGATCTGCATGCCCACATCGGTGTGGTCGCGCACCGCCAGCGCCGCGATTGCCGCGAACGCCGCATGCAACCCGGCGACCGGATCGCAGACACCCCGCGGAATGATCGGTGGGCCGTCGAGATACCCCGTCATCCAGGCCATTCCGGTGGCCTGCTCCATGGTCTGCGCGAAGCCGACTCGGTCGCGCCACGGGCCGTCCAGCCCGAACGCGGGCATTCGGACCATGATCGCTCGCGGGTTGGCCGCAGTGACCGCCTCCCATTCGAGGTCGAAGTTGGCCATCACCCGCGGCGAGAAGTTTTCGACGACGAGGTCGCTCCGGGCGATGAGGTCAAGCGCGAGTGCCCGGCCTCGCGGCTCGCCGAGTTCGATACTGACGCCTCGCTTATTCGTGTTGCTGCACAGGAAAACCGGGCCCCACTCCCACCACTGCTCCCAGCTGGGTGGCCTGCCACCAGCGAGGCGCATGCCATCGGGCCGTCGGACACCTTCGATCTTTATGACGTCGGCCCCCAACGACGCCAGCACCTGGGTGGCCACTGGGCCGGCCCAGAATGCGGTGAAGTCGGCCACCCTGATTCCTGCTAGCGGCAGAGCGTCCGATCGGCCGGACTCCGGTTCGCCGTCCCGCGGCGGCCAGTGCACGCGTCCGGAGTGCTCGCCCACATCCGGCGCAGCGCCGGCCGCCCGGGTGGCCATCGCCGAACTTCGGTAAGGCACTCGCGGCTGGAACACTCCGCGGGTGGATTCGGCGAAGACGCCGCGCTCGATGAAGTGGTCGACCTTCATCACCGAGGCGGGACTGCCGATCGGCGCGACCGGGATGCGCAACGCCACCGCGTGTTCCAGGATCTCCTCTGTGGTGCGGGTTTCCGTCCAGCGCTGCACCATGGCCAGGAACTCATCGCGGCGTCGTACCCGTCCGGGCATCGACGCCAGATCGTCGTCGTCGAGAAGATCGGGCCGGTCGATCAGCACCAGGAAGTCCTGAAACTGTTGGGCGGTGATGGTGCAGAACCCGATCATCCCATCGGCGGTCGGCACGATCGACGGCAGCTCCAGACTGCGCTGGGTCAGCAGTGAATCGCCGCCGAGCACGCTCGCCGACATCGCGGAAAGGCTGCCCATGGCGATGACCATCGACTCGTAGATCGACACATCGATCACCGCACCGCCGCCGCCGTTGCGGGCGTGGCGGGCGGCCGCCGCGGCGACCACCGCGGCGAAAGTCCCTGCCAGCCATTCGCCGATTCGGCCGCCGGCTTGCAAGGGTTCCGAGCCGGGCCAGCCGCGGCTCGCGATCGAGCCGCACAGAGCCTGGAGGATGAACTCGTTGGCGAGGATCTGCTCGTCGACATATGGGCCGGCGGTACCGAACGGCGTTATCGCCGCGATGACCGCCGACTGCCCGACGCGCGCGGTGAGGTCGTCGAGTGACCAGCCGTCGCTCAGGTCGGTTACCACCAGGTCGGCGCCTGCGATCAGCGCGGCCTCTTCGTCGCCGCGCCGCACGGAACCTTTGGCGGCAGCCAGGTAGCCGAACAGCGCACCCGGCGTGCCACCTGCAGACCACCGCCGCATCGGATCACCGTGCGGTGGCTCGATTTTGACGACTTCAGCGCCTGCGTCGGCGAACATCTTGCCGCAGTAGGACGCGGCGATGCCGCTCGACAATTCGACGATCCGCCAACCCGCGAACGGCGCGGTTGCCTGTCCGCCGTCAGCCACGCGCTCGACCCCGCTCAGTTGCCGAGGGTGGTGGCGCGGTCGGCGATCCCGGTGGCCTCGACGGTGAGCGCCGCGGCCTGCCTTTGCCGCGCGAACGTCGTCATGCGGGTCCACGCGTCACGGTCTCGCTGACTGGCCTCGTGACCCACATGGGTGACCACGTCGACATCGGTCGCCTGCGAACGCAGATATCCAGCGCGCGCATGGTCTTTCGGGAGGTAGGTGAACGGGTCGAACGAGTAGGCGGCCATCGCGTTCTCATGCGTGATCTTGTCGATCACCGCGTCGTCGAGGTGTCCCATCGTCGCCATGACATCTTCTGGCGCGAATGGCCAGTTGCTGTCGGAGTGCGGGAAATCCGACTCCCAGCACAGCATGTCCTCGTTGAACCAGTCCATGTTCTTCACACCGACCTTGTCGCTGATAAAGCAGGTGTAGAAGTGTCGCTTGAACACATCGGAAGGACCGCTGTATCCGTCGGGGAATGTCGCCTGCGTCCAGCCGGAGTGGCGGTTGTACACGTGTTCCGCGCGCCAGAGGAAATACGGGATCCAGCCCACATCGCCCTCGGTGAGCGAAAACTTGATCTCGGGGAAATCGACGTAGAACTGGGCCCACAACAGCTCGACGAACGTGAACATACTCATCATCGACGAAGCAGTCATCGCGACGCTTGGGGGCGCATCCAGCGACATCATCGGCGACCGCGACGACGAGCCGACATGGGTGCACAGCACCGTCTTGTGCTCACACGCCGCCTCGAACATCGGGTACCAGTGCTTGGTGTGAATGCTCGGCATGTCGAGCGCCTCGGGGTTCTCCGAGAACGTCACCGCGTGGCAGCCCTTGTCGGCTAGTCGCTTGATCTCCTTCGCCGCCTCGGTGACGTCGAACAGCGGCAGGATGCCGCACGGGATGAACCGGCCCGGATAGGCACCGCACCATTCGTCGACATGCCAGTCGTTGTAGGCCTTGATCATCACCAGATTGGTCTCACGGTCGGGACCCTGATTGAGGACCTGGCCCGAAAAACCGGTGAAATTGGGAAAATTCAGGCCCGCGAGTTGACCGCCGGCGTTCATGTCCCGCACCCGCTCGTCGACGTTGAAACAGCCTGGCCGCATCTCGTCGTAGCGCGACGCGTCGACGTTGTACATCTCCCGCGGCTTGCCTGCCACGGCGTTGAGCCCCATGTTGCGTCCGCGGATCTCGCCGTAGTACCACTGCTGGACGCCGTCGGGCTCCAACACCACGCGCGGGGCATCCTCCTTGTGCTTCGCCGGCACGTGGGCGTCGAACATGTCCGCCGGCTCTGCGATGTGGTCGTCGACGCTGATCAGGATCAAGTCATCTTTGTTCACCGATTCGCACCTCGAATCTGACTACGCTTGAGCTCAGAACTAGTGACTAGTAGACAATGATGTGGATCACTCTGTCAATCAGACTGACCATCGCCTCCCCTCCTGGAGAACGCGGGATCGACATCGAAAGGTGAACTATTCCAAGCACTAATGGTCGTCAAACGATTGGATAGTCTCGATTGGCCCTGGCGCTCGACCCGTCTTCGTACTATGACTAATAGTTGGCAATCTGAACTCACGCGGAGGACTCCGTGACTACGTCACCTGACTCGTTCAGCATCGACGGCGTTGGCGGCGTTCGCATCGCCGCTGACCGCCTCGGCGATCCACTCGCGCCGGCCGTGGTGTTCTTGCACGGTGGCGGCCAGACCCGGCGCTCCTGGGGACGGGCCGCTGCCGCAGTCGCCGCGCGGGGGTGGCAGGCGGTCACTGTCGACCTGCGCGGCCACGGCGAGTCCGACTGGTCCAAAGATGGCGATTACCGCGTCACCAGCTTCGCCGGCGACGTGATCGAAGTGCTGCGTCACCTGCCGCCGCGACCGGTGCTGGTCGGTGCCTCCCTCGGCGGCTTCACCGCAATGCTTGTTGCCGGCGAGCTTTCGCCGGCGACGGTGCGCGCCGTCGTTCTCGTGGACATCGTGCCCAACATGGACCCGTCCGGGGCGTCGCGCATACACAGCTTCATGAATGACCGGATGATGTCGGGATTCGACTCGCTGGACGAGGTCGCCGACATGATCCAGGAGTACAACCCGCACCGGGGCCGACCGACCGATCTGGACGGGCTTCGGACAAACCTGCGCCGCCGCGATGGTCGCTGGTACTGGCATTGGGACCCGAAGTTCATCGACGGCACCTCGGCGCGTCCCCCCATCGAAGTGACCGAAGTCGATCGCATGCATGCGGCGGTCGAAGCGATTCTCGAGACCGGCGTGCCGATGCTGCTGGTGCGGGGCCAGATGAGCGATCTCGTCACCAAGGAGCGAGCCGACGAGTTCATCGCCCGCTTCCCCGCGATCGACTTCGTCGATGTCGGCGGCGCCGGGCATATGGTCGCCGGCGATCGCAACGACCTCTTCGCCGGGGCGGTCGTGGAATTTCTGGCCCGCCACGCCCAAGAGGGGTAACCCGGTCCTTAGTTCCGCTGCCCCGAACCCTCGAGGTAGGCGACGATGGCGTTGGTCAGTCCCTGGCGCGCGAGGTCGAGGTCGGCGTAGCGTGCCGAGCTGGCGTTCCGAGGTGATGCCACGCATCGCGCCGGGAATGAACGTCAGCGACCTCCTTCACCCGATCCGGGTCGACGTCCAGAGCCTGCGAACGCGTTCTGGCACGTCGCCAGCCAGCCCCGTCCCCACGAGTAGAGTTCGGCGGCGGTGCGCGGGTACAGGCGTTCCAGTTCGGCGGGGTCGCGGGGAAGCGCCGCGCGCAGGTTCTCGATCGCCCGTGAGTCGGTCGACGGTCAGACCGTCGTAGAGCGTGTTGATGATGCCGGCGACACGCTGCCGCAGCGGTGCGGCGGTGTCGCGGACGGGTCGAACACGTCGGCCCGTCGCTCGGCGGTGCGATGCAGAACCGCGGCCCAGAGTCCGTCAGCATCGCCGAACTGGTACTTCACCGCACCCCAGGTGGCGCCGATTTGCTTGGCGATCCGATTGGCCGACACCGCGCGGGGTCGCCGGTGGCCAGCGCCTTCAGGGCGGCTTCAAGCATGTTCTCGCGGGTGGCGTCACCTCGCCGGTTGGTGCGGCTGAGGCGTGGACACCCGCGTCGGTCATTCTCCGATGGTACGCTCGGAGCGCCAGGATCGAGTGGCAGGCATCGCGGCCACGGTCGACGCTCCCTCACCTACGATTTTCACAGAACCCACTGATGTTTCTCGACCGCCCGCAGTTGTGCTTCGTGCGGGTGGCGCACCGCAGCCGGCCCGCTGCGGAGAGGACATCCGAATGGCGAAACCGCCGCTTTCGATGAAACCCACCGGCTGGTTCCAGGTCGCCTGGTCCGACGAGATCGACGTCGGCGAGGTCCACAAGATGCACTACTTCGGCCGGGAAATGGTGGCCTGGCGAGCGCAGTCGGGTCGGCTGACCGTGATGGACGCCTACTGCGAACACTGGGCGCCCATCTCGGTTTCGGCGGTCACGTCGAGGGCGAGGTCATCGAGTGCGCGTTCCACGGCTGGCAGTGGAACCACGAGGGCCGCAACGTCTGCATCCCCTACGAGAATCGGCCCAACCGGGGACGCGGATGCGCACCTACCCGGTGGTGGAACGCAACGAGTCGGTCTACATCTGGCACGACATCGAGGGTCGCGACCCCTTCTTCGACGTTCCCGACGTGTTCGCCAGCTTCGAAGACGGCAGCAGCCTCGACCGACTACTAGCCTCGGGTCAGCGCCTGTACGAACCGAACCTGGAACTGCATCCGCAGTACGTGCTCGAAAACGGCGTCGACTTCGCCCATTTCAAGTTCGTGCACAAGACGCCGATCGTCCCGATCTTCACCCGGCACGACTTCGCCGAACCGGTGTCCTACGTCGACTTCACCATCACCTTCGAAGGCGACGAGGACCAGTCGATCGACGACGTCAAGAGCGGTGTCGAGGCGATCAACGGCGGACTGGGCATCGCGGTGACCAAAAGCTCCGGCATGGTCGACAACCGCACCATCTCGGCGATCACCCCCGTCGACGAGTGCACCTCCGACGTGCGCTTCACGGTCTACATCGGCCGCACGCCCGGCAAGGACAACGCCGCGCGCCGAGAGCCAAGGCACAGGAGTTCGGCGAGGAGGTCATCCGGCAGTTCAGCCAGGACGTCTACATCTGGTCGCACCAACGCTATTCGGATCCGCCTGCGCTGTCCGCCTCCGAGTACGAGGGCTTCACCGCGATCCGCAAGTGGGCCATGCAGTTCTATCCCGACGGCCGCGGCGGCAGCGCCGCCGACCTGCAGACCGCCTCAAGCAAGCAGAACGGCACCCGCACAGCAATGACGAAAGGTCACCACAACTGAACGCTCCCGTCCGTGTCTTCCAGGTCGCGACCGGCAACGTCGGCTCCGAGATGATCAAACGGATCGGCAACCGCCCCGACCTCGAACTCGATCGGACTGCACTGCTACACGCCGGAGAAGATCGGCCGCGACGCCGGCGAGATCGTCGGCCTGCCGCCGATCGGGGTGAAGGCGACCGGCACGGTCGACGACATCATCGCCGCCAAACCCGACGTGCTGACCTTCCACGGCGTGTTCCCCGACGAGGACCTCTACGTGAAAGTCCTCGAGGCGGGCATCAACATCGTCACGACCGCCGACTGGATCACCGGCTGGCACCGCGACACCAACCACCCGCATCCCTCCGGCAAGCCGGTGACCCAACTCCTGGCCGAGGCCTGCGCGAAGGGCGGGTCGACGTTCTACGGCACCGGCATGAACCCCGGCCTGAATCAGATCCTCGGCGTGGTGTGTTCGGCCGACGTCGCCGAGATCGAGAACGTCACCACCATCGAATCCGTGGACGTGTCCTGCCACCACTCCAAGGACACCTGGATCGAGGTCGGCTACGGACTGCCGGTCGACGACCCGAGCATCCCGGGCAAGCTGGAGAAGTACACCCGCGTCTTCGCCGACAGCGTGCTGATGATGGCCGACTGCTTCGGCCTGGAACTCGACGAGGTGAAGTTCAGCTACGAACTCGGCGCGTGCACCAAGGACGTCGACCTGGGGTGGTACCAGATGCCGAAGGGGTCACTCGGCGGCAACTACATCAAGTACCAGGGCATGGTCGACGGGGTGCCGCAGAGTCGAGACCCATCTGGAGTGGCAGATGACGCCACACACCGATCCGAGCTGGGACATCAAGGGCTGCTACATCACTCAGATCAAGGGTGACCCGTGCATCTACAACAAGCACATGATCTTCCCCAAGCCCGGCGTCGACCTGTCCAATCCGCGACAACTTCGCCTCGATCGGCATGACCGTCACCGGCATGCCGGCCCTCAACGCCATCTCAGCGGTCGTCGCCGCCCCACCCGGACTGCTCACCAGCGCGGACCTCCCGCTGCGCGGGTTCGCCGGCCGATTCAAGAACTAGTCGACACCACGTTATGACAGACAGTCAAATCAGCACGCACGCAGAACTTTTCGACCTGACCGGCAAAAATGCCCTTGTCACCGGCGGCACCAGGGGTATCGGCATGATGATCGCCCGCGGTCTGCTCCAGGCAGGGGCGCACGTCGTCATCAGCTCCCGCAAGGCCGATGCGTGCGACAAGGCGCAGAGTCTGTTGTCAGAGTTCGGTCAGGTGCGCGCCGTCCCGGCAGACCTTTCCCGGCACGACGAATGCCAACGCCTCGCCGACCTCGTCGGCTCCGATGCCGACGGTCTTCATATCCTCGTCAACAATGCGGGGGCAACGTGGGGTGAGCCATTGGCGACATTCCCGGACTCGGCCTGGGACAGGGTCATCGACCTCAATCTCAAGTCACCCTTTTGGCTTGTTCAGGCGCTGCTGCCCGCTCTGCGACAGTCGGGCACCGTCGATGACCCGTCGCGGATCATCAACATCGGCAGCATCGACGCCATTCACGTCAGCCCACTGCCGGTGTACTCCTACGCCAGCAGCAAAGCGGCCCTACACCAGCTGACCAGGGTGCTTGCCCGCGAGCTAGGGCCGCAGCACATCACCGTGAACGCGGTTGCGCCGGGACCGTTCGCTCAAAGATGATGGCGGCAACGCTGGACGCTTTCGGCGATGCGATCGCGGCATCGTCTCCGCTCGGCCGAATCGGACGCGACGACGACATGGCGGGCATCGCGGTCTTCCTCGCCAGCCGCGCCGGCTCCTACCTGACGGGGACGATCATCCCGGTGGATGGGGGTATCGCGACGACTGCGACCGGCTCCTCGGGTTAGCTTCTTTACCCAGCTTGCCGTGGCAGCGCGTGTCGGTTGGTGAACTGCAGGTGATGAAGTTGGGCGTAGGCGCCGTCCCGGTTTAGCAACTGTTCGTGGGTGCCCTGTTCTGCCACCACGCCGTCTTTACGACGATGATCTTGTCCGCATTGCGCAGGGTGCTCAGGCGGTGGGCGATGGTGATGACGGTGCGGCCGGCCATCAGCCGTTCCAGGGCCTCGATCACCAGTGCTTCGGATTCGGCGTCCAGCGCCGCGGTGGGCTCGTCGAGAATCAGGATCGGGTTGTCGCGAATGAGTGCGCGGGCGATACCGATGCGTTGGCGCTGACCGCCCGACAGCGTCATACCGCGATCGCCGACCAGGCTGTCGTAGCCGTCGGGCATGCGGGTGATGAACTCGTGCGGCGTTGGCGAGTTTGGCCGCGTGCACGATCTCGTCCTCGGTGGCATCGGGACGGCCGAAGGCGATGTTGTCCCGCACAGTCCCGCGCAGCAGCACGGTGTCCTGCAGCACAAAGCCGATCTGGGCGCGAAGTTCGCGAAGCGTGTAGTCGCGGATGTCCACCCCGTCGATCGTGATGGTGCCGGCGTCGGGGTCGCGGAAGCGCGGGATGAGGCTGGCGATCGTGGATTTGCCGCTGCCGGTGGGCCCGACGATGCCGACCATCTCGCCCGGGCTGATGGTGAAACTGATGTCGCGTAGCACCGGCACCGCCGGGTCATAGCCGAACGCGACATGCTCGAAGGCGATCTCGCCCGCGAAACGGCGGCGGATCGATCGGCGGCCGGGTGCTCCGGGATCACCTTGTCGGCGTCGCTGACGGCAAGGACTCGCTCGAAGGCACCGACACCTGGGCGATGGTGTTGGTCATCTGGGCGAGGTCGCGCACCGGTTGAAAGAACTTGGCCAGGTATGCCAGAAAGACGGTCAGCGCGCCCACCGTCATCGTGCCCGTCATGATGAGCAGCGAGCCCCGCCAGAGCACCAGGCCCGTGCACACCGCGATCGCCAGGCCGACCACCGGGGAGAGCAGCGAGGACACCCGCCGCGCCTTGAGCCAGGCGGTCACGGTATCCGTGCTGGCCTTGCGCAGTTGCTGTTCCTGGTGGTCCTCGCGCCCGAACGCCTGCACCACCTGAATCGATTGCAGGCCCTCCTGCAGGGTGGCCAGCAGATCGGACTGGTGTGTGCGCACCTCCTTGACCGCCGTCCTGATGGCTTTGTTGACCCGTAGGACGAAGACGGCCAACAGCGGCGTTACCGCCAGCGCGATCAGGGCGAAGTCCCAGCGGCACAACAACATCACCACAACCATCCCGACCACGGTCAGGATGTTGGTGAAGATGTTGAGGGTGGACGCCGACGCGAAGCTCTGGATCGTCTGCACGTCGCTGGTGAGGGTGGAAAGGATGGTGCCGACCCGGTTGGTGTCGTAATAGGCCAGCGAAAGCTGTTGCAGCTGGTGATACAGCCGCACCCGCAGATCGTTTCCGATGCTCTGACTCAAACTCTCGGTGAAGTAGCTGGCGACATACATCGCGGCGCCGGTCACCACCGCGATCAGCACGGTCACGATGCCGGCGGCCGCGGCGATGCGCATCTTGTTGTGCGCCGCCCAGCGTCGCTAACAGCCAGTTGATCCAGTGCGGCTGACGTGTGGCTTCCGACGACCTTGTCGATGATGATCTTCAGCGGCCAGGGCGCGGCCAGGCTCATCGGCCATCTGCACCAGCATCGCGGCCAAAATGACGGCCAGACGCGGCGGCGCGGCCGCAGCAGGTCACGAAGCAGCGGCGGCACCCGTGGCGACTCCACCGCAGTTGCGGCCATCACCGGCTGTGTGGCGTCGAAGGGCGACCGTCCGCGGCGAGTCAAGCCTCGCTCATCCCACATCGCAGTAGATCCTTTCGAGGCATCTTCAGGTCAGCTGTGGTTGCTGCGCCGCCCATAGATAGGTGACGGGGTTACAAACGGGCCAGCACAATCGATGCCTTGGTGCCGTTCTTCGGCGCGGCACCGATCAGAAGAAACGGAGCGCGGCAACGGCGGCGAAGGGCCGCGATGCGGGGCGACGCCAGCCTCGTTTCGTCCGCGGCCCAGCGCGGTCTGTGATCGCAGACTCCAACCCGCGTCTTCGTGTACCGACGCCGTGCGCGCCGAATACCCGCGGATGCATCGCCACGGCCCCGAACTTCTCCTCGGACGCGGTCTCCGGGGCGTCGTCGGAGGTCGCCCTCAGGAATCGGTCCGGCAGGGCCAGTTTGTGGATCGTGCGCAGGTGTGCCAGTACTGCCGAGTCAACGGTCCGGTGGTGTAGGGCAGGTCGTATTTCACACAGCGCTCGCACCCGCGTGGCGATCTCGGCGTAGCGGTTACTGGGCAGGTCGGGGAACAGGTGGTGCTCGATCTGGTAGCAGAGGTTCCCGCTCAGCAACGCCAGGACGCGGGCCCGCGTCGAAGTTGGCGGTGCCCAGCATCTGCCGCAGATACCAGTCCGGCTTCGTTTCGTTCTCCACGGCGGCGGAGGTGAATTTCTCGGCGCCGTCAGGGAAATGCCCGCAGAAGATCACCAGGTACGCCCAGATGTTGCGCAGCAGCCGGCGGCGACGCGGATTCGCCAGGAGCGTCCGGAGCCACCGGCGTCCGCTCAGCGCCGGAAGACAGCAGGTAATCTTTGCCGGTTTGGCGGGCGATCTTGCGGATCAGGGCCTTCGCTTCGGCAATTTTCTCCGCCGGGTCGACGTCCCGTTTCTCCGGCGTCCAGGCCGCTCAGCGCGATTCCCCACTCGAAGATCACCGACAGCAACGAGGTTCGCAACGGCAGCCCACAGATAGCCCGGCTTCCACTGCTGGTCGCGGGTGACGCGGATGACGCCAAAGCCGAGGTCGTCGTCCATCCCGATCACATTGGTGAATACGTGGTGGCGGTAGTTGTGGGAGTAGCGCCACTGCGAGGACGGGCCGCCATGTCCCACTCCCAGGTGGTGGAGTGGATCTCCGGGTCGTTCATCCAATCCCACTGGCCATGGATGACATTGTGGCCGATCTCCATGTTCTCGATGCACTTGGCCGCCAGCAATGCCAGCGTGCCGACCGTCCATCCGGTCTTACCTCTGCTGCCAAAAATTGTCAGCCGCGCGGCAACCTCGAGGCAACGCTGAAATCCTATGACGCGCTTGATGTATGCGCGGTCTTTGGTGCCGAGCGACGCCTCGATGTCGCTACGGATCTGTTCCAGCGACACCGCGATGGCTTCCACGTCGGCGTCGCTCAGGTGGGCGTATTCAGCTACTTCTGCGATGGCAACGCCGCATCACATCCCCACTCGGCGGGGGCGATGCATCGGATGAGGAAGGCGGGCGCTGCGGCTAACCACGGAGAACGTTGCCAACGGAAAAGCCGCACAAAAGACTCACTCCGTCCCTGGGCCGCGGCGACTCCTTCGCCGCGGCCGACCCAATGTATCCATAACTACACGTCGCCGCATAGTCGGGGGGCTCTGGCGTCCCAAATTGATAGCTGCATCGGGACGCTCTGGCACCCAAACCGATATCCCCGACCCCCCAGAGCTCGAGTCATCTGGGCAACGGTCGCAAATCCGATCCTTGGTCACCGAGTAACCGTTAATGTCTTGTTGTCGGTAACCGACTGCTGGGAGGCAACATGAGCGGCTATCGCACGGTGATTGTCGGGACCGACGGCTCGGCCTCGTCGTTACGTGCGGTCGAGCGCGCAGGCGAAGTCGCAGCGCATGACAATGCCCGACTGATCGTCGCGAGCGCGCATACCCCCACTGACGAAAAGGGGGGCTGGTCAAGGGCACCATCGCCTGATCGCGTGGCTGACCCCCGCGCCGCCGACGCCCTCGGGAGCGAAGGCTACAGGGTGCACGGGAGGGCTCCCGTCTATGAAATCCTTCGAGAGGCTCGCGACCGGGCGAAGGCCGCCGGCGCCCGGGACATCGAGGAGCGGGCGATCGAGGGCGCACCCGTCGCCGCACTAGTGCATTTGGCAGAGCAGGTCAACGCGGACCTGCTCGTTGTCGGCGACGTGGGACTGGATACGGTCGCCGGGCGGCTACTGGGCTCGGTGCCCGCCGAGGTCGCCCGCAGAGCCAAAGTCGACATCCTCATCGTCCACACCGCGGGGTAGTAGCCAGTCGGCAGACGGAGCTACGGCCAGAATCCGTTCATGGGTTGGGCAAATGCGTCGTTGTCGGTGAGTGGCGGAAGTCCGAGGCTGTCTTCGATGGTGCGCAGCAGGCTGTAGTGGTTGGCGTAGTCGTTGACGACGAAGTTGCCTTGCACCATCCCGGAGTTCGGCGACGGGATCACGATCATCGGGACATGGTTGCCCTCGTTGCCGATGCCTAGCGACAGGTTGTTGTAATCCTCGTCGAACGTGATGAAGATGGCGTCTTTCTGCGTCTGCCACGAAGGCGAATTCATGATCGTGGGAATCACCTGCTGGAGGAACTGGTCGGCCGCCGAGACGTTGTACTGATGGGTGGTCAGCTGGCTCAGAACAAAGTTGAGAATGCCGAACGGAAAAGTGATGGGGCCTTCCCCGTTGTTCGCTTCGTTGGCCGCTATCCACGAGAAGTTCGGGGTGGTGGACGTCGATTGAAGATCCGTGGCCAACTGCGTCAGCGGAAACAGGTGTGCCTGGGCGCGGGCCGGGTTGTTGAAGATGTCACTGAAGGCGAAGAAAGGTAGTTCGTCGGGGCTGTAGTCGGCCGTGGACATCAAGCTCCCCGGGGCCGGCATGCCCTGCTCGTAGCCGGCCCAGGTCTCGCCGGCGGCTTCGATGTTGTCGGCCAGGTTGGGCGCGTTGATGCAGTTCGTGGCGCAGTTGTAGTTGATGCCGAAGTCGGATCCGCCGAGGATCGGATAGTAGTTCGGGTCGCTGGGGTGGGTCAGCGCGTAGTAGTCCGATTCGTATCCGTAGGTATTGATGAGGCTGTTGAGGTACGGCGCGTTGGGGCTGCCGACGATGTCGTTGACGCCCTTGTTCTCCAGGTAGATCAGGAACACGTGGTCGAGCGAGCCGACGGTCGACACCGGTGGCGTGGGCGGCGGCGGGGCCGACAGCGGAGCCCCGACGGTGAGCGAGATGTTATCGGCGTAGGCGTTGTTGTAGTTGCCGGGCAGCGGGTTCCTGTCCGTGAAGGTCACCGTCACCTCAGCGCTGGTGGCGTCCACCGGTATCGTCCCGGCGGTGTTCTCGGGGAGCAGTTCGGTCTGGAATAGCCGATCCAGCGCGGTGACCGGTGCAAGCTTGCCGGTGCCCACCGACACATCGCTGGCGTTGAGGAAGTTGACCGTGACCGAGGCCGCGGACGGGTCGATGAGGGCGCCGCCGAGATCCGCACTCAGGTCGTAGGGCACTCCGCCCGTGTCGATCTCTGCTGCCGCGCCGCTGAGGTTGACGGTTTGGCTGATGGTGGACGTGGCCACATTTCCGCCACCGAAGAACTGTGTGCCCGCGTCAGGCGGTTCGTTGCTCACGCCCGGGAATCCGAAGAACGCGGGAAGCGTGGGCCCCGGCGTCGAGAGCCCCAACGGCAACTGGCGCAGGGTGCCGTATTTGATCACGGTCGGTGTGCCGGTCACTGTCCAGCCCGGAATAGTCACCGAGCTGTATCCCGACAAGGACGGGTCACCCAGCTCGGCGCCGCCGTTCACCAGCAAGTTCGGGCTCATGGTCGGGATCTACGGCGGCGGCCGGGGGGTCGACAGTCAGCGCGCTGAGCTGCTGTGCGGGTGGGGTGGGGTCGAGCACGGTCTCAATCTCGCGGCGCACCCACGCCAATATCGTGAACAGCAGCGGCGCCTGAGCCGGCGCGCCAGGACTACTGGTCATCGATGGTCCCAAGCCCACCATCCCCAGCACGGTCGAAACGACACTGGTGACGATGTTCAGGGGCGCCAACAGTCCACTGAACGGGGCCGCAGGATCCTGCGGTGTGACCGGCTGGGTCGTTGCGGCCGGCGACGGGTCTGACGACGACACTGTGGCCGCTGCGACGTTGAACGTGTGAACGGCGGGGCTCGATGTCGTGTTCGACAACGGCTGAGCTGCCGACGACTGCAGCGTTTTGGCGCTGCTGATCGAATTCACCTTCGGCTTCGGGGACGTGGAAGTAGCTAATGGCGTAGCTAATGAAGCGCTCTGTGATGACGTCTTGGGTGTAGTTACCGACGACTGGTCGGTCGGTTTGTTCGGGCCATTGACCGGCTTTGCGGATTTGCCGGTGGTCGTTGGCGCGGACGTGGACCCGACCGCTCGTCGTCGTCGACGACGAGCTGCCGGTTGCCGTCGACGATGTCGACGGCGGCGAAGGTGAACCCGTCGGTGACGTCGACACCGACGATGAAGTAGATGAAGTAGGGGAAGGCGTGTTAGTGGACGAGGAGGTTGAGACGACGAAGAGCTGGACGACGACGAAGAGCTGGACGACGAGTTCGAGCCCGATGGCACCGCCGATGCCACTCCCGGCATGGTCGCTACTGCGGATCCAACACCCAGCGCAATTGCTAACGCCCCGACCCGGCCGACATAACTAGCGCAACCCATCATGGCTCCTTGCGGGAGAGGGTATCCGGCGCCAAAAAACGCTACGCCGAACGAGGATCGACAAGGGGCGAAACGTTGGAATACTCCGCGGTGGTGTCCCGATCCGCGAGGCTCCCTCTGCGGGCCAGGTCTGACGACGACCACACCGTCGGCCTATCGTGGGGCGATGTCGATCGCCCAACGCGAACGTGCCGGCATGGTCGAAATCCTGCGCGCGGTGGGACCGGATGCGCCCACGCTGTGCGAGGGCTGGACGACTCGCGACCTGACCGCGCACCTGGTGGTGCGCGAACGCCGCCCCGATGCGTTGCCCGGCCTCATGTTCGGGCCGCTGGCGTCCTACACCACACGCGTGCAGAACCAGCTGACCACCTCGACGAAATGGGAGGACCTGCTCGAACTGTTCGCGTCAGGGCCGCCGGTGCTTTCGCTCTTCAAGATTGTCGACCCCATAGCGAGCATTCATGAGATGTTTGTCCACCACGAGGACCTCCGTCGTGCACAGACTGGCTGGGAGCCAAGGGAACTCGATCCGAGCACCACTGCGGCGGTGAGGCGGCGCATCCCGATGATCAGCCGGGTCGGGATGTCGAAGTCGATGGCAGCGTTGCCAGCTCGGCTGACGCTGCGCACCCCCGAAGGTCAGGCGGTGGTGGCGATCGGCAACGGTTCGCCAGTCACGGTGACGGGTGAACCGCAGGAGCTGTTGTTGTTCGCGTTTGGCCGCAACGCCGTCCGCGTCGACTTCAGCGGGGATGACGATGTCGTCGCCGCGGTGCGGGCGGCTAAGCGCGGCTTTTGAGCGGTTTGGGCGTGATGCCGGTGTCGACGCTTTAACCCGACAACGTCAGGCCCGGCCGCACACCTCTGGGGATTGCTCCGAAGTTGAGGTGCTCAAAGGGAATCCGCACGTGCGAATGGGGCCCGCCAGCCGTCTGAGTGCGTCAGACCTGAAGCGAATCTCAATCGCCCCGAAGGCCTGGCGGTACGAGAAACGGACCCCGTTAGTGGATCGCCGAAACCATTCCCCCGAGGTCGGGGGACGTCGCGGGAGGCCCGGATGTCGACGGGTCGCCCGGCGTCGACGGGTCGTACCCCGGCGGCTGCGAACCATACCCCGGCGACGGCGTCGTACCCCGGCGACGGCCCGTACCCCTGGTCGACGGGTCGTACCCTGCGACGCGTCGTACCCCGGCGACGGCCCATACCCCGTCGACGGCCCGTACCCCTGCGTCGACGGGTCGTACCCCGGCGTCGACGGGCCGTACCCCTGCGGCGGCCCAAACCCGGGCACCGCCTGGCCGGTCCCGGCCAGAAGCTTCGACGCAACGAAAGCGGCTGCCTGGGTGGTGTATACGGGGACGTAGCCCTCGGTGTGTCCGCTCCAATCGTTGCCCGGACCCGCGTGACAGATCGGGTCGTTGGGGTTACACAGGTCGATCGCCTTGGAACCGAACATTGCGCTCTGGCTCGGCAGCGATCCGCCGGCGCGGTCGGCCACATCGCCGAAGGTAGCGACCGCGGTGACGTTGTTCGCGAGCTCGGGGGGTAAAGCACTGCCCCACTTGATGCCACCCACAGGAATGCCGGCCACGATGTCGACAATGCTCGCGCCTTGCGAGTAGCCGCCCAAGACGATCTTGGTGTTGGGGCAGGAGGACACCGTGGATTTGATGTGGGAAATCGCGTCTTTGGCGCCGTCACCGCCGTGCAGTTGCAACTTGCCGGCGGAATAGTTCACCGCGTATGTCCCGACGTTCATGCCACCAGCCTGCTTGCGCAGCGAGTCGACAAAGGCATCGCCGACACGGCCGAGACCGGGTGGCTCGTCGGTGCCGCGGGCAAACACAACCTCGGCGTCGGAGCAGTCGTTCGCAGACGCAACCGGCGCCGCGCTCGGGGTGACCTGCAGAACGGTGGCGATGAACAGTGCCGAAGCGCCCAGCCCGACCCAACGACCGGCTGATCGCGTGCTGTCCGCCTGCGGGCTACGCCTGCAGTGAGGAGACATCCCCCGAATTTACCTTCGGCTGCCATCCCTGCGCGTAACTCGGCGAAGCCGATGCTTCAAAGGTGGGCCTACGCCCGAGCTAATGACGGGAAAGGAAACAGGCCAGGGCTTGTGGCCCTGACCTGCATCTTTCCGGTGGAGCTGCCGGGAATCGAACCCGGGTCCTACGGCATTCCCTCGAGGCTTCTCCGTGCGCAGTTCGCTATGTCTCTACTCGGATCTCCCGCTCCCGCGAACAAGTCAGGATGACGATCCCAGTCGCTGTTTGGTGTCCCGGTACATCCCGCGACCGGACGTATCGGTTTGTCCCTCTAGCTGATGCCAGGGTCCGGGCCGAGGGCTCTCCCGGTCTGACAGACCAGCCGTCGCTTAGGCAGCGAGGGCGTAGTCGCGCTGATTGGAATCGGCGCTTAATTGGTTGCAACGACGCTTACGGTGGTCTCTTGCCTGCACCGGCACGCTTCCCTTGATTCGATGCGCGAAGTCGAAACCGTTCAGCCCCTCGCATCCCCGCCGTATTTCGGCAGGACATCTAATCGTACGCCAGTCCCAACCGCCCGCCGCGACATTTTCTTCCCGCGTCGGCGGGTTTCTGCAGCTCAGATGACGTAATTGAGGTGCTCGACGACCCGCTTGCCGACCGCCTCGTCGCCGCCGTAGCGGATGGCGGCGGAATGCTGCGCAACCGTTGTGCGCCCGCCCGCCAGCCGGCTGAACAGCAACGCGTCCAGCGTGATCGTCGACGTCGGCTCCTGGCCGCCGAAATCCTCCACCACTCGGCCTCGCCCCGCCACATCGACGTAGATGCTCCGCTGCAGGGGCCCCGTCAGTTCGATGGCCACTCTCGACCCGTCCGGTGCGCGACCGAGCTTGCCGACCACGAACCCCATGCTGGCGGCCATCTCGTCGAGTGCCAGCCGGGACGACGGCCCGCCGAGGTCGGCGTCGGCGGCCGGCCGGTCGAGTGCGTCACGAATGTCCTGAAGGTGCATCCAGCAGTCGAAGTCCCGCACCCGCATGAACCGTCCGTAGGTGTCGGGGCCCGCCGGCGTCGCGGTGATCTGATTCCAGTCGTCGTCGCCCATGCCGGTCAGCGCCTCGCGCCGGTTGGCGGTCGTGGCACGGAACTTCTCGAGCATGTCCGGCACGCTGACGCCACGCAGCTTGCGCACCCACCGTTCGTTCAACACGCCGATGTCGTTGCGAACATGCTTGAGCGTCGATACATCGATGTCGGCGTCCGGAGTGGCGATGCCCTGCAGCATCGACTCGGTGCCGATCAGGTGGGCCGTGACGTCGTGGACGGTCCACCCCGGCAGCGGACTCTGGGCTTGCCATTGCCCGTCTGGAAGGCCGGCGAGCAACGTGTCGATTTCGTCCCACACCGCGAACAGGCCCGCCAACACGTCTGGCTTGTCGAGCGTTGTCACGGGTCGCGATGGGCTGCTCACTCGCCAGAACGTAGCGCTCGCGGCCCTCGAGCGGGTGCGAATGCCCGCCGAACCACTATCCGGCCACGATCATCGCGACGGCGGCAAGCGCCAGCACCATGCCAAGGGCCTGCCAGCGGGTTACCCGTTCGCGCAGCACCACGATCGCCAGCAGCACCGTCGCCGCCGGGTACAGCGACATCAGCACGCCGGCCAGTGACAACAGCGACGCGTGCAGCGCCAGCAGCATCGCAACGTTGGCGCCGGTGTCGAGCAGCGCCGCCAGCACGGCCAGGCGCAGCGGCAGGCCGGTGGGCGGCCGCAGGTTGGCACTCATCGCGGCGATGACGATCACCAGCACGCTGGCCGAGATGCGGGCGAACACCAGCGGCCACAGCTTGGCCTCCACCGGCGCCTGATGAAGGAGCACGAAGTTCAGCCCGAACGCCATTCCGGAACCGACCGTCAGCCATCCGACGGTTGCCGTGAACCGGTGCGGTGTCACGTCCTCGTCGGTGGCTTCCCGCGACACCAGCACCACCGCGATCAACGCCAGCACCACGCCGATCCCCGCGACGAACCCCGGCCGCTCGCCAATCACCAAGCCGACGCTGACGGGGATCGTGGCGACCAGGATGGCGGTCAGCGGCGACACCACCGAGATCGGGCCGGAACCCAGCGCAGCGTAGAACCACCAGACACCGAACGCCTGCGAGACGCCGCACAGTGCACCCCAGAAGACGGCGGCTCCCGTGACGTGACCTCCGACGATCGACGCGAGGATGGCCATCAGCACCATCGCGATCGGATAGGACACCAGCACCACCCGCAGCGCCGCCACCCGCCGTGACGCCATACCGCCGACGAAGTCGCTGACGCCGTAGCCCAGCGCCGAGGCCAGCGCCAGCGTCGGCCCTTCGATCAAGCCGGTCAGGGCATGCCCTTGACGCGGCGGCCCATCTCGCGGGTCACCTCCCGCTCCGCGTCGCGCCGGGCCATGTCCTGGCGTTTGTCGTGGGCCTGCTTGCCGCGCGCCAGCGCGAGTTCGACTTTCACCTTGCCGTCGGCGAAGTACAGCGACAGCGGCACCAGGGTCAGGTTGCCATCGCGGATCTTGCCGATCAGGTTGTCAATCTGCTTGCGGTGCAACAACAGTTTGCGGTTGCGCCGAGGCGTGTGGTTGGTCCAGCTGCCGTGGTGATACTCCGGGATGTGCAGGTTGCGCAGCCACACCTCGCCGTCGTCGACGGTGGCGAACGCGTCGGCCAGCGACGCCTGGCCCTCCCGCAGGCTCTTCACCTCGGTGCCTACCAGCTGGATCCCGGCCTCGTAGGTGTCAAGGATCGAATAGTTGTGCCGCGCTTTGCGGTTCGTCGCCACCACCTGGTTGTTGCCGGACTTGGCCGGGCTCGCCTTCTTGGCCATGACTAGCGACGGACGTAGAGGCGCAGCGTGAGGTAGGCCGTGACACCCGCCATTCCCACGCCGACGAACAACAGGATGGGCGCGATGTAAACGATGTCGGCGTAGTCGATTCTGGCGATCAGATTAGCTTGATAGAACTGGTTGAGCGCGTTCTCCAGGAACAACGCTCGAACCAGGATCAGGCCGATAATCGAGATGACCACGCCGATGAACGCGGCCAGCATCGCTTCCACCAAGAACGGCAACTGGGTATACCAGCGGCTGGCACCGACCAATCGCATAATACCGACTTCGGTGCGACGGGTATAGGCGGCGACTTGAACCATGTTGGCTATCAACAGGACTGCGCCGATCGCCTGCACCAAAGCCACGGCGAACGCGGCGTTGGAGAGCCCATCGAGCACCGCGAACAGCCGGTCGATCAAGTCCTTCTGGTTCAGCACGTTGAGCACGCCGGGCTGGCCGATGATCGCCTTGTCAAAATCCTTGTGCTGCTCGGGATTATCGAGCTTGACGATGAACGACGCCGGGAACGCCTCCTTGCCGGCCACGTCCTTGTACTGGGGGTACTTCTTGATCGCGTCGTTGTAGGCGTCGTCGCGGTTCAAAAACCGCACCGACTTCACGTCGTTGCGGCCCTCGATCTGCGCGCGCAGCGCCTTACATGGATCACCGTCGCAGTTGGGATCGTTGGCCGAGACATCGTTGGTCAGAAAGACCTGGCTCTCCACCCGATCGAGATAGATCTTGCGGGAGTTGTCGGCAAGCCGCACCACCAGCAACCCGCCACCGAACAGCCCGATGGAGATCGCGGTGGTCAGGATCATCGCAACCGTCATGGTGACGTTGCGACGAAGCCCGGTCAGAACTTCATTGACAAGGAAGCCGAAGCGCACTTAGCGATCCATTCCGTAGACGCCGCGCTGCTCGTCGCGAATCAGCCTGCCCAACTCCAGCTCGACGACGCGCTGACGCATCGAGTCGACAATGTGGTGGTCGTGGGTGGCCATCAGCACCGTGGTCCCGGTGCGGTTGATGCGTTCGAGCAGATCCATGATGTCCTTGCTGGTCTCGGGGTCGAGGTTGCCTGTCGGCTCGTCGGCCAGCAGCACCAGCGGCCGGTTGACGAACGCGCGGGCGATCGCGACGCGCTGCTGCTCGCCGCCGGAGAGCTCGCCCGGCAGCCGGTTGGCCTTTCCGGACAGCCCGACCATCTCCAGCACGTCGGGCACCACCCGGTTGATCACATCCCCGCGCTTGCCGATGACCTCCAGCGCGAACGCGACGTTCTCGAACACCGTCTTCTGCTGCAGCAGCCGGAAATCCTGGAACACACAGCCGATGACCTGGCGCAGGCCCGGGATGTGACGGCCCGCCAGCTTGTTGACGTGGAACTTCGACACCCGGATGTCACCCTGCGTCGGATTCTCCTCGGCGAGCAGGAGCCGCATGAACGTCGACTTGCCCGAACCCGAAGGGCCGATCAGGAAGACGAACTCACCCTTGTCGATCTTGACCGAGACGTTGTCGAGCGCGGGCCGCGCCGACGACTTGTACTGCTTGGAGACACGGTCAAGGGTGATCATCACGGCACGCCAGTGTAGCGGTGACGGGGATGAAAGCCGCTCAGCGCTATCTCGGCAGAGCCGGCGTCGTCAGCGCCGGTCCCGACCCGGGCGCCGGCGGGGTCGGCGGCACGAGAGTCGGCAGCCCGGGGGTAGGCGTCTGCGCGGGGGTGGGCGTCTGCGTGATCGTCACCGGTCCCAGCGGCCCGGGAACCACCGTTGTGGTCGGCGTTGACTCCGTCGGCGACGTCGGGCTCGCGGTCTCACCCGGTGACGTCGTTGTGGTCTCGGTCGGGCTGGTTGTTGTGGTGGTCGTCGTGGTCGTCGTGGTGTCGGCTTCCGTCGGCCGGTGCACATAGGTCCGCGGCACCCACGTGTAGTTCGGGTCGGGCACGAAGCCGGGCGGGACAACAGCCGTCGGCGGCGCTTCGGTGGCCGCCGGTTTGGGCTCAAAAGCGTGATACACCCAGAACAGCGCCAGGAACGCGACGATCAGCACGATCGTCGAAACCCGCATCCGCCCGAGCCTGGCCCCCAACCAGGAGCTCACTTCTTCTGCTCCGCCGGTCCTTGGGTTTCCTCCTCGGCGCCGCCCGCGGTCGCCGGGTGAACGATGGCCTCCACCATCGGGCCGTGGCCATCCGTCGGCGACACGATGCCGGCCCGGCGCAGCGCGCGCACCACCAACACCCGTATCCGGCGGCCCACCTCGAACTGCTTGCCCGGCAGCGTGCGCGCGACCATCCGCAAGTTCACGGTGTCCAACTCGATGCTCTCTACGCCCATCAGCTGAGGCGCGTCCAAGAGCAGCGCATTAAGACCCGGGTCCTCGCGTCGCCTTCTCGGCTACCCCGTGCAGCACGTCGTTGACCAGATTGAGGTCGGCCGACGTGGGGACCGGGACGTCGATGACGGCACGCGCCCAGTCCTTGGACAGGTTCACGGTCTTGACGATCTGGCCGTTGGGGATGGTGAACATCTCACCCTCGGTGGAGCGCAGCCTCGTGACGCGCAGCGTGACGTCCTCGACCGTGCCCTCGGCCGGGGCGTTGATGCTGGCGACCGTGAGGGATACCAGGTCGCCGAAGCCGTACTGCTTCTCGGTGATGATGAAGAACCCGGACAGCAGATCCTGCACCAGGCGCTGCGCGCCGAAACCGAGCGCTGCACCGAGCACCGCGGCCGGGGCGACGAGTGATCCCACCGGGATGGCGAGGATGGTGGTGACCTGCACCATCACGATGACGAACAGCAGGGCGACCGACACCCAGGAGATCACCGACGCGACGGCCTGGCGGTGCTTAGCGCTCTCCGAGCGCACGAGCTGGTCGCTTTCCCGATACTCGGCGTCGATGTGGCGCACGATCCTGTTGGCCAACCAGTTGATGAAGCGGGCGCCGAGCAGACCGCCGATCAGGTACAGCGCGATCGGCACGCCGCGCACGATGATCCATTCGCCGATGGGATCGCTCCAGAAGCCGTGCCAGCGCGCGGCAAAGCTCACTGCAAGTACGGTGCTATTCGTCATCTCGTCTGTTGCGCCACCGGATTCCCGCTTCGAGGAACCCGTCGATGTCTCCGTCCAGTACCGCAGCCGGATTGCCGACCTCGTAGTCGGTGCGCAGGTCCTTGACCATCTGGTACGGGTGCAACACGTAGGAGCGCATTTGATTGCCCCACGAGCTGCCGCCGTCACCCTTCAGCGCGTCCAGCTCAGCACGTTCTTCTAAACGTTTGCGTTCCAATAACTTTGCCTGAAGCACTCGCATCGCTGACACCTTGTTCTGCAGCTGCGACTTCTCGTTCTGGCAAGTGACCACGATACCGGTCGGGATGTGGGTGAGTCGAACCGCCGAGTCAGTGGTGTTCACCGACTGCCCGCCCGGCCCGCTGGAGCGGTAGACGTCGACACGCACATCGGTTTCCGGGATGTCGATGTGGTCGGTGGTCTCGGTCACCGGCAGCACTTCGACTTCGGCGAACGACGTCTGCCGCCGGCCCTGGTTGTCGAACGGGCTGATCCGCACCAGCCGGTGCGTGCCCTGCTCCACCGACAACGTCCCGTACGCAAACGGCGCGTGCACCGCGAACGTCGCGCTCTTGATACCGGCCTCTTCTGCATACGACGTGTCGAACACCTCGACCGGGTAGTTGTGCTGTTCGGCCCAGCGGATGTACATCCGCATCAGCATCTCGGCCCAGTCGGCGGCGTCCACCCCGCCCGCGCCCGACCGGATGCTGACCAGCGCCTCACGTTCGTCGTACTCACCGGAGAGCAGCGTGCGCACTTCCATCGCCTCGATGTCCTCGCGCAGCTTCTTGAGCTCGGCGTCGGCCTCGGCCACGTCATCGGCCCCGCCTTCCTCGGCCGCCAATTCATACATCACCGGGAGGTCATCGAGACGCTGACGGAGCTCCTCGACGCGCCGCAGTTCGCCCTGGGTGTGGGAAAGCTCACTGGTGACGCGCTGGGCGCGCGCCTGGTCGTCCCAGAGGTGCGGGTCAGACGCCTCGTGCTCCAGCTTTTCGATTCGACCCCGAAGCCCCTCGATATCAAGCACCCGCTCCACCGTGGTCAGGGTGGAGTCGAGGGCGGCGATATCGGCTTGACGGTCGGGATCCACGGGAGTTCACGTTACCGGCGCCAGCATGCGCGTTTAGCATCGGAGCGGTAACCAGCTCGGCCTCGACGCGACAACCCCTCAGCGTGTGGCCGGGCAGCGACAGAAAGCATTGTGAATGCGCCCATACCATGTGGCGATCGTCGGCTCGGGCCCCTCGGGTTACTTCGCCGCGGCCTCGCTATTGAAGTTCGCCGACTCCGACGACGACGCCGGCCAGAAAAGAGACGTGCGCGTCGACATGCTGGAGATGCTGCCCACGCCGTGGGGGCTGGTGCGCTCGGGTGTGGCCCCGGATCATCCGAAGATCAAGTCGATCAGCGCCCAGTTCGAGAAGACCGCCCTGGATCCGCGCTTCCGGTTCTTCGGCAACATCGTCGTCGGCGACCACGTGCAGGCCGCCGAGCTGGCCGAGCGCTACGACGCGGTGATCTACGCCGTCGGTGCGCAGTCCGACCGGTCGCTGGGCATTCCGGGCGAGGACCTACCCGGCAGCGTCGCGGCCGTCGACTTCGTCGGCTGGTACAACGCGCACCCGCACTTCGAGGAGATGGCGCCCGATATTTCCAGCGGGCGCGCCGTTGTTGTGGGTAACGGCAACGTCGCGCTGGACGTGGCCCGCATCCTGGTCACCGATCCCGACGTGCTCGCCACGACCGACATCGCCGACCACGCCTTGCAGTCCCTGCACGACCGTGGAGTGGAAGAAGTCCTCATCATCGGCAGGCGCGGACCGCTGCAGGCCACCTTCACCACGCTCGAGGTGCGAGAGCTCGGCGATCTCGAGGGCCTCGGCGACGTCGACGTGATCGTCGACCCGGCCGATTTCGCCGGCATCTCCGATGAGGACCTGGAGGCCGCAGGCAAGACCGTGAAGAACAACGTCAAGGCGTTGCGCGGCTATGCCGAACGGGAACCCCGTGGTGCCAAGCGCCGCATCGTGTTCCGGTTCCGCACCTCGCCGATCGAGATCAAGGGCGACGGTCGCGTCGAATCAATCGTGTTGGGCCACAACGAGCTGGCCGACGACAACGGGCGCATCGTCGCCAAGGACAGTGGTGAGCGTGAGGAGGTGCCCGCCCAGCTGGTGGTCCGCGCGGTCGGCTACCGCGGCGTGCCGACGCCGGGTCTGCCGTTCGACGAGAAATCGGGAACCATCCCGCACACCTCCGGCCGGATCGACGGCCGGCGCAACGAGTACGTCGTCGGCTGGATCAAGCGCGGGCCCACCGGAGTGATCGGCAGCAATAAGAAGGACTCCCAGGACACCGTCGACACGCTGCTCTCGGATCTTTCGGGGGCGGACCTGGCGGGTGTCGACGCGGACTATGCCGAGAAGCTGGTCGAGTGGCTGCTGGAGCGGCAGCCGAAGCTCATCACCGACGACCACTGGAAGCTGATCGACGAGCACGAACGCTCGGCCGGCCTGCCGCACGGCCGGCCTCGGGTCAAGGTGACCAGCGTGGCCGAGCTGCTGCGCATCGGCCACGGCTGATCAACCGCGGTGTGGCCGCGTCACGGAGTCGGCGGCGTCACCTGCGGCGGGGCGAATCGCCAGTTGTCGGGGTTCCTCGGCGAGTAGACCACCGGAATCAACTCCCCCATCGACGGCCAGTTGGCGACATCGACGACGATGCGTTGATAGACGACATGTTCATTGACCGTGGGCCCGTTGATCACGCCGGTGATGGTGACGAACTGTTCACCGGTGGCGTCGGGCCGGGTGCTCACCCCGGTCACCAGCAGCGCGCCCTGCATCCAGTCGCTGCCAACACCCGGCGTCTCCTGATCCACGGCGCGGCAAGGATCGCCATTGCCCCGACCAACACCAGTACCGTGGCGATTTCCCACACCCCGCCATGGTAGGACTGCTGCCATGACGGCGGTCCCAGATGATGTGGCACTTGCCCTGCGGATGGCCGACCAGGCCGACGCATTGACGATGGACCGGTTCGGCGCACAGGACCTCAACGTCGACACCAAGCCAGACCTGACGCCGGTAACCGACGCGGACCGGTCCGTGGAAACCGCGCTGCGCGAGACACTGGCGCAGCGGCGCCCCGATGATCCCGTGCTCGGTGAGGAGTTCGGCGGCACAACGGCTTTCGCGGGCCGGCAGTGGGTGATCGACCCGATCGACGGGACCAAGAACTTCGTTCGCGGCGTGCCGGTGTGGGCTACCCTGATCGCCCTGTTGCGTGACGGGGTTCCGGTTGTTGGGGTGGTGAGTGCCCCTGGACTCCAACGTCGTTGGTGGGCCGGCGCGGGTGAGGGTACCTTCGCGTCCTTCGCACGCCAGTCCCCACGTCGGGTGTCGGTGTCCTCGGTGGCCGACCTCGAATCTGCGAGTCTGTCGTTCTCCAGTCTTTCTGGCTGGGCCACGCTGGGTCAGCGCGACCGCTTCATCGAGCTCACCGACGCCGTCTGGCGGGTACGTGCCTATGGCGACTTCCTGTCGTACTGCCTGCTCGCCGAAGGTGCCGTCGACATCGCTGCCGAACCCGAGGTGTCTCTGTGGGACCTTGGCGCTCTCGACATCGTGGTGCGGGAGGCAGGCGGCGCGTTTACCAGCCTCGACGGCACCCCGGGGCCGCACGGCGGCAGCGCCGTGGCCACCAACGGGCTGCTGCACGAGGCCGTTCTCGCCCGACTTGCCGGCGGCTAGCGACGCCGGCGCGGCGCGATCCGCAGGCTGTGAAATGCACAACAACTTACTCTGGAGTCAGTTCCCGTACCTTACTCTGGAGTCAGTTAGGTGTGAGCGCACTTCCCAATGCAAGCGAGGCTGCTGACATGACCAACACCCTGCCGTCTGAGAGCGGCTCCCAATCACGACCACGGCGCACCGGCAAGGAGAGTGCGGTGGGAATGCGAAAGCACAAACGCACCGCGACCGACGTCGGGCTGGCGTTGATCACGCCGATCGTCGGGCAGGAATTCCTGGACCGCTACCACCTGCGCGACCCGCTCAACCGCAGCCTGAAATATGGCGTCAAACAGGTGTTCTCCGCGGCAGGCGCCTCGACGCGACAGTTCAAACGCATCCAGGGCCTCGGCAAGGCGCCGACCCGGCTCAAGGTAAGCGGCGCAGACTATTTCAACCTCACCCCCGACGAGGACCAGAAGATGATCCTGGAGACCGTCGAGGAATTCGCCGAAGAAATCCTGCGACCCGCCGCGCGCGACGCCGACGACGCCGCAAGCTACCCGCCGGACCTGATCGCCAAGGCCGCCGAACTGGGCGTCACCGCGATCAACATCCCCGAAGATTTCGACGGCATCGCCGCGCACCGTTCGGCGGTCACCAACGCGCTCGTCGCCGAGGCGCTGGCCTACGGCGACATGGGGCTCGCGCTGCCGATCCTGGCGCCCGGCGGCGTCGCGTCGGCGCTCACCCATTGGGGCAGCGCAGACCAGCAGGCCACCTATCTGAAGGAGTTCGCGGGCGAGAGCGTGCCCCAGGCGTGCGTGGCGATCGCCGAACCGCACCCGCTGTTCGACCCGACCGCGCTGAAGACAACTGCGGTGCGCACCCCGAGCGGATACCGGCTGAACGGGGTGAAGTCGCTGGTGCCCGCCGCTGCGGACGCCGAGCTGTTCATCATCAGTGCCCAGTTGTCCGGCAAGCCTGCGCTGTTCATCGTCGAGTCGTCGACCAAGGGGGTGTCCATCACGGCCGACCCCAGCATGGGTATTCGAGCGGCCGCGCTCGGCCGGGTCGAACTCGACAACGTGTCGGTGCCGCTCAGCTCCCGGCTCGGCGAAGACGATCTCCCTGCCTCCGACTCGGCCGAAAACTATTTGGAAGCGATCGCACTCGCGCGGCTGGGCTGGGCCGCGCTCGCGGTCGGCACCTCTCACGCGGTGCTCGACCACGTGGTGCCCTACATCAAGGAACGCCAGGCGTTCGGTGAGCCGATCGCGCACCGTCAGGCGGTGGCATTCATGACCGCGAACATCGCCATCGAGCTCGACGGCCTGCGATTGATCACCTGGCGCGGCGCGGCGCGCGCCGAGCAGGGTCTGCCGTTTGCCCGCGAGGCTGCGCTGGCCAAGCGGCTCGGCACCGACAAGGGCATGCAGATCGGCCTCGACGGCGTACAGCTGCTCGGCGGCCACGGCTACACCAAGGAACATCCCGTCGAACGCTGGTACCGCGACTTGCGGGCAATCGGCGTCGCCGAGGGCGTCGTCGTCATTTAACCCAGTCATTATTCCTTAATTCGAACGAAAGACCGGTCATGGCAATCAATTTGGAAATGCCCAAGAAGCTGCAGGCGGTCATCGACATGGCCCACCAGGGCGCCGCGGAGATGCTGCGGCCGATATCGCGCAAGTACGACCTCGCCGAGCACGCCTACCCGGTCGAACTGGACACGCTGGCCGACCTCTTTGAAGGAATCTCGGCGGCCAACACGATCTCATTCGCCGGCGCCGAGGCGTTCCGCGACAGCGAGACGTCGAATGAAAACCACAACGGCGGCAACATGTCCGCGGTGCTCAATGCAACCGAAATCAGCTGGGGCGATATCGCGCTGCTTCTCTCGGTGCCGCGCCAGGGTCTTGGCAACGCCGCGATATCCGGTGTGGCCACCGACGAACAACTGGAGCGACTGGGCACGGTGTGGGCGGCGATGGCGATCACCGAACCGGGATTCGGCTCGGACTCGGCCGCCGTGTCCACCACGGCCAAGCTCGACGGCGACGAGTACGTGATCAACGGCGAGAAGATCTTCGTCACGGCCGGTTCGCGGGCCAGCCACATCGTGGTGTGGGCGACGCTGGACAAGTCGCTGGGCCGGGCCGCGATCAAGTCGTTCATCGTGCCACGTGAGCATCCCGGCGTGACCGTCGAGCGCCTCGAGCACAAACTCGGTATCAAGGCGTCCGACACCGCGGTGATCCGCTTCGACAACGCCCGCATCCCGAAGGATAATTTGCTCGGTGACCCGGAAATCCACGCGGACAAGGGTTTTGCCGGGGTGATGGAGACCTTCGACAACACCCGTCCGATCGTCGCGGCCATGGCCGTCGGCGTCGCCCGCGCCGCACTCGAGGACCTGCGCAAGATCCTGACCGACGCAGGCGTGGAGATCTCCTACGACAAGCCCGCTCACGCCCAAAGCGCTGCGGCAGCGGAGTTCCTGCGAATGGAGGCCGACTGGGAAGCCGGCTACCTGCTCAACGTGCGGGCGGCATGGCAGGCCGACAACAACATCCCCAACTCCAAAGAGGCGTCGATGGCCAAGGCCAAGGCCGCAAGGGTGGCCACCGATGTCACCCTCAAGGCGGTCGAAATGGCCGGCACGACCGGCTATTCCGAGACATCGCTGCTGGAGAAGTGGGCACGCGACAGCAAGATCCTCGACATCTTCGAGGGGACGCAGCAGATTCAGCAGCTGGTGGTGGCCCGCCGCCTGCTCGGCCTGTCGTCCTCCGAGCTCAAGTAGCTTTAGAAACCGTCCTTCACCACGACCCTGGTGCGCCCGGTGACGCCACCGCCGACGATGGTGCGCAGTGTGTCGGGCGCTTCGAGGATCGAGATGTCGTGCGTGATGTCGTCGAGGTGACGCGGCATCAGGTCGGTCGCGATCGACTGCCACAAGTCACGGCGTTTGTCGATCCGCAACAGCACCGAATCGATGCCTGCCAGAGTGACACCGCGCAGGATGAACGGCATCACCGTCGTGGGCAGGTCCGCCGACCGGGCCAGCCCTGAGATCGCGGCCACCCCACCGTAATTCAGCGTGCTCAACGCATACGCCAAGGTGTCGCCACCGACGCTGTCGACGACCGCGGCCCAGGCGGACTTGCCCAGCGGGCGGATCTTCTCGCCCTCGGCGGGCAGCCGGCCGATCACCTCATACGCGCCGATTCGCATCAGGTAGTCGTGCGCGTCGGCCTTTCCTGTGGACGCGATCACCTCATATCCGAGACCGGCCAACAGGTCGACGCTGACGCTGCCCACGCCCCCGGTCGCGCCGGTGACCAGCACCGGGCCGTCCTGTGGGCGCACGCCGTGCGAGCGAATTGCGTTGACGCTCATGGCCGCTGTGAACCCGGCGGTGCCGATGGCGGCCGCCTGGGCGGTCGTCAGCGCGTCGAGCTTGACCAAGTAGTCGGCCGGATAGCGCGCGGTGTCGGCGTATCCACCGTGGCGCCCGGTTCCGATGTCGTAGCCGTGGGCGACGACCCGGTCCCCGACGGCGAAGTCGGCCGCCGTGCTGGCGGTCACCGTGCCCGCGACATCGATACCGGGGATCAGCGGATAGGACCGAGCCACCCCGCCCTTCGGTGTGACGGCAAGGGCGTCCTTGTAGTTCACGCCGGAATACTCGACGGCAATTTGCACGTCGCCGTCGGGCAGGAAACTTTCGTCGACAACCTCGTGTTTCAGAGTTATCGGCCCTTCAGCGTCCTGGTGTGCGACCAAAGCATTGACTGCGACCATGGCGCTCATTCTTCACCGGGGCCCACGCGCAAGCTGGGGAACGCAAAAGCCCCGCTGTCGGGGGCTTTCGCATCTTCGGTTGTCAGCCGAGGTGTGAAATCAGGTCGGGCTTCATCGCCTGAAGTTGCGAACCCCAGTACGCCCAGTCGTGGGTGCCGTTGGGCGGGAAGTTGAACACTGCGTTGTGGCCGCCGGCCGCCAAGTAGTTGTCCTGGAAGGTCAGGTTGGTCCGGATCGTCAGGCCCTCGAGGAACTCGGCGGGGATGTCCGCGCCACCCAGGTCACTGGGCGTGCCATTGCCGCAGTAGACCCACAGACGGGTGTTGTTCGCCACCAGCCGCGGAATCTGGACCATCGGGTCGTTGCGCTGCCACGCGGGATCAGTTTCTGCCGGGCCCCACATCGCGTCGGTGTGGTAGCCACCAGCGTCGCCCATCGACATGTTGATCAACCCCGGCCATTGGCCCTCGGAAGGATTGGGGAACCCGGACAGGGAACCGGCGTAGGGGAACTGGCCGGGGTGATACGCAGCCAGGATCATCGCGGAGTTACCCGACATCGAAAGACCGACCGCGGCATCGCCGGAGCCGGACACGTCCCGGTTGGAGGAAAGCCACTGGGGCAGCTCGCTGGTCAGGAACGTCTCCCACTTATAGGTCTGGCAGCCGTTGTTGCCGCACGCCGGGCCGTACCAGTCGGTGTAGAAGCTGGACTGGCCACCCACGGGCATCACGATCGACAGCGGCGAATTGTAGAACCACTCGAACGCCTGGGTGTTGATGTCCCAGCCGTTGTAGTCGTCCTGGGCGCGCAGGCCGTCGAGCAGGTACACCGCATGCGATCCGGTGCCCTTCTGGAACTGAACCTTGATGCTTCGGCCCATCGACGGCGATGGCACCTGCAGGTACTCGACCGGTAGGCCTGGCCGGGAGAAGGCGCTTGCAGTGGCGGATCCTCCGACGACACCGACCACGCCGGGCAGCACAGCTGCGGCTAGCGCTGCCACCGCGAACCGGCGGGCCCAGTGGCCACGAATCTTGTCAACGAACCTCATAGGGCAATTCCATCCATCGTCCGGTTAGCGCGTAACACGTCGTCCCCCGCGATCACAGATCGCCTACGGCACCGCAGCGGTTGTCTTGACTGCGCTGTCGGGCCCACTCTACTGAGCTCACCTGAGCCCGGAACGGCGGCAGAGCGGACCGAGAGATTTTCAGTTGTGCGTCAGCAGTAAAACATGTGACCAGCATGCGAGGAACCCCGACTGGCGGTGACTGTCATAATCCTGTGACAATTCAAGGCTGACGTCGGCGTTAGTTTCCGGCATCGTCACGGGCCGTAGGCTGCCGCTCATGGCGAGGGTCCGGGCCACGACGAACAGCCGGTTGACGGTCGACGACTGGGTCCAGGCCGGCTTCGCGATCCTGGCCGAAGAGGGCATCAAGGCGCTGAAAATCGACCGGCTGTGTCGTCGCCTGGAAGTGACCAAGGGCAGCTTTTACTGGCACTTCACCGACATCGCGGCGTACCGGGCCGCGCTCGTGCAGGCGTGGGGCGAGCTGCGTGACGACGACCGCCGCCATTTCGGCGAGCTGGCCGCGCTTGCACCGCGTGAACGCCTCGCTGAGATGATGTCGTCGCTGGTGAGCACGCGACACTGGACGCTGGAACGGGCGATGCGCGAGTGGGCCCGCACCGACGACGCCGCCGCGGCCAGCGTGCGCGCCGCCGACCAGCGAGTGCTCGCCGCGGTGCGCCAGGCCTTTTTGGACTACGGGTTCGACCATGACGATGCCGACCTGCGCGCCAACGCCACCTTCGCCGCCGGCATCGGCTTCCTGCACCTCGCGGGCCCAGAGCCCAGCGTCCGCGCGGCGGCGGGCCGAGCAGGCTTCCTCGAGATCATGCTCAAGACTTGACGGCCTGCTCGACCCTGCTGGCCGATCGGCGGCCATTTCCATACCAAAAAGTATGGTAGCGTCACGGCCATGCCCGCGGTATCGGCCACCACGCCGACCATCACCCCGGACTTCGTCGCCCGATTGGCCGAGCGCGCACAGGAGGGCGAGGAGCTGCGCCGGCTGCCCCCTGCCACGATCGCCGATCTGGTCGCCTCGGGGTTCACCGAGTTGCTGGTGCCCGCCCGCTACGGCGGCTGCCAGGCCGACTTCCCTGCGATCCTGGATCCCGTCCGCCGGATGGCGCACGGATGCGCGTCCAGCGCCTGGACGATCGGGTTCTACGCCCTGCACAACTGGATGCTGGCGCTGTTCGGCGAACAGGCCCAAGCCGAAGCGTTCGCGACGCGCCCGTTCCTCGCACCCGCTCCCCTGGCGCCGACGGGCCGGGGCGTCCCGGACCGCGACGGCATCCGGCTGACCGGCCGGTGGTCGTGGGCCACCGGCGTGATGGACGGCAACTGGGTCATCGTCGGCGCGCTGTGCGGCCCCCAGGACGATCCGGCTGCCATATACCCCGCCTTGGCGCTGCTGCCCATCAGCGACGTCGACATCGCGGACGTGTGGCATACCGACGGCATGCGGGCCACCGGCTCCAACGACGTCGTCGTCACCGACGTGTTCGTCCCCGCGCACCGCCTGGTCCCGGTGTCCGACATCTACAAGGGCACGGCTCCCGGCGCGGCGGTGCACCGATGCCGACACATACCGGTGGCCGATGGTGCCCGCGCTGGCGTTGTTGGCGGCCATGCCCGCACTCGGCAGCGCCGAACGCGTCGCCGAGATCTATGCCGACCGCCTGGGCCAGCGCGTCCTGGCCTACGAAGGCGTCATGCAGAAGGACAAACCGATCGCGCAGGCCCACCTCGCCGAGGCCCGAGTCCGGCTGCGCGCGCTGCGCGGGCTGCTCGCCGACACCGTCGGCCAGATCGGAACCATCGTTGCCGCAGGCGATCCTGTTCCGCGGCCGGTGCGAAGCGAGGCCCGGTTGGCGGCGGCGCACATCGTGGTCGAGTCGCAGACGGTGATCGCCGATCTGCTGGCGGCCTCGGGGGCCAGCGCCCATTTCCGCGACAACCCGCTGCAGCGGATCAAGCGGGACGTCGACGTACTTGCCGGTCATGTGGTGTTCGACTATGACACCAGCCGTGAACTCGCCGGTGCGCTGATACTGGGCATGAAGGTCCCGCGCACCGCCATGGTGTGATCGGCACCAACGAGAGGAGCCTCATGGCCAACGACATCCGTGACCGCGTCACCAACATCTTTCAGAAGCGGGTGGCCAATCCGCTGATGCGCCGGCTGCCCATCCAAACCCTGCTCGAAACGACGGGGCGCAAGTCGGGCGAGCCGCGGCGCACGCCGCTGGGGGGCAGCCGCGTCGGTGACCAGTTCTGGTTCGTGTCGGAGTTCGGCGAGAAGTCGCAATATGTGAAGAACATCCAGGCCAACCCAGCGGTCCGGGTGCGGCTGAACGGCCGCTGGCACAACGGCACCGCCCACCTGGTGCCCGACGACGATCCGCACGAACGGCTGCGTTCGCTGCCGCAGTTCAACAGTTTCGGCGTCCGCACCTTCGGCACCAACCTGCTGACGATTCGTGTCGACCTGACCGACTGAGGCGTTGACGCCACACTGAAGTAAAACTAAAGTCAGTTTTAGTTTTGTTGTTGTCTCCCGCCGTTGCCGTCGATGGAGCGAACCATGGAATCCTTTGTTCACCTGCGAAAAGGCCGAACCCCGCGGCGTCTGCACGCCGACCTGGATGGCCTGAAGGACGACGAGCTCGGCCGCGGCGGATTCACCGGCCGGACCGCCAACATGTATCGGCGCAACGACCCGACCGCCTACCGGTCGGTGGGGCCGCTTCGCCCGATCGACGTGCTGTCCAGCGAGCTGAAGCCCAGCGACGCGACCGACGCCCATGGCGGCCCGATGCTGATGTTCTCCAACGCCGACTGTCAGGTGCTCTTGTCGCGGCGAACCGAGCCGATGCCGTTCTTCGTCCGCTACGTCGACGGCGACCTGCTGTCGCTTCGTGCACAAGGGCTCCGGATTGCTGGAGACCGAGTTCGGCCCGCTGCGCTACCGCGAGGGCGACTGGGTCTACATCCCCAAGGCGTGCACCTTCCGCCAGGTGCCCGACAGCGGCGAGGACGGGGCATCGACCCTGCTGATGATCCAGGCCACCGACGAGTTCCGGGTGCCGCCGCCCGGTCAGCTGGGCAGGCATTTCCCGTTCGACCCGTCGCAGACCGTGATCCCGGAACCGGAGCCGATGGCCGACGACGGGCGTGAGGAGTACGAGGTCCGGCTCATCCACGGTGGGGGCCCGACAACGCTTTACTACCAACACCATCCGCTCGACGTCGAGGGCTGGCGCGGCGACAACTTCGCGTTCACCTTCAACATCGCCGACTACAACGTGGTGACCTCCAACAGCGTCCACCTGCCACCGACCGTGCACCTGTTCATGCAGGCCACCGGTGTCTACGTGATGAACTTCCTGCCCAAACCCGCCGAGGGCGTCGCGGGCACAGAGCGCACGCCCTGGTATCACCGCAACGTCGATTACGACGAGATCGCGTTCTTCCACGGCGGTTCGCTCTACGGCATCCCGATGCCCGCCGGCCTGGTTTCCCATGCACCGCAGGGGGTTCACCACGGCGCCCCCGAGAAGGCGCGAGAGCGGGCCCGCCGCAAGTTCGATGACTACGACAAGGTCGACTGGCAGGTGATCGCCATCGATACCCGGCGCCGGCTGGTGCCCTCGGATGAGATGTTGGCCAACGAAGTCTTGGGCGAAGAAACGAGGGCACTGATGAGCGCTTGCGCGAAGAAGCGAGAGCACTGATGACCGCCACCACCGAAGCTCCGGTGAAGCACGACTACGAGCGGATCCCGTATCTCGTTGCCTACCAGAACACCTCGGGCGTGCGTGACGTGTACGGCGGGGTGGCCGAACTCGTCGTGCTGGAGAGCTACCTGCTCAAGCCGAAGACCAAGCCGTCCGACACCGTGCTGGTGTTCATGCACCCGATCGGCGGCGGCGCCTACCTGCCGATGATCAACGCGCTGGCCCGCGCGGGCCATCACGTCATCTACTGCAACAGCCGCTTCCGCGGCACCGACTCCGCGCTGTTGATGGAGAAGGTCGTCGAAGACCTCGGCGAAGCCATCAAGGACGCCAAGAACCGGCTGGGCTACTCCAAGGTGGTGCTCGCCGGCTGGAGCGGCGGCGGCTCGCTGTCGGTGTTCTACCAGCAGCAGGCGCAGCACCCGACGGTCACCGCGAGCCCGTCCGGGGACGGACCCGACCTGACCAAGCTCGGCCTGATCCCGGCCGACGGCATCATGCTGCTGGCCGCCCACATCAGCCGTCACGGCACGATGACCGAGTGGCTGGATGCGTCGATCCTCGACGAGTCCGACCCGTCCAAGCGCGATCCCGAGCTGGACCTCTATGACCCGGACAATCCGAACCAGCCGCCGTACACGGCCGAGTTCCTTGACCGCTACCGGGCGGCGCAGGTCGCGCGCAACCGGCGAATCACCAAGTGGGTCAAGGGCAAGCTCGCCGAGCTCAAGGCGGCGGGCAGGCCCGACGACGAGTTCGGCTTCGTCGTGCATGGCACCATGGCCGACCCGCGCTGGCTTGACCCGACGGTCGATCCCAACGATCGCGCCCCCGGCACCTGCTACTTGGGTGATCCTCAGGTGGTGAACAACAGCCCGGTCGGGCTCGCCCGGTTCTGCACCCTGCGCAGCTGGCTGTCTCAGTGGAGCTACGACGACGCCAACGGTGACGCCGTGCAGTGCGGACCCGACATCGCGGTGCCCGCGCTGGTGATCGGCAACCTCGCCGACGACGCCTGCACGCCCAGCCACACCCGCCGGCTGTTCGAGGCGATCGGGCATCCCGACAAGGAGATGCACGAAATCCCGGGCGCCAACCACTACTACTCCGGCCCGGCCCAACGCGGCACGCTGCGCCAGGCGGTCGGGGTCGTCACCGATTGGCTGCATCGGCACGGGTTCGTCGCACCGGGGAATCGATGTGTGACCGGCCCGCTGGACGGCATCCGCGTGATCGAAGTCGGCACGCTGATTTCCGGACCGTTCGCCGGCCGGCTGCTCGGCGACATGGGCGCCGAGGTCATCAAGATCGAGCCACCGGGCGCGCCCGACCCGCTGCGCACCTGGGGGCAGGCCGAACTCGACGGCCATCACTTCTTCTGGACCGTGCACGCGCGCAACAAGAAGGCCATCACGCTGAACCTGCGCGAAGATGCCGGGCCGGGACCTGTTCCTCGAGCTCGTCGAGCGCTCCGACATCATCGTCGAGAACTTCCGGCCCGGCACGCTGGAGAAATGGAATCTCGGCTACGACGTTCTGCATGAACGTAACCGGGGCATCATCCTGGTGCGGGTGTCCGGCTACGGGCAGACCGGCCCGGAGGCTCACAAGGCCGGCTACGCCTCGGTCGCCGAGGCCGCCAGTGGGCTACGGCACATGAACGGCTTCCCCGGTGGACCCCCACCCCGCCTCGCGCTGTCGCTCGGCGACAGCCTGGCGGGGATGTTCGCGGCGCAGGGCGCAATGGCCGCGCTGTACCGGCGCACGGTCACCGGCGAGGGCCAGGTCGTCGATGCCGCGCTGACCGAATCCTGTTTGGCCGTCCAGGAATCCACCATCCCCGACTACGACGTCGGCGGTGTGGTGCGCGGCCCGTCGGGCACCCGCCTTGAGGGCATCGCCCCGTCGAACATCTATCCGACCGCCGACGGCAGCTGGGTGGTGATCGCCGCCAATCAGGACACGGTGTTCCGCAGGCTGTGCGAGGCGATGGGTAAACCGGAGCTGGCGACCGACGAGCGGTTCGTCGATCACGCTTGCGCGCGGGCGTAACCAGGACGAAATCGACAAGATCATCGGCGACTGGGCCGCCGTGCGCCAGCCCGCCGAGATCATCTCCACCCTCGGCGCCGCGGGGGTGATCAGCGGTCCCATCAACACCGTCGCCGAAGTGGTCGAAGACCCGCAGCTGCGGTCCCGCGGCATGATCGCCGACCACTTCGACGAGAGAATCGACCGCGTCGTGCTGGGCCCCGGTGTGGTGCCGGTGCTCTCGCAGACGCCGGGAACCATCCGCAACGCCGGTCCGGCGCGGCCGGGCCAGCACAACGACGAGGTATACCGCGGGCTGCTCGGCCGCAGCGACGCCGAGCTCGATGCCTTGCGGGCGGAGGGCGTGCTATGACCGACTTACCTGCACACATTGACATTCGCGACGTCTCACTGCGCGACGGGCTGCAGATCGAGGACCCAATTCCATTGTCCGCCAAGCTCGAACTGCTGGCCGCGGTCGCCGCGACCGGGGTCCGGGAAATGGAGGCGACGGCCTTCGTCTCACCGTCGAAGGTGCCCGCGTTGGCGGACGCGGCCGAACTGGCCGCCGAGCTGCACCGGTTTGCCGGCATCGAGTTCTCCGCGCTGGTCGCGAGCCCCAACGGCGCCAAGCGGGCGATCGCGGCGGGCCTGCACTCGATCGAGTACGTGGTGTCGGCGGCCGACGGGCACAGCCGCTCCAACGTCGGGCCGCACCACCGCCGAGGCGACCGCGCAGATCGCCGAGATCGTCGCGATCGCCCACGACAGCGGCGCCGTGGTCGAGGTCATCATCGCCACGGCGTGGGACTGCCCGTTCGACGGGCCGACGCCGCCCGAGCGCGTGGTCGACGGTCGTGGATGCGGCATGCGACACCGGCGCCGACCGGCTTGCGATCGCCGACACCATCGGGACCACCACGCCGAGGCGGGTCGGCGATCTGATCGCGCGCATCCGTCCGCTGATCGGCGGCGTCCCGCTGGGCGCGCACTTCCACAACACCCGCGGCGCCGGGCTGGCCAGCGCGTACGCCGCGGTGACGGCCGGTGTCACCCGGCTGGATGCGTCGGTCGGCGGCCTTGGCGGCTGCCCGTTCGCGCCGGGGGCCAGCGGCAACATCGCCACCGAGGATCTTGTCTACCTGTTGCGGGACAGCGGAATCCACGTCGATGTCGACCTACCGGCCGCGATAGCCGCGCGCGCGGGTAGCGCAGGACGTCGTCGGCCATCGACCTCCCCAGCTCGCTGTTGCGCGCCGGCGACCGCATCCTGGATTGATCGGAGATGCCCACCGAATTGTCAGGGACGCTCGGCGCCAAGGGCCGTCAGACCCGGCAGGCCATCGAGCTGGCGGCGCGAAAGCTGTTTGCCGAACGAGGGTTTCACGGCACGACGCTGGCCGACATCACCTCGGCAGCGGGCAAGTCGCCCGCGGTGTTCTACCGCTACTTCGCCGACAAGGAAGACCTGCTGGCCGCGCTCGCCGAGGCCTTCTTGCACCAAGTGGTGACACCACCGGGGTTGAGCCTGCACCTGCCGGACTCCCCCGATGACGACGCGTTCTTCACCTCGGTGGTCACCGGCTACTGGAACATGTTCAAGCAGAACATCGGCATCATGATCGCGGTGGCCCAGCTGGCCGCCACGCAGCCACGATTCGCCCTGGTGCAGAACGAGTTCCGACGGTTCGGCATGGACATCGTCGCGGCGTCTGTACGGCGCGCCCAAGAGCAAGGCTACGGCGAAGAGCTCAATCCCGAGCACACCGCCGCCGCCATCGCGTTGCTGTTCGAGAACTTCACCACCGTCTTCGTCGGCACGTCGGGCCTCGGCGTCGCGATGAGCGACGCGGACGCCATCAACACCCTGTCAAGGATTTGGAAGAAGACGCTGTACGGGTTCTAGCACAAGGACGTTCAAAGGAGAACAGAGTGGACTTCACCCTTCCCGACCACCTTCCGGGAGTGCTCGCCGAGATGGACGCCTTCATCGAGGCCGAGATCAAACCGCTGGAACGCGAAAACATGCAGTACTTCGACCAGCGCCGCGAGTACGCCCGCACCGACTGGGACAACGGCGGCATCCCGGCGCGGGCATGGGAAGACCTGCTCGGTGAGATGCGCAAGCGCGCCGACAAGGCGGGCTGGCTGCGCTACGGCCTGCCGGCGCGGTTCGGTGGCCGCGACGGAACCAACCTGGACATGGCCGTCATCCGGGAACACCTGGCGCACAAAGGTCTCGGGCTGCACAACGACCTGCAGGACGAGTCGTCGATCGTCGGCAACTTCCCGCAGGTCATCATGATGGATCGGTTCGGCACCGACGCGCAGAAGGCCCAGTGGACCGAGGCGCTGATCACCGGCGAACGGTCGATGGCGTTCGGGCTGACCGAACCCAACCACGGGTCGGACGCGACGTGGCTGGAGACCCGCGCCGAGCAAGACGGCGACGGCTGGGTCATCAACGGCGCCAAGCGGTTCAACACCGGAGTGCACCGGGCGACCCACGATCTGGTGTTCGCCCGCACCTCGGGAGAGCCCGGGCAGGCCCGCGGCATCACCGCGTTCCTGGTTCCGACCGACACCCCCGGCTTCACGGTGCCGTACTACTGGTGGACGTTCAACATGCCTACCGACCACGGCGAGGTCGAGCTCGACGACGTCCGGGTGCCCGGTGAGGCGGTGCTTGGCGAGGTGGATCGTGGCCTGGAAGTCGGCCAGACCTTCCTGCACGAGAACCGGATTCGCCAGGCCGCCAGCAGCCTCGGCGCCGCCCAGTACTGCATCGACCGAGCAGTCGCCTACGCCAACGAGCGCACCGTCTTCGGCAAGCCGCTTGCGGTGAACCAGGCCGTGCAGTGGCCTCTCGTGGAACTGCAGACCGAGGCACAGATGGTGCGACTGCTCGTCCGGTACGCGGCCACCCAGCTTGACGGCAGCCACCACATGGAGGTGTCGGACAAGGTGTCGATGGCCAACTACCGCGCCAACAGGCTGGTGTGCGAGGCGGCGGACCGCGCGATGCAGGTGTTCGGCGGTGTCGGCTACAGCCGGCACGAACCCTTCGAGCACATCTACCGTCATCACCGCCGGTACCGGATCACCGAGGGCGCCGAGGAGATCCAGATCCGGCGAGTCGCCCAGCGGCTTTTCGGATTCGGGCGCAAGTGAACCAACAGCTGGCGACCGCACTGGAGAAGGTGCTCCAGCCGGTACTCGGCGACGTCGGCGTCGAGAACCTGCACGCGTTGACCGGAGGGGCCAGCCGGACCACATGGGCGTTCGACGCGCTTGGCGACGGCATTCGGCGGGCGCTGATCCTGCGCACCGGCCCGCCCGACGACGTCCACGCCGCCATGGAGTTGGAGGCCCGTGTCCAGCAGCGGGCGGCAGCGGCTGGCGCTCCGGTCCCCCGCATTCTGGCCGCCGACAATTCCCCTGCGGCACTGGGTAATCCGTATCTGATCTGCGAGGCGATCGACGGCGAGACGATCGTCAGGAAGATTCATCGCGGTCTCGACGAGCGCGGCAGGCAGCGGCTCCTGCAGCAGTGCGCCGAGGCGCTGGGCGCGATCCATCGCGCCGATCCGGACGGCATCGGCCTGACGCAGACCGAACAGCTCACCGAGTGGCGTGACCGGCTCGACGCGATGGGCGACACGACGGCGACATTCGAATGGGCGTTTCGCTGGCTGGACGCGAACCGGCCGCCGCCGTCACCGCCGGCACTGGTGCACGGCGACTTTCGGATGGGCAACCTGATCGTCGACGAATCCGGTCTGGCGGCCGTGCTGGACTGGGAGCTGGTGCACATCGGCGAGCTGTACGAGGACCTGGCGTGGTTCTGCATCCGGGCCTGGCGATTCGGCGCGCCCGAGCAACTCGGCGCCGGCGGGCTGGGCAGTGTCGAAACCTTTCTGTCGGCATATGAGGCGGCCGCCGGGACGACCGTTGACCGTCAGGCGTTTCGGTGGTGGCTGACCGTGGCCACGCTGCGCTGGGGCGTCATCTGCCGGTTTCAGGCCGAACGGCATCTGTCCGGGCAGACGCCTTCGGTCGAACTCGCCGCGATCGGCCGCCGGGTCAGCGAGACCGAGTGGGACGTGCTGGATCTGCTGGAGGGAGGTGGTCCGAGGTGAACTGGCTGTACGGACGGCCGACCGCGGCCGAACTCGTCGCGGCGGTGGCGGACTTTCTCGACAACGACGTACGGGCGGCCACCGAAGGCCAGGTCAACTTCCACGCCCGCGTCGCCGCCAATGTGCTGCGCATCGTCGAGCGAGAGCTGAGCGACGACTCGGCCGCAGACGTCACCGGCCGGCTGGCCGGACTCGGGTTCGCCGACGAAGCGCAGCTGGCCGCGGCCATCCGCGCGGGCGCACTGGACGACCGGGTGGGTGACGCTGCTGCCGACCCTGCGCGCGCTGGTCCGCCGTCGGCTGGCCGTCGCTCACCCCGGCTACGACCAGACGTGACCCAGACGTGACGTTGTGTCGGCGTCAGGATTGGTCTGACAACTGCTGCAGCACCCGTAGGAACACGGCCCGATCGGTGGCCGAAAGTGTTGCGAGCCAGCGCTCCTCGCCGCGCTGAATCGCCGCCTGGGTGTCTTCTTTCACCCGGCGGCCCTCACTGGTGATCGCCAGCAGCCGTGCCCGCCGATCCTCGGGGTCTGCCACCCGTTCGATCAAACCGCGCTGCTGGAGCTCGTCGAGGATGGCGATGATGCGCGTCTTGTCCGCGCCGATCGCTTCTGCGAGCGCCGCCTGTGTGCGTATCGCCGACCGGTCGAGGGCGATCAGCACGCTGTAGCCCCACATCGACACCCCATTTGCCTCCAGCACCGGCAGTTCGGCGGCGATCATGTCGCGAACCAGCGGCGCGAGCATGGCGGCGAGGTCGGGCCGCTTGCGCCGTGGGGTCACACCGGGATACTAAACATTGACCAATCGTATGCGTTAGCTTATGATCTGTTCATGCTTACTAATAACGACCTGCGTTCCTTCCACCGAGCCGCGGTGTTGGCATCTGTCGACATCGTCAACGACGTGACCCCGACCGAGCTGCACCGCGCGACACCATGCGAGGGCTGGAACCTGTCGCAGCTGCTGGCGCATATGACCGTGCAGCACCGGGGATTCGCCGCGGCGGCCCGCGGTGATGGCGCCAATCTCGCCCGCTGGGACAGCGCCGCGGTGGCCGACGCTGTGGCGATCGATCCCGCGGGCACCTATGCCGCCGCGGCGGCCGACGTGCTCGAAGCCTTCGCCGATGACGACGTGCTCGCCGCGTCGTTCGCACTGCCTGAATTCGGCCCCGGAGCCGTCTTCCCTGGCTCGATGGCCATCGGCTTTCACTTCGTGGACTACGTCGTCCATGGCTGGGACGTCGCGCGGGCCCTCGATGCACCGTTCGTGCTGCCCGCCGATGTGATCACCGCGGTTCTGCCGCTGGTCTTCGCCGTTCCCGACGGCGACTTCCGCACCGCGCCGGGCTCGGTGTTCGCACCGGCCATCGCGGCCGGCGAACCGCTCAGCGACCTCGACCGCGCATTGCTCCACCTCGGCCGATCGCCCGCCTGGACGCCCTAGACCGAGCCGGGCGCGGCGGCTGCGGTCTTGTCGGCATCGCCGAATCGGGAGAGGGTAGGTGTTGCATCCTGCGGTCAAGGAAGGACGACACATGCCCGTCATCGACGCCGATGTCATCGCCGACGTCGCCGATCGCTTGTTCGACGCGATCGAGCGCAGCGATATCGCGATGGTGCAGCAGTTGTGGAACGAGGACGTGGTGGTCTGGAAGGTCGCCGATCGCGACCGCGACCGGGACAGTGCGCTGCGGGTGATCAGCTGGTTCATCAACACCACCACCGATCGCCGCTACGAGATTCTCGACCGCCAGTTTTTCGACGGCGGTTTCGTGCAACAACACATCCTGCACGCCAACGGCCGCAACGGCGGATCGATCTCGATGCGGGTCTGCATCGTGATTAAGGTGGGCACCAACGGTCTGATCAGTCGTATCGACGAGTACTTCGACCCCGCAGAGATTGCCCCGCTGCTCGAAGTCGGCCGAATCACAACGGAGATGAGATGACAAGCACCCAAGAGCTTCTGAGCAATCCCACCTCCGTCGGCGTCTGGAACGTCGATCCGGGGCGGTCGACGATCGAGTTCAAAAGCAAGTCGATGTGGGGACTCGCCCCGGTCAAGGGGCGTTTCAAGGAGTACAGCGGTGACGGCCAAATCACGGACGCCCAAACGGTTTTCGGCCGCATCGACATCAAAGTAGCATCCGTTGACACCAAGATACGCAAGCGCGACGATCATCTGCGTTCCGCGGACTTCTTCGAGGCGGCGAAGTTTCCCGACATCAGCGTCGTGGTTACCGGCGCCGAGGCCATCGACGGCGACACCGTCGATCTGCGAGCACAACTCACCGTCAAAGGCACCACCGCGCCGTTGCCGCTGCGCGCCACCGTCGCCGTGCTCGACGATGGCGCGGTGCGGTTGAGCGCGCACGCCACCATCGACCGCAAGGACTTCGGCGTCGACGGCAACCTGGTGGGGATGGTCAGCGACAAGGCGACGATTTCCGGCGACGTCGTGTTCCGCCGAGCCGGCTAGCCGTACGATCGGCCGCATGACGGAGCGTCCAGTGCGGATCCTGGTCTACAGCGACAACCCGAGGACCCGGGAGCAGGTCCAACTGGCGCTGGGCAAGCGGGTGCACCCCGACCTTCCCGAGCTGACCTACGTCGAGGTGGCCACGCCGCCGATGGTGATCAAGCAGATGGACGAAGGCGGGTTCGATCTGGTCATCCTCGACGGGGAGGCCACCCCGGCCGGCGGCATGGGGATCGCTAAACAGCTCAAGGACGAGATTGCCGACGTGCCCGCCGATCCTGGTGCTGACCGGACGCGCCGACGACAAATGGCTGGCCAGCTGGTCTCGCGCCGAAGCCGCGGTTCCCCACCCGATCGACCCGATCCGTTTGGGCGACGCCGTGGTGTCGCTGCTGCGCGCCCCGGTGGAGTAGCCGCGGCACGAATTACCCTGTCGGACTTGCCTATTCGGGGCACGACAACATGGCTGCATGCAGCTACTAGCGATACTAACCAAAATGTGTGGCACCGATCATCAAGCTCGCTAGGGTGTGGGTAAGCTCACATCGACAGCCCACGAGGGAGCGCTTACTCGGCATGAATTTGTACACGCCAATCCTGGTACTCGGCGCGATTGCGGCAGCGTTTGCCGTGGGGTCGGTCGGCATCGCGCTGCTGATCGGGCCGCGCCGTTACAACCACTCGAAGATGGAAGCCTACGAATGCGGCATCGAACCGGTGCCGGAGCTGGCCACCGCGCACGCGTCGGGCCAGCGGTTTCCGATCAAGTACTACCTGACCGCGATGTTGTTCATCGTGTTCGACATCGAGATCGTGTTCCTGTACCCGTGGGCGGTGGCGTTCAACAGCCTGGGCGTGTTCGCGCTGGTAGAGATGCTTCTCTTCATGGTCGTGGTGTTCGTGGCCTACGCCTATGTGTGGCGGCGAGGAGGCCTGAATTGGGACTAGAGGAACGGCTGCCCGGCGGAATCCTGCTGACCACCGTTGAGAAGGTGGCCGGCTACGTCCGGAAGGGCTCGCTGTGGCCCGCGACGTTCGGCCTGGCCTGCTGCGCCATCGAGATGATGGCGACGGCGGGCCCGCGATTCGACATCGCCCGGTTCGGCATGGAGCGGTTTTCCGCGACGCCCCGCCAGGCCGACCTGATGATCGTCGCAGGGCGCGTCAGCCAGAAGATGGCGCCGGTGCTGCGGCAGGTCTACGACCAGATGGCCGAGCCCAAGTGGGTGCTGGCGATGGGCGTCTGCGCCTCCTCTGGCGGGATGTTCAATAACTACGCGGTCGTGCAAGGGCGTCGATCACGTGGTGCCGGTCGACATCTATCTGCCCGGTTGCCCGCCGCGGCCGGAGATGCTGCTGCACGCGATCATCAAGCTGCACGAAAAGATTCAGCAGATGCCGCTCGGCGTCAACCGCGAGGAGGCGATCCGCGAAGCCGAGCAGGCGGCACTGTCCGTCACGCCGACGATCGAGCTCAAGGGCTTGCTTCGGTGATGAGCCACTCGGGCGAGGAACAGACAGCGGTGAGCGAAGGCGGCAACGGAAGCAGCGGCAGCGATGCCCCCGAGGTAATCGGCGTCCGCCGCGGCATGTTCGGCGCCAAGGGCAGCGGCGACACCTCGGGCTACGGCCGTCTGGTCAGGCCTGGTCGCCATGCCGGGCAGTTCGCCGCGGCCGTACGGCGGCTACTTCGACGAAGTCGTCGACACCCTCGACCGGTGCGCTCGGCGAGGACGGCCCCGATACATTTGCCGCCGCGATCGAGCGCGTGGTGGTCTTTCGCGACGAACTGACACTCGAGGTGCGGCGCGAGCATCTGCCCGCGGTGGCGCAGACGCTTCGCGACCATCCGGGGCTGCGGTTCGAGCTGTGCCTGGGCGTGTCCGGGGTGCACTATCCCGACGACACCGACCGCGAGTTGCACGCGGTGTACCCGCTGATGTCGATCACCCACAACCGCCGCATTCAAGTGGAGGTCGCAGCACCCGACGCCGATCCGCACATCCCGTCGCTGTTCGGCGTCTATCCGACCACCGACTGGCACGAGCGCGAGACCTACGACTTCTTCGGCATCGTTTTCGACGGCCATCCCGCCCTCACCCGCATCGAGATGCCCGATGACTGGGTGGGCCATCCGCAACGCAAGGACTACCCGTTGGGCGGCATCCCCGTGGAGTACCACGGCGCCGAGATTCCGCCGCCCGATGAGCGGAGGGCCTACAACTGATGAGTACCCCGACGACTCCGCCCGACCAGGGCGGTACCGAAACAGTGGTCGTGGTCGGCGGTGAAGACTGGGATCAAGTGGTGGCGGCGGCCCAGGAAGCACGTCGGCGAACGAATCGTCGTCAACATGGGGCCACAGCATCCTTCCACCCACGGAGTGCTGCGGCTGATCCTGGAGATCGAGGGCGAGACGATCGTCTCGGCCCGCTGCGGGATCGGCTACCTGCACACCGGCATCGAGAAGAACCTCGAATACCGCAACTGGACCCAGGGCGTCACGTTCGTGACCCGAATGGATTACCTGGCACCGTTTTTCAACGAAACCGCGTACTGCCTCGGCGTAGAGAAGTTGCTCGGCGTCACCGACGACATCCCCGAGCGCGCCAGCGTCATCCGCGTGATGATGATGGAACTCAACCGGATCTCGTCGCATTTGGTGGCACTGGCGACCGGCGGGATGGAACTGGGCGCGATGTCGGCCATGTTCTACGGGTTCCGCGAACGCGAGCAGATCCTGTCGGTGTTCGAGACGATCACCGGGCTGCGAATGAACAGCGCTTACGTCCGCCCCGGCGGGCTGGCCGCCGACCTGCCGGACGAAGCGATTCCCCAGATCCGCGATCTGCTCGTGTTGCTGCCCAAGCGGTTACAGGATCTCGAGGACCTGCTCAACGAGAACTACATCTGGAAGGCCCGCACCGTGGGCGTCGGCTATCTCGACCTGACCGGCTGCATGGCGCTGGGCATCACCGGACCGATACTGCGCGCCACCGGGCTGCCGCACGACCTGCGCAGGGCGCAACCCTACTGCGGGTACGAGACCTATGACTTCGATGTCATCACCGACGACGCCTGCGATTCCTACGGCCGCTACATCATTCGGGTCAAGGAGATGCGCGAGTCGATCAAGATCGTCGAACAGTGCATGCAGCGACTGACAGCCGGGACCGGTGATGATCCAGGACAAGAAGCTGGCCTGGCCTGCCGATCTGAAAGCTCGGCCCCGACGGTCTTGGGAACTCGCCAGAACACATCGCCAAGATCATGGGTCACTCCATGGAGGGACTGATCCACCACTTCAAGCTCGTCACCGAGGGCATTCGGGTGCCCGCCGGTCAGGTGTACGTCGCGGTCGAGTCGCCGCGCGGCGAGCTCGGCGTGCACATGGTGTCTGACGGCGGCACACGACCGTATCGCGTGCACTACCGCGACCCGTCGTTCACCAACCTGCAGGCCGTGGCCGCGATGTGCGAAGGCGGCATGGTCGCCGACGCGATCGCCGCGGTGGCCTCGATCGACCCGGTGATGGGCGGAGTGGACCGATGAGCGCTTGCGCGAAGAGGCGAGGGCACCGATGAGCGCTGGCGCGACGAGCTCGGGGCCCGAGCAGCGCCCAGACGAGCCGCGGCCCCCCGATCAACGGCCCGAGTCGCCTATCCCCCTGAGGTGGTCGCACGGCTGGACGGGCGACGCCACGGAGATCATCGCCCGCTACCCGAGCGCACGCTCGGCCCTGCTGCCACTGCTGCATCTGGTCCAATCCGAGGACGGCTATCTCACGCCGGCGGGGATAGCGTTCTGCGCGAGGCAGCTGCACCTGACCGACGCCGAAGTCACCGCGGTCGCGACGTTCTACTCGATGTACCGGCGCACGCCGACCGGTGAGTATCTGGTGGGCGTGTGCACGAACACGCTGTGCGCGATTATGGGCGGCGACGCCATTCTCGAAGCGCTGCAAGACCATTTGGGCATCCACGCCGGGCAGACCACCGACGATCGGCAGGGTCACCCTGGAGCACGTCGAGTGCAACGCCGCCTGCGACTACGCGCCGGTGGTGATGGTCAACTGGGAGTTCTTCGACAACCAGACACCGTCGTCGGCCTGCGACCTCGTCGACGAGCTGCGCGCAGGCGAACCCCCGGTGCCGACCCGTGGCGCGCCGCTGTGCACGTTTCGCCAGACCGCCAGAACTCTTGCTGGACTGCCGGATTCGCGACCGTCCGGTACCGAGGTCGGGGACGCCACCCTGGCCGGGCTTCGGGTGGCCGAGGCGCTGGGCATGACGGCACCCGACGCGCCTGCCCCGGCCCCTTCGGCGACCGTGCCACCGAAATCGTCGACGCCCGACACCAAGCCGAAAGCCACGGATTCCGACAAATGACTGCACTGACGCCGGTGTTGAGCCGGTTCTGGGACGAGCCAGAGCCGTGGTCGATGGACACCTACCGCCGCCACGACGGCTACCGCGCACTGGAGCAGGCGTTGGGCATGGGTCCCGACGATGTCATTGCGTTGGTGAAGGATTCGGGCCTGCGCGGCCGCGGCGGAGCCGGGTTCCCGACCGGGACGAAGTGGTCGTTCATCCCGCAGGACGACACCGGTGCGGGCGCGAAGCCGCATTACCTGGTGATCAACGCCGACGAATCCGAACCCGGTACGTGTAAAGACATTCCGCTGATGCTGACGACGCCGCACTTCCTGGTGGAGGGCGCGATCATCGCCGCGTACGCGATCCGTGCGCATCACGCGTTCATCTACGTGCGGGGTGAGGTCGTGCCGGTGCTGCGCCGGCTGCAGACAGCGGTCGCCGAAGCCTACGACGCCGGGTACCTCGGCAAGGACGTCCGCGGCACCGGGTTCGATCTGGACCTGATCGTGCACGCAGGCGCGGGCGCCTACATCTGCGGCGAGGAGACCGCGCTGCTGGACTCGCTGGAAGGCCGCCGCGGCCAGCCCAGGCTGAGGCCGCCGTTCCCCGCGGTGGCCGGGCTGTATGCCTGCCCGACGGTGGTCAACAACGTGGAATCGATTGCCAGCGTGCCGCCGATCCTGCTCAACGGCGTGGACTGGTTCCGGTCGATGGGCTCGGAGAAGTCGCCCGGCTTCACGCTGTATTCGCTGTCCGGGCACGTCACCACGCCCGGACAGTACGAAGCGCCGCTCGGCATCACGCTGCGGGAATTGTTGGAGTACGCGGGCGGCGTACGGGCCGGCCACTCACTGAAGTTCTGGACGCCCGGCGGCTCGTCGACCCCACTGCTGACCGACGAACACCTCGACGTGCCACTGGATTACGAGGGCATGGCCGGCGTCGGGTCGATGCTGGGCACCAAGGCTCTGCAGATCTTCGACGAAACCACCTGCGTGGTGCGTGCGGTGCGCCGCTGGACCGAGTTCTACGCGCACGAGTCGTGCGGCAAATGCACGCCGTGCCGCGAGGGCACCTACTGGCTGGCGCAGATCTACGAACGCCTCGAGACCGGCGCGGGCACCGAGGAAGACATCCAGAAGCTGCTGGACATCTCCGACACCATCTTCGGAAAGTCGTTCTGCGCGTTGGGCGACGGTGCGGCCAGCCCGATCCTGTCGTCGATCGACTTCTTCCGCGACGAATACGTCGCACACCTCGACGGCGGCTGCCCGTTCGACCCGCACGCCTCGACGCTGATGGCCACCGAAGGGGTGGGTGCCTAGATGACGCAGACCGCTGACACCGGCACCGCCGCCGCACCGGTCGAGATGGTGAACCTGATCATCGACGACGTGGAAGTCAGTGTGCCCAAGGGCACGTTGGTGATTCGGGCCGCCGAGCTGATCGGCGTCCAGATTCCCCGGTTCTGCGATCACCCGCTGCTGGATCCGGTGGGCGCCTGCCGGCAGTGCCTGGTCGAGGTGGAGGGGCAGCGCAAGCCGATGGCGTCGTGCACCACGACGGTCACGCCGGACATGGTGGTGCGCACGCAGTACACGTCGGAGGCGGCGGACAAGGCGCAGCACGGGGTGATGGAACTCCTGCTGATCAACCATCCGCTGGACTGCCCGGTCTGCGACAAGGGTGGCGAGTGCCCGCTGCAGAACCAGGCGATGTCCAACGGCCGCGTCGAAACGCGCTTCGAGGGCGTCAAGCGGACCTTCCCGAAGCCGATCAACATCTCGTCGCAGGTGCTGCTGGACCGGGAACGCTGCGTGCTGTGCGCGCGCTGCACCCGGTTCTCCGACCAGATCGCCGGTGACCCGTTCATCGAGCTGCTGGAACGCGGTGCGCTGCAACAGGTCGGCATCGCCCCGGGTGAGCCGTTCCAGTCGTACTTCTCCGGCAACACCGTGCAGATCTGCCCGGTCGGCGCGCTCACCGGCGCCGCATACCGGTTCCGCGCCCGGCCCTTCGACCTGGTGTCCAGCCCCAGCGCGTGCGAGCACTGCGCGTCGGGATGCGCCCAGCGCACCGACCACCGGCGCGGAAAAGTGCTGCGCCGCTTGGCCGGTGACGATCCGCAGGTCAACGAGGAGTGGAACTGCGACAAGGGCCGGTGGGCCTTTACCTACCCGACGCTCGGTGACCGCATCACCACCCCGCTCGTCCGCGATGAGGACGGCAAGCTCCGGCCCGCGTCCTGGTCGGAAGCCCTCGGCATTGCGGGGGCCGGGCTGGCGGCCGCCAAGGGCAGCGCCGGGGTCCTGGTCGGTGGGCGGGCCACCGTCGAGGACGCCTACGCCTACTCGAAATTCGCGCGGATAGTGCTGGGCACCAACGACATCGACTTCCGCGCGCGCGCCGCACAGCGACGAGGAGGCCGCGTTCCTCGCCGCGCACGTCGCGGGCCGGCCGATGGAGGTCACCTACGCGGACCTCGACGCGGCCCCCGCGGTTCTACTGGCGGGCTTTGAGCCCGAAGAGGAATCGCCGATCGTGTACCTGCGGCTGCGCAAGGCGGCCCGCAAGAACGCGCTGCAGGTGATGGCGATCGCGCCGTTCGCGACGCGCGGGCTGACCAAGATGGCAGGCAGGCTCATCGCATGCACGCCCGGCGCGGAGGCCGCGGCGCTGGACGGCCTCGCCGGTGACGCTCAGCTGACGCTTCCCGGCGCGCTCATCCTGGTCGGCGAGCGACTCGCGAGCTCCCCCGGGGCGTTCTCAGCGGCAAGTAGATTGGCGGCCGCCACGGGTGCCCGGTTGGCGTGGGTGCCCCGGCGTGCAGGCGAACGCGGCGCCGTGGAAGCCGGTGCGCTTCCCGGCCTGTTGCCCGGCGGCCGCCCGTTGAGCGACGCGTCGGCCCGCGAGCAGACCGCCGCCGGCTGGAACGTCGACGACCTGCCGACCACCGACTGGCCGCGACACCACCGCGATTCTGGCCGCGGCCCGCGACGGCGCACTCGGGGCGCTGCTCGATCGGCGGCGTCGAGCTTGCCGACCTGCCCGACCCGGACGCCGCCATCGCCGCCGTCGACGCGGCGCCGTTCGTCGTCAGCCTGGAGTTGCGGGAAAGCGCGGTGACCGCCCGCGCCGACGTGGTGTTCCCGGTGGCACCTGTGGTGGAGAAGGCCGGTTCCTTCGTCAACTGGGAAGGGCGGATTCGGCCGTTCGCGCCGTCCCTGCAGACCAACGCCACGCCGGACCTGCGGGTGCTTCACTTCCTGGCCGACGAGATCGGTGTCGACCTCGCGCTGCCCAATGCGGCGGCCGCCGGTGACGAGTTGGCCCGCCTCGGGCAGTGGGGCGGGACGGCGCCCAGCGCCCCGCAGGTCTCGCCGGAACGGCCGTCACCGCCGGGGACGGGCCAGGCGGTGCTCGCGAGTTGGCGGATGCTGCTCGATGCGGGCCGGCTGCAGGATGGCGAACCCTACCTCGCCGGGACGGCCCGCCCGCCCGTCGCGCGGCTGTCGGCGACGACCGCGGACGAGATCGGCGCCGCCGACGGCGATTTGGTTGCCGTCAGCACCGACCGCGGCGAAATCACGCTGCCGCTGGCGGTCACCGAGATGCCCGACCGCGTGGTCTGGCTGCCGATGAACTCCGCCGGGTCAGCCGTGCATCAACAGCTCGCGGTGACCGCGGGTGCCGTCGTGTCGATCGGACGGGCAGAGCTGTGACATACCCCGATCCGACGCTGTTCGGCCACGACCCGTGGTGGCTGATCCTCGCAAAGGCGCTCGGGATCTTCGTGTTCCTCCTGCTGACGGTGCTCGTCGCGATCCTGCTGGAGCGCAAGATCCTCGGGTGGATGCAGATGCGCCCCGGCCCCAACCGGGTCGGCCCGTGGGGCGTGCTGCAGTCGCTGGCCGACGGCATCAAGCTGGCGCTCAAGGAAGCCATCATTCCCGCCGGCGTGGACAGGTTCGTCTACCTTGTGGCTCCGGTCATTTCGGTCATTCCGGCCGTCCTGGCGTTCGCCGTCATCCCGATGGGTGGTGAGGTGTCGGTGTTCGGGCACCGAACCGCGTTGCAGTTGACCGATATGCCCGTCGCGGTGCTCTACATCCTTGCGGTCACGTCGATCGGCGTGTACGGCATCGTGCTGGCCGGCTGGGCGTCCGGGTCGACCTACCCGCTGCTGGGCGGGCTGCGCTCGAGCGCACAGGTGATCTCCTACGAGATCGCGATGGCGCTGTCGTTCGCCGCGGTGTTCATCTACGCAGGCACCATGTCGACCTCGGGCATCGTCGCCGCCCAGGACGGCAGGTGGTACGTCTTCCCGCTGCTGCCGTCGTTCCTGGTGTACGTGACGGCGATGGTCGGCGAAACCAACCGGGCGCCTTTCGATCTGCCCGAGGCCGAGGGCGAGCTCGTCGGCGGATTCCACACCGAGTACTCGTCGTTGAAGTTCGCGATGTTCATGCTCGCCGAGTACATCAACATGACCACGGTGTCGGCGTTGGCCTCGACGCTGTTCCTCGGCGGCTGGCACGCCCCGTGGCCGATCAACATGTGGGACGGCGCCAACTCCGGCTGGTGGGGGCTGGTGTGGTTCGTCGCCAAGGTGTGGGCGTTCCTGTTCTTCTTCATGTGGCTGCGCGCCACGCTGCCCCGGATTCGCTACGACCAGTTCATGGCGCTGGGCTGGAAGGTCCTCATCCCGGTGTCGCTGGTCTGGATCATGATCGTCGCGGTCACCCACAGCCTGCGCATGCACGGCTACGACAGGGCTGCCACCGGACTGATCGGCGCGGGCATCATCGTGGCCTTGGTGCTGGCGTTCGCACTGTGGCGGGCATTGCGGGCCAGGAACATTCGGAACGCCCCGAAACCACCCGGCGGTGAGGGCGGCTTCCCGGTGCCGCCGCTGCCCGGCCAGCCGACTTCAGCCACGAAGGAGCGAGCCGATGCCTAAGTTCCTCGACGCGATCAAGGGGTTCCGCGTCACGTTCGGCACCATGTTCAAGAAGCAGATCACCGAGCAGTACCCGGAGAAGCCGGGCCCGGTGGCACTGCGGTATCACGGCCGTCACCAGCTCAACCGCTATCCCGATGGGCTGGAGAAATGCATCGGCTGCGAGTTGTGCGCCTGGGCCTGCCCGGCCGACGCCATCTACGTCGAGGGCGCGGACAACAACGCAGAGGACCGGTACTCGCCCGGTGAACGCTACGGGCGGGTGTACCAGATCAACTATCTGCGCTGCATCGGCTGCGGGTTGTGCATCGAGGCCTGCCCCACCCGGGCACTGACCATGACAAACGAGTACGAGATGGCCGACGACAACCGTGCCGACCTGATCTGGGGTAAGGACAAACTGCTCGCACCGATGCAGCCCGGTATGCAGCCTCCGCCCCATGCGATGGAGTCGGGAAGCACCGATGAGGACTACTACCTCGGCAACATCAAGCCGATCACGCGCACGCCAGGAGCACCGGAAATCACCGGGGATGCGCCGTGACGATCACCTACCTCGCTGCGCAGACCGCGACCACCGCAGCGCACATCTCGACGTCTGAGGCTGTGCTGTTCTGGGTGCTCGCGGTCGTCGCGGTCGTCGGCGCGATCGGCGTGGTCAGCGCGACGAAAGCCGTCTACTCGGCGATGTTCCTGGCCAGCACAATGATCGCGCTGGCGGTGCTCTACATCGCGCAGGACGCATTGTTCCTCGGCGTCGTGCAGGTGGTGGTCTACACCGGCGCGGTGATGATGCTGTTCCTGTTCGTGTTGATGCTGATCGGCGTCGACACATCGGAGTCGTTGGTGGAAACCATTCGCGGGCAACGCATCGCGGCGATCGTGTCCGGTATCGGATTCGGGATCCTGCTCATCGCCGGGATCGGGAACGTGTCGGTGGCCGGGTTCACCGGCCTGGCGCAGGCCAATGCGGGCGGCAACGTCCAGGGGCTGGCTGCGCTGATCTTCACCAAATACCTGTGGGCGTTCGAGCTCACCGGAGCGCTGCTGATCACGGCCGCCCTCGGCGCGATGGTGCTGGCCCACCGCGAACGCTGGGAGCATCGCAAGACCCAGCGCGAGCTGGCCGCCGAACGCTTCCAGCCCGGCGGGCACCCGGGGACCTTGCCCAATCCCGGTGTGTACGCCCGACACAACGCCGTCGACGTGCCCGCACGGCTGCCAGATGGAAGGGGATCCGAGCTATCGGTGAGCGCGATCCTGCAGAAACGGCCCGGGGTCGAAACGAACGGCAGGAACGGTGATGAATCCTGACAACTATCTCTACCTGTCGGCGTTGCTGTTCACGATCGGCGCCGCCGGCGTGCTGATGCGCCGCAACGCCATCGTCATGTTCATGTGCGTCGAGTTGATGCTCAACGCGGCGAACCTCGCGTTCGTCGCCTTCTCCCGCATGCACGGCCATCTGGACGGCCAAGTCGTGGCGTTCTTCACGATGGTGGTCGCGGCCTGCGAGGTGGTGGTCGGCCTGGCGATCCTCATGACCGTCTTCCGCACCCGCCGTTCGGCTTCGGTCGACGCCCTCAGTCTGCTGAAGCACTAAGGCCGCCATGACAACTCTGGTGTGGCTGGTGATCGCCCTCCCGCTGGCGGGTGGAGCGATCCTCCTGCTGGCGGGCAGACGATCCGACAGTTGGGGTCATCTTCTTGGCTGCCTGGCGGCGCTCGCGTCGTTCGCTTCCGGCGTCGTGTTGTTCGTCGACATGGTCGGCCGCGGCGCAGAAGACCGGGTCGTCCATGAGGCGCTGTTCTCGTGGGTGCCGGTCGGCGGCCTCCATGTGGACTTCGGCCTGCAGCTGGATCCGCTGTCGATGTGCTTTGTGCTGTTGATCACCGGCGTCGGCTCGCTGATTCACATCTATTCGATCGGCTATATGGCCGAAGATCCCGAACGCAGGCGGTTTTTCGGCTACCTGAACCTGTTTCTCGCTGCGATGCTGCTGTTGGTGCTGGCCGACAACTACCTCGGCCTGTACGTCGGGTGGGAAGGCGTTGGCCTGGCGTCATACCTGCTGATCGGGTTCTGGTCCTACAAGCCCTCGGCGGCAACCGCGGCCAAGAAGGCGTTCGTGGTGAACCGCGTCGGCGACCTCGGCCTTGCCATCGCGCTGATGGTGATGTTCGCCTACATCGGCTCGATCTCCTTCGCGGGAGTGTTCTCCGCCGCACCCCGGCTCGGTCAAGGCGCACTCACGGCGATCGGCCTGCTGCTGCTGCTGGCCGCATGTGGAAAATCGGCCCAGGTGCCGCTGCAGTCCTGGCTGGGCGACGCGATGGAGGGCCCGACACCGGTGTCGGCGCTGATCCACGCCGCCACCATGGTGACCGCGGGCGTGTACCTGATCGTGCGGTCCGGTCCCGTCTTCAACCTCGCGCCGACCGCACAGTTGGGTGTGGTCATCGTCGGCGCGGTGACCCTGCTGTTCGGGGCGATCGTGGGCTGCGCGAAGGACGACATCAAGAAAGCGCTTGCCGCGTCGACGATGTCGCAGATCGGCTACATGGTGCTGGCCGCCGGGCTGGGTCCGGCCGGATACGCGTTCGCGATCATGCACCTGCTCACCCACGGCTTCTTCAAGGCCGGGCTGTTCCTGGGCGCCGGGTCGGTGATGCACGCCATGAACGACGAGGTGAACATGCGCCGCTATGGCGGGCTGCGCACGGTGCTGCCGATCACCTTCGCGACGTTCGGGCTCGGCTACCTGGCGATCATCGGCGTGCCGCCGCTGGCCGGGTTCTTCTCCAAGGACGGCATCATCGAGGCCGCCCTCGGCGCGGGGGGCGGCAAGGGAATCGTCCTCGGCGGCGCGGCGATCCTCGGCGCAGGCATCACCGCGTTCTACATGACCCGCGTGATGCTGATGACGTTCTTCGGTGAAAAGCGTTGGAGCCGAAGACAGTTCATCCCCACGAGTCACCCGCCGTCATGACCTGGCCGATGATCCTGCTGGCCGTCGGCTCGGTCGCATCGGGCGGGTTCCTCGCGATCGGTGGCACTCTGGCCCACTGGCTCGAACCCGTCGTCGGCGCGCACGAGGCCGAGCACGGTACGCCCGCGTGGGTCGTCACCGTCGTTGTCCTGGCGGTGGTCGCCACGGGAATCGCGATCGCCTACCGGATGTACGCCACCCGCCCCGTCCCAGAAGAGGTGCCCGCGGGGTCCGCACTCACCGTGGCGGCGCGCCGGGATCTCTACGGCGACGCATTCAACGAACGGGTGTTCATGCGGCCCGGGCAGCTCCTCACCAAGGGCCTCGTCGAGATCGACGACGACGCGGTGGACGGTGTCGCGAACGGGCTTGCCGCGTTCGTCGGCCGAGTCTCGGACGGCTTCCGGCAGCTGCAAACCGGTTTCGCCCGCTCGTATGCCCTATCGATGTTGGCCGGCGCGGCCCTCGTGGTCGCCGCGATCCTGGCGGTGCGACTGTGGTGACCTCCTTCCCGTGGCTCACCGTCCTGTGGGCGATCCCGATGGTCGGCGCGGCACTCGTGATGGTGCTGCCCGCTTCGCAACGCACACTGGCCAAGTGGCTGGCGCTGCTGATCTCGATCGCCGTCCTCGGGGTGACAGTGGTGGTCGCCGTCGGATTCAAGCCGGGGGGCGCCCAGTACCAGTTCGTCGAATCCCACAGATGGATCCCGTCGTTCGGCACCGGATACATCCTCGGCGTCGACGGCATCGCGCTCGCCCTTGTCGTCCTGACGGCGGTGCTGGTGCCACTGCTGATCATCGCGGGATGGAACGACGCCAGCGACCAGATCGGCTGGGCGGGACGGTCGGTGCACACGTACTTCGCGCTGACGCTGGCGGTCGAGGGCATGGTGCTGATCTCGCTCGTCTCGCTCGACGTGCTGCTGTTCTACGTGTTCTTCGAAGCCATGCTCATCCCGATGTACTTCCTGATCGGCGGGTTCGGGAAGAACCGCGCTGAGTCTTCTAAGGCGGCGGTGAAGTTCCTGCTGTACAACCTGTTTGGCGGCCTGATCATGCTCGCCGCGGTGATCGGCCTGTATGTGGTGACCTCACAGAGCAACGCGTTCGCGGCGGGCACGTTCGACTTCCGCCAGATCGTCGCCGCGGTCTCGAGCGGTCATTTCGTGCTGAGCCCGGCGGTGATAAACTTGTTGTTCGGCGGGTTCATGTTCGCCTTCGCGGTCAAGGCGCCGCTGTGGCCGTTCCACCGCTGGCTGCCCGACGCCGCCGTGGAGGCCACCCCGGCCAGCGCCGTGCTGATGATGGCCGTCATGGACAAGGTCGGCACGTTCGGCATGCTGCGCTACTGCCTGCAGCTGTTCCCCGACGCCTCAATGTATTTCCGGCCGCTGATCATCACGCTGGCGGTGATCGGCATCGTCTACGGCGCGATCGTCGCGATCGGCCAGGTCGACGTGATGCGACTGATCGCCTACACGTCGATATCCCACTTCGGGTTCATCATCCTCGGCATCTTCGTGATGACCAGCCAGGGCCAATCCGGGTCGACGCTCTACATGGTCAACCACGGCATCTCGACCGCGGCGCTGTTCCTGATCGCCGGATTCCTGGTGTCGCGCAGGGGTACTCGCCTGATAAGCGCCTACGGCGGCGTGCAGAAGGTCGCGCCGGTGCTGGCAGGCACCTTCCTGGTCGCCGGGCTGGCCACGCTGTCGCTACCCGGCCTCGCGCCGTTCATCAGCGAATTCCTGGTCCTGATCGGAACTTTCACCCGCTACCCCGCGTTCGCGGTCTTCGCGTCCACCGCGCTGGTGTTGTCCGCCCTCTACATCCTGTGGATGTACCAGCGGATGATGACCGGCCCGGTCAAGGACGGCGTCGACCGCCTGCGTGACCTGCTGCCGCGCGAGATCGTCGTCGTCGCACCACTTATCGCTCTGCTGCTGGTGCTCGGGGTGTATCCCAAAGTCGCTCTCGACGTGATCAATCCCGCGGTCAGCCACACGCTGACCACCATCAACCAGCCCGACCCGGCACCGAAGATCGCGGAAGGGCCGGCACGATGACTCAAGCCCTTGTGATGCACACCCCCAGCGTCGAGTACGGTCTGCTCTCCCCCATGCTGATCGTCCTTGGGGTGGCCGTCGTCGGTGTCCTCGTCGAGGCGTTCCTGCCCCGTCAGCAGCGCTACGCCGCCCAGTTGGTGCTCAGCCTCGGCGGGCTGGTCGCCGCGTTCGTAGCGGTCGTCGCGCTCGCCCGGGACCTGCACGGCAGCACCGGACGCACCGCCGTGATGGGCGCCGTCGCCGTCGACGCCCCGACCCTGTTCCTGCAGGGCACCATCCTGCTGGTCGGCGTGCTCGGCGTCCTGCTCATCGCCGAACGGCGCATCCCCGCGCCCGCGGATGATGAGCCGGGGCCCGGCCTGGACGCGTTCACCCCCCAGGCGTCGGCGATCGCGGGCAGTGTCATCGAAAAGATGGCCACCAGGGCCGGTGTCGTGCAGACCGAAGTGTTCCCGCTGACGATGTTCGCCATCGGCGGCATGCTGTTGTTCCCGGCCTCAGATGATCTGCTGACCATGTTCATCGCCCTCGAGGTGCTGTCACTGCCCCTGTACCTGCTGTGCGGGTTGGCCCGTCGGCGTCGCCTGCTGTCCCAGGAAGCGGCGGTGAAATACTTTCTGCTGGGCGCGTTTTCGTCGGCCTTCTTCCTCTACGGCGTGGCGATGCTGTACGGGTACGCGGGCACATTGGATCTTGGCGGCATCGCCGACGCGGTGGCGGCCGGGTCAGGCAAGACGTCGCTGGCGCTGATCGGTACCGCGCTGCTGCTCGTCGGCTTGCTGTTCAAAGTCGGGGCGGTGCCGTTCCACTCGTGGATTCCCGACGTGTACCAGGGTGCCCCGACGCCGATCACCGCGTTCATGGCCGCCGCCACCAAGATCGCCGCGTTCGGCGCGGTGCTGCGCGTGTTCTACATCGCGCTGCCCGGCCTGCACCACGACTGGCGCCCGGTGCTGTGGGCGATCGCGATCCTGACGATGGTGGTCGGCACCGTCACGGCGGTGACCCAGACCGACGTCAAGCGGATGCTGGCGTATTCGGCGGTGGCGCATACCGGGTTCATTCTCACCGGTGTGATCGCCCAGAACGAGGCCGGCCTGTCAGCGACGCTGTTCTACTTGTTCGCCTACGGGTTCAGCACGGTCGGTGCGTTCGCGGTGGTGGGTCTGGTACGAAACCCCCAAGGCGAGGAGGACACTGCACTCGCCCGGTGGGCTGGTCTTGGTCGGCGGTATCCCGTTGTCGGCATTGTGTTTTCGCTGTTCCTGCTGGCCTTCGCCGGCATCCCGCTGACCAGCGGGTTCGTCAGTAAGTTCGCGGTGTTCAAGGCGGCGGGCGAGGGCGGCGCGATTCCGCTGGTTGTTATCGGCGTCATCGCCAGCGCAATCGCCGCATACTTCTACGTCCGAGTGATCGTGTTGATGTTCTTCACCGAACGGCCCGACGATGCCCCGGCGGTGGTGGTGCCCAGCGTGCTGACCACGGCCGTCGTCACGATCACCGCGGCCGTCACATTCGCCCTCGGCGCCCTGCCCCAGCCTCTGCTCGACCTGGCGAACACCGCCAACCACTTCCTGCGCTAGCCCCTCACGCCAAAGGGATTCATCCCATGACTGAACCGCTCGTCCTGGTAACCGACAACGGCCCGGTTCGGGTGTTGACGCTCAATCGCCCCGAGGCGAGGAACGCGTTGAGCCGCGACCTGATCAAGGCGACGTACACCGCGCTGACCGAGGCCGACGCCGACGACCGGGTGCGGGCGGTGGTGCTGACCGGAGCCGATCCGGCGTTCTGCGCCGGCGTTGACCTCAAGGAGGCACAGCGTGACGGGCTGAAGTACTTCGAGGACTTCCGGTCGCAGAGCTGCATCGCCGCCGTCGCCGCGATGCGCACGCCGATCATCGGCGCGATCAACGGCGCGACGTTCACCGGCGGGCTGGAGATGGCGCTCGGCTGCGACTTCCTCGTGGCTTCGGAGCGGGCGGTGTTCGCCGACACGCACGTCCGCGTCGGCATCCTGCCGGGCGGTGGCATGACCGCGCGCCTGCCCCAGCTCGTCGGCGCGGCGATGGCACGACGGCTGTCGATGACGGGCGAGGTGGTCGACGCCGCCCGTGCCGAGCACATCGGCCTGGTCACCGAGGTGGTGCCCCATGAGCGGCTGCTCGACCGGGCGCTCGAGCTGGCCGGCCAGATCGCCGAGGTTCCCGGCCCGGTCATGGTGGGGCTCAAGGAGATCTATACGACGGGGGCGGCGGCGGTCGTGGATCCGGCGCTGGCCGCCGAGGAGACGATCGCGTTCGCGCAACACCGGGATTTCGCCGGTCTCGGCGACCAGTTTCGCGCGGTGTCCGAACGCAACAAACGTCAGATCCAGATTTAACGCTGCAGTGTGAACGGGTCGAACGGGCAGCTCGCCCAGATCCGCTGCGATGCCTGCTCCGGATAGGGCATCGTCCGGGATTCGGTGTCGAAGACGCGGGTGAGCTGCCCGACCGAGTCGTAGGCGGGCCAGCCAGGATCGCCGTCGGTGGCGAATGCCCGCCAGGCAGCGCTCATTTCGCGCGACACCGATTCCGCCGTCGGCGCCGAACCATAGAGCGCGCAGCCCACCGGCGACTCCAGAGTGCCGAACACCATCGGGATCTCCGTGGTGTGCGCCGCCCCGATCGGTGAGGCGTCGAAACAGAATTCGTACAGCTGGGTGGTTCCGCCGCCGGCGGCGTGCGCCTGCGCGATGTGCAGGGTGGGCATCCGGTAGACGAAGTCCGAGCACACCAGTTCGTAAAGCTCAGCGTGGTCGGCGCGCGGGTGCGCCGCCCGATACGCCCCCGCGCCATCGGCGATCGGCGGCAACGAGTTCAGCGCCGTCTCGGCCTGCTCGGCGGTGATGGCGTCCGGTCCGCCATTCTCGTAGACGACGAAGCGATACTCGTCGCGGTTGTGCCCGATCAGAAGTTCGACGCCGCGGCCGACGCCGGCCGCGAGGGCACGAAACGGGCTGTCCGGCAGTATCTCTCCGTCGATCACCGGACCCAACTGCGACCGCCGGACGCCGAGAGCGTAACCCCAGCGGTGCCTGGTACTCGATGCCGGCGAGGGCATCGGCAAGAACCGTGGGCGCCACCGCCGCGAGCTCGCTGGCCGTCGCCCGGCGGCCCAACTTTGCGGCGACGACGCTGGCGACGTCGTTCGCAAGATCGGAACCAAAGAGGAAGGCGGGCACGCTTTCGGCGATGCCGCGGTGGAACAGACCGGCGGCCGCAGGCATCACCATCAGCATCGCGACCGATGCGGCGCCTGCGGACTCGCCGAATACGGTGACGTTGCCGGGGTTCCCGCCGAAGCCGGCGATGTTGTCCTGCACCCACTGCAGCGCCGCGACTTGGTCGAGCAGCCCGCGGTTGGGGACCACGCCGTCGATGAGCATGAACCCTTCACCGCCGACGCGGTAGTTGAGGCTGACCACCACCACGCCGCCGGCCGCCAAGCCGGCTTCCGTCGCAGCCTGATTCATCGGATGCTCCGGTGGTGAACCTGCCTCCGTAGAGCCACACCATGACCGGCAGACCCGATGCACCCACGTCGGGGGTCCAGACGTTCACGGTCAACCACTCGTCGGACGATGTGAGGCGCATCGGCTGCGGCGGCGGAGGGCCGAACTCCGTCGCGTCGCGCACACCGTCCCATGGTTCGTGGGGCATCGGGGCGGCGAAGCGCAGCGGGCCGACCGGTGGTTGTGCATAGGGGATTCCGCGGAAGGCGTGCACCCCGTCGGCGTACGTGCCGCGCACATCCCCGGCGCGCGTCGCGACGACCATCACCCTGCGATGGTCGCAGGCATCAGGATTTCTTGCTCGGAATGACGATGATGACGATCAGCGTGAGGATGCTGAAGAACAGGCCGAGGATTCCCCAGCCCAGCGGATTGCGTCCCTTCATCGCGGCCACGACGCCGCAGATGATGGCGGCGATGATGCTGCCGATGGCGACGAAGATGCCCTTGATGCCGCGCAGGATGAGGCTATGCGCCTCGACGTTGTCCACGGCCGCAAGCACCATGGTGTGCAACATTGCGGCCTCCTAAAGTTTTTGAACCGCCAAGTCAGTACGTCATACCCCGTGCGATGCGGCTGAAACGGAACCGGCCCGAATCCACAGCCACTTCGCAGGTTGTCGCGGAGTGAACGGGTCCACCGATGCCACCACGCCGTGGACGACGATCGCGGTCGTCTGCGCAACCCAATCGTCGCCGAGCGGCTCCTCGGGCCGGAGCAACACCCGCAGCAGCGTGGCACCGCCGATCACCTCGACCAGCCGGTCGGGGTCGACGTCGGCGCGCACCTCGCCGCGGCTGACCGCGTCGGCCAGCCGACTGCGCACCGCGACGAACACGTCGGTGAAGCGGGTCATGACACGAGCATTGAGTTCGGCGTCCACGGCCATGTCGGAAATCAGCCCGGGCAGCGCCGCACGCACCAGCGGGCTGGTGAACACGTCGCGGGCCGCGGCGAGCATCGCGTGGATATCGGCGGCGATATCGCCGGGCGGCGTCTCGATTGCCGTCGGCGCCGCGGGGAACGCGGCCTCGTGCACGAGCTCGGCCTTGCTCGACCACCGCCGGTAGAGCGCGGTCTTCGTGGTGCCTGCGCGTTCGGCGACCGCGGCCATCGTCAGGTTCGAGTAGCCGATTTCGACAAGCAGATCCGCGGTGGCTCGCAGTATGGCAGCGTCGATACGCGGATCCCGGGGCCGCCCGGCGCCCGGGGTCTTGTCAACCGGTGACGGGTCTGCTTTCATAACGCTACCCACCGTATCGTAATTATCGGCCGAAGGAAGATTTCTGATGCCAACTGACCCGGCTGTCGAAGACGTCAGCCGACTCCAGCATTCGAGTCGAGATGTCAGCGCGCTGCCCGATGTGATGTCGCGGTGGCTGTCGACGGTGATGCCCGGGGGCGTCGCCCCTGAGGTCACCGTGGAGAGCGGAGTCGACGCGAACGGCATGTCGTCGGAGACGATCATCCTGACCGGCCGCTGGGATGAGGACGGCCGGCCGAAGGAACAGAAATGGGTGGCCCGGGTCGCCCCCACCGAGCAGGACGTGCCGGTGTTCTCCGTCCTACCGCATGGACCACCAGTTCGACGTCATCCGGCTGGTGGGCGAGAAGACCGACGTGCCGGTGCCGCGGGTGCGCTGGCTGGAGCCCACCGGCTCTGTCCTGGGCACACAGTTCTTCCTGATGGATTACGTCGAGGGGCGGGTGCCGCCCGACGTCATGCCGTACACCTTCGGCAACAACTGGTTTGCCGATGCGCCGGCCGAGCGCCAGCGCGAGCTGCAGGACAGCACCGTCGAGGTGATCGCCAAGCTGCACTCGATTCCCGGGCCCGAGAAGACCTTCGGGTTCCTGGCCGACGGGTCGGATACAAATGCGTTGCGGCGCAATCTCGACTGGCTGAGGTCCTGGTATCAGTTCGCGGTTCCCGACATCGGCCGCTCGCAGCTGCTCGAGAGTGCACTGGACTGGCTGGAGACGAACTGGCCCGCCGAAGTGGCGGCCGGCGACCCGGTCCTGGTGTGGGGTGACTCCCGCGTCGGCAACGTCCTCTACGACGGGTTCCGCCCCGCCGCCGTGCTGGACTGGGAAATGGCTACGCTGGGCCCGCGGGAGATGGATATCGCGTGGATCATCTTCGCGCACATGGTCTTTCAGGAGCTCGCGGGCCTGGCTGGCCTGCCTGGCCTGCCCGATTTCATGCGGGAAGCCGACGTCCGCTCCACCTACGCCGAGCTGACCGGCATCGAGCTCGGCGACCTGCATTGGTTCTACGTGTACTCCGGCGTGATCTGGGCGTGTGTGTTCATGCGGACCAGCGCCCGACGAGTGCGGTTCGGCGAGATCGAGAAACCCGAGGACGTCGAGTCGCTGTTCTATCACGGGGCGGTGCTGCGGCGGCTGATAGAGGGAGGCGATGAGCGCTCGCGCGAAGAGCAGACAAAGGAGGCGTGATGCTCGGCCCCATGGACGAATATCCGGTGCACCAGGTCCCGCAGCCGATCGCGTGGCCGGGATCGAGCGATCGCAACTTCTACGACCGTTCCTACTACAACGCGCACGACCGCACCGGCGACATCTTCGTGATCTCGGGCATCGGCTACTACCCGAATCTCGGTGTGAAGGACGCGTTCCTCCTGGTGCGGCGGGGAGACGTGCAAACAGCCGTGCACCTGAGCGGCGCCATCGATCAGGACCGGCTCAACCAGCATGTGGGCAATTACCGCGTCGAGGTGATCGAGCCGCTGCACAAACTGCGCATCGTGCTCGACGAAACCGAGGGCATCGCTGCGGATCTGACCTGGGACGGCCTGTTCGACGTCGTCCAGGAACAGCCGCACATCATGCGGCGCGGGCAACCGCATCACGCTCGATGCGCAGCGATTCGCCCAGGTGGGCGCCTGGAGCGGCCAGCTGCTGATCGACGGCCAGGAGATCGCCGTCGATCCGTCGGTGTGGATCGGCACCCGCGACCGCTCATGGGGCATCCGGCCGATCGGCGAACCCGAGCCTGCCGGGCGACCCGACGATCCGCCGTTCGAGGGGATGTGGTGGCTCTATGTGCCGATGGCGTTCGACGACTTCGGCATCGTCGTGATCATCCAGGAGGACCCGCAGCGGCTTCCGTTCTCTCAACGACTGCACCCGCATCTGGAAGGACGGCCGCGTCGAGCAACTCGGCTGGCCCCGGGTGAAGATCCACTATCGCTCCGGCACTCGCATCCCCACCGGTGCGACCATCGATGCGACGGCGTTCGACGGCAGCCCCGTCCATTTCGACGTCGAATCCAAACTTCCGGTGCCGATTCACGTCGGCGGCGGCTACGGCGGCGATTCCGACTGGCTGCACGGCGTGTGGAAGGGCGACAACTTCACCGAACGCCTGACCTACGACATGACCGATCCGGCGATCGTCGGGCGCGCGGGCTTCGGCGTCATCGACCATGTCGGCCGCGCCGTCTGCCGTGACGGTGATGGCACGCCGGTCGAGGGGTGGGGCCTTTTCGAGCACGGCGCGCTCGGCCGTCACGACCCGTCCGGCTTCGCCGACTGGCTCACCGTCGCGCCCTAGCCGTTTCGCCGAAATCGCACCGCCGAGCGCTTAGGCGGACCTGGCCTCCTTGGCTTCGGCGCGGCCGAACACCATCGACTCCTCGATGCGGTCGAAGCGATGATCGATGGCGTCGAGCACGTAGTTGTGCCGCACGTTCCACGGCCGGTGGGTGCCGGACTTCGGCAGCACATGCGCGGCGCGTTGCACGTAGCCGGCGTTGATGTTCCACGCAGGCTTCTCCGGCATCGGCTTGTCGCCGAGGTGCGGGTATGCGTGCGTGTAGCCATGGGAGTCCATGTACGCCAACAGTTTTGCCACCGCCCGTGCGGTCAGGTCGGCCCGCAGCGTCCAGGATGCGTTGATGTAGCCGACGCACCACGCCAGGTTCGGGATGTCTTCGAGCATGTGCTCCTTGTAGACGAACCGGTCCTGCGGCTTGACCTCGGCGCCGTCGATGCTCACTTCTACCCCACCCAGTGCCTGCAACTGCAGACCGGTGGCGGTGATGATCACGTCGGCATCCACGTGCTGACCGGAGCGCAGCACGATGCCACCGGCGTCGAAGTGGTCGATGTGGTCGGTGACCACGTCGGCGCGGCCGTCGCTGACCGCGGCATACAGGTCGTTGTCGAGGATCAGGCACAGCCGCTGGTCCCACGGGTCGTAGCGGGGCTTGAAGTGCACGTCGACGGGATAGTCCGCGCGGCAGCGCCTGTCTCGCCCTGCTCCGGATCAGCCACCGAGAAAAGCGCGGCGCCCCGCGCGCCACCACGTACGTCAGTACCGTGAAGGTGGTGTTGTACCACCGGACGACGCGGTTAGCGGCCTTGAGCGGCAAGACCTTTCGGATCGCCTGCACCACCGGGTGGATTCGCGGCATCGACAACATGTAGGTGGGTGAGCGCTGCAGCATGGTCACGTGCGCGGCCTTCTCGGTCAGCGACGGGATCATGCTGACTGCCGTTGCCCCGCTGCCGATCACCGCGACACGTTTGCCGGAATAGTCCAGCGACTCGGGCCAGAACTGCGGGTGAACCACCTCGCCGGCGAACTGCTCGATGCCAGGGAACTCGGGACGGTAGGGCTCGTCGTAGTTGTAGTAGCCGGTGCCGAAGAACAGGAAACGGCCGCGGTAGGTCTTGGGCCGACCGTCCTGCTCGGTCTGCACGGTCCACGTGTCGGCGGTCGAGTCCCAGTCGGCCGAGACGACCTTGGTGTTGAACCTGATGTGCTGGTCGATGCCGTTCTTGCGGGCGGTCTCGGTCAGATATGCCCGGATGTCGTGGCCGTCCGCGACGTTCTCGGGCCTGGTCCACGGCTCGTAGGGAAAGCTCAGGGTGAAGATGTCGCTGTCGGAGCGGATGCCGGGATAGCGGAACAAGTCCCAGGTGCCGCCGATCCGCTCACGGCGCTCCAGCACGGTGTAGGACAACCCGGGATTCTTGTCGTGGATGCGGTACGCGGCGCCGATCCCGGAGATTCCTGCGCCGACGATCAGCACGTCGGAGTACTCGGCCTCTTGGGCGCCCACGACGACCTCCTTTGGTCCGGCTGGGTACCACGATAGGGGCTCGGCCGTTGAGCGCGTCAACGATCTCCGCGAGTGACTCCACCGGGGGCCGGGCTGGCGGGCGTAGATCTGATCGGAGCAGCGTGAGAGCCTAGTCGCGTGACCATCCCAGCCATTGCCGACGTCGTCGTGGTGGGTGCCGGGTTCGCGGGGCTGTCAGCGGCCCGTGAACTGGTGCGGCTCGGCTACGACGTCGTTGTTCTCGAAGGCCGCGACCGCGTCGGGGGACGCTCGTCGACGACGACGATCGCGGGCACACCGGTCGACCTCGGCGGAACGTTCGTCGGGCCGACGCAGGACGCCGTCATCGCGCTGGCGAAAGAACTGGGCTGCGAGACCGTCCCCACCCACAGCCATGGCAAGAACCTGATCCGGTGGCGTGGCCGGGTCCGGTCCTATCGGAGCACCATTCCCCGGCTGTCGATCATCGAGTTGCTGGACGTTTCCCGCATTCAATGGCGGTTCGACCGGGTCTCCCGGCGGGTGCCGGTGAACGAGCCGTGGACTTCGCCGATCGCCGACATTCTCGACTCCAAGACCCTCGATCAGTGGCTGCGATACGTGCACGCGAACGCGTCGACGCGCGATCTGATGGCGATCATGGCGCGCGTGACGTGGGGCTGCGAGCCCGAGGAGGTGTCGATGCTGCACGCGGTCCGCTACGTCAAGGCCGCGGGCGGGCTCGGCCGCATGCTCGACGTCGAGGGCGGCGCCCAGCAGGACCGCTTTCCAGGCGGTACGCAGCAGATCGCGCTGCGGGTGGCCGAAGAACTGGGTCCGCGGGTCGTGCTGAACGCCGTCGTGCACAGCATCGAACGGCACACCGACGGCACCCTGACCGTCGGTTCAGATCGCGGCGACGTCGGAGCCAAGGCCGTCATCGTGGCCGTCCCGCCTGCGCACCGGGCAGGGATCGCGTTCGATCCGGCGCTGCCTCCCGAGTATGAAAAGCTGACCCAGCACTGGCCGCAAGGCAATTTGAGCAAGGCCTATGTCGCCTACGAGACGCCGTTCTGGCGGGAGGACGGCTGCTCGGGTGAGGCGCTTTCGGACGAGGGACCGGTGTTCATCACGTTCGACGTCAGCCCAAGCGACGCGGGGCCGGGCATCCTGTTGGGCTTCACGGATGCGCGCACGTTCGACCCGCTGCCTGCCGAGCAGCGCCGCGCGCAGGCACTGGAAGGATTCGTGACTCTGTTCGGCGACGCCGCCTCGCGTCCGATCGACTATGTCGACCATTGCTGGGGCACAGAGGAATTCGCGCCTGGCGGCCCGACGGCCGCCGTCCCGCCGGGCTCGTGGACGACGTACGGGCCGTGGTTGCGCAAGCCCGTCGACGGCATTTTCTGGGCGGGCACCGAAACCGCCGACGAGTGGACCGGTTTCCTCGACGGCGCTGTCCGGTCGGGACAGACGGGCGGCCGATGAAGTGCACCGGGCGCTTGCCGGGGCCGCCCTTTAGGAGCTGGCGCGTTGCGCCTCGGTTACCGACTCGATCAGCAGCCGCAGGTGTTTGTTGACCTCGTCCGGACGCTCGACGATCGCGCAGTGTCCGCCGGACAGCTCAACGAACGACGACGAGGTTCGGCGCCAACCTGGCGATGTGGCGCGACGAAATCATCGGTAGCAGCCGGTCTTTCGCGCTGCCGATCACCAGCGTGGGCACCGTCAGGTTATTCAGCCCGATGTGCTCGGGACCGAGGGAATCAACCAGTGTGCGGGCCCAGCCGCCGCGGCCGGCGGGCGGTGTCGAGGTGAACAATTCGAAGATGAACTCGGCGATCGCCGGGTCGGCGTCGTGGCCCACCGCGATCCTGGAGACAAACCGCCGGCTCGGCCGATCCACAGCGCGCAGCAGCGGGGCGGCGCCGAACGTCTTGAGCAGGGTTCCCGCCGCACGCACCCGCGCCGCGGCCAGCGGCGGCGGGACCGGCAGGAACTGCACGTTGCGCAGCACGTCACCGGTGGTGGTGTTGATCAGCGCGACGGCATCGGCGCGCTGCGACACGCGATCGGGATACCGTTCGGCCCACGATGTGATCGCGATGCCGCCCATCGAGTGTCCGGCAAGGACCGCACGCTCCCCGGGAGCGAGGGTGGCCTCGAGCACGGCGTCGAGGTCGGCGGCCAAAATGTCGAGGCTGTAGCTGCTGCGACGCGGCGGCACGGCGCTGTGCCCGTGGCCGCGGTGGTCGAACGCGATGACGCGATAGTCGTTGGCCAGATCCGCGATCTGGTAGGCCCACACTCGAAGGGCGCAGGTGATGCCGTGCGCGAGCACGATGGGATAGCCGTCTTCGGGGCCGAAGACCTTGGTGTGCAACCGGATGCCGTCCTTGGATCGGACAGGTACGACGCGTCCCTTCGGCAATGCCTCGGCAGCGGCGAATCTTCTGGCCGGCGAGCCGGCCCCCTGGCCACGTCCCATGCGTGCTCCCATCGAGTTCGGCAACGCTGCCGCAAACGTAAACGTGCAGCTTACCGCCCGGTGATCAGCACCGGTTTCACGACGTCCTCGCCCTGCCGCTGGGTGGCGCCGGCGTCGAGCAACACCGCGGCGCGGGCGCCGCGCATTGGGCGATGTTAAATGGTGCTGGTTGACGACAGAGAGGCCACTATGCGTGCGATACAGATAGCCCGGCTCGATGGCCCGCAGGCGGCGCAAGTCGTCGAGATCGACGAGCCCGGCGGTGACGGCGATGTCGTCGTCGACGTGCACGCCGCGGGTGTGGCGTTTCCCGACGCCCTGCAATCGCGGGGGCTCTACCAGTACAAGCCCGAGATGCCCTACACCCCTGGGGCCGAGGTTGCGGGCGTAGTGCGCAGCGCGCCGGACGGTGCGCACGTGACGGCAGGCGATCGCGTCGCGGGGCTGACGATGCTGTGCGGGGCGATGGCGGAAGTCGTTGCGTTGCACCCTGATCGAGTGTTCAAGCTGCCGGATACGGTGTCGTTCGAGGCCGGTGCGGGTCTGCTGTTCAACGATCTGACGGTGCACCACGCACTGCGCACCCGAGGCCGGCTGGCCAACGGCGAGACGGTCTTGGTGCACGGCGCGGCGGGCGGCGTCGGCACCTCGACTCTGCGGTTGGCACCCGCCTGGGGCGCGGCTCGCACCATCGCGGTGGTGAGCACCGAGGACAAGATCGCGGTCGCCAAGGCGGCGGGGGCATCGGATGTGGTGCTGGCCGACGGATTCAAGGACGCGGTCATGCAGCTGACCGGCGGCCGCGGCGTGGACGTTGTGGTCGATCCAGTCGGCGGCGACCGGTTCACCGACTCGCTACGCTCCCTCGCCCAGGGCGGCCGGCTGCTGGTCATCGGCTTCACCGGCGGCGACATCCCGACCATCAAGGTCAACAGGCTGCTGCTGAACAACGTCGATGCCGTCGGCGTCGGCTGGGGAGCCTGGACGCTGACCCATCCCGGATATCTGGGCGAGCAGTGGGCGGAGCTGGAGCCGCTGCTGGCGTCGGGCAAGGTGTCGGCGCCCGAGCCGATCGTCTATCCCCTCGAACGCGCTGCCGACGCGATCGCCTCACTGGAGGATCGAACGGCCAAGGGGAAGGTCGTCGTCAAACTGCGCTGCAACTGTCGCGAGTCATTAATTCGTTTGCTCGCCCTTCAGCGAAGCCGAGAGCCTTTCGATGCTCGTGGACGTGCTCGCAGGGCCGTCGTGCCGACCAGCAGCAGGGTCAGCACTTCGGCGAGCACCGTGACCGCCGCGTATGGTGATGGCTGCCAACCGGTTTCAGTGAAGCCGAGTAGGCCGACGGTACGCGACAGGGCGAACGCCACCAACGATCCCATCGCCCCGATTGCGGCAACCAGTTGCAGCCAGGCCGGCCCACCGGCCAGGATGAGCACAGCCAGCGCGCAGAACACGCTGGCCTGCACCAGGAAAGCCGGCCCTACCGCGGGGATATCGCGGTAACCATGGATGTAGAGGTAGGCGTGCATGACGCCGCTGACTGCCAAAGACGCGCTGATGGCTATCCGTAGGGTGAGATTCACGATGTTCACGTGAGCTTCTGGTCCTTCAGTGCCAGGGCCTGCTGGCCCTTGATGTAACTCACCTCGCGGATGCCCAGCGCATCGTGCAGCTTTCCGGCGGGCAGCGTCACCGGTTTGGGTGCGGGGCCTTGGCCCGGAGCCGGCAGCGGATACGCGGTGGTGGTGCCGCTGTAGAACGTCACATTGCCTTCGGTCTTGGAAAATAGTTGGTGGACATGGCCGTTGAGGCACGTCACCGACGAGAACCGTTTGAGGTAGCTCAAGGCTTGCGCGGCGTCGTCGGTGCCCCACCCCCAGGCTGGATACATGGCGAATAGCGGGATGTGGCTGAACACGATGATCGGGGTGTCGCTGGAAAGGCCCGCGACGTCCTTCTCGACGAACTCGAGCTGATCGGTGCCAAGATGCCCCCGCCCGCAGTCGAGAAGCTCAGGGTGTTCACCAGCCCGATGACGTGCACGCCTGCGATGTCGAAGCTGTACCATCCGTCGCCGCGGGTGCCGGCGCCGAAGGCTTGCCGATACTTCTGGCCCGCGTCGTCGGTGGAGTCGTGCTCGCCGGGGACGGTGAACACGTGCGGCGTGTTCAACTCGCCCAGCATCTGCTTGACCTGATCGAACTGATCGGGCGTGGCCAGATGCGTCAGGTCGCCGGTGTGGATCACGAAATCGGGTGTGTAGCCCAGGCCGTTGACCTGGCCGATGGCGTGGGTGAACGTATCGGCCACGTTGGGGTTGGCCGGCCCCTTGAAACCGATGTGGCTGTCGCTGATCTGGGCGAACCGCAGTGCGGGTTTGGCCGGTTGTGCGGCGCCGGACGATCCGGCGACATGCGAAATGACTTCGCCGCCGGCGACGGTGAGCACCACCGCCGCGCCGAACCAGGCGCCGTGGCGCATGAGCTGACGTCGGCTCATGCCTGCCGGATCGCTGTTCGGCGCTCATTTGGTCACCACCACGGTGCCGGTCATGAACGGGTGGATCGAACAGATGTAGTCGTAGGAGCCCGGGGTGGCAAAGGTGAAACTGTATGTGCCGTGGGTGTCCAGGCCGGGCGAGTGGAAGGAACCATCTTTAGCCGCGATGGTGTGTGGCTCCTCGTCGTTGTTGGTCCAGGTGACCGTCGTGCCGACCGGGACGGTCAACGTCGCCGGGTTGAACTTGAAGTCTGAGATGGCGACCGCTGTGCCGCCTTGCGGTGCCGGTGAGTCTGCGGGCGTCGCTGAGGCTGAAGCAGGCGGCGACTGCATGCCGGACATGTCGGGCATGGCCTGGCCGGACATGCTCGGCGTGGCCTGACTGGACATGCCAGGTGTCATGCCCGACTGAAAGGTGACCGACGGGCTGGTGGGAGCGCTGTTGGAGGCATGGCTGGAGCAGGCCGTGGTGAGCAGGACGCCTGCGGCAGCGAGCCGGAATATGACCTTCACACCTAGGAAATAGGAGGCTGGTTACACCTCAGGCCGGCTCGTTCGGCGGATTGTGCGCCACGAACACCTCGATGGATCCGTGCAGCTCGCGAACCTCCAGCCGCGGCAACGGTTCCGGGACGGTTGCCAGCAGATGGTTGACTACCTGGCCGGTCGGTGAGAAAGAGGTCGAATGACACGGACAGCGCAGCTGATCGAGGGGGCGGTCGAACCACAGCCTGCAGCCCTGATGCGTGCACACCCCCGAAATCGCCTCGGGTTGGCCGTTGACCCGACGCACGAATCCCACCACCGAACCGACGTCAAAGGGATGCATCTCGCCCGGCTGCACATCTGCGCTCGCCGCGACGACCTGCCAGCTGCCATCACTGGGTTGCATCGAGGGCCCCTCGCCGCGCGAGCGGCCGTCGGGGACGACCCCCGCTGCAGCGGCTCCGGCGACAATGCCCGCACTACCCGCGAGCGCAGCGGCCGAAGCGCCGACAACCACCTGGCGACGTGTTGCGTGCGGCCCGGTGTGGGGGTCGCGGGCGAGCCGGCGGTGGAGGTCGGTTAGGAAGTGTTCGCTCGGCGCATCGCTGGCTGTCCGCGCGACGCGCAATTCGATAGCGGTACGTACCTGCGCCGCTTCGAAGCCATCTGCGTCAAACGGTCTGGGTCGACGCCCATGGAGTAGGTCCTCGACATAGCGGTGCAGACCGCGCTCGTTCACCGGTCATCCTTTTCGCTGAGCGTGGCGGCCAGTCGCAGCGCTCGGTGCTGCAACACCTTGGCGTTGGCGACGCTCACACCCATGTGAGTTGCCGACTCTTTGATCGAGCGACCCTGCAAGAACCGCAATTCCAGAATGCGGCGATAATTGTCCGGAAGCGCCGCGAGCACGCGTTGAACTTGTTGCGCGGTGGTGCTGTTGACGGCGTGCTCGGTCTCTTGCGGCAGGTCCGGAACGTCATCTATCGATGTGATGGCGCAGGCCATGGTCTGGCGCCAATGCGCGGCCAGAACCGTACGCGTGATGACGCGCAAGTACCCTCGGACCTGGGCGACCGATTCCGTGGTCCGCAGTGGTCCTAACGCGGCCAGAAACACCTCGGCGGTCAGATCCTCGGCGTCGGGGCAATTGCAGACTCGGGCGAAGATCATCCGGTACACCCAATTGGCGTTATCCGCATACACCGCCGCCCAATCCGGGTAGCAGCTCCCGGCGTCAGCCACCACGCGCAGCCTGGTCCTTGCGGTGGGTTCCCGTTGTAGCATCATCTCTGGTGAATACGACTGCGCGTTACAAATCAGTCGTAGGGCGCCCAAAATGGATCATCGATCAAACGAGCCGCGAGCAGCGTTGGCGCCCTGGCATGTTCGACTGGGTGTTAACGGCGTGCAGAACAAACAGGGAGTTCCAGCCAGGCGCAGTTGGCTGACCCACTCCTAACCTGCATAGCCGAATTATCCACCCCTGCACCATACGTCGACGTAGACGGTATCGAACTGCGTTGGGTCGATCCGCGATCCTGCTGAATCAATGTTGGAGTTATTCAATCCCTCAACACCAAGAACCTTGCAACTTGACAGCGGAAAGACCGTAGCCCCATTGACTTGAACGTTGTAGCCTTTCGCCTGCAATGCGTTCACGGTGTCTTGGGCGTTGCCGAAGTTGGCGAAGCCTGAGGGAGCCGCCGCAGCCTCACCCGCCATTCCCAGGGCTGCCGCCCCGAGGGTTCCGAGGCAGGCCGCAGCAATAAACATCTTCATTCTCAACACCCTTCGTGCTTGCGCGCACCATGTCTCGTGTCTGCGCGCACCATTTCTCCCGGTCGCAACCGAGAGGGGACACCGCAAGCGGCTCCTACCAATAAGTAGGGCGGCGGGTTACGGGCAAGCGATACTCGGCCAAGAGACTGGCCCCCGGCACACCGTCGCAGCGTCCCGCCCGACTACGGTGTCGCGGTTCTGCGACAACGGAATTCATCGTCTATTGAGCGAGTTCATTCGAGATCCGCCACAGCCTGTCGGCGTTGTCGTGGTCGAGCGCGTATGCGGCAACACCGCCGGTGTGGCCGGCGCGCTCGGCGATGATTTTGGCCTCAGCGCAGTCCTCGTAGTAACGGCCGGTGACCCCCTCGACATCGGGACTGGCCGCCAATAGCACCGACGTTGCGGCGCCCTGCTCGACCGTCTTCACCGGCGGCAGCCCCAGTTCTGTCCGTTCACCGAAGGTGGCCAGGTCGTCAGCGCCCATGTGTCGGGCCAGCGCGGTGCTGGCGACGTTGCCCGGCATCAACGCGTTGACCGCGATGGCGTCGTCGGCCCAGCGCTGCGCCGCGCCGACGGCGAAAAGCACATTGGCCGATTTCGACTGGCCGTAGGACGTCCACTGGTCATAGGGGCGAAACCGGTAGTGCAGATCGTCGAATACCACGGGAGAGAACAGATGCCCGATCGAGGCGACGGACACCACGCGGGCTCCGCCGGCGTCGGCCAGCGATGTGTGCAGGCCGGCGGCAAGCGCGAAATGACCGAGATGGTTGGTGGCGAACTGCATTTCATAACCGGCCGGGGTGCGGGTCAGCTGCGGCAGGGCCATCACCCCGGCGTTGTTGACGAGAATGTGCAACGGACCCGACCAGGAGCGCACGAAACCGGCCACCGAAACGGGATCGGCCAGGTCCAGCGGGGCGACCTGCACCGCTGGCGCCCCAGCCGGGAGCTTTTCGGCGATCCCCTTGGCGACGTTGGTGCCCGCCTCGACATTGCGTACCGCCAATGTGACCGCGGCACCGACAGATGCCAGCGCACGAGCCGTCTCCACACCGATACCCGAACTGGCACCCGTCACGACCGCCCGGCGCCCGTGCAGATCCACGTCCGCAACGATCTCAGCTGCGGTGGTCGCGGCTCCGAATGTGTGCTCAGGCATGGCTACTCCAGAGGTCTGGGACCCGCTCAGTCCGTTGTCAACGGGCGGGTCTCGGTCCAATCGACCATTAGTTTGCGCTGGCTGAAAAACCAGGCGCCCTCGTGCTTGACGAACGAGTCGAGATACCGGATCGCTGCGATCATCAGGCTGCGTGCCGACCCGTCGACCTTGACGTGGTGGGCCAGGCAATAGCTCACCCCCGTGGCGCGATCACCCTCGAGGGTTGTGGTGCTTTGACCGTTGAAGTGCATGGTGGCTTCGTAGGTGTTGAGTTCGTCGAACACCGGGGCCAGCGCCTCCCGCCCCTGAAGATGCTGGGTGGGTACCGGATTGCGGCTGTCCATGTACACGAGAAAATCCGCGTCCTCGGTGAACAGCGACATTTGACCGGTGGCGTCGCGTCGATCGGCGCAGTACGCGTAGGCGTCGACCAGTTCCCTGATCGCCAGCCGGTCGGCCACCTGTCGCAGCGACAGATCGGCATGCTCGCCGCGCCGGAACTCCCCAGATGTCATTGCTTACGTCGGTCCCGTTAGGAATGCCCCAGTCACGGTCTAATCGTCGCAATCACGTCGGCCGGCGTCGATGTGTTGCCGAACACTCCCGGGGCTTCGCCGATGTCGCCGCAGACATTGCGTTCTAAGGAAGGATCCCAGCAGTTCGGCACTGAGCTTGAACCGTTACGGCGTGGGCATCATGCTGGGCGTACACGGCGCGACACCAATCACGTGCGGCCGAACCACACGCGTGCTCGACTGCGCCGCCCATCGAGCTCGCCTCCGAGACGTTCACGCACCCGTCACGGGATCGGTCATAGGCCGAGGAGTGCTTGGTCATCACCCAGGCCAGCGCTCCCGCTGCGATGAGAGCTGCAACGACAGCCACCACGATCAGCAAGACTCGGCGGTCCCTCGGCGTGAGCGGACCGGTCGGCGGAGTCTTGCCTCTGTTGACCGTCGGCGTCTCCTCCCGTCGGCAAACTCAGTCGAATGCACAATAACGACATTGCCGAGCAGATGCGCGATCCTCGGCTGGACGTCGAGCGGCCCCGGATCCGTCAGAACGTCGGACCGATCGGCTTAGAGGTCAAAGCGGCCACTGACCAGCGCTGGATCGCGTCGAGCACGCCACCGGCGCGGTCACGACCCCACTCCCCAGTGCAGTGCCCGCGAGGTCAACAAGACAAGGCCTAACGAGACCGCGGCCACGACCACCAACCCGATGACGGCGACGACAAGCGGCCGCCATCCGGTGCGGGCGATCTGGCGGATATCGGTGGACAGCCCGACGCCGGCGAAGGTAAGCAGGAACGCCCATTTCGACACGTTCGCGACGTTGGTCAGCTGCCCCTTACTCAGCCAACCCGCGGTGGCCGCAGCCGAGACGGCCAGAAATCCCAGCACGAACTTGGGGAATTTGTCCCAGATGAATGCGGCCTTGGCTTTGGCGCCGGGTGCAAGCTCATCGGCCTCTCCCCTGGCCGCCCAGTACAGCGCGAATCCCAGCACCACGAAACCGATCAGCGCGTTCCGTGTGGACTTGACCAACACCGCCACCTTGCCCGCCTCGTCCGAGAACAGGTATCCCGTTGCGGTGGTCTCGGCTGTGTTGTCGACCGCAAGGCCCGCCCACAATCCAAATTCATGATCTGACAATCCGATGGCATGTCCCAACAACGGCAAGGTGAACAGCGCCACCGCCCCGAGTGCAAGGATCGCCGCGATGGCGTAGCCCACGTCGGAGTTCTTGGCACGAATAGCGCCCTTCGACGCGACGATCGCCGACACCCCGCAGATCGAGGTGCCGATCGCCAGTAACGAGCCGAGCTTGCCCGACAAGCCGAACAACCGTGCCGCGCCAAGGATGATCGCCCCGGCGACAACCATGTCGACGAGGATCTGTACCAGGCTGGTGGCGCCCAACTTCAGGACGTCACCGAGGACGAATCTCGATCCGAGCGCGACAATCCCGACCTTGAGCCAGAAGTGGTAGGTCAGCACTCCGGGCCGCAAAACCCGATGCAGGCCAACGGTATTGGTGATCACCAGCCCGATCAGGATCGCCCACAATACGTACTCGATGTCTGGCACCGTCCAGTGTTCGCGTTTGGCGAGGGCCAGCCAGCCCACCTCGGCATACTTACCCAAAAGTCCCACCGCGACGAGCAATAACAGCCCGGGCAGGTAGTCGAGCGGCCTGGCGGTGGATAAATCGTCGTCGGTGATGGTGTCGTCGACCGTGTCGCGGTCGGTGCGCAGCGTGCTCATTCGGCTACCACGGAATCTTCGGCAGCACACCAGCAACGGCAAGCACCGTCACCGCTAGACCAAGAGCAGTGGCCCACCAGTCGGCCCCTACCCGCGTGAACCAACCGACGGAACTCGCGTTCTCATCCGATGGCTCGAACGGCCCGGACTCTGCCATGTTTCCTCCCTGCGCGAGACAACGTGTTACGGCCTAGTCGCGTCATCATGGCGCGGAATGGCGCGACCTCCTACATATCGGATCGCGGTGAATCCAGGTCCGTCGCGGCAGCTCAAGATTGGCGCTGCTCAGCGCCGTCCATTTCCAGTGCCCGGACAATGAGGTCCGCGGCGACGTCGGCGTACGCTCGTACCGCCTCGGCATCCGAGGGCTCGGGTGAGTCGAAGTGGCGCGCCAGAGGAGCAAGCGTGAACGGCGCTCCGGCCCCGTGCGCAACGATGAAGTGGAACATACCCACAGAGATCGGGCGGATTCGCCCTTCGGCGACTAGGTGCTCGAGTAGCCGGCCGACCGGTTCGAGCGCGGGCCCGATGTAGTTGGTGTAGATGTAAGGCCAGCCGGTCGGTGTCCTGGCGGCCCTCGTCGAGCCGGGCCAAGTCGCCGGTGTCGAGCCAGCCGTCGACGACGGCTTCGTGTATCTGACAGGCCGCGCAAAGGATCTGATCATCCGAGGCGGTCATAACATCGACCCGGCCGTGATCGAAGACGCCCTGCTGGCACACCCCGATGTGACCAGCGCTGCTGCAATCGGCCGTCCCGATGCACATGCCGGCGAAGTACCGGTCGCGTATGTAACTGTGGCAGCCGGTGCCTCACCCGACGAGGATGAGTTGAGGGCATGGGCCGGCCAACACGTCGGTGAACGGGCCGCCGCACCCAAATCGGCGAATCGTTGATGCTCTTCCACTCACCTCGGTCGGGAAGCCCTCCAAGCTACCGCTTCGCGCCGACGCCGCCCGCCGGGCGATTCAGGAGGCGCTCAAGGGATAAATTCAAGATGTCGACGACATCGACACCGACATAGCCCACGGCTCGGCCGTCGTCACCGTCACGCTGAGGCCCTCAGCCGACCACGCCGCGGTCCGGGCCGAATTGGACCGCTACACCGTCACATCGCGGATCAAAGAACACTCATCAGCACCGAAACCATAAGACGGCGGACGACCGTCGCCGCCGTCACATGCCGCTCGAGTGGGGCGAGGATTACTGGCGCAGATGTTCGTTTGGGCCGAAGACGATTTTGCCTGCCTTCAGCTCGGCGGACTCTTCCTCGCGGGGCTGCAGATCCTCGATGGTCTCCGGATCGAGCGTGGGTTCCTGCTCCCCGCCGTGCTGCTGTCCTGGCTCGATCATGTTGTCCTCTCCTGTCACTTGCTGCTTGCCCTGCCAGACCTGATGACCTGGAAGGTGTATTACGGTACGCCCGGACAGCGTGCGGGTTGGGCGTTATAAGCATTGCGGGTTGTGTGAGGTAGCGGTTTGCTGTACGCGCGACATCGGGAGCACCCCATCGGTGCCAGCGCCGCCCCTCTTGACGGAGGCGGGCAGGTTGACCCCGGATCAAGCGTCAGGAGAACGGCCCCCGTGGGAAGTTCGCACTCGGGGCAGGTGCCGAGGATTGCCTGAGAGCCGACGACGAGGACCTCGAGCTGGGCGGTGAGGTGGCAGGCGGCGAAATCTCGATGTGCTCCCATTCGCCGATGGGGCGCAACGGAATCCGTTCGCGAGTCTGGTAAAAGGCGAGCAGCTGTTTTCCCTCCTCGTCGTCATCGCGGGGCCAGTCTTCACCCTCTCCTGACGACTGGAAGTACTCGATAAGGAAGTCAGCGATCTGCTTTCCCGGAACTGAATCCTGCCAGGTGGCGGGGTTGTTGCTTTCGTTGACGACAGTGAGGAAAAGGTTGTACACACGCTTCTTTCCCTCTCCGTCAAGTTTTGGCTGAAAATACGGGCCGACGACGACCTGCATGCCTTGCCGCGCATAGAGCTTCGCCCGTCGCACCGGGTCGCTACCGCCCTCCGCGGCGTGGTGACGGGGATCTTCGACTTCCGAGAGCACCAGCGTGTATTCGGGGTTCCCGAACCATTGTCTACGAATCTCATTAATCAGCCGGCTACCGGCGCCTTGGCTGCGAAGGCGGGAATTGACTACGAGGTAGCCGATGAGCAGCACCCCCGACTGTTCGTAGGGGTATCCCAATATGCAGCCCACGGGCGTCTCGCCGTCCAGAACGCACAGTCCCCAGACCGCGTAGCTGCCGTCGTCCGCCAGCCCGTCAAGCAGAGTGTCGAGGGTGTCGAGCTCGTTTGGTCCGAAGGATGGTTCGAGAAGCTCGTGATAGATCTTCTCGACAGCACTTCTGCTCACGTCGTTCCGCATGTCGCGGACTGGGAGTTCTGTACTCGTCACTGTGTGCTCCCACTTCCCGTCAGATTGTCCGTCTTCACCTTGCGCGCCTTCGCGAAGAATTTGTGGACGTTCCCGAAAAATTCGCGCACTTTTCCGCGAAATTTGCTGAGACGCTTATTCATCCAGGGACGCATGCCGAATTGCCGGAACGAAAGGTCGAAGTACAGGGTGACGAAGACGGCGATCGCGAAGAGCGCGAACGCCCGATTGTCTTCCGATCAACTCGCCGAAGCGAATCCCGTGTGTTAGGCCCGGTCAACTTAAGGCGTCGCACCCAGTGTGTTCACACGGCCATCTGCTTGGTTGAAGTGGTAGGCCCGGCTCGACTCGCTGACGGTGATGGCGTACTCGCTGAAGAACTCGGCGCGGCCGCGGGCCTGGGCCTCGACGTGCTCCGGGTGGTTGCGCCAGGCGAGCAACTGCTCCGCGGTCTCGAACTCAACCAATGTCAGCGTCTCGCCATCCTCGGCGGCAAAATCCTTGTAGGACACAAACCCCGGCATCGCGGAGCCCAGCTCGTACATGCGGGCGCCGATCACTTCCAAAGCGGCCAGATCCGCATCCGACCGCAGCCGCGATCGAAACACCACGATTACCATCGCGACCTCCCAACTGGACCACCGCGACCATAACAGGCGGCGGACGGGCGATCGCCCCGGTTTCTCTCGCCACTCCCCCGCGACGTCAAAAGCGGAAATTCACCCGAAAACAGGGCAGATGGGCGAGTTCAGGCCAGGGATGCTTACGGGGTCGGCGCGTCGGTGGGGCCGACTGACCCGGCGAGTCGGCGCAGCTCGTTGCCGCTCAGTTCCTGTTTCTCTTCGAGCGCCGCGGTGATGCGATCGAGCAGCGGCCTGGAGGCTTGCAGGCTGGTCCGGATCGTGCGGTAGGCCTCACGATGACGTCGTCGATCGTGTCTTCCTGGCCGGCTGCCGGCTGGGTCGTCCAGCGCAGGAGCCCGTCGCCGCCGAGGCCGGACTGGCAGACGATGAGCGTGGCCAGGCGGGTCGCCACGGCCAGATCGCTGCTGAGGCTCGGGCCGCCCGCACCTGCCCCGATGTCATCGGCCCCGAAGACCACCTCCTCGGCGGCGCGCCCGGCGAGCAGGGTCTGTAGTTGTTCGAGCATGGTGCGTCGCGTCAGCACGCGCGTAGTGTTCGGCACGCTTGCGGTGAATCCCAGCGAACCGTCGAGCCGCGGGACGATGCTCGCGAAGGCGAGGTCCGCACCGCGCGACGAGCTGATCAGCCGCGCGACCGTGTGGCCGGCCTCGTGTACCGCTACACGGTGCATCTCGGCGGCCGTCAGCTGCGGCGCGCTATCAGGACGACGGGGACGCCGGGTGACCTCGGCCATCAGGTCTTGCTGGCCTAGCGGCCGGTTCTCACGCCGTGCGCGCCGCGCGCCGCCGCGCACGAAGAACTCCACGTCCGCCCCGGTGAGCCCGAAGGCCATCTGGGCCAGCGCCCGCGCGTCGATGTCGGGTCCCAGTTCGCCACCGTCGGCCTCATACCGGGACAGGTAGTAGCCGAAGATCTGTTCCAGGCCTTCGATGTTGGGCAGCGGGATCGCGACGACCTGATCCAGGCGCCCGGCGCGGCGCAGCGCTGGGTCGACCTTCTCGGCGTAGTTGGTCGCTCCGATCACGATCACCGAGTCGGTCGACTCAATCCCCTGGATCTCGGCCAGCAGGGCGTTGATCACCTCAGTCTGATAGATCGTGTTGGGGCCCTCGAGCTGTTCGCGGCTGCCGATGCTGTCGACTTCGTCGATGAACAGAATTGCCGGGGCGTAGCGCCGGGCCTCGGAAAAGTCGGCGCGCATCGCCCGCAGATGAACGTCCAAGGCGCCGGCGGACTGCCAGGCGGCCGCACTGGCGACGATGAACTTCACTGCGCATTCCTTGGCGATGGCCCGCGCCAAGCTGGTCTTGCCGGTGCCCGGCGCCCCGGTCAGCAGAAAGCCTTTATCGACTGCCGACCACGGAGATCTGCTCGGCTTGCGCCGCCCGGATGTCCTCGATCAGGTCTTGCGGCGACCTGCCGGGCCTCCCCCATGCCGTACAGCTGGTCCATTCCCGGCCCGTCATCCGGGCTGATCTGGCTCAGCCGGGCCTCCACCCGATCCCGCAGCATGGACAGCGCATCCTCGGGGCTAAGCGACAGCCGGCGCGGGGTGTGGAAATCCCCGGGGACCAGGTACTGCGTCCAGTCGCTGCCGGCGGCATCCCAGCCCGCCGTCGGCTGGACCCCAAACACGCCTTCAAAGATGCGGGCGAAGCGCTCCGGTCGATGCGCGGGAAGCGCACCACCAGGTCAGCCGCTCGGCGCAGCGGCTCGGGCACCTCGCTGGCCCGACCGCATCCGATCAGCACCGGCGCTTCAACCAGCGCCAGGTTGTGGGCGGTGCGGTCGGCGTCGAAGAGGTTGCGATAGGTATGAAACGACAGCAGAAACAGCTCGCTGCGGTCGTTCACCGTGATCTCGCAACGCAGATCATCACCGGGCACCGCACTGGCTCGTACCACGTCATAGCCCTCGACCGTCGGAGCGACCAGTTGCGCTACAACGTCCTCGACGAACGCGATATCGGACTCGATGATCACCATCGCTTTCGACTCCGCCACCAGCCGAGCCAACTGCTCGATCGACGTCTCGGCCTGCGTCCGCGAATTGAAATGATGCAACAACGCCTTACCAGCCCGGGTATCAGCGTTACGCTCCCGAATCGCATCCTCAAGCAAAACTGCAACAACAGCCTGTGTGACCTCACGATCACGCGACGGTTCGATGCCGAGAGTCGACTCCGCAGACGAATCATCGGTTCGCCCTTTTATCTTGAGGGACGGAGCCGTGGGCACCACAAGCTCAGTAAGTAGGCCGACCGGATTGTCATCGATCATCTCGATGGCTCCGCTGGCCTCGACGGCGGCCGTCATGGTGAACAGGCATCCGCCGTAGGCGACGGCCGCGTCCAATAGCCAGCGGCCCTCTGCGTCGAGGCCTCGCATCAACAGTGGATGCGCCTCGCTCTGTGCTGCCTGCAGGGTGAGCGCGTCGTCGTCACCCTCGTTCCTTGGTGGGGTCGTCGGTGTCTTCGCGGGACGCCACTTCCTCGGTGGATTCAATTAGGACGAAGGCGCCCTCATCGGCGCGAAGGAAATAGAAGAAGAACCGGACGTAATCGGCGACCGTCGCTTCGGTCAAGGTCAACGACTCGGCCTGGTTGGTCGAGTGCATGGGTTCGGAAGACCCGTCCAGCCACGCCGTTCTCCCCGGGCCGTCGAGCACGAAGGCACGCTCCGTGCCGTCGTCACGGACCAACTGGAGCTCTATCAACCGATAGGTCTTATAGAAGGACAGCCGTGACGATCGACTACTGAGCAATGTCGCGTCGGCGAAGTACGCCGGCAGCTCGCGGGCCAGCCGCGTCAGTACCGCCGTGCCCTGCTCGCCCTCGCACGGCTCCCAGACCACCCACGGCTCAGTGCTCTTCTCCCCCATGGGAGCAGGCTTATCACACTCAAGTTGTTCGTGTCCTGTCGCCCTGCGCGCTGTCGACGACAGCGGAGTTTGACCGCACGTTCCTCGCCCAGCGTCGCTCGGCCTGTCAGGCCGGCGTCATTAACCGCAGCCCCGGACAGGCATTCTAGGGATTATCGGCAACCCACGGGATTTCGATCTGCGCGTACTCACCGAGCGGATGCAAGTGGACCGTGTCGGGGCGACACCGATACCAATCAAGGAGCCGATTTCCCTCCTTGTCCGTCGGCTGGGGCCAGTCGCTGTCCTCTCCTCCTGAATCCCTGAAGTACTGGAGAAGAAATTCGGCGAGAAGTCCTGCAGGTAATGAATTCTCGGGGCTGATCACTTGGCTGCTGGCGTGCAGGACGGTCAGAAACAGGCCGTACACACGTTTCTTTCCCTTGCCCTCGAGCTTGGGCTGAAAGTACGGGCCGGCGACGATCTGCGCGCCACCCGCAGCGTAAAACTTCACACGTTTTTCCGGGTAGATATCGTTGCCCGCGGGGTAGCGACGCGGATCTTCGATCTCCGCGACCACCAGGTCAATGTTGGGCTCCCCGTACCACCTTTCCCGGGCCGCACCCATCAGCTCGCGACCGATGCCGCCACCCCGAAGCCCACGTTTGACCGCGAGGTAGCCGATGAGTAGCACCCGAGAATCGCCGTAGGGATCTCCCAGTGCGTAGGGATATCCCAGTACGCACCCGACGGGTGTCTCGCCGTCCAGTGCGCACAGTCCCCAGGCCTCGTAGCTGCCCTTCACCAGTCCGTCAAGAACAGTGTCCAACGTGTCGAGTTCGTCTGGCCCGAAGGTTGGCGTGAGAAGTTCGCGATAAATCAACTCGATCAGACTGGTGCTCACTTCGGATCCCATATCGCGGATCTGTACCCCGCTGCTCATCACCTATAGGTCCCCGCCGCCGTCGCCCGAGCGCCGGTGCCGACGCTTAAGTTCTTTCGTGACAGCCTGATATCGGCGCTTCACCCAGCCGTTTATCTCGAAGATGTCGAAAAAGAGACCGACGCCCAGGAATATCAGGAACACAACTATCAGAGCGACGTCTTCCCAACGGCCTGTTTCCGCCGCTCCGGTGCCGTTGGCAAAGCCCAGGAAGCCGCTCAGCCCGAAGACGCCAAGTAGGGCGATGATGCCCAACAGCACCACTCGCCGTTTTTCGCTTCTCTTGTGCTGTTCCTGGTCGATCCAGTCCGTCAGGTGCTCAGCCGCTGTGAGCTCGTCTTCAAGCTCTGTTTGGAGCCGTTTCAACTGGCTCATCTCCAGAAGCTGATCGAGAAACTGCCGGTGAGCCTGCGTGGCGCACAGTTCTTCCGCACTGATCTGCATCAGATGAAGGTGAACCTTCTTTTCAATCGGCCGGAGCTCCTCGGAACCCGTCAGTTGAACGGCGTCCGGTTGCGAGGATTCGATGGCGCGCCGTAGACGCCTGCTCCACAGGCGCAGCAGCGGGTTCCATGAACTCACGAATTGGGCGGCCTCGACGTACACGGCGTAGTGCCACGACGGGGCGGCAACGATGCCGAACACCGTCGTCTCGCCCGTGTGGGTACACCAGTCGCCGTCAAGGCCCATCTCGGGGATGCCTTCGATCGAGCACTTGCGGCCCTGGCTTCCAGGGCGGGGAAGTCGCGGGTACTGAACCCATTCCTCGAGGGTGCCCGCCGTCCGCTGGATCGACCTGAGCAGGATTTTGCCGCCGACGGCACCGTCGAGACGGTTCGCGATGTCTTCCGGATACGTGTCGAGCGACTCCTCGGTGCGCACGACGACGACCTCGTGCAGGTTCCCGCGTTCGTACCGCTCTCCCGGCGGAGTGTCTTCGTCGTGCTTCCAGAAGTCGGCCAGGGCGATGGACGCGATGATGTCCTGACTGAACAAATGCAGACTGTCCCAACCCGTCTCAGTGTCACCCTGCGGCTGCGCCAGGTCGACCGTCTCGCCCAGGCAGTTGGGGATGCCTGCCCGGACCGCCCGATAAAGCACATGCGGGAGGGGAGCCCTGAGCTGCTCGGGCTGGATGCACAAGCAGTGGTTGCCCATGTCGCTCAGATCGAGCCACACCTTGCAGCGCCCTGCGTTGTCAGTACGATCCACACCGTTCAGCTGCGGGTACCTGCTGAACTCGATGTCTGGAAGGTCCACCCGCATCCCACCGTAGAGTCCGGCGTCTTGGGCAAAAAACTGCGTCGCGGCCAGGGGGTTCACCTCGGTGGCCTTGATGCCCGACAGGCCCCCAGAAGCCTCGGTGGATTTGCGTTTAAAGGCAGCGTCGACATCGCGCTTTTGCAGATTCTTCAAGAGCGCTGGAATCGGTTCATTTGTTCCGACCGCGAACGGGTAGCAGTAACGAATCGACACGCGTTTCGGGACAAAGACATTGGTGGCGCCCCCGCTGGCGCCGCTGGAGGAAGTGGTCTTGTCAGCGCCCTCGACGATCTGGCGTATCTCGATCAGCAGCCGCAACCACGGCTCGCTGCGCTCGAGGGTGAGGGGGTCGAGCGCGTCCTCTCCGCGCATGTTGTGTGCGTCTTCGAACTGCCTTTTGGCGGCGTCGATTTTCTCCAGCAGCCTGCCCTGCGTGGGTGGGGAGCCCGAAAAGCCGCCCGCAGACGGGTCTGATTGTGAGCCCAGGCGGGGGAGTGCCGCCAGCCAGCTCTCGAATTCGATCAGCGCCCGGGCCGCGCCGGCGATCGCCGCGTAGAAGATGTGGCTCTGACGCGCCACCTTTGCGATCCCGGCCAAGTCGCCCGTAAGACTGGTGTCGTCATGGCCGTTCCGGGGCAAGGGGCCAAGTGATTTCAGGTCCGACGCGATGGTCGTTGTCGCCTTGGCGCCGGCGTCCGCCGCAGTTTCGAGGTCTTTGGCGCTCGACAGGTTGATGGCCTTGAAGATGACGGTATCCGCGATGATCAGCTTCATGGCCTGGCGGACGGCCTGCAGGGCGGGGTCCCAGTCTTGTGCTAACTGGTCGTCACTCGGCGTGGCAGCAGGGCCGACGAACTCGCCCACCGCCTCCTCGATGACGTTGAGGCTGTGATACGCAAGTGTCAGGTCCCAAAGCGCCCAGGACTTATTAAAAAGGTAGATGAGTACCTGGAGCCGCTCTGGCCCCGGTTTTGGCGCCCACCGTTCTAGCTGCTTCTTTAAAGATTTGAGACCAGCGGCGCGCGCGGCGTCGACGTCGCGCTTCTGGTGCAATCGGTGATCACGCCCAGGGTGGCGCGCACCCGCGATTGTGTGTTCACCGAAGCTCTCGCAGAGAAGATCAACCGCCTTCCCTACCTGCGCTTGGAGTTCCTTCTGGGGTTTGATTCCCACTCTGGCTCACTCGTCGCCTCCGTTAGTCGCCTCAGCGTGCAGCATGTCTCCGGCAGCCCGCCTACCCGAGCGCAACGCGCCCTCCATGTAGCCGTGCCATTCGCTCGATGTCTCCGTGCCCGCCCAGTGGATGCGTGCGCACGGGGCGCGGAAAGCGCTTCCATAGCTGGTCCACACACCGGCGGGGAAGTGGGCGGCGTAGCAGCCGCCCGTCCACTTCTCGGCGTTCCAGTCCTGGATCACGAGCCGCTCGGGCGCCGCTGCATCCGGGCCGAAGAGGTGCCCGAGTGACGCCAGGATCTTCTGCTCCTGCCCGGAGGCATCGTGAGCGCCCAGACGGCGCGCCTCATCGGCGACTACCAGGCCGACGAGCACCCCGCGTCCCGTCCCGTCGTCGGGCGAGTTGTCGTAGGTCAGGCCAACGGTTCCGACGGCGGTCCACGCCTGACCGCTCAACCCCCGGGCGCGCCAGAACGGACGTTCGTAGACCGCGTGGAATTTGACCGTCGCACCCATCGCAAGGTTGGCCAGCAGCTGGGCTCGTTGGTCGGGCAGCGCCGGTGCGTAGGCGATCTGGCTGGCCAGCGGCGGCGGCACGGACACCACCACCCGGCGGCACCGCAGCGCGCAGGTATCCGACTCGACGGTCACGCCGCCCGCATTCGCGGCGATGGCCCGCACCGGGTCAACGAACCGAATCCGGTCGCTGACCCGCTGGGCGAGCCGCCGAGCGAGCTCGTGCGTCCCCTCCCTCAGCCGAAATGCCTCGGCAGTGCCCAGGTCGCTGGCCGGCCCGATCGAGCGGAGGTCGAAAAGGATGCCCAGCACAGATGTCTCGCTCGGCTCGATCGCGGCGTTTCCCTGATGTTCATCCGGGCGAATGCCCGCGCTGATGCGGTGCGCAGATTCCGGCGGATCCAATCCTCGGCCGTGAGGTGATCCCATCGCCCCGATTTCGATGCTCGCCAGGGGGCCTCCGGCGCGATGCGCTTCGACATCCGCACCACTCGCTGCGCGGCCAGGCGCAGTTCGGCCAGGGCAAAAGGCGGTAGCGGTGGATACGCGACGCCGCCCTGCTTTACCTGCCCGTCGAGGTCCCACATTGCGCGGCCGGGCACGTCGGTCGGCACGAGGTGCAGGCCGAGTTTATCGACGAGCTCGAGTATGTCGGTCTGGCCAGGTCCGACCCATTGTGCGCCAAGGTCGAGCACCAGCGGCGGCCCCGCTGTCCTTTCTTCGGGTTGGGGCGCAGAGAGCACGCGCCCGCCGACGCGGTCCCGCGCTTCGAACACGGTCACCGCCGCACCGGCGGCGCTGAGATCAACCGCTGCGCGAAGTCCGGCCAGCCCGGCGCCAACGACGGCGAAGTCCGCCTGGCTGCCCAGCTTTCCCCCCACTGTTCAGACCCTAAGGTTGCCGGCCGCGTTCCGCACCCCCTTTCGGGTCAGCGGTCCCCGTGGCAGTCGACTAGTCGACGATGGTACCCGGAATGCCGCCGGCATGACGGGGATCGACTGAATCGCCAGATCCGGCCGGAAATGGGAAACTGTCAAACCCATTGTCTGCAGTCGAAAAGAGAACAAAAGCCTGATCAACTGCCGACCTGCTGTGACCTTTCCGTCGAAACGGTCAAGGTGTCCGCAGCGTTACCGGATGGGACACGATCGGGGACGCCAGACCTCCGCACACGTCCTCGGTAACGACGACCGCGAGCCGCGCAACAGGCCGCCACGTTCCTCATCGGGAACGGGTGGGACCTAGATGAAGGGGGCGGCGCCGAAGAGCGGCGCCGAAGATTAGTCGCCTACCTGACCTTCACAAACCTTCACAAACCTTCACAAACCTTCACAAACCCGCTCTCAAGTTCACACAGGCAAGAAAACGGCCCCCGGAGCACTCTCCGAGGGCCATTTCCGCTGGTAGCGGGGACAGGATTCGAACCTGCGACCTCTGGGTTATGAGCTAGCCGGTGACAGTCTTATGTCTTCTCCCCGGTCTCTAACGTGCAGGTCAGAACCAACCACGCCGTCTATGCCATCACACTGCGTTCCACCCATCACGGTCGTTGCGCGGCGTTTCGTTCACAAATCCGTTCACAAGCCTGGTGCCGGCGCTGGGCCTTTCGGGTTTATCGAGGCGAGGCGCGACTGTGAATGACGTGGTGGACCCGCGCTGTCATATACTGTAATATTCGAACGTCCCGAAAATAGTTTCGCTTCGTTCGAATAGGTGGTGAACTCCGGTGGGCGCCGAAGCGGTCGAGACCGCAACCTTCCTCTCCGAGCATCCAGAGGAACTCGCACGGGTGGTCGGGTTCCTGGCGGCTCACGAGCGCCGTCACGGCGAGCGGCTTGTCCCAGTTACTCACTGGTCGGCGTCGACGAGCACGACCGCATCGAACTGCCAGGGGCGGTCCACGAAGCCTTGACGAAAGTCGTGGCAGCACTTCACGCGGGCAAGGCAGTGACCATAGCGCCGCAAACCATGACGCTAACCACACAACAGGCGGCCGACCTCCTCGCGGCGAGTCGCCCGACCATTGTGCGGCTGATCAATGACAACGTGCTGCCCGCCGAACGAATCGGCAACCGGCATCGACTTCTGCTCGATGACGTGCTGTCCTATCGCGAACAGCGCCGCAAGCGTCAATACGACGCACTGGCGGCCACCGCCGACATCGACCACGATGACGATCCCGACACGATCCGAAAGCAACTACGCCAAGCACGCCGCGCCGTGGCGGCGCGCCGAAACAAACAGGCCAGCCAAGCTGACACGATGGGCGGCGATGTTCGCCGCCCTCCTCGACACCTCGGTGCTATGGCCGAGCTTGCAGCGGGACTTCCTACTTTCGCTCGCAATCGAAGGGCTCTATCGACCACTGTGGTCAACCGAGATCCTGGCCGAACTCGAATAGTGAGGAGACACAGAAGCTGTTGAATCGAGGAGAACAACCCGCTGCGGCAACTGCGCGGGCCAGTCACCTCATTAGCCAGATGACGACCGCGTTCGACGACGCTCTGGTCGAAAATTGGGAACCGCACGACGGCACCTTCAACCTGCCAGACCCGGACGATGAACATGTGGTGGCAGCGGCACTAGTCGGTGCAGCGGGCGCTATCGTCACCCTCAACCTGCGGGACTTCCCGATTGCAAAGATCGCCGCGCACATCAAGGTCCTCGCCCCCAGCGCATTTGCTGCAGACACGGTTTCGGTTTCACCAGACGTCGCGCTGCACGCTATCCAGACACCGGCCTCCAGGTATACCGCCCCACCACTGACGACTGAGGAAATCTTGAATCGGCTAGTTCAGCGATACCGGATGACCGAAGCGGTCGAACCGATCCGCGCTGTCACCTGACCGTCTTGCCGAGCTGACTTCCCGGCCTCTAAGAATGTGTGCACGCTCGGAAGGCTTGCATGCCATCACCCTGCATCGCCGGCGCAAGGATCAGCAGACTGTGGTTGTGAAGGAGCGGTTCGCGGGCGAGTTAGAAACGTTGCGTGCCGACAATGTGCGTTTGCGTCGGCTACTAAAACTGAGCGAGGAGCAGACCCGGGCCGCGGATCCGGATCAAGCCACGCTCTCTGGCGCACCGGAGTCGCCGGTGAAGCATGAGCATCGACGCCCGAGGACAAAGTTCGGTTCTATCTCGATCTTTTTCGTTGTCGCCCAGACGTTTACGCACTGCGGTGGGAGAGCCGCCGCGACGGCCGATCCGGTTGGATGCCTGCCATCCGCGGATATTGGCGGAAGGGTATGAACCGCGCCGATGCGCCGTATCTTCCGCTGACCGCCGATGTCGTCGGCCAGCACTTACGCGGCGAGGTCCATATCGGTCTGTATCCGCTTGGCGACGATGACACATGTTGGTGGGTCGCGGCTGACTTCGACAAAGAGGCCGCGATGCTCGATGCACTGGCCTATATGAAAGCCGCACGGGCCCATAAGGTTCCGGCTGCATTGGAGGTATCGCAGTCGGGCCGGGGAGCGCACGTGTGGATCTTTTTCGCGCAAGCCACCTCGGCAGCAACTGCCCGCAGCCTCGCGACCAGCCTGCTCGGCGAGGCTTTTCAACTCCGCGGCAGTATGCACCTCAGCAGCTATGACCGGCTGTTTCCCTCTCAAGACGTCCACACGGGCCGCGGCATGGGCAACCTCATCGCCGCACCGCTCAACGGTAAACGCCGCCAGCACGGCACAACGCTATTCCTCGACCCCGCCACACTGGAACCCTTCGATGACCAGTGGGCCTACCTATCCAGCATCGCGCGGCTGTCGCACAAGGACGTGACCGCGCTGGCTCGCACGCTGCCCGATCCGCTATTCGGCCATCTCGTACGCAGGCTGCAGTTGCCCACCTCGTCGAAAATCGTGCCGAGGCCAGCAGCGATCATCCGGGCAACCTTCGCATCCCGACTCACCCTGACCGCCAACGATCTTGGTCCAGCGATGATCGCGGCCGTCAAACACGCAGCTTCCATTCGCAACCCGGAATTCGATGCCCGCCAGCGCGCTCGACGCAGCACCTGGGACACTCCTCGCTTTCTCTACAGCTATGACGAGACGGCCGTGGGCGATCTCGTCCTGCCACGCGGCCTGTACACGCTCCTGACGGACCTGGTCGACTCAGCCGGCAGTACATTGCGCATCGACGACAAGCGCGCCGCCGGCAATAGTCACGAATTCGGCTGCTCAACCCCGCTCAGGACCGAGCAGACCGCCGCCGTCGGACACCTCGTTGAAGAAGACACAAGCGTGCTGATCGCACCGCCCGGCTCGGGCAAGACCGTGATCGCCTGCGCCGCAATCGCCTCCCGCGCCACCTCGACCCTCATCCTGGTAGACCGCAAAGCACTGGCCGACCAATGGCGTGACCGGCTGCAAAAGCACCTCGGATTCAAATGCGGACAGATCGGTGGCGGGCGGTCCAAGACCACCGGCATCGTCGACGTCGCTCTGCTACCCACACTCGCGCGCCGCGACAACATCGAAGATCTCACCGCTGATCTACGGTTTCGTGGTCGCCGACGAATGCCATCACATCGCCGCCAGCGCATTCTTTCACGTCATCAACCGAATACCTGCCAAGTACTGGCTTGGGCTCACGGCCACACCCGAACGCCGCGACGGGCTTGAAGACCTCATCTACCACCAACTCGGATCACATCACGTGACCCTCGAAGGCCCAGCCGCAGGCCAACTCCCCTCAGCCGATACCGATCTGGTCGCACCGCACCCGGTCCTCCACCTGCACCCCACCCAGTTCCGCTACACCGGTCAGGCCGACCCCAGCGCGCCGGGTGGAATGGCCGAGATCTACCGAGCATTGATCGCCGATGAACCCCGGCTCGGCCAGATCATCACCGACGTGCTCGCCGCTCATACCCACGGCGCGAACATCCTCGTACTCACCACGTGGATCGACCACCTCAACGCAATCGCCGAACGACTCCGCAGCGCTGGTACGTCAGTCGTCGTACTGAGCGGCCAAATGAAGGCGCGCCAACGCCGTGAAATCTCCGAACAACTCGCTAACCACACGGCCGATGCCGAACCTTTGCTGATCGTCGGCACCGGCTGATTCATCGGCGAGGGATTCGACTGCCCGGCTTTGGACACGCTATTCCTCGCCGCTCCGATCACGTTCAAGAACCGGCTCGTCCAATACGTCGGGCGCATCACCCGACCCCACCCCGCCAAGACAACCGCGACTGTGCACGACTACCACGACGAACTCACTCCAGTACTCGCCTCATCGCTACGAAAGCGCGCAGCCGGCTACACCAAAATGGGCTTCCCCGACCCCAGAACATTGGTCCGATAGGCGACGGTGGCCACGACGGCTAGGCCGAAGGCCCAGCGATCGCACCCCCACAGCCTTTGATAGCCGATTTGCCGGTCAGTCTCGCCACCTCTCGTCGCTCGCATGTGCTCCCACGCAGCCGACGACGAACCATTGCGCGATCAGCCTTTTTCGCTGGTCAGGGGCACTTTGCTAGTCGTGGAGACGGGTTCCCACCGGCGACGGCTGTTCACCGCCACTAAGATTGCACCCCACGTACCGAGTAGTTGCGAACGGCGAGGCGGTCCGAGCCGGTCCGAAATTACCGCCGTTCGGTCCCAAATTGTTCCCAGTGCGAAAACGGTGGACCCGAATCGGATCCACCGTTTGGCCTGGTCAAGGCGCACTTTTACCTAGTAGCGGGGACAGGATTCGAACCTGCGACCTCTGGGTTATGAGCCCAGCGAGCTACCGAGCTGCTCCACCCCGCGTCGGGTAAACGCCAGGTTACCGAAGGTGCGGCCTGACTTCCAAATCGCCAGTCCGATGCCGCGAGCGAGCGACAAAATGCACGTTCGAGGCGGCGTTTCGGCCCAGGACACGCTCGCTCGCGGGCGTCGCGCTACTTGGTGCCGTTGAACTTCTTCATCGCATCGTCGAGGCGCTGCAGCGCCTGCCCGTAGTCGGCGAAGTTTCCGCTCTGCTGGGCCTGGTGCACGCCGTCGAGCGCCGACTGAACCTCTTGCAGCGCTGCGGATTTAGCCGCCGACAACTGAACCGGACCGCTGCCCGGCGGAACCGCGACCGGTGTGGGCACCTCGGGCGCCTGACCCTGGATCGGCGGCGGCTGCGCCGGCAGGCGGGGCATCGGGAAGCGCCGGCGCGGCTGGCGGTTGCCCGCTCGCGGGCACTGCCGGCGCCGGACCGGTCGCAGTGGCGTCGGCACCCGGGCCGAACAACTCGGTCAGCGCATCACGCACCGTCGGGCCGTAACCGACCCTGTCGTTGTACATCATCGCGACGCGGATCAGCCGCGGGTACGACGACGCCGCGTCGCTGGCCCCCGGCGAGGCGTACACCGGTTCCACGTACAGCAGGCCGCCCTGGGCGACCGGCAGGGTCAGCAGGTTGCCCCAGCGGATCCGGTTCTGGTTGTCGCGTCCGATGACGCCGAGGTCCTGGCTCACCGCCGTGTCGGTGGTGATCGCGTTGTTGGCCAGCTTCGGCCCGTTGACCTGGCCCGGGATGGTCAACACGGTGATCTTGCCGTACGTCGCTGGATCAGAGCTGGCGCTGATGTAGGCGGCCAGGAAGTCACGCCGGAACCGGTTCATCGCGCTGGTCAGCTGGAACGATGCCGAATTATCGTTGGACGCAAGGTCTTTGGCGACGATGTAATACGGCGGCTGGAAGCTGCTCGCGGTCGGGTTGGGATCCAGCGGCACGTCCCAGAAGTCCGAGGTCGAGAAGAACGTCACCGGGTCGTTGACGTGGTACTTCGCCAGCAGCGCGCGCTGCACCTTGAACAGGTCCTCGGGGTAGCGCAGGTGGGCCTGCAAATCCGGCGACATGTCGCTCTTGGGCTTGACCGTGCCCGGGAACACCTTCATCCACGCCTGCAGCACCGGATCCTTCTCATCCTGCGCGTACAGCGTGACGGTGCCGTCGTAGGCGTCGACGGTGGCCTTCACCGAGTTGCGGATGTAGGACACCATGCTTGTCGGGCTCCAGCCGGTTGACCGCCACTTCGTTGGAGTCTGCGGTGGCCGACGACAGCGACATCAGCTCCGAATACGGGTAGTTGTCCAGCGTGGTGTAGCCGTCGACAATCCACACCATCCGCTTGTTCACGATCGCCGGGTACACGCCGGCGTCGGTGGTCAGCCAGGGCGCCACCGCTTTCACCCGCGCGGACGGGTCACGGTTGAACAGGATCCTGCTGTCGGCGCCGATCGGGTTCGGGAACACCAAGTTTCGCTCGGAGAATTTCGCCGCGAACACGGCACGGGCCAGCCAGTTGCCGATCGGTACGCCGCCAGTCCCGCTGTAGGTGTAGTTCTTGGTTTCGGTGTTGGTCTCGTAGTCGTACTCGCGGTCATTGCCGTTCTTGCCGACGATCGCGTAGTCGTCCGCTGGGCTCGCGATGACGGGGCCGAAGTAGATGCGCGGCTGGTCCAGCGGTGCGGGCCCGGGTGAGATCACGCTGCCGTTGGCGCCGACAACGCTGGACAAGAACTCCGGATAGCCGCCGTTCTGGTTGGGGTCGTTGGCGATTCCGCGCACCGTGTTGGCCGGCGATGCGATGAAACCGTTGCCGTGGGTGTAGACGAAGTGGCGGTTGATCCAATCGCGCTGGTTGTCGATCAGCCTGTCGGGGTTGAGTTCTCGCGCCGCCACTACGTAGTCGCGCAGATTGCCGTCGGGACCGTTGTAACGGTCGATGGACAGTTGGTCTGGAAAGTAGTAGAAGTTCTTGCCCTGCTGGAACTGAGTGAACGCCGGGCCGACGATGGTCGGGTCAAGCAGCCGGATATTCGACGTCGTCGCCCGGTCGGCGGCGACCTGCTGCGCGGTTGTCTGCGTGTTGCCGCTGTAGTCGCGGTAGGTGACGACGTCGCCGGTCAACCCGTAAGCCTGCCTGGTTGCCGTGATGCTTCGGCTGATGTAGTCGCTTTCCTTTTGCGCCGCATTGGGTTTGACGCTGATCTGCTCGACGATCAACGGCCAGCCGGCACCAACGATGAGCGAACTCAACAGCAGCAGCACCACGCCTATCGCCGGAATGCGCAAGTCGCGCAACACGATTGCGGAGAACACCGCCAATGCGCAGATCACCGCGATCGCCATCAGGATCAGCTTGGCCGGCAGGACGGCGTTGATGTCGGTGTAGCCGGCGCCGGTGAACGGCTTGCCGCTGCGACTGTGGCTCAGCAGTTGGTAGCGGTCCGTCCAGTACGCGACGGCCTTGAGCAGCATCAGGATGCCCAGCAGTGAGATCAGCTGGATGCGCGCTGCCCGGCTCAGCGCCCCGGTGCGGCCGGCCAGCCGGATACCGCCGAAGAGGTAGTGGCCCACCAGGTTGGCGATGAACGCCAGGAACGTCGCCGCGAACAAAAAGCCCAGCACCAGCCGGTAGAACGGCAGGTCGAACGCGTAGAAACCGAGGTCCTTGCCGAACTGCGGGTCGGCGATGCCGAAGTTGCCGCCGTGGATGAACAACTGAACTCGGTCCCAGTACGTCTGCGCGATGAAGCCGGTGATGATGCCGATAAGCGCAGGCACGCCGATGCCGATCAGCCGCAGCCGGGTCATCACCGCGGTGCGGTAGCGGGCCACCGGATCGTTGGGGCCGTTGGTCGGGACGAACACCGGCCGGGTGCGGTACGCCAGGGCGAGCGCGGCGAACACGATGCCGCCCATTACCAGCGCCGCCACCAGGAAGACGACGATCCGGGTGACCAGCTTCGTGGTGAACACGGAGCGGTAGCCGAGCTCCCCGAACCACAGCCAGTCCACGTAGGCGTCGATCAGGCGCGGCCCGAACAGCAACAGCAGCACGACGGCCAGCGCGACCGCGATCAGAATCCGGCTACGTCGTGTCAGCTTCGGCATTCGTGCCGCGGGCCGCATACCCACTCGTCAACTCCAGTCCTGGGTTCTCAAACGTCTACCGATGACGTGCCCCAACTCTACGCATCGGCCGCGCGGCATTTCCTCAGCAACGGGGAGGTTCGCCACCGGCGGAAAGGGCGTGCAGCGCGTCGACCGCATGGCCCAGCGTGTCGACCTTGACCAGCTGCAGGCCGTCGTCGTGGGCTGTCTTGGCCTCGTCGCAGTTGTCGGCGGGCACCAGGAACACCGTGGCGCCAGCTTCGCGGGCAGCAAGCATCTTGTGCGTGATGCCGCCGATCGGAGCCGACCTTGCCGTCGCTGTCGATGGTGCCGGTGCCGGCGACGAACTTGCCGTCGTTGAGGTCACCGGTGGTGAGCTTGTCGACGACCGCGAGAGCTGAACATCAGCCCGGCCGACGGTCCGCCGATGTTGGCGAGGTTGAAATCGATGGAGAACGGCGCCCACGGCGCGTCCAGTACGCCGACGCCGAGGTAGCCGTATTCGCGGTCGGCGTTGGAGCCCAACGTGATGGTGGCGCTGCCGGCCGGTGCGTTCTTGCTGCGGTAGTCGAGGACGATGTTGTCGCCGGGTTTGGTGGCCTTGAGCAGCGCGGTGAACTGGTCCAGATTGGCCACCGGCTTGCCGTTGACGCCGTCGATGGCGTCACCGCGCTGCAGCTTGCCGACCGACGGGCCAGGGTCGCTGACCGTCTCCACCGTCACCGCCGACGGGTACTTCAGGTAGCTCAACGCCGCATACTCCGCGCTGTCCTCGGAGCGTTTGAAGTCGTTGTTGTTGGCCTTGTCGATCTCGTCCTTCGACTTGTCCGGCGGATAGACCAGATCGTGCGGAACCAGCTGCTCACGGCCCGACACCCACAGGCGTCAGCGCCTGCCCGAGTGTCAGGTCGTCGCGCTGCGACACCGTGGTCATGTTCAGATGCCCCGACGTCGGATGGACGTCGGTGCCCTCGATGTCGACGACCTTTTTGCCGTCGACCTCGCCGAGCGTGTCGAATGTCGGGCCGGGACCCAGCGACACGTAGGGCACCGTCACCAGCGACAGCAGCAGCCCGAACGCCACGATCGGCACCAAGGCGACCAGCAGCGTCAAAATGCGCCTGTTCACGGCGACCACAGTAGAGGTTCGCGCCGCGTGGGCTTTGCCCGAACCGACCGAGGTTCACTGACAGCGTGACCCGCCGACCCACACGACGGGCCGCGCGGTGAGTACCGTTGAGGCCATGGCTGACCTGCCTTTCGGCTTTTCTCGGGGGGATGACCCCGAGCCATGACAAGCCTAAGAAGGATCCCGATTCGGGGTCGGGCTCGGATGGGATCGGCGGCCCCGCCGCCGGCGACCCGTTCGGCTTGGGCGGCGGGTCCGAATTCGACATGTCCCAACTCGGGCAGATCTTCACCCGGCTCGGGGAGATGTTCAGCGGCGCCGGCAACGTGATGACCGGCGGCAAGCAGTCCGGCCCGGTGAACTACGACCTGGCCCGACAGCTGGCGTCGAACGCCATCGGCTTCGTCGCGCCGGTGCCCGAGAAGACCAGCGGCGCGATCGCCGACGCCGTGCACCTGGCCGAGACGTGGCTCGACGGCGTAACCGCGCTTCCCGCGGGCACCACCAAGGCGGTGGCGTGGACCCCCAACGACTGGATCGACAACACGCTGGACACCTGGAAGCGGTTGTGCGATCCGGTGGCCGAGCAGATTTCGGCGGTGTGGGCCTCATCTCTGCCCGAGGAGGCCAAGAGCATGGCCGGCCCGCTGCTGGCGATGATGTCGCAGATGGGCGGCATGGCGTTCGGCTCGCAGCTCGGCCAGGCGCTGGGCAAGCTGTCACGAGAAGTGTTGACCTCCACCGACGTTGGGCTGCCGCTGGGCCCCAAGGGGGTGGCCGCGTTGATGCCCGAGGCCATCGAGTCGCTGGCCGGGGGCCTCGAGCTGCCGCGCAGCGAGATCATCACCTTCCTGGCTGCGCGCGAGGCCGCGCATCACCGGCTGTTCAGCCACGTGCCGTGGCTGGCCAGCCAGCTGCTCAACGCCGTCGAGGCCTTCGCCAGGGGCATGAAGATCGACATGAGCGGCATCGAGGATTTCGCCCGCGGGTTCAACCCGGCGTCGCTGACCGATCCGTCGGAGATGGAGCAGCTGCTCAACCAGGGCATCTTCGAGCCGAAGGCGACGCCCGAACAGACCGCGGCGCTGGAGCGGCTGGAGACGCTGCTGGCGCTGATCGAAGGCTGGGTGCAGACCGTCGTCGCCGACGCGCTGGGCGACCGGATCCCCGGCACGTCCGCGCTGAGCGAGACGCTGCGCAGGCGCCGCGCCACCGGCGGGCCCGCCGAGCAGACGTTCGCCACGCTGGTCGGGTTGGAGCTGCGGCCGCGCAAGCTGCGGGAGGCGGCGGTGCTGTGGGAGCGCCTGACGCAGGCGGTCGGCGCCGACGCCCGCGACGCGGTCTGGCAGCACCCCGACCTGCTGCCCAGCGCCGAGGATCTCGACGAGCCTGCCGGCTTCATCGACCGGATGATCGGCGGCGACACCAGTGGCATGGATGAGGCCATCGACAAGGCGATCGCCGATCTGCAAAAGGGCTCGGACAACGGCGACGACGGCACCGAGGACTGACTCGGCCCTGACCGCGGTAAACGTTTGTTGGCAAGTCGTTGCTGTGCTCACAGAACGGTCATGGATGATGGTCTGGTGACTGACATCAAGCGGGGCCGGGCCGCGCGCAACGCCAAGCTGGCCAGCTTGCCCGTCGGCATGGCGGGCCGGGCCGCGTTGGGCTTCGGCAAACGCTTGACCGGCAAGTCGAAGGACGAGGTCAACGCCGAGTTGATGGACAAGGCGGCCAAGCAGTTGTTCACCGTGCTCGGTGAGCTCAAGGGCGGCGCGATGAAGGTCGGCCAGGCGCTGTCGGTGATGGAAGCCGCGATCCCCGAGCAGTACGGCAAGCCCTACCGTGAGGCGCTGACCAAGCTGCAGAGGGAGGCGCCGCCGCTGCCCGCTGCCAAGGTGCACCGCGTGCTGGACGCACAGCTGGGCACCAAGTGGTGGGAGCGGTTCGCCTCGTTCGACGACACGCCGGTGGCGTCGGCCAGCATCGGCCAGGTGCACAAGGCGGTGTGGTCGGACGGTCGCGAGGTCGCCGTCAAGATTCAATACCCGGGCGCCGACGAGGCGCTGCGCGCCGATCTGAAAACCATGCAGCGCATGGTGAGTGTGCTCAAGCAACTCTCTCCCGGCGCCGACGTGCAGGGCGTTGTCAACGAGCTGATCGAACGCACGGAGATGGAACTGGACTATCGGCTTGAGGCCGACAACCAGCGCGCGTTCGCGAAAGCCTATGAGGGACATCCGCATTTCGTCGTCCCGCACATCGTCGCCAGCGCGCCGAAAGTCGTGATCCAGGAATGGATCGAGGGCATCCCGATGTCGGTGATCATCCGCGAGGGCACGACCGAGCAACGCGACCTGATGGGCAGCCCGCCTTTTCGAGCTGACCTACGACGCGCCGCGGCGCCTCGAGATGATGCACGGCGACGCGCATCCCGGGAACTTCATGCTGCTGCCCGACGACAAGATGGGCGTCATCGACTTCGGCGCCGTTGCTCCGATGCCCGGCGGTATCCCGGTCGAAATCGGTCTGGCGACGCGCTACGCGCTCGACGATGACTACGAGAACTTGCTGACGACCATGCAGAAGATCGGGTTCATCCAGACGGGCGAGCAGGTGTCCAAGCGCGAGATGGACGACATGATGCGCCAGTACGTCGAACCCCTCGAAGTCGAGACGTTCCACTACACCCGCAAGTGGCTGCAGAAGATGACTGCGGTGAACATGGACAGGTCGGTGGCGCAGATCAGGGCCGCGCGCCAAATGGATATCCCAGCCAAGCTGGCAATCCCGATGCGGGTGATCGCCTCCAACGTCGCGATCTCCTGTCAGCTCGATGCGCACATCCCCGCCAGAAGGCTTGCCACAGAACTAATTCCGGGTTTCGCCGACGAAGCGGCCTGACGCGGGAAAACCCGGCGACGCTTATGCGGCCGCCGGGTTTTCCTCGGTGGTGTTCTTGCGTGGGCGTCCCCGCGGACGCTTGCGCGCGATGATCGTGCCCCGCTCGATGATCTCGCCACCCCAAACGCCCCACGGCTCCTGGCGTTCCAGCGCCGCGGCCAGGCACTCGCGGCGGATCGGGCAATCCGCGCACAGCGTCTTGGCGCGCTCGAGGTCGAGCGGGTTTTCGGCGAACCACAAGTCGGGATCCCCGACATGACACGGCACCGACAGCATCGATCGTGCACGGCATGTCTCGACTGACATGTCCAGTCCTCTTCCTGGTCGTTGTTTCGTCGGCCATCTGTCTTCTGATGGATCCGTGACCAGGTCTTCGGTGTCCGAATAACTAAAGGCCACGGATCCTTTGACTGCGGGTCCGTGGCCTTTCGGCTAAATCGTGGGCTCTCCTATGTGGTGCCCCGATCCACGGACTTGCCAGTCGCGGCGGCGGTGCGGCGCTTGCGCTGCGGCGGAATGGCAGCTGCAGCTCCCGCAGCGGCGTGCGCCCAAAACGCGGGATGCGCCGCGGCGGCGGCGGCCGAAGCGGCGTGAAGGGTCCGCGACATGCCGGCAACGCCTACGCCGGAAAATGCGTTGATATTCGCCATGATCTGGGCACCCTCCTTCCGCTCGCGATGTGATCTTGAGCGTTAACGGTATCAGGCCAAACCCACAACCGATTTTCTGACCAGCGGTTTTGGCATGATCTTTACGACGATTGGCGGCCTTTGACCAACGCCAGCACATCGGGGCCGTACTGCTCCAGCTTGCGCGCACCGATGCCAGGGATTGCCACCAGCGCGGCATCGTCGGTCGGCAGCGTCTCGGCGATCGCGATCAGCGTGTTGTCGGTGAACACCACATAGGCGGGCACGCTCATCTCCTTCGAGGTGCGCAGCCTCCACTCCTTGAGCTCGGCAAGCAGTTCATCGTCGATGTCGGACGGGCAGCTTTCGCAGCGACGCAGCATGATCGCGGCCGGTGTGGTCAGCGTGTCGTTGCAGACCCGGCAGCGGGGTGTGGCGCCGCGCGCTCGTCGAGGCCGGCTGGGGCCGGCGTCGCTGGGCGACTGTGGGGCGATGCCGTTGAGGAAGCGCGACGGCCGCCGGCTCTGCCGACCGCCCGGCGCCCTCGCCACCGCCCAGCTGAGCGCCAGATGCGTTCTTGCCCTGGTGATTCCGACGTAGAGCAGCCGGCGCTCCTCTTCGACCGGCTCGCTGTCGGGACCGTGCGCCAGCGCGTGCGAGATGGGCAGCGTGTTGTCGGCCAGCCCGACCAGGAACACCGCATCCCATTCCAGCCCCTTGGCGGCGTGCAGCGACGCCAGGGTGACGCCCTGCACGACCGGGGGGTGGCGCGCATCGGCGCGCTGACGAAGCTCGGCCAGCAGGGTACGCAGATCCAGCGACGGTCGCTGCGCCACCTCCTCGTCGACCAGTTCGGTCAACGCACTCAGCGCCTCCCACCGCTCACGGGCCCGAGTGCCCGCCGGCGGCTCGGCCGTCAGCCCTAGCGGCTCGAGCACCGCGCGCACGATTTCGGGCAGTGCACCTTCGACGTCACGTTCGGCTGCCCGTTGGAGTGCCAGCAGCGCCTGGCGGATCTCTTGGCGGCTGAAGAAGCCCTCGCCGCCGCGCACCTGGAACGGGACACCGGCCTCGGTGAGCGCTTCCTCGTAGACCTCCGACTGCGCGTTGATGCGGTACAGCACCGCGATCTCCGAGGCGGCGCGTGCCGGACTCGATCAGCTTCTTGATCTTCTTGGCCACCCCGGCGGCCTCGGCCACCTCGTCGGGGTGCTCGGTGAACGACGGCGCCGGGCCCGGATCGCGCTGGCCCACCAAATGCAGCTTGCTGCCGGCCATCCGGCCGCGGGCGGCGGCGATCACGCGGTTGGCCAGCGACACCACCTGTGGAGTGGACCGGTAGTCACGTTCGAGCCGCACCACCGCGGCGTCGGGGAACCGCCGCGAAAAGTCGAGCAGGTAGCGCGGTGTGGCACCGGTGAACGAGTAGATGGTCTGGTTGGCGTCGCCGACGACGGTGAGATCGTCGCGACTGCCGAGCCAGGCGTCGAGCACTCGCTGCTGCAGCGGGGTGACGTCCTGATATTCGTCGACGACGAAGCAGCGATAGCGGTCGCGGAATTCCTGTGCGACGGCGTCGTCGTTCTCGATCGCGGCCGCGGTATGCAACAGCAAATCGTCGAAGTCGAGCAGCGCCATGCCGTCACGGCGGGCCTTGAGCGTCTCGTATCCGGCGTAGACCGTGGCGATCTTCGTGGCGTCCAACGGGATATCGCGGCCAACCCGCGCGACCTCGGCGGCGTAGTCCTCGGGGCTGATCAAAGACGCCTTGGCCCATTCGATTTCGCCGGCGAGGTCGCGCACGTCGTCGGTGCTGACTTGTAACCCGGCCCGGTTGGCGGACTGTGCGACGACCGCGAACTTCGTATCGAGCAGCTGCCATCCGGTGTCGCCGACGACGCGGGGCCAGAAGTACGACAGCTGGCGCCGGGCCGCCGCGTGAAAGGTCATCGCCTGCACGGAGCCGATGCCGACACCGTCGTCGAGCGCGCGCAGCCGGCCGCGCATCTCGCCCGCGGCCCGCTGGGTGAACGTCACCGCGAGTACCTGGCCGGGCGCGACGTGTCCCGCTGCGACGAGGTGGGCGATGCGGCGGGTGATGGTGCGGGTCTTTCCCGTGCCTGCTCCGGCAAGTACGCACACCGGCCCGCGGGCGGCGAGCACGGCTTCACGCTGCTCGTCGTCGAGGTCACCCGTGATGAGTTCGCGCTCGCTGGAGGGGGCCTCGACCGGCATGCGGTCCATCTTGGCAGGGCGCTGTGACAAAAGCCGGGCGCGGCGCGGGCATGTTGGCGGTATCCGATAGGTTGAACGGCTTATGAGCGCTCTGACCATGTACACCACGTCGTGGTGTGGCTACTGCTTCCGCTTGAAGAAGATTCTGAAGGCGGAGGGGATTTCGTTCGCCGAGGTCGACATCGAAGCCGACCCGGCCGCGGCGGAATTCGTGGCCTCGGTCAACGGCGGCAATCAGACCGTGCCGACGCTGAAGTTCGCCGACGGTTCGACGCTGACCAACCCCAGCGGTGCTGAGGTCAAGGCGAAGCTGGCTTCGTAATCTCGACGCCGAAATCGGGTTAGTCCAAAGCCACCCAGGACTCGATGATCTCTCTGGCGATGGAGATGGATCCCGGCAACAACAGCCGTGACGGTGAGTCGCTGCTCCAGTCGCCGTGATCAAGTGCCTCACGAATCTCGGCGCGGGTGAACCATGCCGCCTCGGCGATCTCGCCGTCGTTGAACGAGAACTCCTGCTCCGGGTCGCCGATCGCGTGGAAGCCGACCATCAGCGACCGCGGAAACGGCCACGGCTGGCTGCCCAGATAGCGGACGTCGGTGACGGTCAGCCCGATCTCCTCGGCGATCTCGCGGCACACGCAGGTCTCGAACGACTCGCCGGCCTCGACGAAACCGGCCAGCAGCGAGAACAGCCGCTCTGGCCACACGGTCTGGCGGGCAGCACCGCGCGGTCGTGGCCGTCATGAACCAGGCAGATCACCGCCGGGTCGATGCGCGGGAACTCCTCGTGACCATTGGTGGCGTTGACCCTCGACCAGCCGGCCTTGATCGACTTTGTCGGTGCGCCGTCGACCGCGCTGAAGCGCGCGTGGTCATGCCAATTCAGTAGGGCGGTGGCCGTCGCGACGAGTTGTGCGCTGACGTCGTCGAAGATCTGACCGGCCCGGCGCAGGTCGAGCACCTCGGTTTCGGCGTGGGGGTCGTCGGGCCCCTCAAGTGCGGCGCGAATCGCCCACACGTGCCGGCCGTCGGCCAGCCGGCCCAGGAACACGGCGTTCTCCGGTGGCTTGTCCCCCAGCTTGGCGGCCTTACCGAGCACCACCTGGCCGTCGGAGATCAGCACCTGGTTGCGGCGGTCGACCCGCAGCAGCAAGGCGTCCGGCCACCCGGCCAGCGCCGCGTCGGCGTCGGTGCGCAGCGCGTCGGCGCGGTCGACACCCACCCGGGACAGCAGCGGGACGTTGCGCAGTTGAAACCCTGTTAGCTCGCCCGCCCGATGTCGCCGGTGCGCCTCCGTCATCGCTGGGCTTCCGCGCTGCGGATGTACAACAGCCGGTCACCGGGCTCCAGGGCGTCGACCTCGGCGTCGTCGACGCGCAGCAGCTCGCCGTCACGAACGACGCCCAACACGATGTCGCTCAGATGCCGGGGCGAACCGCCGGCTTCCTTCGGGCTCACTTCGCGTTCGGCCAGTGCGAACCCGGCGTCGGGTGTCAGTAGATCTTCCATCATCTCGACAACGCTCGGGGTCTGCGTGGCCATGCCCAGCAGCCGGCCGGCGGTCTCCGACGACACCACGTGGAGTCCGCTCCGGATTGGCGCAGCAGGTGCTGGTTCTCGGCCTCCCTTGCCGCGGCGATGATCTTGGCGTTGGGCGCCAGCTCGCGCGCGGTCAGGGTGACCAGCACCGCGCTGGCGTCGTCGTCGGTCGCGACGATGATGGATTTCGCGTGCTGGGCGCTGGCCAGCCGCAGCACCTCGGACTTGGTGGCGTCGCCGTGCACGGTGACGAGGCCTGCGCTTTTCGCACGCTCGAGGGTGGCGGCGCTCTCGTCGACGACCACGATGTCCGCGGGTGCCACCTCGTCGCCGACCATCGCGGCCACCGCCGTCCTGCCCTTGGTGCCGTATCCGACGACGACTGTGTGGTTGCGCACTCTGCTCCTCCATCGCTGGATCTTCAATGCCTGGCGCGACTGCGTCGTCAGGGTTTCCACCGTGGTACCGATCAGGACGATCAGGAACGCGATCCGCAGCGGCGTGATGGCCAGGACGTTGATCAGCCGCGCTGCGGGAGTGAACGGGGTGATGTCGCCGTATCCGGTGGTCGACAGCGACACGGTCGCGTAGTACAGGCAGTCCAGGAACGACAGCTGGTTGTTCTGCACGTCGCGGTAGCCGTCGCGGTCCAGGTACACGATGAGCACCGCCGCGAACAGGGCCAGCGCCGCGTAGATGACGCGCCGCACGATGCGCTGACCTGGGCTGACGAACGGTTCGGGGATGCGCAGGATGTCGACGAGCGCGGCGTCGGGGCGGGCCGACAGATTCTCTTCGATCGCGGCGAGCCGCCGCCGCAATTTACGTTTGGCCACGACAACCCGTCATCGGAAAGACCCGCCGCACGCCACAATGTAATCATGGCCTCCTCCGCACCCGAACTGCAGCAGATCGCCAGCCCGGCCCTCGCCCACCGCCTGGCAGCGATGCTGTTGGGCACGGGCACCCTTCACTTCGTGGCGCCCAAGCCGTTCGACACGATCGTTCCGGCCGAGCTGCCGGGCAGCCAGCGGTTTTACACCTATGCCTCAGGGGTTGCGGAGCTGGCCACCGGAGCGCTGCTGCTATCTGCGCGCACCCGCAAGGTTGGCGCGCTGATCGCCGCCGCCCTGTTCGTCGCGGTCTTTCCGGCCAACGTCAACATGGTCCGACTGTGGCGGGACAAGCCCCTCGTCATGCGACTGGGCGCGATCGCCCGCCTGCCGCTGCAGATCCCGATGATCACCACGGCGCTGAAGATCTACCGCAACTCCTAAGCCGCGTCCAGCAGCGCGACGAGATCGTCGGCGCCTGGCAGCCTGTCGGGGCTGACGGTCCGCCCGGACCGCACGTAGTGGAATGCTGCGCGCACCGACTCCACCGGGCAGCCGTGCAGTTGTGCCCACGCCAGCCGGTACACCGCGAGCTGGATCGCCGCATGCCGCTTGGCCTCTGGCGTGTCAGGCGCGTCGCCGGTCTTCCAGTCCACCACGGTGGTGCCGCCGTCGTCGTCGGCGAAGATCGCGTCGATGCGCCCCCGCACCACGCGCCCGCCGATCACCATGTCGAACGGGACCTCCACGTCGATCGGCATGCGGGCAGCCCACGGGGACAGCGCGAACGCGGCCTGCAGCTCGGCGAGAGCTTCTGCCTCGCCGGCGTCGCGATCGACTGCGCCGGGCAGGTCATCGAGGTCGAACAGCCGCTCGGCGTGAAAGAACCGCTGCACCCAGTCGTGAAATGCGGTGCCCAGCAACGCATGAGGGTCGGGCCGGGTCGGAAGACGACGGCGCAGCCGCTGCCCGACCGCAGCGGGATCGCGGGCGAGCTCGACCAGCGTGCTGACCGACAACTGAGCGGGCAACGGCGGCGCGGGCGGGTCGGCCGCGCGATCGCGCTCGGCGAGCAGGGCGTCGACGTCGGCCGCCCATCCGTCGACATCCCAAGCGTCCGCGTCGAGCCCGCCCGACATCGCCCGCGTCACCAGCGCTGCGCCGCTGTCCACGCCTTTCCTCGGCGCGCCGGTGGGATCGGTGGGCCAGAGTGCTTCGATCGCGCTGGCGCGCAACGGGTTCGGCTCGCCATCGGCGGGCGCCGGTGCCCAGTGCTCGACGACGCCGCAGGGATCGCCCGCCGCTTCGGACCGCTCGATGATGTCCTTGAGCTCGCAGAGGAAGTCGGAGGGGCCACGGGGTTTAGCCTCGGAGACGCCCCAATGATGACCCGATATCAGCAGGGTGTTCTCGGCGCGGGTGATCGCCACGTACAGCAGCCGGCGCTCCTCGTCGATGCGGCGCTGCTCCAGGAGGCGTTTGTGATCGGCGATCTTGTCGGACAAGCGCTTCCGATCGTTGACGTCCGAGGTGTCGAGCACCGGGACACCGTGCTCGGAGACGGTGACGCGGTCACCACGCAGCAGCGGCGGCAGATCGCCCGCGTCGGTGAGCCAGGTCCGCGTCGACCCCGTCGACGGGAACACCCGGCCGCTCAGGTGCGGCACCGCGACCACCTGCCACTCCAAGCCCTTGGCGGCGTGCACGGTGAGGATCTGCACCCTGTCGTTGGCGACGGACACCTCGGCGGGCGCCAGGCCGTTCTCCACCTGCTCGGCGGCATCCAGATACGCCAGCAGACTCGGCACCGTCGCGCCCGGCCTTGCGGCGAAGCCGGCCACCACGTCGGCGAACGCGTCCAGGTGCTCGGTGCCGGACCAGCCCGCCGACACCGGCCTGGCGGCCCGCACCTCGGTGTCGACGCCGAGCACCCGGCGCACCTCGGCAACGAGGTCAGGCAGCGGGTGCGACAGGTGGGCGCGCAGCGCGGTCAGCTCCCGGCCCAGCGCGACGATCCGGCCGTGCCCGGCGGCGGAATACGCTTTCGCCGGCCCCGGATCACAGATCGCGTCGGCCAGGCAGGCCGCGTCGGCGTCGGCGGCGGCCTGCGCGACGATCTGCTCGGTGGTGGCGTCGTGCGTGGGCCGGTCATCGAGTTCGACGGCGCGGCGCCACAACGCGGCGATGTCGCGGGCACTCATTCGCCATCGCGGGCCGGTGAGCACCCGCATCGCGGCAGCTCCCGCGGTGGGATCGGCCACCAGCCGCAGCATCGCCATCAGGTCGGCAACCTCGGGCACGGCGAGCAGCCCGGCGAGGCCGACGACCTCGACCGGGACGCCGCGCGCGGCAAGTGCGTCGGCGATTGGCGCGGCATCGGCGTTGCGGCGCACCAGCACCGCCGCCGTCGGCGCAGCAGACCGTCGCTGCGCGGTGCCCTGATACAGCCGCGCTAAATGGTCTGCGATCCAATCCCGTTCGGCAGCCACGTCGGTCAACAGTGCACACCGGATGACGCCCGGCTCGGCGTCGGGCCGCGGCCGCAGGGCCCGCACCGCGACCGAACGGCGCCGCGCCTCGGCGGACACCGCGTTCGCCAGATGCAGCGCCCGCGGCGGATTGCGCCAGCTGGTGCGAAGCTCCAGCGTGGGCGCTGGCGTTCCGTCGGCCCGCGCGAAGTCGGTGGTGAACCGCGGCAGGTTGGTTGCCGACGCGCCGCGCCAGCCGTAGATCGACTGGATTGGATCGCCGACGGCGGTCAGGGCCAGATCGTCGTCGACGCCGCGGCCGAACAACGACGACAGCGCAACGCGCTGCGCGTGCCCGGTGTCCTGGTACTCGTCGAGCAGCACCACCCGGTACTGCTGCCGCAGCTGCTGGCCGACTTGCGGGAACGACGACGCGAGCCGGGCGGCCGAGGCCATCTGCATGCCGAAGTCCATCACCTTCTCCGCCCGCATGCGCGCTGTGCAGCGCGTCGATCAGCGGAACCAGTTGGGTGCGTTCGGTCTGGGTGGCCAGCATGCGCAGCAGCCACTGGCTGGGCCCGCGGTCACGCTGATAGCGGACCCGCAGGCAGCGTGTGCACCAGCCGTTCCAGCTCGACGTGGGTGTCGCGCAGCTGGGTGGTGTCGACGAGGTGTTCGGCCAGCTGGCCCGCGAGCCGCAGCACCATGGCGGTCACCGCGGCCGGCGTCTTGTCGGTATCGAGGTGCTCTGGATACTCGCACACGACGCGAAACGCCAACTGCCACAACTCGGTTTCGCTGAGCAACCGGGTGTCGGGCTCGACCGGCAGCAGCAGGCCGTGCTCGCGCAGCAGGGTCCCTGCGAACGCGTGGTAGGTGCTGACGGTGGCCGGGTCGTCGGCCATGTCCGCGATATCGGAGCGTCCGGGAACGAGGCCGGCGCCGGCCAGTCGCGCCAGCCGGGTGCGGACCCGGCGCAGCAGCTGGCCCGCGGCCTTGCGGGTGAACGTCAGCCCGAGCACCTCGCCGGGGCGCGCGTAGCCGTTGGCGACCAGCCACACCACCCGCGCTGCCATGGTCTCCGTCTTGCCCGCGCCCGCGCCCGCGATGACCACGAGCGGGCCGGGTGGTGCGGCGATCACCGCCGCCTGTTCCTCGGTCGGCGCGAAAATACCAAGCGCTGCAGCCAGTTCGGCCGGGCTGTAGCGCGGCGTCACGGTCGTCCGCCGGCGGCGGCCTGGGCCGGGCACATGGCCCGCACCGGGCAGTGTGCGCAGCCGTCGTTGATCCGCGCGAGGAACTCCGGGCCCCTGGTGGCGGCCGCCGACTGCCGCACCAGCTCGAGCCATTCCGCCCGGATGTCGGTGGTCTGCGCGTCCTGCTCGCGTTCGGTGGCGCCGCCGGCTCCGGTCTTGCCCAGATAGACCAGTCGGCCTCCTCCTGGCGTATCACCCTGCGGCAGTAGGCCTTCCGCGACAGCGAGCTGGTACATCGCCAGCTGGGCGTGGCGTTGCGCGTCGTCCTTGCTGACCGGCGTCTTGCCGGTCTTGATGTCGACCACCACCAACCGGCCTGCGCTGTCCCGTTCGAGCCGGTCGAGGCGGCCGCGCACCCGGACCCCGGGGCTGACCGTGCCGTCGACGTCGATCTCCGTGCCGACCTCCGTGAGTTCGGTGCGGGTCTGCGCACGCCACTGCGCGAAGGTCGACAGCATCACGCGGTGCCTTGCCAGCTCGTTGTCCGAATACCACTGCGAATCGAACGGCAGCCTGCTCCAGAGCTTTTCGAGTTCGTTGAGCATCTGGCTCTCGGTCTTACCGGGCTCGGCGACCAGGGCGTGCACCAGCGAGCCGACCGCGGAGCGCACATCGCGTCCATCGGTGCCGCCGTGGCGTTCAAGGAGCCAGCGCAGCGGGCAGTCGGTCAGCGTCTGCAGCGTCGACGGCGACAGGGTGACTACATGGTCGTCGCCATTCCACAGCGGCTCGTCGCTGGACAGCGGGGTCATGCCGTACCACTGGGCGGGGTCGGCACCGGCGACACCGGACTGTGCGCAGCCGCGCCAGTTGCGTTGCCGCGCAGACCCGTACCGCGTCATCGACGGTGTCGGGCGCTGCGCACACCACCGCGCGCAGTCGACCGACCAGCGCGGGCGGGGACAGCACCCGGGGCGCGTCGATCGGTTCGGGCGTGTCCGGGTCGGGATCGCGTCGCCAGGGCAGACAGCTCGTAGCAGAAGGGCGACGGCAACATCGACTCGTCGCCGTCGTCGCTGTCGACCGCGGTCACCAGCAGGCGGCTGCGGGCACGGCCCATGGCGGCGATCAGCAGCCTGCGTTCCTCGGCCAGCAGCGGCGCCCTGCTCGACAATCCACGCTCGGCGTCCGTTGCGACACCGTCCATCACGTCGACAAGCTGCTGGGTACCCAGTACGCCGCCGCGGGGAATCGTGTTGGGCCACAGCCCTTCCTGCAGGCCGGCGATGACGACGAATTCCCATTCCCGGCCGAGGGCCGCGTGGGCGCTGAGGACCGCGACCGCGTCGGGCTCGGGTCGTTGGTCGCGGGGTGGCGTGGGCAGCCCCATCGCCTCGACGTGGTCGACGAGGCCGCGCATCGACGCGCCCGCGGTGCGCGCCACGTACTGCTCGGCCACGTCGAACAGCGCGGTCACCGCGTCGAGGTCACGGTCGGCCTGCGCGCCGGCCAGGCCGCCCCGCTCGCTGGCGGCCAGCCACCGCCGCTGCAGGCCGCAACGTTGCCAGGCCTGCCACAGCGTGTAGCGAGGATCTTGCCCGTCGGCGGCGCTGCGACGCGCTGCCGCGAGCACGGCGCGGACCCGCCGCAGCGGGCGGCCCTGGTCAGCCGAGAGCATGTCGGCGTCGCTGTCGAGCGCCTCGACAAGCAGATCGGTGAATTCGCGCGGTGGCTGGCCGCCATCGGCGCGGCGCAGCGCCCGTCGCAGCTGGCGCAGCGACACCGGGTCGACCCGGCCGATCGGCCCGGTCAGCAGCGACAGCGCCCGGTCGCCGTCGAGACCGTGCGCGGTCGCGTCGAGCACCGTCAGCAGCGCCCGCACGGCGGGCTGATCGGCCAGCGGAGCGTTCGGCACCGACGCCTCGACCGGCACCCCCGCTGCGACAAGGGCACGCGCCAGCGCCGCGCCCAGCCGGGGCACCGACCGGACGATCACCGCCATCTGTGACCACGGCACGCCGTCGACCAGGTGTGCGCGGCGCAGCGCGTCGGCGATCAGCGCCGACTCGGCGTGCGGCGTCGCGGCGATCCGCACGGTCAGCGAGCCCGGCCGTTCGTCGGCACCGCTCACATCACGTGCGGCGGCGGCGCCGGGCAGCCGGCGCGCGACTGCGGTGATGGCGTCGGCGATCGACCGGCGCGCACCGCATGCGACCGGGTGAGGATGATGGCCGGCTCGTCGCCGCGCAACAACGACGGGTCGGCGCCGCGGTAACCGAACACCGCCTGGTTGGCGTCGCCGGCGATGACGGTCAGCTCGGCGCCGGCCGACAGCACGCGAACCAGCCGAGCCGCCTGCGGATCGAGGTGCTGCGCGTCGTCGACGAGCAGCAGCTTGATCCTGCTGCGTTCGGCGGCCAGCAGGTCCGAGTCGGTCGCGAACGCTTCCAGCGCGGCACCGACGAGTTCGGCGGCGCCCAGCGCGGGCACGGTGGCCTGCGGCGCCGCCATCCCGACCGCGGAACGCAGCAGCATGATCTGCTCGTAGGCCTGCGCGAACTGGCCTGCGGCCAACCATTCGGGCCGGCCGCACGTTCGCCCGATGCGTTGCAGCGCAATGGGATCCACGCCACGTTCGGTGCAGCGAGCCAGCAGGTCACGCAGTTCGGTTGGCGAAACCGACGGTGCTCAGCGCCTGCCGCAGTTGCGGCGGGCCAGGCCACCGGTGAAGCGTCGCCGTCCTCCAGGTCACCGGCGAGCAGTTCGCGGATGATGCCGTCCTGCTCGGCGCTGGTGATCAGCCGTGGCGGTGGGTCGCCGTTGCGCTGTGCCGCCAGCCGCAACACCGCGAACGCGTAGGAGTGCACGGTACGGACCAACGGTTCGCGGACCACCGCGCGATCGCCCGCAGACAACAAGGCCGACGTGATCGCCGCGCGGGCCTGGCTGCCGAGCCGGGCCGAACCCGTCAGCAGCAGAACCGATTCCGGATCGCTGCCCGCGGCGATGTGGGCCGTCGCGGCCCGAATCAACAGGCTGCTCTTGCCGGTGCCCGCGCCGCCCAGCACGCGAACCACGCCCCGCATACCCGGTTCGGTGAGGGCGGTCGGGGTCAGTTCGGTGTGCGGTGCGGACATGAAGGCATGACACCACGAGGGTCCGACAACCGGCCGTCGTCGGCTGCCTGCGGCGTCTGGCAGCATTCAAGCCGTGACCGACCTGCTGCACGTCCATCGTTACGGACCGACGCGCCCACCCCAGATCCTGGCCGTCCACGGCTTGACCGGGCATGGCAGGCGCTGGCAGACGCTCGCGACGCGGCATCTGCCCGAGTTCGCGATCGTCGCACCCGACCTGATCGGGCACGGACGTTCGTCATGGGCGGCGCCGTGGAGCATCGACGCGAACGCCGGCGCACTGGCCGGCCTGCTCGATGCCGACGCGGGCGGCCCGGTCGTGGTTGTCGGGCATTCGTTCGGCGGCGCGGTGGCGCTGAGTCTGGCTGCCGCGCGCCCGGATCTGGTCGCGGCGCTGGTGCTGCTCGATCCCGCCGTGGGGCTGGACGGCGGATGGATGCGCGACATCGCCGACGACATGTTCGCCTCGCCGGACTACACCGACCGTGCAGAGGCCCGATCCGAGAAGGCGAATGGTTCATGGGCCGAGGTGCGAGCCGGATGAATTGGACCGCGAGCTCGACGAGCACCTGATCGAGGTGCCCGGCGGGCGGGTGGGCTGGCGGATCAGCATTCCCGCGATGATGTCGTACTGGAGCGAGCTGGCGCGACCAATTCAGTTGCCGCGAAAGGAGATACCGGTCACGGTGGTGCGCGCCACGAAAACCGATCCGCCGTATGTCACGGATGACTTGCTCGCCGGCGCTGCGCCGAACGCCCCGACTTCACGCTCATGGAGTTCGACTGCGACCACATGGTTCCGCCTGGCGCGGCCCGCCGACACCGCGGCGGTGATCCGCAAGCAGCTGGAGCGAGGCTGAGATGGCTGCGGTCACCGACGAGCAGGTCGAAACCGTGCGTGCACTCGTCGCGTCGATCCCGGCCGGACGGGTGTCGACCTACGGCGATCATCGCCGACGCGGCAGGGCTTTCCAGCCCCCGGATCGTCGGCTGGATCATGCGCACGGATTCGTCGGATCTTCCGTGGCATCGGGTCATCAGGGCCTCCGGCCGGCCCGCTCCGCACTTGACTACGCGGCAATTGGAGCTGTTGCGCGCCGAAGGGGTGCTGGCCAACGATGGCCGGGTCAAGCTGTCCGAGGTCCGCCACGAGTTCTGAGCGCGCCGACCGCTTGTCAGAGCACCAGTCGTACCAGCGCCGCGGTGCGCGCCAGGCCCGGGAACGCCGCCGCCGTCGACCGCGGATGCAGCGCATGTACGGCGAGGCGGAACATCAACGCGCGCAACAGCATCTGCGGCCACTCCGGCAGCGGGCTCCAGCGCTCGATCAGCCCGTCGTCGGCCTCACCCCATGACAGCGCGTCGACGACGACCACCCCTGCCGCCCACGATGCCGGCCGCCAATACGGGGTGATGTCGGTGATGCCCGGCGCGGCGGTGCCTGCGAAAAGCACTGTGCCGTAGAGGTCGCCGTGCACCAGCTGGTTGGGGCTCTTGGTCGGTCGGCGCAGCGACGGCAAGCTGATTGATCAGCTCGACCGAGCGTTGCCCGTCGGCCGAGCCGGGCGCCACCCGCGCCCCCGGCGGCAGGGACTGCAGCGGCCGCTCCTCCCACGCGGCACGGTCGGCGGCGATGAACACGTCGACATCGGCCCACGGCGCGACCGGCGGCTGCGTCAAGAAGCGGGGCCGCTCCAGCTTGGCCGTCGCCTCGTGCAGCCGCACGGCCGCCGAGACCACCTCGTCATGGCGCGGTTCGGGCGTTCCTGCCACGAATGTGTCGGCCCGCCAGCCCGCCACCACATAGCGGCCGTCGGTCGAGCGGACGGGCCGGGCCAGCCGCACACCGTCGACGAACAACGTCTCGCGAACCTTGGCCGACCAGGCGGCGCGGGGATGGTCGGCCACCATCGACAGCACGACCTCGCCGCAGCGCCAGCCGCCCTCCCAGCTCGAGCCGAGCGGCACCGGCCGCACACCGGTCAGTCCGAACGCCGCCAGCACATGATCCGGCGGCCGTTCGACAGTCACCACCTCAGCCTAAGCGGATGCAGAGCAAACCAGCGGTTAGTACATCACCATGTCGGGCTCGAGTTGCTTGGCCCACGCGACGATTCCGCCCTGCAAGTGCATGCGCGTCGGAGAAGCCGGCCTTCTTCACGATGGCCAGCGCCTCGGCCGACCGCACCCCGGTCTTGCAGTAGAGCACCGGTGTCCGGTCAAGCTGCAGTTTGGCCAACGCCTCGCCGGACTCGAACGCGCCCTTCGGGATCAGCTCGGCGCCCTCGATGTGGTTGATGTCCCACTCGACGGGCTCGCGGACGTCGATCAGCGCCATCGGCTTGCCGGAGTCGAGCAACTCGCGCAGCTCGCGCGGGGTGATCGTGGAGTCGGCAGCGGCCTCGGCGGCCGCGTCGGACACCACGCCGCAGAACTCCTCGTAGTCGATCAGCTCGGTGATCTTCGGCGTCGCCGGGTCCTTGCGGATCTTGATGGTGCGATAGGTCATGTCCAGCGCGTCGTAGACCATCAGCCGGCCCAGCAGCGGCTCGCCGATGCCGGTGATCAGCTTGATGGCCTCGGTGCCCATGACCGAGGCGATCGACGCGCACAGGATGCCAAGCACGCCACCCTCGGCGCACGACGGCACCATGCCGGGTGGCGGCGGCTCCGGGTACAGGTCGCGGTAGTTCAGGCCGAGCCCGTCGGGCGCGTCCTCCCAGAACACCGACACCTGGCCCTCGAAGCGGTAGATCGACCCCCAGACGTACGGCTTGCCCGCCAGCACGGCGGCATCGTTGACCAGGTAGCGGGTCGCGAAGTTGTCGGTGCCGTCGAGGATCAGGTCGTACTGCTGGAACAGGTCGACCGCGTTGTCCGGGTCCAGCCGCAGCTCGTGCAGGCGCACCTCGACCAGCGGGTTGATCTCACGGATCGAGTCGCGAGCGCTCTCGGCCTTGGACCGGCCGATGTCGGACTGGCCGTGGATGATCTGGCGCTGCAGGTTGGACTCGTCGACCACGTCGAACTCGACGATGCCGATGGTGCCCACCCCGGCGGCGGCCAGGTACAGCAGCGTCGGCGAGCCCAGCCCGCCGGCGCCGATGACCAGCACCTTGGCGTTCTTCAGCCGCTTCTGCCCGTCCATCCCCAGGTCCGGAATGATCAGGTGGCGGCTGTAGCGCGCGACCTCTTCGCGCGTCAGTTCGGCCGCCGGCTCTACCAGCGGCGGCAACGGTGTCGACACCGGAACTCTCCTTGTTTGACGTGTCCTGTCCATCACAGCAGGTACTGCAATCAACAGCAACGAGGCCGCGCTGCTTCCCGCGGTGAGACGGGTCAGGCGATCGGGTAGGGCCAGGGGTTGAACCGGCAGGTCTTGCCGTCGGGTTTGACCGACTCGCGGGTCGAACCGGGCGGCGTCGTTGTTGTTGGTCGAGAACGTCTGCTGCATCATCACCGGCGCGAGCTCACCGTTGGCGCCGCATGGCTCGTGGCGCGGGTAGCCGATCGCGTGGCCGACCTCGTGGTTGACCAGGTACTGCCGGTAGGAGCCGACGTCGCCCTGGAACGGCACCGCGCCGCGCACCCAGCGGGCCTCGTTGACGAACACGCGGGGCTGGTTGTCGCGTAGGCCGGGTTGTAGCAGGACGCTTCGAGCTGGATGTCGTAGCCGCAGCCTTCCCGCACCGTCATCGGCGAGCTCAGCGACACCCGGAAGTCGGGCTGGCCGCTCGTCGATGCGGGTGAACGCGAACTGCGGGTTGTGGGTCCAGCTCTTGGGATTGGCCAGCGTTTCGCTGACCATCCGCGCGAATCCGTCGTCGCCGCCGAACGTCGTGGTGTCGACGCCGTCCTCGACCTCGACGGTGTAGGTGAACGCCTTCGCCGTGCCCTGACCGACCTTCGGCGTGGTGCCGGGCACGATGTGCCATGTCTTGGCGCCGGCCTCGGTGAACGGCCCGCCGTCGGGCAGGATCCCGGTGGGCAGGTTCGCATCGAACTGCGTGAGGCCCTTCGGCGGCGCACCGATGATCTGCGTACCGGCGACGCCGATCGTCGGCGGGCCCTGCACCGGTCCCTCGACCGCCTTGGGTGCGGGCGCGCTGGTGCCGGTGACGGTCTGGTACACCACCACGCCGGTCAGCGCGATGAGCACAGGCAGCGCGTACGCGCGCCAGCCGTAGGTGGAGAGGAAGTGAGCCCAGCCACGTCTGCTTGCGCAAGCGCTGGTGTGTCGTCTCGATTGGACCTGGACGCGGCCGGAGTCTTCGGCCAGCGGGTCGCGCTGCGCGCGCAGGGGCTCTCGCCACTCGTCGCGCAGCACGGGCACGCGACCTCCCCCGCGACGCTCCGGGTCGTAGGTCACCGAAACAGGATGGCACAGTCTGCTGCGCTCGCACTTCCGGCGCGCCACCGCTCACGGCCTGCAGCGGCATCCGCGCTCGTGCTGGCAACGGTAGTAATGTCGGTGCGAACCATCCAGATGAAGGACGTAATGAGCGATCTCGCCAATACCGCCGCGAGAAGAGGCGCGCAGCCGGCCAACGGCAGGCGCGGCGCAGCCGTCGGCTCAGGCGCGAGCCGGCGCGGGAACAGGCTGCCCCGCGATGAACGCCGCGGGCAGTTACTCGCTGCTGCCAGCGAGGTTTTCGTCGACCGCGGCTACCACGCGGCAGGCATGGACGAGATCGCCGACCGAGCCGGGGTGAGCAAACCCGTTCTCTACCAGCATTTTACGTCCAAACTCGAGCTCTACCTGGCCGTGCTGGCACGCCACGTCGACAATCTCGTCTCGGGTGTGCGCCAGGCGCTGCGCACCACCACCGACAACCGGCAGCGGGTGCGGGCCGCCGTGCACGCCTTCTTCGACTTCATCGAGCACGACGGCCAGGGTTACCGGCTGATCTTCGAGAACGACTACGTGACCGAACCTCAGGTGTCTGCGCAGGTCAAGGTGGCCACCGAGGCGTGCACCGACGCGGTGTTCGACCTGATCAGCCATGACTCCGGGCTGGAACCCCACCGCGCCCGCATGATCGCGGTCGGGCTGGTGAGCATCAGCGTCGACTCAGCCCGGTACTGGCTGAACAACGACCGGCCGGTCTCCAAGGACGACGCGGTGGAGGGCACCGTGCAGTTCATCTGGGGCGGCCTGTCCCACGTGCCGCTCACCCGGTCTTAGCGGTCTCCGCGCCCGACGCCGAAGCCAACCCGGCGCACGTCGGCGGCACCGATCTCGACGTAGGCGATCTTGGCCGTCTGCACCAGGAAACGGCGGCCCTTCTCGTCGGTCAGGGCCAGGACGCCCGAGTCGCTTTCAGCGCCTCGGTGATCAACTTCTCGACCTCGCTGGGTGTCTGCGCGCTGTTGAAGATCAGCTCGCGCGGGCTATCGGTGACACCGATCTTGACCTCCACGCTGGACCCTTTCCGTTCGTTGTTCCTCGCCAAGAAGGTTAGTGGACGCCCGCGGTGCCATGCCGCGCCGGCCATTACGCGGGCAGCGAAACACGCCGGGGCAGATCGGACAATGCGCGCCCTTGCGCAGCGCGCGTGAGAAAACTCGACCGAACCGAGTCCGGACCGTGATCAAAGACCCAGCGCGTCAATCTCATTCGTCACATCTGTCTCGATAGCATCGGCCCGGTATATGACGAAACGACCGGGATAGCTGCATGAACAGGCCATACACAGCACATTCACCGTATTCCCTGAGCCCGACCGAACGGATTCGCAGTCACGGGGACGACGGCGGCGAAACGGTCGACCTCGACGGCGAGCGCTACGCCGATGACCTGGGCCTCGAGGATACGAGACTACGAGGACTACGAGGACTACGGCGACGACGACTATGGCCCATCGATCGCCGGTGGGTCTGGGTCGCCGGCGTGGCAGGCGCGATTCTGCTCGTCGCGGTGATCTGCACTGTGGTCATTCTCGGTGGCGGCGACAGCGGGTCGGTGTCCACGACCGTCGCTCCGCCGACCACCACGCATTCGGCCTGCCACCACGTCGGCACCGCCGGCGGCCACCACGCCGGCCGCGCCCCCGCCCGCGGCGCCGTTGCCGCCGGAAACGGTGACTACTGTGACGCCGACCGCGAGCGCCCCGCCCATCGACACGCCGACCGAGGCGGCTCCTGCGCCGCGCACGATCACCTACCGGGTGACGGGCAACCGGCAGCTGATCGACTTGGTGACGGTGATCTACACCGATGCGCAGGGAGCGCTGCAGACGGATGTGAACGTGGCGCTGCCCTGGGCGAAGACCGTGGTGCTGGACCCGGGCGTCGAGCTGAGTTCGGTCACCGCGACCAGCGTGGCCGGTCAGCTCAACTGCAGCATCATCGACGCGTCCGGCGCCGCGATCGCCGTGCAGAACACCAACACGATGATCACGAACTGCACGAAGTAGGTCAGGCCAGGCCCAGCTCGTGCATGCGGGTGCTGTGCGTGTGCTGCAACCGGTCGAAGAACTCGGTCATCTGGGTCAGGCCCTCACCGCTGGTCATCACGAGGTCGACGAGCTCGTCGTGATCGGCGAGCACGTACTGGGCCTGGGTGATGGCCTCGCCGAGCAGCCGGCGCGACCACAGCGCCAGCCGGTGGCGCTGCTTCTCGCTGGCCGTCACCGCGGCCTGCACTTCGGCCACAACGAACTGTGAGTGGCCGGTTTCGGCCAGCACCGCACGCACCACGTCGGCAATCGGGTCAGGCAGCGAATCGGCGATCTCCAGATAGAAGTCGGCGGCCAGGGCGTCACCGACGTAGGTCTTCACCAGCGCTTCCAGCCAGGTGCTCGGCGTGGTCAGCCGGTGGTAGTTCTCCAGCGCCGAGGCGTACTTCGTCATCGCGGGAACCACGTCGACTCCCCTGCGCTCCAACGCATCTCGGAGCACCTCGTAGTGGTTCATCTCCGCGGCGGCCATGCTGGCCATGTTGATCCGGCCGCGCAGGTTGGGCGCCATCCGCGCCTCTTCGGTGAGGCGATAAAACGCTGCCACCTCACCGTAGGCCAGCAGCGCGAACAGCTCGTTGACGCCGGGATGGTCGGTCGACACGCCCGACGTGGTCTGCTCGGGGGAGGCCGCGGGCGGCGTCGAATTCATGGCCCAACTCTAGACGTCGACCGGCGCGCCGCCCGCTGGGCAAACCTGACCAGCTATCATGGATGCAGGCAGTGGCCCGCGAAGGCGCAGCCGCTACCTAAGAAATGTGCGTGCACGTAGCCGGCCCGCCTACCTCAGCGCAGGGCCCCGGCATAGCTTCGTCGAACTCGTGCGCGCGTGGACGCCATGAGGATTGACAATTGAAAGGCTAAGCCTCCGCGTATGACGCATCTCAACCCAACCTTTGCTGAACTCGGAGTTCGCGACGAAATCGTGCGCGCACTGGCCGAAGATGGCAAGGAACACCCGTTTGCTATCCAAGAACTTACGATGCCGCTCGCGTTGGCAGGCGACGACCTGATCGGCCAGGCCCGCACCGGCATGGGCAAGACCCTGGCGTTCGGTGTGCCGCTGCTGCAGCGCATCACCACCGACCCCGAACGCGACCTGAGCGGTATCCCCCGAGCGCTCGTGGTCGTCCCTACCCGCGAGCTGTGCCTGCAGGTGTCCAGCGACCTGGCCGTCGCGGCCAAGTACCTCACCGCAGGCGAGCGCAAGCTGACCGTCACGTCCATCTACGGCGGCCGGCCCTACGAGCCGCAGATCGAGGCGTTGGCCGAACGGCGTCGACGTCGTCGTCGGCACCCCAGGCCGGCTGCTCGACCTGGCTCAGCAGGGCCATCTGCGACTCGGCGGCTTGTCGATGCTGGTGCTCGACGAGGCCGACGAAATGCTCGACCTCGGCTTCCTGCCCGACATCGAGCGCATTCTGCGCCAGATCCCCGACGAGCGGCAGGCGATGCTGTTCTCGGCGACCATGCCGGACCCGATCATCACGCTGGCCCGCACCTTCATGAACCAGCCGACACACATCCGGGCGGAGGCGCCGCACTCGCGGGCCACCCACGACACCACCGAGCAGTTCGCCTACCGCGCGCATGCGCTGGACAAGGTCGAACTGGTCAGCCGCGTGCTGCAGGCCAAGGGCCGGGGCGCGACGATGATCTTCACCCGCACCAAGCGCACCGCGCAGAAGGTCGCCGACGAGCTCGCGGAGCGCGGGTTCAAGGTCGGTGCCGTGCACGGCGATCTCGGCCAGGCGGCCCGTGAGAAGTCGCTCAAGGCGTTCCGCACCGGCGACGTCGACGTGCTGGTGGCCACCGACGTCGCCGCGCGAGGCATCGACATCGACGACATCACCCACGTGATCAACTACCAGATCCCCGAGGACGAGCAGGCCTACGTGCACCGCATCGGCCGCACCGGCCGCGCAGGCAAGACCGGTATCGCGGTCACGCTGGTGGACTGGGACGAGTTGGCTCGCTGGGAAATGATCGACAAGGCGCTGGGGCTGGGCTGCCCCGATCCCGCCGAGACGTATTCCAACTCGCCGCACATCTACGCCGAGCTGGGCATCCCGGCCGATGCCGGCGGCAGCGTCGGCGAACCGCGCAAAACGCAGACCAAGCGCGCCCCGGCGGGCAAGTCCGCCGAGCGGCCCGCGCGCACCCGCACCCGCAACCGCAGGCGCACGCGCGGCGGCGAGACGGTCACCGGGCATCCCGAGACGACGGCCGACCAGACCGCACCCGCCGAGGGCGACGCGACCGCCGACGGCGCCGAGGCGTCGCACTCCGGCCCGCGCCGTCGCCGCCGACGCCCGCGCAAGGCCGCGGCCGCGAACGCCAACTAGTCGAGGTTCCGTCCGACGGATGGTCAAACCCGAACGCCGCACCAGGGGCGATGTGGTGGCGGCCGCGGCGATCGCGGCGGTGGTCGCCGTCGTGGCCGCCCTGATCTGGTGGACCAGCGATGCCCGCGCCACCGTCAGCCGACCCGCCGCGTCGCCGGCGCCGGCCCTGACCTCCGCCAAGGCGGTGCCCGGTTCACTGCGTCAGCTGTGGACCGCGCCGAGCCCAAAGACCACCATGCCGTTGGTGGTGGCAGGCAGTGTCGTCACCGGCGATGGTCGCGAGGTCGAGGGCCGCGACCCTGCCACCGGAAATACGCGGTGGAGTTACGCGCGTGACCTCGAGCTGTGCGGCGTCACGTATGTCTACGACTACGCGGTCGCGGTGTATCCCGACGTCCGGGGCTGCGGGCAGGTCAGCACGATCAACGCCAAGACCGGAATGCGCGGGCCCAGTCGCACCGCATACGCCGATCCCGAGGTGAAACTGTCCGCCGAGGGCACCACGGTGCTGTCGGCCGGGGACAGCCGCCTGGAGATGTGGCGCTCGGACATGGTCCGGATGCTGTCCTACGGCTCGCTCGACGCCCGGATCAAGCCGGGCACTCCAGCGTCGCCGGTGTGCCGGCTGGTGTCGGCGGAGGCCAGCGCCACCGCCGTCTCGGTGCTGGAGGCGTGCCCGAAGCAGGCCGATCTTCGGCTGACGCTGCTGCGGCCTGCCGATGACGAAGACGTGCCCAACCTGAAATATGTGCCGCAGCCAGGGGTGACCGACGACTCCGACGCGCGTGTCATCGCCGTGTCCGACACCACGACGGCCGTCTACGTGCCCACCCCGAAACCAATGGTCAACATCGTCGACGAGACCGGCGCGACCGTCGCCAGCACGCTCCTGCCCAAGCCGCCATCACCGAACGCGACGATGTCGCAGGCCGGTGACCTGATCACGTGGTGGACCGGCGATTCCGTAATGGTGTTCTCCGCCGATGGTCTTCGCTACCGCTACACGGTCTCCGCGTTGGGCACCAACGTTCCGCTGGGGCCCGCCACGGTGATGGCGGGCCGATTGCTGGTTCCGGTCACCGGCGGCTATGACGTGTTCGACCCGGCCAGCGGCAACGGTGTGCAACATATACCGGTGCAACGGCCGCCGGGTTCCGCGCCGGTGGTTCCGGCGGTGGCCGGTTCGACCATCGTCGAGCAGCGCGGCGACGAACTCGTCGCGCTGGGTTAACCGTCCGGTGTGAAGGTGGCCAGCGCCTTGCCGCTCTTCCAATGTTTGAGCAGTGCGGAGGCCAGTTCGCGATACGCGATCGCACCCTTGTTCTTTCGGCTGGCCAGCACCGACGCCCCTGATGCGCTGGCCTCGGCGAACCGCACGGTCCGCGGGATCGGCGGCGCGAGCACCGGCAGGTCGTAGCGGTCGGCGACGTCGAGCAGGACGTCGCGGCTGTGGGTGGTGCGCGAGTCATACAGCGTCGGCAGCGCGCCCAGCAGCTTCAAGTCAGAGTTGGTGATCTGCTGCACGTCGGTGATCGTGCGCAGAAACTGGCCGACGCCGCGGTGCGCCAAGGTCTCACACTGCAGCGGCACGATTACGTCGTCGGCCGCGGTCAGCCCGTTGAGGGTGAGCACCCCCAGCGACGGCGGGCAGTCGATGATCACCACGTCGTAGGAGCCGCCGACCTTGGCCAGGGCACGCTTGAGCGCATACTCGCGACCTGCCCGCATCAGCAGCATCGCTTCGGCGCCGGCCAGGTCGATGTTGGCGGGCAGCAGTGCCATCCCCTCCGACGTGTCGACCAGCGCCGCGTCCGGCTCGACCTCACCGAGCAGCACCTCGTGGATCGAGACGGCCAGCTTGTCGGGATCCTGTCCAAGCGAGAACGTCAAACATCCTTGTGGATCCAGGTCGACGAGCAGTACCCGTCGACCCTTCTCCTCCATTGCCGCGCCCAACGACGCGACCGTCGTCGTTTTGGCAACCCCACCCTTTTGATTGGCGACCGCAAGTACCCGCGTCACGGGGTTCATCGTTGCACGGGTGCCGACCTCCGACGGGGCGTGCGGCAGAATCACTCTGCGTGGGCGTTCTGCAGCACCGGCTGTTACTGCTTCGTCATGGCGAGACGGAGTGGTCGAAGTCCGGCCGGCACACCGGCCGGACCGAACTCGATCTGACCGAGACGGGGCGAGAGCAGGCGAAGCTGGCCGCCGACGCACTCTCGGTGCTGCGCCTCGACAACCCGTTGGTGGTCGCGAGCCCGCGGCGGCGTGCGCAGGTCACCGCCGAACTGGCCGGCCTGAAGGTCGACGAGGTCTCTCCCCTTCTGGCCGAATGGGATTACGGCGACTACGAAGGCCTGACCACCGAGCAGATCCGGCAGAAGGTGCCCGACTGGCTGGTGTGGACGCACGGCTGCCCGGGCGGTGAAAGCGTGCAACAGGTCAGCGACCGGGCCGACCAGGCAATCACGTACGCGTTGGAGCACATGGAGTCCCGCGATGTGCTGTTCGTCGGGCATGGGCACTTCTCCCGCGCGGTGGTGACGCGCTGGGTCGAGCTGGAGTTGCCGGAGGGGATCAGGTTCGCGATGGTGGCGGCATCGATCGCGGTGTGCGGCTTCGAACACGGGGTGCGCCAGATCAGCGCGCTCGGACTTACGGGTCACCGCCACCCGTGCCTGCCGGCGTGACGCGCGAACCGACCTTCGTGCTCGCCGGTCGTGCCGGCGCCGTAGTCGCCGACGGTGTGCACACCGCATTCCCCCGGCTGGCCGACGCGCGGGCCGCACTGGCATCGCACAGTGCCCCAATCGTCTTGGGCGCCTTGCCCTTTGACATGTCCAAACCGGCGGCGTTGATCCGTCCGCAATCGGTGCAATTCACCGAGACGCTGCCGGACTGGCCGCTTCGCGAGCTGCCCACGGTGCGGATCACGCAGACCATTCCCGATCCCGGGGAGCACCGCGAGCGCATCGGCGCGGCATTGCGCCGGCTGCAGGATCCGGCGAGCGGCCTGCACAAGGTGGTGCTGGCCCGAGGGTTGCGCTTGGCGGCAGACGGACCGCTGGATGCCCGCAGCATCGTGCATCGGCTCGTCGCCGACGACGCCGCCGCCAACGCGTATCTGGCCGACCTCACGGCTGCAGGCGGCGGGTATTCCGGCGCCGCACTTATCGGTGCCAGCCCCGAGCTCCTCGTCGCGCGGCGCGGCGACCAGGTGACCTGTCGCCCGTTTGCCGGATCGGCGCCGCGATTGGCGGACCCCGACGCCGATGCGGCCAGCGGCGCCGCCCTGGAGGCATCGGCCAAGAACCGCCACGAACACCAACTGGTGGTCGATGCGATGCGCGAGGCGCTGGACCCGTTGTGTGTCGATCTTCAGATCGCGAAGGAACCGCAGCTGAGCAAGACCGCGGCGGTGTGGCACCTGTACACGCCCATCACCGGGAAAGTACGTGAAAAGTCCATCACCGCATTGGATTTGGCGGTCGCGCTGCACCCGACACCTGCGGTGGGCGGCGTTCCCGCGGCAGCGGCGGCGGAACTGATCAACGAGCTCGAGGGCGACCGCGGCTTCTATGCCGGCGCAATCGGCTGGTGCGACCAGCGCGGTGACGGCCGGTGGGTGGTGTCGATCCGCTGCGCGCAGCTGTCGGCCGATCGCCGCACCGCCGAAGCGCACGTCGGGCGGCGGCATCGTCGCCGAATCCGATCCCGACGACGAAGTCGCGGAAACCACAACGAAATTCAACACGATTCTGTCGGCCCTCGGAGTGCAGCCATGACCGAGGTCATCCGGCCGGCCCGGCCGGGCGATGAGACCGAACTGACCGCGATGATTCATGAACTGGCCGAGTTCGAGCGGGCCAGCGGAAACTGCACGGTCGCCGAAAAGCATTTGCGCGAAGCACTTTTCGGCGACCACCCGACGTTGTTCGGGCACATCGCGGAAGTGGACGGCCAGGCCGCGGCTGGCGCGCTGTGGTTCCGCAACTTTTCCACCTGGGACGGCGTTGCGGGCATCTACCTGGAGGATCTGTACGTGCGCCCGCAGTTCCGTCGCCGCGGACTGGCCCGCAAAATGCTGGCCACCTTGGCCCGGGAATGTGTAACCAGCGGATACACCCGGCTCTCGTGGGCGGTGCTCGACTGGAACGTCAACGCGATCGCGCTCTACGACGCAATCGGCGGGCGGCCGCAGACCGAGTGGATCACCTATCGGGTGTCGGGCCCCGAGTTGTCGGCGCTGGCCGAATCCCGAGAATCCTGAGCCCCCAGCCACTGCAGCGCGGACGGGCTGAACAGCAGCGCCAGCGTCGCCAGCGCGACGACCGCGATGGGTATGCCGTAGAGCCACTGGTGCGATCCGACGGCGATATACCAGGTCACGGGGAGTAACAGCAGCTGAGCGATCACCGCGACGCCGCGGCCCCAGCGCCTGCCGGTCCACAGCGCCCGCCCCGCCGCCAGCAGGGCGGCGCCCACGATCGCGAACCACGCCGCGTTTCCGAAGCCGCTCACGGTCGATTGGTCCGCGCCGGCGAGCCCGCGTATCACGAACGCCGCCGCAGCCCCCAGACCGGCGACGCCCTCGAGCGCGACCAGCACGGCGGCCTGACGCACGGTCCTCGGTGAAGGAACGGTCACGACGTCGAGCGTAGAGGTTCGGCTGGACTGCCTAGACAGGCTCGGACTGCGCGCGCGTTAGATAGGCTCGGACTCCGTGCGCGCCGTGCTGATCGTGAACCCCAACGCGACGTCGACCACCCCCGCGGGGCGCGACCTGCTCGCCCACGCGCTGGAGAGCCGGGTCAAGCTGACGGTCGCGCACACCGACCACCGCGGCCACGCCATCGAGATCGGCCACGACGCGGCCCGCGAAGGTGTTGATGTGGTGATCGTGCACGGCGGCGACGGCACGGTGAACGAGGTGGTCAACGGGATCCTCGGCGAGGTTGGCCCGGTTGGGTCCGCGCCTGCAGTGGGGGTGGTCCCCGGCGGCTCGGCGAACGTCTTCGCCCGCGCGCTGGGCATCAGCCCCGATCCGATCGAGGCGACAAACCAGCTCGTGGACCTGCTCTCGGATTACCGGCGTCGCAAGTCCTGGCGCCGGATCGGGCTGATCGACTGCGGAGAACGCTGGTGTGTGTTCACCGCAGGCATGGGAGTCGACGGCGACGTGGTCGCCGCGGTCGAGGCCCAGCGCGACAAGGGCCGCAAGGTGACCGCCTCGCGCTACATCCGCGTCGCGATCCAGGAGATGCTGGCCAACGCCGGCAGGGAGCCCTCGCTGACGCTGCATCTGCCCGACCGCGAACCCGTCTCCGGCGTCCATTTCGCGTTTGTGTCGAACTCCAGCCCATGGACGTATGCCAACACCCGGCCGGTGTGGACGAACCCCACCACCACGTTCGAGAAAGGCCTTGGCGTGTTCGCCACCACCAGCATGAACGTCTGGGCCAATTTGGGCCTGGTGAGACGGATGTTGTCGAAGAAGCCGGACATCAAGGCCAGGCACCTGATCCGCGACGACGACCTGGCGTGGCTGCGGGTGACGAGCGACGCACCGGTGGCGTGTCAGATCGACGGTGACTTCCTGGGTTGGCGCGACGCGATGACGTTCACAGCGGTTCCACAGGCTCTCGGAGTGCTCGCACCACCCGCAGAAGGCCCCTCTGACCTGCATTGATGGCATTCGCTTGGGCAAATCAGGGCGCAGGTTGGTTCAGTGTAGTACAAACGGGTGAGAGGTCTAGGAACAGGCCTTGTTAGTGAGATTACCCACTTGTTAACTCGCGAGTATTGACATCTGTTCAGCCTGTGAAAGCATCGGAAGCAACAGTGCAGAAACATTTCGTGTGCACGCGTTAACAGCCGAAGAAAAGCTCGTGCGCCCTGCTGCGCACACAGTAAGGAGATTAGACCCATGGATTGGCGCCACAAGGCGGTCTGTCGCGACGAGGATCCGGAACTGTTCTTCCCGGTGGGAAACAGTGGACCGGCGCTCGCGCAGATCGCTGACGCGAAGCTTGTCTGCAATCGGTGCCCGGTGACGACCGACTGCCTCACCTGGGCGTTGGACTCCGGCCAGGACGCCGGCGTATGGGGTGGAATGAGCGAAGACGAGCGCCGCGCGCTGAAGCGGCGCAACGCGCGCACCAAGGCCCGTAGCGGGGTCTAACCGCTACCGACCGTTCCGAAATTGGCTACGGCCCCGGCAAAATTTGTCGGGGTCGTAACTGTGTGCGAATGCAATTTAATGCGAATTGCGTCACACAACGTCAATTTGCGAAATCGGGCACAAACCGTGACTTCGGTTACTGCGCGAGCCGCGCCTTGCGGCCGATCGGCACCCGCAGCACTACGTTCGTCCCGCCGGACGGCACGTCGTGCATGCCCAGCGAGCCGTCCAGCTCCGCCGACACCAGCGTCCGCACGATCTGCAGGCCCAGCCGGTCCGACTTCTCCAGGCTGAAACCGTCGGGCAGCCCTCTGCCGTCGTCGTGCACGACCACGTCGAGCCAGCGCGCGGACCGCTCCGCGCGAATCGTCACGCACCCGTGCTCGGTATTGGCGTCGAAGGCGTGCTCGATCGCGTTCTGCACCAGCTCGGTGATCACCATGATCAGCGCGGTGGCCCGGTCGGCATCCAGCACGCCGAGGTCGCCGACGCGGTTGATGCGGATAGGTGTGTCGACGGTGGCGACGTCGTTCATGATCGGCAGGATCCGGTCCACCACCTGGTCCAGGTTGACCTCCTCGTCCACCGACATTGACAGTGCGTCGTGCACCAGTGCGATCGACGACACCCGTCGCACCGATTCGATCAGCGCTTCCCGGCCTTCGGCGTTGTTGGTGCGCCGGGCCTGAAGGCGCAGCAGCGCCGCGACGGTCTGCAGGTTGTTCTTCACCCGGTGGTGGATCTCGCGGATCGTCGCGTCCTTCGACAGCAGTGCTCGGTCGCGGCGCTTGACCTCGGTGACGTCGCGGATCAGCACCGCGGCGCCGACGGCCTCGCCGTGCACCACCAACGGGATCGTGCGCAGCAGCACCGCCGCACCGCCCGCGTCGACCTCCATGCGCATGCTCGACCCGCCGCCCAGCGAGTCGCGGACGTGGTTGGCCAGTTCCTGCGCCTCGAACGGGTCGGAGATCAGCGGCCTGGTGATGGTGACCAGATTGTGGCTCTCGAGTTCGGAGGTCAGCCCCATCCGGTGGTAGGCCGAGATCGCGTTGGGGCTGGCGAACACCACCAAGCCCGCCTCGTCCAGGCGGATGAACCCGTCGCCGACCCGCGGACTGGACCGTGACATGGCCAGGTCACCGACGTTGGGGAAGGTGCCCTCGGACAGCATGAGCAACAGGTCACCGGCGCAATCGAGGTAGGCGCTTTCCAGCGGGCTGGCCTTGCGTGCCGCCAGCGCGGTCTGATGGGTCAGCACCGCCACCACATTGTTGCCGTAGCGCACCGGCACGGCTTCGACGTTGAGGCCAGGCGCCGCTCCGGCGGCCTGCTGCGCCGGTGAATCCTCTTGTCCCTCACTGCTTTCCCGGCCAATCGTGCCGGACTTGAACGCCTCGGTCACCAGCGGCATCTGGTCGGCATCGGCCAGTGAGCTGACGGCGTCGGCCAGCAGCACCGTCGGCGCGGTGTTCGGCCGGACCTGCGCCACGCACACCAGCACACCGTCGTCGCGGCGCACCCACATCAGGTAGTCGGCAAACGACAGGTCTGCCAGCAGCTGCCACTCGCCCACCACGGCGTGCAGGTGGTCGACGGCGTTGCCTGGGAGGACCGTGTGCTCGGCGAGCAGGTCACCGAGGGTGGACATCGGCGATTACTCCGGCGAGATCGGGGTCAGCTGATCACCGCGATGAGGTCGCCGGCCTGGATGACATCGCCAACGGACACACTCACCTTGCTGACGGTGCCTGCCACCTCGGCCAGCACCGGGATTTCCATTTTCATCGACTCCAGCAGCACCAGGGTGTCGCCCTCGCCGATCTGATCGCCCTCGTGGACCACGACCTCGAGCACACTGGCCACGATCTCGGCGCGAACATCCTCGGCCATCTTCACCCCTTTCGGCTGCTGCATGCCGCTCTATCGAACCACAAAGCCAGGGCGGACACCGACGAGCGCTCGCGCGAGGAGGCATGAAACTGCTGTGGCCGCGCCGTGAGACAATGGAGCACAAGTACAGACCAGACGGAGGAGCAGCATGGCCAAGCGAGGCCGCAAGAAGCGCGACCGCAAGCACTCAAAGGCCAACCACGGCAAGCGGCCCAACTGCGGTTCGAAGTCGGTGCGTTAGCCGCGGCGGATGATCGTGGTGCGGCTGATCTCGATCCGCAGTCGCTCGCGTAGCCGATCAGGCGCCTTCTCACCGCTGCACTTCCTGGCGATCAGCGTCTTCACCCGTTCCTCGACGCCGTAGTGGCGCAGGCACGCGGGGCATTCTTCGAGGTGGTGCCTGAGCTTGTCGCGGGTCTCGGCGGTGCATTCACCGTCGAGCAGCGTCCATACCTCGGCGATCACCGCGGCACATTCGGGATGCTCGGGGTCGACCGGCCCAACGGGCGGAGTCCAGCGTTCGTCGTCGCTCATGAGGACACCTCTTCCGGTGCGTCAAGCTGCTGCCCGCGAATGAAGCCGCGGTCCCTTGCCACGTCGGCCAAAAGCTCGCGCAGTTGACGCCTTCCGCGGTGCAACCGCGACATCACGGTCCCAATCGGCGTGTCCATGATTTCGGCGATCTCCTTGTAGGGGAAGCCCTCGACGTCGGCGTAGTACACCGCCATCCGGAATTCCTCCGGCAGTGCCTGCAGGGCTTCCTTGATCTCGTTGTCCGGCAGCGACTCAAGAGCCTCCACCTCCGCCGAGCGCAGGCCGGTCGAGGTGTGCTCCGCGTTGGCAGCCAGCTGCCAGTCGGTGATCTCCTCGGTCGGGTACTCGGAAGGCTGCCGCTGCTTCTTGCGGTAGCTGTTGATGTAGGTATTGGTCAGAATCCGGTACAGCCACGCCTTCAGATTGGTGCCCTCGCGGAACGAGCGGAAGCCGGCGTAGGCCTTCACCATGGTTTCCTGCAGCAAGTCCTCGGCGTCCGCCGGGTTGCGAGTCATGCGCAGCGCACCGCCGTAGAGCTGGTCGAGCAGCGGAATCGCATCGCGCTCAAACCGCGCCGTCAGCTCGGCGTCGCTCTCGGTGGCCCTGTCGGGCACCGACGCAGCCGTCGAATCGAGCCCCGACGTCTCTGACGCCGTATCGGGCGCCGACCCGTCGATGTCGGTCATTGTGGGGAACACCGTCCCTTCCGTTGCGGCGCCACCAAACAGGCCCGGTAGGTCGACCGGACGCTCCAGACAGATGGCAGGCACCAAAGACCCCTTCCTTTGATCCTAGAGGCACTAACGGACACGACCCGCTTTCGGGCCGAACTGCCTCCCATAACAGCACGGACGGGCACGGTTGTTCCCGCACTACGCTGAGCCGGTGGCGCGCGCGGCAACCCCGGCGATCGCGGCCCTGTTGGCCGCCGAGGTCCCCCACGACGTGCTGCACTACCGTCACGACTCCCGCAACCAGTCGTTCGGCGAGGAGGCGGTTGAGGGGCTTGCGCAGGCCGAGGGCATCAATCCGGAGCAGGTGTTCAAGACGCTGGTCATCGCACTGCCGAAGGGCCTGGCCGTCGCGGTGATCCCCGTCCCGTCGAAGCTGTCGCTGAAGGCCGTCGCCGCAGCGCTTGGCGTGCCCAGGACGACGATGGCCGACCGCGGCCGCGGCGGAACGGTCGACGGGGTACGTCATCGGCGGCATTTCACCGTTCGGTCAGCGCAGGCCGTTACCGACCGTGGTCGACGCCTCGGCGCTGCACTGGGATCGCGTGCTGTGCAGCGCGGGCAAGCGGGGCTGGGACGTCGTGGTCCACCCGCAGGACCTGATCCGGCTGACCAAGGCGGTCACCGCCGACATTCGCGCCGCATAGGGTAACCCCATGGCACAGACGTCAGCATCTTCCCTGTCCGGGAAAACCATGTTCATCTCCGGCGCCAGCCGCGGCATCGGGTTGGCGATCGCCACCCGCGCCGCCGCCGACGGCGCCAACATCGCGCTGATCGCGAAGACCGCCGAGCCGCATCCCAAGCTTCCTGGCACGGTGTACACCGCGGCCAAGGAACTCGAGGATGCCGGCGGGCAGGCGCTGCCGATCGTCGGTGACATCCGCGACGAGGAATCGGTCGCATCGGCGGTGGCGCAGACCGTCGAGCAGTTCGGCGGCATCGACATGTGCGTGAACAACGCCTCGGCGATCAACCTCGGTTCGATCACGGAGGTACCGCTCAAGCGCTTCGACCTGATGAACGGTATCCAGGTGCGCGGCACCTACACCGTCTCGCAGGCCTGCATTCCGCACATGGTGGGCCGAGAGAACCCACACATCCTCACGCTGTCGCCGCCGGTTCGCCTGGAGCCGGAGTGGCTGACGCCGACCGCGTACATGATGGCGAAATACGGAATGTCGTTGTGCGCCTTGGCGATGGCCCAGGAATTACGCGACGACGGCATTGCGTCCAACACGCTCTGGCCGCGCACCCTGGTGGCCACCGCAGCGGTGCAGAATCTGCTCGGCGGCGACGAGGCGATGGGCCGCGCCCGCAAGCCCGACGTGTACGCCGACGCCGCCTACGTCGTGCTCACCAAACCGGCGCGCTCCTACACCGGCAACAGCCTGTTGTGCGAGGACGTGCTGCTGGAATCCGGGGTCACCGACCTGTCGGTGTACAACTGCGTGCCCGGTGCCGAACTCGGCGTGGACCTGTGGGTCGATACCCCCAACCCGCCGGGTTACGAAGGCCCGTAATCGAATTCGATCATCGTATCGACGACTCGGAATCTACTTGAGCATCGCCCGGACGCTGTCGGCGAACGCGGCGGTCGTGAAGCACGTCGGCTCGGCGAATTCCTCCAGCGTGAGCGCGTCGTGCCAATTGGCGTCGGCGGCGGTCCGCAGCAATGGTTTGGCCATCGCGACGGCGTGCGGCGGCATTTCCGTGATGCGCGAACACCATTCGTCAGCGGCGGCCAGGAGTCGGTCATGTTCGACGACCTCCTGGACGAGCCCGAGCCGAAGCGCGGTGCTGGCATCGATGTGGTCGCCGCGCAGGTAATAGGCGAGCGCCCCGTGGTAGCCCAGGCGGCGGGTGAGCGCCCAGCTGGTCCCGACCTCGGGGATCAAGCCGAGGCGACCGAACGCAGGTACGATCACCGCGCGCTCACTGGCAAGGACCACGTCGCAGGTCAGGGCCCAGGCCAGGCCCACACCGGCCGCTGCGCCGTTGAGCGCGGCGACAAAGATCGTGTCCGATCCGGCGATGAGCCGGGCGATCCCGCCGAACTCGCGGCGGATCCACCGCCACACATCGGCCATCCCCTCCGGCGCGTCGCGATGTTCGACCGCGAGCTGCATCATCTTCAGGTCTCCGCCGGCGCTGAATCCCGGATCGACGCCGGTCAAGACGACGCTGCGAATATCGGCGTCGGCATCGAGGGCCTGCAGCGCGCGTCGCAGTTGACGCACCAGCGGAGCGGAAAGGACGTTGAGCCGCTCGGATTCGTCGAGGGTGACCACCGCTCTGTCGCCGCGGTGATCGACGCGCACACGTTCTGGCGCATCGGGGTCCTCGCCGGCGGCTACCAACGCGCGGTACACCGATTCTGGCTGTGCATTCACTGGGCTTTCTCCTCAATATCGTTGGCGCGCAACACCGCCCACGCGGCGTTCGCAAAGGTCTGGGCAGCTTCTGGTGGCATTCTGGCTTCGCCGCCCGCGATCCAGTAGCGGCTGTACTCCTGTGCCGGGCCGAGCCAGAGCGCGGCCGTGACCCCGAGCCGCATCGGCCGCAACACCCCGTAGGTGTGGTGCGGGCGCCACCAGTCCCGGACGGCGGCGAAGAACTCCCGATTGGCGTCGCGCAGCACCGCACTGTCGATCCGGTCACCGAGCAGCAGCCTGGCCTCCGCGCGGTGCCCGGTCACCCACCGCAGGTGATATGCCACGCCGCCGCGGATGCCGCCCTCTGCGCTGTCCTGCTCGCGCAGCATGGCGACAAAACCCGCTTGGTACTCGGTGATCAACTGCGCGTAGACGGCTGCGGCGAGGGCCGGTTTGTCCGGGAAATGGTGATACAGCGCGCCGACGCTCACCTCGGCCTCGCGCCGAACCTCGTCCAGCGTGGGCACGAGTGCGCCGTCGGCCGCGAACCGGCGCCGCGCCACCTGCAACAACCGGTCTCGCGCGTCTGACACCTTCGCACCCGAGCGTGGCACGAGAAATACTCTAGGCCTACCGAGGATTCCTCGGCAGGCCTAGAGCAGCGTCGCTTGCTCAGGCTCCGGCTTGGCGGGCTCGATCAACTCGGGTCCGTTGTTGCGGATGCTGTTGACCAGCCGCGACACCTCACGGATCTCGATGCGGTCGAGGTCGCCGTGCCCACGCAGCAGGCCCTCGTCGATTGGCGCGTCAGGGTCCAGCCAGCGGTCCCAGTCGTCGCAGCTGATGGTCAGCGGCATCCGGTCGTGGATCTCAGCGAGCGGGCCTGCGGCGTCGGTGGTGATGATCGTGCAGCTCAGTAACGGCGGGGCGGCTTTCGGCGCGTCCTTCGGCCGCCAGGTCGACCACAGCCCGGCCATGAAGAGCGGCTCGCCGTCGGCGCCGTACATGTAGAACGGCGTCTTCGGGGCTGCCTTGCGTGACGTGGCAGATGACGCCTCACCGTTGGGCCGCCACTCGTACCAGCCGTCCATCGGCACCAGGCAGCGTTTGCCCTTCGCGGAGTTGCGGAAGACGGGTGAAGTGGTGACCTTCTCGGAGCGGGCGTTGATCAGCAGCGGCCCCTTGGTGTCGGGGCCGCCGTCCTCTGTGGTCTTCGCCCACGGCGGCACCAGGCCCCAACGCATCAGCCGCACCCGCCGCGTGGACTCGTCATCGGGTTCGGTGTGTCGTTTGACGACCGTGCAGATCGTCGTGGTCGGCGCGACGTTGTAGTTCGGGCCGCTCCCGGTGTCCTTGGTCGTCGAACTGGCTGCTGTGCTTGCCGTGCTCTCGTCGATTGCCTGGATCTTCTCCGCCAGCAGTGCCGGATCGGTGGTCACCGCGAATCGCCCACACATATATGCCATGGTGGCACGCCGAACCGACAAGGCAGGATGGAGGCCGTGAGCACGCGCGGACGCGAGGAGCAGGAAGGCAATTGGCCTGCACCGTCGACGCAGGCTCCCGTGCACGCCACGGTGACGGTGCCCGGTTCCAAGTCGCAGACCAACCGCGCGCTCGTGCTCGCCGCGCTGGCCACGCCGCAAGGGACGTCGACGGTCAGCGGCGCGTTGCGCAGCCGCGACACCGACCTGATGATCGGCGCGTTGCAGATGCTCGGCGTCAGCGTCGAGGGCGCCGACACCGAGCTGACGATCAGCGGTGCCATCGCCCCGCAGCCGGGCGCGCGCATCGACTGCGGCCTGGCAGGCACGGTGCTGCGCTTCGTCCCGCCGGTCGCCGCGCTGAGCGGGCAGACAGTCATCTTCGACGGCGACGAGCAGGCCCGGGTCCGCCCGATCAAGCCGCTGCTGGACGGGCTTCGCGGCGTCGGCGTGGACATCGATGGCGACGGTCTGCCGTTCTCGGTGCGCGGCGACGGATCGGTGGCAGGCGGCACGGTGGAGATCGACGCGTCGGCGTCGTCGCAGTTCGTCTCGGGTCTGCTGCTGTCAGGGGCGGCGTTCACCGACGGGCTGACGATCGTGCACACCGGCGAGTCGGTGCCGTCGGCGCCTCACATCGCGATGACGGTGTCAATGATGCGCGACGCCGGCGTCGACGTCGACGACACCCATGCCAACCTCTGGCGCGTGGCACCCGGCCCGATTGCGCCGCGGCACTGGACCATCGAGCCCGATCTGTCCAACGCCGTGCCGTTTCTGGCGGCGGCCGTGGTCAGCGGCGGGACTGTGCGCCTGACGGGTTGGCCATCGGTGAGCACCCAGCCCGCCGACGCGATCGTCGCCATCCTGGAGAAACTCGGTTCGATTGTGCGCCACAGCAGTTCGTACCTCGAAGTGCGCGGGTCCGGAACCTACCACGGCTTCGACGTGGATCTGCATGACGTCGGCGAGCTCACCCCGGCGGTGGCCGCACTGGCGGCACTGGCCGCGCCGGGTTCGGTGTCGCAGCTGCGCGGAATCGCCCATCTGCGTGGTCATGAGACCGACCGGCTGGCCGCGCTGAGCACCGAAATCAACGGTCTCGGCGGGCAATGTGTCGAGATGTCCGACGGCCTGGTGATCACCGCCCAGCCGCTGCATGGCGGGGTGTGGCGGTCGTACGCCGACCATCGGATGGCGACGGCAGGCGCCATCGTGGGGCTGCGGGTGCCCGGCGTCGAGGTGGAAGACATTGGCACGACGGCAAAGACGCTGCCGGAGTTCCCGCGGCTGTGGGCCGACATGCTGGCGGGCCAGACACTCGAGCCCGAGGCAGGCGCTTGAGGCAACGCGAGTACGACGAGTCCGACGTCCGGGTCCGCCCCAGCCGGGGCTCGCGGCCGCGGACCAAGACTCGCCCCGAACACGCTGACGCGCAGGAAGCCATGGTGGTCACCGTCGACCGTGGCCGGTGGGGTTGCGCGCTGGGCTGCGACCCCGACCGCCGCGTCACCGCGATGCGGGCGCGGGAGCTGGGTCGCACCCCGATCGTGGTCGGCGACGACGTGGACATCGTCGGGGATCTGTCCGGACGGCCAGACACGCTGGCCCGCATCGTTCGGCGTGGTGAACGGCGAACGGTGTTGCGGCGCACCGCCGATGACACCGACCCCACCGAACGCGTCATCGTCGCCAACGCCGATCAGCTGCTGATCGTCGTCGCGCTGGCCGACCCGCCGCCGCGCACCGGCCTGGTCGAGCGGGCGCTGATCGCCGCCTATACCGGCGGGCTTTCACCGATCCTGTGTCTGACGAAGTCAGACCTCGCGCCGGCCGAGCCGTTCGCCGCGCAATTCGCCGACCTGGACCTGGCTGTGGCCATCGCCGGCCGTGACGATCCCCTCGACGTCGTGGCGCCGATGCTCGCTGAACACATCACCGTGCTGCTCGGCCATTCCGGAGTCGGCAAGTCGACCCTGGTGAATCGCCTTGTTCCAGAAGCAGATCGCGCTACCGGTGATGTATCAGGGGTGGGCAAGGGACGGCACACGTCGTCGCAGTCGGTGGCGCTACCGCTGCACTCCGGCGGCTGGGTGATCGACACACCTGGTATCCGGTCGTTCGGGCTGGCCCACATCCAACCCGCCGACGTGCTGCTGGCGTTCTCCGACCTGGCGGAGGCAATCAAGGACTGCCCGCGCGGCTGCGGGCATATGGGCCCGCCCGCCGATCCGGAATGCGCGCTGGACACGTTGAGCGGACCCGCGGCCGGCCGGGTCGCCGCGGCCCGACGACTGCTCGCCGCGCTACGCGAAGCCTGACCGCCGACACTGCACAAGGCGACGCCCTCCCCGTTTCGGGGAGGGCGTCTGTGGGTGGCCTATCAGCGCCGGTAGCCGGGGACCAAGCGCTCGATGTGGTTCACGCCGTGGTGGTTGTGCCAGCCCGGCAGCGCCCCGGGGGCGGGGTGGGCCTTGACGCTCGGCGGCGTACGAGTGGCCCGGCCCGGTGGGCTGATTCTGAGGGGCCGCGTTGGCCATGCCGGCCATACCCAGGGCCGCGCCGCCGATGATTCCGGCCGAGACGATCGGCAGAGCGAAGTAGCGGGCGAAGGTGGGGGCGACGGTGGTCATTTCTGAATTCTCCTGTGTGAGTTGGCTTTTGGTCTCCTGCGCCGGTGCGTTCCGGCGATGACTTAAGAATGCCCTGGCCAGCGCACGTTGTATGTCCGGAGATCGGCCGCAGCGTCGGGGGAATCGCTTGTCCCCCGATCGGGGGAACGCGACACGAAAAAGGCCCTCCCGTTCGGGAGGGCCAGTCTCGAGGTGACCGTTAGGCCGCGAGGTCGGTGCGCGTGCTCGCCTGCTTCTCGGCCCGCTTGGCGCGGCGCCAGCCGCGCACCGTGGCGATCGCGGTCTTGAGTCCGCGACGGCGACCGGTGGCCGGATCCGTAACCCCGAACCCCGGTTCCAGCTCCGTGAACATCCGCTCGCTGCGAGTCTCGGGCGCATCATCGGCGCTGTCACGCAGGAACTTGTCCGGTAGCGACAGCTTGGCGATGGTCCGCCACGTCTTGCCGTACTGCACCAGGAACGAGCCCGTCGTGTACGGCAGGTCGTACTTCTCGCAGACTTCCCTGACCCGAATCGAGATCTCGTGCAACCGGCTGCTCGGCAGGTCGGGGTAAAGATGGTGTTCGATCTGATGGCATAGGTTGCCGCTCATGAACCGCAGCGCGGGGCCGCCCTCAAAGTTGGCGCTGCCCAGCATCTGGCGCAGGTACCACTGGCCCTTGGTCTCGCCGACCATGTCGGTCTTGGTGAATTTCTCGGCGCCGTCGGGGAAGTGGCCGCAGAAGATCACCGCATTGGCCCACACGTTGCGGATGACGTTCGCGACCGCATTGGCCTTCAGCGTCGACATGAACGTCGCACCCGGTGACAGTGCGGTCACCGCCGGGTAGGCCACGTAGTCCTTCACCACCTGGCGGCCGGCCTTCGCCGAGAACTCGCGCAACCGCACCATGGTGGCGTCGCGGTCGTCGCGGCCCTTGAAGATCCTGCCGAGTTCCAAGTGCTGCAACCCGACGCCCCACTCGAAGCCGAGCGCGAGGAGGGTGTTGAACAACAGGTTGGAGAGATTGAACGGCTTCCACCTCTCGTCGCGGGTGACGCGCAGCACGCCATAGCCGACGTCGTCGTCCATGCCGAGGATGTTCGTGTACTTGTGGTGCATGAAGTTGTGGGTGAACCGCCAATGCTTGGAGGCCCCGCTCATGTCCCACTCCCACGTCGAGGAGTGAATCTCGGGATCGTTCATCCAATCCCACTGGCCGTGCATGACGTTGTGGCCGATCTCCATGTTTTCGACGATCTTGGCCACGCCCAAAGTCACTGTCCCCGCCCACCACGCGGAGCGTCGCGAGCTCGCGGCCAGCAGCAGCCGGCCGGTCACCTCGAGAGCACGTTGGGCGGCGATCGTGCGGCGGATGTAGCGCGAGTCGCGCTCGCCACGGGAGTCTTCAATGTCCTGACGGATCGCGTCGAGCTCGACAGCCAGGTTTTCGATGTCGGCTTCGGTGAGATGCGCGAATGCCGGTACGTCCGTAATTGCCATTGTCTGCCTCCCTTCGCTTACCTACGTTACCGTAACTTACGTACCCGTAGGTTACCAGTCAGTAAAGCCTAAACATCCAGTACACAATCGCCGGACGCTGCAGAAATGCACGTCTGGACGCGGCTCCCCGGTTCGTGTTCGGCACCGGTGCGCAGGTCGCGGACGTGGCCGTCGAGCAGCCCGACCACGCATGACTGGCAGATGCCCATCCGGCAACCGAACGGCATCTGGATGCCGACGCTCTCACCGGCGTCCATCAGTGGTGTCGCCCCGTCCACGGTCAGCGTCTTCTGACTGCGTGCGAACTGCACCGTGCCGCCCTGGCCGTGCGCCCCGGCCTTCGACACCGCGAAGCGCTCGAGATGGAGCCGGTCGGTGATGCCGTGCGCATGCCAAACCCGCTCGGCGTCGGTGAGCATGCCCTCGGGCCCGCACGCCCAGGTCTGGCGCTCACGCCAGTCGGGCACCTCGTCGCCGAGCCGGGACAGATCAAGCCGGCCTTCGGTACGGGTGGTCCGCAGCCGCAGCCCGTAACCGTCGTGCGTACGCTCGAGCTCGGCCAGCTCCCCACCGAACATCACATCGGATTCCGTTGGCGCCGAATGCAAGTGGACCACATCGGTGACCTGGTCGCGACGGGCCAGCGTGCGCAGCATCGACATCACCGGCGTGATGCCGGAGCCGCCGGTGATGAACAACACCGAGGCCGGTGCCGGATCGGGCATCACGAAGTTGCCCTGCGGCGCGGCCAGCCGCACGATCGTGCCAGGCGCTACCCCGCCGACCAGGTGGCTGGACAGGAACCCCTCGGGCATGGCCTTGACAGTGATGGTGATGATGCGGCTCGCCGTCACCGGGCTGGACGTCAACGAATACGACCGCCAACGCCAGCGCCCGTCGACCAACACACCGATCCCGATGTACTGACCGGGCTGATAGTCGAAGGAAAAACCCCATCCCGGCTTGATGACCAAGGTCGCGGAGTCGACGGTTTCGCGACGTACCTCCAGCACCCGGCCGCGCAGTTCGCGCGCAGACCACAACGGGTTCGCGAGCTTGAGATAGTCGTCGGGCAGCAACGGTGTGGTGATGCGCTCGGCGAGCGCGCGCGCGGTGTCCCAGCCGGGATGCTTACCGGCGCCGGCGACGGTCGGCCGCACGGTGTCAGACAGCACGGCAGCGGGCCTGCTGCTGCTGTATTTCTTGCCCAATGAAAGCTCCTGCCCCAGTTTCAGGATGGCGGCACCCGTCGTCCGGGAGACATAACCTACGGTACCGTAGGTTCTGCGCTTGAGCCATGGGACGACCATCACAACAACTCCAGCAGGAATGGCAGCTCTTGGGGCGCATACCAGGCCAGATCGTGGTCCTGCGCGTCGCCGACGACGAATTCGGCGTCCTCATCCCCCAGGTCAGCGGAGTCGACCGCCTCGATCGCCGGCACCACCGCGGCCTCGGCGTCGGCATTGTCGACATACGCGGCGATCACGTCGTCATAGGCGATCGACCCCGACAGCCGCACCACCGCGTCGTCAAGATCCGGACGGCCCGTCGCACCTTCGACCTCGGCGACCACGACGGCTCGCCGCGGCGGCAAATCGGATATCCCCTCGCCGGCCAACAGCCGCAGCGATGCCAGTGCCGCGTCGCGCAGGGCCACCTCGGCCAGCTCGTCGTCGTCGCCCTCGGCGTAGGCCTCACGCAGCGTCGGCGTCACCGCGAAGGCGGTGCCGTTGCGCGCATGCAGCGACCGCTCGGCGACGAGCTGCTGCAGCATGGCCAACGTCGCCGGGACATAGACACGCACCAGGCGACTCTAGGCGATTACTGCGCAGCCTCCAGCAATTCATCGAGCGATTCGCGCAGCAGCGACGGCAACACGTCGACGTCGCTCATCGCGTCACGGTCGGCGTTGATGCCGAAATAGAGCATGCCGTTATAGGACGTCACGCCGAGCGCCAGCACCTGATTGTTCAGCAGCGGCGGAACCGCATAGGTTTCCAGCAGTTTGGTCCCTGCGACAAACATCTGCTTCTGCGCGCCGGGCACATTGGTGATCAGCAGGTTGAACTGCCGCGCCGAGAAACTGGTTGCAACGCGAATTCCCATGGCGTGCAACGTCGGTGGCGCAAATCCTGACAACGTCACGATGGTCCTGGCGTCGACAAGGCTGGCCGCGGTCGGATGTGACTCGGTGGCATGCGCGATCTGCGACAGCCGCACCACTGCGTTGCCCTCACCGACCGGCAGGTCGATCAGAAACGGCGACACCTCGCTGATCGCCTGCCCCGGCCCGGTCGTGTCGAGGTCCGCGTCCGGATAGACCGACATCGGGGCCATCGCGCGCACGGTCGTCGTCGCTGTCACCGGCTCGCCACGCGACATCAGCCAGTTCCGCAGCGCCCCGGCCACCACGGCCAGCAGGACGTCGTTGACGTCGCAGTCGTAGCGCGCCCGAACCAGGCGATAGTCGTCGAGCCGATGGCCGGCCACCGTGAAGCGGCGGTTGCGCGACACGGTCGCGTTCAACGGGCTGTTCGGCGCGGTGCCGCGGGCGAACGTGCGCGCGATGTCGACGAACCGGCGCCCGACCTCAACCAGCTGACCCGCATTGGTCGCCACCTCGGTCACCGCCGAGCGCACGGCCCCAACCTGCTCGGCGGGACGGGTGATCCATTCGCCGACGGCGCCCAACACCAGCTGACGGTCGCTCGGCTCACGCGCCGGGATCCAGATGTCCTCGCCGAACTCCGGCGGCCTCTGGGTGCGATCGGCGACGACGTGGCCGATCTCGAGCGCCGTCATGCCGTTCACCAGCGCCTGGTGCGATTTGGTGTAGATCGCGACGCGGTTGCGGGCCAGGCCCTCGATCAGATACATCTCCCACAGCGGCCGCGACTTGTCCAGGGGCCGCGAGCCGATCCGGGCGATGAGCTCGTGCAGCTGCGCGTCGCTGCCCGGCGACGGCAGCGCCGACCGCCGGATGTGGTAGGTGATGTCGAAGTCGCGGTCGTCGACCCAGATCGGGCGGGCCAGGCCCAGGGTCACTTCACGCACCTTCTGGCGATAGCGCGGGATCTGCGGGAGCCGTTGTTCGACAGTGGCCAGCAAGGTTTCATAGCTCAACCCGGTGCGCGGCTTGCGCAGGATCGACAGCGTGCCGACGTACATCGGGGTTGAGGTGTCTTCGAGGTGATAGAACGACGCGTCAGACGCCGACAATCTGATCACCATCGCGGCGTCACCCTCCCCCGGCTTTACGCGCGGCTCGGCCGCGGTTGCGCTTTTGTCGCTGTCAATGAACCCCCTGCAGAGGTTATCGGCCGATTCTGCTGGCGCGCATTACGGGTGCTCAGATGGGTTCGATATCCATGCCGGCCGAGACCGGCACGTGCGCGACGCTGCAGCGCATCGCCGCGCTCGTCGAATCGTGAGCTAGCGTCTGCGGCTGTCCTTGGCCTGCTGGCGCGCGGCTTCACGGCGCTCACGCCGGCTGCCGCTCGTGGGTGCCGCGTTCTTGGGGCCGCCACTGGACCGTTGCACCGCCGCCGACCCGTCCTCGGACGGCCCGGTGTAGGTCAGCGGCGGTGCGTCGCTCTCAATTCCCTTGGCGCGCAACGCCGCCGGACGCTCCTTGGTGGCAACGGCACCTTCCTGAGCCTTGGCCGCGGCCTCCGCGGCGAAGGCGGCCAACCCGCTCGGCGCGGCGACCGGCGCCACGGTAGGCGGCAGGCGCGGCTTCCACAGTGACGTTGAACAGGAAGCCCACCGACTCTTCCTTGAGTCCCTCGAGCATGCCGACGAACATGTCGTAGCCTTCGCGCTGGTACTCCACCAGCGGGTCACGCTGCGCCATCGCCCGCAGCCCGATGCCCTCCTTGAGGTAGTCCATCTCGTAGAGGTGCTCGCGCCACTTGCGGTCAAGAACGTTGAGCAGCACGTTGCGCTCCAGCTGCCGCATCGCGCCGTCGCCGGCGATCTCCTCGAGCTGCTTCTCGCGTTCGGCGTACGCGCGCTCGGCGTCGGAGATCAACGCGTCCAGCAGCTCGTCGCGGGTCAGCTCCCCCGCCTCACCCACCGCGTCGGAGTCGATCAGATCGTGGTGGTCGATGCCGACCGGGTACAGCGTGCGCAGCGCCGACCACAGCGATTCCAGGTCCCAGTCTTCGGAGTAGCCCTCGCTGGTCGCACCTTCGACGTAGGCGGTGACGACGTCGATGAGCATCTTGTGGGCCTGCTCGGCGAGGTTCTCTCCTTCGAGGATGCGGCGACGCTCGTCGTAGATGACCATGCGCTGCTTGTTCATCACTTCGTCGTACTTGAGGACGTTCTTGCGGACCTCGAAGTTCTGCTGCTCGACCTGCGTCTGCGCGCTCTTGATCGCGCGGGTGACCATCTTGGCCTCGATCGGCACGTCGTCGGGCAGATTCAGCCGGTTGAGCAGCGCCTCAAGGGTCTCGCCGTTGAACCGCCGCATCAGCTCGTCGCCGAGTGACAGGTAGAACCGCGACTCGCCGGGGTCGCCCTGGCGGCCGGAGCGACCGCGCAGCTGGTTGTCGATGCGGCGTGACTCGTGGCGCTCGGTACCCAGCACATAGAGACCGCCGACCGCGATGACGTCCTCGGCCTCCTCGGCCGCCTCGGCCTTGACCTTTGGCAGCACTTCGTGCCAGGCCGCCTCGTAGTCCTCGGGGGTCTCGACCGGGTCGAGGCCCTGCGCGCGCAGCCGCTTGTCGGCCAGGAAGTCCACGTTGCCGCCGAGCACGATGTCGGTGCCGCGGCCGGCCATGTTGGTGGCGACGGTGATCGCGCCGCGGCGGCCGGCCTCGGCGATGATCCCGGCCTCCTGCTCGTGGTACTTCGCGTTGAGCACGTTGTGCGGGATGCGCCGCTTCTGGAACTGTCGCGAGAGGTACTCGGAACGCTCCACGCTGGTGGTGCCGATCAAAACCGGCTGGCCCTTCTCGTAGCGCTCGGTGACGTCGTCGACGACGGCGATGTACTTGGCCTCTTCGGTCTTGTAGATCAGATCGGACTGATCGCCGCGAATCATCGGCTTGTTGGTCGGGATGCTGACCACACCGAGCTTGTAGATCTCGTGCAGCTCGGCAGCCTCGGTCTGGGCGGTGCCCGTCATGCCGGCGAGCTTGTCGTAGAGCCGGAAGTAGTTCTGCAGGGTGATGGTGGCCAGCGTCTGGTTCTCGGCCTTGATCTCGACGTGCTCCTTGGCCTCGATGGCCTGGTGCATGCCCTCGTTGTAGCGGCGGCCGATCAGCACGCGGCCGGTGAACTCGTCGACGATGAGCACTTCGCCGTCGCGGACGATGTAGTCCTTGTCGCGCTGGAACAGCTCCTTGGCCTTGACGGCGTTGTTGAGGTAGCTGACCAGCGGCGAGTTGGCGGCCTCGTAGAGGTTGTCGATGCCCAGTTGGTCCTCGACGAACTCGACACCGATCTCGTGCACACCGATGGTGCGCTTGCGCAGGTCGACCTCGTAGTGGGTGTCCTTCTCCATCAGCGGCGCCAGCCGGGCGAACTCGGTGTACCAGTTCGACGCACCGTCGGCGGGGCCGGAGATGATCAGCGGCGTGCGGGCCTCGTCGATCAGGATGGAGTCGACCTCGTCGACGACGGCGAAGGGGTGGCCGCGCTGAACAAGATCGTCCAGCGAATGCGCCATGTTGTCGCGTAGGTAATCGAAGCCGAACTCGTTGTTGGTGCCGTAGGTGATGTCGGCGGCGTAGGCGACGCGCCGCTGGTCGGGCGTCATCTGGGCGAGGATCACGCCGACGTCGAGGCCCAGGAAGCGGTGCACGCGGCCCATCCACTCGCTGTCGCGTTTGGCCAGGTAGTCGTTGACGGTGACGACGTGCACTCCCTTGCCGTTGAGCGCGTTGAGGTACGCCGGCAGAACGCAGGTCAGGGTCTTGCCCTCGCCGGTCTTCATCTCGGCGACGTTGCCGAAGTGCAGCGCCGCGCCGCCCATCACCTGGACGTCGAACGGCCGCTGGTCGAGTACCCGCCAGGACGCCTCGCGGGCGACCGCGAACGCCTCGGGCAGCAGGTCATCGAGGTCGGCGCCGTCGGCGACGCGTTGCTTGAATTCGTCGGTCTTGGCTCGCAGCTCGGCGTCGGAGAGCTTCCCCACGTCGTCGGACAGGGTGTTGACATAGTCAGCCACCCCCTTGAGGCGCTTGACCATGCGGCCTTCACCGAGACGGAGCAACTTCGACAGCACGCTATTTCCTCTTTGGGTTCGATGGATGTCGTGACGTGTTAGACGTGGTCCATCGTAAGTGACTCGTCGAAATAGCTGGTCGAAGGCGCTGGAAAGCGGCTAAGCAAGCCGAATCAGTCCGTAGTCGTAGGCGTGCCTGCGGTACACCACGCAGGGTCTGTCGCTCTGTTTGTCGTGGAAGAGGAAGAAATCGTGGCCGACGAGCTCCATCTCGTAGAGCGCGTCGTCGACGGTCATCGGCTTGGCCGGGTGCTCCTTGGTGCGAACGATGCGGCCCGGTTCGTGATCCTCGACGGCACCGTCGGTCTGCGCTGCGTCTTCGGCCAGCGCCAAGAGCGCCTCGGGCACCGGGTTGAGGGCCGTGGCCTGGGCCAACGACACCGGCGTCTTGTCGCCGTAGTGCACCTTGCGACGGTCTTTGCTGCGGCGCAGCCGGCTCTCGAGCTTGCAGACCGCCGACTCCAGGGCGGCGTAGAAGCTGTCGGCGCAGGCTTCGCCGCGCACGACGGGGCCGCGACCTCGCGCGGTGATCTCGACGTGTTGGCAGTTCTTGCGTTGGCGCCGGTTGCGCTCGTGGTCGAGTTCGACGTCGAAGAGGTAGATGGTGCGGTCAAATCGTTCCAGGCGTGACAGTTTCTCTGCGACATAGATGCGGAAGTGCTCGGGAACCTCGACGTTTCGGCCCTTGACGACGACCTCAGCGGCAGGGGCAGGTTCTGGCGTCTCGTCCTCGATCACCATGGTGCGGTCTGAGTCAACGGAATGGCTTGACATGCTTGGCAACTCGTTTCTCTACGGAGTCGCACGCTTCGCGTGCCCGACTTGGCTTCGGATTCGCGCCGGCGGGCCTGCACGTCGCTCCGTCCGCCGCCGCAAGGTGTCGAGTACTCACCTCCTACCGCCTCTCGGCGATGCTGGCGCTTCGGGTTGAGCGCCGCCGTGAGGCATTCACGGGTGGTTTGTGCCGACGGTAGTCCGTGTTCACCCAGTAGTGCCAGTAAATTCGTGGACCTGTTTTCAGTTCTTCACATCGGCTTGACTTCGCGATAATTGCCGAAGGCGTCAAGGGTGCGTGATCGCGAGCACATCGGCGACCTCAGCACCTGGGACATACCCCTGCTGGCGGGTATCGGGCGGGGCGGTGATGCTGGACAGATGGCAGAGGTTCGTGTGAATGGCCACGCCCGGCAGGTTCATGCCGACGACGACACCGCACTGTTTGTACGTGTTGCGCAATCACCTCGGTCTGAAGGGCACCCGGTTCGGCTGCGGGCTGGGCGTCTGCGGTTCCTGTTCGGTGCTCGTCGACGGGCACCGGGTCTACTCGTGCGACACCCCGTTGTGGTCGGTAAAAGGCAAGGAGGTGACCACGGTCGAGGGCCTGGGCACCGACGGCCGGCCGCATCCGGTCGCCCGCGCGATCGTCGAGCAGCAGGCCGCCCAATGCGGCTACTGCATGTCGGGGATCGTGGTCAGCGCCGCAGCGCTGCTGGCGACGAATCCTGACCCGTCGGAGTCCGAAGTCCGCGCCGCGCTCGATGACAACCTCTGTCGTTGCGGCGCCCACAACCGGGTGGTGCGTGCCGTGCTCGCCGCCGCCGCCGAGATGCGCGGGGCCGTCTCGTGACCACCGAAGCGCTGCCGACGGCCCTGGCCGCCAATCCACGGCTCGGCACGTGGCTGCGCATCAGCGCAGACGGCATCGTTGAGATCCGCTCGGGCAAAGTCGAATTGGGTCAGGGCGTGCTCACGGCGCTGGCGCAGGTGGCCGCCGAGGAACTCGACGTCGACGTCGCCCGCATCGAGATGACCGCGGCGACCACCGATCTGAGCCCCGACGAGGGCTTGACCGCAGGCAGCCTTTCCATCCAGCATTCGGGCGCTGCGCTTCGGCAGGTGTGCGCGGAAGTCCGCGACGTGTACCTCGGGGTCGCCGCCGACAAGCTCGCTGTGCCCAAGGAAGACCTCACGATCGACGATGGGCAGATCGCCGCTCCGGACGGCGCGGCCACCAGCTACTGGGAGTTGGCCGACGACACCTTGTTGGACAGGCCCGCAAGTGGTGCCGCGGCGCCCAAGCCCGTGTCCGCCTACCGGGTCGTCGGCACCAGCGTCGCACGGCTGGATCTTCCCGACAAACTCTCGGGCCGGCCACGCTATGTCCACGACCTGACGTTGGACGGGATGGTGTACGGCAGGGTGGTCCGCCCGCCGTCGCGCGGTGCGACCCTACGTGAGATCGACACCGGCCCAACGGATGCCCTGCCTGGCGTGATCGCCGTGGTGCACGACGGCAACTTCCTTGCGGTCGTGGCCGAACGCGAGGAGACCGCGCTGCGTGCCGCCGACCTGCTGCGCCGCGACGTGGTGTGGGAGCAGCGACCGACATTGCCCGACGAGGACGAGTTGCCCGTGTTCCTCACGTCGGCGCCGACGGATACCACCGTGATCGCTGACGTCGGGCAACGGCCGCGCACGGGCGTCGCCCGCTCATTCGCCGCGTCCTACCACCGCCCGTACCTCGCACACGGCTCGATCGGCCCGTCCTGCGCTGTTGCGCTCGCGGCGAACGATCGCCTCGAGATCTGGACACACAGCCAGGGAGTGCACGTATTGCGCCGCGAGATCGCGCGCGTGCTCGAGATTCCGCAGGACCACCTCGTAGTCCGGCACGTCGACGGGGCGGGCTGCTACGGCCACAACGGCGCCGACGATGCAGCGATGGACGCCGCCGTGCTCGCCCTCGCCGTACCGGGCCGACCGGTGCAGGTGGTGTGGTCACGACCCGACGAGCTGAGCTGGTCCCCGCTCGGACCCGCTGGCGTCGTCCGGATCTCGGCGGACTGCGCACCCGACGGCGACGTGTTGACCTGGCGGCACGAGATCTGGAGCGGCAGCTTTGTCAGCCGCCCCGGCATGACACCGAACCCCGCGTTCCTGGCAGCCAGTCACCGCGCGGGAGGCGAGGAAATCCGCTCGGCGGGTGAACCGCCTGCCGAATACGGCGGTGGAGCGAGCCGCAACGCGGTCCCGGGATACGCCTTTCCGGCGTATGAAGTCGTCAATCACCTGCTGACCACGATGCCGCTGCGGACATCGGCGCTGCGGTCGTTGGGAGCGCATCTCAACGTGTTCGCCGTGGAGTCGTTCATGGACGAGCTCGCCGCCAACGCCGGCCGGGACCCCGTCGAGTTCCGGCTGGCGCACCTGCCCGATCCGCGCGCCCGCGCGGTGCTGGAACATGTTGTTCGCCAGTCAAATTGGGAGTCATGGACGCCCACCGACGCCGTCGGACACGGAATCGGATATGCCCGTTACAAGAATACGAGCGCCTATTGCGCGGTCGTCGCCGAGGTCGAGGCCGCCCAGCAGGTGCGCGTGCGGCGGCTGACCGTCGCCGTCGACGCGGGACTGGTCATCAACCCCGACGGGGCGGCCAACCAAATCGAAGGTGGCGCAATCCAGTCCACCAGCTGGGCGGTGAAGGAGCGGGTACGCTTCGACCGGTTCACGGTCACCAGCGATACCTGGGAGACCTATCCGATCCTGCGCTTCTCGGAAGTTCCGGCCGTCGACGTCGAATTCCTGCCCGGGGCCGACAACCCTGCACTGGGAGTCGGAGAGTGCGCGCAGGGCCCAACGGCGGCCGCTATCGCCAACGCGTTGTCGGATTCGATCGGTGTTCGCGTGCGCTCCCTTCCGCTGACGCCCGAGCAGATCGTCGCCGCAATGCCGACATGACAACGCGGCTCTGCTGCCGATTCAGCCAAGCACGATCGAGTCGCCCTGCACGGTGATGTTCTTGCTCGCCAACGGCGTGGTCGCCGGGCCGTTGGCCACCGAGCCGTCGAGGTTGTACTTGCTGCCATGGCACGGACAGTCGATGGTCCCGTCGGCAACCTTGTTCACCGTGCACCCCGCATGCGTGCAGATCGCCGAGAGGCCCTTGAACACACCGGCAGTCGGTTGGGTCACCACGACCTTGTCGACGATCACGCCCGAGCCCACCGGCACATCGGCCGTTTTGGCGATGACGTTCGCCGCTGGGGCGCCGGCAGCACCCGACGTGGGCGGGGCCGCGCTCGTCGCGCTGGGTTCGCTCGTCGCTTCGGGCTGTTTGCCTGACGTGCTGCAGGCGGCCACCACAGCGGTCGCCAAGCCCAGCCCGGCGCCGAGCAGAACCTTCTGCCGCGAGATGGAGAACTCTGAGATATCCACAGAACACCTTTCAGTCAGTTAGAACGTGCCATTGACCATATTGCCGTTGCAGGCGCACGCGACGGCCCTATCGCCGTCGACGATGATCTGCAACGTCATCGCGAGGGTGACCTACGGGCCGCGCACCTAACCTCCCCTCCCGGCTTTCGAGCCAACACCTCTGCCGGTGTTTTGTCTGCCCAACGGGCCATGCCGGGAAGATCGTTGAGTGCGATGGCGCGAACGTTTCGCCATCAGCCGGGCAACACCGGCAGCGCGGCGGGCACCATCAGCGGCCGCACCTCGACCCACGCCGGGGCGTCATCGGCCGCCGAACCGGACAGCTGCAGCACGCCGCGCTCATCGGCGACGTACACGGTCGACGGGTTGGCGGCGACGGTGGTGACGGGCATCAGCAGGTTGCGACTTGGGCCGTCGGAGTTCACCCCGTCGAGGTTGACGTAGGACACCGGGTGCTGCGGGTCGGTGCGGCTGACGACGATGTCGTCGCCGGTGCGCCAGGACAGCGACACCGCGGTGTTGCCAAGTCCGAACCCCAGCCGCCGCGGATAGGTCAGCACATAACCGCCGCCCGTCGTCTGCTCGACACCGGCCAGGATCACCTGGCCCTCGATCACCATCGCGGCGCGGGTTCCGTCGCGGGAAAGCTGCAACTCGGCGATCGCGCCGGGGAAATGGGTCGACACCACTGTGGAGTCGACGGGAATGCGGGCCGGCTGCCCCGACGCGTCCTGGATCGCCCGCACCACGTTGTTGCCGTCCACCACCACCCAGATGGCGTCGTCAAGCGCCCAACTGGGCCGCGACAGGGTGCGTCCGTCCATCGCCTGTGTCGCATTGCCGTTCAGCGGGCCGACCCACAGCGACGACGCCATGTCGGGCGCACCGGGGCGCAGCATCACGATCGACGCCACCTGCTGGCCGGAGCGCGACACCGCGGCCGCCGTCTGGTTGGGCATCTCGCCGAACGAGCCGGTGACCTTCGACGCGCGCTGGCCGTCCAGCGAAACCAGCGACCCGCCCACCAGCGCGTGCAGGCCCGCGGCGGCGCCGTCGGCCGCGCCAGGGTCGGTCGCCGCGACATCGGAGGTGTTCCAGCCGTCGGCGAAGCGATCGTCCAGCGCCGCACCGTCGGCGTTGATCACGTACGGCCCGTTGATACCGGCCCGGGCCAACGTCCAAATGATTTGCGCTGCAAGAAGTTGCCGGGTGTGCGGGTCCGTCGTCGACAAGTTCTCCAGGTCGATGCGGGCGCCGCCGTAGCCACGGCCCACCCCCGTCTTGCCACCGTCGGCGCGCGTCACCGGGCCGCGCAGCTTGAGTGGGGGACCGACCAGGTTGCGCACTGTGTTGTTCATCTCCGGCCGCGGCCCGACGATCAGCTTGCTGACCAACTCGGTGGCCAACTGGTCGGGATCGGACACCGCGACATAGCGCGGATCGGGCACGACGGTCTTGCCTGTGGGGTCGGCGAAGTACAGCGTGTTGCGCTTGTAGGTCGACTGAAACTGTTGCCAGTCAAGGAAAACCCCGTTGGGCAGCCGGTCGATGCGCCAGCCGCCCGCTGTCTTCGCCAGTTCGATGGGACCCGGGTCGGGCAGGGCCCCCTCGCCGGTCTCGAACACACCCATGTCGGACAGCGAGCCAAGGATGTCGGCCCGCATGCTGACCGAGACCCGGTCGGGGCCACGTGTTTCGACGAACACCACGTTGTCGATCAGCAGCGCGCTACCGGCGTCATCCCAGCCGCGCGAGGCGGATTCGGTGAGGAACTGTCGTGCGGCCAGGTGCCGGTTGGCGGGATCGGCGGTCGCCTTGAGGAATTCGCGCAGCAGCACGTCGGGATCCATGGCTGGTGTCGGTTTGGGCAGGCTCGGCGGCGCCGGCCGGTCGACGGTCCCGATCGCTTGCGGCGCCGACGAACTTGGCACCCCGGCGCAGCCCGCGAGAGCGAACACCAGCAGCCACACCGCCGCAAGGGCCCGCTTCACACCGTCTCCCCTGCCGGTTCACGCGCGCGGGCCGGTCGCCGTGGCGGCCGTTCGCGCCCAACGGGTTTCATCGGCAACGGGCTCGTCGTCACCTTGTGCCCGCGCACCAGCGGCAGCGTGAGGCGGAAGCAGGCGCCCTTGCCGGGTTCCCCCCACGCCTCCAGCCGACCCTGGTGCAGGCGGGCGTCCTCGATGCTGATCGCCAGGCCGAGGCCGGTCCCGCCCGAGCGCCGTACGCGCGACGGGTCCGAGCGCCAGAACCGGCTGAACACCAGCTTCTCCTCGCCGGGGCGGAGCCCGACGCCGTAGTCACGGACGGTCACGGCGACGGTGTCTTCGTCGGCGGCCATCCGGATCCGCACGGGCTTGTGCTCGGCATGATCGATCGCGTTGGCGATCAGGTTGCGCAGGATCCGTTCCACCCGGCGCGGATCGACCTCGGCGATGACCTCCTCGGCCGGCATGTCGACGATCAACTCGATGCTCGGCGTCCTGCGCAAGGTGGCCGACGTTGTCCAGCGCGCTCTGCACCGTCGACCGCAGATCCACCGATTCGACGGACAGCTCGGCGACGCCGGCGTCGTGGCGCGAGATCTCCAGCAGGTCATTGAGCAGCGTTTCGAACCGATCCAGCTCGCTGACCATCAGCTCGGTCGAGCGCCGCAACGCCGGATCGAGGTCGTCGCTGTGGTCGTAGATCAGGTCGGCGGCCATCCGCACGGTCGTCAGCGGGGTCCGCAGCTCATGGCTGACGTCCGAGGTGAACCGCCGCTGCAGGTTGCCGAACTCCTCCAGCTGGGTGATCTGCCGGTGCAGGCTTTCGGCCATGTCGTTGAACGACACCGCAAGCCGTGCCATGTCGTCCTCGCCGCGCACCGGCATCCGCTCGGTGAGGTGCCCTTCGGCGAACCGCTCGGCGATCCGCGACGCCGACCGGACCGGCAGCACAATCTGGCGCGCCACCAGCAGCGCGATCGCGGCCAGCAGACCGAGCAGCACCAATCCGCCGGTCAGCATCGTGCCTCGCACCAGCGTGATGGTGGACTCCTCGTTGTTGAGCGGAAAGATCAGGTACAGCTCGAGATTCGTCACCGGCGACGACGTCGGGCTGCCGATGATCAGCGCCGGGCCCGAGAAACCATCGGTGTGCACGGTCGCGTACTGGTAGCTGACCTGGCCCGCCTTCACGAAGTCGCGCAACGCGTTGGGCACCTGCTGCACTGGGCCCGCCGCCGTCGCCGCGCGGGGCCCGTCGCCGGGAACCACCAGCACCGCGTCGAATGTGCCGGCGAGCCCCGCACCTGTATCGGCCTTGCGGTCGATCAGCGTGTTGCGCGCCAGTTGCAGGCTGCTGTCCAGGGAGCGGGTCTCCTCGCCACCGACGATGCCGCTGACCGTGTTGCGGGCGCGTTCGATCTCCTCGGTGGCGGCGCGGACTTTGACCTCGAGGATGCGGTCGGTGACCTGGCTGGTCAGCACGAATCCGAGCACCAAAATGACGGCGAGCGACAACCCAAGCGTCAGCACCACCACACGCAGCTGCAGAGAGCGGCGCCAGGCCAGACCCATCGCCCGACTCAGCGCACCGAATCCGCGTAGTAGTGGTGCCGAACGCCGATGGATACGCCGCCTCGAGCTGAAGATCACGGAGGTCCGGCCTTGTATCCCACTCCTCGAACGGTCAGCACCACCTGCGGGTTCTCCGGGTCTTTCTCAACCTTTGCCCGCAAACGCTGGACATGCACGTTCACCAAACGGGTGTCGGCGGGGTGCCGGTATCCCCACACCTGTTCGAGCAGCACATCACGAGTAAACACCTGCCGCGGTTTGCGCGCCAACGCCACCAACAGGTCAAACTCCAGCGGCGTCAGGGAAATCTGCTCACCCAGCCGGGTGACCTTGTGGGCCGGGACGTCGATGTCGATGTCGGCGATCGACAACATCTCCGCGGGCTCGTCTTCGTTGCGGCGCAGCCGGGCGCGCACGCGGGCCACGAGCTCCTTGGGTTTGAACGGCTTCATCACGTAGTCGTCGGCGCCCGACTCCAGCCCGAGCACGACGTCGACGGTGTCGGTCTTGGCCGTCAGCATCACGATCGGCACACCGGAGTCGGCGCGCAGAACGCGGCACACATCGATGCCGTTCATGCCCGGCAGCATTAGGTCGAGCAACACCAAATCAGGCCGCAACTCGCGGACGGCGGTGAGCGCCTGCGTGCCGTCGCCGATGACCGCGGTGTCGAAACCTTCCCCGCGCAGCACGATGGTCAGCATCTCGGCCAGCGAAGGGTCGTCATCGACGACCAGAATCCTTTGCCTCATGGTGTCCATGGTGTCACCAGATCGCGATAAAACGCCGGTAGCGCGCCCGCGAGTCGGCTATTGGGCCAGCTCCGTGGCCAAGGTGGCGACGTTGACGTCGGGGCCGGCGACCAGCCACGGTCCGCACCAGCCGGCGGACGCGAGCGCCCGGTAGACCTCGGCGGTGCGCCGCTGCAGGCCGTCGTCGCGCTCGTAGGCGTCCTTGGCGCGGTCGGCCTCTCGGTTGGCGCGGTGCTCGGCGCGCTCGGCGGCGAGTTCGGCAGGCACGTCGAGCAGCACCTGGCGGTCCGGGGCGGGCAGGTGCAGCCGCTCGTACTCGAGCTTGCGGACCCACTCGACGACGTCGCCGTCGGCGCCCTGGTGCAGCCGAGCGGCGCTGTAGGCGGCGTTGGACGCGACATAGCGGTCGAGGATCACCGTGTCGTAGGCGGCGTTGAGGTGCGCGATCTCGTCGCGGGCCGCCGAGCGGTCGAGGGCGAACAGCACCGCCATCGCGTATACCGACGAGGACAGGTCACCGTGCCCGCCGTGCAGCGCCTCGGCGGCGAGGTCGGCCGCGACCGAGTGTCCGTAGCGCGGAAACGCCAGCGTCGCGACCGAGGAGCCCGCGGCTTCGAACGCCGCGCGCAGCCCGTTGGTCAGCGTGCGCTTGCCTGCGCCGTCGACGCCCTCGATGACGATGAGCACGCGCGGTGAGCCTATCCGCACAGAATTCTGCCAATTTCCTGTGGAATACCTTGCGCTCGAAAGCGCGCCCCAGGACTGGTGCCCACAGACTATGAGCCATGACGTTGGTTAGCCGGCTCACCACGGCCACCTGCAGTACCGCGCTGATCGGAGCGGCGCTGTTCGCGTCACTTCCGCTCGCCACATGCCGATCAAGGATCCCGCCGCCCCGCCGGACTGCACCGCAGCCGACCTCGAAGGCGTGCGGTCCGGGGTGTCGGCGGCGACATCTGCCTACTTGTTCACGCCACCCCGACGTGAACGGCTTCTACAGCAGCCTCGCGGGCCTGCCGCGAGACAAGGTGTCGGCAAAAGTGAAGGACTACTTGGCCAATCACCCCGATGTGAAAGCGGACATGATGGGCATCCGCCAGCCGCTGGTCGACATCAAGGACCGCTGCGGGGTGCCGGCGCCGCCGAGCCCCTGAGCCGCCGACGGCTCCCGAGCTCAGTAGCGGTAGTGCTCGGGCTTGTAGGGGCCGTCGACGTCGACGTTGATGTATTCGGCCTGTTCCTTGGTGAGCTTGGTCAGCGTCCCGCCGAGGGCCTCGACGTGGATGCGGGCCACCTTCTCGTCGAGATGCTTGGCCAGCCGGTAGACCTCGTTGTCGTATTCGTCGTTTTTGGTCCACAGTTCGATCTGGGCGATGACCTGGTTGGAGAAGCTGTTGCTCATCACGAACGACGGGTGCCCGGTGGCGTTGCCCAGGTTGAGCAGCCGGCCCTCCGACAGCACGATGATCGATTTGCCGTCGGCGAAGATCCACTGATCCACCTGTGGCTTGATGTTGAGCCGGCGGGCGCCGGAGCGCTCCAGGGCGGCGATCTGGATTTCGTCGTCGAAGTGGCCGATGTTGCCCAGGATGGCCTGGTCCTTCATCGACCGCATGTGCTCCAGCGAGATGATGTCCTTGTTGCCGGTCGCGGTGATGACGATGTCGGCCTCGCCGATCGCCTCCTCGACGGTGCGCACGTCGAAGCCGTCCATCAGCGCCTGCAGCGCGTTGATCGGGTCGATCTCGGTGACCGTCGACCCGGGCGCCCTGGCCGGCAAGTGATTCCGCGCAGCCCTTGCCGACGTCGCCGTAGCCGCAGATGAGCACCTTCTTGCCGCCGATGAGCACATCGGTGCCGCGGTTGATGCCGTCGATCAGCGAGTGCCGGGTGCCGTACTTGTTGTCGAACTTGGACTTGGTGACCGAGTCGTTGACGTTGATCGCCGGGAACACCAGTTCACCGGCGGCGGCGAACTGGTAGAGCCGCAGCACACCGGTGGTGGTCTCCTCGGTGACCCCGCGCACCGACTCGGCGATCGTGCTCCACTTGGTCTTGTCGGTGGCGAAGCGCGCCCGCACCAGGTTCAAAAACACCGTCCACTCGGCCGAGTCGTCCTCGTCGGCGGGCGGCACCACTCCGGCCTTCTCGTACTGCGCGCCGCGCAGCACCAGCATGGTGGCATCCCCGCCGTCGTCGAGGATCATGTTGGCCGGAGCCGGTGCCCCATCTTTGTCGGGCCAGGTCAGCATCTGCTCGGCGGCCCACCAGTACTCTTCGAGGCTCTCACCCTTCCACGCGAACACCGGAGTGCCCTTGGGCTCCTCGGGGGTTCCGTGCGGGCCGACAACGACGGCCGCGGCCGCGTGGTCCTGGGTGGAGAAGATGTTGCACGACGCCCACCGCACCTCGGCGCCCAACGCGACCAAAGTCTCGATCAACACCGCGGTCTGCACCGTCATGTGCAGCGAGCCGGAGATGCGCGCACCCTTGAGCGGCAACACGTCGGCGTACTCGCGCCGCAGCGTCATCAGGCCGGGCATCTCATGCTCGGCCAGCCGGATCTCCTTGCGGCCGAACTCGGCCAAAGACAGGTCGGCGACCTTGAAGTCGATGCCATTGCGAACATCGGCGGTCAGCCGCTGCTCCGTCGTCGTCATGTGGATTCCTTCTCGTGGGGGCTCGGGGCGCGTCGCACTTACTTAGCCTTGTTACATATTAGGCGGTTTAGTCCAAGCTAGTTTCAGGCGCCGTCGCCCGCTAACTCTGCTCGATCACACCGTAGCGTTCGGCAAACGGCGTCATGAGTCTAGCCAGGTCTCGGGCGACGTCATGGTTGGCCTCCGGCGGCATCGAGACATAGCTCATGGCGAGCCTGACGATGGCCCTGGCCAGTACCCCCGCGTCCTCTTCGCTTGCGCGCACCCAGCTATGCATGAACGACTCGGTCAACCGCGCCGAGCACCGGGTGATGATCGGCGCGGAGTCGGTGGTGATCAGTTGCAGAAGATCGGGTTTGGTGGTGCCCGTGAGCAGCGAGATCACCAGCGGGTCGGCGGCCGACTCGGCGAAGAAGTCGCGGAACCCTTGCAAGAACGCGGCATAGATATCGCCGACGTTGCCGCCGATCGCGCCTTCGATCTGGTCCACCAGCCGGTCGGCGAGCCTCAAGGCGTAGCCCTGCGCCAGGCCCTGCCGCGAGCCGAACTCGTTGTAGATCGTCTGGCGGCTGATGCCGGCGGCCTTCGCGACATCCGACAGCGTGATCGACGACCAGTCGCGGCCGAGCAGCAATTCCCGCATACCGTCCAATATCGAATCGCGCAGCAGCACCCGCGACGCCTCGGCGTACGGAATGCGCTGCGCGATTCGTGGGTCACGCGGGCTATTCACACGCGCGACACTAGCGGTCACGAGCGCGCGACCTCCACCATCTCGAAGTCGGACTTCGCCGCGCCGCAGTCGGGGCAGCTCCAGTCGTCCGGAATATCGTCCCAGCGCGTGCCGGGGGCGATGCCGTCCTCCGGCCAGCCCTTGGCCTCGTCGTACTCGAATCCGCACTGCACACAGATAAACAGCTTGTAGTCGGTCACTGCTTCACTCCTATCTCTTCGAAGTCGACCTTCTCGCGCACCGCACAATCGGGGCAACTCCAGTCCTCGGGTATGTCACTGAACGGTGTGCCCGCCGGGAATCCCTCTCTCGCGAGCGCCTTTCGCCTCGTCGTAGACGTAGTCACAGCCGGGGCAGCGGTAGGCGCTCACTGGGAAACTCCTGCGGCTCCGTAGCGGGCGAACACCTTGTCGCGCACCCGCGGGTGCACGTTCACCCGGGTGATGTCACCGGCGTAGTGCTCGATGACCCGGTGATCCATCACGCGGCGCCACAGTGGTGGGAAGTACGTCAGCGCGATCATCGACGCATAGCCGCTCGGCAGGTTCGGCGCGCCTTCCATGCTGCGCAGCGTCTGGTAGCGCCGGGTCGGGTTGGCGTGGTGATCGCTGTGCCGCTGCAGGTGGTAGAGGAACAGGTTGGTGACGATGTGGTCGGAGTTCCAGCTGTGCGCCGGCGCGCACCGCTCGTAGCGACCGCTGTCCAGCTTCTGCCGCATCAGGCCGTAGTGCTCGAGATAGTTGACCGTCTCGAGCAGCGCGAACCCGAACACCGCGGAGATGACGATGTAGGGAATGAGCGCCAGGCCGAAGACCGCGATCAGGGCGCCGTAGAACACCACCGACATCACCCATGCGTTGAGCACGTCGTTGGACCAGTGCCACGGGCTCTTGCCCAGCCTGCGCAGTCGCGCAGCCTCCAGCTGCCATGACGACTTCAGGCTTCCCCACACGCTGCGCGGCAGGAACTCCCAGAACGTCTCGCCGAAGCGGGCCGACGCGGGATCCTCCGGGGTGGCGACGCGCACGTGGTGGCCGCGGTTGTGCTCGATGTAGAAGTGGCCGTAGCAGGTCTGGGCCAGCGTGACCTTGGACAGCCAGCGTTCCAGCTCGTCCTTCTTGTGGCCCATCTCGTGCGCAGTGTTGATGCCCACCCCTCCGAGCACACCCACCGACAGCGCCAGCCCGATCTTGGCCGGCCAGCCCAGCCCGCCGTCAAATCCCAGCCAGCTCAGATCCGACGCGGTGAACAGATATGCGCCGAAGATCACGCTCGCGTACTGGAACGGGATGTAGATGTAGGTGCAGTACCGGTAGTACTTGTCGTTCTCCAGTCGCTCCATCACCTCGTCGGGCGGGTTCTGGCCGTCGGGACCGAACCGAAGGTCCAGCGCGGGAAGCAGGATGTAGAGCAGGATCGGGCCGATCCAGAACGGCGCCTGCGCCGCCGCATGCCAGCCCCATTGGTTGAACGCCCAGACCAGCGGCAGCATCACGAACAGCGCCGTCGGTGCGATCAGCCCCATCAGCCACAGGTAGCGCTTCTTGTCGCGCCATTGGGCGATCTCGAACTCTGACAGTTGCGTGGTCACTTCTTGCCTCCTCGTGTGAGTGCCCTCACGTCACTGAGTTGACTATATAGCCACTTTTGTCTGCTGTCTAGACATTGACCGATGATTTGTAAAGTTGATTACCGTCGCTGTTCATGGGGCGCATTACTGAACGCGCGATCGTCATCGGGGCCAGCATCGGCGGCCTGTGTGCGGCGCGGGTGCTGTCGGATTTCTACGACAGGGTGACGGTCTATGAGCGCGACGAGCTGCCGGACGGCCCGGCGAACCGGTCCGCAGTGCCCCAGGGGCGGCACGTCCACCTGTTGATGGCGCGCGGAGCCCAGGAGTTCGACGCGCACTTCCCCGGTCTGCTCGACGACATGGTCGCCGACGGGGTGCCGATTCTGGAGAACCGGCCCGACTGCATCCACTTCGGCGCTGCCGGCCATGTGTTGGGCACCCACCATCGGCTGCAGGACGAGTTCACCGCGTACGTCCCGAGCCGACCACACCTCGAATGGCAGATTCGCCGCCGCGTCCAGGCGATCGAGAACGTCGAGTTCGTCCGCGCCGCGGTCGCCGAACCCCGGTTCGACCGCGCAGCCCGGCGCATGACGGGTGTGCTCCTGCACACCGATGACGAAAGCAGCGCGGTAGCAGCCGATCTGGTCGTAGATGCCACCGGGCGCGGCACCAGGCTGCCCGTCTGGTTGGACAAGTGGGGCTTCGTGCGTCCGCGCGAGGACACCGTCGACGTCGGCATCGCCTACGCCACCCAACGGGTATCTGTCCCCGACGGCCTGCTCGCGGAGAAGGTCGTGGTGGCGGGAGCCTCGACCGAGCAGCCAGTCGGGCTCGGCATGCTGTTCTACGAGGACGGCAACTGGGGGGTGACGACGTTCGGCGTGGGCAAGGTCGCGCCGCCGCAGAACTTCGCGCAGATCTGCGACGTGGCAGACAAGCTCCTGCCCGCCCACGTCGCGGCCGCGCTGCGCAGGGGTGAGCCCCTGGGCGAGATGGCGTTTCACAAGTATCCGACCAGCCGGTGGCGCCGCTACGACAAACTGAAAAGCTTGCCGGCCGGAATCATCCCGTTCGGCGACGCGGTGGTCAGCTTCAACCCGACCTACGGCCAGGGCATGACGATGACCTCGCTGCAGGCCGGACATCTGCGGCGCGTGCTCGAGTCGCCGGACGCCGAGCTGTGGCGCGACCTCAGCCGAGCGACCGCCAAGACAACATTCCCGGTGTGGCAGATGAACGCGATCGGGGACTTCGCGATGCCATCGCGCGAGTGGGCCGATGCCGAAGTGGTACGGGCCGGTGGGCAACCTGTTCGACCAGTTCCTCGGCGCCGCCGAGACGGATCCCGTTCTGGCGGAATGGTTTTTGCGCCGCTTCAGCCTGCTCGACAGTCTCTACATGGTCCCGTCGGCTCGGCTGGTCGGCCGCGCCATCCGGCACAACATGCGACAGTGGCTGGCCGAGAGAAGGGCGATCCGGTCAGCGCCCGATCGCGATCTGGTGGCAGGCGGATAGCCCGGGTAGCGTTGGTGGTGGAGGGCCACCATGAGCTCACTGATCAGGTCGGTCGAGGACGTAGCGTCCTGCGAGATCCCGTATTGGCTGCCGCCCGGTGGTCGCGACAACGGGGTCTGGGCGGACATGTGGGTGGTGATCGCCGATCTGGAATCCGGTGACGTCAGTGCGGTTCTCGACCTGTTGACGAAGGCCGACGTCGGTGGCTACGTCGCCGTCCCGGGCGGGGTAAGAGCCAGGGCGCGCGGTCCGGTGTGGCATCGCCTGTGGGTGGATGCGATGCAGTACGGCCTCGCCGAGGACGTGCTCATCGGCTTTATGCGCGGCCGGTCAGCGCACGATCGAGATCCGGTTCCAAATAGATAACCCGGACCGCCGGGACCGCCGCGCGAACCGCGGCCTCGGCCGCGTCGATGGTGGCCGCAACCGTCGCTAAGTCGGTTTCAGGCGCCAACGCGATCTTCGCGCCGACGAGGAGCTCGTCGGGACCCAGGTACTGGGTGCGGAGGTGGATCAGACGCTCGATGTGTTCGGTCTGCTCAAGCGCGGCGCGGATGGCCGCCTCCTCCTGTTTAGTGGCGCCCTCACCGATGAGCAGGCTGTGCATCTCGACCATCAGGATGATCGCGATCACGCCGAGCAGAGCGCCGATGGCCACGGTGCCGAAGCCATCCCACACAGGGTCACCGGTGAGCATCGTGAGCCCGACGCCCGTGAGCGCGAACACCAACCCGACCAACGCCGCGGTGTCTTCCAGCAGCACCACCGGCAACTCCGGGTTACGCGACGTGCGGACGAACCGCCACCAGCCGCCGGGCCCCTTCAACGGCCGCGACTCCACGACTGCGGTGCGAAAGCTGTACGCCTCCAGGCCAATTGCCACCACCAGGATGACGATCGCCACTATCGGCGAGCTGAGTTTCTCGGGGTGGCTGATCTTGTGGTAACCCTCGTAGAGCGCGAACACCGAGCCGAGCGTGAACAACACCAACGCCACCACGAACGAATAGAAGTACCGGCTGCGGCCGTACCCGAACTGATGCAGCTCGTCGGCCTCTTTGCGGGCCTGGCGCTGTCCCCACAGCAGCAAACCCTGGTTGGAGGTGTCGGCGACCGAGTGCACCGATTCGGCCAACATCGACGGAACTGCCGGTGATCAAGAAGCCGACGAACTTGGCGACGGCGATGCCGGCGTTGGCCAGCAGAGCCGCCACGATCGCCCTGGCACTACCCGCCGTCGACATCCGCGTCCTTCCTAGATCCCCACGGTGGCCCGGAACAACTTCGTCGGAGTCTGCGCGACCAACCGGATCGGCCCGTCGTCGGCGGCCACCCACGCTGCCGCACCGCGTTCCAGCGTGACCGTGGTGGATTTGGCGTGCACCACCGTCGCACCCTCGGTGCACAGCAGGATCTGCGGTCCGTCGTGGCGCGTCGGCGCGTCAATCTCGTGGCCCTGATGCTCGCCGTCGATACACAGCACCGACACCGCAAACTCCGGCGCCGGCGTGTTGTACACGAGTTCTGTTCCGTCCCTGTTGATTCGGGGATGGACGACGACACCGGTCGCTGGCGTGAAGTCGAGCACCCGCAGCAATTCCGGCACGTCGACGTGCTTGGGAGTCAGCCCGCCGCGCAGCACGTTGTCGGAGTTGGCCATCACCTCGACGCCAACGCCCTGCAGATAGGTGTGCAGGTTCCCCGCGGGCATGTAGATGGCCTCCCCGGGCTCGAGACTGAGCCGGTTCAGCAGCAGCGCGGCCAGCACCCCGGCGTCGCCGGGGTAGCGCTCGCCGAGTTCGAGCACGGTCTTGGCCTCGGCCACGAATTTCTTCTCGCCCGACTGCACGTAACGGATCGCGCCCTCGATCACCGCGGGCACCAGCACGTCGAGGTCGGGCTGTGGGGCGGTGATCCAGGTCGTGAACAACGCTCGCAGACCGTCGGCGTCGGACTGACCGGACAGCAGGTTGACGAACGGGTCGAGGTCACTGACCGCCAGCGCGCGCATCAATTCAGCGCTGCGCGCCGCGGGCCGGAATCCGGCCAGCGCCTCGAATTGCCCCAGCGCGACCAGTAATTCGGGCTTGTGGCTGCGGTCGCGGTAGTTACGGGTCGGCGCTGTGAACGGGATGCCCAGCTTTTCCTCGCGGGCGAATCCCTGCACCGCCTGCTCGGCGCTCGGATGCGCCTGCAGCGACAAGGGTTCGTCGGCCGCGAGCACCTTGACCAGGAATGGCAGGGTGTCGCCGAAGCGGGCCCGAACGGCAGCGCCCAGCTGGCCATCGGGATCGTCTCGCAGCGTGTCGAGCAGCGACCGCTCGCCCTCGTCGGTCTCCAGCCAAGCCGGATCGCCTGGGTGCGCCCCGAACCACAGCTCCGCTTCGGGATGCGCTGTGGGACTTGGCCGTCCGGTGAAATCGGCAATCGCAGTTCGCGAACCCCATGCATAGGTCCGCACTGCTCCGCGTAGCAGGTGCACTCGCCTAACCTCGAACCAGTCGCAGGTACACGGCCGTCATCTCCAGCCGCAGGGCCATCATCGCCAATTGTTGTTCCGGGGTGTCCGCTCGCCAGGCGGCGCTGTGACGTCGGGTACATCCTCGGCGGTGATCACATCGACGTCGTCGAGACCGGTCACCCTGGCGACCACGACCGGCCGCACGGCATCGGTAGCGAGCACGAAGGTCCGGACCCGTTGTTGGTCGCGGGCCGTCGATCTGATCGTCATGGAACAACCCGGCTTCGTAGTCGGCACCAGGTTCGGTGCCCATCCCCCCGCGAAGCGCGACGAGTGCGTCGGCCAGACCCACCGCGGACACCGCCTCGTGAGCGACCCGCAGCAGCATGGCCGCGCCGTGGCGGGCCAACGCCAGCGTTGCCGCGGTGTCGCCCGCCAGCACGACGTCGCGGCCCGACATGCGCTCGGCGAGGTTCTTGGCGGGATTGGTGAAAAGTTCGCGGCCGGCGCTGTTGCGCAGTGCCTCGGCGTCCAGCTCGTCGGCCAGCGTGGCCAGATCCAGCCGCAGCGCGGGATCCACGACGCGCAGCGCGGCCAGCCCGGCGCCGAGATAGTGGGCCAGCCCGAAGTCGTCGGGGACCCGCACCCGCGGTGCGAGCACGACCGCCCGGCCTGCCGTGGCGTCGCGCAATGGCCCCTCGAACGGTGCAACGACGATGACCTGCGCGCCCCGTCGCACACCGGTGGCGGCCGCTGAAACCAGGGCGGGGTCGCCGGGATCGTCGCCGGCGAGGATCAGCAGATCCAGCGCGCCGATCCATGGGGGCGCGTCGGGCGCAACGACGATCGGTGCGGCCACCGACCCGGCGAGCACGGCGGCCAGCAGCGACCCGGCTCGCTCGGCGGTGCCGCGGCCGGAGACCCAGATGACCGAGCGCGGCGGCTGGTCGGACTTCAGCGCATCCAGGTCGCCCTCGTCGAGCGCGGCCGCGGTGGCGCGCACCTGCGCACCGGCCATCGACGCCGCGCGCAGCAAACCGCCTCGGTCGGCGGCCAGCAGGCCTTCCGCGTCGTCGAGGTCGACGGCGGCTTCCGTCGCGTTCACGTGAGCGCCTCACCGCCCGCAGCGATTTGGGCGGCAATAAGCGCGACGACGTTGTCGACCTCGGCGGTGCTGCGGGCCTCGACGTTGAGCCGCAGCAACGCCTCCGTGTTGGACATCCGCAGGTTGAACCAGCTGCCGTCGCCGATGTCGACGGTGACGCCGTCGAGGTGGTCGATGGAGTGGATACGGGTGCCGAACGACTTCAACACGGCATCGACGCACGCTTCGGCGTCGGTGACGGTGAAGTTGATCTCGCCGGACGCTTCGTACCGTTGGTAATCCGTCATCAGTTCCGACAGCGGCCGGTCCTGTTCGCCGAGTGCGGCAAGCACGTGCAGGGCGGCCAGCATTCCGGAGTCGGCGCCCCAGAAGTCGCGGAAGTAGTAGTGCGCGGAGTGCTCGCCACCGAAAATCGCCCCGGTGTCGGCCATCAACCCCTTGATGTAGGAGTGGCCGACGCGCGAACGCACGGGTGTACCACCCCTCTCCGTGACCAGTTCCGGTACCGCGCGGGAGGTGATCACGTTGTGGATCACCGTTGCGCCGATCTCTCTGTTCAGTTCCCGGGCCGCAACCAACGCGGTCACCGCGGACGGGGAGACCGGATGCCCGGTCTCGTCGACAACGAAACACCGATCGGCGTCGCCGTCGAAGGCCAGTCCGATGTCGGCACCGGTCGCGACGACGTGGGCCTGCAGATCGACGAGGTTGGCCGGCTCCAGTGGGTTGGCCTCGTGGTTGGGAAAGGTTCCGTCGAGTTCGAAGTACAACGGCAGCAGCGTGATTGACGGGATCACGCCAAGTACGGCCGGTGTGGTGTGACCGCCCATGCCATTGCCGGCGTCGACGGCGACGCGCAGCGGGCGCAGCTCGGCCAGACTGACCAGCGACCGCAGGAACTCCCCGTACTCGGCCAGCACGTCGCGGTCGGAAACCGTCCCGCGCGGCCCGTCGAACGCCGGCACTCCGGCGATGATGTCCTCGCTGATCGCGGTGAGCCCGGTGTCCTTGCCCACGGGCTTGGCACCGGCACGGCATAGCTTGATGCCGTTGTAAGCGGCCGGATTATGGCTGGCCGTGAACATGGCGCCGGGGCAGTCCAACAGCCCCGACGCGAAGTAGAGCTGATCGGTTGATGCCAGCCCGATCCGTACCACATCGAGCCCCTGTGCCATCACTCCCTCGGCGAAGGCGGCCGCCAGCGACGGCGAGCTCGCCCGCATGTCGTGGCCGATCACCACGCTGGACGCGCCATCGCCGATCAGCCGGGCGAACGCGCCGCCGACGTCGCCGACAAACCCTTCGTCGAGTTCCTCGCCGACCACGCCGCGCACGTCATAGGCCTTGATGACGCGGTGGACAGCCGCGGCGGGCCGAGACATAGAGCTCCTTGCGAAGGGGATCGTTGGCGCCAGCCTAACCGTCGGGCCGCGAGGGGATGCCGGCTAGGCAGCGTCTGGTCATCTGCTAGACCGGCGTTAGTCACTGGGGTCTGGCAACACCCGCAGGTGGCCTCGCCTGCGCCCGTTCGACTCGGGCCGCGGGGCCGGCCGGTGCCATCAACGCGCCGCCGTGCACACCGGTGGCCGGATCGGAAAATGCTGCCGCAAAGCCATTGATCGCCGACGCGCCGTCGCGTCCCTCACGCACCGCATCGGCCAGCGCTACCAGATCGTCCTCGTCCGGGTGTGACGGCAGCGGCCCCGCGTGGCGAACCAGTTCCCACCCGCGCGGTGCGGTGATCCGGCCGGCGTGGGCCACGCACAGATCCCACGAATGCGGTTCGGAGACCGTGGCCAGGGGCCCGACGACGGCCGTCGAATCGGAGTAGACGAAGGTCAGCGTCGCGACCGCATAGTGGGGGCACCCGGGCCGGCAGCAGCGACGGGGAACGTTCACGAACGAGAGGCTATCGTGCGGAAACCGCCGAAGCCGCCGGACACGCGCAGCCGCAGGACGGCCGATCTCCAACCGTTACGATCGATGCGCGCGGACGAGAGGAGCACCAAGAACCGGTGGTCGGGCAGAATTTACGCGGATCACGCCGTGGCCGGGAAATGCGCGGGGTACTGCTTCCGCCAACCGTCCCCGGCTGGCGCAGCCGCGCTGAGCGGTTCGACATGGCGGTGCTCGAGGCCTACGAACCGATCGAGCGGCGATGGCAGGACCGGGTGTCCGGACTCGACGTCGCGGTCGACGAGATACCCAGGATCTCGGCGAAGGACCCCGACGCCGTGCAGTGGCCGCCCGAGGTGGTGGCCGATGGTCCGATCGCGCTGGCCCGGCTGATTCCGGCCGGCGTCGATGTCCGAGGTAACGCCACGCGGGCGCGAATTGTGTTGTTCCGCAAGCCGATCGAGCGACGGGCAAAGGACACCGTCGAACTCGCCGAGCTGTTGCATGAAGTCTTGGTGGCTCAGGTGGCCACGTTTTTAGGTGTCGAACCCTCTGTCATCGACCCGACGATCGACGACGAGTAGACGGCTGGGATCAGATGATCCCGCGCTTGAGCCGGCGGCGCTCCCGCTCGGAAAGGCCGCCCCAGATGCCGAAGCGCTCGTCGTGGGCCAGCGCGTAGTCCAGGCATGCGTCGCGGACCTCGCAACCCAAGCAGATTCGCTTGGCTTCGCGGGTCGAGCCGCCCTTCTCGGGGAAAAACGCCTCGGGGTCGGTTTGGGCACACAATGCACGGTCTTGCCATTGATCATCGGTAGTTGCCGGTGCAACTTCATATCTCTCGGGTTGTTCGGGCACCAAACTCAATTGAGGACGGGTCGGTCCCCCAATCGTCGTCGGTCCGGTAATGGTGTGACGGGTGTCGCCTACTGAGCCGAGAATCCGGTTGTCGAACCGGTCGGTACGGCCGAAATCGACCTGCTCATAAGACATGTTCCGCCTCCTCACCTGGTCTCGTAGATCCCTAAATTGAGCCCCACTATTGTGATGTGCGGCCATCTCAATTCGAACAAGTGATCGAATCTCGGTCTGCGACACCGGAACCGGCCGGCCAACCGCGAAATGACACTGGTGTGATTACACACGTGTTAGCTGCCGCGGTCAAGCGCTAGAACAGAAATTCATATCATTCCGTGACCCGAATTCGGCGCGGCGGAACCTCGGCGTGTCTCTCACACCGCCGCGCCCGAACGCGTCCACCGGCGTCCTGACCGACCGAGAGGTGCCCGGGTGATCGGGTCTTCACTGCCGATGTGGGCATTCGGCGGTGACCATGACCTCGATGCGGCGGTCAACCCCGCCCAGTGCGCCGAATATCCGCAACCCGATCCCCGCACCGCCAGGCAGGGCGGCCGGGCCACCACCGGCTGCCGACGGGAAGGCGCTGGTCAGCGCCCTGAACGTGCTGACGAAACCGGCCCGGATCACCCGGCAACCGACGTTCGTCCTGCACCCGCAGCATGAACGGACGACGTCTGAGAAGGGCGGTGCCGACGCAATGTTCAGCACGCTTTAAGGTCGGTCAATGTGAGGGTCACGGCACTGGTGGGCGGGGTCGGCGGCGCCCGCTTCCTGCTGGGCGTGCAACGTCTGCTCGGGCTTGGCCGCTTCAGCGGTCAGGCCGGCACGAGTCAGTTTTCCGGTGGGTCGCAATCGGATAACGAACTGACCGCGATCGTCAACATCGGCGACGACTCCTGGATGTACGGGGTGCGGATCTGCCCGGACCTCGACACCTGCATGTACACCCTGGGCGGCGGCATTGACCCGGAGCGGGGCTGGGGTCATCGCAATGAGACCTGGCACGCCAAAGAGGAACTCGCCGCCTATGGGGTGCAGCCGGATTGGTTCGGCCTTGGCGACCGCGATCTGGCCACCCATTTGGTCCGCAGCCAGATGCTGCGCGCCGGCTATCCATTGTCGCAGGTCACCGCGGCGCTATGCGACCGGTGGAAGCCCGCCGCCCGGCTGCTGCCTGCCAGCGACGACCGCAGCGAAACCCATGTCGTCATCAGCGATCCGGATGACGGGGAGAAGCGGGCCATCCACTTCCAGGAGTGGTGGGTGCGCTACCGGGCCCAGGTGCCGACCCACAGCTTCGCGTTCGTCGGCGCTGAGAAGGCCACCGCGGGCCCGGGCGTCACCGAGGCCATCGAAACCGCCGACGTCGTCTTGCTTGCACCCTCCAACCCGGTGGTGAGTATCGGCGCGATCCTGGCCATTCCTGGTATCCGCGGCGCATTGCGCTCGACGACGGCACGCGTCATCGGCTACTCCCCCATCATCGCAGGAAAGCCGCTGCGGGGCATGGCCGACGAATGCCTGTCGGTGATCGGGGTGGCCAGCACCTCCGAAGCCGTCGGCGGCTACTACGGGCCCCGCTCCGGCGTCGGCATCCTCGACGGCTGGCTCGTGCACGAGGGCGACCATGCCGAGATCGACGGCGTCGAGGTGCGATCGGTGCCACTGCTGATGACCGATCCGCAGGCCACGGCCGAAATGGTGCGCGCCGGAATGGATCTGGCGGGACTGACGCTGGGACCGCGGCCATGACGGAACATGGCTCGGCGGCAGCCGTCGAATTACTTCCCGTGCCCGGCCTGCCGGAGTTCCGGCCGGGCGACGACCTCGCCGCGGCGCTCGCCGAGGCCGCACCGTGGCTGCGTGACGACGACGTGGTGGTGGTCACCAGCAAGGTGGTGTCCAAGTGCGAGGGCCGCATCGTCGCTGCCCCAACCGATCCAGAAGAGCGGGATGCGTTGCGGCGCAAGCTGATCGATGCCGAAGCCGTTCGCGTTCTTGCCCGCAAGGGCCGCACGCTGATCACCGAGAACGCGCTCGGACTGGTACAGGCCGCCGCCGGGGTGGATGGCTCCAACGTCGACTCAGGCGAATTGGCGCTGCTGCCAACCGACCCCGACGTCAGCGCGGCGGCGTTGCGGTCCGGGCTGCGCGACCGGCTCGGCGTGACGGTGGGCGTGGTCATCACCGACACCATGGGCCGGGCCTGGCGCAACGGCCAGACCGACTTCGCGATCGGGGCCGCAGGCCTGACCGTGCTGCACGGATACGCGGGATCGCAGGACAGGCACGGCAACGAGCTGATCGTCACCGAGATCGCCGTCGCCGACGAGATCGCCGCGGCCGCCGACTTGGTCAAGGGCAAGTTGACCGACATACCGGTGGCGGTGGTGCGCGGATTAACGTTGTCCGACGACGGATCCAATGCCCGCACACTGTTGCGACCCGGCGAGGAGGACCTGTTCTGGCTGGGCACCGAGGAAGCATTGCGCTCGGTCGTGGCCAAGCGCAGCTGCTCCGGCGATCGGTGCGCCGGTTCTCCGACCGGCCCGTAGCGCCCGAGCTCGTCGAGGCTGCCGTGGCCGAAGCTCTCACCGCGCCCGCACCACACCACACCCGGCCGGTCCGGTTCGTCTGGATGCAGGACCACAACAGGCGGCACAGGATGCTGGACCGGATGAAGGATCAGTGGCGCGGCGACCTGAGCGGAGACGGACGAGCGCCGGAAGCCGTGGAGCGCCGCGTCAGCCGCGGCCAGATCCTCTACGACGCGCCCGAGCTGGTCATCCCGTTCATGGTGCCCGACGGTGCGCACAGTTATCCCGACGCCGTTCGGACCGCCGCCGAGCACACCATGTTCACCGTGGCGGTAGGCGCCGCCGTTCAGGCCCTTCTGGTAGCGCTCGCCGTGCGAGGTGTTGGCAGCTGCTGGATCGGCTCCACCATCTTCGCGGCTGATCTGGTGCGCGACGAGCTGACGCTGCCCGCCGACTGGGAACCGCTGGGCGCCATCGCGATCGGCTACCCCGAAGAATCGGCGATACCGTCGGGCCCGCGCGATCCAGTGCCGACCGACGGCCTCCTGGTGCGCAAGTGAGCCTGCACGAATCGGCCGTCGCGACGCTGACGAGTTGGCGCGCACCCGATCCCGGGCAGGACACGCTGCGGCACGCGGTGCTGGCGTTCCTCGCGGCGCGACCCGACGGCTGCCTGCGCGACTGCGTGCCGGGTCACGTCACGGGATCCGCGCTCGTTCTCGACCACACCGGTACCCATGCGCTGTTGACGCTGCATCCACGATTCGGGCGATGGCTGCAACTCGGCGGGCACTGTGAGGAGACCGACGCCGACATTGTCGCCGCCGCGCTGCGCGAAGCGACCGAAGAATCCGGCATCGAAGACCTGGAGATCGACCACGAGCTGGCCGCCCTGCATGTGCACCCCGTCACCTGCTCCCTGGGGGTGCCGACGCGCCACCTCGACATGCAGTTCATCGTGCACGCGCCGCCGAACGCCGAAATCGCATGCAGCGACGAATCGTTGGACCTGCGTTGGTGGCCGCTGGATGCGTTGCCCGACGACTGCGACTTCGGCCTGACCCAACTGGCCACGGCGGCGAGCCGCCGAATCGGCACGGCGGCGAGCCGCCCAATCGGCACGGCGGCGAGCCGCCCAATCGACCCTGCGGCAGCGCGCGTCCGCTGATTTCACACGTCGGTTGAGTACCGGATGCCGCCGTCGGGGATGGTGACCCCGGGCCAGACCCGCGCGCCGCGCAGCAGTTCACACCGCGCGCCGATATCGGCGCCGTCGCCGATGACGCCGTCGCGGATCAGCGCGCGGGGCCCGATCCGGGCCCCGAAACCGATGATCGAGCGTTCGATCACCGCGCCCGCCCCGATGTGCACACCGTCGAAGATCACCGCGCCGTCCAACCGCGCGCCTGCGCCGATCTCGGCCCCGCGGCCGACGACCGTGCCGCCGATCAACAGTGCGCCCGGTGCCACGGCCGCGCCGTCGTGCACTAGTTCCTCACCGCGGTGCCCACCCAGCGCCGGCGACGGGGCGATGCCGCGGACCAGGTCCGCCGAGCCCCGCACGAAGTCCTCGGGCGTGCCCATGTCGCGCCAATAGCTCGAGTCGACGTAGCCGCACACCCGTAGGCCATCGGAGAGCAACCCAGGGAACACCTCACGCTCCACCGACACCGCCCGGCCCTTGGGGATCCGGTCGATGACCTCGCGCTTGAACACGTAGCTGCCGGCGTTGATCTGATCCGTCGGCGGGTCCTGCGTCTTCTCCAGGAACGCGGTCACCGTTCCCTCGGAATCGGTCGGGACGCAGCCGAAGGCGCGCGGGTCACCGACGCGCACGAGGTGCAGGGTGACATCGGCGCCGTTGCTCTCATGGCAGCCCAGCAGTGCGCGCAGATCGGCGCCGGAGAGCACGTCGCCGTTGAACACCAGCGCGGTGTCGTGGCGCAGCTTGTCCGACACGTTGGCGATACCGCCGCCGGTGCCCAGCGGCTCGTCCTCGACCACGTAGTCGATCTGCAGGCCCAGCTTGGATCCGTCGCCGAACTCCGATTCGAACACCGCCGCCTTGTAGGAGGTGCCCAGCACGACGTGTTCGATGCCCGCATCGGCGATCCGCGAGAGCAGATGGGTCAGAAACGGCAGACCCGCGGTTGGCAGCATCGGTTTGGGCGCCGAAAGGGTTAGCGGCCGCAACCGCGTTCCCATGCCGCCGACCAAGACGACCGCGTCGACCTCAGCCGGATTTACCACGCTGCCGCCCTCCTTTCGCCTGCTTACGCCGAGAATTCTGGACTACTAGGCCCGCGCGCGCAGCGAGTGCGGTCCTAATGGTCCACCGCAGCGGCGCCTGCCACCGCTGCGGATGCCGATCTGCCAGGAAAGTGTAGGTGCTGGTGTGGTGGGCCGCCAAGTTGCGGGCCGGGTCGCGGCCGGTGGCGTGACCCTTGTCGTGCAAAATCTCCGCCGACGGCACGTATACGTTCTGCCAGCCCGCCTTGCCGAGCCGATCACCCAGGTCGACGTCCTCCATGTACATGAAATAGCGCTCGTCGAAACCCGACACCTCATCGAAAGCGGAGCGCCGCAGCAACAGGCACGATCCGGACAACCATCCAACCGCGCGTTCGCTGGGCTCGGTTCGCTCCTGCCGGTATTCGGCCGTCCACGGGTTGGATTTCCAGAACGGGCCGACGACCGCGTGCATGCCGCCGCGGATCAGGCTGGGCAGGTGGCGCGCCGACGGGTACACCGAGCCGTCGGGGTCGCGGATCAACGGTCCAAGCGCGCCGGCCCCTGGCCAGCGCTCGGCCGCTTCCAGCAACACGTCGATGCTGCCGGGCCCCCACTGCACGTCCGGGTTGGCGACCACCACAAACTCCGACTCCGGCGTGATCTCGGCGATCGCGCGGTTCACCGCGGTGCCGTACCCGAGATTTCCGCCGGTGTGCAGCAGCCGGGTGTTGCGGATAGCGCTGCACCGCTTCTTCTGGCGCGCCGTCCGTGGAGCCGTTGTCGGCCATGATCACCGTCACCGGTCGCTCGGTGGCCTGCGGAAGTGTGGCCAGGAACCGATCGAGGTGCGGCCCCGGTGAATACGTCACCGTCACCACCGTCAGACCGTCGCTCACGCGACAGGAACCAGTTCGTCACTCACGCGCTAGAGGGTAACCGCACCAACGGGGCTACGGATGCGCCGCCAGCGCGGCCGTCAGCGCGTCGCGCCACGGCCGCAACGGGGTAAGGCCCGCCTCGGCGGACCGCCGCGAAGACAACGCCGAATACGGCGGCCGCGGCGCAGGCCGCGGAAGGCGATCGCTGCCGACAGGCCGGACCCGCTCCGGATCGGCGCCGACGGCCTCGAACACCGCTCGGGCCTGGTCGAAGCGGCTGGCCTCACCCGCGTTGGCCGCGTGCAGCAGCGGTTCGCCGATCGCGCCGTCGGCGATCTCCAGCAGCGCGCCGACCAGGTCACCGACATAGGTGGGCGAGCCGACCTGGTCGGCCACCACATCCACCGGCCCGTCGCCTGCCGCCAGCCTGCGCATCACGGCGGCGAAATCGCTTGCCGTCGCCGCCTTCGTAGACCCAGGCGGTCCTGACGATGTGCGCGTCAGGCATCGCGGCCAGCACCATCAGTTCGCCCGCCAGCTTGGTGCGGCCGTACACGCTCAGCGGGCCGGTTTCGTCGTCGACCTCGTACGGGTGAGGCTGCGCGCCGTCGAAAGAACCACTGAACACATAGTCGGTGGAGATGTGGATCAGCTCCGCACCGGCGCGGGCGCAGGCGTGCGCGACGTTCTCCGGCCCCAGGGCGTTCACGGCGTGGGCCCGCTTCGTGGTCCTTTTCGGCGGCGTCGACCTCGGTGTAGGCGGCGCAGTTCACCACGACGTCACCGGACTGGATGAAACGCTCGGCCGCCGCCGGGTCGGTGATGTCCCACTCTGCCGACGTCAACGCCAGCACGTCGCGGCCCTGCTGGCGCGCCTGAGCTGCCAAGAAGCGGCCGAGCATGCCACCGGCGCCGGAGATAACGATTCGGCCTGACTTCTCCAGGACATGGTGTCGAGTCTGGCACGCCGATCCGCGCTACCCGGTCTGCGCCCTTCTCGCAAGTAGCCTGGGCAGATGCCCGCTCGTCTGATCCGTATCATCGCCGTGGCGGCGGCGCTGGCGATCGTGGTCGGCACCGGCGTTGCGTGGGGCAAGATCCGGTCGTTCGAATCCGGCATCAACCACTTTTCCTCGATGGCGCTGGGCCAGGGCGGCGACGACGGCGCGATCGACATACTGCTCGTCGGCTTGGACAGCCGCACCGACGCGCACGGCAACCCGCTTTCGGCCAGGAACTGGCGACGCTGCGGGCCGGCGACGACGTCTCCACCAACACCGACACCATCATCTTGGTGCGCATCCCGAACAACGGGAAGTCAGCCACCGCGATCTCCATCCCCCGCGACTCCTATGTCGAGGCACCGGGTATCGGGCAAGATGAAGATCAACGGCGTTTACGGGTCGGTCAAGGAGGAGAACCGGATCAAGCTTGTGCAGTCCGGCGTCTCCGACGCCGACGCCGACAAGCAGTCCACCGAAGCCGGGCGCGAGGCACTGATCAAGACGGTCGCGAACCTGACCGGCGTGACCGTCGACCATTACGCGGAGATCGGACTGCTGGGGTTCGCGCTCATCACCGACGCCCTCGGCGGCGTCAATGTCTGCCTGAAAGATGCCGTGGACGAGCCCCTTTCGGGGGCGGACTTTCCCGCCGGCTGGCAGAAGCTGAACGGACCGCAGGCGCTGAGCTTCGTCCGGCAACGCCACGACCTGCCCCGCGGCGACCTGGACCGGGTTACCAGACAGCAGGCGGTGATGGCCTCGCTTGCCCACGAGGTGATCTCCGGCAAGACGTTGTCCAGCCCGGCGACATTGAGCCGGCTACAGGACGCCGTCCAACGATCCGTGGTGCTGTCCGACGGTTGGGACATCATGGATTTCATCCAGCAACTGCAGAAGCTGGCGGCCGGCAGCGTCGCGTTCGCCACCATCCCGATCGTCGAGGAAGCCGGATGGAGCGACGACGGCATGCAGAGCGTGGTCCGGGTGGACCCGAGCAAGGTGAAGGAGTGGGTGGCCGGCCTGCTGCACGACCAGGCAACAAGGCAAGACCGAGCAATTGGCTTATACGCCAAGCAAAACCACGGTCGAGGTGGTCAACGACAGCGACGTCAACGGGCTGGCCGCCGCCGTGTCGCAGGTGCTCACCAACAAGGGGTTCGCGGCGGGCAACATCGGCAACAACGACCGCGGACACGTCACGGGCAGCCAGGTACAGGCCGCCAAGGCCGATGACCTTGGTGCGCAGGCGATTTCCAAGGAGCTCGGCGGGCTGCCGGTCGTCGAGAACCGATCGGTGTCACCCGGCTCGGCGCGTGTCGTGCTGGCTGGTGACTACACCGGACCCGGTTCTGGCCTTGACGGCCGCGATCCGACGGTGGCCACCGCCGATCCGGCGGCCGCGGCCGCGCCCGATTCGACCGATTCCGCGCCACCGCCGTCGCCGGTCCTCACGGCCGGCTCCAACGATCCCGCGTGCGTCGACTAGACTGACCACAGTCACGTTCGGCGGTACTGGATCCGCTGATGGCCGCCGACCCCGCCGGGCCGCGGATCACCTACTACGACGACGCCACCGGCGAGCGAATCGAGCTGTCGACGGTCACCCTGGCCAACTGGGCCGCCAAGACCGGCAACCTGCTGCGCGACGAGTTGGGTGCTGGAGCGGGCAGCAGGGTGGCTCTTCTGCTGCCCGCGCATTGGCAGACTGCGGCCGTGCTGTTCGGAATCTGGTGGATCGGTGCGGAAGTCGTCCTCGACGGTGACGCCGACATCGCGCTGTGCACCGCCGATCGGCTGACCGAGGCCGACGGTGCGGTCGGCGCGGGTGAGATCGCGGTGCTGTCGTTGGACCCATTCGGCAAGCCGGTCACGGACCTTCCCATCGGCGTCACCGACTACGCCACGTCGGTGCGCGTGCACGGCGACCAGATCACCGCCGAGCGTCAGCCGGGGCCCGCCCTGGCCGGCCGGTCGGCGGCCGAGGTGTTGTCGGCGGCCGAGAAATCCGCCGCGGCAGAGGGTTTGACTGCGACCGACCGGGTGCTCTCGACCGCCGGCTGGGGCACGCCGGACGCTCTGATCGACCATCTGCTCGCGGTGTTCGCCGCGGGCGCGTCGCTGGTCCAGGTGGCCCACGCGGATCCCGAGCTGCAGACACGACGCAGAACGGCCGAGATGGTCACCAAGGAGCTGTAGCCGGTCCGCACCCGTGTTATTTGCGCAACAGTGCGCGTGCCATGACGACGCGCTGAATCTGGTTGGTGCCCTCGTAGATTTGAGTGATCTTGGCGTCGCGCATGAATCGCTCAACGGGAAAGTCGGTGGTATACCCGTAACCGCCGAATAGCTGGACTGCGTTCGTCGTCACCTCCATCGCGACATCGGAAGCGAAGCATTTCGACGCCGACGAGATGAAGCCGAGCTCTGGCTCCATCCGCTCGGCCCGCGCAGCGGCCGAATAGACCATCAGTCGGGCGGCCTCGATCTTCATCGCCATATCCGCCAGCATGAACTGCACGGCCTGGAAGTCGCTGATCGACTTGCGAAACTGCTTGCGTTCCTTGGTGTATGCGATGGCAGCTTCCAACGCACCCTGGGCGATGCCGACCGCCTGGGCACCGATCGTTGGGCGGGTGTGGTCCAGAGTTGCCAGTGCGGTCTTGAAGCCCGTGCCGGGGTCGCCGATGATGCGGTCGCCAGGGATTCGGCAGTCTTCGAAGTACAGTTCGGTGGTCGGTGAACCCTTGATGCCGAGCTTGCGCTCCTTGGGGCCGACCACAAAGCCCGGGATCGTCTTCGCGCACGATGAACGCGGAGATGCCGTTTGCGCCCTTGTCGGGGTCGGTTACGGCCATGACGGTGTACCAGGCGGAGTGGCCACCGTTGGAGATCCAGCATTTGGACCCGTTGAGCACCCAGTCGTCACCGTCGGCCTTCGCGCGAGTGCGCATCGCAGCGGCGTCACTTCCCGCCTCGCGCTCGGACAGTGCGTACGACGCCGTCGCCTCACCGGCGCCGATGGATGGCAGCACCTGTTTCTTGAGTTCCTCGGAGCCGCGCATCAGCAGACCCATGGTGCCGAGCTTGTTGCAGATGGGAATCAGCGACGACGACGCACAAACCCGCGCCACCTCCTCGATCACGATGCAGGCCGCGATCGAGTCGCCACCCTGCCCGCCGTATTCCTCGGGGATGTGAATCGCCGAAAAACCCGACGAGTTCAGGGCAGCCAGCGCCTCGTCCGTATAACGCGCCTTCTCGTCGACGTCGGCCGCGTACGGCGCGATCTCCTTGTCGCAGAGATCTCGCAGCACCGCGCGCAGCTCGTTGTGCTCGTCAGACAGCTCGAACAAAGCGAATGACGGATTCCCGACCATGAACAAACTCCTTGCTACTCGCCGGTAAATTTACCGTGAGCGGCTGGCACCCGAGCGCGGGGGCCGTCACCGTCAACTAGGCGCTTCGTTGCCCAGTAGCTTCGCGCGCAGCGCCGCGTCCTTCTCGAGAACAGATGCCTCCAACTCGGCCTGGTACGCCTCGATCCGCGACCGCAGCACTACGTCTGAAGAACCCAGGATCCGCACCGCGAGCAGTCCGGCGTTTCGCGCACCCCCGATCGACACCGTGGCGACCGGGACGCCCGCAGGCATCTGCACGATCGACAGCAGCGAGTCCAGTCCGTCCAGCCGCGCTAACGGCACCGGAACTCCGATCACCGGCAGAGGTGTGGCGGCGGCCACCATCCCGGGCAGGTGGGCCGCGCCACCGGCACCGGCGATGATCACCTCCAGGCCTCGTCCCGCGGCTGATTTCGCGTATTGCAACATGCGGCTTGGCGTGCGGTGTGCGGAGACCACGCCGACCTCGAAGGCAATGTCGAACTCTGCCAGTGCGTGCGCTGCGGCCTCCATCACCGGCCAGTCGCTGTCGCTGCCCATGATCAGCGCTACCCGTGGTTTCGGTTCACCCATGCTCGTTCCACCCGTCTGTCCACTCGCCGCGCGCCAACCAGTGGGCTGCCCGCCGGGCTCGCTCACGCAGGTCCGCGACGTACTGTTCGTCATCCGGTGAGCCCCCAACGGCACCAAGGACATTGACGTGCCCGATCTTGCGACCTGGGCGCTCAGCCTTTCCGTACAGGTGCACCTTGGCCTCGGGCATCCTGGCGAAGAAGTGATGGAGCCGTTCGTCGACACTCATCGCCGGCACCTCCTCTGCGCCCAGAACGTTGGCCATCACCGTCACCGGCACCTTGGCGCTGGCGTCACCCAACGGGTAATCCAGCACGGCCCGCAAGTGCTGCTCGAACTGACTGGTAACGGCCCCGTCCATGGTCCAATGCCCGGAGTTATGCGGACGCATCGCCAACTCATTCACCACCAGCGCGCCATCGATGGTTTCGAACAATTCGACGGCCAGCACACCCACCACACCCATCTCGGCGGCCAGCTGCAGCGCGAGTTGTACAGCGGCATTGGCGAGTTCTCTGGGCAACGCCGGCGCGGGTGCGATCACCTCGACACAGATTCCGTTGCGCTGCACCGTCTGCACGACAGGCCATGCCGCGCCCTGACCCAAAGGGGAACGCGCGACCAGGGCCGAGAGTTCGCGTCGCATCGCCACGCGCTCCTCGACGAGCACCTGCACCCCGGCGGTCAGATAGCGAGCGGTGACATCACGCGCCTCGTCGAGATCGCGGGCGAACACCACCCCCCTCCCGTCATAGCCGCCGCGGACGGTCTTGATGACCACTGGACCACCGATGCGGCTGGCGAAGGCATCCACGTCATCCACGTCGATCCACCGCCGAATAGCGCGGCACCGGTGCACCGATGTCTTCCAGGCGTCGCCGCATGGCCAACTTGTCCTGCGCGAAGACCAGGGCCGACGGTGGAGGCGCGACGTTGACACCCTCGGCGACCAGAAGGTCGAGCAGAGCGGTGGGGACGTGCTCGTGGTCGAACGTCACCGCGTGCACTCCGGCGGCGGCGCGGCGCAGCGCATCGAGGTCGGTGGGCGAGCCGAGGACCACATCGGGCGAGACCTGGGCGGCCGGATCGTCCGGAGCTTCGGCCAGCACCCGCAGCGTCTGCCCCAGCGCAATCGCGGCTTGATGGGTCATTCTGGCCAGCTGTCCGCCACCGACCATTGCCACTCGCGGCGACGGGCAGCGGGTTCGTGGACACGGCACTCATGGTGTCATGGCCACGGTCTGCCGACCATTCCCCTGATCTGCACGGGTAACGCATCAGGCGCGAACTTACGTAGAATGCCTCCTCATGTCCTTCACCGACGCCACGATCGCGAGGCTGCCCAGGCCGATCCGGCCTTACGCCGAACGGCACCACGAGCTGATCAAGTTCGCGATCGTCGGTGCGACGACATTCGTCATCGATTCGGCGATGTTCTACACGCTCAAGCTCACCGTGCTGGAGCCAAAGCCCGTAACGGCAAAGATCATCTCCGGAATCGTTGCGGTCATCGCGTCGTACATCCTCAATCGCGAGTGGAGCTTCCGCGACCGCGGCGGCCGCGAGCGCCACCACGAAGCGCTGCTGTTCTTCGGGTTCAGCGGCGTGGGCGTGCTGCTCAGCATGGCGCCGCTGTGGTTCTCCAGCTACGTGCTCGAACTGCGGGTCCCGGCGGTCAGCCTCACGATGGAGAACATCGCCGACTTCATCTCGGCCTTCATCATCGGCAACCTGCTGCAGATGGCGTTCCGCTTCTGGGCGTTCCGCCGCTGGGTGTTTCCCGACGAGTTCGGGCGCAATCCGGATACGGCCCTTGACGGGATCTTTACCGCCGGCGGTATCGCCGAGGCCATCGAGGATCAGATCGACCCGAGGGCGAACGATGCCGCCGTGACGCCGCTGCGCAAGCCAACGCGCCGTAGCGTCGCCTCAGCTGGCTGATTCTTCGGAACCCAAAGTGTCGAAAACTTCGTGATACAGCAGTGAGTGAACTCGCTCCACGCGCGGGATGTCGTGGAACTCAAGGGGATCCTGCGACGCAGATTCGATGATCAAGGTACCGGTGCGCACCATCCGATCGATGAGCCCGTGCCGGAACTCCACACTGTTGATGCGGGCCAGCGGAATGTCGATACCCGACCGGCTCAGCACGCCGTGGCGGAACATCACCCTTCGATCGGTGATGACGAAATGCGTTGTCCACCAGTTGAGAAAAGGCCAGACCGTCAGCCATCCGATGACTACCAACCAGACGACGAGGATGACGAGCAAGACCACATTCTTCGCGGTGGAATCCCAGTCGGTCTGATGGACAACCGCAGCAGTGAATGACGCCAGCGCTGTGGCCAGTAACAAGGTGAGCACCGCGCCGACCAAGCGCTTCCAGTGCGGGTGACGGTGCAGTACTACCCGTTCACCGGTGGCCAGCACATTTTCCGGGTAACCCACAGTGACACGATAGTTGTTCGGACCCCGAACCAGCCATTACTGCTGATTTATGTGAAACGCTTGTGGGCAATACTCATAAACGGCGGCTTGCGCAAATATCTCGGCTTGAGAAACGTTGAGGCCCATTTCCTTCTTCAGGTCCTGATAGGCGGCGTACTCGGCGGCCCCGGGAGAACCTTGCCTGCTGAGTGCCAGGCAGGTCGATTTTGCCATCCGGACAGCATCCATCTCCCGGCCGTAGGGAACGCCTTTTTGAGAAAGATACTGGACGAAAGTGTCATCCTGAGTCTGATCGGCGTGGGCCGGCGTGGCAACCACTGCCGCGGGTGCCACGAAGGAGGCGGCTGCGAGAAGCACACCCGCAGCCTTGGCTACCGCCGTCAATCTCATTTTTCGACACCCTCCGCAGCTTCCGTGCCGTCTCCGACGCTCGGAAACACCTCGTCGCTCCCTGAACTCATCGTAGCGACCAGACCATCCGTTACTCGACTGGACGACGACTCCGTGCGCGACGTCTTCGGTGGACGAGCAACTCGTTTGTACCACGAAACCCGGCCACAAGTGCGAAGACAAACGTACCCGGCGGAGAAACTGGCCGCTCACCCCATCGACGCACCGCTGCCAGCGCGTCGCGGGTAGCTAACGACTGCGCTCCGCACCTAATCACTGAGGGTTCAGGGTCGGACCGAAGACGACCAACCGATGCCGTTCAGCAATCACCGTCGCCGGCATCCCCGGACCAGCCGACGACTCCCGAATCCTGGGACCCGCCCGCACCCGGCTGCCCCCTAACTGATTGCCCAGATCGCGTCAGGCGCCTAAGCGACCAGGTCTCCGCACGTCGGGTACCTTCCCCCCATGTGCAACCGCAGGGTCGGTCCCGTGGTGCGAATGGCAGTGGGATTCCTGGTGATGGGGATCTTGATCCTGACACCGGCGGCGGCGGCGCGACCGGTGCTCAGCCAGCCCACCGCGGGCTACGGCTTCGGCGAGGGGTCTGCGATGCAATACATGGCCATCGATGACGTGAATCGTGAGCTGGACGCCGTCACCAAGACACGCGCGTCATGGCTGCGAGTACTCATCGACTGGAGCTCGATCGAACGTGTCAAGGGTCAATACGACTGGGGCTACGTCGATGGTCTGGTGAATGCAGCCCGGGCACATAATCTCAAGGTTCTCGGCGTCATCGCTTACACCCCGGAATGGGCGCGGCCGGCTGACACGTACTTCACCTTTCCGCCAATAAATTCCGCTGACTACGGTGAGTTCGCCGGCGCGGTAGCAAATCGATACGCAGACCGAGTCTTTGACTGGGAGCTATGGAATGAGCCGAATCTTCCCCTGTTCTTCGGCTACCTGCACGACGACAACCCGGCGCGGTACACCGAGCTGGTCAAAGCTGCGTATCCGGCCATCAAGGCTGTCCAGCCGAACAGCACCGTGGTATTAGCCGGTTTGTCCCCCATGCTCGGCGACTACTCGCCGCCGGCGTTCCTCGATCAGATGTACGCCTCGGGGGTAGGCGGCTTCTTCGACGCGGCAGCAGCCCATCCGTACGTGTCTCCCACGGGAATCGCGTCAGATCCCGCCAACGGCTGGTCTGACGTAGGGCGCATGCACGACGTGATGGTCGCGCACGGCGACGGCGACAAAAAGATCTGGCTGACGGAATTGGGGGCCCCCACGAGCGACTCACCCGAGGGCGTAAGTCAGGCCGAACAGGCCAAGCAAATCACCGATGTGATGGCCGCAGCTGCAGCCACCGATTACAGCGGACCAGCCTTCATTTACAGCATCCGCGATGAGAACACTCTCGATCGAGGCAGCGACTATGACAACTTCGGTGCACTGTTGACCTCCGATTGGCGGCCGAAGGCGGCAGCTGCAGCGCTGGCAAAGTAAACCGCACCACCTGGTGTGCGGGTGGGTACGTTCAACTGCTGCAGGAGCTCAGCCCAACGCCAAAGACTGCACGACCTGCTGCGCCGGTTTCGGTGTCCAGTCCGAGCGATAAACACCGAAGGTGTCCGCGTCGTTGGAGCTGCCGGTGTTGCGGTCGCGCGTCGTGTAGATGAACACAGGCCCGGCAAATGGCAGCGTGCGCCATGTAGTGATCATGTCGCGGAGGTACTCGGCCTGGTCGGCTTCGTCGGCCGCCGACGTCGGCTCTCCATATTCGGTGCACCAGATCATCTTGCCGCCGTCGCCGTTCGCGGCCATCGCGTCATGCATGGCCGGTCACCTGGCTGAGGGGCGACTCGGGATATCCCTTGCCCGCAGAGAATTTCATGCGTGTACTGGTAGGGGTGGTATGCCAACGCATCGAAGTTGTTCTTGGCGCCGGCGGCATACATGCCCTTTACAAACTCCGCCGGGCTCAGCGTGAGACTGCCAAACGAGAATACCGGCGCAAGTCCCGCGCCGATCACGGTGGCCGCTGGATCGGCGGCCTTGATTTTCGGGTACGCCGCCTTCAGCAATTCCGTATATGCCGCCGGGTCCGGATTGGGGGTCCAGAAAAGCACGCTGTTCGCTTCGTTCCAGACCTCGTAGGACGAGATTCTACCGCGGTACCGAGCGGCCACCATCGCGGCGAAATCACCGTACGCCGCCGCCGAGGTCGGGCGGGCACTGTAGGGCAGGGGACTGGGAGGGGCGGCCCACTGCGGTGTCGAATTCAGTACTGCCAGTACCCTTAGGCCGCGCTCCAGTGCGGAGTTGACCAGCGTGTCTGCCACGCCCCAATCCCACTGGTCCGGAGCGGGCTGAACGAAGGCCCACGGCATCAGGATCCGCACCGTCGACACCCCGGTTTGTCGCATCAGATCGAATGTCCGATTGATGTCTTCCGGGGACATGTTGTACACGTCAGCATCTGCGAAACCGATCCTCGCCGACGACGGGCTGCCTGACACGGTCTTGATAATCGGCATGGACCGGGCCTTGTCCGGACCCGGGTGTCTCGGAAGGCCGCAGAATAACGGCGGCGCCGGCCCATAGCAACGCCAGAAGGAGTACCGAAACAAGTGCTTGAATGACTCGGCGGTGAAGCTTCGGGTCTTCCCGGCGGTTCATAGTCTCCCTAGTCCTGTCGCAAAGCCTTCAACTCTTGCGAACAATATTCTCAACGAGTTGCTGGTGCCAATCGAGTATCACGATGCCATGGTTCTGCCTCGGGCGGTCTGGCATTCACCGTTGGCTAGACGACCTTGCCCGTCGTGGGGTCGACGCGATAGATCTGGAGGCGGTTGCGGTCGCCTGTCTGGATTACCGCGACGGGCGCACTACAGATCGTCATCGAGAGATGCGGCGCTCGAGGCGAGGCTTGTTCGAGGGTGGGCTCCGCGAACTGGAGGCAGCCCTCCGTCCGATTGCCAACCGGCCGCACGGCGACGTAGTAGTTGACGTGGTAGTCGCGGAAGACCTGTTCCAACGGCTGTTGCTCACGAATGCGGTCCATGAAATCGGGCGACATCATCAGACCTTCCAAGTGCACGATGGGCAGCCTGCTCATCCATTCTGGCGTCCCGGCGGCATCCCCCATCGCGTACACACCTGGATGGTCGACTGAAAAGGCCTGCAGTCGTGCCGCATTCGCTGCCGCATCCTTTTGCCACGGGTCCGGCTTCTCGCTGGCCACCAGCCCGAACCCGGCGCAGACCAGCAATGACCGCGCCGAGTGGAATGCCCACTCGCGCTAGTGCATTCCAATGCCTCAGCCGCACGAATACCAGGGCGGCGGCCACCCCCAACGTCATGACGAAGAAATAGAAATACCACGGGAACAGCGTCCATCCGCTCAACAATGCCTGGGCAGCCAACTGCAGCAGCGGAGCGCTCGCAAGTGCCAGCGTTATCCGCCGCACGTCGGCGTTCTTGCTCTGACGCATCATGAGGGCGACGACGACAGAGGCGACGACCACGGTGGCCACCACGCCCACCATCACGATCGGTGACGGCCATTCAAGGAACCACAGGTTGGGCGGCCAGTAGAAGTCCAGCGACTTGGCCGCCATCGATGAGGTATCCAGGCGGCCGTAGACCACGAGGTTGAAACCCAAATACACGTACACCGGTGCCGCGCCGATGACGACGGCTACCAGGCGCCGCCAGTCCCAGCGCGAAATGACCGCGACAACCAGTCCCGGCGCCAAAAACACTGCGTCCAGACGAGCCAGCACCAGAAATGCGCCGAGCATCCCCACCACCGCTGCGTCACGCACCGTCTGCTCAGCCAGTGGCTTGCGGCTCAGATAGTCGAGCAACAGCGCTGCGGCGAACGCCGCCAGCGCCATCTCCACGCCTGGCCTCGCCAACACCGCCAGGCTAACCGCGGCCACCGCGGCGCCCACCACGGCCGCGAGGCGATCACCGGTGACGCGCCGAAGGAATCGCTCGAACAGGAAGAAGAAACCGACGAGCAACACCATCACCGTCAGGTCGACTAGACCGAAGAAGATCACGCCGTCCCCGGCGACTCGGTAGAGCAGCACAATCCACAAGAACCACAGCGGGTGATAGCCATTGGTGGGCTCGCCCGGGAAGAAGGTCGAACCCGCGCCGTCTACCCAGTTCCGTGCCGGCACCGCGTAGTAGAAGAAGTCATCGCCGAAGCGGTCGAGCGGATCGACGCCGCCAAATATCCGCCAAAGGTAGAAGCACACAATCGCGACGGGAGCGACGACGCGCAACGCCGAAACGATTCTGTGCTCAACGCCACCAACCGTCGTTGTCTCGTTCATCGCTTCTAGAGCCGTCCCGCGGCGAACGTAGCGGCCTTGGCGGTCAACCCGGTGAACCAGTAAAAGCCGTGGACGATCCAGTTGCCGCCGTCGGAACAGAACGGATCGTCTTGTACGCACAGGTCAATGGTCTTGGGCGCGTACAGCGGGCTGATCACTGGCAGTGCGCCGCCCAACAAGGAGGCCGAGTGCGCGCTTTTAGGATTTCCGAGGACGGCGACCGCGGCGACGTGGTCGGCCACCTCGGGCGGCATCGTGTCGGTGATGGTGTCCACCACGGACGCGCCCTGCGAGTAGCCGCCGAGCACCATCTTGGTGTCAGGACAATTGGCCGCTGTGGATTGGACGTGCGCGCTTGCATCACCGGCGCCCGCGGCAATGGAGTTGGCGTAGTCCTCGCTCGCGGGATAGTTGACCGCGTAGACGTTCACGGACTTCCCAGGAGTCTGGGCACGTAGCGAATCGATGAATGCCTGGCCAGTGCCCCCGACGCCAGGCGCTTCGCCGGTGCCGCGGGCGAATGTCACCTCGACGTCGGGACAGGGCTCAGCAGCGGCGGAAGGAATGGCCACAGTTATTGCACTCGAGGCCCAGGTCGTCGCCAGGGCGACCCCAAGGAAACTGGCGAGTCGCCGCGTGTTCAGTTTCTGCACGCGCCATATCGTTTCATACGGAAAATTCGAATCACCCCTGACCTCGCTCCTGTCGTGCGGCGCCGCGCAAGCGGGACCGCGTCGTCACGAAGAATAAATACGGCCATCAGCAAACGCGTTCTGGTTAAGGGAGTCCGTGATTGGGTCGTAGGTGTACGACGTCGCCGGCCGAGACCGCGACCGTTTCGCCGCCGACATCGATCACCAGTCGTCCCTGCTCGTCGACGTCTCGCGCTCCGCCGACCAATTGACGGCCGCCGGGCAGCGTGGCCCGCACCCGCGATCCGATGGTGGCGCTTCGTGCGCGGTAGTCAGCGATCAGCTTCGGTGACGCCGAGCCGGCCTTTTGCCAGTCGACGAGCCGAGCGCCCAGCTCGAGCAGCAACCGACGCACGAGTCGGTCGCGGTCGGGCGCGCTCGACACCGAGTTCCAGCAGCGACGCCATCCCCACCCCGGGCGCTTCGCTGGAGCGCAGCGTGACGTTGACGCCGATCCCGATCACAATCCTCGCCCGAGTCGGCACCGCCTCCGACAGGATGCCGGCCAGCTTCCCCCCGCCGGCCAGCAGATCGTTCGGCCACTTCAACACGGCTTCCACGCCGGTGACCGCCGACACCGCATCGGCTACCGCCACGCCGGCCGCCAATGGCAACCAGCCCCACGCGTGTGTCGGTACGGCGTCGGCGGCCACCCCCACCGAAAGGAGGATCTGTGCCCTCGGGGTGGCTGACCACCCCCGGCCGTTGCGTCCTCGACCCGCGGTTTGGTGCTCGGCGATCAGCACCGCGCCGTCGATGTCCTCGCCGGCCATCGCACGCGCGACCAAATCCCCGTTCGTGGACGCTGTCGTGGGGACGACGTCGAGACGACGCCAGGGCGACGGCGGTCCCAGCACGCCGTCGCGTAGCGAATGCATGTCCAGTGGCGGGCGGGCGGGGTCCATGGAAATCAGCCGGATGACCCCGCAATGCGGGCGGGCACGGTCATCGGCGGCACCGTCAACGCCTCGGACAGCAAGAGACGTTGCGCGGGCGTTGGGGTTCAGTACGCGCCGTTCGCTGCGAAGACCGTGCGGACAGTCTTCGCAGCGATAAGGAAGTCGTTGGTGATCGACCAGTTCTCGACGTAAGACAGGTCCAGCCGCACAGAGTCCTCCCATGACAGGTCGGAGCGGCCGCTGATCTGCCACAGACCGGTGATTCCGGGCATCACCAGCAGACGGCGACGCACCTGATGGCTGTAGGTGTCAACCTCGCACCGCAGCGGCGGGCGCGGTCCGACCACGCTCATGTCATGACGGAGCACGTTGAAGAACTGTGGCAGCTCGTCGATGCTGTACCGACGCAGGAGGCGGCCGACGCTCGTCACCCGGGGATCGTGGCGCATCTTGAACAGCACGCCGCCGACGAAATCGTTGGAAGTCCTCAGCGCTTCGATCTGTGCGTCCGCGCCGTCGACCATGGTGCGGAACTTGATCACCTGGAACGGCTTGCCGTCCAGGCCGATGCGCTCCGAGCGATAGAAGACCGGACCCTTACTGGTCAGTTTGATCGCAATCGCCGCCGCGATCATCAAAGGCAGCGCACCAGCCAGTACGACGATCGAGAGGACGATGTCGAAGGCCCGCTTCTGGAACCGCTTCGCGCCGCTGTACTGCGGCTTCTCTACATGGATCAGCGGAAGCCCGGCAACCGGCTGCATCGTCAGCCGCGGTCCTGCGATATCGACAACGCCCGGCGACACGACCAGATCGACATCAAGTTTGTGGAGGTCCCATGACAACTCTCGAATGCCCTCCGAGCCGAGGTGTTCGGTTGCGGTGAGAGCCACGGTGTCGGCGTTGGTCTGGGTGATTGCCCATTCAACGTCAGTTTCGTTACCGAACACCGGCAGCGTGCCAACACCGGGTACCTCGACGGCGGTCTGGGTGCTCGGACCCGTCAAGCACACACCGATGACCGAATACCCGTAATTGGGCTCCCGCGAGAGGTATTTGACCAGGTTGCCCACCGCCCGCGCATCACCGACCGCCAGCACCGATATCTTGCATTTGCCGCGGCGGCGCTGCCACATCAAGAACTGGCGGCACACCGTGCGACTCATCACCAGCCCGAATAGCCCTAGCGGTAGCCCGACGGCGAGGTAACCGCGCGCATATTCGGGCCGCAGGATCATCAAGGCGACCGCGATGACGCCAACGGTAGCTAGCGTCGCGGACAAAACCCGCCGGTACTCTTCTATGCCGGCCCCGGTGACGCGCGGCGACCTGGTCCGATACATCGCAAGCATGGTGAGCCAGATGGCGGCGATGATGACCGACAGGCCCGAGGCGTACAGCGAAACGAAGTCGGTCGCGGTGACCGGTCGGCCCAGCCGAACCATCTGGGCGCCGACGAGTGCGAGAACGACGACGGTGATATCACCCAGGATCAGCGCCCGGGTATAGCGGCGGACCCACAGCGGTCGTGACAGCAACGGCGCTGCACTAGTGGTATGCGATGTCTTCAGTCGAACGGGCACGTCCGCGGTAGCCGTCACAACTGCAGTTCCCTTCGTTGCTGAGACTCGGTATTCGGCCGAAACCTGCGGCCATTCTATTGACTATCTCACGCGAGTCAACAGTTCGCTGGCTAAACCGGAAAGAATCCTGATCACTTACAGTAGCTTAAAAGGATCGCCGTCAAACCCGCCGATCGCGGGGCAGGTGGTGTCAGCAGGTGACGACGATGACCTTGCTCCAGCCTTTCCCGGCGGCGCGTGAACTGTACCGTCTCCGCCTTTTCTCAGGTAGTTAGCTGCGAATGGTGGGCGCAAAACGCGTACATCCCGGAATCGCCTGGTTACACACCCGCGCCACGACGGGGTCGCCGTCCTCTTTAGGGGATCCGGCAAAACACCATTGGCGCCCTGCGCCGCTTGGGCGAATGATATCCCGTAATCCTGGCGCCCGTCGTGCTCGCCCGCCACGACCACCACAGTGTCAGTGTGTTGCGTGGGGCCGCCGGGGGTATCGGTGCAAACCACCGGCCGCTCGTCCTCGTCGACGATCGACAATGCACGCGCCGCGACCAACGACGACCTAGCCGACGCGGCTAATCGCGCGGAGCGCCGTACCCGGCCAGTTCATCGAGACACATCGTGCGATAAGCCGACCACATTGCTCGTCCGAGCGATCGTTGGCCCTCGGCGCTGTAGTGCCGGTCCGTCTCGCTGTTGTACGCGGCTCGCGGGCCCTCGATGAAGGCGGCGCGCGGCACCCGGTTGCTGATCTCGGCATGTACCGCATCGATTGCCGAATAGTCCTTGTGGCTCCGTTCCATTTCCTCTGGGACCATCTGGCCCACCAGGAAGGGCACGTCAGCGCCATACCGTTTCCGCAGATCCTGGATCAGCGCATCGAGTCTGCTCTGGTAGGCGGGGGCCGGGGTCAGAGGGACGTCGGTTTCACCTTGATGCCACAGAACCGCGACGACCCGGCTTTCCGGATACCCGGCCAGTGCCGCGTCGATGGCCTCAACGGCCTTCCGGTAGAGGTTCACCCGAGTGTGGGTATCGGCCGGATCCCAGGTGTAGCCGTTTTTTGGCGTGAACGACGTGTCGCCTCGCGCTCCCGGTATCAGGAGCACCGTTCGACCCGTTTCGCACGCAAGAGACTTGGCGAACGTCATGCCGAAACCCACACCCCTAGAGGGGGTTTCGTGCAGAAGGGGATCGGCAGCCAAGACCGCTGTGCCCTCGGACGGCCCGCACATCGCCCACTGATGGACCCGCGGGTGCGGTTGATCGGCGCCCGCGGGATCGAGCGGTAGTCCCATCCCGAATGCATTCGACTGGCCCAACACGGGCACGACCAAATAGGGACGGTCCGGGGCCGACACGGGTTGGCCGCGTGGCGCGAGTCTGCGCTTGACCAGACGATTGGCCCTACTGAGCAACCGCCTCCATCGGGGACTGTCCCCGTCGGGGTCTCTACGCGCAGGCATTGGTGACGGGCCTATCTGCGAATCGGTCAGTCAGCCAGTTGAATTGGTCACTGTAGTTGATTTCACCGTGGCCCTTGTCCCGTTCGAACACCACCGCCACGGTTCCGCCCAGTGAGCATACGCGCCTGACCGCGTCGGCCGTCCACGATGGGTCGATGAATGGGTCGGCGCCGGAGTACCAAACGTACAGCGGGGCCGACAACCGTTGCTGAGGTAACGCCCATTCCGCCAAGTAGAATCGAAGGCGATCTGCGGCAGCGGGTGAGCTGAATGCAACGTCGTCGGGTTGAATCTTTTTGGCCGCGTCGACGGGGGAACCCACCTCGGGCTCCGAGCATGGCGAATCGACGTCCGAGTTTCGGGCGCCGGTACCGCGGCGGTAGTCATCGCGATTGATATCCGGATGCAGCCGCGAAAGCGACTTGACAATTCCTGAAAACAGAATCTTTTGTTCAGTCGTCAGCGTGCCCTGTTGCGCCTTGTCGACCAGACCGGTTAGATCCGCCAATGGCGAAACTGCCACAGCACCAACGAGTTTCAATTCTGGCGCGTATGTGCGGGCTTGTTCGTCGGCCGCCCATGCCGCGCCGCCGCCCTGCGATCCGCCGAATGCTCCCCACCGATTCGACACGTACCTGAACGTGGCACGCAGCGCGCGAACCGCGTCAATCATGTTTAAGCCAGCGGTCCGTGAATCGGTGTACGGATGCACCCCGGGCGTGCCGATGCCCTGGTAGTCGGCGAGGGCAACCGCATAACCCCTCCGGACCAGGACGCCTACCGCCTGCGCGTAGCCAAGCAGCGAGTCTGACGACGACGGCGCACAGGACTTGTCGATTCCGGTCGTTCCGTGGCCGTAGGCGATGACGGGCCAGCCACCGTCGGGCGGATCACCGCTGGGTATGAACACGCTGCCGGAGACTACCGTCGGCTGCCCGTCACCTGACGTCGACCGGTAGACGACTCGCGCGGCAAGCATTCGGTGCTCGAGAACGTCATGCAGCCAGGGCATCGTCATGGCACGCACCAACGAACCGGGTCCTGAACCGCTCAGATCGGCGCCCGCGACCGGAACGGAGCCTCCGGCAGAACCCCGCTCCGGTTCGTTGACGGAAGCGCCCGAGGAAAACCACACCACCGCCACCACAACGGCGACCACAGTCGCCGCCGCTACCCCGGCCCACAGCACGGCCCGCCGCCTCATGCCTGTCTACCGCTCACGCCTCAACGTTAGCTGCCGCAAAGGGCCACCAGAAGAGCACGTCTAACCCGCACACCCGCCTCTCACCGGTGTGACGGACATGGCCGGCAACGCGAAAACGACATGGCGCGCTGACCACCCTCGACGCTGTGAGGGATCTGATGTTCGGGCTTTACGCCGCGAATCGATCGGTGAGCCACTGCAGTTGGTCGAAATAGTTGGCCTCACCGTGGCCCTTGTCCGGTTCGAACTGCACCACCACCTGTCCGCCGAGTGCGCCGGCTCGCTGTATCGCGCCGGCGGTCCACGGTGCGTCGATGAATGTGTCGGTCCCGCCATACCACACGAGAAGCGGCGCCGATAATCGTTGTTGCGGCAGCGCCCACTGGGCAAGGTAGTGCCGCAGCCGATCGGCGGCCTCCGGTGTGCTGGCTGCTACGTCGTGCGGTTCGATCGTCCTTGATCGCTTGGCTGCGACCGGGCATCTCGGGCCCAGAACACGCCACGATGGCGTCCCAGTTCCGGGCGGCGGCACCGTGGCGGTAGTCGTCGCGATTGATATCCGGGTGCAGCCGTGCCAGCGACTCGATGATCATCGACAGCGCAGCGTCCTGGTCAATGGTCAGCGTGCCCTGTTGCGCCTTGTCCACCAGGCCGGTGACGTCGGCGGCCGGTGAAATCGCCACAGCGCCAACAAGGTCCAGTTCGGGCGCGTAGGTGCGGGCTTGCTCGGCGGCCGCCCACGCCGCGCCGCCGCCCTGCGATCCGCCGTATGCGCCCCACCGGTTGGACACGTCTTTGAAGGTTGCGCGCAGCGCGCGTACCGCGTCGATCATGTTCCGGCCTGCAGTGCGTGAATCGGTGTACGGGTGCACTCCGGGCGTGCCGAGGCCCTGGTAGTCGGCGAAGGCGACGGCATAGCCCTTCGTGATGAGGGCGGCCACCACTTGAGCACTCCCGAGCAGCGAGTCCGACAACGACGGCGCACAAGGCTCGTCGATTCCGGTCGTTCCGTGGCCGTAGGCGATGACGGGCCAGCCACCGCCGGGCGGACCACCCTCCGGTACGAACACGCTGCCGGAAACCACCGTCGGCTGCCCGTCCTCAGACGTCGACCGGTAAACGACGCGCGCGGCTTGCACTCGGTCGGTATGAACCTCACGCAGGAAGCCGGGCATCGTCATAGCGCTCACCAACGATCCTGGACCTGAACCGGTCAAATCGGCGCCCGCGACCGGAACGGACTCTGCGGCAGCACCCCCCACCCGTTCGTCCACGGAGGAGCCCAAGGCGAACCACACCACCGCCACCACAACGGCGACCACAGTCGCCGCCACCAACCCGCCCCACAGCACCGTCCGCCGCATCATGCACACCTACAACGTCGCCGTCGAACGGGACAACCCTGTGGCGGCAGCCCCGTCGAGCTGCGTTGCCATGTCGTCATGCACCGTCCTGGGACACCTCCGGCGGAGCGGGCGGTGCGGGCGGAGCGCAGCTGTTCGTGACCGGCGCGCCAGTGAACCGGTCGCCAATCCACGGCAACGCCATCGACAAGTCAAGATCGTCGTGGCCCTTATCGGGCTGCTGCTGAATGTCGATGACATCGCCCATACCGCACGCCTTGGCGAGCGCGCTGTTCGGTCGACGTCGGCCGGTATGAACGCGTCCTTGCCTCCGTAAATCACGAGCATCGGTGCAGCGGCCACCTTTTGAGGCAGACTCATCTTCTGGAGATAGCCACGCAGAGTATCGGTTGCCGCCTGGCTGCTGGGGCGCAGATCGTCTTCCGTGATCTGGGCGACCACTGCTTCGCGGGCTGCCGCGCTTGAGACATCGCATTGCAACAGAAGGTCCCAGTTCTGCTCGACGATGCCCCGTCGATAGTCATCGAGGTTGAACTCGGGATGCTCGTTCTTGAGCGCGGCGAGCATCGCCGGATACGGCGATTCTTGTTCCTTCGTCAGTCCGCCGGATTCGGCGAGGTCAGCGAGGAAGGTGACGTTGATAGGGGGCGCCAAACTGACCGAACCAAGGAGGTTCAATCCTGCGCCGTACGTGGCGGCCAACTCGTTGGCTGCCCATGCCGCCTGTGCACCTTGCGAGATCCCCACCGCAACCCACCGATCGGATGCCTCCGGCACCAATTTGCGGGCCGCACGAACCGCATCGATGAGGTTGTACCCCTCCGTGGTTGGCTCGAGGTAGGGGTGATAGTTCTGGTCGCTGCCGAGGCCCTGATAATCAGGCACCGTCACTACATATCCGGCCGGAGCAGCAGGACCACCATCGGCGCGAGGCCCACCAGTGAAGGCGAAAGTGACGGCGCACAGTCAGTTTCGATGCCGGTCGTCGCGTGCCCTAGGGCGACGATTGGCCAACCTCCATCGGGGGCTTTGCCTTTGGGCGCGAAAACTGTGCCCGTGACTCGTGTTTCGGAGTTCGTGATGGCCGATGTCGACGTGTACTCCACTCTGCCAGCGACGGACGTGCCCGCCCGCAGACGCCTGTCGATGGTGGGCAATGTTCGCGCGTCAAGCAACGTTCCCGGGCCTGTGCCGCTGAAGTCCCCGTTCAACGCGACGCCAGTCTCCGCCTGCGGCGTCGGCGCCGGGGAGTCGTGTCCGCACGCTGGGGCGAGCAGCGCGATCGGCAAAATCAGACAGGCCAGCGCGATTCGTCTGCTCATGTGGTCTTTCCTGCGGCTGCCTCGTCGACGATGCGGGCGACCTGTTCTTCGGTGAGCACCGAATCCCGCACACGACCGAGGGCAATGACGAGCAGCACGCTCAGGGCGAGGCCGAGAACCCCGCCCAACTCCAGATACACCTTGAGCGATTTGCGATTGTCCGAAGCGCCGGTAGCGAAGTCGACCGGCACCACATCAGTGCCCGACTTGTCTAGAGCGGCCATTTCTTGGGCAAGCGACACCAGGTTGAACGTGACGCTGTTGACGGTGTCGCGGGCGAGCTCGGGGGTGTCGCCGGTGACGTGGATCTCGACGACAGTATCGTGGACAGCGGGTTTGATCCGCTTGATCAGCTCGCGCGGGTGTCTGATGCAGACCTAACTGGTCGATGGTGCGCTTGGCGACCTGCGGATTTTTCGCGAGTTGTTGGATCGACACCGCGTGGCCCGCCGCGGCGAGGTGGCCGTTGTACGCGTCGAATACCTCGGCGCTGCCCGGCGCCACGACGATCACCCGGCTCGTCGCTTGGTACACGGGGGCGGTGGTCCGGTGGGCTAGCCATCCTGCACCCACCGAAAGTACCGTGGCACAGCCGATGACTATCCAATACCTGGCCAGTATGCGGAGGTAGTCGCCGACTCGTGGCACCGGCGTAGGCGGCTTCATCTACACACCGACGCAGATGTTCGTGGCACGCTGACCGCCGAAACGGCCCTGGATCCAGGCCATCGAGTCGTACAGCACGATGTTCGTTGAGGGCGCTCAGGTCACCATTCTTCCTGACTTCAATGGGATCGCCCTGCTGGCAGGCAGTCTGCAGGGCCTGCGCGGTCCAGCGCGGGCAGGACAACCGGGTCGAGGGTGGCGTAGATCACCAGCATCGGTGCCGAGAGCTTCGAGGGACCGGGTAACGCTAACTCCTGCAGATCGCGGCGCAGTTCGTCGGCCGCAGCGGGGGTCTTCGGCTTCAAGTCGCTGGGCTGCAGCCCGGCCGTCGCCGCGCCGACCTGGGCAGGATCCACGACCGCCACGCACTGGGTCAAATAGCCAAAGCTATTCTTCGCGGCATCAGAAAAGTACTGGTAGGGGTCGAGTTTGTAAGTGGGCGAAAGCGCGAGGCTGGCCACCACCAACATCTGAAGCCGGTACTGCGCCGGCGTCAACGTTCCATCCTCGGCCGCGTCAGCAAGGCCGGTCACGTCCGCAAGCGGCGACACCGCAACCGCACCCACCAAGTCGAGCCCGGCCCCGTACGTTTTCGCCTGCGCGTCCGCAGCCCAGGCCGCGGCCCCGCCCTGCCCGAACCCGAACGCGGCCCAGCGGTTACTCGCGGCCGGGAGAACGTGGCGAGCGGCGCGCACGGCGTCGATCATGTTGTTGCCCAGGGTCGTCGAGTCCAGCAGCGGGTGTGGGAATCCGTCCAGCCCGAGTCCTTGGTAGTCCGTCATCGCCACTACGTAGCCGCCGTCGACGAGCAGCGAGATGATCGAAGCGTATGAGCCAAGATTTTGAGCCAGGGAAGGCGCGCACTCCTTCTGCACGCCCGTCACGTCGTGGCCGAAGGCCAGGATCGGCCACCCGCCGCTCGGCGGCTCGCCCGGCGGCACGGCGACGATGCCGGAAACATTGGTCGCCGCGCCCTTGGAGTCCGTCGACCGATACACCACCCGCACTCCGACGACGTTCACCTGATCGAAGTCGATGCTGTCCTGCATTGGGGTGACCTCGACGAAGCGAGCCCGGACCGTCGTTCGTCAGGTCTGCGGGCGGCAACACGGCCGCACCCTGGAACGGGGCCGCAAGGGTGGCAGGTGATCGGTTCGCGTGCGAAGGGGCCACGACCTTGTGCGAGCAACCTGCGGCCAGCGCCACCATGCAGACGGCGGCCAGGACGGCCCCCAAACGCCGCGGCCACGTCATTGGCGTTCGTCCGGCACTTGGCTCTCGTGGGATCCACTGCTGGTACCTGCGCGCACCGATCGGCGAACGGCGACAGGTCCATTGGTGTCACCGCTCGTCGCTCGACGGCGCGGTTACCGCGCCGTCGGTTGTCCCGTCGGCGCCGTGCTCCTCGGCCGCGCTGCGGCCCCGCTGTCTTGCGTGTGCGCGCGTGCGTGTCTTGCGTGTGCACGCGCGATGGCGCTGACGGGTTCGAATGTCACGACTGTTCCCAGGTGCGTAACGTGCGCCGACTGCAGAGTCTGCACCGCACGCCTCAGAGAGCTGGCCGTGGTACCCCCGATGCGCGCAAGCAGAATGGCGCCGTCGGTGAGGGCGCCGACGATTGCGCCGTCGGTGTAGCTGCCCAGCGGCGGCGTGTCGACAATCACGTAGTCGAATCCTCGGCCCAGGTGCTCGATGAGTCCCGCGGCGCGATCCGTCGCCCACAGCTCGCCCGGACGCGGCGCCCGAGGACCGGCAGGCAGCAGCGCAACCGGGTGACCGCCGAGGTCAACCTGCGCAATGACCGCGTCGCTGAGCTGGTCCTCGCCGAGCAGCACCGTGCTCAACCCGTGCTGGACCGACTTCACGCGCGCGTTGTCGTCCAAGGACAACCTGTCGACGAGCGTCGGATGACGCATGTCCCCGTCCACGAGAATCACCGAGCGGCCCGATTCCGCGAGCGCGGCCGCGAGGTCGATGGCCGTAGTGGTTCGACCATCGCCCGCTGAGGGACTCGTCACCGCGATGATGCGCGGTGGGCCGGAACTCCCCGGCGGAACTGCGAATCGCAGGTTCGTCCGCAATTCCCGAATACGTTCGGCGTAAAGGCCGTCACCGCCGAGGTCGACGACGGCGGCGTTGGGACGCGCAGGGTCTTTGGGCAGCGCGCCCATCACCAATGAACCGGTTGCCGACTCAATGCCATCACGTGCGCGCAGACGTTTGTCGAAGACGCCGACCAACAGCGCCGCCAACAAACCAACCACCAAGCCGACGCCCGCGCCCAGCGCGAGCCGAATCCAGAGTTTCAGATTGACCGGTTTGGTCGGGTAACTGGCGTCATCAACGACAACTGCTGCCGCCGACGGTGTGCCGCCCCGACGGGACGTTTCCAGTTCGGCAACAACAGCCACAAGTTGATCGGAAACGGCGGCGGCATAAGCCTGCGCCTGCGCGGGTGACGAATCAGTGACGCCGACGTTGAACATGACTGTCTTGTTGATGGGCGCTCGCAGAAATCTTGCTCCGCAGCTCGCCGGCCGATATTGGCGCCTTTAGTTCGTCGACGGCGCGCGTGGCGACCTGGTCGCTGGTGGCCAACGCGACATAAGAAAACACTCGTTGCTGCGAAAAAGTATCATTTTGATACGCCTCGGCTGTCGTCGTGCCAGTTTGGGTGGCAACGAACAATGTTGCGGTCGACCGATATTTCGGGGTGTAGTCGATGATCCACAAATTGATCACCCATGACCCGTACCCGACGGCTGCCCCGATGACAGCAAATACCACGAGGATCCACCAGTACCGACGAAATATGCGCAGATAATCTGTGACACCCAACGCGGTCCTCCAAACAGATGTGGCTGTGAACAGTAGCGCGGTCGGGAACCCACCGAGCAGTCCTCGCACGACTCGCCGCACCGAGTTGGTGCATGAGCGCGCTAGCTGCCACCATGGTCCCCGTGAACCTTCACCGGGGTCTCAAACTATCGCACATCGTACCTGCTGCCATCGTTGCCGGGTGCCCGGTCTTGGTGTGGCTGGTCCTTGATCATCTCGGGGATGTTCGGGACCCCGACGTTGGCGCTCGTCGGCGCTCTGGCTCTCATCGTTGCGGTCTATGTGGGGCTCTGGCACCCGCTGTGGCTGTACTGGGGCCTTGCCGTGGTGCTGGCGATAATTCCGTTCGGCTACGTTCCTGGCATCCACCTACCCCTTTACCTGCCGTTTGCCGTCGGCGTAGTTCTGGCGGCGATTCTTTATCCCCGGCCCGAGGCACGGTTAGATCGCCTGGAGATCGCAGTACTTGCCTTTGTCGTTGTCTCGGCGGTCGCGGTCGTGGCCACCAGCCTCAGCCTCAGGGGCGTGATTCAGTACGTCAAGTGGTCCATCGTGACACTGGTGGCGGTGGCGTTGCTGCGCTTGTCGCAGCAGGACCTCGCGCGCTTCGGGCGCATTTTCGTCTGGTTTTCTGCCGCGAACGCGCTGTGGGGCATATTCCTCGTGACAGTCGACCACAATCAGAAGTCGTTTGCGATTCTCAAGCCATTCGGCTACGACCCCAGCCGCGCCGAAGCGGTCCATTCGAGGTGCGGCTAGGCGCCAACCTCACTACATACGCATTCACCGCCACTGGGGAGGAGCGGGAATACGGCTGGGTGGAACTTGGGTCGGCGCAAACGGCGCGGGTGTCGCATTCCTATCGCGCTCGTGATGTGTCTGATTTTGTTCCGCGGCTGGACCCGCAATTGCATGGCGATCATTTTTTCGGTCGCCGTACTTCTCACGTTGAGTCGGCAATCGATCTTTACCGTCTTCGCGGGACTTGTATTGGTCCTCATTTTCCACACCATGCGTGCGCGGAACCGATGGCAGGCGATGGGCTCGGTGGCACTGCTAATCGTCTTTGCGTTCTGCGTGCCATTCATCCGTCAGCGTATACTGGTCTCATTCGGCAGCTCTGACGTCAGTGGTGTCGCGCGTACGGAGTCGCTGGCATGACTTTGCTGGTCAGGTGTCTGGACATTGGTTGTTCGGACTGGGGCTGGGCGCGACCGGAAATCATTGATCCAGCGACGTCGTATGCGGTGAACCTCATTTCCAATTCGCCGCTGCTGCAAATCTACCGCGGAGGTATCGTTACGGGTCTGGGCTTTCTGGCGGTCATCCTCATCGGCTGCATAATGAGTTACCGAGCGCTACGATCCGATTCTCTGCCATTTGCCGTTTATGGTGGCGTTTTCATCGCTTTCTGCATTGTGGCGTTGAACCTCGACCACGGCGTTACCGATGTTCCTCAAACTACTTTGTGTTTCTCGGTGTTTCTCGCGTTCGTCGGCTACATTGATCGGTCGCGCCATAGGGCGCCGGACCCCGCCGCCGCCCTTACCAGCGAAATGCCCGCCGCTGCGGGGCGGCTTGAGACCGGCCTAGGCGCGTCGCCGCGTACTGCAGGGTCCTCAATATAGCCGCACAGATCAGGCGAACAGGCTGGGAACTCCCCGCATCGACGGCGCTGGTTCAATACCCAGCACATTTGCTAGCAGCGACGGCGCCACGTCGAGAAGGTCCACCTCTTTGCGCGACGGGTCTGGCAAGACTCCAGCCCCGTAAGCGAGCATCATCCCCTCCGGAATATGGTAGGCGGTGTTAGCTCCGCCGAGCCTGGGGCGGACAGCAAGCCCAAGGTCGGCCGGGGTCCCGGCGACATCGTTCTCCGCCCCCGACGGTCTGAAGTGCAGCGTTGTCGACATTGCGGCTTCGGCGACCGTGAAGTCGTATGCCCCTTCGAAATAGAGGGTCACCGTCTTACCTTCGCACCTGAATGCCCCGAACAGCTGACGCCCGTCCTCGGTGATCACTGACTTGAGTGGCCCAACCGACGCCTGGGCAGCCGCCGCGTCGGCGAAGACGAGGGCGAGGCACGGGTACATCGCATTGCCCAATTCGGCGGGCTTCAAACCAAGCCGGGACACGAGCCGGGCGTGGTCGTCGAGGACAAACATCTCTCGGCTGACGAATTCGCTCTCGATCGGGCCCTGTCCCATGCTGGCAGCAACAACGAGCATGGACTGAGGATGCGTGGCCAAGTATTTCCGAATGCGCCCCAATTGCCAGTCGGTGTAGTCCATTGCGGTCATGATGAAACCGCTGTACACGTCGTCGGCGACATAGTCATGCGAGTCGGTGTAACCAGGCACGCCGTCACCCCAGTAGCGGTGCATCATGCTAGCGACATGGTTAGTGAAAAAGACGCTGAGCCGAGGCTCGTGCTTACGATGAAGTCCCCAATACAGGTCGAAGCTTGGCAGGACCTGTAGCGCCGGGCGACACGCCTTGAAGCGGTGGTCCCGTCTCTCGCTAGCGAGATGGGCGGCGAGAACATACGCCGACCTGGGGGTCAAACCATGCCGAACCAGATCGACACTCGCCGCCACCAATGTCTTAGCGTTGAGCGGAGCGTCCGACGAAAACGCGTTCTCTCTCACCATCGAAAGATTGAACTGCTGGAATCGCCGCAGCCACGTAGGGTACGTGGTGCTGTCCTGGCTGAATGTGTCGGGGATATAGAAGCCACCGTGAGAGAACTTTCGCGCTGGCCAGCTCTGCATTGGCCCGAAGATCCCGACACTCAAGCCCGCTTGCTCTGCCACGTCCCAGATCGGATCGCCGCGAAACGTGGCGGGATCCTGACCCAAGTCCCAAGAATTATGATCGTATATCGACGTGTGGAATGATGGCCATGTACGCCAGGGGGTTAGGTGAAATGCAGTATCGTGGCACGTCGTTAGAGACTGGCCGGCCTCGATTAGCTCAGCGAGGTGGGAATTGCGCCGCCGCTTGATGTAGTAATCGACGATGGTCCACGGGACTTCGTTCAGTTCATACAGAATCACGTCTCTGCGGCTCGTCGTATCTGGCCCATTGACCATGTTTTCGCTCTCCTCCCCCATCGTGCCAGCTTCGTCGATTTCCCGTCGATCCGACATCCGGCAACTCTTAGGTGTGAGTTTCACACAGCCGGAACACAGTCAGCAAATGTGAATCATCCCGCCCCTGAGAAGCTAGCCTGATAAAAGTCAGGTTAGAACTTGCCCGCCGCAAGAAGCGCGCCGCAAACCAGTCAAAGAGGCGGTCGAACGGACCGTCCAGCCAGACAGCGCCCATGCGATCCCGACCGCCAGAACCACGAAGACCGGGGTCAGAGCCGGCGACGGCGTGGACCACCCGGAGCCGTTGCGTCGCGGCTGTCTCGGCGGTCACCGGATACGGGTTGGCTGGCCTTTCCCGGTGTGGTCACGCGTTGTCATGTGCCTCCTCCGTGGCCGGCGCGTCCTGGCCGCGTAGCAGCGCTTCCACAGCCCGGTGCGGCCGGCGCTGCGCCCAGATTTGCCGGTTGATCTCGAACAGTTGGGCGCCCGCCCGGACACCGGCGTCGCGGTCGGTCAGCAGTCGACGGCATTCCGCGATGAACGATTCATCGTCGTCGGACGGCGTCAGATCGAATGTCGTGTTCAACGATCCGATGGCCGGGGAGGTGGCCACGACCGGCATGCCCATCCGGATGGCGTCGAGAAGCTTCACCCGCACGCCGCCGCCGGTCCTGATCGGCGCGATCATCGCGCGGCACGTCCGGAGGAACACCTGGAGGTCGTCGACGTATCCGAGGTCGCGAACCCCGTCGGGATAGTCGGGATCCGTCGCGCCCCGTTTCTTTTCGCCCACCACGCATAGCTCCGCGCCCGCGATTCCCGCCGCGATCCGCGGCCACAGCCTCAAAGCGTGCAGGAATCCCTCCTGGTTGGGTGGCCAGTCCCGATTGCCCACGAAGACGAGGCGTCGAGGTGTCGCCGACACGTCGACCTGCTCGGCCGGTGGCAGGGTCACCTCCAGGAATCGCACGTCGCGGACACCTTTCGCGCGATAGAGGTCCGCCGCCGGCACGTCGTGGGTGGACACTCGGTCGGCAGCCAGCGCCACCCGCAACTCGTCGCGCAGCAGCCGCGGCTCCTCCACCCGCCCCATTAGGCCGCGGCTTGCCCGCCACACCAACGCGGCGCTCACGTGGGTGTCGACGACGAGTTGCTTCTGCCCGAAATGCGCACTGCGCAGAAATGACTCGGCCATGTAACTGTGTGCGGAAACGAACACGTCGGCGTCGCATCGTTCGATCGCGTCGACCAACGCATCGGTGTCGAAGCGGACATGAACCAGACTTCGTCGAGTGCGGAGTGCACCGGCGAGCAATCTGCGCCGGCTGATCGGCGGCTTGCGCACACGGGTTAACGGCAGCCCACCAGGCACCAGATCTACTGTGTCCGAGCGCGTTTCGGCGGACAAACATATTATCGACACGTCGCAGACCTCAGCCGCAAGCCGCATGATTACTCGGGATACCGCGACATCACCGGCGCGCTGCTCGAGGACGGGATCCTTGGACAACAGAAAGGTAACCGTCGTCATGGCGTTCTCTTGCGGTACAGCGCCGTCGTGAATATGGCCAGTAGCAGGACATCAGTGACTGTGGAGGAGATCGCGGCACCGACCGCTCCGAGGAACGCCAGCGCCGTCAACAGTCCGAGCTTGACAGGAACCAGCCCGACGGCAGCCGCGAGACGAATCAGGTCGCGTCGCTGGTTGTAGAGGATGGTCTGGAAGACCCATGACACCGTGCGCAGGGCCGCGAATCCCGACATGATCATCATGGCCACGGCCAGCTGGGTCGGCGCGGAGAAGACGAGCAGACCGAGTCCGGTGAGGAACACAAAGGCGCCCCCCGCCGCCGCGAGCCCCAGGGTGTGATGCAGCGGCGGGCCACCCGACAGCGCGCCCTCGCTTTCCCGCAGTGGCTCGTGATAGGTCATCGCGAAGGATTGCCCGACCGCGACGATCACCCCGGCGACCACCCAGGCGAGGCTGTAGTACCCGACGACAGTGCTGTTGGTCAGCCAGCCGAGCAGCAGAACATCGCCCTGCAGGTACACCGTCGTCCCGAGCATCTCACCGGTGAGCGCCGCGATGAGTCGCGGTGGTCCGGGAACGCCCGGACGGTACTTGCGCACGGCGAGGGCGCCCACAACGACGACGACCACATAGGGAATGCAGTACATCAGGCTTGCTTGCATCAGCGTCGGATGGGGTGCTGCATACAGATACCCGACCCCGGCGAGCACACTGGTGGTTTGCCGAGCGGTGTCGATGCGGTAGGCGCGGTCGGGGTGCCCATCTCGGACCGAACGGCTCTTCACCACGTTGTTAGCAGTCTCGCCGCCGGCGATCATCAGGCCATAGCCCACGAAATAGACCATCGGGAGCAGCACCAGCCCAAGCGCCAAGAGGGTCACTGCCAGCAGGAAGCGGCTGGTCCGCTCGGCGTTGAAGCGTTCTTCCGACTCGCGGATCGCCCGCACCGCGAACGAGTTGTCCAGCGACGGCCCGACGATCATGGTAACCGCGAGCCCCATGCCGAATTGGCCGTAGTCGCCGATGCCCAGTTGGTGTACCAACGAAAGCGTCCACAACAGTCCGGTGCCGCGGCCACCGAACAGCCAAATCATCGCGACCAACGTCTTCACAAAACTGCGCGAGGCCACTGTCGTGGGCGTGAGCTCAGGCACTTTCGGGTTCGCTCGCCTTCAGCAATGCCCAAGCCGCGGCGAAACGCTCGGCCGTCGCAGCTCCGGACCGTGCGTGCCGGGTTTTACCTGGTCGGCCGGCGGGTTCAGTCAGCGGGTAATCGCCCAGCGGTGGCGCCATCAGCCAAACAGCGGCCGATATGAGGCGCTGTACCGAAGGGCGTCGGCGTCGCGCTTGGCAATTACCTTTGCAGGATTGCCCCCGACGACCTCCAATTCGCCGACGTCCTTGATCACCACTGCCCCCGCCGCGACAACCGCGCCACGGCCAATCAGTGACGGCAACACCATCGCCCGGCTGGCGATCCACGCGTAATCCTCGATCACGGTTGGAATTGGCACAGGAAGGAAATTCGGGGAGTTGATGTCATGTCCACCGCCCAGGAAGTGCGCGTCGCTGGCGATGGTGACGTTGTTCCCGATCCACAGACCCGCGCGGGCATCGAGCAGACAGCGGCTGCCGATCGTCGTGCAGTCGCCGATCGTGAGGAACTCGATGTCGAGAACCGTCGTGGTGCGCATGATTGCCGAACCCTGGCCGATCGTGGCGCCGAACATCCGCAGATACCCCAGACGCACGGTGTGGGATGGGATGTGGGTGATGAGCGCGTTGTAGATCAGCTCTGCGAGTCGATTTCGGGATTTGCGTGCAAATCCCATGCTCTGCATCTTGTAATGGACAAGGTCGCCGTTCTCCCCGATGGTCCACTCGGGTTCCGGCGGCATCTTCAGGGTCGGCGCTGCCGCACGTTTCCTGGCGACGTCGTCGGGGTCGGCGCTCCTGGGCACTACCGTCACGCGCTTTGCTCCTGTCCTAGGTCCGCAACAACCATATCCTCGACGATGCCGAGGAAGCTCCTCGTGATACACCGGCTGCCACGACGGCGTCAGGAGACATCAACTGCTGCCAGATCGTCGACCGCAGCATAAAGCTTCTGAGCGAAGACTTCCTCGGTGAACTGCTCGACGTGACTGCGGATCTTGTCCGGGTCGAGCGTCATCGTCTCGAACCGGTCGAGCGCCGCGGCGATGGCTCCCGGCTCCGGCTCGTCGAAATACAGGCCGGTGACGCCTTCGTCGATGGTGTCGAGGAAGCCGCCGAACCGCAGCGCCACTGTCGGACGGCCCCACACGCCGGCCTCGATCGGCGTAAGGCCGTAATCTTCGTAGCTGGCCGCCAGCAGCGCACGACAATGCTTGTACAACTGGGCCATCTGACCATCGGTGAGATCGGAGAGGATGGTCACGTTCGGCGTCTTCATGGCCCGCAGGCGCGCGGCCTCGGGCCCCCGTCCCACCACCACCAGCCGACGCTCGCTGCCGGCGAACGCGCGGACGATCACATCGACGTTCTTATAGGGCAGCAATCGCGACACGCACAAGTAGTAGCCATCATCGCGCGGGCTGTCGACACCGGGGACGGGCTCGAGATCGTGGGTCTGTGACATGGCTACCGGCGGAAAAACCACGTCTGCGTCGATGCCGTATACCTCCTTGACCCGATCCTTGATCTGCGTGGAGACCGCCAGGTACTTGTCACAGGAAAGAGCCTTCCGGCGATCCCAGGCCTTGAGGTACGGCGAGGTCAACCGCAGCCCCAACCTGGGCACCACGCTGGGCTCGTCGCCAAGATAGTGTCTGGCAGATACAGCCAGTGCGCCGGTGAGTGGCAACAGATCAGTTTGCGCCCGCGGGTGCGGAATCCGTGTGCCCATCCGCTTGTGCTGGTGAGAACGATGTCGGCGTCGACAAAGACCGATTCCGCTACCAAGGGAAGTATCGGCAGCGCGGCGCGATGAAACTTGCGTGCCAACCGGAACTTGTTCAGACCAGATACCCGGATGTCGCGATCGGCAAACTCTGGATAAGTGGTCGAAGGCTCATAGAGCATGGTGTAGATGGGGGCTTCGGGAAACGCCCTGCTCATCGAGAGAACAACCTTTTCCGCGCCACCCCTCTGGGTCATGTAGTCATGCGCGATTGCGACCTTGGGCCCATCAACTCCGTCATACTTACGAGCGGAATTCATGTTCGATAATCCCCTTGACCGATGGCGCCGGTTGCTCGGCGGACGCATTACCGCAGTCATTACCGCACTATGGTAACGACACCTAAGCAACTATAGGACACAGCGCGGTGCCACCCAGCTAACCGGCCGGCCGGAGCCATCCGGCACTACGCACCGATGCAGCCAGCCCCGGGCCTCGGTCAGGGACTACCTTCCCGCACGGCCGGCGGTCATCCCGTACCTGCGCTCACCGGCTTCGCTGTAGTTGTGCTCCGAAAGCCCGCGTCACGCTCGGTCGGCTAACGCCGCGGCACGGCGCATTCGAACCCTCGACGACGCCGACTTTTCTCGACCGGCCTGGCTCTCCCATCCAAGTCGTAGACGTCGTTACCGCTAGCATTGTTGTCGCCGATCTCATGACAGGAGCGATCTAGGTGATTAATGAATCTGCGACTGCAGATCCGGTTGCTCGACTCGCGAATTACCGGTTGGTGTTCATCGGCCCCGCGCTTGGCCAATCATCCGTAGCTGACTACTCCGAGAACTTCGTTGCAGCGGTCAGACCCTACTTCGCCGAAGTGGTCGAGCATCGGACCCCCGGGCCCGGGAACGCCACACTCGCGGAGGTGCGGCAGCACCGAAAGGCCGTTAAAGATCTCGTCGCAGAAGGGCCAGCCGGACGGGTGCTGGTGCATGCCGAGTTGTCGACCGGCGCGCTTGCGCCGTTTTGGGCGATCGCCGGCATCAAGGGTGTACCGGTTACCGGGACCGTGCACGATCCGCCGCAAGGCCTCTGGTTCGTCGGCCGCACCCGGTTCATCGCCGAGCACCGGCTGCTCAACCACATCATCCACTATCCGCTGCGTCCGTTGTCCCGCGCGATCGAAGGCGTCGTGTACCGCGACCGGAACCTGTTCGCACTGACGGACGCGGGCCGCCAATCGATCGAGCGCACCTACCCGCGCACACGCGCAATGTATGTGCCGTGCATGGCCTTTGACAGACCGACCATCAAGCCCGCGCAGGATCGACCGAAGGCGGTGGGTTTCTTCGGTTACGCATACCGTGGTAAGGGATTCGACCAGATCTCCCGGATCCGTGAGCTCCTGCCGGACGACATCTTGATCCGGATAGCCGGCCGAGGAACGGAGTCATTGCCCGCGTCCGAGGGCATTGAGGTTCTCGGCGGCGTTGAGGGTCCGGAGGAGGACGCGTTCTTCGAATCGATCCGCGCCATCATCGTGCCGTACGGCAAGCGGCATTGGTACGCCGAAACGTGGCCGGCCTCGGGCGTGGGGGCGTCTGCACAGTCATACGCCACGCCGGTCATTTCCACCGGGTACGGCGCGCTGGCGGAGCTGGACGAGGCGACCGGCGCGGTGACGGTGCAGCCCACTGCAGAAAGTGACGGCGTCGCAAGGGTATTGGCCGAAGAGATCACGTCGCTGGTCAACGATCGCGGACGCCTCACCCAACTTGGACTCAACGCCGCGAAGACCGGCTACCAGCGTTCGCGGGCCGGAACGGGGAAGGCCTTCGCGGAGGCTTGGGCGCAGCTGTTGGAGCAGACGACCGTAGGTGTCTGAGCCGTCCGCGGCTTTCGCGCGAGGCCATACGTCAACGCCGCGGCCGCGAGTTGTGTATCGTGTTTGCTGGCGCAACAATGCAGACCCGCGCTGGTCAGCTCATACCTGGGCGGCAACCAAGAGGAAATAGATGCCTACAGACACGGTGACGGCCAACTATTGGTCGCCTGCTAGTAGTGAGGTTGGCGATCGCGCGAAGAAGGGCAAGAAGGGATCGGGTCGACGGGTCCGTGCGCGCGCGACCGTTGCGCCTTGGCCTCGCTGGCGGTGGAACCGATGTGTCGCCGTATTGCGACACCTATGGTGGCCTCGTCCTTAACGCCACGATTGACCGGTATTGCTACTCCACCCTTGAAGAGTGCGTGGATGGCACCATCGAGTTTTGCGCGCCCGACATTGGCGCCATCGATTCGATTACCAAGCCTCCAGAGGTCGAGGCCGAATCGACTCCCCTGCATCTTCACCGAGCGATCTACGAGCGAATGAATCACGATTTCGATCTCGGCAGGCCAAGGATTCGCCTGACCACGATCTCGGACGCTCCTCCGGGGTCGGGCCTCGGCTCGTCGTCCACCCTGGTCGTTTCGGCGATCGAGGCGTTTCGCGAGTACTTCGCCCTTCCGCTCGGCGAGTACGACGTAGCGCGCCTGGCCTACGAGGTCGAGCGCGACGACTACGGCCAGGCGGGTGGCAGTCAGGACCAATACGCCGCGACATTCGGCGGATTCAACGTCATGGAGTTCGGGCCCGCCGGACGGATCATCGTCAACCCGCTGCGGATCAAGGACGCGACGTTGCGCGAACTGGAGGCTTCGATCGTCCTGTTCCACACGGGCGTTTCGCGCAATTCCGCCGACATCATCCAGCGCCAGACCACCTACATTTCCGAGGGGGCCACGTCGCAACTCGAGGCGACCCATAAACTCAAAGACGAAGCGGTCGCCATGAAGGAGGCGCTCCTCAAGGGAGACCTCGTGCAATTGGCCGAAGTGCTCGACCGAGGTTGGCAGGCGAAGAAGCAACTGGCGGAGGGGATTTCGAACCCGCACATCGAACAATGCTTTGATGTCGCCAAGCGTGCAGGTGCGCTCGCCGGGAAGGTGTCGGGCGCGGGTGGCGGAGGCTTCGTACTGTTCTTGACCGATCCGGTCCGCCGGCCCGCGGTCATGCAGGCGCTCGACGAGCTGTGCATCGGTGCAGTTCAACCAACACACTTCGTTTCGGAAGGAGCGGTAGCGTGGTCACTGCGATGAATCTGGATGTTCCGGCGTTCATCGACGGGGAGATCGCCAAGAGTCGGGCCGCCATCGACGCCCTGGACACCCCTCATTACTCGCAGATCCTGTCGGAGATCGCAGGCAAGGTCGTGGACACGCTGCGTGCGGGCGGCAAGATCATGTTCTGCGGCAATGGCGGCTCGGCGGCGGACTCACAGCACCTCGCCGCGGAACTCGTTGGGCGCCAGAACTACAACCGAGCGGCCGCCGCCGGGCTCGCATTGACCGTGGACAGCTCGGCACTGACCGCGATCGGCAACGATTACGGATACGAGACCGTCTTCTCGCGGCAGATCGAGGGACTCGGACAAGCAGGCGACCTGCTCATCGGCATCTCGACGTCGGGTCGTTCCGCGAACGTCGTTCGGGCCATCGAGGCGGCCAAGGCCAAGGGCATCACGACGGTGTCGTTCACCGGCCACGAGTGCAGGGACATGGGCATCGCGGACATTCTGTTGCCGGTTCCGGCCAAGGAGACGGCGAAGATTCAGGAACTCCACATCACCTGCGGTCACATCGTGTTCGCCCTCGCAGAGCGCATTCTCTTTCCCGATGACTACCCCGGTAGTCCCTAAAGCCGGAAAATGGGGGTCGGCTCACGCCGAATTCGCCCCGAATGCATTTCTGACGAACTGAAGAGGATCGTCGGGTCCGATTTCCAGAATTCGGGCGTCGGAAATTCCGGCTGCGCGGGCAGCAGCGCTGTCACTTGGTTGATCGCCAATGAAGACCGAGCGGGCGAGGTCGAGGTTCAGGTCGCGGGCCGCCGCCAGAATCATCCCCGGCTTGGGTTTGCGGCACTCGCAGACTCGCAGTGTCGGGTCCGGCGACAACGGGTGGTGGGGACATGCGTAGATGGCGTCGAGTGCGATCCCGTGTTTGCTGAGCGTCGTCAGGAGTAGAGCGTGGATGACCATCACGTCCGACTCGGTGGCCAGTTCCCGGCCGATCACTCCCTGGTTCGTCACGACGACGACGGCCGCACCCGCCCGCTGGGCGGCCGCCACTGCGTCCAGGGCCACATCGATCGGTTCGAAGTCACTCGGCTCGACGACGTAGCCATCGACGATGTGCCGATTCAGCACTCCGTCGCGGTCCAAGAACAGCGCGGGTCGAGGCACGCAACCGGCTTCACCGCGAATATATCGGATCATGGGTAATCGGGGCCACGGTGTCCGACGTACAGACCCGGTTTCCCATCCCCCTTCCACTCCGTGCGTGCGTTCTTGCCGCACACGGCTTTACCGCCGAACTCTCGCTTGGTGGCGGCAGCACTCGGACCACGCCACGTCTACTGACCGGTTCGTCCAGGAAGCACATTACGGGCAGGTTCTTCACCTCAGGCGAAACCGAGGCTTACCGCACGGCCCGACCAAACGTGGCGGCGGCCATGCCGTTGTCGACGCGGAGGTGGTCAACCACCGTCCATCGGCATCGGTGGCGACGCTCGCCGCACCCGGTTGACGGGCAACCAGGTCGATCGCGTCGATGGCGGCAAAGGCTTCGTCGGTTGGCCCACCCAGATGACGTTGGTAGCCGTCAGATTCGGCTCGCTGCTGGCAAGCTCACTTTCACCCGCGAAACCGGCGCGTGTTAGCTTGATCTCGCGCGGCGTGGTTCATCCGAGATGATTGCGAGTGAACGGGAGAAGATGAACAGGCTTGTCAGGGCGGCTGCCAGAGACACCTCGATCATGGGCCGGGTAACGAAGGCGATGTTGCTCAGGATGCCCGGCCGCACGTCCAGATTATCGCTGCGGGAACAGCTGATGCTGGGTGCGCTCCCCCGGCCGTTCTATGCCTACACCGCCGTGCGGGCGAGCGAACTTGCGGTGCGGCTGGGCTACAAGGAAGTGACATGGATCGAGTTCGGCGTCGCCAGCGGCAACGGCCTCATCGTGCTCGAACAGATCAAGGCCGTGGTGGAGCAGTACCTTCCCATCACGGTCAGAATCGTCGGGTTCGACATGGGATCAGGCTTGCCGATGCCCGTCGACTACCGGGATCTGCCCTATCACTGGCAGGGCGGCTTCTACGAGATGGACGTGCCCGCCCTCAAGGCCAGGCTCAGCAATGCCAGTCTCGTCCTCGGCCCCGTCGCCGAGACGCTGCCGACCTTTCTAAAGAACCCTCCCCATGAAGCGCCGATCGGGATGATTTCCTTCGATCTGGATTACTATTCGTCGACAGTCGAGGCTTTCAAGATTTTCGACCTGCCCGACGACGCGATATTGCCGCGCGTCATGTGTTACATGGACGACGTGATCGGAACCACCGAATGCTATTCGGATTTCACCGGTGAACGATTAGCCATTCGCGAGTTCAACGAACGCAATGAATCGCGCAAACTGTCGCCGTGCTACGACTTCGAGCTTTACGGCTATGAGCGGTGGCAGGAAAAGATCATGATCCTTCACAATTTTGGCCACGCCCGTTACTCAGAGTATGTCGGCGACCGGAGCAGCGAAACCCATATCCCATTGACGGACTGATTCACGATAGTGCTGGGACGAAGACAGCAGTCCTGGGGGTCGATCTTGACGCGCTCTTCGTACCCGGCCGCGCGTATCAGCCAGCGCCGAGGTCGCCCATAAGGCCCTGCGGAACGCGTCAGGCTAGGCCGGTTGTCACCGTCCGCGACAACGGCCGATAACATCGAGCACCGTGACTAGCGTTACCGAGCCGGCGTCTGAGCACGAGATCGACATCCACACGACCGCGGGCAAGCTGGCCGATCTGCGCAAGCGGACCGACGAGACCCTGCACCCGGTCGGCGAGGAGGTCGTCGAGACGACCCACGCCAAGGGCAAGCTGACGGCGCGTGAGCGCATCCTAGCGCTGCTGGATGAGGATTCCTTCGTCGAGCTCGACGCGCTGGCCCGGCACCGGAGCACCAACTTCGGCCTGGCCGACAAGCGCCCGCTCGGTGACGGTGTGGTGACCGGTTACGGCACCATCGACGGCCGCGAGGTGTGCATCTTCAGCCAGGACGCGACGGTGTTCGGTGGCAGCCTCGGTGAGGTCTACGGCGAGAAGATCGTCAAGGTACAGGAACTCGCGCTCAAGACAGGCCGCCCGCTGATCGGCATCAACGACGGCGCCGGCGCCCGTATCCAGGAGGGCGTCGTCTCGCTCGGCCTCTACAGCCGCATCTTCCGCAACAACATCATGGCCTCTGGCGTGATCCCGCAGATCTCGTTGATCATGGGTGCCGCCGCGGGTGGCCACGTGTACTCCCCCGCGCTGACGGACTTCGTCATCATGGTCGACCAGTCCAGCCAGATGTTCATCACCGGACCCGACGTGATCAAGACCGTCACCGGTGAAGACGTCACCATGGAGGAACTCGGCGGCGCGCACACGCACATGGCCAAGTCGGGGACCGTGCATTACGTTGCTTCGGGCGAGCAGGACGCCTTGGAATACGTTCGTGACCTGCTGAGCTACCTACCGAGCAACAACTACGCCGATCCGCCGCGTTACCCGGTGCGGGTGCCGAACGGCGGTATCGAGGAGAACCTGAACGACGAGGACCTCGAGCTCGACACGCTGATCCCGGATTCGCCGAACCAGCCCTACGACATGCACGAGGTAATCACCCGCATCCTCGACGACGACGAATTCCTCGAAGTGCAGGCGGGCTACGCGACGAATATCGTCGTCGGCTTCGGCCGCATCGAGGGCCGTCCGGTCGGCATCGTCGCCAACCAGCCGACCCAGTTCGCCGGCTGCCTGGACATCAACGCCTCGGAGAAAGCGGCTCGGTTCATCCGGACCTGCGACTGCTTCAACATCCCGATCGTCATGCTTGTCGACGTCCCGGGCTTCCTGCCGGGCACCGACCAGGAGTACAACGGCATCATCCGGCGCGGCGCCAAGCTGCTCTACGCCTACGGCGAGGCCACCGTCGCGAAGATCACCGTGATCACCCGCAAGGCGTACGGCGGCGCGTACTGCGTGATGGGCTCAAAAGACATGGGCGCCGACGTCGCCGTGGCGTGGCCGACGGCCCAGATCGCAGTGATGGGCGCTTCGGGTGCGGTCGGGTTCGTCTACCGGCAGCAGCTCTCGGAGGCCGCCAAGAAGGGCGAAGACGTCGACGCGCTGCGGCTGGAGTTGCAGCAGGACTACGAGGACACCCTCGTCAACCCGTACATCGCCGCCGAGCGCGGGTATGTCGACGCGGTGATCCCGCCGTCGCACACCCGCGGTTATGTGGCCACGGCACTGCGGCTGCTCGAGCGCAAGATCACGCAGATCCCGCCGAAGAAGCACGGGAACATTCCGCTGTGAGCGACGAAGAGCGGCAGGCCGCGGTGCCAGAAGACACGCATGCGCACGACGCGCACATCAAGGTGATCAAGGGCGAGCCCACCGAGCAGGAGCTGGCGGCGGTGATCGCCGTGCTGGCCGGCGCGGCAAGCACTCCAGCCGAGCCGCGCGAGGCCGAGCAGAACCTATGGGGCCATCCGGTCGACCGGCTGCGCTACACCACCTTCAGCTGGCAGCAGGTGACGCTGCTGGAGCGGACGCACATGCGGAAATGACCCGGTTGGTGCTTGCGTCGGCCTCACCGGGTCGTCGTAAGGTGTTGCGCCAGGCGGGAATCGATCCGCTCGTCATCGTCTCCGGTGTCGACGAGGACGCGGTCGTCGCGGGGCTTGACCCCGACGCCACACCCGGGCAGGTGACCACGGCGTTGGCCGCAGCCAAGGCCGACGCGGTCGCGCACATCCTTGACCCCGGCGTCGCCGCCGACTGCGTTGTCATCGGCTGTGATTCGATGCTATTTCGCAACGGCGAGCTGGTGGGCAAGCCGGCGTCGGCAGAAGCGGCGCGCGAGGGCTGGCGGCAGATGGCTGGGCGCTCCGGACAGCTCTACACCGGCCATTGCGTGATTCGCTTGCACGACAACACGATTACCTACCGCGCCGCCGATGCCACGTGCACCACGGTCATTTCGGAGTCCCGTCGTCAGATCGAACTGGACGCTTACATTGCGCACGGTGAGCCGCTCGCGGTCGCTGGCGGTTTCACCCTTGACGGCCTCGGCGGCTGGTTCGTCGACAGCGGATCAGCGGCGACCCGTCGACGGTGATCGGGATCGGCCTGCCGCTGACTCGGCGGTTACTGCAAGATGCGGGACTTTCGCTGGTGGACTTGTGGGGGGCCAATCCACTGAAGTGACTGCGAACCGCCACATCACCCTTTTCGTAAAAGCCCCGGGAAGTGGTCACCACGCCCCTGGACCTGCCCAGCTATGCTGTCGAGGTGCAGTTAGGTGGCCGCGATGTCGGTACGGTAGTCAGCGCAATATTCGAACGCAGGCACTACCATGCGGCGTTCAAGATGGTGCGGCTCTACAAGCAGCCTGCCCAGATGTTCCGTCGCTATCTGACCGAAACTGGGGACTACCCGTTCACCGCTCAGGTGAAGACTCCCTCGGGATCGCTGGACCTGCGACTGTTCACGCCGGACGACGTGCGCACGGTGAACGAGATCTTCTGTCGAGAAGACTATTTCGCCGAGCCAGACGACGAGATCGTCGTCGACTTCGGCTCGAACATCGGTATCTCTGCTGCCTACTTCTTGTCGCGCGGGCCGAACGTGCACACCTACCTCTTTGAACCGCTGCCCGCCAATGTCGAACGGCTGCAAACGAACCTGGCCCGGTTCGGCGACCGCTACACGCTTGAGCAGGTGGCGGTTGGCCCGGCTGACGGTGAAGTGGAATTCGGCTGGGAGGAAACAGGTCGATACGGCGGAGTCGGCGCGGCGACTGGTCAGACCATCGTTGTCAAGAGCCGCAACTCGACGACCGTCCTCGAAGAAGTGATCGCGCGACATGGTCGGATCGATGTGCTGAAGGTTGACATCGAGGGGCTGGAAGACGCGGTGATCGCCGGTATCCCACATACATTGGCGCGCCACATCGGCAAGATCTACGTCGAGTACGTTTTCGGCGACAACCCGTTGGCAGACACGCACACCCTCAGTCACTCTGGAATCATCGCCCGGTTCACCCCCCTGCCCGGAATCTGAACCAGCCCGATCATCACCACGGCGGTCTCCGATACCTCCGGTCGGCTGGGTAGGCTTGGTGACGTGCCGTTGCCTCCTGATCCGAGTCCCGAACTCCAGACCTACGCACACCCCCAGCGGCTGGTCACCGCCGACTGGCTGTCGTCTAATCTCAGCAGGCCTGGCCTGGCGGTGGTCGAATCCGACGAAGACGTGCTGCTTTACGACGTCGGTCATGTCCCCGGCGCGGTGAAGATCGACTGGCATACCGACCTCAACGACCCCAGAGTGCGTGACTACATCAACGGCGAGCAGTTCGCCGCCCTGATGGATCGCAAGGGCATCGGCCGTGACGATACCGTCGTGATCTACGGCGACAAGAGCAACTGGTGGGCCGCGTACGCCCTGTGGGTCTTCACGCTCTTCGGTCACCCCGACGTCCGTCTGCTCGATGGTGGCCGCGACCTGTGGATCTCCGCCGGCCGGGAGACGACGCTGGACGTGCCGTCCACGGAGACCTCCGGGTACCCGGTTGTGGAACGAAACGATGCTCCGATCCGTGCCTACCGGGACGACGTGTTGGGGATCCTGGGCCAGCAGCCGCTGATCGACGTCCGTTCACCGCAGGAGTACACGGGCGAACGGACGCACATGCCCGATTACCCCGAGGAAGGCGCACTGCGCGGCGGTCACATTCCCACCGCCGTGTCAATCCCGTGGGCGAAGGCCGCCGACGCGAGCGGCCGCTTCCGCAAGCGCGAGGAACTCGAGCAGCTCTACGACTTCATCGAGCCCGACGACGACACCGTGGTGTACTGCCGCATCGGCGAGCGGTCCAGCCACACCTGGTTCGTCCTGACGCATCTGCTCGGCCTGCCGGGGGTACGCAACTACGACGGCTCGTGGACCGAGTGGGGGAACACCGTGCGGGTGCCGATCGCCGTCGGAGACCAGCCCGGGTCGCCATGACCACCTCGATGCCGCCGCCGTTGGCCGAGGTGGTGTCCGACTTCAGCGACATGGTCGGCCAGGACAAGCTCAAGTTGCTGCTGGAGTTCGCCGACGAGCTACCGCCGTTGCCGGCGGAACTCAGCGAAGCCGCGATGGAGCCGGTGCCGGAATGCCAGTCACCGCTGTTCCTGCACGTCGACGCGGCCGACCGGGACGACGTCCGGTTGTTCTTCAGCGCTCCTGCCGAGGCGCCGACGACGCGCGGGTTCGCGTCGATCCTGGCCGCTGGCCTCGACCACCAGGCCGCCGACGACATCCTCGCAGTGCCCGACGATTTCTACACCGAGCTGGGGCTGGCGGCGCTGATCAGCCCGCTGCGCCTGCGCGGAATGTCCGCGATGCTGGCCCGCATCAAGCGGCACCTCCGCCAATCCTGACGTGAAACGTCCGTCAGCTAAATGGGATCCTGTACTTGCCGCTGTACTTCAGCGCATCCGGATTTCGCTTGCCGATCAGTTTGGCGGGCACACCACCGACGATCTCGAGTTCGCCGACATCCTTGTTGACCACCGCGTGCGAGGCCACGACGGCCCCGCGGCCGATGAGCGACGGCAGGATCATCGCACGGCTGGCGATCCACACGTAATCCTCGATCACGATGGGAATGTGGGTCACCGGCAGGAAGTCCGGATGGTTGACGTCGTGTCCGCCGCAGATGATGTGCGTGTCGCTGGCGATCACCACGTCGTCGCCGATCGCAAGCCCCGCACGGCAATCCAATAAGCAGCGACTCCCGATGCAGGAGCGATCCCCGATCGTCAAGTACTCGATATCCCACACGGTCGTGCCACGCATGATGGCCGAGTCCTTGCCGATTGTCGCGCCGAACAGGCGAAGGTAGCCCAGGCGGATGGCATGGACGGGAATCTGGGTGACCACGCTGTTGTAGAACACCGCAGCCAGATAGTTTCGTGCTCTACGGTAGCTGCTAACGCCTTCTTGCACGAAATCGACGACGCGGCCGTCGGCATTCAGAACCCACTCCGGTGGCGGCGGGATCTTGAGCTTCGGGTTTGCGGCAACCTTCCTGGCGATGTCTTCCGGATCAGCGCGGGCAGATTCGACAAACACCGGCAAACTCCTTTCTTCCTCTTTGGCGACAAGGGTGACCAGGGACAAGGATAACGCTGACGACGCCATCCGCCTGGCCCTCGGTTATTCGCCTCGAATCTACCAGTCACGGCCGTCGCCTCTGAGGGCTCACTGCCTCACGTCAAGGAACTCGGTGAGCGAGCTTTGTTGCCTCACCCAATCGTGCCCGCAAACGGCTGGGCTCCGCGACAGCGGTGAGGCTGGCCGTTTTTGGCCCTGACCAGATCGGCTAGTGGGTCGCTAACGGCGATCATGGCATCGGTAAACTCGACGAAGTGGGTGGCACCGCATGATCGTGTAGCGCGGGACCCGAGCCGACGATCAGCCCTTCGTGCGCGAGCCTAGTCCTCGGCCATCACGCCGACACGCGGTTGCTCTAGGTTGGTCGAAGTGACGAGCATACGGGCAAACTCAACAACCCTGGCGGCGCTATGGCTGACCGCGTGCACTCGTGTTCTTCATCTTCGAGGCCATCGCGGCGGCATCGATTGCAGCTCCCAACGCTACAGCTACGCGAGCGACTACATCAGTCAGCTCGGGGATCCTGGGTGGACACGCGCTAGCCGTGGTCATGAACGTCGGCTTTTCCGTGCAAGGCGATGTTGTTTCTCGTCGGCGCAGTGCTCGCGGCACGTGCGAGTGCAACCGGTCGCCGCCGCCTGTTCCTCGTCCTGGCGGTGATTTATGCGCTCGGCGCATTCTGGTGGCAGCCGTTCCCTTTGGAGGGGGCGCGCCAGCGAGCAATCTGGGTGTACTTCACTGGCTGGGCGCACTGCTGGCCATCTTTGGCGGGAACGCGGCGATCGTGGCCGGCTCGTCGGTCGTTGCTGGATTGGTGGAGGTGCGGTGGTATCGCAAAGCCTCAGTGGTTCTTGCCATTCTTGGATTTGTGAGTTTCCTGATCCTCGGCCAGCCCGCCGCGCGGCCGACTCTGGGCATCTGGGAGAGGGGCAGTGTGTATTCGGTCATGCTCTGGCAGATATTTTCAGCAGTCCTCCTCCTCGCCCGACGAAGAGCGGCCAGCCCACCTAGTGTCGCGACATGGCATTAGAACGGGCGCGTGCCGGTCCCGCGCTGTTGCCCGGCATGTACTTCGACCATCGACCCGCACCGCCGCATCGCAAAGCCGACGACATGTCGGCCGGTGATGTGATTCGTCGGGGACGTAACAGGTAGCATTCGGTCCACGAGTGTTTGCTAGTTCCTTTCGCCCTCAAGCGCGCTGACTTACTGGTTCGCGTTGAAGGCGCTACAAGGGAGCGAAGCCCCTCGGAGACAATTTGCGACGGCGAGGAGATCTTTAATGGATGAGGAGATCTTTAATGGATGAAGCTACCGAGGGTCACTACTACCGGACGCAGATCGGCAACAAGAACAAGGTGATCGCGTGGAGCCACGAGGCTCGGTTCGTGAAGGCCCTGGAGCTAATCGGGCCCGGCACACGCCGACTGCTCGACTACGGATGCGGTGACGGGACGCTGATGGTGATGGCGGCCGACCGCTGCGACGAGGTGCATGGAGTCGACGTCGATGCCCACCAGATCGCCGATTGCCGCGCCCGGATGGGTTCGATCGAGAACCTGTCGTTCTTCATCAACGAAGAGGTAGCGGAGCCCGGTTTCGACGGCTCCTACGACGTGGTGACCTGCATGGAGACGCTCGAGCACTGCACTCCCCCTGCGGTCGAGTCGGCGCTGGCCGACGTTGCCCGACTTTGCGCCCCCGGCGGCCGGGTGATAATCAGCGTGCCGATCGAGATCGGGCTGTCGTTCCTCGTCAAGCAGTCCGTCCGAGCAATCGCCAAACGGCAATACGCCGAGAGCTACCAAATCTTGGAAAAGTATCCCGTGCGCGACGCGGCCAAGATGCTGTTCGCGCGCCGGACGACTGAGGTCGAGCGCTTCCTCATCGGGGAGCCACCGCTCGTCGGTTACTCGCACCACGGCTTCAACTGGCGCGCGCTGCGCGAACGGGTGTCCGCACACCTCGACGTTGACGAGACCCTGTTTACGCCGCTCGGGTTCCTCGGCGGCTTGGTCAGCAGCCAGGCATACTTCGTATGCCGGCCCAAGCGGCGAGCTGACAGGCATTGCGACTGAGTCCCTTCCGATAGGCGACGCCGTGGTCGGCCGGCGCCGCCGCCTCGACCGAGCGGACGGATCCCGGGCTCCCCGAGTCCTGGTAAGTGGCAGAAAACCCTACCCACGAGTAACGGACACCGCCTCACTCGATGCTCACCCCTGCCCCTTAAACTGCCTCGGGATACATTCTTAAAGACGTTTCTTAGAAAAATGCCGTCAGGAGGCGAAGTGCCCAGTCACGCCAGCTCGAAGATCTCCAAGGTGCTGGTTGCCAATCGTGGGGAGATCGCGGTCCGGGTGATCCGGGCGGCAAAGGATGCCGGGCTTCCGAGTGTGGCCGTGTACGCCGAACCTGACGCCGACGCGCCCCACGTACGGCTCGCCGACGAAGCGTTCGCTCTCGGCGGCCAGACCTCGGCGGAGTCCTACCTCGACTTCGGCAAGTTGCTCGGTGCGGCCGAGAAGTCCGGCGCCAACGCGATCCATCCGGGCTACGGATTCCTTTCGGAGAACGCCGATTTCGCGCAGGCGGTCATCGACGCCGGCCTGATCTGGATCGGCCCCAGCCCGCAGTCGATCCGCGACCTCGGCGACAAGGTGACCGCGCGCCACATCGCCGCGCGCGCCAAGGCCCCGCTGGTGCCCGGCACGGCGGACCCGGTCAAGAACGCCGACGAGGTGGTGGCGTTCGCCAAGGAATACGGCGTCCCGGTCGCGATCAAGGCGGCATTCGGCGGCGGCGGCCGCGGCATGAAAGTGGCCCGCACCCTCGAAGAGATCCCGGAGCTCTTCGAGTCGGCCACCCGCGAGGCGGTCGCGGCCTTCGGTCGCGGGGAGTGCTTCGTCGAGCGTTACCTGGACAAGCCCCGCCACGTCGAGGCGCAGGTGATCGCCGACCAGCACGGCAACGTCATCGTCGCGGGTACCCGCGATTGCTCGCTGCAGCGCCGCTTCCAGAAGCTGGTGGAAGAGGCGCCGGCACCTTTCTTGACCGACGCGCAGCGCAAGGAGATCCACGAGTCGGCCAAGCGGATCTGCAAGGAGGCCGGCTATTACGGCGCAGGCACCGTCGAGTACCTGGTCGGCCAGGACGGCCTGATCTCGTTCCTCGAGGTCAACACGCGACTGCAGGTCGAGCACCCGGTGACCGAGGAGACCGCAGGTGTCGACCTGGTGCTGCAGCAGTTCAACATCGCCAACGGCGAGAAGCTCGATTTCACCGATGACCCGACCCCGCGCGGGCACGCGATCGAGTTCCGGATCAACGGCGAGGATGCCGGCCGCGGCTTCCTGCCCGCCCCCGGCCCGGTGACGAAGTTCGAGCCGCCGAGTGGCCCCGGCGTGCGGCTGGACTCCGGTGTCGAGGCCGGCTCGGTGATCGGCGGCCAGTTCGACTCGATGCTGGCCAAGCTCATCGTGTACGGCGCCACCCGGGACGAGGCGCTCGCGCGGTCGCGCCGCGCGCTCGACGAGTTCCATGTCGAGGGTTTGGCCACCGTGATCCCGTTCCACCGCGCGGTCGTCTCCGACCCGGCATTCATCGGTGACAGCGAAGGCTTTACGGTGCACACCCGCTGGATCGAAACGGAGTGGAACAACACCGTCGAACCCTTCACCGGTGGGGACCCGATCGAGGAAGAGGACACCGTTCCGCGGCAGACCATCGTCGTTGAGGTCGGCGGGCGCCGGCTCGAAGTGTCGCTGCCCGGCGACCTGGCCATCGGCAGCGGCGCGCCTGGCGGAAACGTCGGCGGTGTCGTCCGAAAGAAGCCCAAGCCCCGCAAGCGAGGCTCGAAAGCCGGTGCGGCCGCTTCGGGTGACGCCGTCACCGCACCGATGCAGGGCACCGTGGTGAAGGTGGCCGTCGAAGAGGGCCAAGAGGTGTCCGCGGGCGATCTGGTGGTGGTTCTCGAGGCGATGAAGATGGAGAACCCCGTCACCGCGCACAAGGACGGCACGATCACGGGCCTCGCGGTGCAGGCGGGCGCCGCCGTCACCCAGGGCACGGTTCTGGCGGAGATCAAGTAGTCACCGTCGCCGGGTGGAGCCGGTGGAGATTAACGCTGGTGCTTGGTATCTGCGGGCGCCCCGGCAAGACGAACTGATCGACGACGGTCCCGCGCTCGCCGCGCTGGGCGAGACCGCGCCCGACTACGTGATCCGGTGCAGCGCCCGGTGGGCGTCGGATACCAGCTACACCTGGGCGGTCTGTGAACCCACCACCGGCGAGATGCTGGCCGAGGTCACCCTCGACCCGGCGGCGGCGAAGGTGCGCACCCGGGCCCGCGACGGCCACGACGATGCGGCGGCCACCGCGGCGCAGTCGGTGCGCCGCTTCGCGGCGGCCGCTCTTGGCCTCACGATCAGCTGACGTCGATGTCCTCGCCGGATGCCAAATCGGCGCAGTCCACCGCGATCACGTCCGTGCGGTCAACAAGGAATGCCCGGGCGCCCTCGTCGCCGCGAAGCCCGTCGAGCAGATCCGGCCAGTGCGTGCGCGCAATGACAACGGGATGTCCGGGCCGGTCACCGTAGCGCGCGCGGGCCAGGCCCGATGGCGACGAACGCGCCGCCGTCAGCACCCGCCTGACCACGTCGGCGCCGACGTCGGGCGTGTCGACCGGATGCAGAACGAGGTAGCAGGCGTCGATGGCCGCGATGCCTGCCCGCACCGACGCACTGAGCCCATCCGCCCAGTCGTCTGCGACCACTGCCCGGGCGGGCGCCGGCACGTCGACAACCGCGGCACCCAACACCACGACGACGTCCTCGCATCCTCCGTCGGCCAGTGCACGCACGCACGCGCACAGCCAGTCGCCGTCCTCGGCCAGCACTTTTGGCATCCCGTAGCGGGTCCCCGCCCCCGCGGCCAGCAGCACACCGGCAACGGTGGCGCTCTTCGGCATGCGAACAGTGTGAACCTGCTCCGATTCTGGATCGGCGCCCGGCCCGAACCCCGACGTCGATGCGCTGCTCGCGCAGGCCGACCGGGCGCCAGCCGCTGTACCAGCTGGCCAAGGCGTGTTGAGCTGGCACTATTAGAAATCTCTAGCACCGATTGATCGACGCCCGCCGTTCGGCCTAAAATCGGGGACAGGTTGAGTTCACAGCCAGCTGGAAGCGTCAAGCTACATGCAGGGCGGAATTCGCGTTCTGCAGCGAAGGCTTTGAGGATGCAGGGCCGATTTTTTTGACGTGAGCCACAGTACGAAATCACGTATTCCGACTGATGGAGTCACAATGTCGATCGCTACACGTGCTCGTCCGGCTTCGCCGGAGTCCCTCATCGAACCCACCGACTGCCACACCGCGCACTTCGGTACCCGATGGTTGCGACCATCGACGGCAGTGATCACCGCCCATGGCGAACTCGACGCCGCCAACGCGCAGGCGTTCGTCGACTATGCGCTGCGCCACGATGCGCACACCGATCGCCTGGTGCTGGATCTGACCGGCGTGGACTTCTTCGGCACCGCCGGCTTCTCCGCCCTACACACCCTGAACGTGCGCTGCGCCGCGGAGAACATCGACTGGGCGCTGGCGCCCAGCGCGGCTGTCACCCGGCTGCTGCGGATCTGCGATCCGGATTCGGCCTTACCGATCTGCACCAGCGTCGAAACCGCACTGTCGGCGGTGCACGGTGAGCCGCGCCGGCTACTGCAGCTGGTCTCGAAGCCGCGCTAGGGATTTCGCCAACAACCGCGAGACGTGCATCTGCGAGATGCCGACCCGCTCGGCAATCTGCGTCTGCGTCAACGACTCGAAGAACCGCAGCAGCACCACGGTCCGCTCTCGCTCCGGTAACGCGGCGAGCAAGGGCCGCAACGCTTCCCGGTTCTCGATCTGATCCAGGCCGGTATCGACATCGCCGAGCGTGTCGGCAATCGCAGGCGCATCATCGCTGCCGCTTCCGCCGCTGTCGATTGACAGCGTGTTGTAGGAGCTGCCCGCGACGAGGCCCTCGATCACCTCGTCGCGGTCCATGTCCAACTCGGCGGCGAGCTCCGTCGCGGTGGGCGCGCGGCCCAGCCGCTGTGACAGCTCGGCAGTGGCGCCGCCCAGCCTCAGGTGCAGCTCCTTGAGCCGGCGCGGCACCTTTACCGACCAGCTGTTGTCGCGGAAATGCCTGCGAACCTCACCCATGATGGTCGGCACCGCGAACGACACGAAATCCGACCCGGCATGGACGTCGAACCGGATCACCGCATTGACCAGCCCCACGCGGGCCACCTGCACCAGGTCGTCGCGCGGTTCGCCACGCCCGTCGAACCTGCGGGCGATGTGGTCGGCCAGCGGCAGGCATCGCTCGACGATCCGGTCACGCTGGTGCTGGAACTGCGACGACGACTCGGGAAGATCCTCCAGGTCGCGGAACATGTCGGCGACATCCGCGTATTCAGAGTTCGATCGTGACGACGAACCCTGGGCCGACGACGGCGTCACCGCAGCGAACTCGCTCGCCTCGTCGTCAAGGAGATCCCGAACACCTGCCCCTCTGCGGTGCCCTGCCCGTCTTCGAACGTGCGCACCTCGTCGGTCAGCGAGCTCAGCACGTGCCAACTGAAGCTGCCGGGCGCCAGGATGTCCGGGCTCTTACACGTCGTCGATGCGTTGATGACCACGGCGTCGTCTTGAGGGTCGACCACCAGCAGCAGGGTCGACCCGGGCACCGCCGACCGGATCAACCGGGTGCACGCCTCATCGACGGCGAGGCGCAGGTCGGCAACCGCGTCGAAATCGAGGTCCTCGAACGTGCCGACGGCGGCCACCAAGGTGCGCAGCACCGCGAGGTTCTCCAGCGCCGCCGCGACCCGCAGTTCGACAGACCGGCCGCTGCGCAGCTGTCCGTTCTCGGCGTTCGCGACGTCGGCCATGTGACCTCCCGGCACTATCCTCGCGAGGTTACCCCCAGTCGAGCCCCAGCTAACCATCGACGCACCGATGACCGGTGAGCGCAGGCGGGTGGCAACGGCGCCGGGGGGGTAACCCCTTGTCATGGAGGAGGCTGCGCCACGGGGTCGGGTGGACGACGAAACCGACACCCGGCCACTGGGTCGGATACGCCGGATACGCCGCTGATAACGAGGGCTCCGGCACCGTGCCCGTTGATGTCTGCTTCACCATTGTCCACCTGCAATACCCCGCCTTGGTCGCGTCAAACATTGCGGCTTCGCAATGGCGCGGTCCGCGGCTACGAAACGCGGGACGCACCGGTCGGAATCGACACGTATTGATCGACACGTAGTGATCGTCACGTTTAGCCGATCAGATGCTCGTCACGTTTAGCCGATGACGCCGAGCGGGAACCAAGTATTTGCGTGGGGAGATTCCCCTCGGCGGCCCGAAAGGGTCCCGCGCTCAAGAAGTGCGCAACGACCGATCCCGCAAGCAGCGGAAAGGTAGGCATGACCGAGAAGAAGAACACCGGCCCGGAAGAAGCCATCAAGGGCGTCGTCGAGGACGTCAAGGGCAAGGCCAAGGAAGCGGTCGGCACCGTGGCAGGCCGTGACGACCTGGTCCGCGAGGGCAAGGCTCAGCAGGACAAGGCCGACGCCCAAAAGGACGCCGCGAAGAAGGAAGCGCAGGCCGAAGCGGCTCGCGCCGGCGCCAAGGCAGCCGAGAAGCGCCAGGAGGCGCATCAGCGGTCGTAACGGTCGATAGTAAAGGGCCCAGCCGGGCAAACCCGGCTGGGCCCTTTCTCGTTGTTAACTACTGGGGCGCTGTCGGTGCGCGTCGGGATGCTCTGCGTACCAACGCTCTTCGATGCGCCGCACCCGCAGGTGTTCCACCAGCAGCCAGCCCGCGCCGACGATGAACCCCGCGCCGGCCAGCGGTGCCAGCACCAAACCGCTGCCATGGTTGCCGGTGGCGAATGCCGCGAGGCACGACACGAATAGCACCAGGCTGACGCCGATCGCGATGAGCGCCGGCAGGATCTTGTTGTCCTTCATCGACTCGCCGGCATGCGGCCGCGTCGTTCTCGCGTGGTCGACTGGATCTTTCGGGCCCTTCATCGGTACTCCTCTCTCGGCATACCTACGCCCGCCCAACATGAGCTGATTTCAACGGTAGATCGACCCGACTGGGTTGTGGGAGAAATGGTCCGAAGACTGCGGGCCGGCCAACGCCGATGGCCGGCGAGCGAGGAAACCTCAGGACCCAACGCGGGTATGCGCGGTCAGCAGCAACCTGTCGTACACGGCACGGGCCGGCAACACCTCGTCGTAGGAAAGCTCGAGAAAGTCCCGTGCGATTTGCTCGGCGAGCGCCCGCAACTTGGTATTGGTCTCCTGTGAACGCCATCTGAGCAGCTCGAACGCGGATTCGGCGGTGATTCGGTAGATGAGCATGAGCATGCCCTTGGCCTGTTCGATGCCGCTGCGCGCCTCGGCGATCTCGGCCACCGCCTCGGTGACGACCTCGTCGTGCGCCTCCCTCATCGACGGCGTTACATCGACGTAGAAGCCGTGGGTGCCGATCACCTCGCCGGCGTCGTCGAATATCTGGTCGCCGACCACCACGACGTGGTGGACCTCACCTCGGGTGTCGAGGATGCGGTGCCGGGTGGAAAACGCGCCGGACGTGCGCCGGATCTCGTCCAGAGTGGCGGCGACCTGGCCGTAGTCGTCGGGATGCTTGTGCGAAAGCACCAGGTCGGTGGTCGGGTGCACCGTGCCGGGCTCGTAACCGTGCATGCGCTCGACCTGAGCCGACCACTCCCAGCGCTCGTCGATCGAAATAGAACCGGAACCAGCCGACGCGCTGGGGCTCGCCCCCCGCCAATGCGTGCTCGACAGGCGTTTGCCCCTCGAGGTCGGCCAGCTCATCGGTCATGTTGTGCAGATTAACCCGGTTGCGACACTGCGCGGCACCGAAGCAGATCCCGCGGTTTGCTAGTCGGACAAACCATCGCGCCGACGCGACACAAGTGGGCATCCGGCGGTTGTTGTCAGCCTGGCAACCTACGATTCGGGCGTGCGGACCAAGACGTATCTCGTCACCGCTGTCGCGGCGGGCGTCGCCGGCTACCTGCTTGGTATACCAGGGCCGTGGTGCCTCGCAGTCGGAGTCGGCGCTCCCCTCCTGCTCGCCGCGGCGCCCCGATTCCTGCGCGGCACCCTCGCCGGCCTGAGCACACCCGACGACGCGGCCGAGGAGATGTCCGGCACCGAATTCGAGGACCACGTCGCGCGAATCGCCAGGTCCTGCGGGTTGCCGGTGATCATGACCTCGATCACCGGCGACTGGGGTGTCGACATCATCGTCGGCAAACGCCCCAATCGCCTTGCCATTCAATGCAAACGGCAGTCCCGCCCGGTCGGTGCGAGCGCCATTCAGGAAGTGGTAGCTGGCGCGCCCATGCAGGGTTGCACCAAGACCATGGTGGTCACCAACCACGAATTCACCGCTGCCGCACGCAAACTCGCGGAGTTGCACGGCTGCGAGCTCGTCGGTCGCTCCGAATTGCCGCGGCTGCGCTCGACGCTTCGCCGACTCGCAGACCCCGTTAAGCCGACCGCGGCCTAGCCGAGCGCTTCGCGCACCGCGGCGACCGCGGCGTCGATCTCGTCGCGAGTCACCGTCAACGCGGGCCGGAACCGCACGCTGGTGGCTCCGCTGGCCAGCATGATCACCCGACGGTCCCACAGCAACCGGATCAACTCGTCGCGCTGCTCGGTACTCGGCAGGCTGAACGCGCACATCAGGCCGCACCCGCGAACGTCGAGCACCAGATCGGGAAACTGCGCCGCGAGACCCTCCAGCCTGTCGGCCAGATAGCGACCCATCTTTGCGGCCCGCGCGATCAAGCCGTCGGACTCGATGATCTCAAGGATGCGCCGGGACCGCACCATGTCGACGAGGTTGCCGCCCCAGGTGGAGCTGATTCGGGAGCTGACGGCGAACACGTTGTCGCGCACCTCGTCGACCCGGCCGCCGGCCATGATGCCACACACCTGCGTCTTTTTGCCGAATGCGACCACATCGGGCGCGACGCCCAATTGCTGGTAGGCCCAGGCGGTTCCGGTCATTCCGCAGCCGGTCTGCACCTCGTCGAAGATGAGCAGCGCGTCGAACTCGTCGCACAGCTCACGCATCGCGGCGAAGAACTGCGGCCGGAAGTGCCGGTCGCCGCCCTCACCCTGGATCGGCTCGGCGATGAAACACGCGATGTCGTGCGGCTGCGCCTCGAACGCCGCGCGAGCCTGGCGCAGCGATTCGGCTTCCAGCTCGTCCATGTTCGCGCCCGGCCGCACGTACGGCGCATCGATGCGCGGCCAGTCGAACGTCGGGAAGCGCGCGATCTTGGTCGGGTCGGTGTTGGTCAGCGAGAGCGTGTATCCGCTGCGGCCGTGGAACGCGCCGCGAAGGTGCAGCACCTTGGTGCCCAGCTCGGGGTCGATGCCGCGGGCCTCGTTGTGCCGGCTCTTCCAGTCGAACGCCACCTTCAGCGCGTTCTCGACGGCCAGCGCTCCCCCGTCGACGAAGAACAGGTGCGGCAGGGCCGGATCACCGAGCACCCGGGCGAACGTGTCGACGAAGCGCGCCATCGGCACGCTGTACACATCGGAGTTGCTCGGCTTGTTCACCGCGGCCTGCGCCAATTCCGCGCGGAAGTCCTCGTCGTCGGCCAGCGCAGGGTGGTTCATGCCAAGGGCCGACGACGCGAAGAACGTGAACATGTCGAGGTAGCGCTCGCCGGTGCGGGCATCCATCAGGTAGGAGCCCGACGAGCGATCGAGGTCGAGCACGAGGTCAAGGCCGTCTGCCAGGATGCTGCGCGCCAGCACGTCGCGGACGTCGACGGGGCCGATGGCGGCTGGCACTTGGGTGGGTGTCAGGACAGCGGTCATGGAGCGATCTTAACAGATTTTTTACGGTCACTTGCCTATGTGACCGTAACTATTACGGGACGAACTCGCGTCCAGCGTAAAATGTTTGTAAGATGATGGTGCTTCTGGTCCGGACGTTCGCTGCGGTCCGTATCTGTTGCAGCAAATCTTCGAGCGCCCGCGGGGACTCGACACGTACCAGCAGGATGTAGCTCTCCTCACCGGCCACCGAGTGACACGACACGATGGCCGGTATGTGTTCGAGCCTCGCGGGCGCATCATCGGGTTGAGAGGGATCGAGAGGGGTGATGGCCACGAACGCCGACAGCATCTTCCCGACGGCTTCGGGGTTGATCCGCGCCGAATACCCGGTGACCACGCCCCGTGACTCCAGCCGGCGCACCCGCGACTGCACCGCCGACACCGACAGCCCCGCTGTGGCGGCCAGATGGGCCAGTGTGGCCCGCCCGTCGGCAACCAGTTCACGCGCGAGGAGGCGATCGATCTCGTCGAGCTGGACGGGCGCGTGCGGGTGTTCGTCAGGTTCACCCATGGCCGCACTGTATCCGAGGGGATCCGGCGTTGAGCCGCCTGCCACATTCACGATCCCTGTGAGCTCTACCAGAAAGCCGCATCATCATGACCACCGTTGAGACATCGAAGCTTCCGACGGCCGACGACCTGCGCGGCCGGGCACGTGACGCGCTGACCGCAGTCGGCTCACCCGCGTCGCTGGGCAAGCCGGGCAGTCACGGAGCCGGGGGGCCGGCGACATCCAGTCACGGAGCCGGGGGGCCGGCGACATCCAGCTACGGCCTGCAGGCCAGCACGCCCATCACCGGCGACGTGCTGTTCACCGTCACCGAAACCACTGCCGAACAGGCCGACGCTGCGATAGCCCAAGCCGCGCAAGCATTTACGACGTGGCGCACCACCCCGGCACCCGTCCGGGGAGCCCTGGTGGCCCGCCTCGGCGAGCTGCTCGTCGAACACAAGGCCGATCTCGCCACACTCGTCACGATCGAAGCAGGCAAGATCACGTCCGAGGCGCTCGGCGAGGTGCAGGAGATGATCGACATCTGCCAGTTCGCCGTTGGCCTGTCCCGGCAGCTGTACGGCAAGACCATCGCATCCGAACGCCAGGGGCACCGGCTCATGGAAACGTGGCATCCGCTGGGCGTGGTCGGCGTGATCACCGCGTTCAACTTCCCCGTTGCGGTCTGGTCGTGGAACACCGCGATCGCGTTGGTGTGCGGTGACACCGTGGTCTGGAAGCCGTCGGAGCTGACGCCGCTGACCGCGCTGGCGTGCCAGGCGCTGATCGAACGGGCCGCCGCCGATGTCGGCGCGCCGCGCGAGGTGAGCCGGCTTGTCCAGGGCGGCCGCGAGGTCGGCGAGCGCCTGGTCGACGATCCCCGGGTGGCGTTGCTCAGCGCGACGGGGTCGGTGCGGATGGGTCAGCAGGTCGGTCCTCGGGTGGCGCAGCGGTTCGGCAAGGTGCTGCTGGAACTCGGCGGCAACAACGCCACCATCGTCACCCCGTCGGCCGACCTCGACCTGGCCGTGCGAGGGATCGTGTTCTCCGCGGCGGGCACCGCGGGCCAACGCTGCACGACACTGCGCAGGCTGATCGTGCACTCCTCGGTGGCCGACGAGCTGGTCGAGCGCATCGTGAACGCCTACCGTCAGCTTCCGATCGGCGACCCGGCCGCCGAGGGCACGCTGGTCGGTCCGCTCATTCACGAAACCGCCTACCGCGACATGGTCGGCGCGCTCGAGCAGGCCCGCGCCGACGCCGGTGAGGTGTTCGGCGGCGAGCGCCGCAGGCTCGACGGTGAGGCCGGGGACACGTCTTATTACGTCGCACCCGCCGTGGTGCGGATGCCCTCGCAGACCGCGGTGGTGCACAACGAGACGTTCGCGCCGATCCTCTACGTGTTGACCTATGACGAGCTCGATGACGCGATCGCGCTGAACAACGCGGTACCGCAGGGCCTTTCGTCGTCGATCTTCACCCGCGACGTGCGGGAGGCGGAGCGCTTCATGGCGGCCGACGGTTCGGACTGCGGCATCGCCAACGTCAACATCGGCACCTCGGGTGCGGAGATCGGCGGCGCGTTCGGCGGCGAGAAGCAGACCGGCGGCGGCCGCGAGTCGGGTTCGGATGCGTGGAAGGCGTACATGCGCCGGGCCACCAACACCGTCAACTACTCCGCGGAGCTTCCGCTGGCACAGGGCGTGCACTTCGGGTAGCGCGCGCCCCGCGTGTTTTGCCGCGGCGCGGGCAGGTCATCCTAGGACCATGCTCGGATTGCCCGACGGCGTGCGCGCCTGCCTGTTCGACCTCGACGGGGTGCTGACCGACACCGCGAGTGTCCACCGGAAGGCCTGGAAGGCCATGTTCGACGCGTATCTGCGGGACCGGGCGAAACGAACGGGAGAGCGCTTCGTCCCCTTCGATATCGCCGCCGACTATCAGACCTACGTCGACGGAAAGAAGCGTGAGGACGGCGTGCAGTCCTTTCTGGCCGCCCGCGGGATCACCCTGCCCCAAGGCGACCCCGACGACGACCCGTCGGCCGAAACGGTGTACGGGTTGGGCAACCGCAAGAACGACCTGTTCCAGCAGGCCATCCACGAGGACGGCGTCAAGGTGTTCGAGGGTTCGCGCCGCTATCTCGATGCGGTCACCGCCGCGCGGGCTGGCGGTCGCGGTCGTCTCGTCGAGCTCCAACACCCGTGAGGTGCTCGAGGTCACCGGGCTCGACAAGTACGTCCAGCAGCGGGTCGACGGCGCGACGATGCGGGAAGAACACATCGCGGGCAAGCCGGCCCCCGACTCTTACCTGCGCGCCGCGCAGCTGCTCGATGTGACACCCGCGCAAGCGGCGGTCTACGAAGATGCGTTGGCCGGGGTCGAGGCGGGCAGGCGCGGAAACTTCGGCTGTGTGGTCGGCGTCGATCGCGTCGGCCAAGGGAAAGCGTTGCGCGACAAGGGAGCCGACATCGTCGTGACCGATCTCGCTGAACTGCTGTCGGAATGATCACCGACCCAACCTTTCCCGTCGAGCCGTGGCAGGTCCGCGAGACCCACCTGGACCTCGATCTGCTGGCTCAATCGGAGTCGGTGTTCGCGTTGTCCAACGGCCACATCGGGCTGCGCGGCAACCTCGACGAGGGCGAGCCCTACGGTCTGCCAGGTACCTACCTCAACTCGTTCTACGAAACGCGCCCGCTGCCGTACGCCGAAGCGGGATACAGCTATCCGGAAGACGGCCAGTCAGTGGTCGACGTCACCAACGGCAAGATTCTGCGCCTGCTCGTCGACGACGAACCGTTCGACGTCCGGTACGGCGAACTGCACGCGCATGAACGCGTGCTGGACATGCGGGCTGGCACCCTGACCCGCCGGGTGAGCTGGACGTCCCCGGCGGGCAAGAGGGTCGAGGTGCGCTCGACACGACTGGTGTCGCTGGCGCACCGCGGGGTGGCCGCCATCGAGTACGTGGTCGATGCGGTCGACGAATTCGTCCGTGCCACGGTGCAATCCGAGCTTGTTGCCAACGAGGACCAGCCGCAGCCGTCCGCCGATCCGCGGGTGGCCGCGCTGTTGCTGAACCCGTTGGAGGCCGTGCAGCACGACGCGGGCAACCAGGGTGCGCTGCTGGTGCACCGAACCCGCGGCAGCCGCTTGATGATGGCCGCGGCGATGGATCACTTGATCGAAGTGCCCGGTCGGGTCGAGGCGAACACCGATGCCGGTGAGGACTGGGCGCGAACGACGATCATCTGCGGGCTGCGGGCGGGTCAACAGCTGCGCATCGTGAAATTTCTCGCCTATGGATGGTCGAGCCTGCGATCGCGGCCGGCGTTGCGCGATCAAGTGCTTGGCGCGGCGGCGGGCGCCAGGTACACGCGGATGGGATGGTCTGCTCAAGTCGCAGCGCGACTATCTCGACGACTTCTGGGACAGTGCGGACGTCGAGGTCGAAGGTGATGCCGACTGCCAGCAGGCGGTGCGGTTCGGCCTGTTCCACGTATTGCAGGCCAGCGCGCGCGCCGAACGCCGCGCGATCCCGGGGAAGGGCCTGACCGGTACCGGATACGACGGCCACACCTTCTGGGACACCGAGGGATTCGTTCTTCCGGTGCTCACCTACACCGCAGCCGAACGCCGCGGCAGATGCGCTGCGATGGCGAGCGTCGACACTGGATCTGGCACGTGAGCGCGCAGCCGAACTCGGCCTTGCAGGGGTCACGTTCCCGTGGCGGACGATCCGGGGACAAGAGTGCTCGGCCTATTGGCCCGCCGGCACGGCGGCCTGGCATATCAACGCCGACATCGCCATGGCCTTCGAGCGGTATCGCGTTGTCACCGGCGATGATTCGCTCGAGGCCGACTGCGGTTTCGAGGTACTGGTGGAAACCGCGCGGCTGTGGATGTCGCTGGGCCACCACGACCGGCACGGGGTGTGGCATCTCGACGGCGTCACCGGCCCCGACGAGTACACCGCGGTCGTGCGCGACAACGTGTTCACCAATCTGATGGCGGCGCACAACCTCCGCATCGCCGCGAAGGCGTGTCGTCGACATCCCGATGCGGCCTCCGCGGCGGGGGTCAGTTCGGAGGAGGCCGCGGCATGGCGCCACGCGGCGGACGCGGTGCACATTCCGTACGACGACGAACTCGCCGTCCATCAACAGTGCGAGGGGTTCACCAATCTGCGGGAATGGAACTTCACCAAGGACACGAAGTATCCGTTGCTGTTGCACGAAGCCTACGTGCGGCTCTACCCGTCGCAAGTGATCAAGCAGGCCGATCTCGAGCTGGCGATGCACTGGCTCAGCGGCGCGTTCACCCCCGAGCAGAAAGCCCGCAACGTCGACTATTACGAGCGGCGTACCACGCGGGACTCGTCCCTGTCTGCCTGCACGCAGGCGGTGATGTGTGCGGAGGTCGGCCATCTGGAGCTGGCCCACGACTACCTCACCGAAGCGGCGTTGATCGACCTGCGCGACCTGCAACACAACACCCGCGACGGGCTGCACATGGCCTCACTGGCCGGAACGTGGACCGCATTGGTCGCCGGGTTCGGCGGCTTGCGCGACGACGAGGGCGACCTGGTGCTCGACCCCCAGTTGCCTGACGGCATAACGCGGTTACGGTTTCGGTTGCGCTGGCGGGATTTTCGCCTGACCGTCGACGTCAACCACGACGAGGTCACCTACGGGCTACGCGACGGGCCGGGTTGCGAGCTGTCTATCCGCCATGCCGGCGAACGGCTGGATCTGCATACCGACGCGCCGACGACGGTGGCTTTGCGGCCCCGCAAACCGCTATTGCCCGCGCCGTCGCAACCGCCTGGGCGCGAACCGGCCCACCGGCAAAGATGAGACTCAACGGTTCCGAGCCGCGTGGGTCATCCGGCCCGCCCGCGGCGCTGTTATACATGTGTCAACTAGAATCGTGGCATGGCTGAGTCCAGGCGGCGGCTGTCCCCCGACGATCGCCGCAACGAGCTGCTGGCGCTGGGCGCCGAGGTGTTCGGCCAGCGCCCGTACGACGAGGTGCGCATCGACGAGATCGCCGAGCGCGCCGGGGTGTCGCGGGCGCTGATGTACCACTACTTCCCGGACAAGCGGGCGTTCTTCGCCGCTGTCGTCCGCGCCGAGGGCGAGCGGCTCTTCGAAGCCACCAACGCGCCGCCGGATCCGGGGCACAGTCTGTTCGACCAGTTGCGCACCGGTGTGCTGGCCTATCTGCGCTACGACGAGGAACATCCGCACGGCGCCTGGGCCGCCTACATGGGCATGGGCCGCTCCGATCCGATCCTGCGCGGGATCGAGGACGTCGACAACGACCGCCAGGCCAACCGGATCGTCACCCGCATCCACGAGGCGATGGGCGGTGAGTTGGATTCCAAGGTCGAGCGCGACCTGCGGGTCACCATCTACGGCTGGCTGGCGTTCACCTTTGAGATGTGCCGGCAGCGCCTGATCGACCCGTCGATCGATCCCGGTTATATCGCCGAGGCCTGCGCCCATACCCTGCTCGATGCCATCGGGCGGGTGCCGGGCATCCCGGCTGAGCTGGCCGAAGCCGTCGCTCAGCCGCATCGCTGATATTTGTCGGCACCCGTTGGCACCATGGCTAGATGAGCTCCGATCCGCTTTCCCGGTTCAGCGCGCTGACCCGCGAGTGGTTCACCGGCACCTTCTCGGCCCCGACCGCCGCGCAGGCACAGGCGTGGTCGGCCATCGCCGATGGCGACAACACCCTGGTCATCGCCCCGACCGGGTCCGGAAAGACGCTCGCCGCGTTCCTGTGGGCCATCGACCGCCTCGCGGCGTGCGAACCCGGGCCCGGTGCTGGCAACGCGACCCGGGTGCTGTACGTGTCGCCGCTGAAGGCGCTGGCCGTCGACGTCGAGCGCAACCTGAGCACGCCGCTGACCGGCATCCGCCGGATCGCCGAGCGTCGCGGCGTGCCCGCACCGGGCATCAGCGTCGGGCGTTCGGTCCGGCGACACCCCGCCCGCCCGCCGCCGCGAGCTGATCACCAAGCCGCCAGACATCCTGATCACCACACCGGAGTCGTTGTTTTTGATGCTCACCTCGGCGGCGCGCGAGACGCTGGCCGAGGTGCAGACGGTCATCGTCGATGAGGTGCACGCGGTCGCGGGCACCAAACGCGGTGCGCACCTGGCCCTCTCGCTGGAGCGGCTCGACCAGCTGTTGACCACACCGGCACAGCGCATCGGTCTGTCCGCGACCGTGCGACCGCCGGAGGAAGTCGCCCGATTCCTGTCGGGGCAGGCCAGGACGACGATCGTCGCGCCGCCGGCGGCCAAGACGTTCGAGCTTTCGGTCCAGGTGCCGGTCCCGGACATGGCCAACCTGGAGAACAACACCATCTGGCCCGACGTCGAGGCGCGCATCGTCGATCTGATCGAGGCGCACCGCAGCACGATCGTGTTCGCCAACTCGCGCCGGCTGGCCGAGCGACTGACCTCGCGGCTCAACGAGATTCACGCGGAGCGGACCGGGATCGACCTGCCGGCCGGGCGTAACGCAGCGGTCGGCGGCGGCTCACCGGCGCAGCTGATGGGCAGCGGTCAGGCCTTCGGGGCCGAGCCGCTGCTGGCCCGCGCGCATCACGGCTCGGTCAGCAAGGAGCAGCGCGCCCAGGTCGAGGATGACCTCAAGAGCGGACGTCTGCGCGCCGTCGTCGCAACGTCCAGCCTGGAGCTGGGTATCGACATGGGCGCGGTCGACCTGGTGATCCAGGTCGAGGCGCCGCCGTCGGTGGCCAGCGGGCTGCAGCGCATCGGCCGCGCCGGCCACCAGGTCGGCGAGATCTCGCAGGGGGTGCTGTTTCCCAAGCACCGCACGGACCTGATCAGTTGCGCGGTGACGGTGCGCCGGATGCTGTCCGGCGAGATCGAGACCATGCGGGTGCCGACGAACCCGCTCGACGTGCTGGCCCAGCACACGGTCGCCGCCTGCGCGCTGGAGCCGCTGGACGCCGACCACTGGTTTGACACGGTGCGGCGCAGCGCCCCGTTCGCGACGCTGCCGCGCAGCGCATTTGAGGCGACGCTGGACCTTTTGAGCGGCAAGTACCCGTCCACCGAGTTCGCCGAGCTGCGGCCACGGCTGGTGTATGACCGTGACGCCGGCACGCTGACGGGTCGCCCCGGCGCACAGCGGCTCGCGGTGACCTCCGGCGGCGCGATTCCGGACCGCGGCATGTTCACCGTCTACCTGGCGACCGAGTCCGAAAAGCCGTCGCGGGTAGGCGAACTGGACGAGGAGATGGTCTACGAGTCCCGTCCGGGCGACGTGATCTCGCTGGGCGCCACCAGTTGGCGCATCACCGAGATCACCCACGACCGGGTGCTCGTCGTCCCGGCGCCAGGGCAGCCGGCCCGACTGCCGTTCTGGAGGGGCGACGGCGTCGGCCGGACCGCCGAACTGGGCGCCGCGGTCGGCGCAGTCACCGGCGAGCTGGCGCGGTTGGGCCGCGACGAGTTCGCGGAGCGGTGCCGCGCAATGGGTTTCGACGAGTTCGCGACCGACAACCTGTGGCAGCTGCTCGACGACCAGCGACAGGCCACCGGAGCGGTGCCGAGCGACACGACGTTCGTGGTCGAACGGTTCCGCGACGAACTCGGCGACTGGCGGGTGATCCTGCACTCCCCCTACGGGCTTCGGGTGCACGGTCCGCTGGCGCTCGCGGTGTCACGACGGCTGCGGGAGCGCTACGGGATCGAGGAGAAGCCGACGGCGTCCGACGACGGCATCATCGTGCGGCTGCCCGACACCGAGGACGCCGCCCCGGGGGCCGAGCTGTTCGTGTTCGACGCCGACGAGATCGAACCCATCGTCACCGCCGAAGTGGGCGGCTCGGCGCTGTTCGCCTCGCGATTCCGCGAATGCGCCGCCCGCGCACTGCTTCTGCCGCGCCGGCATCCCGGCAAGCGGTCACCGTTGTGGCATCAGCGGCAGCGCGCTGCGCAGCTGCTCGACGTCGCCCGCAAGTACCCGGATTTCCCTATCGTGCTGGAGGCGATCCGCGAATGCCTGCAGGACGTCTATGACGTGCCCGCGCTCACCGACCTGATGCACCGGGTGGCGCAGCGCCGGCTGCGGGTGGTCGAGGTGGAGACCGCAACCCCGTCCCCGTTCGCGGCGTCGCTGTTGTTCGGCTACGTCGGCGCATTCATGTACGAGGGCGACAGCCCGCTGGCCGAGCGGCGCGCCGCCGCACTGTCGCTGGACAGCGTGCTGCTTGCCGAGCTGCTGGGCCGTGTCGAGCTGCGGGAGCTGCTGGATCCGCAGGTCATCGCGACCACCACGCGGCAGCTGCAACACCTGAGCTCGGACCGGCAGGCCCGCGACGCCGAAGGCGTCGCCGATCTGCTGCGGGTGCTGGGCCCGTTGACCGAAACCGAGATCGCCGACCGCTGCACGACGCGGGAGGTGGGCGGCTGGCTGGACGGCCTGCAGGCCGGCAAACGCGCGCTGACGGTGTCGTTCGCGGGCCAGACCTGGTGGGTGGCAGTCGAAGACATCGGCCTGCTGCGTGACGGGGTCGGGGTGGCGGTGCCGGTCGGGGTGCCCGCGGCCTTCACCGAATCGGTGGCCGACCCGCTCGGCGAGCTGCTCGGCCGATACGCCCGCACGCACGGCCCGTTCACCACGCATGACAGCGCGGCCCGTTTCGGCCTGGGCCTGCGGGTGACCGCCGACGTGCTGGGCCGGCTCGCCATCGACGGTCGGCTGATCCGGGGCGAGTTCACCGACTCCGCTTCTGCGGGATCGCCGGCCGGCGGGGATGCCGGCCGGCGCTGGGGATCAGTGGTGTGACGCCGGCGTTCTGAAGATCCTGCGCCGCCGGTCACTGGCCGCGCTGCGGGCGCAGGTCGAGCCGGTCAGCACCGCCGCGTACGGCCGCTTCCTGCCGTCCTGGCAGCAGGTCGGGTCACACAATGCGGGCATCGACGGCCTGGCCTCGGTGATCGATCAGTTGGCGGGAGTTCCCATCCCGGCCTCGGCGGTCGAGCCGCTGGTGTTCGGTCAGCGGGTGCGCGACTATGCGCCCGCGATGCTCGACGAGCTCCTCGCCGCCGGTGAGATCACCTGGTCGGGGGCGGGTCAGCTCGGCGGCGGCCCGTCCGGATCGGATGGCTGGATCGCGTTTCACCCCGCCGAGTCGGCGCCGTTGACGCTGGCCGCGCCGACGGAGATCGAGTTCACCGATGTTCATCGAACGATCTTGGCCACGCTGGGCGGCGGCGGTGGCTTCTTTTTCCGCCAGCTCGCTGACGGCGACACCGAACAGTTCAAACACGCAGCCAAACAAGCGCTGTGGGAGCTGATTTGGGCCGGCTGGGTTACCGGCGACACGTTTGCCCCGGTGCGAGCGATGCTGTCGGGCACGCGTCGGTCGACCGGACGCCGCGGCACCCCGGCCCACCGGCAACGGCAACGACCGCCGCGGTTGAGCCGCTACAGCGTCGCGCATGCGCAGGCCCGCACCTCCGAGCCGACGGTGGCCGGCCGCTGGTCGGCACTGCCCGCCGCCGACCCCGAGTCCACGGTGCGCGCGCATTTCCAGGCCGAGCTGTTGCTCAACCGCTACGGCGTGCTGACCAAGGGCGCGGTCGGGGCCGAGCAGGTGCCGGGCGGTTTCGCGATGCTGTACAAGGTGCTGACCGCGTTCGAGGACGCCGGCCGGTGCCAGCGGGGTTACTTCGTCGAGTCGCTGGGCGGGGCCCAGTTCGCGGTCGCGTCGACCGTCGACCGGCTGCGGTCCTACCTCGACGGTGTCGACCCCGAGCGCAGGGAGTACCACGCGGTCGTGCTCGCCGCCGCCGATCCCGCCAACCCGTACGGCGCCGCCCTGCCGTGGCCGTCGAGGACCGTGGCCGACGTGGACACGACGCACCGGCCGGGCCGCAAGGCGGGCGCGCTGGTGGCGGTGGTCGACGGTGAGCTGGCCTGGTTCCTCGAGCGGGGCGGGCGCTCGCTGCTGAGCTTCACCGACGACGCCGACGCGCATGCGGCGGCCGCGGCGGCGCTGGCCGAACTCGTCGGCGCCGGGCGGATCGGTTCCCTGCTGGTCGAGAAGGTCAACGGGGTTCCGGTGCTGGAAGCGGTCGCCGAGGGCGAACGCGCCGCGGTGCACGATGCGCTGATCGGCGCCGGATTCGCCCGTACGCCGAGAGGCCTGCGATTGCGGTGATTCAATGAGACATGCCTGAGGGCGACACCGTCTGGCACACCGCCGCCATCCTGCGCGACGCGCTGGCTGGGCAGGCCCTCACCCGCTGCGACATCCGGGTGCCGAAATACGCCACGGTCGATCTCACCGGGCAGGTCGTCGACGAGGTCATCAGCCGCGGTAAGCACCTGTTCATCCGGGTGGGATCGGCCAGCATCCACTCGCATCTGAAAATGGACGGCAGCTGGAAGGTCAGCCCGGTCAGCAAGCCGAGCCGAGCCGGTCATCGGATCCGGATCATCTTGGAAGCGGGCGAAGTTCAGGCCGCCGGGATCGACCTCGGCGTGCTGGAGGTTCTTGACCGCGGGCGGGACGAGGACGCTGTCGCTTATCTGGGACCCGACCTGCTCGGCGTCGACTGGGACCCGCACGTCGCGGCGGCGAACCTGATCGCCGATCCCGATCGGCCGCTGGCCGAGACGCTGCTCGATCAGCGGGTGATGGCCGGCATCGGCAACGTGTACTGCAACGAGTTGTGCTTTGTCACGGGGCACTTGCCCACCGCGCCGGTGAGCAGGGTGAAGGACCCGCTGCGGCTGGTGCAGCGGGCCCGGGACATGCTGTGGCTCAACCGGTCCCGCTGGGACCGCACCACTACGGGCGACACCCGTCGCGGCCGGGAGTTGTGGGTCTATGGCCGCGCCGGGCTGCCCTGCCGTCGCTGCGGCACGCTGATCGAATCAGACAGCGGCGGGGAGCGCATCTCGTTCTGGTGTCCCGTCAGCCAGACGTGAACCAGGCAGCGCCAGTTTGACGATCTTGCGCACCACCGTGCCGAACTGCTTGTGCAGCGGTCCGCTGTTGTACGGCAGGCCGTAACGCTTGCAGATCTCCCGCACCTCGACCGCGATCTCGGCGTGTCGGTGCGCCGGGATGTCCGGGAACAGGTGGTGCTCGATCTGGAACGACAGGTTGCCGCTCAAGATGTGAAAGAGCTTGCCGCCGGTCAGGTTTGCCGAACCGAGGACCTGGCGGAAATACCACATGGCCGCGGGTCTCGGCCTTGGTCTCCTCGATGGAGAACTCCTGAACGTCCTCGGGGAAGTGACCGCAGAAGATGATCATGTACGACCAGACGTTGCGGATCAGGTTCGCGGTCATGTTGCCCGCGAACACCCACGGCGCGAACGGTCCTGCCAGCAGCGGGAACGCCACGTAGTCCTTGAGCGCCTGGCGCTTGGTCTTGCGCCAGATGCCTTGGAGGATCTCGCGTTTGTCGGCGAGCGTGATCTCGCCGGCGCGAATGCGCTCGGTCTCGAGCTCGTGCAGTGCGACGCCGTACTGGAACAACACCATCAGCAGGAACGCGTAGACCGGGTTGCCCAGGAAGTACGGGCGCCACTTCTGGTCCTCGCTCATCCGCAGGATGCCGTAGCCGATGTCGCGGTCCATCCCGACGATGTTGGTGTAGGTGTGGTGCATGTAGTTGTGCGAGTGCCGCCACTGGTCGGCCGGGCATGCGGTGTCCCATTCGAAGTTGCGGCTCGACAACGCCGGATCGCCCATCCAGTCGTACTGGCCGTGCATGACGTTGTGGCCGATCTCCATGTTGTCGAGGATCTTCGACAACCCCAGCATCGCGGTGCCGGCAAGCCAGAAGGGCGGGAAGATGCCGCCGAACAGCAGCGCGCGCCCGCCGACCTCCAGGGCGCGCTGAGCCTTGATGACCCGGCGGATGTAGGTGGCGTCGCGCTCACCCAGGTCGGCGATCACGCGCTCCTTCAGGGCGTCGAGCTCGCGGCCGAACGCGTCGGCCTGCTCGGGGGTCATCGTGACGGTCTTGCCGCCAACGGTTTTCGAGATGGGCTTCGGCGGGGGCGAAGGTGGTGACAGTCATGTCGAACTCCTTTCGGTTACAGCGCGATGTCGACGTCGCCGACGGGGACGGACACGCAGATCTGCACGTCCTCCTCCTCGGTGCTCGACATCACGCCGGTGGTCAGGTTTTTCACCACACCGCTGCGTCTTGCGGCGGGTGCAGCTGTGGCAGATGCCCATCCGGCATCCGCTTTCGGGTGTCAGGCCGGCGGCCTCGGCCTGCTCGAGCAGCGGGCCGGCCGTCGTCGGTCACGGTCGACGCCGCTGTCGGTGAAGGCGACTGCGACCGCCGGATGCCTCGGGCCGGTGAATACGGGTGGGACGAAGCTTTCGGAAACGGCGTTCGGGCAGTGCTCGCGCACGGCGGCGACCAACGCGGGCGGCCCGCACACGTACACCGGCGTCGGGTTCGGGCATCGCGGCGGCCAGGTGGTCGCGGCCGAAGTGGCCGTCGAGGTCGGCGCCGCCGGTCGAGCGGGTGTAGCCGTGCAGCACCTCAACGCTCGGCATGGCGGCGAGCTCGTCGCGGTAGCAGGCTTCCTCGGCGCTGCGCGCGTAGTGGATGAAGGCGATCTCGCGGTCGGAACCTTCTGCCCGCATGGTCCGCAGCATCGACATCACCGGGGTGATTCCGCTGCCGCCGGAGACGAACAGGATCCGTCGCGGCCGGATGGTCGGGCAGCACGAAGTCGCCGCCGACGGAGTCCAGCCCGACGACCATGCCCGGCCGCGCGCGCTCGTAGAGGTAATTGGAGACCAGCCCGCCGTCGTGGCGGCCCACGGTCAGTTCGATGAACGGGGCGCCCTCGGCGCTGGCCGGCGAGTAGGGCCGGGTACGGCGGCGGCCGTCGATCTCGACGGTCAGGTTGATGTGCTGGCCGGCGCGAAAGCCGGCGAACGCGCCGTTGGGCTCGAGGGTCAGGGTGACGCTGCGCGGGGTCTGGCGGCGCACCGCGACCACCTTGGCGCGGGCGTCGCCGAGCGTCCAGGTTGGGGTCGACGAGCTCGGTGTAGCGGTCGACGCCGTGCGGCCCGGTGAGGAGGTCCACCAGCGGCGACGCGAGCACTCGCTTGGGGCGTCAAAGTTTGAGTGAACATATGTACACTGTGTGCGACGTCGCCGCGGGATCGTCAATCGATCGGAGCAGGTTGTGGTAGGTTTCACAAAGTGAACGAGTCGTACGCCGAGTTCACGGCAACACCGCACATCGTCGCGTTCGAGTCGCTCGGGCTCGTCACGCTCGCGCGACACCCTGTCCCGCGAGGAGCGCAAGGAGGTCACCCGGCGGGCTATCGTCGCGGCCGCGCTCGAGCTCCTCGAGGACCGCAGCTTCACCGCGCTGAGCCTGCGGGAGGTCACCCGCGAGGCCGGCATCGTGCCCGCCGCGTTCTATCGACACTTCGAGTCGATGGAGGCACTGGGCCTGGTGCTCATCGACGAGTCGTTCCGCGCGCTGCGCGACATGCTGCGCGGCGCGCGCGCCGGCAAGCTCGATCCCAACCGCGTCATCGAGTCGTCGGTCGACATCCTCGTCGGCGGCGTCAACGAGCGCCGCGAACACTGGCGCTTTATCGGGCGTGAGCGCTCCAGCGGCGTGACGGTGTTGCGCTACGCGATCCGCACCGAAATCCGGTTGATCACGTCCGAGCTGGCGATCGACCTGGCCCGGTTTCCCGGGCTGAACACCTGGAGCAGCGAGGACCTCAACATCCTGGCCAGCCTGTTCGTGAACTCGATGATCGTGATCGCCGAGGCCATCGAGGACGCCAACGATGCGGCCGCGATCGACGAGATCAAGCGCACGGCGGTCAAGCAGCTGCGGATGATCGCCGTCGGCGTCAGCGGGTGGCGCAGCGCGGACTAGCGTGTGCCGCATGCCGCAGCTCGAACTGACCCGTCCGCGTCCCGACATCGCCGTGCTGACTCTGAACCGGCCCGACAAACTCAACGCGTTGAATCACGAGCTCGTCGAGGAGCTGCACGCTGCTCTTGAGGGCATCGGTGCCGACAACGACTGCCGGGTCGTGGTGCTCACCGGCGCGGGACGGGGATTCTGCTCGGGTCTGGACCTGACCGATCCGAACCCGGCGCAGGCGGGCGGCGGGACCGAGTTCCCGCGGTCGGGCATGCGCTGGCAGGAGCGCATCGCGAACCTGACCGCGCGGATACACCGCCTTCGGCAGCCGGTCATCGCGGCGGTCAACGGTCCGGCCTACGGCGGCGGCTTCGGCATCGCGCTGGCCTGTGACATCCGGGTCGCCGCCGAGTCGGCGCGGTTCTGCACGCAGTTCATCAGGCTTGGCCTCGGCGGCTGCGACATCGGGGTCAGCTACACGTTGCCGCGCATCGTCGGCGCCGGCCACGCGTTCGATCTGATCCTGACGGCGCGCGTGGTCGATGCCGATGAGGCGCTGCGGCTTGGGCATCGTCTCGCGGGTGTCGGGCTCGGCGGTCGACGACGCGCTCGAGATCGCCGAAACGCTTTGCGGGTACGGCAAATTCGGACTCGAGTCGACCAAGCAGGTGTTGTGGGCGAACCTCGAGGCCTCGAGCCTGGAGGCGGCGTTGCACGTGGAGAACCGCAGTCAGATCCTGGCGTCGACCAGCGGGGAGATGGCCGAGGCGGCTAACGCGGTGTTCCACCGCCGTCCGCGATGATCACCTGCCCGGTCATGTAGCTGCCGGCGTCCGACGTCAACAGCAATGCGGCGCCGACCATTTCGTCGGGTCTGGCCAGCCGCTTCATCAGGGTCGACCCCGACCATGTGGTCGATCGCCTCTTGCGGGTTGTTGCGCATCATGTCGGTGTCGACGGGCCCCGGCGCGAGCGCGTTGACCCGGATGCCCAGTGGCGCGAACTCGGCGGCCATCGACCGGGTGACCGACACCAGCGCGGCCTTGCCGGAGGCGTAGATGGAAGTCGCGGGCGCGAAGTTGAATGCGCCGACCGACACCATGTTCAACACCGCGGCGGCGGAGCTTTCTTTCAGGTACGGCAGCGCGTGCTGGACGAGAAACACCGGGCCGCGCAGATTCACTTCGTAGGACTTCGCCCACGCTTCGGGTGTCATCTGCCCCAGCGGCTGGGCCAACGCGTTGGCGGCGTTGTTCACCACGACATCGATGCCGCCGAATGCGTCGACGGTCCGCTCTACCAGGGCGGCCAGATCGTCGACGTTACCGAGGTGGGTCGGCACCCCGATGGCCTGGCCGCCGAGCCCGCGCAGGTGCTCGGCGGCCTGCTCGCAGGCGTCGGGTTTGCGGCTGGCGACCACGACGCCGGCGCCGGCCAGCACGAAACCCTCCGCCAACGCCAACCCGATTCCTCTGGTGCCGCCGGTGACGATGACGGTGCGGCCGGTCATGTCGAACAGGCGCTCAAAGGCTTCGCGATTCACGCCGCTCAGTAGAACAGATCCGGGATCCGACGCCACGTACTGCTCAACGGTTTGAGCGGGGCGGCCGGTGATCTGCGCGACGTCATCGGTGGCACGGTCGTAACGGCCTTCGCGATGCAACCGGGCCATGGTGGCGATGTGCTGACCGACGTGCTCGGGCAGGCCTGCGGGCGCGAGCACTTGGCGCTCCCAATCGTCGAGCGGGAGGTCCTCGGCGGAGATCGGCCGCTTCAGCGCTCGGGAGTACTGCTCGGCCAGACCGTCGAGCCCGAGCACCTGCGGACCGGTCAGCTCGTAGACCTGGCCGATCCGGTCGGCGGGGTCTCGCAGCAACGTCGCAACGACGCGGGCGACATCGTCTGCGGAGATCGGCGACGTCCGTCCGGTGCCGAAGGGCAGTGCCAGCACCCCGCGCTCGCGGACCGTTCGCGAAGCAAGGACGGTGAACAGTGGATTGTCCAGAAAAACCGTTGGCCGGACGTGGATTACCGGCAGGCCCGACCAATCGAGGACGTGTTCGGCCAACCAGTGCAGCCGCTGCTGTCGGGATTCGCCCGTGCTGGTCAGCGTCATCTGCGAGACGGTCATCTGGGACATGTTGACGATCACGTCGAGCTGGGCGCGCTCCCGGCAGACGGCGCACACCTCGGCCGTGGCCTGCAGGTAGTCCGGTGACACGCTCATGTTGAAGAACACGCGACGGGCGCCGTCCACCGCGTCGACGATGTCGCCGGCCCGCGTCAGGTCGCCCACGACGACCTGGGCCCCCAGCGCGCGCAGTTGTTCGGCGCGTTCGTCGTCGCGACGCACCATCGCCCTGACCTGCTCGCCCCACTCCAGCAGCAGCTCCACCACCCGGCGACTGACGCTGCCGATCCCGCCACCGGCGCCGGTGATCAGATACATCGCGCTACCCGGCCATGGTCCACGTCGAGGTAGCGATCAGGTCGCCGCGGTCCAGTGCGGCGGCGCGGTGCTCGTGCACCTTGAGGTAATCCTTGTTGGTCACCATGTCGAGGAACGCTGCTGGAGATGGGTACTCGACCACGATAATGGCGTCCCACCAAGGCTTCTCACCCTCGCCGATGACCACACTGGGCGCGGCGCCGGCATACCGGACCGTTCCGCCGACCCGCTGCAGGTGCGGGGCAACCTCTTGCGCATAGCGCACGTAACTGTCCAGGCCGCCGTTCGGGCGGAACTGCAGAAGGTTGATCATCACGACCGGCGTGTCAGCCGGCCTTGCCGCGAGCGCCGCGATCTGCTCGGGCGTGGGTTCCAGGGACACATCCACTCCTTACGACTCAGCCCCCATCACCTCGATTGTGGCGGCGAGCGCACGCCGGCGCGGCTGAACGCGCGTAACGCGCTGCGCCACGGCGGGTCGACCGCCGTTAGTGGTCCAGTTTTCGTCCACTGACGAACCGGCGGCGACACCCGCTGGTCGGGTCGTCGAACTCGATGCTGTGGGCCAGCAGTTGCAGCGGCCGCGAGAAGTCGTCGGGCGCGACACTGATCACGTTCGGGTACAGCGGATCGCCATGGATCGGCAGGCCCAGCGATGCCATGTGCACGCGCAGCTGATGTGTTCGTCCGGTCCGCGGGGTCAGCCGGTAGTGCCCGTCGCCGAGGTGTTCGATCAGTGTTTCCGCGTTGGGTTCGCCCGGCTCCTCGACGGCCTGTAACAGACCTCGCCGCTTAATGATTCGGCTGCGCACCAGCCGCGGAAGCTCGAGATCGGCGTTGACGGCCGCCCGCGCGAGATAGGTCTTCGCAACCAGTCCACGAGCAAAGAGCATCTGATACGCACCTCGGATCTCGCGCCGAGTGGTGAACAACAGCACGCCCGCAGTGAGGCGATCCAGCCGATGCGCCGGCGAAAGCTCCTGCAGGTCGAGTTCTCTGCGCAGCCGCACCAGTGCGGTCTGGGCGACGTGGCTGCCACGCGGCATGGTCGCCAAAAAATGCGGCTTGTCGACCACGACGATGTCGTCGTCGCGGTACAGCACGGGAATGTCGAACGGCACCGGCACCTCGTCGCGCAGCTCCCGGTAAAAGTAGACGTGCGCCCCCGGCGGCAGCACGGTGGTGCCGGTCACCGCGACGCCGTCTGCGCAGACCACTTCCCCGCCAAGTACTTTGGCGCGCGCCTGTTCACCAAACCGGGATTCCAGCTCGGCCAACACTGGCCCGCCGCGTAGCCGCACCCGCGCCGGGCCCAGCCCGTCGCGCACCGGAAGGGGTGCGGCACGCCTCAATTGAGCGGCACCGGCTCGAGGATCTCGGCTCGCGCCTCCGGTGCGGCGGCACGTAGCGCGTCGGCGGACTGGTCGTCGGGCTGGGCCTGCGACATCACCTCGGCTTCGACCCGCGCAATGTAGGTCGCCACCTCACGGTCGACGTCCTCGCGCGCTCCACCCCAGCACCGGGGCGACGACCTCGGCCACTTCGCGCGCGCAATCCATGCCGCGGTGCGGATACTCGATCGATATTCGCATCCGCCGCGCCAGGATGTCCTCCAGGTGCAGCGCACCTTCGGCCGCGGCGGCGTACCACGCTTCGACCTTCAGATACACCGGCGCTTCGGTGATCGGTGTCAGCAGCTCGGGCCGGTCCTCGGCCACCGCCAGCACCTCGCCGATCATCGAGCCGTACCGGTCCAGCAGGTGCCGCACGCGATACGGGTGCAGGCCGTAATGCGCACCGACGCTCTCAGTTTGGTTGATCAGAGCGAAGTAGCCGTCCGCACCCATCAGCGGCACCTTCTCGGTGATCGACGGCGCCACCCGGGCCGGGATGTACTCGGCGGCGGCGTCGATCGCATCGGCTCCCATCACCCGGTAAGTGGTGTACTTGCCGCCCGCGATGGCCACCAGCCCCGGTGCCGGCACGGCTACCGCATGCTCGCGGGACAGCTTGGATGTCTCCTCGCTCTCCCCCGCCAGCAGCGGGCGCAGCCCCGCATACACGCCGTCGATGTCGTCGTGCGTCAACGGCGTGGCGAGCACCGTGTTCACATGGCCGAGGATGTAGTCGATGTCGGCCTTGGTGGCCGCAGGGTGGGCCAGGTCGAGGTTCCAGTCCGTGTCCGTCGTACCGATGATCCAGTGAGTGCCCCACGGGATGACGAACAGCACCGACTTCTCGGTGCGCAGGATGATCGCGACCTCGCTGACGATGCGGTCCCGGGGCACGACGATGTGCACGCCCTTGGACGCCCGCACCCGGAATCGCCCGCGCTGCTTGGACAGCGCCTGGATCTCGTCGGTCCACACCCCGGTGGCGTTGACCACCACGTGACGCGTGCACGTCGGTGATCGCGCCGTTCTCCGAATCGCGGATCGTCACCCCGGTCACCCGGTCGCCCTCGCGCAGCAGCGACACCACCTGGCTCGATGACCGCACCACCGCACCGTATTGGGCTGCGGTGCGCGCCACGGTCATCGTGTGCCGGGCGTCGTCGACGACGGTGTCGTAGTACCGGATTCCGCCGATCAGTGAGCTCCGCTTGAGCCCGGGCGACAGCCGCAACGCGCCGGCGCGGGTCAAATGCTTTTGCCCCGGAACCGATTTCGCGCCACCGAGCTCGTCATAAAGAAAGATGCCCGCGGCCACATACGGCCGCTCCCACCACCGATTGGTCAGTGGGAACAAGAACGGAAGCGGCTTGACCAGATGCGGCGCCAGCGTCGTGAGCGACAGCTCCCGTTCGTGCAGCGCCTCGCGGACCAACCCGAACTCCAGCTGCTCCAGGTAGCGCAGGCCACCGTGGAACATCTTCGACGACCGGCTCGAGGTCCCGGAGGCGAAATCGCGGGCCTCGACGAGCCCGACCTTGAGCCCCCGGGTCGCGGCGTCCAGCGCAGCTCCGGCCCCGACCACGCCGCCACCGATGACGACGACGTCGAACTGCTCGCTGCCCAGCCGCTCCCAGGCCTGTATGCGCTGCTTGGGGCCCAGAAAGGTCTGCCCCTTGCCCGGTGCGGGGTTCGGGTCAATCACTTCGAATGGACTCCTTGTTACTCGCTGGTACGTTTTGCCGTTCCCAGGTTACGTGGAGTCAGTCCAAATCGTCGTGTGCCATCAACTGTCGCGCCGCCTCGGTGATCGAACCCGACAGCGACGGGTAGACCGAGAACGTCTGTGCGAGGTCCCTGACCGTGTCGCCGTTCTGCACCGCCAGCGCGATCGGCAGGATCAGCTCGGAGGCGATTGGTGCCACCACCACGCCGCCGATCACCACGCCGGTGGCGGGGCGGCAGAAGATCTTCACGAAGCCGAGGCGCAGGCTCGACATCTTGGCCCTGGCGTTGGTGGCGAGCGGCAGCATGATCGTCCGCGCTGGCACCGAACCGTCGTCGATTTTGGCCTGCGGCACCCCGACGGCGGCGATCTCCGGCCGGGTGAACACCGCGGCCGCGACCGTGCGCAGCCGGATCGGGCTCAGACCCTCGCCAAGCGCGTGGTAGATCGCGATGCGGCCCTGCATGGCGGCCACCGAGGCCAGCAGCATCAACCCGGTGCAGTCGCCGGCCGCATAGATGCCGGGCACCGACGTGCGCGACACTCTGTCGACGGTCAGGTAGTTGCCGGGCCCGAGCTCGATGCCGACGCGCTCCAGCCCCAGCCCGCCGGTGTTGGGCACCGAGCCGACGGTCATCAGCGCGTGGCTGCCCGCTACGGTGCGGCCGTCGGTCATCGTGACGAGCACCCCGTCGCCGGCGCGGGTGACCGACTCTCGCGCGGGCGTTCTTGACCAGGGTCACACCGCGGTCGGCCAGCGCGTCCTCCAGCACCGCGGCGGCGTCGGAATCCTCGTGCGGCAGGATCTGATCGCGGCTGGCGACCACCGTCACCGCGACGCCGAGTTCGGTGTAGGCGTTGACGAACTCGGCACCGGTGACGCCGGAACCGACCACGACGAGATGCTCGGGTAGCTTGTCGAGGTCATAGAGTTGGCGCCAGTTCAGGATTCGCTGGCCGTCCGGCTCGGCATTGGGCAGCACCCGCGGGCTGGCGCCGGTGGCGATCAGCACGACATCGGCGGTGAGCTTCGTGACGGTGCCGTCGTGAGCGGTGACCTGGACGGTGTGCGCAGCCATGCCGGGCACGTCGTCGACCAGCTCGCCTCGGCCCTCGATCAGGGTCACGCCGTCGCTGCGCAGCCGAGCCGCGATGTCGGCCGATTGCGCGGCCGCCAGCGTTTTGACGCGGTTGTTGATCTTCGGGAGTTCGATCGTGGCGTCCTCGAACTCAAGGGCGATACCCGAGGTCGGGTGCGCGCCGCAGTTCGGTGCGCACGCCGGTGGACGCGATGAACGTCTTGGACGGCACGCAGTCCCACAGCACGCAGGCGCCGCCGATGCCGTCACAGTCGATGACGGTGACCGCGGCGACCTCGGGGCCGCGAGCCGCGGCGACCAGCGCCGCCTCATAGCCGGCGGGCCCGCCGCCGATGATCACGATGCGGGTTGCCACGGCCTTAACCTAACCAAGCGTGCCGTTGATCGCCCAGCCAGTGAGCGAACCTTTAGGCTTTCCCCGTGCCGCTCTACGCCGCTTACGGATCGAACATGCATCCGGAGCAGATGCTGCAGCGAGCTCCCCATTCACCGATGGCGGGAACGGGGTGGCTGCACGGCTGGCGGCTGACGTTCGGCGGCGAGGACATCGGTTGGGAGGGCGCGCTGGCCACCGTCGTCGAGGATCCGGCGTCAAAGGTGTTCGTCGTGCTCTATGACATGACCAAGGAAGACGAGCAGAACCTCGACCGGTGGGAAGGCTCAGAGCTGGGCATCCACAAGAAGATCCGATGTCGGGTGGAACGAACGTCGTCGGACACCAACAAGGATCCGGTGCTGGCCTGGCTGTACGTCGTGGACGCCTGGGAGGGCGGCATACCCTCGGCGCGCTACCTTGGCGTGATGGCCGATGCCGCCGAAATCGCGGGCGCCCCAACCGAATACGTCCACGATCTGCGCACCCGCCCGGCGCGCAACATCGGCCCGGGCACCTAGCGCGTTCCGGCGAACGCGCGTTAGGACTGGGCGGCTTGGTCGACGATGTTGACCAGCACCCGAACGCCCACCGGCAGCGCGCGCTCGTCCAGGTCGAACGTTGGCTGATGCAGGTCGAGCTGCGGGCCGCGGCCCGTCCACACGCCCAGCCGTGCCATCGCGCCCGGGACCTCCTCGAGATACCACGAGAAGTCCTCGCCGCCGCCGGACTGACGGGTGTCGCACAGCACATCCGGGTCGATCGCCTCGACCGCGTGGGTGAGAATGCGCGTCGAGATCTCCTCGTTGACCACCGGCGGCACGCCGCGGCGGTACTGCAGGCTGTGCTCGATGCCCAGCGGCTGCAGCAACGACGAAACGATCTCGCGCACAATCGCTTCCAGCGAGTCCCAGGTGTCGCGGCTGGCGGTGCGGATGGTGCCGGCCAGCGTGCCGCTCTGCGGGATCGCGTTGGCGGCCACGCCCGCATTCACCGCACCCCACACCATCACCGTGCTGTTTCGCGGGTCGATGCGGCGCGACAGCACACCGGGCACCCCGGTGATCAGCGTGCCGAGCCCGTAGACGAGGTCGCCGGTCAGGTGCGGGCGCGACGTGTGCCCGCCGTGGGAGGTCAGCGTGACCTCGAGCTGGTCGGCGGCCGACGTGATCGGCCCGGCCCGCAGCGCGACCTTGCCGACCGCCAGTCGCGGGTCGCAGTGCAGCGCGAAGATGCGCGACACGCCCGTCAGCGCGCCCGCCGCGATCGCGTCGATGGCGCCGCCGGGCATCAGCTCCTCGGCGGCCTGGAAGATCAGCCGCACCCCGACAGGCAGTTCGGGAACCGATGCCAGCACCAGCGCCGCGCCAAGCAGGATCGCGGTGTGCGCGTCGTGACCGCAGGCGTGCGTGACGTTCGGCACCACCGACGCGTATGGCGCCCCGGTGCGCTCGGCCATCGGCAGCGCGTCCATGTCGGCCCGCAGCGCGATCCGCGGCCCGTGCTCCGGGCCGAAATCGCAGGTCAGCCCCGTCCCGCCGGGAAGCACCTTCGGGTTGAGACCCGACATCGGCCAAATGGGAGGCCACGAACTGGGTGGTGGCGAACTCCTGTCGCCCAAGCTCGGGGTGTGCGTGGATGTGCCGCCGCCACGCCGACGAGGTCGTCGTAGTGGGCGTCCAACCACAGCTCCGTGGCATCGGGCAAGGCTCACGGCGTCCGCCTCGCGCGAAGTTCGAGCACCCGGTCCCGCTCTGCCGGCGTCTCGGCCAGGCTGACGACCGTGCGGGCCAGCATGATCGCGCCCTCGACGACCGCCTTGTCGGCGCTGGGCCCGGCCGCCGCGACGGTGAACGCCGGCTGGTGCACCGATGCGCCGTTGGCCTCGATCCCGACGATCGGGTGGATGCCCGGCATCACCTGCGTGACATTGCCCATGTCGGTGCTGCCCAGCGGCATCGCCGCCTCGACGTCCTCGGCGACCGGTGTGCGGCCCAGCCGCACCATCTCGGCGCGGAAGACGTCGGCCAGCCATTTGTCCGGCGTCAACTCGTGGTAGGCCGGCTCGGTCTCCTCGACCTGGTATTCGCAGCCCGTGGCCACCGCGCCCGCGATGAAGCAGCCGGCCATCCTGTCCTCCAGCTCGCGCAGCGACGCCGGCGTCGTTGGCGCGCATCGTGTAGTGCAGTTCGGCGCGGGCGGGGATGACATTGGTGGCCTGGCCGCCGTCGGTGACGATGCCGTGCATCATCTGCCCGGGCGCCAGCTGCTGGCGCAGCAGGCCGATCGCCACCTGGGCGACGGTGATGGCGTCGGCGGCGTTGAGCCCGAGGTACGGCGCGACGGCCGCGTGCGCCTCCCGGCCGGGGTAGCCGACCGCGACCTGCGACAGCGCCAGTGAGCGGGCGCGCGGCGATGTCGAGCGGCCCGGGGTGCAGCATCACGGTGGCCGCGATGTCATCGAACGTTCCCGACTTGAGCAGCAACGCTTTTCCGCCGCCGGCCTCCTCGGCGGGCGTGCCGAGCAGCACCACCGTCAGACCCAGTTCGTCGGCCACCTCCGCCAATGCCAGCGCCGTGCCGACAGCCGAGGCGGCGATGATGTTGTGGCCGCAGGCATGTCCGATGCCGGGCAACGCGTCGTACTCGGCGCAGATGCCGACGACCAGCGGGCCACTGCCGTAGTCGGCGCGGAACGCGGTGTCCAGGCCGCCGGGCGCCGCGGTGATCTCGAACCCGTACTCGGCGACCAGTGCTTGGGTCTTGGCGCAGCTGCGGTGTTCGGCGAACGCGAGTTCCGGCTCGGCGTGAATCGAGTGCGACAGCTCCACCAGATCGCCGCGGCGTCGGTTGACGGCGTCTTCGACGCTTAGCGACGCGGTGGCGGTGGGCATCTTCGCAGTATCTCACTGTCAACCGGAGGTCCGGGTGCCAGCTAAGCTCGCCGACTGTGACCGATCCGGATGCGCTGGCCGCAGAGGCGGCGGTCGCCATCCGCGATCGCACCGGCGTCGACGTCCACGACGTCGCCGTCATCCTCGGTTCAGGCTGGGCACCGGCCGCGGCGGCAGCTGGGCGATCCGGCGGCCGTGGTGCCGATGGCCGAGTTGCCCGGGTTCACCCCGCCGACGGCCGCCGGCCACGGCGGCCAGGTGTTGTCGCTGCATGTCGGCGATCACCGGGTGCTGGTGTTGGTCGGCCGGATCCACGCCTACGAGGGACACCAGCTGCGTCACGTCGTGCACCCGGTGCGCGCGGCGTGCGCGGCGGGCGCGCGCACCGTGGTGCTGACCAACGCCGCGGGCGGCCTGCGCGACGACTACGCCGTCGGCCAGCCGGTGCTGATCAGCGACCACCTCAACCTCACGGCGCGCTCGCCGCTGGTCGGCGCCCAGTTCGTCGACCTGACCGATGCGTACTCACCGCGGCTGCGGACCCTCGCCCGCGAAATCGATCCGTCGCTGGCCGACGGCGTCTACGCCGGGCTGCCGGGGCCGCACTACGAGACGCCCGCCGAGATCCGGATGCTGCGCACGCTGGGGGCCGACCTGGTGGGCATGTCGACCGTGCACGAGACCATCGCGGCCCGTGCCGCGGGAGCGCAGGTGCTGGCCATCTCGCTGGTGACGAACCTGGCGGCCGGCATGACCGGCCGGCCATTGAGCCACGACGAGGTGCTGCAGGCGGGCCGTCAATCCGCGACCCGGATGGGCTCGCTGCTCGGCGCGGTGATCGTCGACGGCCGACGGTCGCTGACGCGGGCAGACTGGGCCGATGACTTCGTCGCGGGCGGCCGCGCAGGAGTGGATCTCTCACGACCCCGATCCGCAGACCGCAGCCGAGCTGGCGGCGCTGGGCGAGGACGAGCTCGACGAGCGGTTCTCCCGACCGCTGACGTTCGGGACGGCGGGTCTGCGTGGGCCCCGCCGCGGCGGACCGAGCGGAATGAACCTGGCCGTCGTGCTGCGCACCACGTGGGCGGTGGCCAAGGTGCTCAGGGACCGCGGCCTGGCCGGGCAGCATGTCGTGGTCGGCCGGGACACCCGCCACGGCTCCGAGGAGTTCGCCCTCGCGGCCGCGGAAGTCCTCGCCGCCCAGGGATTTCCCGTCACGTTGATGTTCGCGGCGGTGCCGACGCCGGTGGTGGCGTTCACCGTCCGGCATACCGGCGCGGCCGCGGGCATCCAGATCACCGCATCCCACAATCCGCCCACCGACAACGGCTACAAGGTGTACTTCGACGGCGGGTTCCCGATCGTGCCGCCGACCGACCGCGAGATCGAGCGCGCCATCGCCGAGGCCCCGCACGCCGACGAAATTCCCAGGCGGCCGGTGACGCTCTCGGGTGTCGAGGAGGTTCAGCGCTACGTGGATCGTGCCGCCCACGTCCGGCACACGCACGGATCGGTGCGGGTGGCGCTGACGCCGTTGCACGGGGTGGGCGGCGAGTTCGTGATGGACGCGCTGGTGCGGGCCGGGTTCGCCGACGTGCACGTCGTGGCGAGCCAGTTCGCGCCCGACCCGGACTTCCCCACGGTGACCTTTCCCAACCCGGAGGAACCCGGCGCGGTCGACGCGCTGCTGAAGCTGGCCGCCGACGTCGACGCCGAGATCGCCGTCGCGCTCGACCCCGACGCCGACCGGTGCGCGATCGGGGTGCCGACACCGGACGGCTGGCGCATGCTCTCCGGCGACGAAACCGGCTGGCTGCTGGGCGATTACATCCTCTCGCAGATCGAGCCAGGCCCCGTCTGCGGGGCCACCGTGGTGGCCAGCACGGTGGTGTCGTCGCGCATGCTCGCCGCCATCGCCGCCGACCACGGCGCACGGCATGTCGAGACACTGACCGGGTTCAAGTGGCTGTCGCGGGCCGACGTCGACCTGCCCGGCTGCACGCTCGTCTACGCGTACGAGGAGGCGATCGGGCACTGCGTCGATCCGGGCGCCGTCCGCGACAAGGACGGCATCAGCGCGGCCGTGCTGGCCTGCGATCTGGTTGCCGCGCTGCGGGATCAGGGGCGCACGGTGCTCGACGCGCTCGACGACCTCGCCGTGCGCCATGGCGTGCACACCACGACCGCGGTGTCGCGACGCGTCGCCGACGCCGCCGAGGCCGCCGCGATGATGGCGCGACTGCGCGCGGCCCCGCCCCGTCGGCTGGCCGGCGTCGAGATCACGGTCACCGATCTGCTGGGGGAGCGGGGCCGGCGGCGAACCGATGCGCTTGTCTTCTTCGGCGGCGACGACCAGAACTGGGTCCGAATGGTGGTGCGGCCGTCGGGTACCGAACCAAAAGTCAAGTCCTACATCGAGGTTCGCTGCGCAGACCTCGGCGAGCTGGAGGCCACCCGAGCCAAGGCGCGCGCGGTTCAGGACGAGCTGGTCGGCGTCGCCCAGCGGTGGTAGCGCCCTAACGGGGCCCGAACTGCCGGTCGCCGGCGTCGCCGAGGCCCGGCACGATGTAGGCGACGTCGTTGAGCCGCTCGTCGATGGCCGCCGTGAACAGCCGCAGGGCCGGAGCCAACTTCTCCAGTAACGCGATGCCTTCGGGTGCGACGACGACGCAGACCGCGGTGATGTCGACGGCGTTGCGGGATTGCAGCAGCCCGATGGTGTGCGCCATCGAGCCGCCGGTGGCCAGCATCGGGTCCAGCACCATGACCGGCTGTGTGCTCAGGTCGTCGGGCAGCGACTCCAAATACGGGGTGGGCTTATGGGTTTCCTCATCACGGGCCATCCCGACGAACCCGACGCGGGCCTCAGGGATCAGCGCGTGGGCCTGATCGACCATGCCCAGCCCGGCGCGCAGCACCGGCACCAGCAGCGGCGGATTGGCCAGCCGTGATCCGGTCGCGTCGGCCACCGGCGTTCGCACCGGCACGTTTTCGCAGGCGGCGTCGCGCGTCGCCTCGTACACCAGCATCAGGGTCAGGTCGCGCAGCGCCGCACGGAAGGCCGCGTTGTCGGTGCGCTCGTCGCGCAGAGTGGTCAGCCGCGCGGCGGCCAGCGGGTGGTCCACGACGCGCACATCCATCCAGCCGACCCTAGTGGAACCGAACGGCCGCGGGGGCCCGTCCGGACCGGGTATCCGACGACAGACTGCGGCGATGGACCGGCCGCAGCCGACGAAACGCGTGTTCAGCGACCTGCTCGACGGCCTGCGAGCGGGTTTGGGCCGGTGACCGTCGAAGGCCGGGGGCGGCGTCGTTAGGCTGTGCCGCATGGCTGCTGACATCGTGCCGATCCGGCTCGGGCTGACCAAGGGCGACCTGTACACCTTGTGGGCTCCACGCTGGCGCGACGAGGGCGACGAATGGGAGGCGTTCCTCGGCAAGGACGAGGACCTGTATGCGTTCGAGTCCGTCGCCGACCTGGCCGCGTTCGTCAGGACCAACACCGACAACGACTTGACCGACCATCCCGGCTGGGACGGGTTGACCGAGGCGTCCGCGCATAAGTTCGATCCGCCCGAGGATCGCCAGTACGACCTCGTCAGCCTTCAGGAGCTGGTCGCCGAGAAGCCCAGCGAGGAGACGATCGAGGAGCTGCACCGCACGCTGGCGATCGCCTCAGCCATCGGGTCGGTGTGCGAGATGCCTGCGGTGACCAAGTTCTTCAACGGCAACCCGGTGCTGGGGACGGTCGGCGGGGGCATCGACGCGTTCGCCGGCCGGGCCGGCCGCAAGCGGTGGGCCGAGATCGAGTCGGTGATCGGCCGCGGCTGGGACAACGTGGTCGACGCGATCGACGCGATCGTCAGCATTCCCGATGTGGACGAGGCCGCCTCGGAGAAGGCCCGAGGCAGAGCTTGCCGAACCCGCACCCGAACCGGAGGAAGACGAGCAGAGCGAGGAAACCGACACCGAGGACACCGCCGACGCCGCGGACACCGAAGCCGAGGCCGATGCCAAGGAGGAATCCGACGATCTCCCCGGCCACGCCGAGGCGCTCGTGCTGGGCAGCGACGACGACTTCTGGCTCAAGGTGGGCATCGACCCGGTGCGGATGATGACCAGCGGCGGCACCTACTTCACCCTGCGGTGTTATCTCGACGACGAGCCGATCTTTTTGGGCCGCAACGGAAGGATCAGCGTGTTCACCTCCGAGCGGGCGATGGCGCGCTATCTGGCCGACGAACACGACCACGACCTGTCCGATCTGGCCACCTATGACGACATCCGCACCGCGGCCACCGACGGCTCGCTGCAGGTCACCGTCGGCGACGACAACGTCTACATGCTGACGGGAATCGCCGACGACCTCGCCGACGGCCCCGATGCCATCGACCGCGACCAGCTGGAGCTCGCCGTCGAATTGCTCAGGGATGTCGGCGAGTACGCCGAGGACACCATCGTCGAGCAGGCCCTGGACGCCGATCAGCCGCTGGGCCGGGTGGTGGCCCGTGTGCTCGACCCTGACACTGTCAGTCGTCCGGGCCCGCCGTACGCCAAGGCCGTCGAGCAGTGGGAGGCGCTTGAGGCGTTCGTGGAATCGCGGCTGCGCCAGGAGTAGTGCTGCAGCTCGCTGATCGGGAACCGTCGCGTCGCGATGAGTTCGCGGCCCGGCGGTGGTCTGCACGACTATGACCATGCCCAGCACCACCACCACGCGTTCCCTGGCCGTTCCCGGCGCCCGCCTGCATTACGAGATCCGTAGCACTGCCGATTTCGCGGCGGGCGCGGCGGCCCCCCGCTGCTCGTCATCGGCTCTCCGATGGCGTCGGCGGATTTTGCGCCGCTGGCCGACGCGCTGGCCGGCGACCGCACCGTCGTCACCTACGACCCGCGCGGCCACGCCAACTCCACGATCGACGATCCCGCGCAGGATTCCACGCCCGAGCAGCGCGCCGACGACATCGCCGCGATCCTCGATGATCTCGGCGCGGACTCCGCCGACGTGTTCGGCTCCAGCGGCGGCGCGGTGACCGGCCTGGCGCTGGTCGCCCGGCATCCGGGACGGGTGCGCACGCTCGTCGCGCACGAGCCGCCGCTGGTGGAGCTGCTGCCCGACGCCCCCCGGCAACGCGCAAACATCGACGACATCGTGGCGACCTTCCACGCCGCGGGCCCGCAGGCGGCCTGGTACAGGTTCATGGTCAACGCGGGCTTCGACATGACGATGCCCGCCGCGGTGGCAGCCGAGCCGACGGAGCCGACCGAACAGGACGTTCGTGAGGCGGCGCGGTTCTTCGACCACGAACTGCGACCGACGACGCGGTACCTGCCCGACATCGATGCGCTGAAGGCCGGCCCGTCGCGCGTGGTGATCGGCATCGGGGTGGACTCCGGGCGCTTGCTGACCGACCAGACGTCGCGTGCCCTGGCCGCGCTGCTGGGCAGCACACCTGCGGAGTTCCCCGGCGACCATGGCGGATTCCTCGGCGCCCCAGAGGAATTCGCCGAAGCGCTGCGCAAGGTGCTCACCTGACGCCGCGGGCAGACCTAGCCGACGAGGACGGCGAAGCGCGGCTTGATCACATCGTCGATGATCGCCAGGCGTTCGTCGAACGGGATGAACGCTGACTTCATCGCGTTGATCGTGAAGCGCTCGAGGTCGGTCCACCCGTAGCCGAACGCCTCCACCAGCCGCAGCATTTCCTGGCTCATCGTGGTGTCGCTCATCAATCGGTTGTCGGTGTTGACGGTGACGCGGAACCGTAGCCGGGCGAGCCGGTCGAAGGGATGCTCGGCGATGCTGCCGACCGCGCCCGTCTGCACATTGGAGCTCGGGCACATCTCGAACGGAATTCGCTTGTCGCGTAACAGTGATGCCAGCCTGCCGAGGTGCGCAGTGCCATCGGCGCCGATGGTGATGTCGTCGACGATCCGCACGCCGTGGCCGAGCCGGTCGGCGCCGCAGAACGCGATGGCCTCTTGGATGGATGGCAACCCGAACGCCTCGCCTGCGTGAATGGTGAAGCGGGCGTTGTTGCTTCGCATGTACTCGAACGCGTCGAGATGCCGCGTCGGCGGGTATCCGGCCTCGGCGCCGGCGATGTCGAAACCGACCACGCCCTTGTCCCGGAACCGGATGGCCAGCTCGGCGATCTCGCGCGACCGCGCGGCGTGCCGCATCGCGGTGACCAGGCACCGAACGGTGATGCCCCGATGTTCGGCGCTGGCGGCCTTCTCGCCGTCGGCGAAGCCGGCCAGCACCGCGTCGACGACCGCGTCCAGCGACAGCCCGCGGTTGATGTGGAGTTCGGGCGCGAACCGGATTTCGGCGTACACGACGTTGTCGGCCGCCAGGTCTTCGACGCATTCGTAGGCCACCCGGTGCAGGGCCTCCGGTGTCTGCATCACGCCGACCGTGTGGGCGAACGGTTCGAGATAGCGGACCAGCGAACCGCTGTGCGCGGCGGTGCGGAACCACGCCGCGAGCTCGTCGGCACCGCTGGCGGGCAGCTCGTCGTAGCCGTTGGCCTCGGCGAGCTCCAGCACCGTTGCGGGCCGCAGCCCGCCGTCGAGATGGTCGTGCAGCAGGGCTTTGGGCGCGTGGCGGATCGACTGCAGGGTCAGCGGTGTCATCATGTCGTGATCCGATCGATGATCAGCGGCCGCAGTGTCGGCGCGGTGTCGCCGACGCTCCACGCGCCGTCCAACTCGGCCGTGGCGGCCTCGAACCGTTCCGGGGTGTCGGTGTAGAGCGTGAACAACGTCTCACCGGCGGCGACCGGCTCGCCGGGGCGCCGATGGATGCGCAGTCCGGCGCCGGACTGCACCCGCTCACCCGGGCCGGAACGGCCCGCGCCGAGCCGCCACACCGTCAGTCCCACCGCCATCGCGTCGATGAGTCCCATCGTGCCATCGCGCGGTGCCGAGATGGTCTCGGTATGCGCACCGATCGGCAGCGGTCGAGACAAGTCACCCCCCTGCGCGGCGACCAGCTCACGGAAGCGGTCCATCGCCGAGCCATCCTTTAATGTCTCGGCGGGGTCGATCTCGTCGAGCCCGGCGGCGTCAAGCATCTCCACGGCCAGCGCCAGCGTCAGCTCCACCACATCGGCAGGTCCGCCGCCGGCCAGCACCTCCAGCGATTCCTCCACCTCGACGGCGTTGCCGACGGTGCGGCCCAGCGGCGTCTCCATGTCGGTCAGCAGCGCCCGCGTCACCAGCCCCTCCTGCCTGCCCAGCTCGACCATCGTGCGGGCCAGCTCGCGAGACTCCGCCTCGGTCGCCAGGAACGCCCCGCTGCCGACCTTGCAGTCGAGCACCAGCGCACGGGTGCCCTCGGCGATCTTCTTGCTCATCACCGAGCTCGCGATCAGCGGCAGCGACTCGGTGGTGGCGGTGACGTCGCGCAGCGCATAGATCTTCCTGTCGGCAGGGGCCAGCTCGCCGGCCGCGAAGATCGCCGCGCCGAGATCGCGAAGTTGTTGCCGGATTTGGGCTTTGGAGATCTCGGCGGTGAAACCTGGAATGGACTCCAGCTTGTCGAGGGTGCCGCCGGTGTGCCCGAGGCCGCGCCCCGCAGCCTGCGGCACCGCTCCCCCGCACGCCATCACGACGGGAACCAGCGGGATGGTGATCTTGTCGCCGACGCCGCCGGTGGAATGCTTGTCGACCAGCGCCAGGGGCTTGCCGTCGCGGCGCAGATCGGTGAAGTCCAACCGCTCACCGGAGCCCACCATGGCCGCCGTCCAGCGGGCGATCTCGGCGCCGGTCATGCCCCGCAGGAAGATGGCCATCAGCAGCGCCGACATCTGCTCGTCGGCGACCCGGCCGTGGGTATAGCCGTCGATCACCCAGTCGATCGCCGCATCCGGCAACACCCCGCCGTCGCGCTTGGTTCTGATGACCGTCGGAGCATCAAACGGATGCGACAGCGACATCAAGCCTCGAACCTCGGTTCACTCACGGTGTTTCCTCGTGCGCCGGCTCGGTTGTGCGGGCCAGGTCCTCGGGACCGAACGCGTCCGGAAGCAGCTCGCCCAACGGCCGGGGGCCCAGCGGATGGTCGATCAGCAGCGTCGGACCGCCATGCTCCAGCAGCACCTGCCGGCAGCGTCCGCATGGCATCAGCACCGCTCCGGTCCCATCCACACACGACAGCGCGATCAGCCTGCCGCCACCGCTGGAATGCAGTGCGCAGACCACCGCACACTCGGCACAGAGACCAAGGCCATATGAGACATTCTCCACATTGCAGCCGGCCAGCATTCGGTGATCGTCGACCAGCGCGGCCGCCCCGACCGGGAATCCCGAGTACGGCGCGTACGCATGAGTCGCAGCCTCAGTTGCCTTGTGCCGCAACATCTTCCAGTCAACTTCGGCGGTCACGTCGACTCCGCCAGCCGGATTCTGAATGCATTCCGAAGCCTCCACTCCACGGCCCTGCCACCAAGATAGGTAACCCTAATTTTTCCCGTTTTCCGTGCGCCGACGGCTAAACGGTAGTTCGTTAAGCAGTACAACTGGGTTTAGAGTCGCCCCGAGGTTTGGGCAGGTTCTCAGCCGAGCCCAAGCGTCCACCGAAGGCGTTGGAGGCCAGATGAGCACTGCGACACCCGCGGGCCCGGCGGTGCCGGCGCCGCGACCTCATCCGTCGCGCAGACGTTCCCTCTACCGCGGTGACCCCGGCATGTGGTCCTGGGTGCTGCACCGCATCACCGGGGCGACGATCTTCTTCTTCCTGCTGGTGCACGTGCTCGACACGGCGCTGGTCCGGGTCAGCCCGCAGGCCTACAACGAGGTCATCAACACCTACAAGACGCCGATCGTCGGATTGATGGAGATGGGCCTGGTCGCGGCGGTGCTCTACCACGCGCTCAACGGCATCCGCGTCATTCTGATCGACTTTTGGCAGCACGGCCCGCGCTATCAGCGGCTGATGTTGTGGATCGTCGTCGGCGTCTGGCTTGCCGTGATGATCCCCGCGCTGGGCGTGCTCGGCATGCACATGGCGGAGCGATTCCTATGACCGAACCATGGACCCCCCACCACCGCGAGGGCCGGCTGGCGCCCGTGCAGGAGAAGGAGCACGACCGCCCGGCCAGCCTGGATCATCCGCGCGCACCCCGACGCCCAAGGGGTATCCCGTACTTCGAGAAGTACGCCTGGCTGTTCATGCGGTTCTCCGGTGTCGCGCTGGTATTCCTGGCGCTCGGGCACCTGTTCATCGGGCTGATCTGGGCCAACGGCGTGTACCGCATCGACTTCAACTACGTCGCCCAACGCTGGGCCTCGCCGTTCTGGCAGATCTGGGACATGGCGTTGCTGTGGCTGGCGATGGTGCACGGCGCCAACGGCATGCGCACCATCATCGGCGACTACGCCCGCAAGAACATCACCAAGTTCTATCTGAATTCGCTGTTGTTGCTGGCGACGGGGTTCACGTTGGTGCTGGGCACCTATGTGCTGGTGACCTTCGACGCGAGCATCGCGTGACGGGGAGCTGATCAATGATTGTTGAACATCGCTACGACGTCGTGATCGTCGGCGCAGGCGGTGCGGGCATGCGCGCCGCGGTCGAGGCGGGTCCGCGCGCGCGTACCGCGGTGCTGACCAAGCTCTACCCGACTCGCAGCCACACCGGCGCGGCGCAGGGCGGCATGTGCGCGGCGCTGGCCAACGTCGAAGAGGACAACTGGGAGTGGCACACGTTCGACACCGTCAAGGGCGGCGACTACCTCGCCGACCAGGACGCGGTCGAGATCATGTGCAAGGAAGCCATCGACGCGGTGCTCGACCTCGAGAAAATGGGGATGCCGTTCAACCGCACCCCCGAGGGCCGCATCGACCAGCGCCGGTTCGGCGGGCACACCCGCGATCACGGCAAGGCACCGGTGCGCCGGGCCTGTTACGCCGCCGACCGGACCGGGCACATGATCCTGCAGACGCTGTATCAGAACTGCGTCAAGCACGACGTCGAGTTCTTCAACGAGTTCTACGCCCTCGACATCGCGATGACCGAGACACCGGCCGGACTCGTTGCCACCGGCGTCATCGCCTACGAGCTGGCCACCGGCGACATCCACGTCTTCCACGCCAAGGCCATCGTGTTCGCCACCGGCGGCTCGGGCCGGATGTACAAGACCACCTCCAACGCCCACACCCTGACCGGCGACGGCATTGGCATCGTGTTCCGCAAGGGACTTCCGTTGGAGGACATGGAGTTTCACCAGTTCCATCCGACGGGGCTGGCCGGACTGGGCATCCTGATCTCGGAGGCGGTGCGCGGCGAGGGCGGACGCCTGCTCAACGGTGAGGGTGAGCGCTTCATGGAGCGCTACGCCCCCACCATCGTCGACCTGGCACCGCGCGATATCGTCGCCCGCTCGATGGTTCTCGAGGTGCTCGAGGGTCGCGGCGCCGGGCCGAACAAGGACTACGTCTACATCGACGTGCGCCACCTCGGCGCCGACGTGCTCGCGGCGAAACTTCCCGACATCACCGAGTTCGCCCGCACCTACCTGGGCGTGGACCCGGTCACCGAACTGGTGCCGGTATACCCGACCTGCCACTACGTGATGGGCGGCATCCCGACCACGGTGAGCGGTCAGGTGCTGCGCGACAACACGACGATCGTCCCCGGCCTGTATGCCGCCGGTGAATGCGCCTGCGTGTCGGTGCACGGCGCCAACCGGCTGGGCACCAACTCGCTGCTGGACATCAACGTGTTCGGCCGCCGGGCGGGCATCGCGGCCGCGAATTACGCGTTGGGCCACGACTTCGTCGAGCTGCCGCCGGGGCCGGCGGAGATGGTGGTCGGCTGGGTCGGCGACATCCTGTCCGAGCACGGCAACGAGCGCGTCGCCGACATCCGCGGGACGCTGCAACAGTCGATGGACAACAACGCCGCGGTGTTCCGCACCGAGGAGACGCTCAAGCAAGCGCTGACCGACATCCATGGACTCAAGGAGCGCTACGCCCGAATCTCCGTGCACGACAAGGGTAAACGCTACAACAGCGATCTGCTCGAGGCCATCGAGCTCGGCTTCCTGCTCGAGCTCGCCGAGGTGACGGTCGTCGGCGCGCTCAACCGCAAGGAGTCCCGCGGCGGCCATGCCCGCGAGGACTACCCCAACCGCGACGACACCAACTACATGCGCCACACCATGGCCTACAAACAGGGCGCCGACCTGTTGTCCGACATCAGGCTGGACTACAAGCCGGTGGTGCAGACGCGGTACGAGCCGATGGAACGGAAATACTGACGATGAGCGCACCCACTATCGAGACGCAGGACACCCCACCGGTCCCCGACGGCTCGGTGATGGTGACGCTGAAGATCGCCCGGTTCAACCCGGAGGATCCCGACGCTCATGCCGGTTCTGGGGGATGGCAGAGCTTCCGAGTCCCGTGCCTGCCCACCGACCGGCTGCTCAACCTGCTGCACTACGTGAAGTGGTACCTGGACGGCACACTGACGTTCCGGCGATCCTGCGCGCACGGGGTGTGCGGCTCTGACGCCATGCGGATCAACGGCGTGAACCGGCTGGCGTGCAAGGTGCTGATGCGCGACATGCTGCCGAAGAACCCGGATAAACAGCTCACGATCACGATCGAGCCGATCCGCGGGCTGCCGGTGGAGAAGGACCTCGTCGTCGACATGGAGCCGTTCTTCGACGCCTACCGTGCGATCAAGCCGTACCTGATGACCAGCGGCAATCCGCCAACGCGGGAACGCATTCAGAGCCAGACCGACCGGGCCCGATACGACGACACCACCAAGTGCATCCTGTGCGCGTGCTGCACGACGAGCTGTCCCGTGTACTGGAGCGAGGGCAGCTACTTCGGGCCTGCCGCGATCGTCAACGCGCACCGGTTCATCTTCGACAGCCGCGACGAGGGTGCCGCCGAGCGACTGGACATCCTCAACGAGGTCGACGGCGTCTGGCGCTGCCGGACCACGTTCAACTGCACGGAATCCTGCCCGCGTGGCATCCAGGTGACCCAGGCCATCCAGGAAGTCAAGCGCGCGCTGATGTTCGCGCGCTGATGCCATAACGGGTGCCCCGCTCGGGCCGTTCCCAGAGCACGCCGTCGCCCGCCGTCACGCCCGCCGCGATGAGTTCGCGTTTGAGGATCTTGTTGGTCGCGGTTCGCGGTAGGTCGTCGTTGATCCGCACGAACCGTGGCCACGCCTTGGGTGAGAGATCCGGTTGCACTGCGAGGAACGCCTCGAACTCCTCGGTGGTCAATGCGTTTCCAGCCGAGCACGAGCGCAGCCATGACCTGGTCACCGACCCGGTCATCGGGCACGGCGTACACCGCGACCTGATTGACCTGTGGCAGCCGATCGAGGATCCGCTCGATCGGTCCGGCGGCCAGATTCTCGCCGTCCACCCGCATCCAGTCGGTGGTGCGGCCGGCCAGGTAGATCCAACCGTCCGCGTCGCGGTAGGCCAGGTCGCCTGACCAGTACATGCCGTGCCGCATCCGCTGGGCGGTCGCCTGCATCGTCGTTGTAGTACCCCGAAAAGCCGCCCACCCCATAGGTATTCACCAACTCGCCGACGGCTTCGTCGAAGTTGGCGAGCGAGCCGTGCGCGTCGAACACCGCAACCGCGCACTCGGTGACGGTCTCGGGGTGATACACCGCCACCCCCGGATAGCCCTTGCCGATTGATCCCGGTGGGCAGCCGTCCTCGCGCATGACGACCACGGCGAACTCGCTGGAGCCGAAGCTGTCGACGACCCGGCAGCCGAATCTTCGTCCGAACTCGGCGATGTCACGTTCGGTCGCCTCGTTGCCGAACGCGGCGCGCAGTGTGTTGTCGGCGTCGTCCGGCTGCTCGGGTGTGGCCAGCACCAGCGCCAACGGCTTACCGACGTAGTTCATGTAGGTCACGCCGTATCGCCGGATGTCGGCCAGGAACCGGGTCGGCGAGAACTTCGCCGGCACCATGGTGGCGCCGCTCACCACCGCGACCGCCCAGCCGGCGGCCACGCCGTTGGAGTGGAACAGCGGCATCGACAGATAGCAGGCGTCCGACGGCGGTGATGTCGAATTGCGCCGGCCAGGCTGGCGCCGCACAGCACCGCCATTGCGTGGGCGAACGGCACTGCCTTGGGGTCTCCGCTGGTGCCCGACGTGAAGATCATCATGAAGGTGTCGGCCCCGCACACCTCGCGGTGAGGCACCAGCGGCGGCGCTCCGGCGATCGCCTCGGCGTAGCGCGGCGAGGTGACGTCGAGGACGGTGATGCCTGCGAAGTCGGCGCCGTCGAGCAGGTCCGCGTGGTCGGAGTCGACAAGCAGAATCTGACAGTCCGCGCGCCGGGCGTCCGCGAGTAGCCCGCGCCCCGCCGCGTGGTGTTCAGACCGCACAGCACATAACCACCGAGGGCGGCGGCCGCCATCGATCGCAGCATCGCCGGCGAGTTGGTCATCAACGCGCCGACGTGCATCGGTCGCGCGGGATCGGCCAGGGCGATCAGGGCCGACGCCTCGGCGGCGGCGTCGGCGAGGTGCTCGCGCCATGTCCAGTTTCGGTCCCCCGCCGCGATCGCAACGGACTCGTCGGTCGATCTTCGCGGCGCAGCAGAGCCTGAACGGTATCCGCGGGCGCGGCCGCCGATCAGCGGTCATCGCGTGGTCAGCACCAGACCGGCATAGCCGCGTGCGGCGACGTCGTCGCAGTGCGTGCGATACATGCCGAAGCCACCGACATAGGGCATGAACACCCGCTTCTTGCCTTCGATGTTGGCGCCGAGGTACCAGGAGGACCGCGCCCGCGGGAACAGCGTGGCTTCTGCCACCTCCGCGACGTGGTCGGTCCACGCGCGGGCCGCGTCGCGGCGCGGTTCGACCTCGGTGATGCCGCGGTCGCGGGCGGCGTGATCAGGTCGATGACCCAGTCGACCTGAACCTCCGCGTGCAGCACCATGTTCGCCAGCACCGACGGACTGCCCGGCCCGCTGATCGTGAACAGGTTCGGCAGCCGGGGCACCATCAGGCCCAGGAAGGTGACCGGTCCGTCGGCCCACAGCTCAGTGAGCCGATCGCCTCCCGGTCCGACCGGGTCGATGCGGGTGAGCGCGCCGGTCATCGCGTCGAATCCGGTGGCGAACATCAAGACGTCGCAGGGATAGGTCGTCTCGGTGGTGCGAACCGCGTGGCGGTGATCGAGTCGATGGGCTCGCGCCGCAGGTTGACCAGCGTCACGTTGTCGCGGTTGAACGTCGCGTAGTAGCCGATGTCGGTGCAGATCCGCTTCGTCCCGATCGGATGATCGCTGGGGATCAGGTCTTCGGCGACGACGGGATCGTCACGATGTCGCGGATGCGGGCCTCGGCGAACTCACGCGCGATGTCGTTGGCGGCCAGGTCGGTTTTTGATCCGGGAACGTCTTGCGAACAGCACGCCTCCCTGCGCCCAGCGCTGCGACAGGGCCTCGAACGTTCGTCGGGATCGGTGTCGACCGCGTTCTTGGGGTAGGTGGTGTGCGGTGTACCGGCCGGGGCGTAGGCGGAGACTTGCGCCGGCGCGCGGGATACTCCTCCCTGATGCGCTGCACGTCCTCGGCGCTCCACGGCCGGTTGGGCATCGGCACGCTGTAGTTGGGCGACCGTTGGAAGACGACAAGCGGAGTCGGCTTGCGCGGCGATCAGCGGAATCGCCTGAATGCCAGAGGATCCGGTGCCGATGACGCCGACCCGCTTGCCGCCGAAGGTCGGGATCGTCATGCGGCCATGCCGCGGTGTAGTAGACCTCGCCGCCGAAGTCCGACAGGCCCGGGCATGTCGGGGCGGTTCAGCGCCGACAGGCACCCGGTCGCACACAGCAGATAGGCGGCCCGGTGCGTCGCGCCGGTTGACGTCTGAACGTGCCAGCGGCCGCCGTCGGCAGTCGAAAACTGCCGCAGTCACGACTCGGTGTCGAAGACGATAGTGCCTGCGCAGGTCCAACCGATCCGCGACGTGGTCGAGGTAGGCCAGGATCTCCGGTTGCGGGGCGAACCGTTCGGTCCACGTCCAGCGTGCTGCAGCTCATCGTCGAACGAGTACGAGTAGTCGACGCTTTCGACGTCGCAGCGCGCGCCGGGATACCGGTTCCAGTACCAGGTGCCGCCGACGCCGGGTGCGGCCTCGATGCCCAGCATCGAGAACCCGGCGCGGACCGCGCGATGCACCGCGTACAGGCCGGCGAAGCCCGCCCCGACCACGATCGCATCGGTCGTCGGTCATCACGACGGGCTCCGCGGTGCGGTCTCGAGAGTTCACGGACGTCGGCCCACAGCAGTCGCGGGCGGCCGCGGCCGCGGCGAACGGCATCATCGTGAGGAAACCGTGAAAGAGGTCCGGGATAGTCGCGATGGATGACGGTAACGCCGGCCGATCGAAGTGTCCGCGCATACCCGACGCCCTCGTCGTGCAGTGGATCGAGTTCCGCAGTCAGCACCACAGCAGGTGGCAGGCCCGCGTGCGAGTCGGCGCGCGCTGGCGCGACGAGGTAGGCGGGGTCGGGCAAGCTCGTTGCCGCCCAGATAGTTTCGCCAGTACCAGTGCATGGCGGCGGCGGTGGTCATGCACCCTGTCGCCGCGGGTGCGGTAGCTGGCGCTGTCGCCCGCGGGATCGATGACGGGATAGAGCAGAATCTGCGCCGCAGGCATGGGCAGGCCGCGTTCGCGGCACACGACGGCGGTCACCGCCGCGAGGTTGCCGCCCGCGCTGTCTCCGGCGACGGCGACCCGGGCCGCGTCGACGCCCAGGTCGTGCGCTGTCGCCACCACCCAACAGAACGCCGCGACGGCGTCCTCGGCGGCCGCGGGGGCCGGGTGTCTCCGGTGCCAGCCGATAGTCGACCGATACCACCACCGATTCGGTATAGCGGGCCAGCTCCCGGCAGAAACCGTCGTGACTGTCCACGTCGCAGAGCACGAATCCGCCGCCGTGGCAGAACACCACCGCGGGCATCGCGGCCGTGGCGCCGTGCGGCCGGTAGATCCGTACCCGCACGGGCCCCGACGGCGTGCCGACGATCCGATCGGCGGTGCCTGCCACGTCGTCGAGATTGAGCACGGGTGCCGCCGGGCGGCCACCGCTGCGCGGGCCTGCGTCGCCGTCATGTCCTCGACGGCCGGGAACCCGGCGTTGAGCTCCGCCAGCATCGCCGCCACACCGTCGTTCATCACACTCCCATGCCTTCAGGCCGGACGATAGCGGAGCAGTGTGATGCTCGTTCCGGGAACGTCGCAGAACACCGGCGCGACTCGCATGCCGATTCGCACATCGCCCGCCTCGACGTCGACGAGTTCGGTGCTGAAGCGCGGGCCTGCTTCCCACTGCACGACCGCCGGCAGCTGCGGGACGGCCTGCGCCCACGGTGGCCCTGTGGGCCGACGGGCGATGGTGAAGGTGTAAACCGTTCCTGCGCCGTCGATTTCCCGCCATTCGAGATCGTCGGCGAGGGTGCCGGGCGCGAACGTGCGCGGATAGAACACGTATCGACCCGACGACGGCGAATACTGCACCATGATCCGGTGGTCACGCAGGCCGTCCCAGAACGGACGCGATACCGGAGTGGGTTCTGGGAGCGGCAGCGGTTCGGTCACTCATTCACCTCGCAGAAGCAGCGCGACCTGTTCACTCATGATGCCGCCGGTGCCGGTGACGAAGGCCGTGTCGCAGTCGGTTACCTGGGCGTCGCCCGATCGGCCCATCAGCTGCCTGGCGGCGTCGACGACGTGGTGCATGCCGCCGGCCATGCCCGCCTGCCCGAAGGACAGCTGGCCGCCGGCGGTGTTCATCGGGAAATCGCCGCGGAAGGTCATGTCGTGTTCGGTCAGCCACGCATCCCGGTGCCCTTGGCGCAGAATCCGGCGTCTTCCAGGCTCATCAGCACGGTGATCGTGTAGCAGTCGTACACCGAGGCGACGTCGACGTCGTCCCGCGTCAGCCCCGCCATCGCGAACGCGCGTTCGGCGGCCCGGGCGATGGGTGTGGTCAGCAGGTCCGCGGCGTAGGTGGGTGTCTTGAACGAGATGTGCTCGCCGAAACCCTTGATCCACACCGGACGGTGGCGCCCGCGGCGGGCCAGGTCGGAGTTCGCGATCAGCACGCCGGCGCCGCCCTGGACACGCATGACGGTCTCCAGCATGTGGATCGGGTCGGCGATCATCGGGCTGTTCAACACGTCGTCGACGGTCAACGACGTGCCGTGGAAAACCGCGCCGGGATGCGCGCACGCGTTAGCACGTTGATCCACCGCGATTTTCGCCAGCGCTTCGGGGGCGTAGCTGTACTGGGCCGCGTACCGCTGGGCGATCTGGGCGTAGGGCGCGTTCTGGCCGACATTGCCGTACGGGATCTCGAATTCGGCCTGCGGGGAACCGAAATTGTTGCTCGAGGCGCCGTACCAGGCGGGCGCGGGCCGCGGGCGCCGCTCGGAGCGCGGCAGCTCGGTGGACCCGGGGACCACGGCCAGCACCGCGTCACACAATCCGAGCTCGACAGCGACAGCGGCCCGCCACACCATGCCCGCTGACGTGGCACCACCGAGATCCACCCGTTCACCGAAGTTCACCGGTAGCCCCAGATATTCCGAAAGCGTTGCGGGAACGAACATGTCGGATTCGGCCAACGCCGTGGCAGAGCAGCCCGTTGACCACCGAGGCGTCCAGCCCTGCATCGTCGACGACCGCCTTGGCCAGCGCCGCATACTGGTCGAGCGTGAACAGTTCCGGCCTGGTCTGTCGGCGCTCGGCGGGCAGCTCGGCGATGCCGACGATTGCGGCGTCTCCGCTGAGCCTCATCGTGACTCGACCCGCAACGGCAATGCGACGGTGGCTGTTCCGGGCATCAGCACCGTGTCGTCGCGGCGTGCGGCGATGTCGAGATCGACCAGGCCCGCGCCGTCGGCCAGCCGCTTGCCGGTCACGGTCCCACCGAAGGTCAACGGCTGACCGGGCAGTGCGATCGCGCGGTTCTGCACCGAATACTCGACCAGTCGACCGGCGCCGCCTATCCAGTCGGTGAGGGCGCGCGCCAGCAGCGCCGCCTGCAAGGGCCCCTGGACGAGGATATCGTCGTAGCCTTCGCGATCGCGTGCCCAATCCTTGTCGTAGTGGATGCGATGGCCGTTATAGGTGGCCGCGCTGAAGAAGAACATCTGTGTCTGGTCGACGGTTACGACGAGCTCGGGAAGCCGGTCTCCGGGTTCGACGTCCTCGTAGCACAACGAACATTGGTCATCGACGTCCTTCAGGGCCGAGCGATCATGGACGTGGTCGCCTCGGCGACGAGTTCAACATGCTGGTTCTGGTACACGGTGCGCCACGTGACGAGGACGAAACTGCCTGAACGGCCTTGCTTTTCCTCGATCGATTCGATGGTGCGCACCATCGTGATCTCGTCGCGGTGATACGCGGGCAGGTAAAACGTCGTGCTTTCCCCTCCCGCCATCCGCCGCGGCGCCCGGGGAAACGCGAGGCTGCCGGAGACCGCGCCCGATGAGCCGTCGGGCCGCAGCTCGCCTAGCGCGGTGACGCCGAGAATCGCGTACTGCACGTACAGCGGCGGACAGATGATGTCGCGATAGCCGAAACGTTTGGCGTAGTCGGGGTCGAACCACAGCCGATTGTGGTCACCGACGGCTGCGGCCCACCGCTGCCAATCGCGTCGGTTCACCTCGCCGGTCGCGGTGGCCGCGACCGTTCCCACGCGCGAGGCCGACTCGGCGTCGATCAGGCTCGGTTCTGTCACCCGCCCAGCCCCATCTCCGTCTGCAGCCAGCGGGCGGCCACATCGGCCCCGCCGCCGAGGGTCGAAAGCACCCGCGCGCGTTCCGACCACAGATGCAGGTCGGTCTCCAGGACGTAGCCCATGCCGCCGTGCAGCTGGTGCGCATCGAGGGTGATCAGCTTGGCGGCTGTTGCGGACTGCATTCGGGCGACAGCGGTTTCGCGTGTTGCCGTGCGGCCCCGGCCGATCCAGAACACCGCTGAGCGGGCCGCCAGCCTGGCCGCCGCCAGCGCGATGTGCATGTTGGCCACCAGGTGCTGGGCCGCCTGGAACGCGGCGATGGGCCTGCCGAACTGGTGGCGCATCGAGATGTAGTCGACGGTGTGCTCCAGCACCGCCTCACCGACGCCGACCAGATCAAGCGACATCAGGGCCACCGCGGCGTTGGCCACCCGGCGCAGGTGATCGGCGCCAACGCCGGCACCACCGGCGAGCACCGCCGATGGGTCCTGCACCAACACGTCGCCGAACACCACGCGGAACGCGCGGTAACCCCCCATCAGCGGCAACGGCTGGACGCTCACCGCCGGATCGTCGAGCGCGATGACGAAGGCCAGTGTCCGGCCCGTCGACTGATCGGTCGCCGCGACGACGATCACCTCGGCCAGATCCGCGTCGGCGACGAAATCGGTTGCACCGCTGACGCACCAACCGGTCGCCCGCTGTTCAGCCCGCAACACCGGGGCGACGATCGCGGCATCACCGGGGTGCCAGAGCGCCGATGTGGCGGGCAGCTCGCCGGAACTGATGGGGCGCAGCCATCTCTCCCGGTCCTCGGCGCCGCCGAGCGCGTTGATTCCGAATGCGGCGACGACGGTGCTCTGAGCCAGGGTAGGACACAGGGCACGACCGGCCTCGACACAGAACAGGCCGAGATCGGCCAGGGTTCCTCCCGACCCGCCGTGCTCCGCAGGCAACCCCAGCCCCAGCACGCCCGTGTCGGCCAGCGCCTTCCACAGCGTCGGCGAGGACCGCTCCGCGTCAGGGTCGTGTTGCGCCCGCGCGAGCGAGGGAGGGCATTCCGTGGCGAGCATGCCGCGCAGCATCGAGACGAGATCGCGCTCGTCTTGATCCGGGATCAGTCTCACGATCGGCGGCCCGTCATCGTCCGTACGACGGCAGACCGCGCCCGCGCTGGGCGATCACGTCGCGCAGGACTTCGTTGGTGCCGCCGCCGAATCGCATCAGCGGCGAGACGCGATACAACCGCTCGAAATGACCGTGTGCGGGGGCGTCGGGGCTGCCGTGCACGAGCAGCCCGTCGGGGCCAAGGAGGTCGATCGCGAGATCGGCGATCCGCTGGCGCAGCTCGCTGGTGAAGATCTTCTCGACGCTGACCTCGACGGTGGGAATCACCCCGCTGTCGAGCAGGGAGGACGCCTCGTAACCCATCAACAGCGCGGCCTCCACATCAGCCTCGGCCTGCGCCAGCCGGCGGCAGAAGGCCGGATTGTCGGCGGGAACCGTGCCGTCGCGCCGCGGTTGTCGCGCCAGCGCGACCAGGTCGCCGACCGCGCGATGCATGTCGCCCGCGTTGGTCAGCGCGCCGCGTTCCAGGTCCAGCGCGCCGGTGATGTAGGCCCACCCCTGGTTGAGCTCGCCGATCAGATTGGACAGCGGCACCCGAACGTCGGAGAAGAACACCTCGTTGGTGCGGTATCCCGACCACGCGTAGAGGGGCCTGATCTGCACGCCAGGATCATCGATCGGCACGATGATCACCGAAATCCCGCGGTGGCGCTGAGCCTGCGGGTCGGTACGCACACACAGCCACTCGTGGGTCGCCCGCTGCGCGCCGCTGTTCCAGATCTTGGAGCCGTTGATCACCCATTCGTCGCCGTCGCGGATGGCACGGGTCCGCAGGCTGGCCAGGTCGGTGCCGGCTTCCGGCTCCGAATAGCCGACTGCGCAGGTCATTTCGCCGCGGGCGATCGGAGGGAGGAACTCGGATTTGTTCTGCTCGGTGCCGTGGCGCATGATCATCGGCGCCACGGAGGTCACGGTCAGATCCGGTCCGGGCACACCCCAGTACTCGAACTCCCGCATCAGCAGATGCTGGTGGACGGCGCCCAGGCCCAGACCGCCGTACTCGCGGGGCCAGTTCAGGCCCCACCAGCCGTTGGCGCCCACCTTGCGACGGAACTCGGCGACGGCACCGTCGGGGACCTCAAGGCCGTGTGCGGCGATCTCCCTGCGCAGCTCGTCGGTGACATTCTGCTGCAGGAATTCCCGCACCTCGGTCAGCCAGGCTTGCTGGGCGGGGTCCAGCTCGAAGTCCACGCCACGTACGTTAGCGACGCTCGCCGGGACTGCTGCAGCGATCGCGAAAATCGGCGACGGCAGCTGTCACACATCCAGACGCTGTCTCGTCTGACGGGTATGACCCAGAAAACCCGCATCGACCCCGTCTCCCCGCGCCAGGCATCCCTGCTGACGAAGATCTTCTACCGCGTTGCCAAGCGCAGGTTCGGCGAGGTGCCCGAGCCGTTCGCGGTGGCGGCCCACCATCCCCGGCTGATGATGGCCAACGCCGTGCACGAAACCCTGCTGCAGTCGGCCTCGAAGAAGCTGCCGGCCAACGTTCGCGAGCTGGCCGTGCTCTGGACCGCGAGGACGATCGGATGCTCCTGGTGCGTCGACTTCGGCTCCATGCTGATTCGGCTGGAGGGCCTGGACGTCGAGCGCCTCAAGGACATTGAAAATTACGCAACTTCACCGCATTTCACCGATGACGAACGCGCCGCGATCGCCTACGCCGACGCGATGACGACCGACCCGCACACCGTCACCGACGAGCAGGTGGCCGATCTGCGGCGGCGCTTCGGCGACGCCGGCGTGATCGAGCTGACCTATCAGATCGGCGTGGAGAACATGCGGGCGCGGATGAACTCGGCGCTGGGCATCACCGAGCAGGGCTTCAATTCCGGTGACGCGTGCCGGGTTCCGTGGTCGACAGAGGACTCCGGGCAAGCGGCGAGCCAGCTGAATTTGTCGGGATTGGCGATATCCCATATGGCGCAGACCTTTCCGTCGCGCACCGTCATCGCCGTCACCCGGGGCGCCATCGCCGGATAGCCGTCCCGGGCGGGGCCACCGCCGGTGTAGGTGCCGAGCTGGCCGTTGACCATCGCCAGCTGATTCGTCGACAGCCACTGCGGACCGTAGCGCCGGGCAAGGCCGAGCAGGAACCGCGCCACCTTGTCCGGGCCGTGAATGACGCGCGCGGCGGTCGGCGCCATCCGGTTCGAGTCGCCGGTGAACGTGACATCTGGATGCAGAAGGCGCACAACAGCATCCACGTCGCCCGTGGCCAGCGCGGCCATCAGCGCTCCCGCCGCCTCATTGTGGACGTCATCGGCCGTCGGCGCCGGCGCCGACGCGACCGCGCGTCGCGCACGGGAGGCCAGCTGGCGCGCCGAGGCTACGCTGACGCCGAGCACCTCGGCGACCTCACCGAACGGCACCGAGAAGCCATCGTGCAGCACGAACGCCACCCGCTGATCGGGTGTCAATCGCTCAAGCACCACCATCGCCGCGAACCGGGCGTCGGCGCCCGCGATCACCGCCGCGAGCGGGTCGTCACCCTCGAAATCGGTCACCACCGGTTCGGGTAGCCATTCGCCGAAATAAGTCTCGCGGCGCTTGGCCGCCGAACGCAGCCGGTCCAGACTCAGCCTGCTGACCACCGTCGTCAGCCAGGCCCGCAGGTCGGTGATGGCCGCGGTCGTACCGTGCCAGCGCAGCCAGGCATCCTGCACGGCGTCCTCGGCGTCGGCGACGGTGCCGGTGAGCCGGTAGGCGACGGCCAGCAGATGCGGTCGTAGCTCCTCGAACTCGCCGACCCGAGCGCTCGCGGTCACGACCCCAAGCCTACGTTCGGCCGCGGCGAGGCTACGCATTCCCGCAGCGCAAGACCATCCAGACGAGGGATCTCATCGCCGTGGTTGCTTGCCACGACGGATTCCGTGCACAATTTCAGGTATGCGTGCCGGCGCGGCCTTCCAACTCGACGAGCTGTCCAAGCAGATCATCGAGAAGCTGCAGCAGGACGGCCGCCGGTCGTACGCGGGCATCGGCAAGGCGGTCGGGCTGTCCGAGGCCGCCGTGCGTCAACGCGTCCAGCGCATGGTCGAGGCCGGCGTCATGCAGATCGTGGCCGTCACCGATCCGCTGCAGCTGGGCTTCGCCCGCCAGGCGATGATCGGCATCCGCTGCACCGGTGACACCAGCAAGGTGGCCGAAAAGTTGGCCGCCATCGAATCCGTCGACTACGTGGTGCTCACCGCAGGCTCGTTCGACGCCATCATCGAAGTGGTCTGCGAGGACGACGACGACCTTCTCGACCTCCTCAATACCCAAATCCGCGCACTGCCGGAAGTGCTATCCACCGAGACCCTCGTTTACCTGAAACTCATTAAGCAGCAATATAATTGGGGTACACGATGACAGCGACCGATATCACGGGAGGGATTCCCACCGAGCTGAGCGCAAAGGCCGATCGTCACCTGTGGGGCCACTTCGCCCGCCACGGCGCAGGCATCACGCCGCCGATCATCGCCCGCGGCGAGGGCGTCACCATCTGGGACGACAAGGGAAAGAGCTATATCGACGGCCTCTCAGGCCTTTTCGTTGTTCAGGTCGGCCATGGCCGCAAGGAGCTCGCGCAGGCCGCAGCCAAGCAGGCCGAGACGCTGTCATACTTTCCGCTGTGGTCGTATGCCACGCCCCCCGCGATCGAACTGGCGGAGCGGGTCGCGGGCTACGCACCCGGCGATCTGAACCGGGTGTTCTTCACCACGGGCGGCGGCGAGGCCGTCGAGTCGGCGTGGAAACTGGCCAAGAACTACTTCAAGCTCACCGGCAAACCCGGTAAGTACAAAGTGGTTTCGCGTTCGATTGCCTACCACGGCACCCCGCAGGGCGCGCTGGCGATCACCGGTCTGCCGGTGTTCAAGGCGCCGTTCGAGCCGCTGACACCGGGCGGCTTCCGGGTGCCGAACACCAACTTCTACCGCGCGCCGGCCCCATACGAGCACGACATCAAGGCGTTCGGTCAGTACTGCGCCGACCGCATCGCCGAGGCGATCGAGTTCGAGGGGCCCGACACCGTCGCCGCGGTCTTCCTGGAGCCGGTGCAGAACGCAGGCGGCTGCATCCCGCCGCCGCCCGGCTACTTCGAGCGGGTGCGCGAGATCTGCGACGAGTACGACGTGCTGCTCGTCTCGGACGAGGTGATCTGCGCCTACGGCCGGATCGGATCGATGTTCGCCTGTGATGACTTCGGCTATGTGCCCGACATCATCACCTGCGCAAAGGGTCTCACCTCCGGCTACTCGCCGATCGGCGCGATGATCGCCAGCGACCGGCTGTTCGAGCCGTTCAACGACGGCAAGACGACGTTCGCGCACGGCTACACGTTCGGCGGGCATCCGGTGTCCGCGGCGGTGGCGCTGGCCAACCTCGACATCTTCGAGCGCGAGGGCCTCAACGATCACGTCAAGGAAAACGCCCCCGCGTTCCGCGCCACGCTGGAGAAGCTCTACGACCTGCCGATCGTCGGCGACGTGCGCGGCGAAGGGTTCTTCTACGGCATCGAACTCGTCAAGGACAAGGCCACCAAGGAGACGTTCAACGACGAGGAATCCGAGCGGCTGCTGCGTGGCTTCCTCACGCCTGCGATCTATGAGGCGGGCCTGTACTGCCGCGCCGATGACCGCGGCGACCCCGTCGTGCAGTTGGCGCCGCCGCTGATCAGCGGGCAGAAGGAGTTCGACGCCATCTACGAGATCCTGCGCGGGGTGCTCGACGAAGCGGGCCGTCGCCTCTAAAGCGCGACGCCGGCGCGTAAATTCGGGCGAATGACCGCCGAGCCCAAACCCCGCATCGACCCCGTCCGCTGGCAGCCACCGCCGGTCGACCCGCTGCCGGACCCGCCCTCGGCCCACCTGACCGTCGTCGGTGTTCCGGGCAATGCGCCCGAGGACGTGGTGGTCGACGCCGACGGCCAGATCTGGACCGGTGTCGAGGACGGGCGCATCGTGCGGATCTCCCCCGACGGCGAGCCCACCGTCGTCGGCGAAATCGGCGGCCGGCCGTTGGGACTGGCGGTGGCTCGCGACGGACGGCTGCTGGTGTGCGCAAGCCCCGGCGGCCTGCTGGCGATGGACACCGGCAGCGGCACGTTCGAGACACTCGTCGGCGAGGTCGACGGCCGGGGTCTGCAGTTCTGTTCGAACGTCACCGAAATGCCCGATGGCACAATATTTTTCACCGAGTCGACCAGCGCCTTCACGTATTCGCATTATATGGGCGCGATCCTGGAGGCCCGTGGCCGTGGCAGCCTGTTTCGTCGCGATCCCGACGGCACCGTGTCCACCGTCATCCCCGGGCTCTATTTCGCCAACGGTGTCACGCCCACCGCGGACGGCACGGCCCTGGTGGTCGCCGAAACACAGGGCCGCCGGCTGTCGAAGTACTGGCTGGCCGGCCCCCAGGCCGGGACGGTTACGCCGTTGGCGATCAACCTGCCTGGCATGCCGGACAACCTGTCGACCGGCGCCGACGGCCGCATCTGGTGCGCCATGGTGACGCCGGCGAACCCGCTGGCGGACCGGTTGGCCCAGGGGCCGCCGATTCTTCGCAAGATGCTGTGGCGGCTGCCAGACCGGATGCAGCCCAAGCCTGAGTCGGTGGTGTGGGCCGTCGCGTTCCATCCTGACAGCGGCGAGGCGGTGGCCGGGGTGCGCACGACGCACCCGTCCTTCGGCTTGGTGACCGGCATGGTCGAAGCCGCCGGCCGGCTGTGGATGGGCTGCATCGGAGCGCCGGCCGTCGCCTACGCAGAGCTGTCGTCGATCGGCGCCTGAGCCGCCGCTCGGCTGTCGCAGCTGTAACTCTGACAACAGCAGCCACAGCGTGGCTCCCCGAAAATCGCTCCTCGATCGCCTAATCTGCGCACACGATGGCGACGTCACGGATGTTCTCCACCCGGACCTTTTCCCTGGTCGCGGCGTGGGGCATGCTTGCTGCGCCGGCGCTCGTCGGCGTGCCGGTTGCACACGCGGAACCGAACGCGGCGCCGGAGGCCGCGACCTGTCCGTACCGGGAGTCGACGCCGCCGGCCGTCGACTCTTCGGAGGTGCCGGAGACAGGCGATCCACCGGCTCCGCTGGCGGTGCCTGCCAAGCCGCTCGGCGGTGATGCGCTGTCGGGCTGCGGAATCATCACCGCCCCCGGCACCGCCCCCGTGCCCGAGGACGTCTCCGCCGAAGCGTGGGTGGTGGCCGACCTGGACACCGGCGACATCATCGCCGCGCGGGATCCGCACGGCCGCCAGCGCCCGGCCAGCATCATCAAGGTGCTGCTCGCGACGCAGGCCCTGCGGGATCTGCCGATCACCAAGGTCGTCGCGGGAACGCAGGACGACGCGAATGCCGAGGGCACCAAGGTCGGCGTCGGCGAAAACGGCTGGTATTCGGTCAACGACCTGTTGCACGGCCTGCTCATGCACTCCGGCAACGACGCCGCCCACGCGCTGGCCATGCAGCTGGGCGGAATGGACACCGCGATACAGAAGATCAACGACCTTGCCGGCAAGCTGGGCGGCCGCGACACCCGCGTCGCGACGCCCTCAGGCCTGGACGGACCGGGCATGAGCACATCGGCCTATGACATCGGCCTGTTCTACCGATATGCCTGGCAGAACCCGACTTTCGCTGACATCGTCGCCACCCGCAGCTTCGACTTTCCCGGCCGTGGCGACGTCGGCTATCCGGTGGAAAACGACAACCAGCTGCTCTACAACTACCCGGGTGCCATGGGTGGCAAGACCGGCTACACCGACGACGCCGGTCAAACCTTCGTCGGGGCGGCCAACCATGACGGCCGTCGGCTGATGGCCGTGCTGATGCACGGCACCCGCGAGCCGATCGCGCCGTGGGAGCAGGCGGCGCACCTGCTCGACTACGGCTTCGCGACGGCGCCCGGTACGAAGGTGGGCACCCTGATCGAACCCGATCCCTCGTTGCTCGCGCCCAAGCCGGAGGCCGCGGCCAACACCGCCACCAGCGCCGCGTCGGTCCCGATGCCGGATGTCGACGCGATGCCGGTCCGGGTGGGCGTGGGCGTCGCCGGGTCGGTGATCGTCATCGGGCTCATCATGGGCGCCCGCTCGATGAACCGGCGCCCACAGCTCTAGCGTTTACGCAGCCGCGAAAGGCCCAGCGCGCCAATGGCTCCCACGGCAGCCGCGGCCAGCGCCCCGCCCGCTCCGAGGCCCTCACGGATCTGCACCCGCGTGGTGATCTGCGCCTGCCCGGGCGGCTGGACCTGTGGTTCGGCGAGGTTTTCGGCCGACGTGGCCGCCCATGCCGTGGCGAACAGGATCAACCGCGCGGTGATATATGCGAACACCATCAGGCCGAGTATCGGGCCGAACGTCGCGCCGGCCGGGCCATGCACCACCGACCGCAGGTAGATCGACGCCACCTGTTTGAACGCCTCGAAGCCGACGGCCGCGATCAGCCCGGCCCACACCGAGCTGCGGAAGTTGACCGACTCGCGCGGTAGCCGCGCAATGATCCACGTGAACAGCAGCCAGGAAATCAGCGCTGAGACCACAAGCGACGCCGCCCGCAGCGCCGCTCCCAGCCCCGGAACATCATGTACCCAAACCATTCCAGGACGTTACGCATCAGCGCGGGATCGCCGAGCGCGGTCAGCCCGATGGTGACGATGATCGCGACGAACGCCGATACCAGCGCCAGCAGATCCGACAACTTGGTCCGGACGAAGGTGGCCTTCTGGCGGCGCTGGTCCCACATCGCGGTGAGTGCCTCACGCAGGTTGGCCATCCAGCCCAGGCCCGCCCACGCGGCGGTGGCCAGGCCGATGACGCCGACCGAGGTGCGCGACGCGATGGCCGAGTCCATCAGGTTGACCAGCTGGTGGCCGAAGTCGCCGGACACCGTCGACTTGATTCGCGTCTCGATCTCCATGAGCAGATCGGGCCGCCGGGACAGCACGAAGCCGCCTACGGCGAAACCGACCATGACCAACGGGAACAGCGCGAAGACGGTGAAATAGGTGATGCCGGCGGCGAAGAAGTCGCCCTTGCTCGCGGTGTACCGCTCCTGGGCGCGCATGACGTGGTCGAACCAGCCGAACCGCGCCCGCAACCGGGCGAGGATCCCCGGTTTGGCAGGCTTGCCTGCAGTTTCCGGCTCGACCGGAGCTGTCATCCCAGCCTCCCCAGGGCGTTATCCGCGTGGCGCTAAGAACCCTAACCGGTCATACACGCGCTGAAGAGTCTTGGCCGACACGTTCCCGGCCTGCCGCGCGCCGGCCGCCAGCACCGACTCGAGCTCGGCGGGATCGGCGAGCAGTTCGTCGACGCGCGCCTTGATCGGCGTGACGAACTCGACGACGGCCTCGGCGGTGTCGGCCTTCAGGTCGCCGTAGCCGCGACCGGCGTAACCCTCAACGAGCTTGTCGACGTCGGTGCCGGTGACCGCGGACTGAATGGTCAGCAGGTTGGACACCCCGGGTTTGGCGTCGGGGTCGTAGCGCACCTCGCGCTCGCTGTCGGTGACGGCCGAGCGGATCTTCTTGGCCGAGGTCTTCGGGTCGTCGAGGAGGTTGATCAGGCCGGCCTCGGTGGCCGCGGACTTGCTCATCTTCGACGACGGGTCGGCCAGGTCGTAGATCTTGGCGGTGGCCTTCTGGATCAACACGTCGGGCACGACGAAGGTATCCGGGAAGCGCGAGTTGAACCGCTGCGCGACGTCGCGGGCCAGCTCGAGGTGCTGACGCTGATCCTCCCCTACCGGCACCACATCGGTGTCGTAGAGCAGCACGTCGGCAGCCTGCAGCACCGGGTAGGTGAACAGGCCGACGGTGGTCGAGTCGCTGCCCTGCTTCTGCGACTTGTCCTTGAACTGCGTCATCCGCGAGGCCTGCCCGAAACCGGTGAAACAGCCCAGCACCCAAGCGAGTTCGGCGTGCGCGGCGACATGGCTCTGCACGAAGATCGTGCTGCGCGACGGGTCGATGCCCAGTGCCAGATACTGCGCGGCGGTCACCAGCGTGCGACGGCGCAGCTGCTCGGGATCCTGCGGCAGCGTGATCGCATGCAGGTCGACGACGCAGAAGTAGGTGTCGAACTCATCCTGCAGACCCACCCACTGGCTGATCGCGCCCAATGCGTTGCCGAGGTGCAGCGAATCCGACGTCGGCTGCACACCGGAGAAGACGACACGACGCGAACCAGTGGAAGTGCTCATGGTGACTCGATCTTTTCACGCTTGTTTGGACATCAGACGCGACGGTGCCGTATTCAGTTAGCCCGGGTTATTCACTCACCCAGCATTCCCGTGAGCATCGCGGTGAGCACCCTGCGCACCCGCGGTTCGATCTCGAAGACGGCGTGGGCCATCCGCGGGTCGCTGCGGTAGAGCGCCGCTATTTCTGGAGGTGGGTTGGCCATTTGCCAGAATGCGCCGGACAGTGCGGTCGCGGTGGCGATGACGTCGACGCAGTCTCGTTCGGTGAGGCTGGGCAGGAGCCGTCGCATGGCCTCGACGATGGCGTCGACTTCGGTGTGGGTGACGAGCTTGAAGGCGCGTACGGCTTCCAGCGACACGTTTCGTTCCAGGTTGAGCGGCGCCTGGGCGAGCAGGTCGCAGAACATGGGGCGGTCGGCCAGTGTGGTGGAGAAGGCGGACGCCACCGCCTCCGCGGTCGGGGAGCCGCCGACCCTCGCCAATTTCGCGCGCAACGCCGCCGACCATTCTCGCCAGTCCGCGGCGCTGAGGCGCAGGAAGATCTGCTCGCGCGTCTCGAAATAGCGCAGCAGGGCCGACTTGTGCATGCCGACCGCGTCGGCGATATCGGTCAGGGTGATCTGCCGGATTCCGCGCTCGGCGCCGAGCGAGCGTGCCGCAGCCAGGATGGCGTCTTCGCGGTGTTGCTTGGCCGCTGGGCTGCGGGCCCTCTGAAAATCCGAGGTATCCATCCACTGATCTTAGCGCAACCCTGTTGCACTATTAACGAAACAGTGTTTTACTAAGATCATGACACAGACATGGTTCATCACCGGTTCGTCGCGCGGCTTCGGGCGTGCCCTCACTCTTGCCGCGCTCGAGGCGGGCGATCGAGTCGCTGCCACCGCGCGCAGGCCAGAGCAACTCGACGAGCTGGCCACCGCCTACCCGGATCGCCTTAAGCGCTGGCCCTGGACGTCACCGACGCGGCGGCCGTCGGCGCGGCGATCAACCAAGCGCGCCAACGCTTCGGCCGGCTCGACGTCATCGTCAACAACGCGGGCTACGCCAACGTCTCACCCATCGAGACCGGGGACGACGAGGATTTCCGCGCCCAGTTCGAGACCAACTTCTGGGGTGTCTACCACGTCTCCAAGGCGGCCATCCCCGTGCTGCGCGCACAGGGCGGCGGACTGATCATGCAGTTCTCGTCGATGGGCGGCCGCGTCGGTGGCTCTGCCGGCATCGCCTCCTATCAGGCGGCCAAATTCGCGATCGACGGGTTCAGCCGCGTGCTGCGGGCCGAGACCGCGCAGTTCGGCATCAAGGTGATCGTCGTCGAGCCGAGCGGTTTTCGCACCGACTGGGCAGGGTCGTCGATGACCATCCGGCCCATCCCGGACGACTACGCCGAGATACTCGGCTGGCGTCGGGAGGGCGGCGGCGTTGAGGCCGGGGACCCGGACCGGGCGGCCGAGATACTCGTCCAGGTCGCGAAGCGTCGCGACATCCCCCGCAATCTGCCGCTTGGGGTGAACGCGACGGAGGGCTCGATACGGCTCGACCAAGAGCGCCTCGCCGAAGACCGCAAGTGGTCAGCCGTCGGCAGGTCAGCCGATTTCGCCGAGTCCTACCCGGTCGAATTTCCCCCCGACCTCGCAGACCCGGCCTGATCCGCCCCGTTCGCCGGGCACAGACCGGAGCCGACGCGCTTGCGGTACCGGCGGTATCACCTTTAATGTCGGGCAGCATGACCGAGCGCGCACCGATTCACCTGGGTTCCGGCGAGCCGATGGTTTTGCTGCATCCGTTCATGATGTCGCAGAACGTGTGGAAAGAGGTTGCGCCGCTGATTGCCGGAAGTTGATGTCGCCGATCCGGCAGCCCCGGCGACGGGCCGTTACGAGGTCTTCGCACCAACCATGCCCGGTCACAACGGCGGCTCGCGCGGGCCGTTCTTCCTGAATTCCGGGGCGCTGGCCGACGACGTCGAACGCCGGATGGATGGGCTGGGCTGGGACACCGCGCACATCGTCGGCAACTCGCTCGGCGGCTGGGTGGCCTTCGAGCTGGAGCGCCGCGGCCGGGCGCGCACGCTGACCGGCATCGCACCGGCCGGCGGCTGGAGCCGATACACCCCGGCGAAGTTCGAGATCGTCGGCAAGTTCCTGGCGGGCATGCCGCTGTGGCTGCTCACGCTGGCGCTCGGCCCCCGCGTGCTGCGCCTGCCGCTGTCCCGCAAGCTGGCGTACCTACCGGTCAGCGCGACCGCCGACGGCCTGACCGAAGCGGACCTCGTCGACATCATCGACGACGTGTCGCACTGCCCCGCCTACTACCAGCTGCTGCTGAAGTCGCTGACGCTGCCGGGCCTGCAGGAGCTGGCCGAGGTCAGCACACCGACTCACCTGGTCATCTGCGAGAAGGACCGGGTGCTGCCGCATCCGCGGTTCACCCGCCACTTCACCACGCAGCTGCCGAAGGACACCCAAATCACGCATCTCGACGGCGTCGGGCACATCCCGATGTTCGAGGCGCCGCGCAGGGTCGCCGACCTGATCGTCGGCTTCGTCGATCGCTACGCGACGCCGCCGCCCAACACGGCCACCGGCTAGCTGTCGAGAGACCTCTTGAAGTTGCCGGCGATGGTGTCGAGGAATTCCTCGCTGGTCTGATACGGCTGATCGTCGCCGATCAGCACAGCAAGGTCCTTGGTCATGTGACCGCCCTCGACCGTGCCGATCACGCTCTCCTCCAACGTGTTCGCGAACTTGATCACGTCCGGAGTGTCATCCAGCTTGCCGCGGTGCGCCAGCCCCCGAGTCCACGCGAAGATCGACGCGATCGGGTTGGTCGACGTCGGCTTGCCCTGCTGGTACTGGCGGTAGTGGCGGGTAACGGTGCCGTGCGCGGCCTCGGCCTCGACGGTCTTGCCGTCCGGGGTCATCAGCACCGAGGTCATCAGGCCCAGCGAGCCGTAACCCTGCGCGACGGTATCGGACTGGACGTCGCCGTCGTAGTTCTTGCACGCCCACACGTAGCCGCCCTCCCACTTCAGGCAGGAGGCGACCATGTCGTCGATCAGCCGGTGCTCGTAGGTCAGCCCCTTGGCGTCGAACCGGTCCTTGTACTCCTCGTTGAAGATGCGCTCGAACTCGTCCTTGAACATGCCGTCGTAGCCCTTGAGGATGGTGTTCTTCGTCGACAGGTACACCGGATAGTTCTGCTGCAGGCCGTAGTTGAACGACGAGCGCGCGAAGTCCTGGATCGAGTTCTTGAAGTTGTACATGCCCATCACGACGCCGCCGCCCTCGGGGATCCTGACGACGTCGTGCACGATCGGCTCGCTGCCATCCTCGGGGGTGAAGCTCACGGTGAAGGTGCCGGGCCGGTCGACCTTGAAGTTGTCGGCGCGGTACTGGTCACCGAAGGCGTGCCGGCCGATGATGATCGGCTTGGTCCAGCCGGGAACCAGTCGCGGAACGTTCTTGATCACGATCGGCGCCCGGAAGATGGTGCCGCCCAGAATGTTTCGGATGGTGCCGTTGGGCGAGAGCCACATCTTCTTGAGGTGGAACTCCTTGACGCGGGCCTCGTCGGGGGTGATGGTCGCGCACTTGACACCCACACCGTGGCGCTTGATGGCCTGCGCGGCGTCGATGGTCACCTGGTCGTCGGTCTGGTCGCGGTGCTCGATGCCGAGGTCGTAGTAGTCCAAGTCGATGTCGAGGTACGGGTGAATCAAGGTTTCCTTGATGAGCTTCCAGATGATGCGAGTCATCTCGTCACCGTCGAGCTCAACTACCGTGCCTTCGACTTTGATCTTGGACATCGGAGTCCGGTTCCTCCTGCGCATGACAACCGCCTTGTGGGCAGCCGGGTGAACAATTCTGGTGAATGTGTCTCGCGGGCCACATTACAAGGGCAGATGGCCCGGGGACGGGTCAGCTTTGGCTACTGACCAGTAGCAATTCGTCAGCCTCGCGCGTCGGCGAGCGCCGCGTTGAACGTCTTGCTCGGCCGCATCACCGCCGTGGTCTTTTCGACGTCCGGCGCGTAGTAACCCCCGATGTCGACCGGGGTTCCCTGCGCCTCGTTGAGTTCGGCCACGATGGCGTCTTCGCCCTCGGCCAACGCCTTGGCAAGTGGCGCGAAGTGTTCGGCCAGGTCCTTGTCCTCGGTCTGCGCGGCGAGTTCCACCGCCCAGTACATCGCAAGGTAGAACTGGCTGCCGCGGTTGTCCAGCTCACCGGTCTTGCGCGACGGGCTCTTGTTGTTCTCCAACAGCTTTCCGGTCGCGGCATCGAGGGTCTTGGCGAGAATCTTTGCCTTCTCGTTGCCGGTCTTCTTGCCGAGGTCCTCCAAGCTGACCGCGAGCGCAAGGAATTCGCCGAGCGAATCCCAGCGCAGGTGATTCTCCTCCACCAGCTGGCTGACGTGCTTGGGCGCCGAACCGCCTGCCCCGGTTTCGTATAACCCACCGCCCGCCATCAGCGGCACGATCGACAGCATCTTGGCGCTGGTGCCCAGCTCCAGGATCGGGAACAGGTCGGTGAGGTAGTCGCGAAGGATGTTGCCGGTCGCGGCGATGGTGTCCTGCCCGCGCATCGCGCGCTCGATGGTGTGCCGCATGGCCCGCTCCTGCGACATGATCTGGATGTCGAGGCCCTCGGTGTCGTGGTCTTTCAGGTACTTCTCGACCTTCGTCCGCAACTCGTTCTCATGGGGGCGCCAGACGTCCAGCCAGAACACCACCGGCATGCCCGAGTCGCGGGCCCGGGTGACGGCCAGCTTGACCCAGTCGCGGATCGGCGCGTCCTTGACGACGGGCATGCGCCAGATGTCGCCGGCTTCCACGTTCTGCGTCAGCAGCACCTCGCCGGTGTCGACGTCGACGATGTTGGCGACGCCGTCCTCGGGGATCTCGAACGTCTTGTCGTGGCTGCCGTACTCCTCGGCCTGCTGCGCCATCAGGCCGACGTTGGGGACGGTGCCCATCGTGGTCGGGTCGAACTGGCCGTGCGTCTTACAGAAGTTGATGATCTCCTGGTAGATGCGGGAGAACGTGGACTCGGGGTTCACGGCCTTGGTGTCCTTGGTCCGCCCGTCGGCGCCCCACATCTTGCCGCCGAGGCGGATCATCGCGGGCATCGAGGCGTCCACGATGACGTCACTGGGCGAATGGAAGTTCGAGATTCCCTTGGCCGAATCCACCATCGCCAGTTCGGGACGGTGCTCGTGGCAGGAGTGCAGGTCCCGGATGATCTCTTCGTGCTGCGATGGCGGGCAGCGACTCGATCTTGTCGTAGAGATCGGAGAGTCCGTTGTTGACGTTGACGCCGAGCTCGTCGAACAGCTCCTGGTGCTTGGCGAACGCGTCCTTGTAGAAGACCTTCACCGCGTGGCCGAAGACGATGGGGTGCGACACCTTCATCATCGTGGCCTTGACGTGCAGCGAGAACATCACACCGGTCTCGTAGGCGTCCTGCATCTGCTCTTCGTAGAACTCGACCAAGGCCCTCTTGCTCATGAACATGCTGTCGATGACGTCGCCGTCGTCCAGCTTCACCTCGGGCTTGAGCACGATCGTCTTGCCGCCGCACGGTCTGCAGTTCCATCTTCACGTCGCGCGCACGGTCCAACGTCATCGATTTCTCGCCGTGGTAGAAGTCGCCGTGCTTCATCGTCGCCACATGGGTGCGCGAGGCCTGCGACCATGGGGCCATGCTGTGCGGGTGCTTGCGTGCGTACTCCTTGACCGCCTTCGGTGCGCGGCGGTCCGAGTTGCCTTCGCGCAGCACCGGGTTCACCGCGCTGCCCAGACACTTGGCGTAGCGCTTCTTGATCTCTTCTTCCTCGTCGGTCTTCGGATCTCCGGGATAGTCCGGCAAGTCGTAGCCCTTGGCCTTGAGTTCCTTGATGGCGGCCAGCAGCTGAGGCACCGAGGCGCTGATGTTCGGCAGCTTGATGATGTTGGTGTCCGGCAGCTGCGTCAGCTCGCCGAGTTCGGCCAGGTTGTCCGGCACCCGCTGCTCTTCGGTCAGGTAGTCACCGAACTCGGCCAGGATGCGCGCCGCCACGGAGATGTCGCTGGTCTCGACATTGATGCCCGCCGGCTCGGTAAAGGCACGGATCACCGGCAGAAACGCGTATGTCGCCAGCAACGGCGCCTCGTCGGTCAGCGTGTAGATGATGGTCGGCTGCTGGGCACTCATGTGGCACTCTCCCGGCGTCACGGTCGGTCAAAATTCGAGGGTAATCGGCGATGAAATGCCTGCCATCAGTATCGCGTCGGGTATGACGCTACCGAGGTCGGCGGCGCGGAGACACAGCGGCGTGACCAACCGGCTGGCACCGAATCGGCGTCTTGCGATACTCTTCTATTCGGTCATGAGTGCCAGCGTCAAGCCCCGGCTTGCTGGCCGGCAACCCTCCAACCGCGGTGGGGTGCCCCGGGTGATGACCAGGTTGAGTAGCCCCGACCGGCTACCGGCAAGCGCGGGTCCGTTGTGACGGGCCCCCAGAGAAGACAGGTGGAGGCCCGGCGTGCGCAGTCGTTACTGAGTGCGTCGAGCCGAAGCCCAGCCGGCCCCATCACCACAGGAGAACAAGCCATGAGCACCGACAACACCCCCGACGACCCGACCGCACGCTGGTCGTTCGAGACCAAGCAGGTCCACGCCGGCCAGACGCCGGACATCGCCACCAACGCCCGGGCACTGCCGATCTATCAGACCACCTCGTACACGTTCAACAGCACCGAGCACGCCGCCGCGCTGTTCGGCCTCGCCGAGCCCGGCAACATCTACACCCGGATCATGAACCCGACCCAGGACGTCGTCGAGCAGCGCATCGCGGCGCTCGAAGGCGGTGTCGCGGCGCTGTTCCTGGCGTCCGGTCAGGCCGCCGAGCACTTCGCGATCCTCAACCTCGCCAACGCCGGCGACCACATCGTGTCGAGCCCGCGGCTGTACGGCGGCACCTACAACCTGTTCCACTACACGCTGCCCAAGATCGGCATCGAGGTCAGCTTCGTGGCGGACCCCGATGACCTGGAGTCCTGGCGCGCCGCGGTGCGGCCGAACACCAAGGCGTTCTTCGCCGAGACCATCTCCAACCCGCAGAACGACATCCTCGACATCCCCAACGTCGCCGCCGTCGCGCACGACGCGGGCGTGCCGTTGATCGTCGACAACACCGTCGCGACCCCGTACCTGATCCAGCCGCTGGCCCACGGTGCCGACATCGTCGTGCACTCGGCCACCAAGTACCTCGGCGGACACGGCGCGGCGATCGCAGGTGTGATCGTCGACGGCGGCACCTTCGACTGGACCAACGGCCGCTTCCCCGGCTTCACCACGCCTGACCCGAGCTACCACGGTGTGGTGTACGCGCGAGCTCGGCCCGCCGGCGTTCGCGGTGAAGGCCCGGGTGCAGCTGCTGCGCGACCTCGGCTCGGCCGCCGCGCCGTTCAACGCCTTTTTGGTGGCACAGGGATTAGAGACGCTGAGCCTGCGCGTTGAGCGTCATGTAGAGAATGCGCAACGCGTCGCTCAGTACCTGGCCGGGCATCCCGACGTGATCTCGGTGAACTACGCCGGGCTGCCCAGCTCGCCGTGGTACGAGCTGGGAAAGAAGCTGGCCCCCAAGGGAACCGGCGCGGTGCTGGCGTTCGAGCTGGTCGGCGGCATCGACGCGGGCAAGGCGTTCGTCAACGCGTTGACGCTGCACAGCCATGTCGCCAACATCGGCGACGTGAGGTCGCTGGTGATTCATCCGGCGTCGACAACGCATGCCCAGCTCACCCCGGAGGAGCAGCTGGCGACCGGTGTGACGCCCGGGCTGGTGCGGCTGGCGGTCGGCATCGAAGGCATCGACGACATCCTGGCCGACCTCGAGCAGGGGTTCGCCGCGGCCAAGCCGTTCAGCGCGTCTGCGGCGACAGACCCGCACACCGCGGCGGCGTTCTGATGACCACCTTCGACGTGTCCACCGCAACGCTGCCCGCCGAGGGCGAGGTCGGTCTCGTCGATATCGGCTCACTGACTTTGGAGAACGGCACCGTCATCGACGACGTCACGATCGCCGTGCAGCGGTGGGGCGAACTGTCGCCCAATCGCGACAACGTGGTCGTCGTCCTGCACGCGCTGACCGGCGACTCCCACATCACCGGCCCGGCCGGTGCCGGCCATCCGACGCCGGGATGGTGGGACGGCGTGGCAGGGCCGGGCGCCCCCATCGACACCAACCGTTGGTGCGCCGTCGCGACGAACGTGCTTGGCGGGTGCCGCGGCTCGACCGGCCCGAGCTCTGCGCACGCCGACGGAAAGCCATGGGGTTCACGGTTTCCGCTGGTGTCCGTGCGCGACCAGGTCGAGGCCGACGTGGCCGCGCTGGCCGCGCTGGACATCACCGAGGTGGCCGCGGTGGTCGGCGGCTCGATGGGCGGCGCGAGGGCGCTGGAGTGGGCCGTCAGCCATCCCGACAAAGTGCGCTCGGCGCTGGTGCTGGCGGTCGGTGCCCGCGCCACCGCCGATCAGATCGGCACCCAGAGCACTCAGGTCGCGGCGATCAAGTCGGACCCGGACTGGTGCGACGGCGACTACTACGGCACCGGTCGTTCGCCGGAGCTCGGTATGCAGATCGCGCGGCGCTTCGCGCACTTGACGTATCGGGGCGAGGTCGAACTGGACACCCGGTTCGGCAACGATCCGCAGGGCGACGAGGACCCGGGCACGGGCGGCCGCTACTCGGTGCAGAGCTACCTGGAGCACCAGGGCAACAAGATCCTGACGCGCTTTGACGCGGGCACCTATGTGGCGCTGACGGAGGCGTTGTCGAGCCATGACGTGGGCCGGGGCCGCGGCGGGGTCGAGAAGGCACTGCGCGGCTGCCCGGTCCCGGTGGTCGTCGGTGGCATCACCTCAGACCGGCTGTATCCGCTGCGGTTGCAGGAGGAGCTGGCCGAGCTGCTGCCGGGCTGTGCCGAGCTGAAAGTGGTCGATTCGATCTACGGCCACGACGGCTTCCTGTTGGAAACCGAGGCGGTCGGCGAGTTGATCCGCGAAACCTTGGAGTTGGCTCGAAGGTGAGCAACCAAAGTCAGCAGCGTTCACTGTCGTTCGGCGCCGAGGCCGCGGCATACGAGCGGGGCCGGCCGTCCTATCCCCCCGAAGTGATCGACTGGCTGCTGCCGCCGGATGCCGTCGACGTGCTCGACCTCGGCGCGGGCACCGGCAAGCTGACCACCCGGCTCGTCGAACGCGGGCTCGATGTCGTCGCCGTCGACCCGATCCCGGAAATGCTGGAGCTGCTGAGCAACTCGCTGCCCGACACGCCGGCGCTGTTGGGCACCGCCGAAGACATCCCGCTGCCCGACGACAGCGTCGACGCGGTGCTGGTGGCGCAGGCGTGGCACTGGTTCGATCCCGAGCGCGCCGCCAAGGAGGTGGCGCGCGTGCTGCGACCGGGCGGCCGGCTCGGCCTGGTCTGGAACACCCGCGACGAGCGGCTGGGCTGGGTGAAGGACCTGGGCCGCATCATCGGCCACGAAGACGACCCGCACAACCACGAGGTGACGCTGCCCGACCCGTTCACCGGTGTGCAGCGCCACCACGTCGAGTGGACGAGTTACCTGACCCCGCAAGCGCTTATCGACCTCGTCGCGTCGCGCAGTTACTGCATCACCTCTCCGGAAAAGGTGCGTACCCGCACCCTTGACCGGGTCCGCGAGCTGCTGGCCACCCATCCCGCGTTGGCCAACACCAACGGCCTGGCGCTGCCGTACGTCACGGTGGGTATCAGGGCGACGCTGGCCGATTGACGAGGTAGCCGTCGCTGAGGGCGGTGCCCGGATCTGGTCTGGTGCCGGGCTGATTCAACGGATCCGGCCTCACCCGCGGCCGTGGTTGGCCATCACGCTGTTCGCTCTGCTGCTGGGGCCGAAGATCGCCCGTCATCGCGGCGTGGTGCGGCGCGCTCTGCGACGCTGACCGCACCGAACCACCGCCGCAGCGCAGCGTGCAACCGGTCCTCGTCGGCCCGCTCGAAAGTGTCTGCCGCCCAGGCGACATAACCGTCGGGCCGGATCAGCAGCGCGCAGACCTCGGCATCGGCGGTCGCACCGACCACGACATCGACGCGGTCTGCCCAGCCGCGGGCGGCTTCCCCGACATGGCCGCCGGACAGGTCCAGCAGCACCGGACGCGCCGAGTGCAGAAGCTCGGCGACACGCCTGCCGTTGTCGAGGGTCAGATCGGGCGCCAACCGCCCCGCGAGCGGATGGTCGTCGCCGACGTCGTAGCGGACGTCGGAGCCGGCGAGAAGGTGTGCCATGTGTTCGGCGACGCCGGGCTGCTGCAGTAGCTCCGTGAACAGCTCTCGTAGCGCGGCGATCTCGGGTCCGGGACCGAACAAGGCTGTCTGCGACATCGAGTGCATCATCACCCGCTGGCCGACCGGATAGCGCTCGGCGTGATAGGTGTCGAGCAGGTCCGGCGGTGCCCAGCCAGTCACCGTGGCCGCAAGTTTCCAGCCCAGGTTCACCGCGTCCTGCAGGCCGAGGTTCAGCCCGGGGCCGCCCATCGCCGAGTGCACGTGGGCGGAATCCCCTAGCAGCAAGATGTTTCCGGCACGGTACCGGTCGACCTGGCGGGTGTTCTGGCCCGCGATGCGGCGCATCGCATGCGGACCGTCGCCGGTGGGCGGCTCGACGGGCAGCTCGACCCCGAGGACGCGCCGGGCACTGTCACGCAGCTCGTCGAGGGTCATCGGCTCCGAGTCGTCTATGCCGGCACCGTCGAACTCGATGGTGCCCAGCATGTGGCGATCGCGTCCGAACTCCATGTAGATGATCCCGCCTTGGTCCAGCCGGTTGTGCCCAAACGGCAGCGGGCCAAACCCGGGTACGTCGATACCTCCGTTCTCGGTGCGCATTTCGTCCGGCATGCGCACATCGGCGAGCCGGGCGACGGTGTTGGACGTGTGGCCCGGAAAGTCGATGCCTGCCATCTTGCGGACGGCGCTGCGCCCGCCGTCGGCGCCGACCAGATAGGTGGCCTCCAGCGGGTAGGTGCGTTCGGTTGCCGACACGCTCACCGCGACACCGTCGGATCGGGATTCGACACCGATCAGCTCATGCCCCCACCGGACCTCGACGCCGAGCTCGTGGGCCCGTTGGCTGAGCAGCCGGACGAGTCGCGGTTGCTGCATCATCAGCGCGTACATGGGGTTGTCCGCCATGCCGAAGAACCGCACCGGCATACCGCTGAAGATCCACTGGTACATGGGCTTTGGCGGATCATCTGAGCCAGTGAACCGGCGGTAGAGCCCGCGCATGTCCAGCAGCCGGATCACCTGCCCGACCAGGCCGTTGGCCTTCGGCTCGTCGCTGGGTGCGGGCAGTCGCTCCAGCACCACGGGCCGCACGCCGGCCAGCGCCAGCTCGCACGCCAGCATCAGCCCATTGGGGCCCGCGCCGGAAATGACTACGTCGGCTCGGTTTTCGGTCATCGGCTTCTCCTCGGTGTCGGTGCGGGCAGCCCGGCCGCCACCGCGGCGAACGCGGAGCGCAGCAGCGTGGTGATGGCCACCGGAGGATCCGCTGCGGCATAGGACTCCATCGCCGCGTCGACGACCGCGCCCACGACGGCCGCCACCAGGCGCGGGTACAGATCGCGAGCCGGGTCGGTGCCGGTCCGTTCGGCGATCGCCGTGACCCAGACACCGAACAGGTCCGTGGCCATCGCGTTGCGGATTTCCGGACTGAGCAGAAGCTTTCGGATCTCGACGAGCTGCGCGCGGCTGGGGGCCCGGTTCTGGTCACCGTTGACGTCGTAGAAGTCCTGCTCCACCGGTGCCAACACGGCTTCGGTGATCGACGTCCACAGCGGTTCGTCCGCCGGCCGCTGTCGCAGCGCGGCGATGCTGCGCCGTACGCGTTCGGTCTGGCGATACGCGAGCGCCTCGTACTTGCCGGTGAAGTAGTTGCTGAACGTGCGCAACGACACCCCCGCACGGTCGGCGATCGCCTCCCGGGTGACGTTGTCGATGCCGCGCTCGAACATCAGCTGCAACGCGGCGTCGCTGAGTGCCCTGCGGGTGTCGAGCTTCTTGCGCTCGCGAAGCCCCAACGTGGTGACCATGGCACCAGATTAGCGAAAACTTGCACAGTAGGCAAAGTTGCCTGTCAGGCATGTTTTGGCCGAAAATGGGCGAAATGTGCGTTTCAGCCATTATGGCTATAATGGGCTTCATGCCCACGCTGACATTCCGTAACCGCGACGGCGAGCTGGTCGACGTCCCGACGGTCGCCGCCACCCGCTTCAAGAACGAGTTCGGCACGATCTTCGAGCAGGCCGCGCTCGGTGGCGCGGTCGCGATCACCAAACACAACACCCCGAAGGCGGTGTTGTTGTCCTACGCCGAGTTCGAAGCGCTGACCAAGGCGAGCACGCCCGCGCTCGACGAGCTCTCCGACCAATTCGACCACCTGCTGGAGAGCATGCAAACGCCGCGGGCGAAGAGTGCGATGGCGTCGGCGTTCGACGCCACGCCGGAGCAACTGGGCCGCGCCGCGGTCAAGGCGGCCCGCGCCGGGCGCTAGGCCGGCCGGCCGCATGGCCCGCAAGGCCCAAGCGCCGCGCCTGCATGTCCTTGCCGGGGTCAACGGCGCAGGCAAGAGCAGCATCGGCGGCGCCACGATCCGGGCGGCCGGCGCCGACTACTTCAACCCCGACGAGGCCGCGCGGGACTTGATCGCGGCGAACCCGGGTCTGGACCAGGTGAGGGCCAACGCCGCGGCGTGGCAGCAGGGCAGACGGCTGCTCGAGCGGGCGATCCGGGAGCGCAAGGACTTCGCGTTCGAGACCACCCTCGGCGGAAGCACGATGCCGCGGCTGCTCTCCGAGGCCGCGTCGCAGGGCTTCGAGGTGCGCATCTGGTATGTCGGGCTGGCCAGCGCCGACCTGCACATCGAACGTGTCCGCAACCGCGTGCGAGCCGGCGGCCACGACATTCCGGAGTCCAGCATCCGGCGCCGCTGGCGGCACAGCAGGCTGAACCTGGTGCAGCTGCTGCCGCACCTGACCGAGCTTCGTGTCTACGACAACTCCGCGGAGGCCGACCCCGCCGCCGGGCACGCGCCAGGGCCGGTGCTGGTGTTGCATCTCGACCACGGCGAGATCGTCGGCCCGCCGGATCTGTCGTCGACGCCCGAGTGGGCCAAGCCGATCGTCGCCGCGGCGTTGAAGTTGGCGTGTTGAAATTGGCCTGAGCCCCTCAGCTGGTGCCCAGCGGGTCGATCGTCCAGGCGACGTAGACCATGGCCGCACTGACCGTGGCGGTCGTGAGGAAGTCGATGGTCCTGCTGCGCACCACCAGCAGGCCGGCCCGGTCGTCGGACAGCGTCAGCCGCAGCGCCGCCGCCACGCCGACACCGATGGCCAGCACCAGCGCACCGCGGCGCCAGTAGCCGGCGATCACCAACCCGAACGCCGCCACGATGATCACGCCGACCAGCAGGATCGGCCACTGCCCGGCGAACACCTTGCGGGCGAACTCCTTCGGCGTCATGTGCGGGCGAGGGCTTCTGCCCGCTCGACGACGTTGGTCAGCAGGAACGCCCGCGTCAGCGGGCCCACGCCGCCGGGGTTGGGCGACACGTGACCCGCCACCTCCCACACGTCGGGGTGCACGTCGCCGACGAGCTTGCCGTCCGCGTCGCGGCTCACGCCGACATCGACGACGGCGGCGCCGGGACGCACCATCTCGCGCGGTCACCATGTGCGGCACCCCGGCGGCGGCGATGATGATGTCGGCCTCGCGGCGTGTAGCTGCGGCAGATCCGAGTTGCGGTGTGGCACAACGTCACTGTGGCGTTCTCCGATCGCCGGGTGAGCAGCAGCCCGAGCGGCCTGCCGACGGTCACGCCTCGCCCGATCACCACCACGTTGCGCGCCGGCGATCTCCACCTCGTAGCGGCGCAGAAGATGCACGATGCCGCGCGGGGTGCACGGCAGCGGGGCGGGCTCGTTGAGCACCAGCCTGCCGAGGTTGGTCGGGTGCAGCCCGTCGGCGTCCTTGCCGGGGTCGACGCGCTCCAGCGCGGCGTTCTCGTTGAGGTGCTTGGGCAGCGGCAGCTGCACGATGTAGCCCGTGCACTCGGGGTTGGCGTTGAGTTCGTCGATGGTGTCGTCGAGCTTGGCCTGGCTGATGTCGGCGGGAAGGTCGCGGCGTATCGAGTTGATGCCCACCTTCGCGCAGTCGGCGTGCTTGCCGCGCACATAGGCGTGGGAGCCGGGGTCGTCGCCGACCAGGACCGTGCCAAGGCCTGGTGTCCGGCCTGCCGCGGTCAGCGCCGCCACCCGTTCGGTCAGGTCGACGAAGATCTCGTCGCGCGTGGCCTTGCCGTCCAGTGTGATCGCACCCACGACAGCCAGTCTGACATGTCACTGTGGCAGGCTCCGTTCATGGCCAATGTGTTCACCCCGGCCAAGCTCGGCCCGGTAACGCTGCGCAACCGCATCATCAAGGCGGCGACGTTCGAGGCCTCGACCCCGAACGCGCTCGTCACCGACGACCTGATCACCTATCACCGGCTGCCTGCCGCGGGCGGCGTCGGGATGACGACGGTCGCCTACTTGGCGGTGTCACCGGGCGGGCGGACCGAGGGCCGGCAGATCTGGTGGCGGCCCGAGGCGCTGCCCGGGCTGCAGCCGGCTCACCGACGGCCATCCACGCCGAGGGCGCCGCGATCAGCGCCCAGATCGGTCATGCCGGCCCCGTCGCCGATGCCCGCTCCAACAAGGCCAAGGCGCTGGCGCCGGTGCGGTTCTTCAACCCGCTCGCGATGCGCTTCGCGAAGAAGGCCACGCACGACGACATCACCGACGTCATCGATGCCCACGCCAACGCGGCCCGGTTCGCGATCGAATCCGGGCTTCGACGCGGTCGAGATCCACCTCGGCCACAACTACTTCGCCAGCTCGTTTCTCAGCCCGCTGATCAACCGCCGCGCCGACGAATTCGGCGGGTCGCTGCAGAACCGCGCCAAGGTGGCGCGCGGCATGGTGATGGCGGTGCGGCGCGCGGTGGAGACGAGGGCACCCCGATCGCGGTGACGGCCAAACTCAACATGGCCGACGGTGTGCGCGGCGGCATCTCGACCGACGAGTCGCTGCAGACCGCGAAATGGCTCGAGGAGGACGGCGGTCTGGACGCCATCGAACTGACCGCGGGCAGCTCCCTGGTCAATCCGATGTACCTGTTCCGCGGCGACGCGCCGGTCAAGCAGTTCGCCAACGCGTTCAAACCGCCGCTGCGGTGGGGCATCCGGATGACGGGCAAGAAGTTCTTCCGCGAATACCCCTACCGCGAGGCGTATCTGCTGCGCGACGCCAAGCTGTTCCGCGCCGAACTCAAGATGCCGCTGATCCTGCTGGGCGGCATCACCAACCGCGAAACCATGGACCTGGCGATGGCCGAGGGCTTCGACTTCGTCGCGATGGGCCGGGCGCTGCTGGCCGAACCGGACCTGATCAACCGGATCCAGGCCGACGGCGAGGCGCATTCGGTGCGCTCGGCGTGTACCCACTGCAATCAGTGCATGGCCACCATCTACAGCCACACCCACTGCGTGGTGACCGGCTCGCCGGACCGGGTCGCGATCAGTTAGCCCCCGCGGTGTCCTTCGGCCGGACGCCGGTACCGATAGAGTTGGTCCCGATGAGCCGACCAGCCCCGCCCGCGCTGACCGTTCGGTACGACGGCTCAGCGCGTACCTTCGCGGCCGGCAGTGACGTCGTGATCGGCCGCGACCTGCGCGCTGACGTTCGGGTCGCCCACCCGTTGATCTCGCGCGCGCATGTGGTGTTGCGGTTCGATCAGGGCCGCTGGGTCGCGATCGACAACGGCAGCCTCAACGGCATGTTCGTCAATGGCCGCCGGGTACCCGGCGTCGACATTCGGGACGGCCAGCAGATCAATATCGGCAATCCCGACGGTCCGAGCCTGACGTTCGAGGTCGGCCGTCATCAGGGATCCGCGGGCACGCCGCCGCAGACCGCGTCGGTGCCGGTGGCGTCGCGGCCGAGCCAGCACGCCGCGCCTCGCAGCCGGTGTATCCGTCCGTGCCGCAACCCCAGTACCCGTCCGCGCAGCAACCGCCGAGTACCCGTCCGGCTGCAGCAACCCGCAATACCCGTCGGGTCCGCAGCCAACGCATCCGCAGCCTCAGCCGGATCCGGCGCCCACGCCGCGTCCGGCCACCCGCCATCGCGCAGCCGATATCCGACGCCTCGCTCGAATCGGTCACGTCGATCGGTCCCACCGCGGCGCCGCCGCACCAGCGAGGGCAACCTCGCGACGAGCATGCTGAAGATCCTGCGGCCCGGCCGGCCCGCCGAGGCCCCGCCGGGGTCGATCAAGATCGGGCGGGCCACCGACAACGAGATCGTCATCCCCGATGTGCTGGCGTCGCGGCATCACGCGACCCTGATCCCGGGCCCGGACGGCACCGAGATCCGCGACAACCGCAGCATCAACGGCACCTTCGTCAACGGTGCGCGCGTCGAGTCGGCGGTGCTGCACGACGGCGACACCGTCACGATCGGCAACATCGACCTGGTCTTCAGCGGTGGCACCCTGGCGCGCCGCAACGAGACCGAGGCTGCGACGCGTACCGGCGGCCTCGACGTGCGCGGGGTCACCTGGGTCGTCGAGGGCAACAAGACGCTGCTGGACAACATCTCGATCTCCGCGCGGCCGGGGACGTTGACCGCGGTCATCGGTCCGTCGGGCGCGGGCAAGTCGACGCTGGCCCGGTTGGTGGCCGGATACACCCACCCGACGACGGGCACGGTGACGTTCGAGGGCCACAACATCCACTCCGAGTACGCCTCGCTGCGGTCCCGGATCGGGATGGTCCCGCAGGACGACGTGGTGCACGGCCAGCTGACCGTCCAGCAGGCGCTGATGTACGCCGCCGAGCTGCGGCTGCCTCCCGACACCACCAAGGCCGACCGCGCCCAGGTCGTCGCGCAGGTGCTCGAGGAACTCGAGATGACCAATCAAGTCGACATGCGCGTCGACAAGCTCTCGGGCGGCCAGCGCAAGCGCGCATCGGTCGCGCTCGAGCTGCTGACCGGTCCGTCACTGCTGATCCTCGACGAGCCCACCTCGGGCCTCGATCCGGCGCTCGACCGGCAGGTCATGACGATGCTGCGCCAGCTGGCCGACGCCGGCCGCGTGGTGCTGGTGGTCACGCACTCGCTGACCTATCTCGACGTGTGCGACCAGGTCTTGCTGCTGGCCCCCGGTGGCAGGACGGCGTTCTACGGTCCGCCCAGCCAGATCGGCCCGTCGATGGGCACCACCAACTGGGCCGACATCTTCAGCAGCGTCGCGGGCGATCCCGAGGCGGCCAACAGGCGGTTCCTTGCCCAGCACGGACCGCCGCCACCGCAGCCGCCCGCGGAGAAACCCACCGACCTTGGCAAGCCGACGCGCACCAGTGTGCGAAAACAGTTCTCCACCATCGCTCGCCGCCAGATGCGGCTGATCGTCTCCGATCGCGGCTACTTCATCTTCCTGGCGGTGCTGCCGTTCATCATGGGTGTGCTGTCGCTGTCGGTGCCAGGAGACGTCGGCTTCGGCGTACCCGTTCCTGCGATAAAGGGTGGCGAGGCGCCCAACGAGCCGGGGCAGATCCTCGTGCTGCTCAACGTCGGCGCCATTTTCATGGGTACCGCCTTGACGATCCGCGCCCTCATCGGCGAGCGGGCGATCTTCCAGCGCGAGCAGGCCGTCGGATTGTCCACGTCGGCATACATCCTCGCGAAGGTCTTCGTCTTCGCCGGGTTCGCGTTGATGCAGTCGGCCATCGTCGTCGCCATCAACATACTGGGCAAGAAGTGGGGCCCGGGGGCCGTGACCAGCGGCGCGGTGATCGGCAACCGGACCGTGGAGCTGTACGTCGACGTCGCGGCCTGCTGTGTGGCGGCGGCAATGGTCGGGTTGGCCCTGTCGGCGCTGGCCAAGTCGAACGAGCAGATCATGCCGCTGCTGGTGATCGCGATCATGTCGCAGCTGGTGTTCCAGGGCGGCATGATCCCGGTGACCGGCCGCGTCGTGCTCGACCAGTTGTCATGGGTCACGCCGGCGCGGTGGGGATTCGCCTGCACCGCGTCGACGATCGATCTCATCAGGCTGGTGCCCGGTCCGCTGACTCCTCAGGACTCGCACTGGAAGCACACGGCGGGCGCTTGGCTGTTCAACATGGCCATGCTCGGCGCGATCTGCATCGGCTACCTGAGCTTCGTGCGCTGGAAGATCCGCCTCAGAGCGGGCTGATTTCTGCCGCGGTCACAGCCCGGGTTGGTCCTCGATGATGCCGAGCCAGATCTGCGCCGCGTCGATGGCCACCTTCTCGCTGATGAACGCGTGCTGGGTGCCGGTGTAGATGTCGCGGAAGGCCCGCTCGAGCCGACTGCCCTCGCGGATCGAGCTGGTGCCCGCGACGAGATGGGCCCACTCCGCGCACGCCCTGGCCACGTCGGTGGCGTAGACGGCGGCCACCCGCATGTCCGCTCGCAACGCCGGGGTGAGGTCGTCGCCCGCGGCGACGGCGGCCTCGGCCCGCGTGAACGCGTCGAGCACCAGAAGGCGGGCGGCCCGCCACGATGCGACGTGGTGGGCCAAGCCTTTCTGGAACGTCGGACGGCTGGCCAACGACGCCATGTCGCTCATCCGGAACTTCGTGGCGGCCAACTCCTCGACGTCGTCGAGCATGCTTTTGGAGACCCCGAGCGCCCACGATGCGTGGCCGGCGGCCGTGACGGGCATCAGGCCCATGCGGGTCGCCGGCGAAGTGCCGCGGTGGGGTGCCCGGGCGAACAGCGCGAAGGTCCGGTACTCGGGCACGAACACCTCGACGGCGTTGTAGTCGTAGGAGCCAGTTCCCTTGAGCCCCTGTACATACCAGCCGTCGGTGAAGGTAATGTCGTCGCGCGGAACGATCGCCACCTGCATGTCGGGAAGACCTTCGCTGATCCAGCGCACCTCGCCGTTGTCCATCGGCATGAATCCGGCCGCGATGTACTGCGAATGTCCGGTACCCGAGCCGAAGCTCCATGACCCGCTCAACCGGTAGCCGCCGTCGACCGCGTGGCCCTGGCCGTTGGGAAAGAACTGGCCGCCCATCGTGATCCGGTTGTCGTGGGCGGTGAACACCTCGGCGAAGCCCTCATCGGGGAGATACGCCGCGGCGGCGAATGTCGATGGCAGGTTCGCGATGCCGATCCAACCGAACGAACCGTCCTGCCAAGCCATTTCGATCCACGTCTCGATCATCTCGGTAAACGAGGGCTCGTCACCGCCCGCCGCTGCGGGGTTGAACGACGACATCAGGCCAGTCGCCCACATCTCGTCGACAATGGCAGGCGTCAACGTGCGTATTCGCTCCGATTCGGCGGCCTCGGCCCGCACCACGTCGCGCATCTTGCGTGCCCGCGCGACGACCTGATTTCCCACCTCGGCTGTCGACGTCATTGTCGTTCTCCCTTCACTCACCGTAGATGTCGAGGCCGTGCGCGGCCGCGTAGGCCATCGCCTGCTTGATGTCGACCTTCGCCCCGCGCAGTGCTGAGGCGTCTGAGATCGTCATCGCGAAAGTCGTGGCCGTCGAATTCCCGTTCAGTCCAGACTGTTTCGTCATCGCCCACGCGGTCAGCCGCGCAGCGACGTGAGGCTGTTCAGCGCATATTCGGTGACGGCGATCAGCGCAGCCTTGGTGGAATGGCGGTCGCGGGCGTCGACGGTGACCACCGGGATGTCGTTGCGCAGCGCCAGCGCCTTGCGCACCGCGTACGCGGGATGTTTTGGCGCCCCGTCGAATTCGTTGACCGCGATCAGGAACGGCAGGTTGCGTGCCTCGAAGAAGTCGACCGCGGCGAAGCTGTCCGCCAGCCGTCGCACGTCGACCAGGATGATCGCGCCGATGGCACCGCGGACCAGGTCGTCCCACATGAACCAGAACCGGCGTTGCCCTGGCGTCCCGAACAGATAGAGCACCAGATCCTCGTCGAGGGTGATGCGACCGAAGTCCATCGCCACGGTGGTGGTGTTCTTCATCGGGGTGGCGTCGAGGCCGTCGACCCCCTCTGACGCGTTGGTCACCAACGCCTCGGTCCGCAGCGGCATGATTTCCGACACTGCCCCCACGAACGTCGTCTTACCGGCGCCGAAGCCGCCGGAGATGACGATCTTCGTCGAAGCGGCGTCCCGCTTCTCAGAGCGCTCGTAGGCCACGCAGCGTCCTTCCTATCAAGTCACGTCGTTCATCGTCGGTGGTGGAATCGGCAAGGGTGGTGTGCACCCGCATATAACCCTGCGTCACGAGGTCGCCGATCAGCACCCGCGCCACGCCGAGCGGCAAGGATAAGACAGCGGCGACCTCGGCGACCGACGGGCTGCCGGCACACAGAGACAGGATCTGGCCGCGCACGTCGTTTCCGGGCCAGCGCGGCGGTTTCTGTGGGGCGAGCACCGTCTCGACCGGGGCCTCCAGCGGCAGATTGACGCGGGAATCGGTGCGGCCGGCCGTCAGGGTGTACGGCCGGACCAGCTGCGGTTCGTCCGTATCGTCGAGTTCCCAGACCGATCCCCCGGTCGCCTCGCTCGTGCCCTCCGGATGATCCATCGGCGGCTCACGAGTGCTGCGGGGCGCGTCGCGACGACTGGACGGTGGCGCCCACCCGCTCCACCAAGATGGCCATCTCGTAACCGATCTGACCGATGTCGCAGTTGCGGGTCGCCAGCGTCGCAAGGTTGGAGCCGTCGCCGACGCGCATCAGCAGCAGATAACCGTTCTCCATCTCGACGACGGACTGCAGCACGTACCCGCCCTCGAACAGCTGCGAGGCACCCGTCGACAGGCTCGCGAGCCCGGAGGCCACCGCGGCGAGTTGGTCGGCCCGCTCGATCGGCATGTGCTCACTGGCGGCCATCAGCAGGCCGTCCGCGGACACCAGGACGGCGTGCGAGACGCCGGATACTTCGCGGGCGAACTTGGAGACCAGCCAGTCGAGCGAATCGCGCTGCGTCGAACGTGGCGGATAGGTCATTCGTTATCGGTTCCTCTGGTCTCTTGGGCGTGTGATCGGCCGGCATGCACGCCACCGAAATGGTTGCTGATGCTCGCGCGGACGGCGTCTGGATCGCGCGGCGGAATCGGTATTCCGCCGGTGTCGAACTCAGCCGCCGATGCTACCTCGTCGTCGGGGTCCTCGCTTCTGTGCGCACCGCCGTTGAAACGGTGGCCACCGCTGGCGCGGGCCGTCGGGGTCGGCGGAATCGACCGCACCCGGCACCAGACGCGCGCCGGGCTGCCGCACCGGCAGACCCTCCTCGGTGTGCTCGGCGACCGGCGCGTCCTCCGCGGCCGCGGCCGCTGACCAGCCGTGATCCCACACCGATTCCCAGTTCAGGTCCGCGCTTTTGGCCATATCGGTGGGATCGACAAGCCATTCGGACAGCATTTTCTGGTAAATCGCGTCGTCGGCACCGGCGGTCGGCGACGCTTCGTGCGAGGCGTGCCGGGCGGACTCACCAAGCGGCTGTTCGGCCTCGACCGGCTGCTCGTGGCGCGGGTGCGGCTGCGGCGCGGGCTCGGCGACCGGCGGCGGCGTGGGCACCCCGTTGCTGGCGGCGTGCGCGCGGGAGGCGAAGAACGCCGACGTGTCGGTGGGGGCGCGGTCGGCATCGGGCTCAGGGGCCACCGGCTGCGCCCGGTGGGCGGGCTCGGCCGACTGCGCCGGCATCGAGTCCGGGGGCCACAGGTCCTCGGCGGGCCACTCCTCCTCGTCGGGCTGTTCGGCCGCGGGCTGGACCAGCGAGGCCGGGATGTCGGAGATTCCGCTGGCGCCGGGATTGCGCTGCGGCAGCAACCCGACGGGCACCTCGGAGTGGCCGTTGAGGTACGCCTGGCCCGGCTCGTCGAGGTGGTCGCTGTAGTCGCTGTAGTCGCTGTAGTCGCTGTAGTCGCCGTAGTCGTGGTCCTCGTCGAGCGCAAGGGCGGTGACGATGCCCGCGTGGGCGTCGGCGGGGGTGCCGTACTCGGGGCCGCCGAACTGGTCGTGCTCGCCGGTCCGGCCGAGCGACTCCGCGGGCACGAAGACACCGGCGGTGGTGCCCGAATTCTGTTCGCCCGCAATGGTGCTGCGCAACCGGACCACCAGCCCGTGCTGCGCGGCGAGCCGCCCCACCACGAACAGGCCCATGTGCCGCGCGGTGTACGGGTTGACCTCGCCACCCGACTGCAGGCGGGTGTTGGCCACCCGCAGATCCGGCTTCGGTCATGCCGATACCGATGTCGCTGACCTCGATGACCAGGCCACCGTTGCCCGTGTGCACCGCCGACACCCGGACTTGGGAGATCGGCGGCGAGTAGCGCAACGCGTTGTCGAGCAGCTCGGCCAGCAGGTGAACCAGATCGCCTGCGATGGCGCCGAGGATCTCGCTGTCGGGCACCGTCGCGGTGACCACCCGGGTGTAGTCCTCCACCTCGGAGGCTGCGGCGTTGATGACGGCCGACACCGGCACCGGCTCCACCTGTTCCCGGGGCACCTTGGCGCCGGAGAGCACCAGCAGGTTGGCGCCGTTGCGGCGCATCCGGGCGGCGAGGTGGTCCAGCCGGAACAGGCTCTCCAGCCGCTCGGGGTCCTCCTCGTTGCGCTCGAGCCCGTCGATCAACGAAAGCTGCTGGTCCACCAGCGACCGGCTGCGCCGCGACAGCGTCTCGAACATGTCGCTCACCTGCAGCTGCAGCCGGGACTGCTCACCGGCCAGCAGCACGGCCTGCTCGTGCAGCTCGTCGACGGCATGGGCGACCTGACCGACCTCTTCGGAGGTGTGCACGGGGATCGGCTTAACACGGGCCGGGCTCGGCACCCGCGCGGACTCGGTCGAGCTCGCGGGCCAGGTCGTCGTGCGCCACCCTCAGCGCGCTGTCGCGCAGCAAGCGCAGCGGACGCACCAGCGAGCGCGCCACCAGGATGACCAGCAGCAGCGCCACCAGGACCGCGCCGATGACGATCGCGGAGTCTCGGATCGCGGCGGTGCGCTGAGCCGCGGCCTGGCGCTCCACCGCGCCGGTCACCGCGGTGGACGTGTCGGCGATGACCTTGTCCGCGATCTGGCCGGTGGCCTGAATCGATGCGGTCAGGTCCGGGTTGTTGACCAGGACGGCGGTTGGGTCGGACATGATCGCCATCCGCTTGACCATCTCGGCCTGCAGCGTCTGCGCCCCTGGCGAGCCGACGCCGAGCACCTCGCTCATCCCGAACAGGGTCGACGGCTCGGTACCGGCGAGGGTGATCATCGACGTGCGCAGCTCGGGGTCGGGCAGCTCCCCGCCGAGGTTCACCAGCAGCTGCTGCATCATCATCTGCCCGCGGGCACCGATCGCGCGGCTGAGCCCGAGCGCCTCGGCGCGGATGCGTTCGTCGTCGACGCGCACCGAGCCGTTGATCGCGTCCTCGGCGGTCAGCAGGATCGGCGCATAGCCGGTCACCCGGTCGCGCAGCCCGATGGTGTTCGACGTGACCTTGTCCATCAGCGCCTGACCGGCGCCGATCATCGTGTTGACGCCCTTGCTGACGTCGGGCGCGATGTCGGTGCTGGCGAGCCGTCGCTGCAATGCCTGCCGGCTGGCGTCGAACTTGGTCAGCGCCGCCTGGGTGTCACCGCCGGTCGAACTCGCCAACATGGCGGCGTCGAGCGAGGCCATGTAGCTCTCGATCGTGGGCACCATTTCGGCTCGGTCTGCGGCGCGTCGCAAATCGGCCGCCTGCGTCACGCTCGAATAGATGCGCAATCCGCCGAACGTCCCGGCCAACACCAGCGGCACCAACACGATCGCGAACACTTTCCAGCGAACCGGCCAATTCGCGATCGACCATCGCGATGGTCGCTTGACACGGGACTGCTTGGCCTCAGGTTCGAAATCGACGAGTGTGCCGTCCGCCTTCTTCAGCTGCGAGAACGCGGTCATCGGCGCCCGCAGCTGCGATCGGCGGCGTGTCCGCAATTCAGTAATGGCGCGTCGTTCATAAGGCTTCCTGCTGATTTCACCCTCTGATGGGCGGGCGTTCTACGCCTGGCAATTGGTTGAGTATGCCAGCCATGTGCTGCCGTTTCCACAATTCTTACTGAACAGACAGAGTTCGTGACCCCGCTGACGAGCCGTTTTGTACCGTGTGAGCAAATGGTTCGGTGCCCCGGCTGATTCGAACCGGGCTCAATGGTTCGCCACCGCCGACGTGTTGAATCGTGGAATGTTTCGGCTGATGTTCTACTCGCCGCGCATCGCGCCGAATACCGGCAATGCGATCCGGATGGTCGCCGCGACGGGATGCGAATTGCATCTGGTCGAGCCGCTGGGATTCGACCTGTCCGAGCCCAAATTGCGCCGCGCCGGGCTGGACTACCACGACCTGGCGTCGGTCAGCGTTCACCGCGACCTGCCCGCCGCCTGGGCGGCCCTGGCGCCAACGCGGGTCTACGCGTTCACCGCGCATGCCACGACGTCTTTTGCCGATATCAGCTACCGGCCGGGTGATGTTTTGATGTTCGGTCCCGAGCCCACCGGGCTCGACGCAGCGACGCTCGCCGACCCGCATATCAGTGCGCGGGTGCGCATTCCGATGTTGGCTGGCCGGCGGTCACTGAATTTATCCAACGCCGCGACCGTCGCCGTCTATGAGGCGTGGCGCCAGCACGGATTCAAAGGCGCAGTGTGAGTTGCCTTCCGATGAGCGCGCCCATGTCAGGCTGGGCGACTCCCCCAGATGACGGATTCAAACCCGTACAGCGCCCACGTACCCGGCATCAGCTTCCCACGCAGCCGACTGACCGGCTCCACAACAAGCCCGACAGCGGTCCGGACCACCGTGCGGTACCGTTCAGCCGCGAAATCGACTGTGACACCCTCCCCGCGAAGCATTTCAATCACCCGCCGGAAGTCCGGCGGCCGAATATGCGTTTCGTCGTCCCAAAAGTTCAACGTGCCGTCCCGCGACGGCATGTGCATGCTCGCCGCGCACGGAAACGCGAGATAGATCCGGCCGCCCGGACGTAAAGCTTGGGCCATCGCCGCCAGCACCCCGTCCGGGTCATCGCAGTGTTCCAGGTTGTGTGAGGAGATAACCGCGTCGAACTGGTTGCGACGCTCCCGGATCGCCGCTGCAAAGCCGTCTGCCGGCACCGCAAGGTATTCGTCGGCATACTGCTTGGGGTCGTGGGTCTGCCGGTAGTCGCCGACATCAAGCCCGACGTAGCGGATGTCGGGGCGCAGGGATTTGGTCAGGTAGGGCGTGTTGTTACCGCACCCGACATCAAGTACCTCCGCGCCCTGGGGAAGCTGTGTGAGGAAGCTGCGGCGTCGCCGCCGACCATCCCAAATTGTGGACCTGATGTCTGACAACTGTCCCAGTGCGGTGCTCATGCCGGGAGTCCCTTCTTATCGTCAGGTGCAGACCGGCGATCCTACGTCAGCTGGCGCGAAGAGGATCACCTTGCGATGAGCGCTGGCGCGAAGAGAATCACCTTGCGATGAGCGCTGGCGCGAAGAGAATCACCTTGCGATGAGCGCTTGCGCGAAGAGAATCACCAATTGTCCCAGTGGGCGACCTCCAGGGCCGGAAGCCGGTCAGCCGGACGGAAGTCGGTGCCCTTGGTGTAGGCGATCGGGAACAAGCCGCCCTGGCTGTACTTGTCGAACGGGATGCCGAGGATGTCGGCGGCCTGCTTCTCGCCGTCGCCGACCAGGTGCAGCGTTGTCCACGCCGATCCCAGCCCGCGCGACCGCAGGGCCAGCATGAAACTCCACACCGCCGGCAAGAGCGATCCCCAGAACGACGCACTCATCCCGGCAGGCGCGCCGTCCGGCCGTCCCTCCAGGCAAGGAATCAACATCACGGGCACCTCGTGAAGGTGCTCGTTGAGGTATTTCGCCGAGTCGCGCACCCGCGGCCGCTGCTCGTCACGCGTATCCCCGTACTCGGGCTTGGGCAGATCGAGGTATGGCGTCGCGTTGGTTCGGTAGATGTCGGCGAGCGCCTTCTTCTTGCCGGTGTCCTCGACGAAGACCCATTGCCAGCCCTGGGCGTTGGACCCCGTCGGCGCCTGCAGCGCCAGCTCGAGACATTCCAGCAGCACCTCACGCGGCACCGGCTTCTCCAGATCGAGCCGCTTGCGCACCGAACGCGTGGTGGTCAGAACGTCGTCGACGGACAGATTCAAGGTCTTTTCGGCTGTCATTCCGCCGAGACTACGCACGCGCGGCCAACCGTTGAGTCAGCGGAAGTCGCGGCTGCGGGAGCTGACGGCCATGGTGAGCTTGCCCATCCGGTCGGCGATGACGGTGACCGCACCGCTGGCGTTCTGCACCTGACCCCGGATCAGCAGCGCCGATGCCGTCTGCGCCAGCCGGCGGTGCCGCGCCCACACCCCGGGCGAACACAGGACGTTGACCATCCCGGTTTCGTCCTCGAGGTTGATGAACGTGACGCCCTGCGCGGTCGCCGGCCGCTGTCGGTGCGTCACCGCCCCGGCCACCAGCACCCGGGTCCCGTCGGGCACCGCCAGTAGCTGGTCGGCGGCCACCACGCCGATGGCGTCGAGGTCCTCGCGCAGAAACTGGGTGGGATAGCTGTCCGGTGAAATACCGGTGGCCCACACGTCCGCGGCGGCCAGCTCCAGTTCGGTCATACCGGGCAGCGACGGGATGTGCGACGACGACCCCACGCCCGGCAGCCGGTCCGGTCGCTGGGTGGCGGCCGCACCGGCCGCCCACAGCCCTTCGCGGCGGGTGATCCCGAAGCAGCCCAGCGCGCCCGCGGTGGCCAGCGCCTCGGTCTGCGGCACGGACAGCTGCAGCCGCCCGGTCAGATCGAGCAGGGATGCGAACGGCCCGTTGGCCTTTCGTTCCTCGACCAGCTGTTCGGCCAGCTCGTCACCGATGTGGCGGACAGCACCAAGGCCCAGCCGCACCTCCATGCCCGCGTTTTCCAGCGTGGCGTACGCGAGGCTGGCGTTTACGCAGGCGCCGTGCACGGTGACGCCGTGCCTGCGGGCGTCGGCCACCAGCGACTGCGGCGAGTAGAAACCCATCGGCTGTGCCCGCAGCAGCGCCGCGCAGAACGCCGCCGGGTGGTGCAGCTTGAACCACGACGAGTAGAACACCAGCGAGGCGAACGACAGCGAATGGCTTTCCGGAAAGCCGAAATTGGCGAAGGCTTCCAGCTTCTCGTAGATCCGGTCGGCCATCTCGCCGGTGATGCCGTGCCGCTCGCGCATGCCGTCGTAGAACCGGCCACGCAACCGCCGCATCCGTTCGGTGGAGCGTTTGGACCCCATCGCCCTGCGCAACTGGTCGGCCTCGGCGGCGGAGAAGCCGGCGCAGTCGACCGCAAGCTGCATGAGCTGCTCCTGAAACAGCGGCACCCCCAACGTCTTCCGTAGCGCGGACTCCATCGACGGGTGGTCATAGGTGACAGGTTCGACGTCGTTGCGCCGCTTGATGTAGGGATGCACCGACCCGCCCTGGATCGGCCCGGGCCGGATCAGCGCGACCTCGACCACCAGGTCGTAGAACACCCGCGGCTTCAGCCGCGGCAGGGTGGCCATCTGCGCGCGCGACTCCACCTGGAACACCCCGACGGAGTCGGCGCGCTGCAGCATCTCGTACACCGCCGGCTCGGAGAGGTCCAACCGAGCCAGGTCCACCTCGATGCCCTTGTGCTCGGCGACCAGGTCGATGACGTAGTGCAGCGCCGAGAGCATGCCCAGCCCCAGCAGGTCGAACTTCACCAAACCGATTGCCGCGCAGTCGTCTTTGTCCCATTGCAGGACGCTGCGGTTCTCCATCCGCGCCCACTCCACCGGGCACACGTCGGCGATGGGCCGATCGCAGATCACCATGCCGCCGGAATGGATACCCATGTGCCGCGGCAGGTTGTGAATCTGCATGGCCAGGTCGATCACGGGTTCCGGAATGTCCTCGACGTCCGGGGAGTCGGCCAGCCCGTTCCACCGGCTGATCTGCTTGCTCCACGCGTCCTGCTGACCCTGGGAGAACCCAAGCGCGCGGGCCATGTCGCGCACCGCGCTGCGGCCGCGGTAGGTGATCACGTTGGCGACCTGTGCGGCGTAGTCACGGCCGTAGCGGTCGTAGACGTACTGGATCGCCTTCTCGCGCAAGTCGGATTCGATGTCGATGTCGATGTCCGGCGGCCCGTCGCGCGCCGGGGACAGGAACCGCTCGAACAGCAGCTCGTTGGCGATCGGGTCGACGTTGGTGACGCCGAGCGCGTAGCAGACCGCCGAGTTGGCCGCCGAGCCGCGGCCCTGGGCCAGGATGCCGTTGTCCCGGCAGAACCGGGTGATGTCGTGCACCACCAGGAAATAGCCCGGAAACGTCAGCTGCTCAATGATTTTCAGCTCGTGCTCGATCTGCGCGTAGGCACGCGGCGCCCGCTCCGGCGGGCCATAGCGGTTGCGGGCGCCCTCCATGACCAGATGCCGCAGCCAGCTGTCCTCGGTGTGTCCGTCCGGAACGTCGAACGGCGGCAGCTGCGGGGCGATCAGCGCCAGCCCGAACGCGCACTGCTCGCCGAGGTCGGCCGCGGCCGTCACCACCTCGGGGACCTCGCGCGAACAGCCGCGCCATCTCCTCCCCCGACCGCAGGTGCGAGCCGCCCAGCGGCGCAAGGAAACCGGCCGCCTCGTCCATCGAGTTGCGGGCCCGGATCGCCCCCATGGCCATGGCCAGCCTGCCCCGCGACGGTTCGGCGAAGTGGGCGGCGGTGGTGGCGATGACGCCGATGCCGAACTTCGGTGCCAGAGCCGGCAAGTGCGGCGTTGCGCTCGTCGTCGAGAGGATGGCCGTGGTGGGTCAGCTCGATGCTGACCCGGTCGGCGCCGAACCGGTCCACCAGATCGGCAAGGGCTGCCGCGGCCGCGTCGGGCCCGCCCGTGGAAAGCGCCTGGCGCACATGGCCTTTGCGACAGCCGGTCAGGATGTGCCAGTGCCCGCCGGCCGCCTCGGTCAGGGCGTCATAGTCATAGCGAAGCTTGCCCTTTTCCCCACCGGCCAGATGCGCGGACGCCAGCTGTCGAGACAGCCGTCGATAGCCCTCCGGCCCGCGGGCCAACACCAGCAGGTGCGGTCCGGGCGGATCGGGATCCTCGGTGCGGTCGCCACCGCCGAGTGACAGCTCCGCGCCGAACACCGTCTGCATCTCGAGCTCCTTGGCGGCCTCCGCGAACCGCACCACGCCGTAGAGCCCGTCGTGGTCGGTGAGCGCGATGGCCCGCAGATCGAGCCGGGCGGCCTCCTCGACGAGTTCCTCCGGCGTGCTGGCGCCGTCGAGGAAGCTGTACGCCGAATGCGCGTGCAACTCGGCATACGGGACTGCGGAGACAGGGCGTTGCACATCGAGCGGCTGATACTCCCCCCGCTTGCGCGACCAGGCCGGGCTGTCCCCGCCGTCGCCGTTCGGCTCGAACGACTCACCGGCACGGCGCGGCTTGCCGGTGAGCACCCGCTCCATTTCCGTCCAGCTCGGCGGCCCGGTGAACCAGTTCACACCATCACTATATCGAACATATGTTCTAACAGTGTTCGAATCTGAACCATGGCCGGCTGCGATGATTTCCGCGGCCAGACTCCGGTCAACACTGAAAGGCAAACCCATTCCCGACGCCTCTGGAGGAACCGTGACCGAGCAGACCGCCATCGCCTTACCCCAGGTTGTCGACCAAGACACCTGGCGCGCCGCGCTCGACGAGCTGCGCCGACGGGAGAAGGCCGCCACCCGCGAACTGGACGCCATTGCCGCCCAGCGCCGCCGCCTGCCCATGGTCGAGATGCCGGACTACACGCTGATCGGCAAGGACGGGCCCGTCCGGCTGGCCGACGTGTTCGAGGGACGCGCACAGCTCATCGTCTACAACCACATGTGGCAGGACGGCGCCGAATGGCAGTGCGGCGGTTGCACCGGCTTCACCTCACAGTTCACCCGGCTCGACTTCCTGGGCAATTACGACGCGCGATTCGTCATCGTCACCAACGGGCCCATCGAGGAGGCGCTGGCCTACCGCGACAAGGTCGGCAACAGGATGGATTGGTACTCGTCGTCGCAGAGTTCGTTCGGCGCCGATGTCGATGCTGCGCCAGGTCAAGGGTTCGCCGTCAATGTGTTCATTCGTGACGGCGACAAGGTGTACCGCACATGGCACACCAACGGCCGCGGCACCGAGCAGCTCGGCCATACGTTCGCCCTGCTCGACGTGCTGCCGTGGGGCAGGCAGGAGGAGTGGCTGGACTCCCCCGCCGGTTGGCCGTCGAGACCGACCTACTCCGGCTGGTCGGACTCCCCTGACATCGCCCGGCTCTACGGACCGACCGAGCGCCAGACCTGACGGTCAGTCGGCGTATTCGGCGGCGCCGTCCTCGAGCACGAGTCGGGCGTCGGATCCGTCCGGCTGGGACGCCTCGGTGCGGAACACCGCGTGCCCGGGCTCGGTGCGCCAGATCGACGTGGTGAGCGTCTCGCCGGGGAACACCGGTGAGCTGAACCGGGCGGCCACGGCGCTGACCTTCGTCGCGTCACCGCCGCCGAGCTCGCCGACCAGCGCGCGACCGGCAACCCCGTACGTGCACAGCCCGTGCAGGATGGGCTTCGGGAAGCCGGCCAGGTTCTGCGCGAACCACGGGTCACTGTGCAGCGGGTTGCGGTCGCCCGACAGCCGGTAGATCAGCGCCTGGTCCTCTCGCGTTGGCAGCGCTATCCGCGCATCGGGCGCCCGCTCGGGGATCTCCGGCGCAGCGGGCCGCTGCCCCGGCTGCCCGCCGAAGCCGCCCTCGCCGCGGATGACCGCGGTCGTGAACGTTTCGGCGACGACCTCCGACGTGTCCGGGTCCGTGCCCGTCGCCTTCAGCATGACGATCGCGTTCTTGCCCTCGCCCTTGTCCTGGATGTCGGCGACCTCGGCGACGACGCTGAGCTTGCCGGCTGGCGGCAACGGCTTGAACAGCCGGATCCCCTGGGATCCGTGCAGCAGCATGGCGAAGTTGAAGGAGCCGATCTTGGCGGCCGCGGCGAACGGGAGGCAGGCGATGACGGCGTAGGTGGGCAGCACCTGCTGCGGGGTGTCGTGGCTGTTCTCGGTGGTGAAAGCCAGGTCGTCGAGGCCGGCACCGACGCCCAGCGCATAGAGCAGGGTGTCGCGGTCGGTCCATTCGAACACTGACGGTTCCGTCGCCGCGCCTATGGCGTTCGGGTCGATCGGCATTGATGCTCCCTTCGTCGGTGAATCGGACGATATCTGCTGCGCGTGAGCGGCAGGCGACCGACCACGTCACACATGGTTGACCTTTGCCTGCCGGGGGGCGACCATGGGCCGCATGCGCTATGTCGTTACCGGCGGTACCGGGTTTATTGGCCGCCGAGTGGTGTCGCGAATCCTGGATCACGCCGCCGACGCCGAGGTGTGGGTACTGGTCAGGCGAGAGTCGCTGGCGCGGTTCGAGCGGCTCGCCACCGAGGGCGACCAGGCGTGGGGCGAGCGGGCGAAAGCGCTGGTGGGCGACCTCACCGCGGCGAACCTCGGCCTCACCGACGAGGCGGTCGCCGAATTGGGCGCCGTCGACCACATCGTGCACTGCGCGGCGATCTACGACATCACCGCGGAGGAGGCCGACCAGCGGGCGGCCAACGTCGAGGGCACCCGCGCGGTGATCGACCTGGCGCGTCGGCTGGACGCCACGCTGCATCACGTGTCCTCGATCGCGGTCGCAGGCACCTATCACGGCGAGTTCACCGAGGACGACTTCGACGTCGGCGCAGGATCTGCCGACGCCGTATCACCAGACGAAGTTCGAGGCGGAGCTGTTGGTCCGCTCGGCGGCGGGACTGCGCTATCCGGGTTTACCGGCCCGCGGTCGTGGTCGGCGACTCCCGCACCGGCGAGATGGACAAGATCGACGGCCCGTACTACTTCTTCGGTCTGCTGGCGAAGCTGGCCGTGTTGCCGAGGTTCACCCCGATGGTGCTGCCCGACACCGGCCGCACCAACATCGTCCCGGTGGACTTCGTGGTCGAAGCCGTCGTCGCACTCATGCATGCCGACGGTCGCGACGGTCAGACCTTCCACCTGACCGCCCCGAAAACCATTGGGCTGCGCGGCATCTACCGCGGAGTCGCCGAGGCGGCAGGGCTGCCGCCGCTTCGCGGGTCACTGCCGGGTGCGACGGCGACACCGTTCCTTCGCGCCACCGGGCGTGCCAAGGTGGTGCGCAACATGGCCGCCACCCAGCTCGGCATACCCGCCGAGATCCTCGACGTCGTCGACCTTGCGCCCACCTTCACGTCCGCCAATACCGCAGAAGCCTTGCGCGGCTCGGGGATAGCGGTGCCCGACTTCGCGTCGTATGCGCCGAAGCTGTGGCATTACTGGGCCGAACATCTGGACCCCGATCGGGCCCGTCGCGATGATCCGGCCGGCCCGCTGGTCGGCAAGCACGTGATCATCACGGGTGCATCCAGCGGTATCGGGCGTGCGTCGACGATCGCCGTCGCCGAACGCGGCGCGACGGTATTCGCGTTGGCGCGCAACGCCGAAGCGCTCGACGAACTCGTCGCCGAAATCCGCGCGGCCGGCGGGCAGGCGTACGCGTTCACCTGTGACGTCACCGACTCGACATCGGTCGAGCACACGGTCAAGGACATCCTGGGCCGGTTCGGGCACGTCGACTATCTGGTGAACAACGCCGGGCGGTCCATCCGGCGCTCGGTGGTCGCCTCCACCGACCGGCTGCACGACTACGAACGCGTGATGGCGGTCAACTACTTCGGCGCGGTGCGGATGGTGCTGGCCCTGCTGCCGCACTGGCGCGAACGCCGGTTCGGCCACGTGGTCAACGTGTCCAGCGCGGGCGTGCAGGCCAACGGCCCGAAGTACAGCGCATACCTGCCGAGCAAGGCGGCGCTCGACGCGTTCGCCGACGTGGTGTCGACGGAGACGCTGTCGGACCACATCACCTTCACCAACATCCACATGCCGCTGGTGAAGACGCCGATGATCGCGCCGTCGCGGCGGCTGAACCCGATCCCGCCGATCAGCGCCGAACACGCCGCGGCCATGGTGGTGCGCGGCCTGGTGGAAAAGCCCGCGCGCATCGACACCCCGGTCGGCACGCTGGCCGACCTCGGCAATTACATGACTCCGAAGCTGTCGCGTCGCATCCTGCACCAGCTCTACCTCGGCTATCCGGACTCGGCGGCCGCGCGAGGAGTGCCGCCGGCCGAGCCGTCGACCAGCCGTGCCCCGTCGCGGCGTCCCAAGCGCCCGGCGCGCACGGCGGCGTCCCTGCGCGATTCCGCGACCGATCAAGCGCGCCGTTCGCCTGGTGCCCGGCGTGCACTGGTAGGCGGACGCCCTATCGTTGGCGAGGTGACCGTGGGGGGTGACGGGCCGGGCACGCCGCTGCCCGTCTTCGTCGACGTCGATACGGGCGTCGACGATGCGATGGCGCTGGTGTACTTGTTCGCCAGTGACGATGCCGAGGTGGTTGGCATCGCATCGACGGCGGGAAATGTTCCGGTTCAACAGGTTTGCCGGAACAACCTGGGGCTGCTCGAGTTGTGTCAGATCACCGGCGTGCCGGTGTCGAAGGGCTCCGAGGAGCCGATCAGCACGCCGCTTCGCACCGCCGAGGACACCCACGGACCCGAGGGCTTGGGTTATGCCCAGTTGCCGTCGACTGACCGTCAGCTCACCGCCTATGACGCCGCCGAGGCGTGGGTGCGCGCCGCACACGCCTACCCCGGCGAATTGGTCGGCCGTCGCCACCGGACCGCTGACCAACCTCGCGCTGGCCCTGCGCATCGAGCCGACACTGCCCACGCTGTTGCGGCGGCTGGTGATCATGGGCGGGGCGTTCGACTACCGCGGCAACACCACGCCGGTGGCGGAGTGGAACATCAGCGTCGACCCCGAGGCGGCGGCCGAGGTGTTTGCCGTGTGGGGCGCTGCGTGGGGCCTCGAGCCGCCGAAGCACACTCCAATCATGTTGGGGCTCAACCTGACCGAGAACGTCGCGATGACACCGACCATTCTCAGCCGGCTCGCGACGGCCGCGGAGTCCTCGATCGGTGCCGATGAGCGTGCTCGACGACCGCGGTACCCGGTCGGTGGCGTCCAACCCGCTGATCCGCGTGCTCGAGGACGCGATGCGGTTCTACTTCGAGTTCCACTTCGATCAGGGCGAGGGCTACCTCGCCCATCTGCACGACCCGCTGGCCGCCGCCGTCGCACTGGATCCCGATCTGGTGCAGTACCGGGCCGCCGCGATCGATGTCGAGCTCACCGGCATGCTGACCCGCGGCATGACAGTCGCCGACTGGCATGGTCACTGGGGCCGAGAACCCAACGCGCTCGTCGGTGTTGAGGTCGATCCCGGCGTGTTCTTCGACCGGTTCATCGCGCGGGTCGGGCCGTTCGCGCAGCGACTGGACTGATCTGGCCGAGCGTGAAACCGCGAGGGAGATCGCGATCTCCCCGCCCCTCAGGGGCTCAGTCGTCGGTGACGACGAGCTTGACGTCGATGTTGCCGCGGGTGGCGTTCGAGTAGGGGCAGACCTGGTGGGCCTTGTCGGTCAGCTGCTGCGCGGCGTCGTGGTCCAGGTTGGGCAGGGTGACCTCGAGTTCCACCGCAAGGCCGAAGCCACCGTTGTCGATCTGTCCGATCGAAACCCGTGCTCCGACAGCTGAATCCGAGACGTCGGCCTTCTCCTGGCGGCCGACCAGCCGCAGCGCCGAGTGGAAGCAGGCGGCGTAGCCGACGGCGAACAGCTCCTCGGGGTTGGTGCCGTTGCCGGTGCCACCCATCTCCTTCGGAATGGCAAGGTCGAGGTCGAGCTTGCCGTCGGCGGTGCGGCCATGACCGTCGCGGCCTTCGCCGGTGGCCAGCGCTTCGGCGGTGTAGAGGGTTTTCATGCGGATTCCTTTCGTAGCGATGCGGTGAGCGCATCGGTGAGGTGACGGACCGCATCGCGCAGGTCCGCGGCTTGTTGTTCGCTCATTCCGGTCGCGCTGAATAGCTGTTCGGGGATGCACTGGGCCTTGCGTTCGAGTCGCCTGCCTGCGGGGGTGAGCGTCACCTCGACCAGACGTTCGTCGTCTGACGAGCGCTCGCGGCGGACAACGCCGTTGGCCTCCAGGCGCTTCAGCAGCGGCGAAAGAGTTCCGGAATCGAGCTGCAGACGCTCGCCGAGCCCGCCGACGGTGATGCGTCCCTCTTCCCACAGCACCAACAGCACCAGGTACTGCGGGTAGGTGAGGTTCAGCTCGGTCAGGATCGGCCGGTACGCCGCCGTCATCGCCCGGGATGCCGAATAGAGGGCAAAGCACAGTTGGCGGTCGAGGCTCATCGTGGCCATGGCAGAACTATAGCTCACAATTTAATTGTGCACAACTAAATTTGTTCTATTCGTAGATCCCCTCCACGTACCATCGCCGCTGCCGATAGCACAGCAGCAAGGCTTGCGAGCGCTCATCGCCACTGTCGAGCAGCACCTGCGCCCTTGCGGTGCGTCCGGCCTTGGCTTGGTCGGGGTCCCACCACCGCTCGTCGACCGGCCATGGCCCGGCCCACCAGGACAGCCTGCTGTCCCGTCCCGGTGCGGCCAGCCGCCACGGGTCGGCGGAGAACAGTCCGCGGCCGGTCACCCGCACCGGGTTGCCGTCGGCGTCGAGCAACTCGACCGGGTCGTCGAGCAGCACGGTCGGCGACGGCTCCGGGAGCTGACCAGGCCACGGCTGGCCCGGATCGGCCCGCGGCACCGGCTCGTCGCCCAGCGGTGTGAAGGTGATGCGTTCGGCAGGCCCCCGGCCGCCGCTGAGCACCGGCACCTGCACCGCCTCCGGCCCGAGCAGGCCCTGAACCCGCACCAGCGCGCGGCGGGCACGCAGCCGGTCCTCCTCACCGATGCCACCCCACAACGGCAGCTGCAGCGCCTCGGCCGAAACCACCTCCACCGGCCGCAGTCGTATCAGGGTCACCGGGGCGGTGGGCCGGTCGTTGGGATTGCGCTTGTTCAGCCAGCCGTCGAGCTGCCAGCGCACCCGGTCGGCGGTGGCGTCCTCGGTCAGCGGTTCGGCGCAACGCCAAACCCGTTCCAGCTCTTCACCGTTGGCAGTGACGGCATGGATGGCCAGCCGGGTGCATCCGACCCCCGAGGCCTCGAGGCTGCGATGCAGAATGCTGGCCAGCGACCGGCCGGCGAATGCGGCGGCATCGACACGGTCGATCGGCGGGTCGCAGTTCATCACCGCGTCGAGTTCCTGCGGTGGTTCACGCCCCGACGGGCCGCGGGTGGGCTCGCCGCGGGCGAACCGGTGCGCGGCAACGGCGTCGGCGCCGAACCGGGAGGCCACATCGCTGCGCGACAGTGCGGCGAACTGGCCGATATTGCGGATCCCCATGCGCCACAACAGGTCTGCCAGGTCCTCGCGGCCAGGTGCGGCCAGGCTCGGCTCGGTGGCCAGTTGCCGGATCGACAGCGCGGACAGGAACAGTGCGTCCTTGCCGGGCTCGACGATCCGTCCCACCCGTGCGGCGAAGACGGCGGTGGGCAGCTGGTCGGCGATGCCGGCCTGGCATTCGGCCCCGGCCGCGGCCACCGCGTCGACCAGTCGCTCAGCGGCGGCCTGCTCGGACCCGAAATAGCGGGCAGCGCCGCGCACCGGCAGCACCAGCAGACCGGGGCGCAGCACCTCGGCCCGCGGCACCAGGTCGTCGACCGCGGCCGTCACGTCTTCGAAATGGCGGGCATCGCGCGCGGGATCGGCGGTGACGACGTGCAACTCCGGGCATCGCGCCTGCGATTCCCTGCGGCGCAGACCGCGCCGCACCCCTGCCGCACGGGCCGCCGCCGAACAGGCGATGACCCGGTTGGCCAGTGTGACCGCGACCGGCACCGTGGCAGGCAGGCCGGCCGCTGCCGCGGCCGCGACGGCGGGCCAGTCCATGCACCAGACCGCCAGCACTCGCGAGGTGGATCCGGGAGGCATTCATCCGCCTACCGCACGAACGGTGCCGAAGGACCGCCCCCTGGCCCGCATGGCCAGCCGCACCCGGCTGATTCGCCCGCATCCGGGAGTCGGCGCGCCGCCCCCCACAAGCGGATGGTGCCCCCCGTCCGCACCGGTGATCTCATAGCCGCAGACCCTGGCGTCCAGCCTGGTGGACGCCCCTTGCCAGTCGCCGCCGGTGACAAGCAGGGTGCAGCCCTTCTGCCGCGCCCGGGCCACCACCGCCCGGGCCCGGCCGGCCGGCACCGACCGCCCACCCAGGCCGAGCACGACCAGGTCCATGCCATCCATCAGCACGGCGGCCACCTCGACTGGATCGGCACCGGGTTCGGGGATGACCGCGATCCTGCTCAGATCCGCTCCCATTTCGACGGCGGCCAGCAGGCCGACGTCGGGCTGGCCGACGATCGCGGCGTGGCCGCCCTCCGCCGTCACCGCCGCCACCATGCTCAGCGGCAGTGACCGGGCACCCGACAACACCGCCACCGTCCCGCGCGGCAACGCTGTCGGCTGCAGTTCGGCCAGGGATTCGGGCAGCGGCAGCAAAGATTCCGAGTCCGGCAGCGGGTCGATCGACGGCGCTGGACCCCGACGCCCGCCGCCGACCTTGCCGGATACCGCCGCGATCTTGCGTCGCAGGTGTTCTACCTGTTCAGCGCGGTTAAGCGGGCGCTGTTCCAGGCTCATAGCTGCCGTCACAACAGCACCTCCCGCACCATCAGAATCACTCTATTTTCGAATGTATGTTCGATACACCGAGTAAACACCCACCCACCGACACCGTCAAGCGCGTGAGGATTCTCAAAATCGATGTCAGGCCCTGCCGGCACGTTGCCCAAGGCGTCGGCGCCCAGGCAGTGCACCACGGGGTGAATCGCTTTTGAGGCAACTTCGAGACGGTGCCAACTAGCACTTGTTTAAGTGCAACCACTCTCGAGGGAATCGTCTCAATTCTTTTAGTTCTGAAAATTTCGATGGCGTGGCAGTCACCCGCCACGGCCAGATGGCCATGGAAGGCCACCAAGTCGGGTGGTGCCTCAGTGCTCGCCGGTGGCACATTCGGTCGCGCCCCGACCCGAGCCGCCGGTTTGGTAGCCGCCGGCCACGCGGGCGGACTTCTCCTCGTCGGGAGCGAGATCCTCGAGCGGTGGCGGTGTATTCATCTCAGCCGTCGGGCGGCCCGTCTTCTCGTGTCCGGTCATCTCATGTTCCTTCCGTCTCGATCGGCCCGGTGGGCCGGGTCTCATCCAGGCTGCGCTGGATGCCTTGGCGATTTCTTGACGTCCAGCTCAACCGGAGAGCCCATGCCTAGCACTGTTGGCCAGTTGCCTGCGCGTTTCGAGCGATTAGACCCACGCCGTACACCCGTCGATCCGTGCGCAGTGGACCCGGCCAATCCCTAAGCGTGGGCCTGCTCGATGCCGAGTGCCGGCGCTGGGATACGTCTTAGCGCCGTGCCCGATTACCCCGGGCGCGGAGAACTTCCCATTGATCGATGGTGACATTGACAAATGTCATCATTCGGTGGTGTACTTCACCATGCTCAATGACGAGCGGGGTTCGCTACGTTCCCGCGCTGCCTCAGCAGTCAGCAGCCTGACACTTCGGCAGATCAGTGCCGTGCTTCCCGCGGACCAAGCATGGGCGCTGTGGCTGTCCCGCCAGATCGTCGCCCACGTCATGGACACCTTCGGGCCGTCGCTTGCCGGCACTCACGTCATCCCCGTCGACACCAGGACGTCCGACAACCGCCGCATCGTCGGCGAATGGGTCTACGGCACCGGGGTGCCGCGCGATCGGGCCGATGCCGCAATCTATTTCGTCCACGGCAGCGGCTACGCCTTATGCTCGCCGCGCACCCATCGCAGGCTGACCTCCTGGCTCTCCCGCCGGACCGGGCTACCGGTGTTCAGCGTCGACTATCGGCTGGCGCCACGGCATCGATTCCCCAGCGCCGCAGACGATGTCCGATCCGGCTGGGACTGGCTCATCGGTGACCTCGGGCTGGCGCCCGAGCGGACCATCGTTGCGGGCGACTCCGCGGGTGGACACCTGTCCGTCGACCTGCTCCTGCAGCCCGGCGTCGCCCACCCGTCCGCGCTGGTGTTGCTCTCCCCCGTGGCGGACCTGACCTTCACGCTCGCCCGCGCCCGCGAGCGGGTGCGCCGGGATCCGGCGATCCGCTCCCGCGATGCCCTCCGACTGCTCGAGTTGTATTGCACGGGAATCGATTCCAGCCATCCTCGGCTGAAGCTCGACGTCGCCACGGGGCGCATTATGCCGCCGACGCTCATCCAGGCCGGCGGTGCCGAAATGCTGGCTGCCGACGCGATCGCCCTCGCAGACGACATCCGCACGGCGGGCGGCGAGTGCGAGCTGCAGATCTGGCCCGACCAGGTGCACGTCTTCCAAGCCCTGCCGAGATTGACCCCCGAGGCCGGACCCGCCATGCGGCACATCGTGGCCTTCATCGCACACGCCCTGCGCGACCACCCGAATCGACCAGGCTGCGGGGTGATCGGCATGGGACTGTTTGGATCGTCGAACAAGCGAAGCCGAGGCGCTGCCGCCGTCATCACCGGAGCGGGCAGCGGCATCGGCGCCGCGTTCGCGACGGAATTGGCTCACCGCGGCGGCCGGATTGTGTGCAGCGATATCGATGAGAACGCCGCGCGCGCAACGGCCGACGCGATCAACGCTGATGGCGGCAGCGCACTGGCCGTGCGCTGTGACGTGACACGCATCGACGACGTGCAACGACTGGCCGCCGAGGCGCAGGCCTGGTTCGACAGCCCACCGACGCTTGTCATCAACAACGCGGGCGTCGGGGCGGGCGGCACACCGATCGGTGAAACGAGTCTCGACGACTGGTCATGGGTGCTGGGCATCAACCTGTGGGGCCCGATCAACGGGTGCCATGTGTTCACGCCGATCCTGCGCGAGGCCGGCGCCGGCGGCATCATCAATGTCGCATCCGCCGCGGCGTTCGGCGCCGCGCCCGGCATGGCCGCCTACAACGTCAGCAAGGCAGGCGTGCTGTCGCTGTCTGAGACTCTGGCCGCCGAACTGTCCGGCACCGGCATCGCCGTCACCGTGCTGTGTCCAACATTCGTCAAGACCAACATCGTCGAATCAGGCCGAATCACCGAGCAATCCACCGATCTCGCCGACCGGCTGATGCGCTGGACGGGGTTCTCCCCCGACCGGGTTGCGCGCATGTGCCTCGACACCCACGACCGCGGCGGCCTGTATTGCATGCCCCAGCCCGATGCCCGTTTCGGTTGGCATATCAAGCGGTACGCACCGGAGATCTACACCCGCGCCGTCGGCCTGACCACCCGCGTGACCACCCCATCGCACTGACCCGAGGAGGATCGACATGACCATCGATATGGATGCGATGCTGGACAAGATCAAGGATCGCCAATGGGCTCTCGCCGATATCGATTGGAATGCGCCGGGTGCCGAGACGATCACCGATGAGCAGCGCCCCAAACTGAAGGCTTTCATGGCCGACCTCTGCTGGATTGAGAACATCGGCGCCCGCGGCTTCTCCGCGCTGGCCAAGAAGGCGCCGACGCCGACGATCGCCGAGATCTACCGCTACTTCCACGCCGAGGAGCAGCGGCATGCCAACGCCGAACTCGCGCTGATGAAGCGGTGGGGCATGCTCGCGGACGGTGAAGTCCCCGAGCCGAACGTCAACATCAGGTTGGCCATCGACTGGCTGGACCGTTGGGCCGACGATATGCCGCTGTCGCTGCTCGGCACGGTGATCCCGATGCTGGAGGTCGCCCTTGACGGTGCGCTGCTGAAGTTCCTGCTTGACGAGGTCCATGACCCCGTCTGCCATCAGGTCTTCGAGAAGATCAACAACGACGAATCACGGCATCTCGTAGTTGACTTCGAGGTGCTGGACATGATCGGGCAGGCGAAGATCCGACGGTTGCTGATCGACTTCGTCGGCCACACCGCCACTCCGGGTCTCATCATCGGCGCGGTCACGGGTGCACCGCTGATCAACAGGATCCGCAACGAGATCACCGCAATGGGCATGGAGCCCGAGCGGTTGTACAAAGCCGTGAAGCGATTCAAGGAACTCGGCGACCGCGGCGAATACACCAGGCGGGTGCCGACTTACCGGTTTCTGCGGCGGTTCGCCGGCGTGGTGACCAACCCGCGGCACCCGTACCACCTGCTGGCCAACTCGATGGTCTGGGTCTCCGACCGGTACCCGCGGCCGCTGCTGCCGTCGGTGCCGAGCTGGGTCAACGAGGTCACCCATGAGCCGGCGGCCTGACATGGCTACTCACGTCTACGACACGATCATCGTCGGCGCCGGTTTCACCGGCATCGGCGCAGCGATCAAGCTCGTCGAGGCAGGCGTCGACGACTTCGTCATTCTGGAACGCTCCGACCGCGTCGGCGGGACATGGCGGGACAACACGTATCCCGGTGCGGCATGCGATGTCCCGTCGCTGCTGTACTCCTACTCATTCGTCAAGAACCCGTCGTGGTCGCGCGCCTACTCCCCCGCCGACGAGATCTGCCGCCACATCGAGGACATGGTCACCAATTCCGGGCTGGAACCCAAGATCCAATTCGGCGTGGAGGTCAACGAGCTGGTCTTCGACGAAGCCCAGGGCATCTGGACCCTGAAGACCAAGGGCCGCAAGAAGTTCCAGGCCCGCACCGTGGTGATGGCATCCGGGCCGCTACCTGATCACAAATGGCCTGACATTCGCGGCCTCGACACGTACGAAGGCCACAAGATCCACAGTGCCCGCTGGGACCACGACTACGACTTCACCGGCAAGCGTGTCGCGGTCATCGGCACCGGTGCCAGTGCCGTGCAGATCGTCCCGGAACTGGTCAAGCAGGCCGAGTTCGTCAAGGTCTTCCAGCGCACACCCGGCTGGGTGCTACCACGCCTGGATGGCGCCACGCCTGCCGCGGCAAAGACGCTGTTCGCCCAAGTGCCTGCCGTTCAGGAGCTTGCGCGGCAGGCGCTGTTCTGGGGTCACGAGATCACCGCGACGGCAATGGTGTGGGACACGCCGCTGACGGGGCTGGTCGCCCGGTTGGGCAAGGCACACCTGCGCAGGACGGTCAAGGATCCATGGTTGCGCCGTCAGCTCACCCCTGACTTCAGGCCGGGCTGCAAGCGGATGCTCATCTCCAGCGACTACTACCCCGCGCTGCAGCGCGACAACTGCAAGCTCATCGACTGGCCCATCGCGACGGCCAGCCCCGTCGGCATCCGCACCAGCGACGGCGTCGAGCACCATCTCGACTGCATCGTCTTCGCGACCGGCTACGACGTGCATCTGACCGGACCGCCCTATCCGGTCACCGGGATCGGCGGGCGCTCGCTGGCCGAGGAGTGGGCCAGCGGGGCGCAGGCGTACAAGAGCATCAACGCACACGGCTACCCGAACCTGTTCTTCATGACCGGGCCCAACTCGGGGCCGGGGCACAACTCGCTGCTGGTGTACGTCGAAGGGCAACTGGACTACGCGGTGCGCGGCATCACCACCATCCTCGGCGAAAACCTGCGCTACCTCGACGTGCGCGCCGATGTGCAGCGGCGCTACAACGAGCACATCCAGAAGCGGCTGACCAAGACGACGTGGATGTCGGGCTGCAGCAGCTGGTACCTGACCGCCGACGGGTTCAACGCGTCGATGTACCCGGGTTTCGCGACGCAGTATCTTCGACAGATGCGGGACTTCCGGTTCGCCGATTACGACGCGGTCGCGCGCGATGCGCACGCCGGCGTCGATGCTCGCATACGCGCATGAACGCCAGGCCTGACATGCCCGCGGCCAGGGGGCCGCGGGCGCAGGCCGGAGTCATCTCGACCATCCTGCGACGGGTGCGCCGCGGGTCGCGGGACGTCATCGAGACCGCGGTGTCACAGCTGTTCGACGCCGCCGTGCAACCACACGGGGTGGCGTCGTCGGGTGAGTACCGCATCGACGACCTGGCTCGGCTGGCGGGCACGACGACCCGCAACATCCGCGTGTACCGCGACCGCGGGCTCCTGCATCCGCCGCTGCGCGTCGGCCGGCTGGCCCTGTACAACGACACCCATCTCACCCGACTGCGGCTGATTACCTCGCTGCTCGACCGCGGCTACAACATCGCCCACGTTCACGAGATGCTCAGCGCGTGGGAGCAAGGCAAGGATCTGGGCTCGGTGCTCGGGCTGGAGTCCGCGATCGCAGGAACGTGGGCGGCGGAGAAGCCGCAGACGATGCCTATCGCCGAGGCCCGGCGACTCATCGCCGACGATGCCGCATTCGAGCGACTGGTCGGCTCCGGGCTGATCCGCATCGAGGACGACGACGCCACCGTGGTGCGGCCCAAGCTGATCGAGGCCTTCAATGACATCCGCGAGTACGGGGTGTCCATCGACAAACTCATCGACATCCACGAACAGGTGCTGCCGCTGGTCGATCAGATCAGTGCGATCCTGGTGCGGGCGGGCGCCGAGCACGTGCAGGACCGGATCAAGCCCGGAGCATCGCTGCCCGACGACACCGAGGTCGCCGAGTTGATCACCATGCTGGTGCGGTTCCGGACGCAGGCGGTGGCGGCGGTCACCGCGACGCTGGCATCGTCGATCGAGTCGACGATCGAGGAATTGGTCGAGCCGCATCCTGGCCGATTACGTCGAAAAGGCAGCCGACACCGACGGCTGAATCTCACTCCCACTCGATGGTGCCGGGCGGCTTGCTGGTGACGTCCAGCACGACCCGGTTGACCTCGCGCACCTCGTTGGTGATGCGGGTCGAGATGCGTTCGAGCACGTCGTAGGGCACCCGCGTCCAGTCGGCGGTCATCGCGTCCTCGCTCGACACCGGACGCAGCACGATCGGGTGGCCGTAGGTGCGGCCGTCGCCCTGCACGCCGACCGAGCGGACGTCGGCCAGCAGCACCACCGGGCACTGCCAGATCTCGCGGTCCAGGCCGGCCGCGGACAGCTCCTCGCGGGCGATCGCGTCGGCCCGCCGCAGCATGTCCAGCCGCTCGCCGGTGACCTCGCCGACGATCCGGATGCCCAGGCCGGGGCCGGGGAACGGCTGGCGCCAACGATTTCCTCCGGCAGGCCGAGCTCGCCGCCGACCGCGCGCACCTCGTCCTTGAACAGCGTCCGCAGCGGCTCGACGAGGTCGAACTGCAGGTCGTCGGGCAGCCCGCCGACGTTGTGGTGGCTCTTGATGTTGGCGGTGCCCGTGCCGCCGCCGGACTCGACCACGTCCGGGTAGAGCGTGCCCTGCACCAGGAACTCGACGTCTCGCCGTCGCTCGCTCCGCGACGATGCCTCGCGGCCGCGCCCTCGAAGGCGCGGATGAACTCGCGGCCGATGATCTTGCGCTTCTCTCCGGGTCGCTCACCCCGGCCAGCGCGTCGAGGAAGTGGTCGGCCGCGTCGACGATGACCAGGTTGCGCGCCGGTGGCGGCGACGAAGTCGCGCTCGACCTGCTCGGCCTCGCCCTCGCGCAGCAGGCCGTGGTCGACGAAGACGCAGGTCAGCTGGTCGCCGATGGCCCGCTGCACCAGCGCCGCGGCGACCGCGGAGTCGACGCCGCCGGACAGCCCGCAGATCACCCGCTTGCCGCCGACCTGGGGCGGACCTGCTGCGACCTGCTCGTCGACGATGTTCGCCGCCGTCCAGGTCGGGCGCATCCCGGCGACGTCGTACAGGAAGTGCTCGAGCACCTGCTGCCCGTGCGCGGTGTGCAGCACCTCGGGGTGGAACTGCACGCCGGCCAGCCGCCGGGCCCGGTCCTCGAACGCCGCCACCGGCGCGCCCGCGCTGACGGCCAGCACGTCGAACCCGGCGGGCGCGGCGGTGACCGCGTCGCCGTGGCTCATCCACACCTGCTGGGCTGGCCGGCAAGCTCGCGAAGCAGCCGTCCGCCGGTCGACATGACAGCGCCGTGCGGCCGAACTCGCTGGTCCCGGTGTGCGCGACCTCGCCGCCGAGCGCCTGCGCCATCGCCTGGAAGCCGTAGCAGATGCCGAACACCGGCACGCCGGGGTCGAACAGCGCGGGGTCGAGCTGGGGCGCGCCGTCGGCGTAGACGCTGGCCGGGCCGCCGGACAGGATGATCGCCTGCGGGTCCTTGGCCAGGATCTCCTCGACGGCGTCGGGTGTGGCCGATGACTCGGAGTAGACCCTGGCCTCGCGGACCCGGCGCGCGATCAGCTGCGCGTACTGCGCGCCGAAGTCGACGACCAACACGGGGCGGGGCGATGCTGATTCCACCGGTTCAGTCTAGTTGGCGGGAACCCCGGTCTTCGGCGACAGCACGGCCCGGTGGACGACGGTTGGGCGAGGTACGCTCAATGTCGTGATCATCGCCTCCGAATGGGGTGTGATCGGCTGGCCGGAGGCCACCGCGTATTCGGCCTCCATGGCCGGACTCATCGCGCTGACGAACACACTGGGTCGCAAGCTGGCGACGCGGTGCCGGGCATGAGCGAGCAACCGGTCGGGCCGGTCGACGGTCGGGTCGTGCCACGGTATGCCGGGCTGACCACATTCGCCCGGCTGCCCCGCATCGAAGACGTCGAGGGCTGCGACGTCGCGGTGGTGGGCATTCCGTTCGACACCGGCGTCAGCTACCGGCCAGGGGCGCGATTCGGGCCTGGCCACATCCGGCAGTGCTCTCGCGTGCTGCGGCCCTACAACCCGGAGCTGGAGGTGTCCCCGTTCGCCAGCCAGCAGGTGGTCGACGCCGGCGACATCATCTGCACTCCCTACGATATCGCCGCCGCGGTGCGCCAGATCGAAGAGCAGGCGTGGGCGCTGATCGACAGCGGCGCAAAGCTCGTCAGCCTTGGCGGCGACCACACCATCGCCTATCCCCTGCTGCGGGCGCATCACCGCCGCTACGGACCGGTGGCGTTGGTGCACTTCGACGCTCACCTCGACACGTGGGACACATACTTCGACGCGCCGTTGACCCACGGCACGCCGTTTCGCCGGGCCGCGGAGGAGGGCCTGTTCGTCGCAGGCCACAGCGCGCACGTCGGCATTCGTGGAGCGCTGTACTCGCCCGACGATCTCGACGACGACGCCGAGCTCGGGTTCACCGTCGTGCACTGTTCGGCCTTCGAGTCGCGCACGGTCGCCGACGTGGTCGACCAGCTGCGGGCGGCCGTCGGCGACCATCCGCTCTACGTCTCGATCGACATCGACGTCCTCGACCCGGCCCACGCTCCTGCCACGGGGACACCCGAGATCGGCGGCCTGACCAGTCGCGAACTCCTCGGGCTGGTACGCGGATTCGAGGGACTCAATCTGGTCGGTGCGGACATCGTCGAGGTCGCGCCTGCCTACGATCATGCGGAGATCACCGGTATCGCCGCGGCATATCTTGGATACGAGTTCGTCTCCCTGCTGGCAGGGAAGGCCGCTGCGCCCGCTTGATCAAGAGCCGCGCCGGCCGGCGTTATAGAAAGTTCACCCGGTCACGCCGTCGACGTAGCGGGTGATCATCTCGACGAGCGCACGACGCTCACGACGCGTGTCCAGCGGCCCCGGAACCACAAGGGCGGCGACGACAAGACCGCGCAGGGTGGCCCAGATCAGGTTGCCGATCGCCGCAGCGTGCCGCGCGTGCAACCCTTCGCCGACATGCTTGCCCAGCTTGGCGAAGGTGGTGCCGAGCGTGGCGAGGTGTTGGCTGGCACCGGTGTCGCGCATGGAGCGGGTGGCGATCAGGATCTCCAGTGCGGCCATCGAGGTGGGGCTGGAGAACGCTTCCCACGCCGCGTTGACGATGAATTCCGTTCGATCGCGCGCATTCTCGGCGCCAGCCGGCAATTCGCGCAGCGCCTCCAACAGTTCGGCGAAGCCCTTGTCGACAACGGCCATCAGCAATCCGTCGCGGTCCCCGAAGTGGTACTGCACCACACCCCAGGTCACGCCGGCCCGTTCGGTGATGTGCTTGGCGCTGGCGGCGGCGAACCCCTCCTCGAGAATGCAGCGGATCGTCTCCCCGATCACCAGGGCACGGGTGCGGTCGGCGCGCAGTTGGCTGCCGTTGGCGGGTCGTCGGGGCGCGACTAGCGGGGCCATGTCACCCAGATCACCACATCACGCCGCGGATGTGCGCGGCGGGCAGGTCCTGCGCGGCGAGCAGGCCGGTTGGAGCGGTGCACACCGGCTCGATCATGTTGACGGCGCGGGCCGCGGTGGCAATCACGCCGCCCTGGTTGTGGTCGATGCCGGCAAGGCCGACGTGTGCGTTGATCTCGACGCCCGGTTCGCCGGCGATGGTGACGCGGTGCACGCCGGGGCGTCCGTCCGGCGGATACGGCCAATGAGGGGCAGCGGCGTCGGTGAGCCGGTTGACGTGTTCCATGGTGACGACGGGCAGGCCGTCGCGTACACCCTCGACCGCGAATCGGACAGCGGCCACCCGCCCGGGGCGCACGGTCATCATCGTGGCTTCGATCGGTTCGGGCGTCACCCAGGTTTCGTGCCGTTCACGAACGTCGTCGAGCTCGACGCCGAGGCCGTCGGCGAGGCTTCTGATCTGTCCGCCCCACAGGGATCTCAACACACCGGGCTGGAACATGATCGGTGTGTGATCGGGCGCGGTACCGAATCCCATGCTGACGCCGGTGAATTCGGCGTCGTCGTAGCTGCCGTAGTCGAAGATCTCCTGCACGGTGATCGCGGTGGCACGTGCTGACAGACTGAGCGCGGCGTACACCAGGGTGTCGCCGGAGAAGCCGGGGTCGATGCCGTTGATGTACATCGAGCTGTCGCCGGCCTTACATGCCCGCTGCAGGGGATCGCGCATCCAGTCGTCGGCATGCTCGGGTGCGACCAGCCAAACCATCGAGGTGCCAACAACATTGGTTCCCGCAGCCAGGAATCGGGATATCTCGTCGATCGCCTCGCCGGGTCGGGTCTCGGCCTGCGACGTGTAAACCACACAGTCTGCGTGCAGGGCGACCAGTGCGTCGACATCGTCGGTGCTCACCACGCCGCTGGGATCATCGAGGCCACAGAGCTCGGCGGCGTCACGGCCCACCTTCTGTGCGCCGTTGGCGTGTACGCCGACCAGTTCGAGGTCTGGGCGCTCGATGATCGTGCGCAGCGCGTGCCGGCCCACATTGCCGGTGGAGAACTGGATGACTCGGCGCATTCGTATCCCCTAGAGCAGGTCGGTTATGGTCTTCAGGCCGGCTTCGTACAGCACGCCGGGCAGCATGCCGCCGTCGATCTCGATCGTGGTGCCGTTGATGAAATCGGCGGCGCCACTGCACAAGAAAACGCATGCCCGGCCGACTTCGGCGGGTTCGCCAGCGCGCTTGAGTGGAACGTTGCGGAAGTACTCGGCACCGTCGGGATCGTCGTTGGGTAGCACGAAGCTGCGGAAGTTATCGGTCATGGTCGGGCCGAGGGCCAGGCAGTTGACGCGGACGCGTGGACCCCATTCCTCGGCCAGCGATCGGGTCATGTGGTTCAGACCCGCCTTGGCGGCGCCGTAGGACACCAGCGTCGGCGCACCGGCGGGATGGCCGGCGCCGCTGGAGATGTTGACGATCGACCCGGTGCCGTTTTGCTCGCGCATCTGCCGATACACCCGAATGGCGAACCACAGCGGGCTGATCAGGTTCATCTGGATCGCGAAGGAGTGAAACAGCACCGTGCGCTCATAGTCGTCGTCGCTGCGTGGTGCGCCCTGAATGCGCTGCACCAGAGCGGGCACGTCCTCGACGTTCGGGGTGGGCACCGTGCCGCCGGCGTTGTTGACCAGGATGTCGACGCGGCCATACGTTGCGGCCACTTGCGATACCAACGCATCGATGGCGCGGTAATCGCCTTGGTCGCAGGTCATTTGCGCGGACCGGCGCGCCCAGTCCGGCTCTGCATCGGTGCCGGGCAGTGCATCGAGTTGGGAGCGCGAGCAGCCGATGACCGTGGCGCCGGCACGCAGCAGTTCGTGCGCGATGCCAACGCCGACGCCTCTGCTGGTGCCGGTGACAATCGCGATCTTGCCGTCGAGTGTGCCCATGTTAGAACGCCGGTACGCCGTCGCGATGCGGGTGCAGTGCGCCAAGTGGTGAGGTCAATGGCAGGTGCAGCGCGTCGACGATGCCCGGCTCGGCGTCGCACACCCACGGTATGGCGTTGACGGCACGCATGCCCGTGGCGAGCAGGCCTTGGTCGCTGGAGTTCTCGTCCTTGCCGAAGCCGACTTCGAATTCAGCGTCGAAGCTCGGTTCGCCGTCGACGATGACCCGCCATATGCCGTCGGTGTTGCCCGAGCGGCCCCTCGGCCAGTCGGGGGCGAGGTCGTCGGCCATCCGGTCGACGTGCTCGATAGCGATGACTTCCTGGCCGTCGACCACCCCGATGCATTTCGCGTATGTCGCGCCGACGGTGCCCGCTTCGATGACGCCGCAGGCGGTTTCGAGCCGCCGCGGCGTCGGCAGGAACTCGCACGATTCCCGTATCTCCGCAAGCTGCACACCCAGGGCATCGGCGACCATGGTCACCGCGGCGCCCCAGCCCCACGTCAACACGCCAGGGCTTTTCAGGCCGCCCCGATAGTCCAGTGGCTGGCCGAACCCGAACAACTCGCGCATGTCGAACTCGACCGGATACCGGGAATAGTTGGTGATCTCGATGCCGCGAACGGAGTACACCTTGTGGGACATCGTCATGAGCGCGATCGGGAAGAGGTCGCAGCCGAATCCCGGTTCAACGCCCGAGGAGAAGATCGAACTCGAACCGGCATGCGCGGCTTGGCGAATCGCGTCGAGATAGCGCTTCGACAGTGACCCGCGTTGGTATACCAGGCCTGGAAGCGATGTGGTTACGACGTTCTTCCCCGCACCAAGGATGCGGCAGAGTTCGGCCAGCGCCTCTTTCGGTCGAGAGCCGGCCGGAGCCGCGTAGACGACGCAGTCCGCGTCGCCGTCCAGCACGGCCGCCTCGTCGCGGCTGGCGCGCACGCCGACCGGCGCGATCCCGGCCAGCGTGCCGACGTCCGCACCGTCCTTATGCGCCGAATGAACCCAGGCGCCCACCAACTCGAAGTTCGGCCGATCGACGACCGTGCGGATCGCGAATCGCCCGACGCCGCCCGTGGCCCAGACCGCCACCTTGTATGTCTGCACGATTGAAAACCATAAAGCACTCAATGTTTTGTCCGGTGCGGTTTCCGAGAATGAAGGTGTCTGCCCTGGTAGGGATGACTCATGACGAACTATCCGGACTCGCCGCGCGAGGCTGCCCGAGCATTCACGCCCGAACTTACGGATCTGATCAACAGCCCGCTGTACTCCGATGTCTGGACCGACGCGCGGCTTAGCCCTCGCGATCGCAGCATCGCGACGCTGGCTGCGCTCACGGTCCTCTACCGCCCCGAAGAGCTGCCCGCACATCTTCGGCGCGCGCGGGACAACGGCGTGACCAACGACGAGATTTCCGCCCTGATCACCCACTGCGCGTTCTACGGCGGGTTCCCCGCAGCCATCTCCGCGTCCATGATCGCCGCCGACACGCTGCTGTGAGCCCGTCGTGCAGCGCTACGCCATCTGTTTGTGGTCGGGCAATCCGCCGGTGGTCTCGAACACGACTCGCCTGCCGATCTCGACGGCGTGGTCGGCGAAACGTTCGTAGAACCGGCCCAGCAGCGCGACGTCGACCGCCGAACACACCCCGTCCTGCCATTCGTGGTCGATCAGCAGCGTGAAGAGGTGGCGATGCTCGGCGTCGACGGCATCGTCCCCATCGCGCAGGCGTGCGGCCTTGTCGGGATCGCCTGACGCCAGCACCTCCTGTGCCGTTCGGGCCAGTTGGACTGACACGGTGCCCATTTCAGCGAAGCACTCGCGAACCTCGTCGGGCAGTGCACATTCGGGATGCCTCAGCCGCACGATGCGGGCGACGTGCACCGCCAGTGCGCCCATCCGCTCGATGTCGGCGCCGACGTGGATCGAGCTGACGATCGTCCTCAGGTCGCCGGCGACCGGTTGTTGCAGTGCGAGCAGTTTGAGCGCGCTGCTCTCGGCCCGCAGGCTCATCGCCTCGATGTGCTCGTGGTCGGCGATGACTTGTTCGGCCACGGAGAGGTCGGCCCCCAGCAGCGCCTGCGTGGCGTGCTCCATCGCGTCCGCGGCCAGCCCACACATGTCGCCGACCTGCGAGGACAGTGCGGACAACTCCTCGTAGTAGTTCGTCCGCATGGTTTGCCCTCCGCCGTTCGGTACCCGTCAGCCTTTCAGCTGGCACTGATCGGATACCCCCACGCAACCTACTCTAAGCAGCCGCGCTGACGGGATCGATCGTTGGGCAATGCGGAACGGCCGCGTATCAGTGACCTTGCTGGAACCCGTTCTGCGGCCGGTTGTCTCCTGGGTATTGATTATGCGGTTGGTAGGTCGGAGTGGCGGTCACGGTCTGGGTAGACGTCGAGACCGACGTCTGGACCGTGGTCGAAACGTCAGTCTCGGTGTTGGTCACCGTGCTGGGAGCGCCGGTGTCGGCGGGAGCGCCGGTGTCGGCGGGGCACCGCCACCGCCACCGTTCGAGTCGTGTTCGTGATGGCCACCACCGCCGCCGCTGTTGGCGGCCGCACTGGTCGTCGTCGTGGTCGTTGTCGTCGTCGTGGTGGGCGCCGTTGTGCCGTGCGAGCCGCACGCCACCGACAGCGTTCCCGCCGCGACGGCGATCATGCCGATTGTCAACGGCGCTCGCCGCCAGATACGCGCAATGGTCAACGACAACGGAATCTCGCTTCCTCGTAAAGTTTTCGACGTGACAGCGAGATACATTCCTACTGGGACGCACGCGTCAGGTAACAGAACCGTGGGTGGGTGTTTGCGTAGAGCTTCCTGTCAGCCCGCTGAGCTGACCGGCTCGATGGGGTGGTGGCGCAGCGCCGCCGGTGCATCGGCGGGCACGACCGGATGCTCCGGCGGGATCGGCGCGAGCCGCTTGTACGGCTCGCCCTGCGCCGGGCGCTGGTCGACCTGACCCTTGTTGGGCCACAGCGACGCCGCCCGCTCGGCCTGTGCGGTGATCGAAAGCGATGGATTCACACCGAGATTCGCCGAGATCGCCGCGCCGTCCATCACCGCCAGCGTCGGATATCCGTACACCCGTTGGTAGGGGTCGATCACGCCGTGCTCCGGGGTGTCGCCGATCGCCGCCCCGCCGAGGAAGTGCGCGGTCAGCGGGATGTTGAACAGCTCACCCCAGGTGCCACCGGCCACGCCGTCGATCTTCTTGGCGATCCGGCGGGTGACCTCGTTGCCCGCCGGAATCCAGGTCGGGTTCGGCTCGCCGTGGCCCTGCTTGCTTGTCATCCGCCGGAACCCCAGCTTCGTGCGTTCGGTGAACGTCGTGATCGAGTTGTCCAGATGCTGCATCACCAGCGCGATCACGGTCCGCTCACTCCAGTGGCTGACGTTGAGCATGCGAAGCGTGCCGCGCGGATCCTGGCGCGTGTTGCGCAGGAACTGCCGCCACCGCGGAACGTCGGTCCCCTGCGGGCCGGCGCCGTCGGTCATCAACGTCTGCAACAGCCCCATCGCATTGGAGCCCTTGCCGTATCGCACCGGCTCGACGTGGGTGTCGGAAGTCGGATGGATCGAGGAGGTGATCGCGACGCCGTGCGTGAGGTCGAGGTCCTTTGAGACGGCGAAGGTCGCGGCGCCGACGATCGACTCCGAGTTGGTTCGGGTCAGCACGCCCAGCTTGTCCGACAGCTTCGGCAGGTTGCCCTTGTCCCGCATCTTGAACAGCAGCTTCTGGGTCCCCCACGTGCCGGCGGCCAGCACGACGTGCGTGGCGGTGTAGGTGCGCCTCTTACGGGGCAGCAAACCGGTCCGGCTGGTGCGGACCTTCCACAGCCCGTCGGACCGGTGCTCGAAGCCGGTCACTGTGGTCATCGGAATTACTTCTGCCCCAGCCTTTTCCGCCAACCCAAGGTAGTTCTTCAGCAGTGTGTTCTTGGCACCGTAGCGGCAGCCCGTCATGCAGGAGCCGCATTCGATGCAGCCGGTGCGCGTCGGGTCCGGCGCCGCCGAAGTACGGGTCGGGCACGGTCTTGCCGGGTGTCTTCTCGCCATCCGGTCCGAAGAACACGCCGACCGGTGTCGGCACGAACGTGTCGCCAACGCCCATCTCGTCGGCGACCTCTTTGACGATGCGGTCGGCGTCGGTGAATGTCGGGTTCTTGACCACCCCGAGCATCCGCTGGGCCTGGTCGTAGTGCGGCATCAACTCGGCGCGCCAGTCGGTGATGTGCGACCACTGCCCGTCGGCGAAGAACGGCTCCGGCGGCACGTACAGGGTGTTGGCGTAGTTCAGGGACCCGCCGCCGACCCCGGCGCCCGCCAGGATCATCACGTTGCGCAGTAGGTGGATCCGCTGGATGCCGTACATGCCGAGCTTCGGCGCCCACAGGAACTTGCGCAGGTTCCACGAGGTCTTGGCGAAGTCTTCGTCGTTGAACCGCCGGCCGGCCTCGAGCACTCCGACGCGATAGCCCTTCTCGGTGAGCCGAAGCGCGGTAACACTTCCCCCGAACCCCGAACCAATGATCAGAACGTCATAGTCAGGTTTCATCCGACCAGTATGGCCTTGCCGACACAGACGTTTCTAGACAGGAGGGCCTAACGTGTAAAGGACTCAGCTTCCGACGGTCAGGCCGACCTTCTGGAATTCCTTGAGGTCGCAGTAGCCCGCCTTCGCCATCGACCGGCGCAGCCCGCCGACCAGGTTCAGCGAGCCGAACGGGTCGTCCGACGGGCCGGTCAGCACCTGCTTCAGCGACGGCCGCTCACCGATCGCCACCTGCATCAACGCGCCCGCGCGGCAACGACGGGTGGGCCGCGGCCACCGGCCAGAACCAGCCGTCGCCAAGCGCCTCGGCCGCCGTGGTCAGCGGGGTTCCGAGCACCACCGCGTCGGCCCCGCACGCGATGGCCTTGGCCAGGTCGCCGGAGGTGTGGATGTCGCCGTCGGCCAGCACGTGCACGTAGCGACCGCCGGTCTCGTCGAGGTATTCGCGACGGGCGGCGGCGGCGTCGGCGATCGCGGTGGCCATCGGCACGCTGATGCCCAGCACCTCGTCGGTGGTGGTGACGCCGGTGGTCGAGCCGTAGCCGACGATGACGCCGGCCGCGCCGGTGCGCATCAGGTGCAGCGCAGTGCGGTGGTCGAGCACGCCGCCGGCCACCACCGGCAGGTCGAGCTCGGAAATGAAGGTCTTGAGGTTCAGCGGCTCGCCGTCCTGCGCGACCCGCTCGGCCGAGATGATGGTGCCCTGGATGACCAGCAGATCGATGCCCGCTGCGACCAGCGACGGCGTCAGCGCCTGCGCATTCTGCGGGCTGACCCGCACCGCCGTCGTGACCCCGGCCTCGCGGATCCGCGCCACCGCGGCGCCTAGCAGATCCGGGTCCAGCGGCGCCGAGTGCAGCTGCTGCAGCAGGCGGATGGCGGCCGAGGGCTCGGGCTCCTTCTCCGCGGCCTCGATGACCTGGGCGATCTTCTCCTCGACGTTGGCGTGCCTGCCGATCAGCCCCTCACCGTTGAGCACGCCCAAGCCACCGAGCCGGCCCAGCTCGATGGCGAACTCCGGCGACACCAGCGCGTCGGTCGGATGCGACATCACCGGGATCTCAAACCGGTAGGCGTCCAGCTGCCAAGCCGTGGAAACATCCTGCGATGACCGGGTGCGCCGCGACGGCACGATGTTGATGTCGTCGAGTTCATAGGTGCGGCGGGCGGTGCGGCCCATGCCGATCTCGACCATGTCACGCATGGGCTAACCCCTTTTCGTGGTCGATTCCTCGCGCGAGCGCTCGTCAGTGGGCGTAGTAGTTCGGCGCTTCGACGGTCATCGTGATGTCGTGCGGGTGGCTCTCCTTCAGACCCGCCGCGGTGATCTGCACGAACTGCGCCTGCTGCAGCTGCTCGACGGTGGCCGAACCGGTGTACCCCATGGCGGCGCGCAACCCGCCGGTCAGTTGATGGATGACCGTCGACAGCGGACCGCGGAACGGCACCCGGCCCTCGATGCCCTCGGGCACCAGCTTGTCCTCGCTCAACGCGTCGTCCTGGAAGTAGCGGTCCTTGGAGTACGACTTGCGGCCTCCCGCGCCGGCTCGGCCCTGCATCGCGCCCAGCGAGCCCATGCCGCGGTAGCTCTTGAACTGCTTGCCGTTGACGAAGATCAGCTCACCCGGCGACTCGGCGGTGCCGGCCAGCAGCGAGCCGAGCATCGCCGTCGAGGCGCCCGCCGCCAGCGCCTTGGCGATGTCGCCCGAGTACTGCAGCCCGCCGTCGGCGATCACCGGAACCCCTGCGGGCGCGCAGGCGGCGACGGCCTCCAGGATCGCGGTGATCTGCGGTGCACCGACCCCGGCGACCACGCGCGTCGTGCAGATCGACCCTGGACCGACCCCGACCTTCACCGCGTCGGCGCCGGCCTCGACCAACGCGGACGCCGCGGCCCGGGTGGCGACGTTGCCGCCGACCACCTCGACCCGGGCACCGACCACGGTCTTGAGCCGGTGCACCATGTCCAGCACCAGCCTGTTGTGTGCGTGCGCGGTGTCCACGATCAGCACGTCGACGCCGGCGTCGACCAACGTCATCGCCCGTGTCCACGCGTCGTCGCCGACACCGACGGCAGCGCCGACCAGCAGCCGGCCATCGCTGTCCTTGGTGGACAGCGGGAACTGTTCGGTCTTGACGAAGTCCTTGACGGTGATCAGCCCGGTGAGCTTGCCGTGCCCGTCGACGATCGGCAGCTTCTCAATCTTGTGGCGGCGCAACAGACCTAGCGCCGCCTCGGCGGAGACACCGGCTTGTGCGGTGATCAGAGGCGCCTTCGTCATCACCTCGGAGACCGGCTTGGATTGGTCCACCTCGAAACGCATATCGCGGTTGGTGATGATGCCGACCAACGAGCCGGTGTCGTCGACGACCGGCAACCCCGAGATCCGGAACCGCGCGCACATGGCGTCGACCTCGGCCAGCGTGTTGTCCGGCGAGCACGTGACCGGGTCGGTGACCATCCCTGCTTCCGAGCGCTTGACCGTCTCGACCTGGCCGGCCTGCTCGGCCACCGGAAGGTTGCGGTGCAGCACGCCCATGCCACCGGCGCGGGCCATCGCGATAGCCATCCTCGACTCGGTGACGGTGTCCATCGCCGAGCTGACCAGCGGCACCCTCAGCCGGATCCTGCGGGTGACCTGGCTGGAGGTGTCGGCGGTGGCCGGCACCACATCGGACGCGGCGGGCAGCAGCAGGACGTCGTCGAAGGTAAGCCCGAGCATCGCGATCTTGGTCGGATCATCGCCGCCGGTCGGGACCGGAACGGCGATGGGAAGGTCGCTTTCAGCGATCGACATGGGTGGGGCCTCCAGTGCCAGGCACAGTCGCAGATCCAAATACCCATCTTATCGGCATCGACGTCGCCGGCCTTGTTCCACACTGCGTTGCGGATACCCAGGTGGCGTGCCGGTCAACGGCTGGCGCGATCCCAGCACCGCTGCGTAATGTGGAGACGTGCGTGATCACCTCCCACCGGGTTTGCCGCCTGATCCGTTCGCCGATGACCCGTGCGACCCCTCGGCGGCCCTCGACGCCATCGAGCCCGGGCAGCCGCTGGACCCGCAGGAGCGGACCGCGGTCGAGGCCGATCTCGCAGACTTGGCGGTGTATGAGGCGCTGTTGGCGCACAAGGGAATTCGCGGTCTGGTGGTGTGCTGCGACGAATGTCAGCAGGACCATTACCACGACTGGGACATGCTGCGGGCCAACCTGCTGCAGCTGCTGGTCGACGGCACGGTGCGGCCGCACGAACCGGCCTACGACCCGGAACCCGACGCGTACGTGACCTGGGATTACTGCCGTGGCTACGCCGACGCGTCGCTCAACGAGGCCACGTCGGAATCTGACGGGTATCGCTGAGGGCTGAAACCTCTATCGGGCCGCCCTAGTGCCTTCTGGGCGGTGGCATAAACCACGTGGTGGTCGTGACCGGAATGGTCACCGTCGGCGGGTTTTCCACCACCGGGCTCTGCGTCACCGGACTTTCCGGGCCGCGCTGCGGCCGCGTCTCGGGGGGGACCGACGCCGACGGCGTCACCAGCTGCGTGGGCGCCTCCGAGCCCGACGTCGGTGGCGCGACAACTGAGGTAGCGCCACCACCGGCTCGCGGGCCACCGGCCGGCGGCGTGGTGGTCGTTGTCGTGATCGCGCGGGTCGTGGTGGTCGTTGTCGCAGTCGTCGGCGGCGCCGTGGTCGTTGTCGCAGTCGTCGGCGGCACCGTGGTCGTCGGCGGCGTCGTGGTCGTCGACGCCGGCGTCGTGCTCGTCGATGGCGGCGTCGTGCTGGTCGGTGTGCCACTCGTCGGTGGCGGTTCGGACACCGGCGAGCTCGATGTCGGCGCACTCGTGGTGAACGGCGTGGTCGCCGTCTCCGACGACGATGGGGCGGTCGCCGACGATGACGGCGTAGCGCTGCCCGGCTCCGAGGACGAGGTTGTCGACGTGGTCGAGCCCGGCGCAACGACCGCCGGCTCGGGCATCGGCGGAGGCGGAACGCCGGGCGGCAGGGTCGCGTTGGGGTCCTTCGCGTCCACCTTCACCGTCAGGTCTTGCCATTGGGTGACGAGTTGCTGTTTCTGCTCAACGTCATTCACTGTCGCGACGGTGGTCGTCAGCGTCTGCAGCTTGTCCTGGGCGGCGTCCCACTGGCCCTCGTCGATCAGCTGCTGCACCTCGGCCAGCTGCTGCGAGGCGAGCATCACGGCGTCGCCGCGCGTCTGCTTTTGCTCCCCGAACAGCGTTGTGTGCAAGCCATATAGCGCGTCACCCGGCCCTGCACCGGCTACCAACGCGCCGAAACCGCCGAGGCACAACACTGCCGCGGCAACCGAACCCACCACGGCCATCGACGTCCGTGTTCGCTTGCGCGCCTCGATCGCGCGCCGCAACGCCGCCGCTGCATCGCGGGGCGTCACGGGGGCCATCAACGGCGGCTCACGCAGCTCGTCGCGCCAGCCTGCGAGCAGGTTCGCCAGCTCGGCCTCGCCACGATCCGTCGAATACACCGGCTGCTGCGACGCCAGCGCGTCGAGGAACCGGTCCGTGCGGTTGATTTCGTTGAGCGACGGATCGCCCCCGTTGGCACTCCAGCGTCCGAAATCAGGCATGGTCGCGCCCCGTCGCCATGATTTCGGACTTCAGCCGCGCCAGCGCCCGGTGCTGGGCAACCCGGACCGCGCCTGCGGTGCTGCCGACCGCTTCGGCGGTCTCTTCGGCGCTCATGCCGACGACCACACGCAGGATCAGGATCTCGCGCTGCTTCTCAGGCAGCACGGCCAGGAGCTTGGCCATCCGGGCCGACGATTCGGAATCGAGGGCCGACTGCTCGGGCCCGGCCTCCAGGGAGAGGCGCTCCGGGACGACATCGGTCGGCTCGGCGCGATTCCTCGCGGCGGCGCGGTGCGCGTCAGCAACCTTGTGCGCGGCGATGCCGTACACAAAGGCCAGGAACGGTCGTCCCTGATCCTTGTAACGCGGCAGCGCCGTGATGGCGGCCAAGCACACCTCCTGTGCGACATCATCGGCTGAAAGACCGGCCCGCTCGCTCGCCCCGACCCTGGCCCGGCAATACCGGACAACGATGGGACGGATGGTCTCCAGCACCTCCCGAAGCGCGTCCCGATTGCCCGCCACGGCCTCAGCAACGACAGCATCGAGACGTTCTCCCGAACTTGTCATCGTGGGCGGTATCTCCAGCGTTACGAACGCGAGCGGGGCAACCTCACCCGGGATGGGTGGCTCAGCTAAACAATAACGATCCAGACGGCGCGGACCGGGTCACCGGTCCGACCACGCGCCGCCCAAGTGACGGACTGTATCCGCCGACTCGTCGCGGATCGCCGCCACCCGTCCCGGCGAATGTGTCGCGCTGCCGATGTCGGCCAGCAGGCAGGCCAACGCCCAGCGCAGCGGGATCGATTCCCAGTCGTTCGGCGTCCTGCAGCGCGGCGTCGGCGACGCGCCGCGACGCCTCGATTTCCCCGGCGCTGCACAGCGCGGCAGCCAGGATGACATCCGATTTCACGCCGTGGCGCGCCGAACCGGCCGTCGCGGCAAGCTCGACGCCGCGCTCGGCGTGCCCCACGGCCGTCGCGCCGTCGCCGCAGGCCATCGCCAGCTCCGCGGTCACCCACGCCAGCCGCACCGGCAGCCGCGGTGGCGCCGCCGATCCGGCGAGCAGCTCACCGGCGCGCCGTAACGCCGCCGCCGACGCCGCAAACCGCCCCACACCGAGTGCGTCGGCGGCCAGCCCGATCAGGGCGTCGGCACCGGCCTGCAGGTCCGACGCCGGCCAGCGCCATCGCCCGGCCGTCCCACCGGCGGGCCCGGTCATGCCAGCCGAGCTGACGCAGCAACGACGCCCGGGTGCTGTGCGCCAGCGACGCCAACGGGCCGTCGCGCTGCAGCCCGCACAGGCCGTCCAGGTCGGCCATCGCGCTGGCGTAGCGGCCCTGACCGCCGGCGGCCACGGCGCGCAGCCATAGTTCGTGGGGCGTGGACGCCGGCGGCAGCGGCCAGCGCCGCGGGTCGTCGCCGAACGCGGCGTTCGCCAACACGATGCTCATCGGATCGCGACGCTATCAATGCGTTGTCCAAAACCCGGTACCGGCGGGCACGCCTTCGGCGTTTCGCCGAAACGGGATCGGTTAACAGTTTGTGGTGGTGATGTTAACTCGATGTCAACCGCCTTCTGGGGGCGGGAAATCATCTTTGCGACACAGCCCTATGCGATCAGCGGAAACACGGGTCGTGATCGGACGGCCGGCGTTTCGTTACCACCTATGTCGTTGCCGCAGGGTCGCAATGATGAACGTGATGTAAATTCTCGGCCTGGGGTTATGTCCATGAGCACATGTGCGGGCTATTGACGGAATTTCGTGAGTCCCCATACTTTGTGTGCACGAGTAGTCATCGGCGACTTGTGCTCGGGTCGGTTCCACAACTCACGCACCCTTCGGCCACAAAACGGCGAAAAGGGTGTGTAGAGAGGGGTTTTCCAATGCCACAGCCGCAGCAGCTACCCGGACCCAACGCTGACATCTGGGATTGGCAGATGCAGGGCCTTTGCCGAGGGGTCGATTCCGCCATGTTTTTCCATCCCGACGGCGAGCGCGGCCGGGCCCGCGCGCAGCGTGAGATGCGCGCCAAGGAGATGTGCCGCCGCTGCCCGGTGGTCACACAGTGCCGCGCCCACGCGCTGGGCGTCGGCGAGCCGTACGGCATCTGGGGCGGCCTGAGTGAGTCCGAGCGCGAGTTGTTGCTGAAGCGGGGCATTCGCCGCGCCTCGTAAGCGCCAGCAGACGCCAAGGGCCCCCATTTCCCAGCGGAATGGGGGCCTTTGCTACGGGGCCAGAATTGACGCTCCAGAGTCACCGGGGCTCGAGCGAGGTGTCGGGGGTCGCGGCCGTCAACGTATCCGATGAAGGGCGGGTAGATCCCGTAACCGAGGAGTGATTGCACTTGCGGCGAGTACCTCGAAGCGAGTGTCGGGTGGCACGGCCAACGTCATCGTCTCGATGGGTCGGATCCACGGTTCGCAGAACTGGGGTGTGATCCCCAAGCGGACCGTGTCGCTGGTGTTGGCGCCGCCGCGGTGATAGGTGCTGCCGAGAAACACGACGACCGAGCCTGCGCTCATTTCGATGGTGCGGATCCGAGAGTCGTCTGGATCAGGGATTTCGTTGCCCCAGGTGTGACTGCCCGGGAGTATTTCGGTCGCGCCGTTGTCGGCCGTGAAGTCGTCGATCGCCCAAACCGCCGATACCCCGAGGTGCTGGCGGGGCCGCGGCATGGCGCAGTGCGCATCGTCGCAGTGGAGCTGCTGCGCGGTCTCGCCGGGATGGACATTGATCGCGATGTGCGCCGAGAGTAGGTAGGCCGGGTGCAGCAGTTGATCCAGGAGCGCGACGAGGGCCGGGTGCGTTACTAGGTCCGTCGTCGCTGGCGCCTTGGCGAGCAGCGCGTACGCCCGCTGGGAACGGTGGCCTTCGAACTCGTTGCGGCCGAAGGGCGTCGAAGCCAGTATCGGCGCCAGCTCTTCGCGGATAGCTTCCACTTGGCGCGGGCTCAGCGCATCGCGGACCACCGTGTAGCCCTCGCAGCGGATCTGCTCAAGTGACGAACTCAGCGCGCGCGGCACGGCTAGAAATATATTCTAGCGAAATATTCTAGTCAAGGCTGGATTGCCCAGCTAGGCTGGCCGTGATGGTCAGCGCTTCGAACGTCGAAGCTCCGCGACGGCAGGCAATCTTGGCTGCGGCGCTGACCTGTTTTCTGCGGAATGGCGTGACGGGCACCACGATCGACGCCATCCACCGGGAGTCCGGTGCGAGCGTCGGTAGCATCTACCACTTCTTCGGCAGCAAGGAAGGCGTGGCCGCGGAACTGTACCTGGACACTCTCCGCGACTACTACGACACCTATCTCGCGGCGCTACGCAGCAGCCGCAGCGCCCGCGCCGGTATCCAAGGCTCCGTACGGGCGCACTTGGATTGGGTTGTGACGCATGAAGCCCGAGCCAAGTACCTGTTTCATTGTCAAGAGTTTGAAGTGATCGAAGAGTCTCTACCAGCAATCGCTCGCCTACGCGAGCAGTTCTACCACCAGGCCAACGCATGGCTGGCGCCCCACGTCGAACACGGCCGGATCAAGTCGCTGTCTCCCAGGCTGTGCCAAGCACTGTGGATGGGGCCCAGCGTCGAGTACGCCCGACTCTGGCTCGCCCGCTCAGGTGATCGCTTCAATATCCTCGATGCCCAAACCGCGCTCGCTCGAGCGGCATGGGATTCGGTAAAGGGACGAGCAGCCCGCTGATCCGATGCGACACCCTTCTTCGGGCTTGTCGACCACTGCCATCTCGATGGTCTCGGATGACAGCCGGCTGGTCGTGACGGCAGTTAGCCGCCGTTCAGCAGTCCGCGCTCAACGACATCCTGGACGTGCTCCCACGCAAATTTGACGGCTGCGTCGCTCGTGGGTAACGGTCCATCGAGCAGCAGGCTGGCCAGGCCGTGCACGGCCGACCAGACCGCAATCTCGGCCCCCGGCTTGCGCTGTCAGCAAGTGCGACAGGTTCCTCGCCGCGCTCGAGCACGGGGTTATGTCCCGTAAGGCCGGCAAACCAACTATGCGACCGGCCCCACACGCGAAACACCCCCGGTTCCTCGACCGGGGGTGCTCCGTTTTGCGGCTCTACCTCAGTGCGCGTGGCCGTGATGGTGACCAGCGTGCTCGGGTTCCTCTTCGGGCTTGTCCACCACCGCGGTCTCGATGGTGCACGATGTACCACCACCGAAACGCGCCCTGGCGGTGATCCGGGTAGCCGGGAAAGTCGAGGACCAGGCTCAGTGATTTGAGTTACGGGCGATTCGCTGAGGGTCCATCATCAAACGGGGAGGCTGAGCTGCGCCGCAAGGATCCGCCAAGGCGTCTACCGCAAGCTGACCCACCGGCACCACCGGTGTCAGACAACGCCTATCAGGAGGATCACGGTGGTATCGAGCAGACGACGTCGGGGCCGCTGGGGGATTATCGCGTTTGGTTTGATTGCTTCGGTCGCAATCATCGCGTTCGGGGCGTACTTCATGTGGGTGCAACATTCCGGTGTTCCCGCTCGGGTCACGGTCCAGCAGTGTGAGGGACGTGGGACGCGTTTTTCAGATCAATTGTTTGGCTACGCCTTCGGTGACTCCTGCACAGGGTCGCAAGGCAGCCAGGACAGGTTCTTGGAGTTCTGGGGTGTGTACGGGAAAGACGTCGGTCATGACATCGACGTCCACATCTCACGGGGCAGCGGGGTGTTCGACGAAGCTGTCCCCGACACGTGGATCGTGCCGCCTATTGCAGTCGGAGTAGGTTCCGTCCTGGGCATAGCCACTGTTATCGGCATCGTGCGCCGCCTACGTCCCGCGCCGAGGGCGGCAGAGTGGACGGGCCAGCCGTGGCCCGGAGCTACTAGCTAAGACATGACGCGGAGCTGATCTTGGTTGGTCCGGCCGCGATTACCGGTGTTGAGGATGCCGGCGGGCAGCTTCGCTCGATGGTGAGTCTGCGCTGAGGGCGCGGAAGTGCGAGTGGCGCACGCCCTCAGCGCAGAGTGAACGGAGAGGCGGAGCTAGTGCGCGTGGCCGTGATGACCTGGCCGTGGTCTTCTTCCTCGGCCGGCTTGTCACGATCGCCGTCTCGGTGGTGAGCATCATCCGCGGCCACCGACGCGGCGTTGAGCACCGCCGAACGGGTGACCTTGACCGGGTCGACGACGCCATCGGCGACCAGGTCGCCGTAGGTCAGCGTGGCGGCGTTGAAGCCCTGCCCGTCGGGCAGGCCCGGCCACCTTGTTCACCACCACCGAGCCGTCCAGCCCGGCGTTGGTGGCGATCCAGTACAGCGGTGACGACAGCGCCGAGCCGAACACGTCGACGCCGAGCGCCTCGTCACCGGTCAGCTCGCTGCGCAGCCTGTCCAGCGCCTTGCGGGCCTGCACCAGCGCAGCAGCCGCCGCCGGTGATGATGCCCTCCTCGACCGCAGCCTTGGCCGCGGCGACGGCGTCCTCGACGCTCTCCTTGCGCTTCTTGAGCGCCGTCTCGGTGGCCGCGCCGACCTTGATGACCGCGACGCCGCCGGCCAGCTTGGCCAGCCGCTCCTCGAGCTTCTCGCGATCCCAGTCGGAATCGGTGGCCTCGATCTCGGCCCGCAGCTGGGCCGTCCGCGCCTCGATCGCGTCCTTGGCGCCACCACCGTCGACGATGGTGGTGCTGTCCTTGGTGACCACGACGCGCCGCGCCGATGCCCAGCACGTCGAGGCCGACCTCACGCAGCAGCAAACCGACGTCGGGGTTGACCACCTGACCGCCGGTCACGACGGCGAGGTCGTCGAGGAACGCCTTGCGGCGATCACCGAAGAACGGCGCCTTGACCGCGACGGCCTTCAGCGTCTTGCGGATCGCGTTGACCACCAGCGTCGAAAGCGCCTCGCCCTCAACGTCTTCGGCGATGATCAGCAGCGGCTTGCCGCTCTCGGCGACCTTCTCCAGCAGCGGCAGCACGTCGGGCAGCGAGCTGATCTTCTCGCGGTGCAGCAGCACCAACGCGTCTTCGAGCACCGCTTCCTGGGCGTCGAAGTCGGTGATGAAGTAGGCCGAGATGAAGCCCTTGTCGAAGCCGACGCCCTCGGTGATCTCCAGCTCGGTGTTCAGCGTCGAGGACTCCTCGACGGATGACGACGCCGTCGTGGCCCACCTTGGTCATCGCCTCGCCGACCAGCTCACCGATCTGCTCGTCGCGCGAGGAAACGGTGGCGACCTGCGCGATGCCCTTCTTGTCGGACACCGGCGTGGCCGACGGCCAGCAGCGCTTCCGACACCGCGTCGGCGGCCTTGGAGATGCCCGAGCCCAAGCGCGATCGGGTTGGCGCCTGCGGCGACATTGCGCAGCCCGGCCTTGATCGATGCGCCTGCGCCAGCACCGTCGCGGTGGTGGTGCCGTCGCCGGCGACGTCGTTGGTCTTGGTGGCCACCGACTTCACCAGCTGAGCGCCGAGGTTCTCGAACGGGTCTTCCAGGTCGATCTCGCGGGCAATGGTGACGCCGTCGTTGGTCACGGTCGGGCCGCCGAACGCCTTGGCCAGCACCACGTGGCGGCCCCGCGGGCCCAGCGTCACGCGGACCGCGTCGGCGAGCTTGTCGACGCCGGCTTCCATTGCGCGGCGCGCGGTTTCGTTGAACTCAATCTGCTTGCTCATATGTCTCTTTCCTGTCATCGCTAATGCATGCCGCCCCGGAAATCACCCGTGGGTACGGGGATCTCCGGGGCGGAACACGAGTGCTTACTTGTCGACGACTGCCAGCACGTCGCGGGCCGACAGGATCAGGTACTCCTCGCCGTTGTACTTGATCTCGGTGCCGCCGTACTTGCTGTAGATGACGACGTCGCCCTCGGACACGTCCAGCGGAATCCGCTTGTCGCCGTCCTCATCCCAGCGGCCGGGGCCAACTGCGACGACGGTGCCTTCCTGCGGCTTCTCCTTGGCGGTGTCGGGAATGACCAGACCGGAAGCGGTCGTGGTCTCGGCCTCGTTGGCCTGTACGAGGATCTTGTCCTCGAGTGGCTTGATGTTCACGCTCGCCACGATGGAGCCCTCCACTAATGGGTGTCGATCCGGGGAATCCCCGGATACCGTCGAATTACCAGGTGTTCGGCATGCGCCCGTGCCCTCGCGCCGTCGTCGCGGGTGCCGGCGCAGGGGTTGGCCGCCTGCCACCTAGCACTCTATACATGAGAGTGCTAGCACTCAAGGTCGGCCCTGTGCCTAATGACCCGCGCTCGAAGCCCCTCGGGTCGACCATCAGGTGGGCGGACACATCCCCGACCATTTGGACCTCGACCTTGCGCTCGGTGAAGTACCAGCCGGCAGGAAGTCGGTCGCAGCTGAAAGCGTCGAAGTAGCGGCCGACCACGATCGGCTGCAGCGAAACCGTCTCGGTGTTCTGCATGACGCAGAACGTCGACCGGGCGGTGGCCGTTCGCTGTGCGCTGATCTCGACGATCGGGTTCAGCACCAGGTGACGGGTCCGCGGGGTGTTCGCGTGCTCGGGGTAGCGACGGGTGGTCGCTCGCGAACAGCTTGGCGATGATCTCGGCCCCCGACACCCCCTGCGGCCCGGTACCGCCGAACGTCGCCCGGGAGAGCACTGCGCCGACCCCGTCGAAGTCGCCGGCGTCGATCAGCTCGGCGTATCGGTACAGCAGTTCGGTGATGGCCAGCTTGTGTTCTGCCGAGTTCATGCGCGATCCCCCGCGGCTGCTCACTCGTCGACAGCTGTCCCTTCACCACCGGCAGGCCCGGATCGCTCGCTACGTCCAGCGGCGACGGCGGCGCGCCGGCGGCGATCAGATGCGCGGCGAACGAGGCGATCATCGCGCCGTTGTCGGTGCACAGCCGTGGCCGCGGGATCCGCAGCGTCAGCCCCGCGGCCGCGCACCGCTGGCCGGCCAGCTCGCGCAGCCGCGAGTTGGCCGCCACGCCACCGGCGATCAGCAGCGTCGACACCCCAAGCTCGGTGGCGGCGCGAACCGCCTTGATGCGTCAGCACGTCGGCCACCGCCTCCTGGAAGCCCGCCGCCACATCGGCTGCGCGGAACGCGCTCGCGGATTGGCTCTCCACGTAGCGGGCGACGGCGGTCTTGAGACCCGAGAAGCTGAACGCGTACGGATCGTCGCGGGGCCCGGTCATGCCGCGCGGGAAGACGATTGCGTCGCGGTCGCCCGTCGCGGGCCAGGTCATCGAGCGACTTGCCGCCGGGATAACCAAGGCCGAGCAGCCGCGCGACCTTGTCGTACGCCTCGCCAGCAGCGTCGTCGACGGTGCTGCCGAGTTCGACGATCGGTTCGCCCAGCGACCGCACGTGCAGCAGGTTGGTGTGCCCGCCGGACACCAGCAGCCCAATGCTCTCGGGCAGCGGGCCATGGTCGTAGACGTCGGCGGCCAGGTGTCCGCCGAGATGGTTGACAGCATAGAACGGCACCTGCCACGCCGCCGAATATGCCTTGGCCGCAGCCACTCCCACCAACAACGCACCGGCCAGACCCGGGCCGATGGTGGCGGCGACGACGTCGGGTTTGCCCACGCCGGCCGCCTCGAGCGCCCGCCGCATGGTGGGGCCCAACGCCTCCAGGTGTGCGCGCGACGCGATCTCGGGGACCACGCCGCCGAACCTGGCGTGCTCGTCGACGCTGGAGGCCACCTCGTCGGCCAGCAGCGTGACCGTGCCGTCGTCGTCGAGCTCGCGCGATGCCGACACCGGTTTCGTCGCAGGAGCTTTCGATGGCCAGGATCAGAGGCATCGTCATGGCGGATCCCGTCGCATGCGTGTAGGCGTCGGCGCCGCTGGCGCGGTAGTACCGCCTGCGCAGCCCGACCGCGACGAAACCGGCGCTCTCGTACAGGCGCGATCGCCGCGTCGTTGTCGGTGCGAACCTCGAGGAAAACCGTTCCGCCATTGGCATAGTCGAGCAGCCCGGTCAGCAGCCGCCGGCCGATGCCCTGGCCCTGGTAGGCGGCGTCGACGCCGATGGTGTGGATCTCGTACTCGTAGGGCGGCTTTCGCCCCAGCCGCGCGATGCCCGCCATAGCCGACGAGCTTGTCGTCGGCGCGCGCGGCGACGTAGTGGTTGTGCTTCGGCCTCCAGTTCGGCCACGAAAGCGCGCGCGGGCCAGGGGTCGTCGCCGTCGAACAGCTGCGACTCCAGCTCCGCGCATCGGGCGGCGTCGCGCGGGTCAATTCGTCGTAGCCGAGCGGTCACCGTCATCGGCGTCACCGCTCGACGGCTTGGCGTCGGGCCGGCGCAGATACAGCGGCATCAGACGGGGCGGCCTCGGCGGTCCAATCGGTGACCGCACGCACCAGGCCCGCCGCCGTCGGGTAGGCCGGCGCAACCGTGGCAGATCGAACAGCGCGACGTGTTCGGGCGACCCGGCCATCGCGTCGGCGTCGACGCGGAACATCGGCAGGGGCGTCCACGGCGGGCCCGGCGACGCGCACGCCCGTCGCGGTAGCGCGCCCAATACACCTCGCGGCGGCGGGCATCGGTGACCACCAAAACCTCGCCGATGTCGCTGCGGTTCCGATCCCGATCGCGTCGAGGCTGCAGACCCCGTGCACGGGGATGCCGAGCGCGTGACCGTACGCGGCCGCGGTCGCCATGCCGACCCGCAGTCCGGTGAAGGGGCCCGGGACCGCAGCCGACCACGACGGCCCTCAGCGCATCGGCCATCGTCAGGCCCGGCATCGGCCAGGGCGGCGAGCACGTTCGGGGTGAGCCGCTCGGCGTGCGCGCGGGCGTCGACGGTGACCCGCTCGCCGAGCACCTCGACGCCGTCGAGCTCACGTTGCGCGGCACCAGGCCTCGCCGGTCGACGGCCGGATGTGCCGCGTGTCGATCGCGAGCACGTGGACGTCACTGGTCGGCTCCACCGCCAGATGGCGGTGCGCACCTCGGTGTCGCGGTCCGCGTTCGAGCCGGACGTCGAGGTGGCTGTCCGAGAGCCGTTCGGCCAGCCCCTCTCCCCACTCGACGACGACGACGGCGTCGTCGAGATCGGTGTCGAGGTCCAGCGAGTCGAGCTCGGCGAGCAGGTCGACAGCAGGCGTGATCGAGCAGCCGGTACAAGTCGACGTGGATCATCGCGGGGGCGCCGCCCGATGCGCGCGGGTGTACACGGGCCAACACGAACGTCGGCGAGATCACCGGCCCTTCCACATCCATGGCTCGCGCAATTCCCTTGGCCAGCACCGTTTTTCCCGCGCCCAGCGGACCCGACAACACCACGACGTCACCGGCGCGTAACTGCCCGCCCAGCCGGGCGCCCAGCGCGATGGTGTCCTCGGCGGTGGCCAGCTCGGTGGTGCCAGCAGCGGCGCTCAGCCATGGTTGCGCACCCGTTCGCGCACCCGACGCGTCAGCGCGACCAGCTTGGACGGCGTGGCGCGCTCGACCAAGCGGACCAGAGCGTCGTCGATCTGCTCTCGGGCTGCTTCGAGCTGCACCAGATGCCCTGCGCCGCCGACGATCACCAGCTCGGACTTCGGCAACGCGGCGGCCATGCTCAGCGAGTGCTCCATCGGGGTGAGCAGGTCGTGGTCGCCGCAGGCGATCAGGGTGGGCACCTTCGCCAGCGTCGGAAGCGCCGCGGTCTCGTCGTGAACCTCCAGCGCGTGCAGGAATTCCACCAACGTGACGATCGGTGTGTCGTGCATCATCTTCTCGGAAACGCCACGACGCTCGGGCTGATCTTTTCGTCGCCGTACGACGCCGCCCGCAGGATCGGGCCGATCACCGACTTGGCGGCACCGCGGGTGCGATGCACCGATCTTCGGGGCGCGCCGGACGGCGAAGCGCACCGCCTCGAGCGCCGGGTTCTTCAGGATCTCCCCCAGCGGCGAGCGCGAAACCCCTTCGGCCGCAGAGGCGATGATCGCCGCTCCGACGATACGCGTGGGATAGCGCTGCGGGAACTGTCGTGCGTGCGATAGCACGGTCATGCCGCCCATCGAATGCCCGACCAGCACCACCGGGCCGCGCGGCGCCATCACGGCGAGCACGGTTTCCAGGTCCTTGCCCAGTTGCGTGACGGTGTAGGTGTCGGGTGGGGCCTCGGCTGACTGGCCGTGTCCGCGTTGGTCGTAGAACACCATCCGGACCTGCGGGCCCCACTGCTCGGCCAGTCGTGCCCGCTGAAAGTGAAAGGCGCTCATCCGAAGACAGAAGCCGTGCGCGAACACGACCGTCAGCCGGGCATCCTCGGGACCGACCTCGCGCACCGCCAGCGGCACGCCGTCGGGAGTGGTGACGACGTAGCTGCGGTCGGCGTCGAGCAGTTCGAAGTCCTCGTCGTCGTAGGGATCGTCGGTGCTCACGCGGCCGACGCAACGACCTGGCGACGGAGATGCCCGCGGCGCTGCCGACCGCCATTACCCCGGCCGCGCCTGCCAGCCACCGCGCGTTGGACCTTCGGCCGCGCGGCCGCGCAGTCTCCTCATCGCTCAACGGCTTTGGCCCGTCGCCGCTCCACGATACGTTCGATGACCCGGCCGCGGGGACTGGTGACCACCTCGTAGTTGATGGTGCCGAGCAGGTCCGCCCAATCCTGTGCGGTCTGCTCGCCCTGAGTGCCGGGACCGAACAGGATCGCTTCGTCGCCCTCGGCGACGTCGATCTCACCGGGCCAAGGTCGACGACGAACTGGTCCATGCAGATGCGGCCGACGCTGCGATCGCAGCCGGCCGTTGATCAGCACATCGATGCGGCCGCTCAAGGCTGCGGTAGACGCCGTCGGCATAGCCGATCGGCAGCAGCGCCAGCGTCGTGTCGCGTTCGGCGATCCACGTGTGACCGTAGGAAACACCGTCGCCCGCCTGACCGACTGGACCCGTGCGACAGGGCATTTCAACGTCATCGCCGGGCGCAGGCCCATGTCGCCGCGCTCCGGGATCGGGGTCTGCCCGTACACCGCGATGCCCGGCCGGACCATGTCGAAGGCCAGGTCCGGGCGGGTCATCGCGGCCGGCGAATTGCACAGGTGCGCGATTTCGAACCCGACCCCTGATCGCGGGCGTGCGCCACGCAAGTCGGTCAGAACGCTGCGCCTGAAGGTCATTGAACGGATTGTCGGGGTCGTCGCCGTGCAGCCAGATGCGACATGATGCCGCGCAGCCGGATGGCGTCGTCGGCGTTGGCGCGGCGCAGCAGCGGTCAGCAGCGCGGGAAACTCGGCGGCGCTCACGCCGTTGCGGTTCAGCCCGGTGTCGACCTTGACGGTGACCGACGCGGTGCGGCCGGTGCGCTCGACCGCGTCGAGCACGTCGGCCAGCTGGCGCACCGACGACACCGCCAGCTCGACGTCGGCGGCCAGCGCGGGCGCGAAGTCGGTGCCGGGCGAGTGCAGCCACGCCAGCAGCGGCGCAGTGATGCCGTCGCGACGTAGCGCCAGCGCCTCGTCGAGGTGGCGACACCGAGTTCGGCCGCGCCGGCCGCGAGCGCGGCCCGCCCGGCCTGGGTGGCGCCGTGGCCGTATCCGTCGGCCTTGACGACCGCCATCACCTGGGCCGAGCCTGCCTGCTCCACAGCAGCCGCACATTGTGGGCGATCGCGTCGAGGTCCACGACGGCCTGGCGGCCGCCGGGGGGTCAGCGAGAGTCGGTCGTTTGCATGGACATATCCACGGCCGATTGTCCCAGAACGCGCCGGCCCGGACCCGGCGCCTGGACTCAGTGAGCGAAGGGCTGCACCCGGTCGAAGTGGCCGCCGGGCTTGAGTTCGTCGAGGCCCTCCAACGCGGTGAGAGCGTCGTCGCTGAAGGGCCCTGGCCAGGTCGGCGGAGAAGCCCTCCCGCACCACGATGCGCAACACGGTGACGTCGCTCGCATCGTCGGGCATGGTGTAGGCGGGTACCTGCCAGCCGTAGGCGCGCAGCGCATGCGACACGTCGAACTCGGTGTAACCAAAATCACCGGCCAGCTGGAAGCGACCACCGGGATCGCCGAGCCGTCGGCGACCACGTCGAAGTGCTCGCTCTCACGCAGCGAATCGCCCAGCCACCGGGCGGTCTGCGACAGGCAGCTTCATCACCTGCGCGTAGCCCTGCGGCCCAGCCGCAGGAAGTTGTAGTACTGGCCGACCACCTGGTTGCCCGGCCGGGAGAAGTTCAGCGTGAACGTCGGCATGTCACCGCCGAGGTAGTTGACCCGAAAGACCAGATCCTCGGGCAGGTACTCGGCGCTGCGCCACACCACGAAACCGATCCCGGGGTAGGTCAGGCCGTACTTGTGCCCGCTGACATTGATCGACACCACCCGCGGCAGCCGGAAGTCCCACTCGAGGTCGGGGTGCAGGAACGGGCACGACGAAGCCACCGCTGGCCGCGTCGACGTGCACGGGGACGTCCAGCACCCCCATCGGCGGCCAGTTTGTCCAGCGCCGCGCAGATCTCACCGATCGGTTCCAGTTCGCCGGTGTAAGTGGTGCCCAGGATCGCCACCACGCCGATGGTGTTCTCGTCGATGTTGTCCAGCACCTGCTCGGGCGTGATGACGTAGCGGCCCTCTCGCCATCGGCAGGTAGCGCGGCTCGACGTCGAAGTAGCGGCAGAACTTCTCCCACACCACCTGCACGTTGGAGCCCATCACCAGATTCGGCGTCCGGTTCTTCGACGTCCTTACCGACGCGTTCGCGCGCCACCGCCACTTCATCGCAAGGCCGGCGAGCATCACCGCCTCGCTGGACCCGATCGTCGACACGCCGGTCGCGCTCGACGGGTCGTCGTCGCGCAGGTCCTCGGCGTGGAACAGGTCGGCCACCATGCAAACGCAGCGCTGCTCGATCGCGGCGGTGGCCGGGTATTCGTCCTTGTCGATCATGTTCTTGTCGAACGTCTCGGCCATCAGCTTCTCGGCCTGCGGGATCCATCCAGGTCGTGACGAACGTCGCCAGGTTCAGCCGGGTGCTGCCGTCGAGCATCAATTCGTCGTGGATGAAGCGGTAGGCAGCGTCGGGATCCATCGCGTCGTCGGGCATTCGCAGCGACGGGACCGGCGCCATCGCGAGCCGCCCGGTGTATGCCGGGGCGATCTGAGGAGGGTGAGTGCGCTTGTGCGACATGGCAAATCCTTCCGTTTACAGTGAGGCGATCGGCGGCACGAACATGGGCGAGGATGCGCGACGACGACGTCGGCGCCGGGCTGCGGGCCTGGGTCGGCGGCCGACAACTGAGCGGCGCGGGCGTGCACGAAGGCGGCCGCGGCGGCCGCCTCGCCGGTGGGCAGCCCGGCGGCCAGCAGCGCGCCGATGACGCCCGACAGCACGTCGCCCGATCCCGCGGTGGCGGCCCAAGATTGGCCCGCCGGGTTGAGGTAAACAGGTCCACCGGGTTCAGCGATGATCGTCACGTTACCCTTCAACAGCACCGTGGCGCCGAGCCGTTCGGCGAGCTTGCGGGCCGCGGCGACGCGGTCGTCACCGGGCGGAGCACCGGCCAGTCGTGCGAATTCACCCGCATGCGGCGTCAATACGGTCGGCGCCCTACGACCGGTGATCAGATCGGGATGAGCGGCGAGGATGGTCAGCGCGTCGGCGTCGACGATCGACCGGCAGGTCGGTCTCAAGCGCGAACCACAGCGCTGCCGCTGCCGTGTCGTCGGTGCCGAGGCCGGGACCGACCGCCCAGGCCTGCACGCGACCCGATGCGCCGGCACTCGGCGCTGCGATGACTTCGGGCCAGTGCGAAAGTACTTGTGGGCCTGCGCTTCCCGCGTAGCGGACCATGCCCGAGGTGGCTGCGACGGCGGCCCCGGTGCACAACACGGCCGCACCGGGATAGGTCGCCGAGCCGGCCAGGATGCCCGTGACGCCCTGGGTGTACTTGTCGTCCTTGGGGCCCGGGACCGGCCAACGGGCGGCGACATCGGCGGCGTCGAATCCCAGCACGTCAGTGGGGGCCAGGTCGAGGCCGATGTCGACCAATTCGACCCGACCACAATCACCAAGGGCGTGAACGGGTTTCAGGCCGCCGAACGTCACGGTCAGGGCGGCATGCACGTGCGGGCCGTCGGCGGCCCCGGTCTGCACGTCGACGCCGCTGGGAATGTCGACTGCCACCACGGGGATGCCAGCCTGGTCGACGGCGGCGAAAACTCGGCCGCGTTGGGTCGCAACGGGCCGGAGCCGGAGATGCCGACCACGCCGTCAATCACCAGATCGGTTGCCGCCGGGACACTTTCCACGATTCTGCCGCCGGCGCGGGTGAACGCGGCCAGCGCCGCCTCGTGGGTGCGTTCGGGGCTGAGTAACACCGCTGCGGCGGCCACGCCTCGGCGGTGCAGGAACGTCGCGGCCCACAGCGCGTCACCGCCGTTGTCGCCGGAGCCGACGACGGCGCAGACCCGGCGCCCGGAGATGCCACCGCTCAGCACAACCAGTTCGCCGACGATCGCGGTGGCCAACCCGAACGCGGCCCGCCGCATCAGCCCGCCGTCGGGCAATGACTGCCAGCAGTGGCGCTTCGGCTTCGCGGATCTCATCGGCGGTGTAGTAGTGCCGCATCCCAGCCAGGATTCCATGCCTGCGACGTTGGCAGTGAGGTTTCAGCCCAGGCGAGCCGGCCAATCGGCCTCCAGCGGCCAGGCGACGCCGTCGGGCCCGATGTCGGGTGTGGCGCACATCCGTGCGAAGGCGACCCGGGACCGACGCCCCAGCCCCCCATCCGCAGCGCGGCTCACTCAGGTTGAGCGGTGAGATTCGTCGGTGACGACGGGGCGTTGCCACGGCCATGCGCCGGTCATCTCCAACTGCAGGGAGAAGCTCAGGAAGGTGCGGATCAGCACGATGCCAGCCAGAACCGCAACACTCTGCGCGTTCGGTGTGACGGCGACGGTACGAATGATGTCTGCGGCGACCAGGAATTCGAGGCCAAGAAGGATCGCGCGGCCCATCCGCCGCCGGAAGAAATCATAGGCACCGCCGTCCGCACGACGATTCCTTCCAACGCGTCATGACGATGGCGAGTAGCGCACCAAAAGCGATGACGGCGACGCCCACGGCGTCGATCGCCGTGCCGGTTCCCTCGATGATCTCGACGAGCGACACCGCGTCATCGTGTCAGGAACACCGCAGCTATTGCGGCGACACGCCGCCTAACGGGCCTGCTTGCGCCGCGATTGCACTCACGCAGGCCGCCACTCGAACTCTCTCCGCAACACATCAATCTCGCGGCCACCGACCGCCACCGCGACGCGCCGACGCCGCCTACTCGACGGTGACGGACTTCGCCAGGTTGCGCGGCTTGTCCACGTCGTAGCCCCGCGCCTGCGCAACGCCCGCGGCGAACACCTGCAGCGGAATCGTCGACAGCAGCGGCTGGAAAAGTGTTGGCACCGCCGGTATTTCGATAAGGTGATCGGCATAGGGCCGGACGGTGTCGTCGCCTTCTTCAGCGATCACGATGGTGACCGCGCCGCGGGCCTGGATCTCCCGGATGTTCGACAACAGCTTGGCGTGCAGTGTCGGCGAATTCTTCGGCGACGGCATCACAACCATCACCGGCAGGTCGTCCTCAATCAACGCGATCGGGCCGTGCTTGAGTTCACCGGCGGCGAACCCCTCGGCGTGCATGTACGCCAACTCCTTGAGCTTGAGCGCACCTTCGAGCGCGACCGGGTAGCCGACGTGGCGGCCGAGGAACAGCACCGTCTGCGACTTCGCAAACCGGCGGGCCAGCGCAAAGACCGGCTCGACGGAGTCCAGCACCCGCGCCACCAGGTCCGGCATCGCCTCCAGGTCGCGGAATTCGCGTTCCACCTCGTCGGGATACTTGGTGCCCCGGGCCTGCGCAAGCGCCAGTCCGACAAGGTAATTGGCGGTGATCTGCGCGAGGAACGTCTTGGTGGACGCGACGCCGATCTCCGGCCCGGCGCGGGTGTAGAGCACCGCGTCGCATTCCCTCGGGATCTGGCTGCCGTGGGTGTTGCAGATGGCCAGCACCTTGGCCTTCTGCGCCTTGGCGTGCCGCACCGCCTCAAGCGTGTCGGCGGTTTCGCCGGACTGCGAAATGGCGACGACGAGCGTGTGCTGATCCAACACCGGGTCGCGGTAACGGAATTCGCTGGCCAGCTCCACCTCAACGGGCAACCGCGTCCAGTGCTCGATCGCGTACTTGGCCAGCAGCCCGGAGTGATACGCAGTGCCACAGGCCACCACGAACACCTTGTCGATCTCGCGGAGTTCCTGATCGGACAGCCGCTGCTCGTCGAGCACGATGCGGCCGTCGACGAAATGGCCGAGCAGGGTGTCGGAGACCGCGGCGGGCTGCTCGGCGATCTCCTTGAGCATGAAGTACTCGTAGCCGCCCTTTTCGGCGGCCGACATGTCCCAGTCGATATGAAAGCTGCGAGCACTGGCGGTCACGTCGTTGCCGTCGAAATCGGTGATCCGGTAACCGCTCGCGGTGATGACGACCGCCTGGTCCTGACCCAGTTCGACGGCGTCGCGGGTGTGCTCAATGAACGCGGCGACATCGGAACCGATGAACATCTCGCCATCCCCGACACCGACCACCAGCGGCGTGGACCGCCGGGCGGCGATGATCGTGCCCGGCTCGTCGGCGTTGGCGAAGACGAGCGTGAAGTGGCCCTCCAACCGGCGCAGCACCGCCAGCACGGAGGCCGTGAAATCGCCTGCGGTGTCACCGTGGTGGTACTGCCGGGAGACCAGGTGAACAGCGACCTCGGTGTCGGTGTCGCTGGCGAATTCGACCCCGTCGGCTTCCAACTCGGCGCGCAGCGCGGCGAAGTTCTCGATGATCCCGTTGTGGACGACCGCGATCTGTCCGGTGGCGTCGCGGTGCGGGTGGGCGTTGCGGTCGCTGGGGCGACCGTGGGTGGCCCAGCGGGTGTGACCGAGCCCGGTGCTGCCGATGAAGCTGGCATCGTCTGTCTCGGCGAGCGCGGCCTCTAGGTTGGCCAGCCGACCCGCCCTGCGGCGCACCGCCAGACCGCCACGCCCGTCGAGCAGGGCGACCCCGGCCGAGTCGTAACCCCGGTACTCCATGCGGCGCAGCGCGTCGACCACGATATCGCGGGCAGGACGCTGCCCGACGTAGCCGACGATTCCACACATAGCCATTCAGGATAGTGCAGGACGCAGGTCACACCCGGTGGGCTACGGTCGTCAGGTGGCCCGCACGAAGAAACTGTTCGCCGCCTTGACCCGCCGCGGCCCGCACCGCGTTTTGCGTGGTGACCTGGCGTTTGCCGGGTTGTCCGGCGTCGTTTACACCCCGGAATCGGGGATGAATCTGGCGGGTGTGGCGTTCGGTCACGATTGGGTCGCCGGGGCGGACCGCTACTGCGGGACGTTGGAGCATCTGGCGTCCTGGGGCATCGTCGCCGCGGCACCTGACACCGAGACCGGAATCGCGCCGTCGGTGCTCAATCTGGCCTTCGACCTGGGCACCACCTTGGACATCATCGCGGGCGTGCGGCTGGGTCCGGGAAAGATCAGCGTGCATCCGACGAAGTTGGGCGTCGCCGGGCACGGTTTCGGCGGGTCCGCGGCGGTGTTCGCTGCCGCAGGCATGCCTGCGGGGCATCGACCAAAAGCTGTCGTGGCGATGTTTCCGACAGTGACCAAACCGCGCGGCGCAGCAGCCCGCGGCGTCGTTGCCGGTGCCCGGTCTGGTGCTGACCGCGCCGGGTGACCCGATGACGTTGCGCTCCAACGCCGTTGACCTGGCCCGGGTGTGGAAGGGCGCGACGCTTCGCACGGTGGACAAGGCCAAGCCCGGGGGTCTGATCGAAGGCAGGAGGCTGGCCCGGGTGGTTGGGCTGCCCGGCGCCGACCGCAGTACCCAGAAGGTGGCGCGGGCACTGCTGACCGGCTATCTGCTGCACATGCTGACCGGTGACAAGACCTACCGCGACTTCGCCGACCCCGAGGTCGACCTGCCGAAGGCACCCGTGGTGGATCCATTCGCCGACGATCCGGTGAACATCGAAGACAAAGTCGTCGCTCTACTGAAGCCCTGAGGAGGCCAACCAACCGGTTGGGTGTATAAATCCACAATGCGGACAGGCATCTTTCTCAACTACGCCGGCGGCTTCCTGGAGGCCGTCGACCAGGTCGTCGAACTGGAGAAGCTCGGCGTCGACATCGCGCTGGTGGCCGAGGCCTACTCCTACGACGCGATCAGCCAGCTCGGTTTCCTGGCGGCCAAGACGTCGCGGATCGAACTGGGGACCGGCGTGGTGCCCATCTTCATCCGCACCCCCTCGCTGCTGGCCATGACCGCAGCCGGACTCGACTACGTCTCCGACGGCCGCTTCCGGCTCGGCATCGGCACGTCGGGACCGCAGGTCATGGAGGGCTTCCACGGCGTGCCGTTCGACGCGCCGCTCGGCCGGACTCGCGAGGTGGTCGACATCTGCCGGCAGGTGTGGCGCCGCGAACGGGTGACCTACGACGGGAAGTACTACCAGATTCCGCTGCCGCCCGACCAGGGCACCGGCCTGGGCAAGCCGCTGCAGCTGATCAATCACCCTGTCCGCGAACGTATCCCGATCACCATCGCGGCACTGGGGCCGAAGAACGTCGAGCTGACGGCCGAGATCGCCGAGGGCTGGCAGCCCGTGTTCTTCCTCCCGGAAAAAGTGGACGACGTTTGGGGTGAGTCGCTGCGGTCCGGGTACGCCAAACGCGACCCGGCGCTGGGTCCGCTTGACATCATGGTCAGCGCCCCCCTGGCCATCGGCGACGATGTCGATGGCCGATTGTCCTGGGCGAAGCCACAATTAGCGCTGTACATCGGCGGCATGGGTGCCCGTGGGAAGAACTTCTACCACAACCTGGCCACCCGCTACGGGTTCGGCGAGGTGGCCGACCACATCCAGGATCTCTACCTCGCGGGCAAGAAGCAGGAGGCCATCGAAGCGGTGCCCGACGAGCTGGTGCGCAATGTGTCGCTGGTGGGCCCGCACGGTTTCGTCAAAGAGCGGCTGGCCGCCTACGCCGAGGCCGGGGTCACGACGGTGCTGCTGCAGCCGCTGTCCGGTGACCGCCGCGAGACGGTGCGCTATGTCGAGGAGTTGCGCGGGCTATTGCCGTAGCGCCCTAGCCGAGTACGCTTCCACCGTCGACCGTCAGCACGGTGCCGGTGCCGAACTCCTGCTCCATGCAGTACACGTACGCGCGCGGCGGTGTCGGCCACTTCGCCGATGCGACCCAGTGGAAGGTGTTGTGCGGATTGGTCGTACAGTGCCTGCCGATCCGCTTCGCTCATCGCATCCCACAGCGGCGTGCGCACGACGCCAGGGGCGACGGCGTTGACCCTGGTCGGCGCCAGCTCCACTGCGAGCGCCTTGGTCAGCGCGTTCATCGCGCCGCAGATGCTCACCGGCAGAGCGCCGAATCCGGGTTGCTCGGCGGCGGTGCCGCTGGTCAGCGTGATCGACCCACCGGCCGTGATGCGCGGTGCGAACACCCGCACAGCGGTCAGCGCACCAACGAACCGGGTTTGGAAGAAGCGTGTGATGATCTCCGGGGTCAGGTCGGCCAGCGGTGCCAGCTCGAGTGACTCGCCCGCGGTGAACACGAAGTGCTCGATATCGCCGATGTCCACGGCCAGCCGCTCCAATGCCGACACGTCGGTGAGGTCGACGGTGGCGCCGCGGGCGTGATCGGGTAGTTCGGAGAGGGCACGGTCGACGCTGGACTGCTGCCGCGACACCACGATCGGGATGGCGCCGCGGTCGGCCACTGCGGACGCGACGCCGAGGCCGATGCCGGAAGTGCCGCCGATGACGAGGACTCGCGCGTTCTTCAGGCTCATGCATCCATTCTCGGCTCGGTTGGATGAACCGTCCAAGACCTTTTTCGTCCGGAGAGCGATACCCTTCGGGTATGGCCACGCCGGACCTCGACATGCGCAAACTTCGCTACTTCGTGGCAGTCGCCGAAGAACTGAACTTCGGCCGCGCCGCCGAGCGGCTGCACATCGCACAGCCGGTGCTGTCGCGCCAGGTCCGCTCGTTCGAAGGTGAGCTCGGCGTGGAGCTGTTCGCCCGCGACTCGCGCGGAACTCGGCTGACCGCCGCGGGCAAGCAATTGCTCACAGATGCCCATTTCTTACTCGCCGAGTCGAAAGCATTGCGCCAGCGCCTGTCTCGAGTTGCCGAGCCGACCGTGACGGTGACCGTCGGAGTGATGCCCGGCCTGTTGGCGACGGCCGCCGCGGCGGCATTCGAAGACGATGACCCGGCGCGGCGTGCCGTCGTGGTGCAAGTCGGCTGGGCCGAGCAGGTCGACGTGGTCCGCAGCGGTGATGTCGACGTGGTGTACGCCCGCGAGCCCATCGACCGCCACGGGCTTGGCACCGCGCCGCTGCTGGAGGAACCGCGCGACGTCGTGTTGCCTGCCGACCGATCCGCTGGCGAAGAAGAAACGCCCCGTGCGACTCGCCGACCTGGCATCCAGGCGGCTGCTGCAGGACCCTGCCACGTTGCCGGAGTGGTATGCGATCGCCACCCCCGAGCACCGCCGGCCGGGACAGATGGCGCACACCGTCGAGGAGAAGCTGGAACTTGTTGCCGCGCAAGCTGGTTTCGTGATCCTGCCGCGCTCGACGACGTCGTTCTACCGCAGGCCGGATGTTCGGGTGAGGCCGATCGAGGACATCGGCCCGAGCCAGGTGACGCTCATCTGGGATGCGGCGACCGACAACCCGGCCCGCGACGCGTTCGTCAGCGCGGCGCTGGCGTGCCGGACCCAGACGATCTGAGGCGGGGCCGCCGGTGCGGCCAGCGAAGCGATGGCGAGCCGACTCGGCCCATCGCGTATAGCCTCAGCGACTTCACGCCGACCCGATCCACGTGCAGGCGCGGTCGAGGATGACGGCGCGGTCAAATCGGTCCGCCGCCCACGTGGTGGAGCGGACGGTTCCGCGATCGCCGTAGCGCCGCATGATGTCGACGTGATGCGGAAGGGTGATGAACCGTTCGAGGTCCTGCTCGGTCTCCCACACTGAGATCGAACCGCCGCGCCCGGCCGCCGTCATCCACAGCCACATGCCGACGGCTCCGGCCATGGCATACCAGCCCATCCGCATGCGCATCCCCTTCACCGCGACGCCAGGAAGGTCGCGGCGGTGATGGGCCGAGAATTCGGTGACACTGACCACCACCGGGGCGTCTCGAGGATCGACGGGGCCGGGCATCCACGGCGTCAGCACGGGAGCCGTCACTGCCACCGTTGCACCGCTCACTACTGACATGCCACCAGCTTCAACCCATAATTGGTGTGTGTCAGGATCCAATCAGGAGATTTTCGAACAGACCAATCGCGACGATTCGGGGTTCCCATCGGACCTTCTGGTGAAGCTCGATCGCTCCGACCGACGGGGCTTGTGCGCGCAATTGCAGCAACAGCTGCGGTCCGCCATCCAACAGGGGCGCCTGCCGTCCGGGACGATACTTCCGCCGACGCGAACATTGGCCCGCGATCTCGGCGTCGCCCGAAGTGTGGTGGTGATCGCGTACGAACACCTCGCGGCCGACGGATACCTGAGCGGGCGCCAAGGATCCGGCACCCGGGTGATGCCGATCGCACCGTCGATCTCGGAATCGCCGTCGACGACGGGCGAACCGGGCATCGGTGTCCGTCTCATCGGCGGACTGCCCGACCCTGCCCTCTTCCCCCGCACTGAATGGCTGCGCCACTACCGCGGCGCGCTCAACGGTGTGCCCAATCAGCAGCTGGGTTACCCGGGTCCGCGGGGGACCCTGCGATTACGCGAAGCACTAACCAGCTACACCGCACGCGTGCGCGGCGTTGCGACCACTCCCGATCACATGCTCATCACGTCGGGGTTGACGCAGGCGGTGGTCCTGGTGGCCCGGTCACTGCGGTCTCGGGGCATCGTCGCGGTCGCCGTCGAGGACCCGTGCTTCGGATTTCACCGAGAAGCCGTGTCCAATGCGGGATTAGAAGTGGTGCCGATTCCGGTTGACGATGAGGGCCTCGACGTGTCAAAGCTGTTGGCGCACAAACGTCGGAGCGGTGCTTGTGGCGCCAGCACATTCCTATCCGACGGGAACGGTCCTCAGCGCGGCACGGCGCACCGCGCTCGTCAAATGGGCCCACGACAACGACGGACTGATCATCGAGGATGATTACGACGCCGAATTTCGGTACGACCGCGCGCCGATCGGCGCTCTGCAGGGCCTCGCACCGCAGCGGGTGGTCTACACCGGATGCGCAAGCAAGACCCTCACGCCCGCACTGCGACTCGGTTGGCTGGCGGCACCGGACTGGCTCGTCGAGGAGATCGTCAGGCAAAAGCTGTTGGACGACATGGGAAATACCGTGCTCGAGCAGTTGGCCCTGGCGCGGTTCGTCGAAACGGGCGGGCTCGCGAGGCATCTCCGTCGGGTGCGGCCGATCTATCGGCGCCGACGCGACGCCGCACTGGCTTCGATCGCCACGTCGCTGCCGGATGCGATTCCGACGGGGGTGGCCGCAGGCCTTCACCTGTACCTGCGACTGCCAACTTGGTGCGATGAGTTGGATCTGGTCGAAGCGGCACGCAAGCGGGGTGTCCTTGTGGAGGGCGCCAGCTGGCATTGGTCGGTGCCGCGTGACGGCGCCGCCGGCTTTGGTGATCGGCTACGGCGCGATCGCCGAGCCAGCGATTCGCGATGGCTTGGCGGTTCTCGGATCGATCTACCGGCGGCAGCGATAACGCGTCGTCGACCGCAATATTGGCCCGGGCGAACCCCGGCCGGTTCCAACGAATTTCAGCGCTGGTTGCTGACCGATTCGGCGACCCGAACAGCGACCTGCCGCGCGGTGTCCTCGTCGGCGGCCTCGACCATGACGCGGACGACCTGCTCAGTTCCCGATGGCCGCAACAGGATTCGGCCGGTGTCGCCGAGTTCGACCTCGGCCTCGGCCACCGCCGAGCGCACCGACGGCGCGTCGGCCACCGTGGCCTTGTCCGCGACCTGCACGTTGATCAACACCTGGGGCAGTGTCTGCATCGGCTCGGCCAGCGCGGCCAGCGACGAGCGGGTCTGCGCCATCCTCGACATCAGCCGCAGCCCGACGACGATGCCGTCTCCGGTTGTGCCCAGCGCCGGCATCACGATGTGGCCCGACTGCTCACCGCCGAGCGAATATTCGCCCGCCCTGCAGCTCTTCGAGCACGTAGCGGTCGCCGACGCCGGTGGTGCGGACCTCGATGCCCGCCGCGCGCATCGCCAGATGCAACCCAAGATTGCTCATCACGGTCGTCACCAGCGTGTTGGATGCCAGCTCGTCGGCGTCGCGCATCGCCAGCGCCAGGATCAACATGATCGCGTCGCCGTCGATGACCCGGCCGGCGGCGTCGACTGCCAGGCAGCGGTCGGCATCGCCGTCGTGCGCCAGCCCGAGGTCGGCGCCGTGAGACACCACCGCCGACTGCAACGCCTCCATGTGCGTCGACCCGCAGCCGTCGTTGATGTTCAGCCCGTTGGGCTCGGCGTTGATGGGGATGACATTCGCGCCCGCCGCCCGGTACGCGCGCGGCGCAGCGGTGGACGCGGCGCCGTGCGCGCAGTCCACGACGACGGTGAGCTCGTCGAGCCTGGCGGTCAGCGCCTTGCCAACGTGCCGCAGGTAGCGGTCGAGCGCGTCCTCTGCGTCGACGACGCGGCCGATGCCTGCACCGGTCGGCCGGCTTCCCGGGCCCTGGTTGACGAGTTCTTCGATGCGGTCCTCGGCGGCGTCGTCGAGCTTATGTCCGCCCGGCCCGAAGATCTTGATGCCGTTATCGGGCATGGGGTTGTGCGAGGCCGAGATCATCACGCCGAAGTCGGCATCGTATGCGCTGGTCAGGTAGGCCACCGCCGGCGTCGGCAGGACACCGACCCGCAGCGCGTCGACCCCTTCACTGGTCACCCCGGCGATCACCGCCGCCTCGAGCATCTCGCTGCTGGCCCGCGGATCGCGGCCCACCACGGCAATGCGGCGCGCGTGACCCCCAACGCTGCCCAACCGGCGCGCGGCCGCCGAGCCCAGTCCCAGCGCCAACTCGGCGGTCAGATCCTGATTGGCGACTCCGCGCACCCCGTCGGTGCCGAACAGTCGAGCCATGCCGACAAACTTCTCACAGATCGCTGTCAAAGGGCCAACCGTCGACGTCAGCAGCCGTGCCGCGGCTGAATCGGTGCTCAAACGAAACCGCCGGGCGTGTCGCACACACCCGGCGGTATTTCGTTCGATCGGTCAGCGCTTGCTGTACTGAGGCGCCTTGCGGGCCTTCTTGAGGCCGTACTTCTTGCGCTCGATGGCCCGCGGGTCGCGGGTCAGGAAGCCGGCCTTCTTCAGCGCCGGCCGGTCCTCCGGCTGCACCAGGATCAGCGCCCGCGCGATGGCCAGGCGCAGCGCGCCGGCCTGCCCTGACGGGCCGCCGCCGTCGAGGTGGGCGTGGATGTCGAAACTCTCCACCCGGTCCACGGTCACCAGCGGGGCCTTGATCAGCTGCTGGTGCACCTTGTTCGGAAAGTAGGCCTCCAGGGTGCGGCCGTCCAGATTGAACTGGCCGGTGCCGGGCACCAGACGCACCCGCACCACGGCCTCTTTGCGGCGGCCGACGGTCTGGATGGGGCGGTCGATGATGACGGGCTCACGCGGGGCCGCTTCGGGCGCAGCCGCGGTCTCGGTCGGGCCGCTTCGGTCGGGGCCTCGGTCTCGGCCTCGGCGGCCTCGTCTCGGTCGCAGCCTCAGTCTCGGTCGGGGCCGCGGTCTCGGTCGGAGCTTCCTCGGTCACGGCCTCTGTGGTCTCAACGGTCTCGGTCACTGGGCTACCTGCTTGATCTCGTACGGAACGGGCTGCTGGGCGGTGTGGGGGTGCTCCGGCCCGACGTAGACCCGCAGCTTCTTCTGGATCTGACGGCCGAGCTTGGTGTGGGGGATCATGCCGAGGATCGCCTTCTCGACCACCCGGTCGGCATGCTTCTCCATCTCGTCGCCGAGCGACCGCGCCCGCAGACCGCCGGGATAACCCGAGTGCCGGTAGGCGAACTTGTTCTGCAGCTTGTCGCCGCTGATGGCGACCTTTTCGGCGTTGATGACGATGACGAAGTCGCCACCGTCGACGTTGGGCGTGAATGTCGGCTTGTGCTTGCCGCGCAGCAGATTGGCAGCTGCAACGGCGAGCCGGCCGAGCACCACGTCGGTGGCGTCGATGACGTACCACGAACGCGTGGTGTCACCCGCCTTCGGCGTGTACGTAGGCACAGCGCTTACCTTCTCTTCTCTCGGGTTGGATCCCGGTGACCCGGGTGCCGGTCAGGCGTTTGGCGGTTCGGGGTGGTTCCCGGCGACCGACGTCGACCCGAGCCCCGGCTTGCGTACCGCACGCCAACCGAGCAGCTTACCTGCGGCCGTCCGCGCAGGTCAAAACGCCTTCGCCAGGGGTGAAGGTGCGCCTGTCCCCGGTCCTGCCCGAACCCAAGCGGTTGGCCGTTCCTGAGTCCGATATGTGAAGATGACCGGCGTGAATTTGCTCCGGATCTCAGCCCGGCTGGCCGCAATTGCTTCTGCCTTGGTCTGCGCTGCCACGATGCTCTCGCAGGCCCCGTCGGCGACGGCGGATCCGTGCTCGGACGTCAAGGTGGTCTTTGCCCGTGGCACCAACGACGCGCCCGGCCTCGGGCGTCCCGGCCAGGCCTTCGCCGATGCGCTCACCGGGCTTCTCGCAGGCCGCACCGTGACCACCTATGCCGTCAACTATCCCGCCTCCTATGACTTCCTGACCGCCGCGGACGGTGCCGCCGACGCCACCAACTACATCTCGTCCTTGGTGGCGCAATGCCCGGCGACCCGGATCGTCCTCGGCGGGTACTCCCAGGGCGCGGCGGTGGTCGACATGCTCGCGGGCATCCCGCCCCTCGGCAACAAAATCGGTGAGATCGGGTCGGGACCGCCTCTGCCGAGCAACCTCGTCCCCAGCATCTCCGCGGTCGCGGTATTCGGGAACCCGGCGACGAAGTTCGGCAATCCGATGACGTCGTCGGTTTGGGGCGGCAAGGCGATCGATCTGTGCAAGGACGGCGATCCGATTTGCTCTCGCGGCCGGAACCCGTTCGCTCACAGCGACTACGTGACCGCCGGACTGACTGACCAGGCCGCGAGCTTCGTCGCCGGCATCATTTAGCCAAACTATCTAGCCAAGCTTGGCGCTATCATTTCTTGTGCCATTGACCCGAATTCGCCGCTGGCTCATCGCCTCGGCAACCGCCGCCCTGATGGGCTCCGCTGCCGTGCTCGCACCGGTGGTGTCGCCCATGCCAATTGGTGACCTCACGACCGCGAGGGCCGACGGTTGTCCCGACATCGAGGTGACCTTCGCCCGGGGCACCGGCGAGGGCCCCGGCGTCGGCCGGGTGGGGCAGGCATTCATCGACTCGCTGCGCGGCAAGGTCGGCGGCCGTTCGGTCGGCGTGTACGGGGTCAATTACCCCGCGACCTACGACTTCCTCGCGGCGGCCGACGGGGCCAACGACGCCAGCGCCCACATCCAGTTCATGGTCGACAACTGCCCCGACACCAGGCTGGTGTTGGGCGGCTACTCGCAGGGTGCGGCGGTGATCGACGTCATCAGCGCGGTGCCGATTCCCGCCGTCGGGTTCAACAACCCGCTGCCGCCCAATGTGCCCGACCATGTCGCGGCCATCGCCGCATTCGGTAACCCGTCGGCCAAGCTGGGCCTGCCGTTGACGGTGAGCCCGGTGTGGGGTGGCCGGTCCATCGACCTGTGCAATGGCGGCGACCCGATCTGCCAGACGGACGGCCAGAACATCGCCGCGCACAGCGCCTACGCGGGTGGACCGACCAACCAGGCGGCCAACTTCGTGGCCGGGCTCCTGTAACGCGTGCTGCACCGTTGACCGGCGAACACGTCAATTCCGTCGGCTAGCATCGATTCGGTGATCCGCCACCATCTCATCGCCGGCGTCGTTGTCGCGCTCATCGCCAGCGTCCTGCTGGTTGTTCCTGCAACGGCCACCCAGATCGACGCCGTCGGCGTCGGCCGCATCGTGTCCGGCGGTCGAGGTGGTCTTCGCCCGCGGCCGTTTGGAACCACCGGGCATCGGCATCCTCGGCAACGCATTCGTCAGCGCGTTGCGGTCCAAGAGCAACAACAACATCGGCGTGTACGCGGTGCGTTACCCCGCGGACAACCAGATCGACGTCGGTGCAAATGACATGAGCCAGCACGTCCAGTACATGATGAACAACTGCCCGAACACGCGGTTGGTGCTCGGCGGCTACTCACTCGGCGCAGGGGTCACCGACGTGGTTATCGCTGTTCCCATGCAATTTTTCGGTTTCGACAGCCCCCTGCCGCCCGGCGCCGACACGCACATCGCCGCGGTCGCCCTGTTTGGCAACGGAAGCCAATGGGCGGGCCCAATCACCAACTTCAACCCGGTCTACCGCGACCGGACCATCGACTTGTGTCACGGCGCCGATCCGATCTGTAACCCCGCGGACCCGAACACCTGGCAGGACAACTGGCCCGCCCATCTCGCCAACGCCTACATCCAGGCAGGCATGCCCGATCAGGCCGCCGATTTCGTGGCGAGCAAGCTTTAGTCGACTACCCGCAGCTCGCGGGTGACCTTGGTGCGCGCCTCGAGTTCGTCGTCGGGCGGATAGTCCACGCCGGTCAGGGTGAGCCCGTGCGGCGGCGCCGCCGCAAAGTCGCTGGAGCGCTGCGTCGACGTCAACAGCGTTGCGCACCAGGCCGGTTCGCGCCGATGCTCGCCGACCGCCAGCAACGCTCCGACCAACGAACGCACCATCGCCCAGCAGAAGGCGTCGGCGGTGACGTGGCCGGTGACGCGGTCGCCGTCGCGGTGCCAGTCCAGCCGCTGCAGGTCGCGGATCGTGGTGGCGCCCTCGCGCTGACGGCAGAACGCGGCGAAGTCATGCAGTCCCACCAGGTCTCGCGACGCTGCGGACATCGCGTCGACGTCGAGCCGCCGCGGCCACGCCGTCACGTAGCGCGCGTCCTGCGGTTCGACTCCATACGGGGCGGTCGAGAGCCGGTAGACGTAGTGCCGGCGCAACGCCGAGAATCGGGCGTCGAAACCCGCTGCGGCACGGTTGATGTCGAGGACACGAACGTCGGCGGGCAAGAACCGCGCAAGTCGGCGCACCAGCGGCAGGAACTCGCTGTCATCCTGCACGCGTCGCGCGCGGGTACGCGTTCGACAACGCATCGGTCGGCAATGTCAACGTGCGCCACCTGGCCCGTCGCGTGCACACCCGCATCGGTGCGTCCCGCCGCACGCAGCTGCACCGGGGCGCGAAAGACCGTCGAGAGCGCGTCGTCCAGCGTCCCCGCCACGGTGCGCTGCCCGGCCTGCACTGCCCAACCCGCGAACTCGGTTCCGTCGTAAGCGATATCGAGCCGAAGACGAACAAACCCGCCACCGGAATCGATGGCGGGTTCGTTGCCGATGCGCGATCCGCCTTCGGCTTCTCGCTCGCGGTTCATGCTGCTATGACTTGTCGGCATCCTCGTCGGAGTCAGCCTTCTCATCGGCCTCGGGAGTCTCGGCCTCGGCGGTCTGCGCCTCTTCGATCGGCCTCGTCCTCCGCCTTGACGTCCTCGACGGTCTCCTCGGCCTTGACCTCCTCGACCGGAGCCTCCTCGACGGTCTCCTCGACCGGGGCCTCCTTGGCGGCCGCCTTCGCGGGCGCGGCCTTCTTGGAAGCGGCGGCCCGACGGGCCCGGTTGGCCTCCGAGGTCACGGTCTTCTCCCGCACCAGCTCGATGACGGCCATCGGGGCGTTGTCGCCCTTGCGTGCCTCCACCTTGATGATGCGGGTGTAGCCGCCGTTGCGGTCGGCGAAGAACGGACCGATCTCGGCGAACAGCGTGTGCACGACGTCCTTGTCGCGGATCTTCTTCATCACCTCACGCCGGTTGTGCAGCGTGCCCTTCTTGGCGTGGGTGATCAGCTTCTCCGCGTAGGGCCGCAACGCCCGCGCCTTGGGCTCGGTCGTCTTGATCCGGCCGTGCTCGAACAGCGACGTGGCCAGGTTGGCCAGTATCGCCTTCTGGTGCGAGGACGATCCGCCGAGGCGAGGGCCCTTGGTGGGCTTGGGCATTGCAGACTCCTATGAAATGCGGGAGTGTACTTAGAGCTGTTCGGTTTCGGCGTAGTCCTGGTCGTTGTCCAGGTCGTAGCCGGCATCGCTGTTCCAGGTGCCGGTGGCGACGTCGTAGCCGGCGACCTCGGACGGATCAAACGTGGCCGGGCTGTCCTTGAGCGAGAGGCCCAGCTGATGCAGCTTGATCTTCACCTCGTCGATGGACTTCTGGCCGAAGTTGCGGATGTCCAGCAGGTCGGACTCCGTGCGGGCGACAAGCTCGCCCACCGTGTGCACACCCTCGCGCTTGAGGCAGTTGTACGACCGCACCGTGAGGTCCAGGTCGTCGATCGGCAGCGCGAACGAGGCGATGTGGTCGGCCTCGGCCGGCGACGGCCCGATCTCGATGCCCTCGGCCTCGACGTTGAGTTCGCGTGCCAGACCGAACAGTTCGACCAGCGTCTTGCCCGCCGACGCCAGCGCGTCACGCGCGGTGATCGAGCTCTTGGTCTCGACGTCGAGGATCAGCTTGTCGAAGTCGGTGCGCTGCTCGACACGGGTCGCCTCGACCTTGTAGGTGACCTTGAGCACCGGCGAGTAGATCGAATCGACCGGGATGCGGCCGATCTCGGCGCCCGACGCCTTGTTCTGCACGGCAGGGACGTAGCCGCGGCCACGCTCGACGACGAGCTCGACCTCGAGCTTGCCCTTGTCGTTGAGGGTGGCGATGTGCATGTCGGGGTTGTGCACCGTCACGCCGGCCGGCGGCACGATGTCGCCCGCGGTGACCTCACCGGGGCCCTGCTTGCGCAGGTACATGGTGACCGGCTCGTCCTCCTCGGAGGACACGACCAGACCCTTGAGGTTCAGGATGATGTCGGTGACGTCTTCCTTGACGCCGGGGACGGTGGTGAACTCGTGCAGCACGCCGTCGATGCGGATGCTGGTGACCGCCGCGCCGGGGATCGACGACAGCAGCGTGCGCCGCAGCGAGTTGCCAAGGGTGTAACCGAATCCGGGCTCCAGCGGCTCGATGACGAACTCGGAGCGGTTCTCGGCGATGACCTCTTCGGACAGGGTGGGGCGCTGAGAAATCAGCATGTGTTTCTTTCCTCCTTCACGGCACCCGCTATTTGATGCCGCGTGTTTCGGCCGTCATCCGGACGGCCGAAAGTCTTTACTTCGAGTAGAACTCGACGATCAGCTGCTCGGCGAGCGGGACGTCGATCTGGGCGCGCTCGGGCAGCTGGTGGACCAGGATGCGCTGACGCTCCCCGACGACCTGCAGCCAGGCCGGGATCGGGCGGTCGCCCTGCGGTCTGCCGCGACAGCTGAACGGCAGCGTGTTCAGCGACTTCTCCTTGACGTCGATGATGTCGTACTGCGACACCCGGTAGCTCGGGATGTCGACCTTGACGCCGTTGACGGTGAAGTGGCCGTGGCTGACCAGCTGGCGGGCCATCCGACGGGTGCGGGCCAGCCCGGCGCGGTACACGACGTTGTCCAGCCGCGTCTCGAGGATCTGCAGCAGGTTCTCGCCGGTCTTGCCTGCGCGGCGCGTGGCCTCTTCGTAGTAGCGGCGGAACTGCTTCTCCATCACGCCGTAGGTGAAGCGGGCCTTCTGCTTCTCCTGCAGCTGCTGGCGGTATTCGCTCTCCTTGATCCGCGCGCGGCCGTGCTGGCCGGGCGGGTAGGGACGCTTCTCGAAGGACTGGTCGCCACCGACGAGGTCGACGCCGAGGCGGCGCGACTTGCGGGTGGCGGGTCCGGTGTAACGAGCCATGAGTCTTTTCTCCTCCTAGACCCGGCGCCGCTTGGGCGGACGGCAGCCGTTGTGCGGCTGCGGCGTGACGTCGGAAATGGTGCCGACCTCGAGGCCGGCGGCCTGCAGCGACCGGATCGCGGTCTCGCGGCCCGAGCCAGGGCCCTTCACGAACACGTCGACCTTCTTCACGCCGTGCTCCTGCGCCTTGCGGGCGGCGTTCTCGGCGGCCATCTGCGCGGCGAACGGGGTCGACTTGCGCGAACCCTTGAAGCCGACGTGGCCCGACGATGCCCAGGCGATGACGTTGCCCTGCGGGTCGGTGATCGACACGATCGTGTTGTTGAACGTGCTCTTGATGTGGGCGGCGCCGTGCGGGACGTTCTTCTTTTCCTTGCGGCGGGTCTTCTGCCCCTTCTTGGGGGCAGAGCCTGTTGCCTTCTTCGGTGGCATCGGTTACCTGGCCTTCTTCTTGCCGGCGATGGTGCGCTTCGGGCCCTTGCGGGTGCGCGCATTGGTCTTGGTTCGCTGGCCACGCACCGGCAGGCCGCGGCGGTGCCGCAGGCCCTGGTAGCAGCCGATCTCGATCTTGCGGCGGATGTCGGCCTGCACCTCGCGGCGCAGATCACCCTCCACCTTGAGGTTGCCCTCGATGTAGTCGCGCAGGTGGGTGACCTGATCGTCGGTGAGGTCCTTGGTGCGCAGATTCCGGTCGATGCCGGTGGCGTCCAGGATCTCCTGGGAGCGGGTACGGCCGATGCCGTAGATGTAGGTAAGCGCGATCTCCATGCGCTTATCGCGCGGGAGATCGACGCCCACGAGACGTGCCATTAGGCAGTGTTCCTTCTTCTATGCGGAGGTCTGGTCCCAGTCCGTTCCCGCCTTCCGGCGAGCCCTCGGGTGAGGAGTCGACGATCTGCGGGGTCCGGCCTCCGTGCCGGACGTGGATGAGCGGCCAATCCGCTCACAGGTACTGGGAGTTCTGCATTCAGTTGTGGAGCAGGCCGTAGCCCTAACCTTGCCGCTGCTTGTGGCGCGGATCGGAGCAGATCACCATGACCCGCCCATGCCGGCGGATCACCTTGCACTTATCGCAGATCGGCTTGACGCTCGGGTTGACCTTCACGGCTTGTTCGATCCTGTTCTCGTTGTTGTCTTACTTGTAGCGGTAAACAATGCGGCCCCGGGACAGGTCGTAGGGCGACAGCTCCACCACGACGCGGTCCTCGGGCAGGATGCGGATGTAGTGCTGCCGCATCTTGCCGCTGATGTGGGCAAGAACCTTGTGTCCGTTCTCCAGCTCAATGCGGAACATCGCATTGGGCAGGGGCTCGACCACGCGGCCCTCGACCTCGATGGCACCGTCTTTCTTGGCCATATCCTCCGTTGTCCCTGATCGTTGGCGCAGGTTTCACTCCGACTACAAAACGTGAGCCAGTAGCGAGGAATTCCTGAAATTCCGGAACAGGGGCACGCAAGAGCCGGCGCGGATGCCGCACCGTTGCCCCATACTACCTGCTCGACGGCCCGCCCCAAAATCGCTTAAGCACCAGGCCAGCGCGTGCACCCGACCCGATATCCGCTGGACGACGGGGGCATACTTATAACCGATGACTGGACCGGTCGCTGCTCCCCGAAAACCCGTGATACTGACCGTCGACGACGACCCCGCGGTCTCCCGCGCCGTCGCCCGCGACCTGCGCCGCCACTACGGCGAGCGCTACCGAATCGTCCGCGCCGAGTCGGGGCAGGACGCCCTGGAAGCCCTCAACGACCTCAAGCTGCGTGGCGACACCGTCGCGGTGTTCGTCGCCGACTACCGGATGCCGCATATGAGCGGCATCGAATTCCTCGAAGAGGCGATGGACATCTACCCGATGGCGCGGCGGGTGCTGCTCACCGCCTATGCCGACACCCACGCGGCGATCGACGCGATCAACGTCGTCGACCTGGACCACTACCTGCTCAAGCCGTGGGATCCCCCGGAGGAGAAGCTCTACCCGGTAATCGACGGGCTCCTCGAGGCGTGGCACGCCACCGGCGACCGGGCCATCCCGCACACCAAGGTGATCGGGCACCGCTGGAACGAGCGGTCGTGGCAGGTGCGCCAGTTCTTGGCCCGCAACCAGCACTCGTTCCGCTCGTTCATGGCCGACGAGCCCAAGGGCAAACAGCTGTTGGACGCGGCGGGCCTGGACGGCTATCAGCTCCCGGTCGTGATCACCGAACAGGGCGAGACGCTCGTCGAGCCGAGCGATACCGACCTGGCCGCGATGCTTGGCCTGTCCACGAATCCGTCGCTGGAGCTGTATCAGCTCGCGGTCATCGGCGGTGGGCCGGCCGGCCTGGCCGCCGCCGTCTACGGTGCGTCGGAGGGCCTCAAGACCGTCCTGATCGAGGAGACCACCACCGGCGGACAGGCCGGCCGCAGCTCCAAGATCGAGAACTACCTCGGCTTCCCGACCGGCGTTTCGGGCGCGGAATTGACCACGTCCGCGCGACGGCAGGCCGAGCGGTTCGGCGCCGAGGTGATCACCACCCGCAAGGCCATCAGGCTGTGCGCCGGCGACGTCGGAACGGCGCGCACCATCGAGTTCGAGGACGGCAGCAGCATCGGCGCGCAGGCGGTCATTCTGGCCACTGGCGTCGCCTACCGCGAGCTGCCGGTCACCGGATGCCGGGCCGAACCGGAGAACCCCGACGACGACAACTACGTCGACAGGGGCGTCTATTACGGAGCGTCGGTCGCGGACGCTGAGGATTGCCGGGACGAGGACGTCTACATCGTGGGCGGCGCCAACTCGGCGGGCCAGGCCGCCATCTTCATGTCGAAGACGGCCAAGTCGGTCACGCTGCTGGTCCGTGGCCCGTCCCTCGAGTCGTCGATGTCGCACTACCTGATCCAGCAGATCGAGCAGAATCCCAAGATCAAGGTCCGCACGTGTACCGAGGTCTTCGACACCGTCGGCGAGAACGACCATCTCGCCGGACTGGTGCTGCTGGACAGGCAGACCGGCGAGACCGAGAAGGTCGGCTGCGCACGGATGTGCTGCTTCATCGGCGCGGAACCTCGCACCGAATGGCTGGACGTGGTGGCCAAGGACGACCACGGGTTCATCCTGTCCGGCCCGGACCTCAAGGACGTCAGCGGCTGGGACCTGGACCGTCCGCCGCACCACTTGGAAACAAGTGTGCCCGGTGTGTTTGTTGCAGGAGATGTGCGCGCCGAATCCGCCAAACGGGTGGCGGCCGCCGTCGGCGAAGGGTCGATGGCGGTCATGTTGGTGCACCGATACCTGGCCGAGGCCTAGGAGAGGCGATATGGGCGACTCAAAGGACAAATGTCTGCCTGACGAACTGCGCACGCTGTTCCTGTTCGAGGCGCTGTCCGACGAGCAGCTCGCGACACTGTGCGAGAACGGGCACATCCAGACCTTTGAGCCGGGCCCGGTCTGCACCGAGGGTGACCCCGCGACGTGCTTCTACGTCATGATCGAGGGCGAGCTGGTGATGTCGCAGGCGCTCGGCGGGCGTCGACATCCAGACCAACCGGACCTCGCAGCGAGGCGTGTACTGCGGAGCGTGGTCGGCGTATATCTACGAGGCGATGTCTGCGCTGGGCGCCGGCGAGTCACCCGTCTACGAGGCGTCGGTGCGGGTGACCAAGCCGTCGCGGTTTTTCGTGCTGGACGCGGGTGCGTTCGCCCGATTCATGCAATCGGAGTTTCCGATGGCTGTGCACCTGCTCGAGGGCCACATGGTCGGTGGGCTGCGGCAGCGTCAGATCATCGGCCAGCGGGAGAAGCTGCTGGCGTTGGGCACCATCACCGCCGGCCTGACTCACCAGCTGAACAACCCGGCCGCGGCGACCGCGCGAGCGGTTGCCGACCTGCGTGACCGCGTGGCCGGCATGCGGCACAAGCTCGCCATGCTCGCCGACGGCAAGGTCCCGCCCGAGGCCCTGCGCGTGATGGTCAGCATCCAGGAGGAGGTCGCCGAGCAGGTGGCGAAATCCAAGTCGATGGAACTCACCGCGCTTGAGGCCTCCGACCGCGAGGACCAGATCGGGGACTGGCTGGAGCAGCACGGCTTCTCCAGTGCGTGGGATTACGCGCCGATATTCGTGGACGCAGGCCTGGACACCGATTGGCTTGAACGCGTTTCGGCGTCGGTCGACGAGGTTGACGCGCTCGGCGTCATTGCAGGGCGCCGTTGGCTGGCTGCGCTACACCATCGAGACGGAACTGTTGATGAATCAGATCGTCGAGGCCAGCAAGCGGATTTCTGCGCTGCTGGCCGGGGCCAAGCAGTACTCCCAGATGGACCGCGCGCCCTACCAGACAGCCGACATTCACGAACTCCTCTACAGCACCGTGATGATGTTCGGCGACAAGATCGGCAAGGACAGCACGGTCAAACTGCACAAGGAGTACGACAAGTCGCTGCCCGAATTGCTCTGCTACCCAGGCGATCTCAACCAGGTCTGGACCAACATCATCGACAATGCGATCCAGGCGATGGACGGTCACGGCACGCTGACGTTGCGAACGATGCGCGAAAACGAAGAGATGATTCGCGTCGAGATCTGCGACGACGGACCGGGCATCCCCGCCGACATCGTCAACAACGTCTTCAACCCGTTCTTCACCACCAAGCCGTTCGGCGAGGGCACCGGCCTCGGCCTGGATCTGGCCCGCCGAATCATCGTGGAGAAGCACCACGGCGATCTGCGAGTCCAGTCCCAGCCCGGAAACACCAAATTCATCGTCGTGCTGCCGCTGGTGGCGCCCGCACCCGAAGCGCCGACACCGACCGAACTTCCGGCCTCCGCGGAATAGCGCCGCGGTTCCCGGCGGGTTGGAGTTCACATGACTGATGCGAAACCGAACCTGGGCCGATTCGGATCCTTCGGGCGCGGAGTAACCCCCGAACAAGCGAAGGAAATCGAGGCGCTGGGCTACGGCGCCGTGTGGGTCGGCGGCTCGCCGCCGGCCGAGCTGGATTGGGTCGAACCGATCCTTGAGAAGACCACCACGCTGCAGGTGGCCACCGGCATCGTCAACGTCTGGACCGCGGACGCCGGACCCGTTTCCGAGTCGTTTCACCGCATCGAGGCGGCCTATCCCGGCCGCTTCCTGCTCGGTATCGGCGTAGGCCACCCCGAAGCGCACCAGCAGTACATCAAGCCGATCGACGCGCTCAACACATACCTCGACAAGCTCGACGAGTACGGCGTGCCGAAGAACCGTCGCGTGGTCGCCGCGCTGGGTCCGCAGGTGCTCAAGCTGTCGGCGCGGCGCAGCGCCGGCGCGCATCCGTACCTGACGACACCCGAGCACACCGCCACGGCGCGCGAGCTGATAGGCCCCGATGCGTTCCTGGCTCCCGAGCACAAGGTGGTGCTGACCACGGACACCGAGAAAGCGCGCGCGGTCGGCCGCAAGGCGCTCGAGATCTACTTCAACCTGACCAATTACCTCAACAACTGGAAGCGGCTGGGCTTCACCGACGACGACGTGGCCAAGCCGGGAAGCGATCGCCTCGTGGACGCGGTCGTGGCCTACGGCACGACGGATGCCATCGCGGCGCGGCTGAAGGAGCACCTCGCGGCCGGCGCTGACCACGTGCCGGTGCAGGTGCTCACCTCACCTGACAAGCTGGTGCCGGCACTTGCCGAACTGGCCGGGCCGCTCGGCCTGCAGTGAGCTTTGCGACCCCAGGGGGATTCATATGACCGACGCTGATTCGCTCAAAGCCTGGGCTCGGGCGCTTCGGCGTCTGGACGTTCGGGGCGGTAACGCCCGAGCAGGCCGTCGAGATCGAGAAGCTGGGCTACGGCGCGGTCTGGATCGGCGGATCGCCCGCCGGCGATCTGAACTATGTCGAGCCGATACTCGAGCGACCGAGACGCTCACGGTCGCCACCGGCATCGTGAACGTCTGGACGGCGCCGGCCAAAGAGGTCGCGAAGGCCTATCACCGCATCGAGGACGCCTACCCCGGCCGGTTTCTGCTCGGCATCGGCATCGGCCATCCCGAACACACCGAGGAGTACCGCAAGCCCTACGACGTGCTGGTCGAGTACCTGGACGTGCTCGACGACGAATGCGTGCCGACCAGCCGCCGGGTCGTCGCGGCGCTGGGACCGAAGGTGCTCAGGCTGTCGGCGCAGCGCAGCGCGGGCGCGCACCCCTACCTGACCACGCCAGAACACACCGCGCAGGCGCGTGAGCTGATCGGCAACTCGGTCTTTCTGGCACCCGAGCACAAGGTTGTGCTGAGCACCGACGCCGACCAGGCACGGGCGATCGGCCGCCAGAGCGTCGACTTCTACCTGAACCTGTCCAATTACCTGAACAACTGGAAGCGGCTGGGATTTACCGACGCGGACATCGCCAAGCCGGGAAGCGACAAGCTGATCGACGCGGTGGTCGCACACGGCGCGGCTGACGACGTCGCCAAGCGGCTGGGTCAGCATCTCGAAGCCGGCGCCGATCACGTGACGATTCAGGTGCTGGGTGGCTGGGACAGGCTGCTGCCGACGCTGACGGAGCTGGCGGGACCGCTTGGGCTGACATCGAAGGCGTGACCTGACGGCCAGACCGGGACGTGCCCGCTAGGGTTTGACCCATGCGGTTGCTGGTCACCGGCGGCGCGGGGTTCATCGGCGCCAACTTCGTGCACGGCAGTGTGCGCGAACATGCGGTGACGGTGCTCGACGCGCTGACGTACGCGGGCAGCCGCGAATCGCTGGCCCCGGTCGAACACGACGTCCGCCTGGTCGCAGGGCGACATCACCGACGCCGAGCTGGTGTCCAAGCTCGTCGCCGAATCCGACGCCGTCATCCATTTCGCCGCCGAAACCCATGTCGACAACGCGCTCGCCGATCCCGAGCCGTTCCTGCACGCCAACGTCGTTGGCACTTTCACGGTGTTGGAAGCGGTGCGCGCGCACGGCGTGCGGTTGCACCACGTGTCCACCGACGAGGTGTACGGCGACCTCGAACTGGACTCCGCGCAACGGTTCACCGAGTCGACGCCGTACAACCCGTCGAGCCCGTACTCGTCGACAAAGGCAGCGGCCGACTTGCTGGTGCGTGCGTGGGTGCGGTCTTACGGTGTGCGGGCGACGATTTCGAACTGCTCCAACAACTACGGGCCCTATCAGCACGTGGAGAAGTTCATTCCCCGCCAGATCACCAACGTGCTGACCGGGCGGCGGCCCAAGCTCTACGGCAACGGCGCGAACGTCCGTGACTGGATCCACGTCGACGACCACAACAGCGCGGTCTGGCGAATCCTCGCCGACGGTCAGATCGGCCGCACGTATCTCATTGGCGCAGAAGGAGAACGGGACAACCTGTCGGTGATGCGGACAATCCTGCGGCTGATGGGCCGTGACCCCGACGACTTCGACCACGTCACCGACCGCGTCGGGCCATGACCTGCGGTACGCGATCGACCCGTCAGCCGCTGTCCAACGAGTTGGGCTGGGGCCCGAAGCACACCGACTTCGACGAAGGGCTGCGGGCCACCATCGAGTGGTATCGCGCCAACGAATCTTGGTGGGGCCCAATCAAAGATGCGATCGAGGCCGGCTACGAAGGGCGTGGCCAGTGAAGGCCCGCGAACTGGCCGTCCCCGGCGCATGGGAGATCACTCCGCAGGTGCACACCGACTCTCGTGGCTTGTTCTTCGAATGGTTCACCGATTCGGCGTTCACCGAATTCGCCGGCCACCGGCTCGATCTGCGGCAGGTCAACTGCTCGGTGTCGTCAGCGGGTGTGCTGCGGGGCGTGCACTTCGCGCAGCTGCCGCCGAGCCAGGCGAAGTACGTCACCTGCCTGCGCGGTGCGGTGTTCGACGTGGTCGTCGACATTCGGGTCGGTTCACCGAGCTTCGGGAAGTGGGATGCGGTGGTGCTCGACGACCGCCACCGCCGGTCGGTGTACCTCTCCGAGGGCCTGGGCCACGCTTTCCTTGCGCTGGAAGATGATTCAACGGTGATGTACCTGTGCTCGGCGGGCTATGCCCCCGACCGCGAGTACACCCTCAACGCGCTTGACCCGGCGCTGGACATCGCCTGGCCCGCTGTCGACGGCGAGCCGACGATCTCCGACCGGGACCGCGAGGCGCCCACCCTGGCGCAGGTGCAGGCCGAGGGTCTGCTGCCGACGTGGGACGAGACCCGCGCGTTCGTCGAGGAGCTAGGCCGCCGGTCCAGGTAAACCCGATCTGCACGCAGAGCCGAGGGGTCGGTTGCGCGCGCCACCCACGCAATACTAGGATGTCCTAGTATTCAGCCATTCGGGCGAGGGGCAAGCTCATGACCACACAGATTTCGCATTTCATCAACGGCCAGCGCACGGCCGGACAGTCCAAGCGCACCGCCGACGTCATGAACCCCAACACCGGCGAGGTCCAGGCCACGGTGCCGATGGGATCGTCGGCCGATGTCGACGCCGCGGTGGCCGGCGCGGTCGAGGCCCAGAAGGAGTGGGCCGCCTTCAACCCGCAACGCCGGGCCCGCGTGTTGATGCGCTTCATCGACCTCGTCAACCAGAACGCCGACGAGCTGGCCGACCTGCTCTCACTCGAGCACGGCAAGACACACGCCGACTCGCTCGGCGACATCCAGCGCGGCGTCGAGGTGATCGAGTTCGCCGTCGGCATCCCGCACCTACTCAAGGGTGAGTACACCGAGGGCGCCGGTACCGGCATCGACGTCTACTCCCTGCGCCAGCCGCTCGGTGTCGTCGCCGGTATCACGCCGTTCAATTTCCCGGCGATGATCCCGTTGTGGAAGGCCGGGCCCGCGCTGGCGTGCGGCAATGCGTTCATCCTCAAGCCCAGCGAGCGTGACCCGTCGGTCCCGGTCCGGCTGGCCGAGCTGTTCCTTGAGGCCGGCTTGCCGCCCGGCGTGTTCCAGGTGGTGCACGGCGACAAGGAGGCCGTCGACGCCATCCTCGAACATCCGGTCATCCAGGCCGTTGGCTTCGTCGGCAGCTCCGATATTGCTCAGTACATCTACTCCAACGCCGCGGCCAACGGTAAGCGGGCGCAGTGCTTCGGCGGCGCCAAGAACCACATGATCGTGATGCCCGACGCCGACCTCGACAATGCGGTCGACGCGCTGATCGGCGCGGGCTACGGCAGCGCCGGTGAGCGCTGCATGGCGATCAGCGTCGCGGTCCCGGTCGGCGAGCAGACCGCAGAACGCTTGCGCGCCAGGCTGGTTGAACGAGTCAACAATCTTCGGGTCGGCCACAGCCTCGACCCGAAGGCCGACTACGGGCCTTTGATCACCGAGGCCGCGCTCAAACGGGTACGCGACTACATCGACCAGGGCGTGGCGGCAGGCGCTGAGGCCGTCGTCGACGGTCGCGAACGCACCAGCGACGACCTGCAGTTCGCAGACTCGAACCTCGAGGGCGGCTACTTCATCGGCCCGACCCTGTTCGACCACGTCACCCCCGAGATGTCGATCTACACCGACGAGATCTTCGGGCCGGTGCTGTGCATTGTGCGCGCGAACGACTACGAAGAAGCGCTGCGGCTGCCCAGTCGAGCACGAATACGGCAACGGCGTCGCGATTTTCACCCGCGACGGCGACACCGCGCGCGACTTCGTGTCCCGGGTTCAGGTCGGCATGGTCGGCGTGAACGTGCCGATCCCGGTGCCGGTGGCCTACCACACCTTCGGCGGCTGGAAGCGGTCCGGCTTCGGCGACCTCAACCAGCATGGGCCGGCGTCGATCATCTTCTACACCAAGGTCAAGACGGTGACGCAGCGCTGGCCCGCGGGTAGCCACGGCGCCGAGTTCGTCATCCCGACAATGAAGTAAATGGACTACTTCGGGCTCGACGACGACGAACGCGTGATCGCCGAAACGGCGGCCGCGTTCGCCGAGAAGCGCCTCGCCCCATATGCTTTGGAGTGGGACGAGAACCACCACTTTCCCACCGACGTGCTGCGCGAGGCGGCCGAGCTCGGCATGGCCGCCATCTACTGCCGCGAGGACGTCGGCGGCAGCGAACTGCGTCGGCTGGACGCCGTCCGCATCTTCGAACAACTCGCGACCGCCGATCCGACCATCGCGGCATTCCTGTCGATCCACAACATGTGCTCGTGGATGGTCGACACGTTCGGCACCGCAGAACAACGCAAATCGTGGGTGCCGCGGCTGGCCTCGATGGAGGCCATCGCCAGCTACTGCTTGACCGAGCCCGGCGCCGGATCCGACGCAGGCGCGTTGCGCACCAAGGCCGTCCGCGAGGGCGCAAAAGGCGACTACGTCATCGACGGCGTCAAACAGTTCATCTCCGGCGCGGGAACCTCCGATATGTATGTTGTGATGGCCCGCACCGGCGGCGAGGGTCCTCGTGGCATCTCGGCGTTCGTGGTCGAAAAGGACACGCCAGGGCTGAGTTTCGGTGCCGACGAGCAGAAGATGGGCTGGAATGCGCAGCCGACCGCGCAGGTCGTCTTCGAAGGCGTGCGGGTGCCGGCCGACGCGATGCTGGGCGGCGCGGACGGCGAAGGCACCGGGTTCGGCATCGCGATGAACGGGCTCAACGGCGGCCGGATCAACATCGCCGCCTGCTCGCTGGGCGGCGCGCAGGCCGCGTTACGACAAGGCGTCGGGTTATCTGGCCGACCGGCAGGCGTTCGGCGGCTCGCTGCTCGACGAGCCCACCATGCGGTTCACGCTTGCCGACATGGCCACGGCCTTGCAGACATCGCGAACCCTGTTGTGGCGCGCGGCAACCGCGCTCGACGACAACCACCCCGAAAAGGTGGAGCTGTGCGCGATGGCCAAGCGCTACGTCACCGACGCGTGCTTCGAGGTGGCCGATCAGGCGCTGCAGTTGCACGGTGGCTACGGCTACCTCCGCGAGTACGGGCTGGAGAAGATCGTCCGCGACCTGCGGGTGCACCGAATCCTCGAGGGAACCAACGAAATCATGCGCGTGGTCATCGGCCGGGCCGAGGCCGCCAGGGCCCGCGCATCGGCTTAGGAGACGACATGACGATTCGACGAGTGGCGAAGGTGGATCGCGCGTGAGCACCGTCGCGTTCCTGGGGTTGGGCCACATGGGCGGCCCAATGGCGGCGAACCTCGTCGCGGCCGGGCATACCGTGCGTGGCTTCGACCCGGTGGCCGCGCTCAAGGCGGCCGCCGCGGACAAGGGCGCACAGGTCTTCGACAGCGGTGCCGAGGCGGTGGCCGGCGCCGACGTGGTGATCACGTCGCTGCCCAACGGCGACGTCGTCAAGGCGTGCTATGCCGAGGTGCTGCCCGCCGCCACGGCGGGCGCGCTGTTCATCGACACCTCCACCATCTCCGTCGATGACGCCCGCACGATCCACGCGCAGGCGACCGACGGTGGGTTCGCCCAGCTCGACGCGCCCGTTTCCGGAGGGGTGAAAGGTGCCACGGCAGGCACGCTGGCCTTCATGGTCGGTGGTGAGGATGCCGCGGTGGAACGTGCCCGACCGGTGCTGGAACCGTTGGCGGGCAAGATCATTCATTGCGGCATCTCAGGTACCGGTCAAGCCGCCAAACTGTGCAACAACATGGTGTTGGCGGTCCAGCAGATCGCGGTTGGCGAGGCGTTCGTGCTGGCCGAGAAGCTGGGCCTGTCCGCGCAGTCGCTGTTCGACGTGATCACCGGGGCGACCGGCAACTGCTGGGCGGTGCACACCAATTGCCCTGTACCCGGACCGGTTCCGACGTCACCCGCCAACAACGACTTCAAGCCGGGGTTTGCGACCGCGTTGATGAACAAGGACATCGGCCTGGCGATGGACGCGGTCAGCTCGACCGGTTCGTCTGCGCCGTTGGGCAGCCACGCCGCCGAGATCTACGCGAAGTTCGCGGCCGACCACGCCGATAAGGACTTCAGCGCGGTGATCGAAATGATCCGCAACGGCTAGGCCCGGGCCCGAACCGACAGCCCGAACTTCGGCAGATGCAGGTGCTATGCGGCCGACCGCTTGTGCGCGGCCCACCAGCGGCCGTGCAGACGTTGGCAATCCGCGATGCTCAGCGGTTCGCCGCTGTCGTAGTCGGGGCGTACCGCGACCGCGGCGGGCAAGTCGGGTGTGCCGTCGCCCGTGATGACGACCGTGGCAAGGCCCGCGGCGGTCGCCGCGCGCAGTCCCGACGCGGAACCCGTGACGGCGAGTGCGTTCTCCGCAGGAATCCCGAGCTCCCAGAGGGCGTTTTGGTGGGCCTCGCGATCCGGCATGGGCTTTTTCACGTCGTCAACGGTGACGACCGTTTCGACCAGCCCGTCGCCGACGAGTTGCCGGATCAGCGGCTCGGCCCAGCTTCGCGGGCCGTTTGTCACCACGCCCACCCAGACGCCCGCGGCGAACGCGTCCATGACGAGGTCGACAAGTCCGGGTCGGGGCGCCAGATCCAGGTCGCGGATCAGCTCTTCGAACATCATCGTCTTGGTCGTGTAGATCTCGTCGGCAAGCAACTCGGTCAGCACGTCGGATTCTGTGGCGATGCCGTGCTTGCGCAGCTCGGCCGAGACGCGCCGCCGCTCGTCACCCAGCGCAAGGAGCTGCCGGTACCGGCCGACGGACCACCGGCAATCGAGGCCGTGGGCGGCGAAGGCTGCGTTGAAGGCGATTCGGTGGCCTTCGCATTCGATGTCGGTCAGCGCATCGAGGTCGAAGATCACCGCGCGCAGCGGATACACCACGCTTTGGGTCGGCGCGGTGGCGTCCCACCAGAACCGACCTGCCCGCCACGTCTTCTCCTGCGTTGTAGGCATACCGATAGGGTGGCCCACATCACAGGCATCGGACCTCCCCCAATTGGGGGATCGGCCAGGCCAACTTCCTCTAACCTCACGAAATGCCAGCTCTAAGGTGGTGCCATGACGCCCAGCGGCCCCCCGGTGCGTCTTGTGCTGGTCGACGACCACGAGATGGTCATCGAGGGCCTCAAGGCGATGCTCGCGACCTTCGAGGACCGCGTCGCAGGTGGTCGGCCAGGCCGTCGGCGCTGAGCGGGCGCTCAGTGTGGTCGACGAGCTCGACCCCGACATCGTGCTCTGCGACGTGCGCATGCAGGGCGCCAGCGGCCTGGACCTGTGCCTTCAGCTGCGTGAGAGCGACCCGAAGCGCAAGGTCGTGATGCTCTCTGTCTACGACGACGAGCAGTATCTGTTTCAGGCACTGCGCGTCGGCGCGTCGGGATACCTGCTGAAGAGCATCAGCAGCGACGAGCTGGTCCGCCAGCTCGAGTTCGTGCACGGCGGCGAGACCGCGATCGACCCCGGGATGGCGGCCAGGGCGGTGGACACCGCGGCCCGGCTGCAGCGCGACGAGTTCTGGCCGGGCGCCCGCCAGGGCCTGACCCAACGCGAAAGCGAAATCCTGTCGTTCGTCGTCAATGGGCTGTCCAACCGGGCCATCGCCACCAAGCTGGTGATCGGCGACGAGACTGTCAAGAGTCATCTCAGCTCGATCTACCGCAAGCTCGGCGTCAGTGACCGCACCGGCGCCGTGGCGACCGCGCTGCGGGAGGGGATCTACCAATGACACCAGGAGCCCGTCCGTCCAACGCGGTGCGCGATCTCGGCCAGTACCAGTTGGCTGCCGACCGCGAACTCGCATTGCTGCGCGAACTGATCCAGGCCGCGTCGAAAGGCCCCGGCGTCGAACCGTTGGCCGCGGCGGCCGCCAGGATGATCACCGCCGCCACCGCCAGCGACGTGTGCTTCGTGCACGTGCTCGACGACACCGAGCAGTCGCTGACGCTCGCCGGTGCGACGCCCCCGTTCGACGCCGAGGTCGGCAAGATCCGGCTGCCGCTGGGGCAGGGCATCTCGGGATGGGTGGCCAGCCACCGCGAGCCCGTCGTCATCAGTCACGACAAGGAGGCCGACCCGCGGTACATGCCGTTCGAGTCGTTGCGCGGCAAGGACTTCACGTCGATGGTGTCGGTGCCGATGGAGACCGACCCCGGCGGGCTGGTCGGTGTGCTCAACGTGCACACCGTCGAACGCCGTCAATTCGCCGAGCGCGACGTCGAACTGCTGCTGGTGATCGGCCGGCTGATCGCGGGCGCGTTGCATCAGGCCCGGCTGCACCGGCAGTTGGTGGCCCGCGAACGCGCGCACGAGAATTTCGTCGAGCAGGTGATCGAGGCGCAGGAGATCGAGCGGCGCCGGCTGGCAGGCGACATCCACGACGGCATCTCACAGCGGCTCGTCACGCTGTCCTACCGGCTCGACGCGGCGACCCGGGCCGTGGACGATCCGGCGATGATGGCCGAGCAACTGAGCAAGGCTCGCGAACTGGTCGATTTGACACTGCAAGAGGCCCGGGCGGCGATCAGCGGCCTGCGGCCACCGGTGCTCGACGATCTCGGGCTGTCCGGCGGGCTGGCCAGCCTGGCCCGTTCGATCCCGCAGATCGACATGGAGATCGACCTCGATGACACCCGACTGCCCGACCACATCGAGATTGCGCTGTACCGCATCGCCCAGGAATGCCTGCAGAACGTCATCAAGCACGCCAATGCCAAGCGGGCGCGCCTGACGTTCTTCGTCGACAGCGACACCGCGCGCCTCGAAATCGTCGACGATGGGGTGGGTTTCGACAAGTTCGAGCACCCGCTGGGTGGCGACGAGATGGGCGGCTACGGTCTGCTGTCGATGGCCGAACGCGCCGAAATCGTCGGCGGCCGGCTCAACATCCGGTCACGCCCGGGTTCGGGCACCGCGGTGACGGCGACCATCCCGCTCCCGTCTGCCCCGCCGGCGGGGCTCACGGGCACGCAGGGCAGCACAAAGATTCCCTAACCACGTTGTTGACTTCGCATCGCCCGAATTCCCGCGAACCCGAAGACAATTCCGGTCCCCATCGCCGCAGCGAGACTGACCCACGAATACCACGTCACGCCCAAGTGCGGCGGCGAGACGAAGCTGTCCTGAAATCCGGGCACCAGCGTCGGCAGTAAATGCCCGTAGGTCGACGCCAGCGCGGTGCCGAACCCGACGACGATCGCCGCCTGCGCCGCCCAGGCACGGCGGGTCAACACCATGAATACCGCGATCGCGATCGACAGCGCCTCTGCGCCTCCGCCGATCATGACGAGCATCGTCGCCGCCGACATTCCGCGACGAACATGATCTACGGCATGTGTCCCGAATCCGATCGCCAACGCCACCGCGCTCCAGCGCAAGAACTCCTGCGCCCGAACCGATTCGGTTAAAACGCTCCGCAAGCTAGATGTCATCGTTGTGCTCCTTTCCTCAGATCAGCGCTGCGAGATCAGCGGCGCGGCTGCAGCGCAGACTGGATTTCCTCCGCTACCCGTTGCGGTTCGTCGAGCGGCAGAAACAGGCGTCCCCCGGGGATTGCGATGAGCCGGGCATCGGGGAAGGACTCGCCTAGGCGGTGGGCGAGGTCGATCGGGAAGAACCGGTCTTCCTCGCCCCACAGCAGCACAACCGGCTTGGTGAATCGCCGCAGCCGGGTCGAAACCTCAACCAGCTCGGCCTTGTCCATGGCCGCCAGGAATTTCGCGGTATCACGTCGAACGCCGCGATCGGACAGTGCCGGCGTGATCCACCGCCGGGTGAGCGCGGGGTCCAGTGGCCGTGACACGTTCTGAGCGTGGACGCGCTGCCGGATCCAACCGGGCCGCATGACCGACATCAGCGCATAGAGGCCGGCGGGCCGGCGACCGATCTTGACCACCGGTGCCAATGACGGTGGCGGGAAGTGATCGAACGCCTCACCATCGGTGAGTACCAACCCCGCGATCCGATCGTCATCAGTGTCGATAACGAACTGGCACAACGCAGTTCCCGTGTCGTTTCCGACCAGCGTCACATCCGTCAACCCAAGCGCCTCAAGGAATGCCAGGATCAGCCGCCCAACGCCGCGTGGACTCAGATCCGCATCCGGGCGAAGAGCAACGGGATGCGATCCGAGCGGCAAGTCCAACGCATAGGAGCGCACCCCGCGTCTGCCGAGCTCGTCGGCCACCCCCGTCCACAGCTCGCTGTTGACCAGCAGCCCGTGTACGAACACCACGGTTGGGCCCGCACCGGCGGGTCCGGCGAGTCGATACTGAACGCGCCCCTGGGGCAAATCGATGATGGGCATCGGGACTCCCGAGCTAAGATGGACTGAAACCTACATACCGTATGCATGAGCCTACATACGGTATGTATGAAAGGCAAGGACTGATGGACGACACCCGCCGCACGCAAGCCGAGCGCGCCGCGGAAACACGCGAGGCTCTCATCGCGGCGGCCCGACCGTTGTTCGCCGCGGCTGGTTTCGCCGACGTAGCACTGGAGACGATCGTGCGAGCAGCGGGTGTGACGCGCGGCGCGCTGTATCACCATTTCGCCGACAAGACCGAACTGTTTGCCGCGGTGTTCGAGCGGGTCGAGGGCGAGGTGGCCACGCAGATGGGCGAGGCGATCGCGGCGGCCAACGAGACCGACCCGGTGGAGGTCATGCGGCTGGGCGCGGGCTTCTGGCTGGATGCCTGCTCGAATCCCGAGATCCAGCGCATCGTGCTGGTCGATGCTCCGGCGGTGCTGGGCTGGGCGCGGTGGACCGAGATCGGAAACCGCTACAACACCGGTCTGGTGCGCGAACTACTCGCCAACGCCGTCGAGACCGGCCGCATCCCGCCTCAGCCGATCGAAGCAACCGCCCTGACGATGCTCGGGGCGATCCGCGAGGCGACCCTCTATGTCGCGCGGGCCGAGGATCACGACCTGGCGCGCCAGGAGGCGGGCGCCGTCATGGACCGTCTGATCGACGCTCTGGACGCCAGCTGAGGTTGCACCGCAGCAAGATTCGGCGTTAGAAGTCGCCCGCATTGCGACGCAGCGTCTCGATGGACTCCGCGAGTGCCTGTGAGTCGCTGTCGGACATGCCGATATCGGCGAACACCTCGTTGTTGAGCGTGACGGTCGCGTCCTCGACCGTTGAGCGGCCGAGCTCGGTGATCTGCACCAGCGTGGTTCGGCCGTCGGTCGGATGCGGGATCCGCTCGACCAGTCCGTCGGACTCGAGCCGGCGGATCGCGTGCGTGACGCTGGTGACGTGCACCTGCAGCCTGTCGGAGGCCTTCGTGATCGGCAGCGCCCCGCTGCGGCTGAACGCGAGCAGTCGCAGCAACTCGTAACGGGAGAAACTCAGGTCGTATGGGCGAAGCGCCGTCTCGACGCGCGCCAGAAGAATCTGGTGTGCCCGCATCACCGATGTCACCGCGACCATGCCGCCTGCGACCTCAGCCCACCCGGAGCGTTCCCAGTTCTCGCGCGCCAGCGCGATCGGGTCGCGCTTGTCCGGCCACGGCGGTTGCGAGGGCACGCCTCTTCATACCCCACCAGATCTCACGGCGTTAGCAACCCGTTGGAAACGCGGTCACCGACAGCCCAGCGGTCTGCTAGCTTTCGCGCAAGCCGTCCACAGCAGCCATTTTCAGGAGGCCTCATGCGGGTTCTGCTCACCGCCGTCGTGGCGACGGCCCTGTTGGCCGCCGGATGTTCAGGCGCCAAACCGTCGGTGCCGAGCACGGGTGGGACGGGAACGACGAGCTCGACGGCACAGGCCAGTGCCTCCCCGCCGGCACCGGCCAGCGCACCCCCGTCAACAGAGGAAACCACCGCGGCGCAGGCACCGACCGCCAAGTTCGGCGGCGATGCGTGCATGGACCTGACCGGTGCAAACCTCGATCTGGCTACGGCGACCAACCACGATGCCGCCCGCAAGGCCGCCGACACCTTCGAGAAATACGATCCGCCCGCGGACGTGAAGGACGCCATCGAGCACTTCGTGCAGACCAACGGCGCGCAGGTAACCGACCCCGACTACGACGAGTACAACAAGCAGATCGACGCCTGGGTCAGGCAGGTCTGCCCGCTCTCCGAATAGTCAGCGATAGTCAGCGCCCGGCGATCGGCGCGACTGCGGCGAGCACAGCGCGGGTCGACTGCCGGGTGCCGACGGTGATCCGCACGCTGCCATCCGCGTAGTGGCGGACCTGCAATCCGGTGCCGTCGAACACCTCCCGCCACGGCTGGCGCCACGGCGGCAGGAAGACGAAGTTCGCGTGGCCGTCGGTGCTGTACACGCCCATCGACCTCAACCGCATCCGCAGGTAGCGCCGCTCGGAGGCAATCATCCGAATGCGTTGCCGCAGCTGGTTTTCCGCGTCATAGGAGGCCGCCACCGCCACCAGGCTGGTGATGCCGATGCCGAACGGCTGCTGCATGCTCCACAGCCGGCGGGCCAGGTCCGGAGCGCAGAAGCCGTAGCCGATCCGCAGGCCGGCCAGTCCGTAGGCCTTCGAGAAGGTGCGCACCACCACGACATTCGGGGTGCCGCTCGACAAGTGCGGACGCGTCGATCCGGTGCTCCGGTGACAGGAACTCCACGTAAGCCTCGTCCAGCAGCACCACCGTGTCGGATGGAATCCGTCGCAAGAAGCGCTCGATCTCGGCGGCGGGCTCGATGGTGCCGGTCGGGTTGTGCGGCCTGCAGACCGCGACCACCCTGGCGTCAGCTGCCGCATCGGCCATCGCGTCGAGGTCCTGATGGCCGTGCGCGTCCAGCGGCACAGTCACCGACTCCAGCCGGGCCATCTGCGCGAAGATCGGGTATCCGTCGAACGTCGGGTACGTCATCACCATCTTCTCGCCCGGGCTCGTGACCGCCTGCAGTACCTGCAGGATCACACCCGTCGCCCCGGACCCGATCACCACCTGCTCGTCGGCCACCCCGACCCGCGCCGCGATCAACGAGCGCAACCGCTCCGGCAGAAACTCCGGATACCGGTTGGCCGCGTCGATCGCCTCGATCAGCGCCGAGCGCACCCCTGGGAGCGGCGGAAACGGATTCTCGTTGAGCGACAACGCCACCGGGTTCACCGCACTGGGCAGCGCGGTCACGGCATCGGTCAGCTCGTCGCTTGAGCGTGGCCATTAGTCGCGACCGCCCCACTTGACCGCGGCGGCCCCGGCGAAGTCACCCGCGTGCGCGAACGCCGCCATCATCACCACATCGCCCTTCTTGAGCGTTCCATCGGAGATGGCCCGGTCCAGGTTGATCGGGATGCCTGCGGCGAACAGGTTGCCACAGGAATCGAACGTGTCGACGTGGCGCTCCTTGGGCAGCTCAAGCGCCTCGCGCCAGTTCCGCAGAAACACCCGGTTGGGCTGGTTGGTGACAAGCAAGTCAAGATCCTTGGACTGCATGCCAATTCGGTCGCAGACCGCATACGCTACCTCGGGCACCTGGCGGTTGCCTCGCGCCAGCACCTTGGTGATCTTGCTTTCGGTGAAGCCGATGTAGGCCTCGCCCGGCCCCGCCTGCCACCACTTGCGCGGCGGATCCATGACGATGGTCATGTCACCGGCGTATTCGCCGTAGGTGCGGCATTCCACGTCGAGGATCGGCGATTCGTCCGACAGCGTGACCAGCCCGACGGCGGCGCCGTCGCCGGGCACCGACGACTGCGCCTTCCGGCGCACGGTCGGCTGGTCGAATGCCTGTCCTGCGGCGTTCTGCGCGACCGCGATCAGCGCGCTCTGCCCCGCTCCCGACGAAAGCAGCTGGCGGGCCACCTGCAGCGCGTGCACGAACGCCGCACATCCGCCGTTATGCAGATCGAGCACCCAATTCGGTTTCATGCCAAGGCGATGTGCCATCCCGCCGCCTCCACCGTAGAACGGCATGTCCGGCATCTGGGTGTGGGTGATCAGCACGTCGACATCTGCGATGGTGTCCTGACCGTGGCGCTCGATCAGTCCTGCCGCCGCGCGCTCGACCATGTCGATCGCAGTCTCACCCTCGGCGACGTGGTGGCGGAACTTCGGCGCCCGGAACATCAGGTTGTCGCGCAGGTCGTCGGAGTCGGCGAACTGGGCGTAATAGTCGGCGCCGATCGGCTGCCCGGGCAGATATGTCGACACGTCGACCAAGCTGACTGTCACGACATTCTCATTTCATCCAGGCCGGGGTGACCGGCAGGCCGTTGTGGTGGCGGTATTCGGCGATCGCCTTGAGGTTCTTCAGCTCAAGCAGATGTCCGGCGCCGAACATGTCCCAGAAGTCGCCGACCCACACGGGCCGCTCGGGCGGCGCGGCTTCCGGATAGGGGTTGTGGTCGTAGAACGGGTGGTGGCAGTTCGTCCACAGCACCACTGAGCCCGGCTTGTCGAACACCACCTGCGCGTCGACGATCCGCATCAGGTAGACCATCCAGAGGTGCTTGCCCTGGTCCCACGCGCATTGGTAGTCGACGGTCATGGCGTCCCTGTTGGCCACCGTGCGGGTGAAGATCTGTGTCTCCGAACCCAGTCGGTCGTATGCGAGCCACAGGCCGGGTTCCTCGGTCGGCGTGAATCCACGCAGGCTGTACGTCCACTCCTCGAGGCAGCGGGTGTCGGCCAAGTAGTCGAACAGTTCGTCGGGCGGACAGTCGATATAGCTGTTGACGGTGCAGAATTCACCGAACACCTCGTCGTGCGGATACACCGACCGCATCATCTCCATGATGATCGGGGTGGCCTTCTCCCGAGGCGAGGTCTCGATGCGGACCACGTCCTCGAGCGGATCTGCGGTACGCCTGTGAGCGGTGATGTCATCAAGTGCGGGCAACGACATTGGAGTTGCTCTCCTTTGTAATGGGCGGTTGGTTGGCGGCAACTGTTGCCGAGAAAGGCTGCGAACGGCGGGATTTCGTCCGCCGAACATTCGACGCTGATCACCGACGGGCCGTCGGTCTCGAACGCCCTCCGAAGCGCGGCGGGCAATTCGCCGATGTCGTCGACGTCGACCGCAGACAGCCCGGGAAACATCGCGGCCAGCCCGGCGCCCAAACGGCTTGGCCCAAAGCGGTTGTAGCTGTACAGGTCGTCGTAGAACACCTGCTCGCGCGTCACACACATCGCGTGCGCGTGGTTGTCGAACAGCAGGAACGTCACCGGCAGCCGGTACTGCATCGCAGTGTGAATCTCCATGCCGTGCATGAGGAACGAGCCGTCGCCGGCGATGACGACGGTGCGGCGTTGCCTGCCGAAGGCCACGCCGACGCCGGCCCCGAAGCTGTACCCCATGCCGCCCATGCCGAGAGCCACGATGAAGCGGCCGTCGCGTCGCACCGGCAGGTAGTGAATCGCCGAGGCGCCGATGTTTCCCGCGTCGACGACGATGTCGGTCCCGTCGGGCAGCGCCGCGTCGAGTGCCGTCATCGCATCGCGGTAGCGGATCCCGGGACCGCTGAACCGTGGCGGCTGCAGCTCCGTGCGCAGCACCGCATCGGGCACCCGCACACCGAGCGGCCTTCCGTGCCCCGACAGGGCGGCGGTCAGCAGCGACAACGATCCGCGCAGGTCGTCGGTGTGCACGTGGGTGCATGCCACATAGGGCCGTGCCGACCCGATCGACAGCACCGGAATCGACGCCAGCACGTCGTCCAGCCCGGTGCGCGACGTCACGTTCAGGCGGGTGCCCACCAGAAGGCACAACCCGCCGTCGGCGAGCGCGGTCGCGACCGCTGGGTGGCCCATCACTCCGGTGACACCCAGCGCCGACGACGATCCCATCCCTGGCGTGCCTGCGACGTCCTTGGCATCGGGCACGGTGGCGATCCTGGCGCGCAACGTCGCCCGCAGCCGCTCGAGTTCGCCGCGCGCGTCGTCGCGGGCGACCTGCTCACCGGCGATGATCGTGATCGGCCCGTCGGCACGCCGAAGCGCACCCGCGATCTCCTTGGGATCACCGAGCTGTGTCCCCGCCGATTCGAATCCGGCACCGTTGGTGCCGACCTCAGCTTGCTGAATGTTCTTGGGCAGCAGCAACACCGCCGGTCCACCGGTGTGCGCAGCCGCGATCGCCTCCGGCAGGGCCGAGAGGATGTCTTCGGGCCGGACCACCCGCCGGCAGAACACCGACACCGCGGAGAACAGCGCCTCTGCGTCCAACGCGCCGTTGCGGCCGCTGGTGTCCTGAAAGGAGCCGCGCCCGTCGGCCGTTGTCGGCGGTTGGCCGATCAGTGCCAGCACCGGTACGCGGCTCGCGAACGCCTCGCCCAGCCCGGGCACGGTGTTCAGGGCATCCGCCGCCCGAGGTCGCGGCCACCACGCCGAGCCCGGCGCCGCTGCGGCTGTAGCCGTCGGCCATCGTCGCGGCGGAGAACTCGTGTTTGGCCAGCACCGCGGTGATGTCGTCGCGGAAGAAGGCGGCGTCGTAGAGGTCCTCGATATTGGCGCCGTCGACACCGAAGAGGTAGTCGACGCCACTCGCCGCGAGATACTCGACGATGTGATCGACGACCCGATGTCGTCTGGCCATTTCTCACCTGCTCTCCCGGACCATTCCCCACCAGTGACACGACTCGCGACGGAGTTGGGTTCACTCAGTGGCCCGAATCACAGGCTCATTAACTATTTGCCAGCATCACAGCCCGATCAGTTAATTGACGGGCGAGAAGCATTGTCCTGGAAATGCTTTCAGTAACGCTGATCGGAGAACGTCGTAGGCGTGGCGTTCGTTCAGGCCGACCCTGCCCACACTTCCCAAACCTGTAGCGCATGCGGGTGAGTCGACAGGGGAAATTCGCTCTCGCACAGCGTCTTTAACGTGCCAACACGCCTACGGGCAGCCCCTCGCGCCCGGCACGGTGCACAACGCACGGGTGCACCATCTACTGCCGTCAACGGGTTTTCACGACAGGCGCTTTTCGAGCAGGACCTTCCCGTTATCGGGCGAAACCAGTTGCACCGCAGCGATTTCGTCCTTCGTGCATCGGTGTGGTGGCACTTGGCAGCGCAGTGGCGCCGGACAACCCAAGCCACGTCGCGACCTGGGTGTGGCTGCCGTCACGGCCCACCACCACCATCCCCAGGTTCTGCGGCGGACCGCCGCTCTGTCCCCAGTCCCCGTAGGTGCACGCCATGTCGATGCGGGTGCCCCAGCCGAAGCCGGTCATCGTGATCGATGCGGTGATCGGCGTCTCGTTGACCTTGGTCATGTCCATCCCCTGGGCGGTTTCCTGCGGGGCGTATGTCTCCAGACCCAACGATCTCGGGACGGATGGCGATCACCAGTCCGACCGCGAGCAGCGCAGCGGCCAGCCCGACCGCGGCCGAGGTCAGCCAGCGGGACCGCCGGCGGCGCCACCGGACCTTGTCGAGGACCGACTCCAGCACCTCGGGCCGCAGTGGCGGGGTTTCCGGCGTCTGCTCGTCCAGCGCACGCACGTCCTCGAGGTCGAGCATCGCCAGCAACGCCGGGATGCCGCTGAGCTCGGCGACTGCCGCGCGGCACCGCGGGCAGCGTCTCCAGGTGCGCCTCGTATTCGCGGCGTTCATTGCTCGACAGCGAACCGAGGACATACGCCGCGTCCCAGGTCACGTAGCGATCGCCGTCCATCAGATCACCGCCTAGGGGAAAACCGAATTGTGTCATCGTGTCACCCCCATTTCCTGCAAATTGAGCCGCAAAGCCCGAACCGCGTAGTGAAGCCGCGATTTCACCGTGCCCTCCGCGATCTGGAGATCGTTCGCGATCTGGGCGGTTGTCCATCCCTGGTAATACGACCGGCGGATCACCGCGCGATGGTCCTCGGACAACTGGCTCAGCGCCGTGCTCGAGCAGCAGCCGGTCCAATGCGGAGTCCACCTCGTCGGGTGCGGCGCGGTCGGCGACCTGCTCGAGGTCGGGGGTGCCGGCCTCGTTGCGGTACCGCGCGCTGCGACGCTCGTCGATAATGAGGTTACGCGCCACGGTGAACAGCCACGCCCTGGCCGACCGCTCGACATCGTCGGTCACTTCGGGGTGGCGCCATGCCCGAAGCAGCGTCTCCTGCACGACGTCCTCCGCACGCGCTTGATCACCGGTCAGCCGCAGGGCATAGCGCCACAGCGCGGCGGCGTGCTCGTCATAAAGCACCCGCATCATGGCGGCCTCCGGATCGTCCATTACCAACCTCCGTCTTTGATACGACGTTGGCGGTGATCCGGTTCAGTAATACGCCCGCATAACACGGCGCGTGGCCATTTGGCCAAGTTGCGAATTACAGGGTAAGGATTCGCGGTCCATTGTCGGTGACGGCCACGGTGTGCTCCCAGTGTGCGGCGCGGGAGCCGTCGGCGGTCACGACGGTCCATTCGTCCTTCAGCACAACCGTCTTGGTGGTGCCGAGGGTGAGCATCGGTTCGATTGCCAGCACCGAGCCCGCCGCCAGGTAGGGCCCGCGGCCCGGGGCTCCCTCATTGGGCAGGAACGGGTCCATGTGCATCTGGCGGCCGATGCCGTGGCCGCCGTAGCCAGCGACGATGCCGAACTTGCGGTCGTAACGCGCCTCGGCCGCATACGTTTCGGCCTCGATCGCGTGACGAAACGTCGGTGAGCCGGTTGCCCGGCACGCATCGCGGCGATCCCGGCTTCCATCGCCTCACGGGTGGCGTCCGACAGCGCTTCGTCGACGGGGATCAGCGTGCCGACGCCGAACGTGATCGCCGAGTCGCCGTGCCAGCCGTCGAGGATCGCACCGCAGTCGATGGACACCAGATCCCCCGGCGCCAAGGTTTCGCTCGCCGACGGAATCCCGTGCACCACCCGGTCATTGACCGATGCGCAGATGCTTGCCGGAAAGCCGTGATAACCGAGGAACGACGGAATCCCGCCGCCGTCGCGGATGATCGATTCGGCGATCTCGTCGAGCGCCAGCGTCGACACCCCCGGCGCGGCCGCCTGCCGGACCGCCGACAGGGCGGAGGCCACCAGCGACCCTGCCGCTGCCATCGCATCAAGTTCACCGGCGCTACGCTGCGCGACGACCTTGCGGCTGCGCAGGCCCGGAACGCCGATCATCGACTACTCGCCCGTCTCGACGGTCGGTTCACCGACCAAGCGCCCGCAGGGCCCGGGCGAACACCTCGTCCAGCGTGCCCACCGCTTCGACCGTCTGCAGGTTGTTGTGGCTGTAGTACTCCAACAGCGGCTCGGTCTCGTCGCGGTACACCTGCATCCGGTTGCGGATGACCTCTTCGGTGTCGTCGGCGCGGCCACGCGACTTCAGCCGCTCGAACAGCTCCTCCTCGGAGACGGCGAACTCCAGCACCGCGTCGAGCTTGGTGTTGTGGTTCTTCAGCATCTCGTCGAGCGCCTGGGCCTGTTCCACCGAGCGCGGGTAACCGTCGAGGATGAACCCGTCGGCGGCGTCGGCGCTGCTCGATCCGGTCTTCCACCAGCTTGTTCGTCAACTCCGATGGCACCAGATCGCCGGCGTCGAGGTAACGCTTGGCTTCGACGCCAAGCGGGGTGTTATCGCTGATGTTCTTGCGGAACAGGTCCCCCGTCGAGATCTGCGGAATGCCGAGCTTCTCGGACAGCTTCTGCGCCTGAGTGCCTTTGCCCGCACCGGGCGGCCCGAGTAGAACGACTCTCACTTCAGGAACCCTTCGTAGTTGCGTTGCATCAACTGGCTCTCGATCTGTTTGACCGTATCCAATCCGACGCCAATCATGATCAGAACCGCGGTTCCACCGAACGGCAAGTTCTGCACACCGCCGCCGTTGCCGATCTGCAGGAACAGGTTGGGCAGCACGGCGATCACGCCAAGGTAGATCGAGCCGGGAAGGGTGATCCGGCTGAGCACATAGCGCAGGTAGTCGGCGGTCGGTTTGCCCGGGCGGATGCCGGGGATGAAGCCGCCGAACTTCTTCATCTCGTCGGCACGCTCGTCGGGGTTGAACGTGATCGACACGTAGAAGTACGTGAAGAAGATGATCAGCCCGAAGTAGATGGCGATGTACACCGGGTCGGCGGGGTTGGTCAGATAGTTGCCGACGAACCGGTCCCACCAGCTGTTGCCGACGCCGCCGCTGCTGCTGCGGATCAACTGGGTGATCAGGTGCGGTATGTAGATCAGGGAGGACGCGAAGATCACCGGGATGACGCCGGCCTGGTTGACCTTCAGCGGCAGATAGGTCGACGTGCCGCCGTACATGCGCCGGCCCACCATGCGCTTGGCGTACTGCACGGGGATGCGCCGTTGGCCCTGCTCGACGAACACCACGCCGACGATGATGACCAGCGCGGCCACACAGACCAGGGCGAACACCAGGCCGCCGCGGCTGTCCAGAATGGTCTTGCCTTCGACCGGGATGCGCGCGGCGATACCGGCGAAGATCAGCAGCGACATGCCGTTGCCGATGCCACGCTCGGTGACCAGCTCGCCCATCCACATCACCAGCGCCGCGCCCGCGGTCATCACCAGCACGATGACGACCAGGTTGAAAATGTTCAGGCCTCCGCCCGCGCCCTGGCCCTGGATGATCTCGAGGGTGCAGCCCTGCAGCAGCCCGCCGTTGGCGGCCAGCGCCACGATGCTGGTGGCCTGCAGGATGGCCAGCGCGATCGCCAGGTAACGGGTGTACTGCGTCATCTTGGCCTGGCCGGCCTGGCCTTCCTTGCGCAGCTGCTCAAAGCGCGGGATCACCACCGTCAGCAGCTGCACGATGATGCTCGCGGTGATGTAGGGCATTACGCCGACCGCGAACACCGTCAGACGCAGCAGCGCACCGCCGGAGAACAGGTTGATCAGCGAGTAGATCTGCGCCGAGTCGCCGCCACTGACCTGCGTAATGCACTTCTGCACGTTCGGGTAGTTGACGCCAGGCGACGGGATCGAGGCGCCCAGCCGGTACAGGATGACGATGCCCAGGGTGAACAGGATCTTTCGCCTCAGGTCGACTGTCCGCAGTGATGAGATGAAAGCCGAAAGCACTCTTTCCTCCTGCGCAGCCGAGCTGCATATCGCGGCGTGCGAATGGGGCTGGCGTTACCAGCGTCTGGTTAAGTCCTGCGCGGTGTTCCGTCAAGCTCGCAGCCTGCGGAGTCACCCGACAAACAGTCTACGAGAGTAACAGTTGAGGTTGCGTTGGCCCGCACCCGTTCGGCCAACAGCGGCCGATCCAGCTGTCAGATTTCGAAGCGTACAGTCGGAAGCAGGTCGTTACATCACCTAAGTAACGGCGTTTTAATACGAAAAACAATACAAAGAACAAGGGGTATCGGATGGCACGCACGGACAACGACACCTGGGATCTGGCATCGAGTGTCGGGGCGACGGCCACCATGGTGGCAGCGGCCCGGGCGATGGCCACCACCGCCGAGGATGCGTTGATCGACGATCCGTTCGCCGAGCCACTGGTGCGCGCGGTGGGCGTGGATTTCTTCACCCGACTGGTCACCGGCGAGCTGCGACCCGAGGACCTCGACAGCGACAGTGAGTCGGTCGGCATGCAGCGGATGACCGACAACATGGCGGTGCGAACCAAGTTCTTCGACGAGTTCTTTCTCAGTGCTGCCGAAAGTGGCATCCGCCAAGCGGTGATCCTGGCGTCGGGCCTGGATTCGCGCGCTTACCGGCTGACGTGGCCCGCGGGAACAACGGTCTATGAAATCGACCAGCCGGACGTCATCGAGTTCAAGACCAGGACCCTGGCCGAGCTGGGCGCCGAACCGACCGCCGAGCGCCGCCCGGTCGCGATGGATCTGCGCTATGACTGGCCGTCGGCACTGATCGAAGAGGGCTTCGACCCCAACCAGCCGACGGCCTGGAGTGCGGAGGGACTGCTCGGCTACCTGCCGCCCGACGCGCAGGACCGGCTGCTGGACACCATCACCGAGCTCAGCGCGCCAGGCAGCCGGGTGGCCGTGGAAAGCGTGCCGAATATCGACCCCGCCGATCACGAGAAGGCGATCGAACGCATGCAGGCCGCCTCGGAGCGGTGGCGCGAGCACGGGTTCGACCTCGACTTCGCCGAGCTCGTCTACCTCGGCGACCGCAACGAGGCCGCCGCCTATCTCGACGACCACGGCTGGCAGCTCAACCGGCAGAACGTCAAGGACCTGTTCGCCGCCAACGGCCTGCGGCCGCTTGACGACGAGGATGTCGGCAACTTCGGGGAGCTCCAGTACGTCAGCGGGGTGTTGGGCGGCGCCCGGTGAGCCGGACCGACTCCGACAGCTGGGACCTGGCCTCCAGCGTCGGTGCGACCGCAACGATGGTCGCCGCCTCTCGGGCGCTGGCCAGCAAGGTGCCCAACCCGCTGATCGTGGACCCGTTCGCCGCGCCGCTGGTGCGTGCGGTGGGCGTCGAGTTCTTCACTCGTCTGGTCGACGGCGAGATCCCGGTCTCCGACGACAAGGCGGCGACCGCTGAGCTGATGCTCTCCGTGATAGCGGTGCGCACGAAGTTCTTCGACGAGTTCTTTCTCAGTGCTACCGAAAGTGGCATCCGGCAGGCGGTCATCCTTGCCTCGGGCCTGGACTCCAGACCATATCGGTTGCCCTGGCCCGACGGGACGGTCGTCTACGAGATCGACCAGCCACAGGTCATCGAGTTCAAGACGGCGACGATGACCGGCATCGGCGCGACGCCGACCGCGCAGCGTCGCACGGTAGCCATCGACCTGCGTGAAGACTGGCCTGCCGCGTTGCGCCGCAGCGGGTTTGACGAGACGCAGCCGACGGCGTGGAGTGCCGAGGGGCTGTTGGCCTATCTCCCGCCGGAAGCCCAGGATCGGCTGTTCGACAACATCACCGCGCTCAGCGCGCCCGGCAGCCAGCTGGCCACCGAGTTCCACCTGGACGCCGGTGCGGGCATCGGGCAACGCGCGGAGACGATGCGGCCCGAGTGGCAACAGCATGGGTTCGACGTCGACCTGTCGCAGCTGTTCTACGCGGGTGAGCGCAATCCTGTCGTCGAGTATCTGACCGGGCACGGCTGGCAGGTCAACGCCCGGTCCCGGGCCGAGGTGTTCGCTTGCTACGGCAAGGAGTTCCCGGACACCGACGAGCTTGCGGGGCTGCGCAATTCGCAGTCAATCACCGCGGCGCGGACGTAGGAGGACGTGATGGCACGAACAGAGGGTGACACCTGGGATCTGGCATCCAGCGTCGGCGCGACCGCGACGGCCGTCGCGGCCTCCAGGGCCGTCGCGTCCCAGGGGCCCGACGGCGCTGCTCGACGATCCGTTCGCCGAACCGTTGGTGCGCGCCGTCGGCCTCGACACGTACGTCAGGATGATCGACGGCGAGATGGTTCAACGACGACGATCCGCTGATGAACCGCAAGACCGTGAGCGAACAGATCGCTGTCAGGACAAGGTATTTCGACGACTTCTTCACCGAGCCATGCCGCCGACCGGCGGGTTTGCGGCAGGCGGTCATTCTGGCCGCCGGCCTGGACACCCGCGGTTACCGACTGCCGTGGCCTGCGGGCACCGTGGTTTTCGAAGTCGACCAGCCCGAGGTGATCAAGTTCAAAACCTCCACACTGGACCGCCTCGGCGCCGTCCCGACGGCGACGCGCAAGACCGTCGCTGTCGACCTGCGTGCCGACTGGCCGAAAGCACTGCGGGACGCCGGCTTCAACCCGAATCAACCCACCGCCTGGATCGCCGAAGGTCTGTTGGTCTACCTGCCGCCCGATGCCCAGGACCGGCTGTTCGACAACATCACCGCGCTCTCCGCACCGGGGAGTCGGCTGGCCACCGAGCACATGGACACCGCGTCGATGCCGGACGACTGGGCCGAGCGGCTGGATGAACGGTCCCGCCGCGTGGGCTCCGATATCAAACTCTCCGAGTTGTTCTACTCGGGCGACCGCAACACCGCCGGCGCGTATCTCTCGTCGCACGGCTGGCAGGTGAGCATCCGCTCGACCCGGGAGGCGTTTGCCGCCAACGGATTTGTGCTGCCCGATGACGAGCTGACGAGGACCGCCGGCCACTCCGGCTACCTCTCGGCGACCCTTACCTAGGAGACACCCTCATGGCACGGACCGAAAATGACAGCTGGGACCTGGCGTCGAGCGTGGGCGCAACCGCCACGATGGTGGCCGCCCAACGGGTACTCAGCAACCGCGAAGGACTGATCGACGACCCGTTCGCCGAGCCGTTGGTGCGCGCCGTCGGCCTGGACTTCTTCATTCGGGCTCTCGACGGCGAGATCGAACTCGAGGATCTGGATGAGCGGTTCAGCCCGCAGCGCTCCGCGCAGGGAATGGCCGTGCGCACCCGCCATTTCGACGCGCTGTTCACCGACGCCGCCGCCGCCGGAATCCGCCAGGCGGTCATTCTGGCCGCCGGTCTGGACGCGCGCGCCTACCGGTTGCCGTGGCCCGACGGAACAGTCGTCTTCGAGATCGACCAGCCCGACGTCATCGAGTTCAAGAGCAGGACGCTGGCCGAGCTGGGGGCAAAGCCGACGGCCGACCGGCGCACCGTGGCCATCGACCTGCGTGCCGACTGGCCGAAAGCACTGCTGGACACCGGCTTCAACCCGAAGGAACCGACCGCGTGGATCGCCGAGGGACTGCTGATCTACTTGCCGCCGCGAGGCCCAAGACCTGTTGTTCGACAGGATCAACGAGCTCAGCGCGCCAGGCAGCCGGCTGGCCACCGAACACATTCCCGATGTGAGCATGTTCGCGCGACGAGCGCTCGCAGCAGATCTCAGAACGCCTCAAGCAGTACGGCAGCGACATCGAGATGGGCGACCTGATCTACCACGGCGAGCGCAGCGACGTGCTCGAGTACCTCACCGGGCACGGCTGGGAAGTGTCGGCGCAGAAGACGCCGGACGCCTATGCCGCCAACGGTTTTGAGTTTCCCGCCGACGGGGCCATGGGCTTCTTCGCCGAGATGAGTTATGTCAGTGCGGTGAAACGCTAGCCCTCGCGCCGAAGCACTTCACTGCGGTCCGGCCAATTCGAGGAAGCGGGCGTAGCGGTCCCGGATCGGCGTCGGTCCACCCAGGATCAGGCTCCACGACGCGTTCCGTTGCCGCCCACCGGGCGGCGTCGGCCGTTGACGTTTCCAGGCCTGCCGCCAGCCGGGCGATAAACGCCGCGCCCAACGCCGCGCCCTCCGGCACGGCCGACACCTCGACAGGCAGACCGGTGGCATCGGCGATCGCCTGCATCCATGGCTGTACCCGGGTCCCGCCACCGGTTGCCACGATGCGGGCAGCGGGTGCCCCGCTCAGCTCGATGAGTTGACGCACCACAAAGCCCGACGCCTCGTAGCCGGCCCGCCGCAGCGCGGCGCCGCCGTGGGTGAGGTCAAGGCCGTCGAGAACCGCCCGGCGGTCCGGGTCGTGGTACGGCGCACGCTCACCGCGCACATAGGGCGACCACACCGGCACTCTGCCGGGCTCAACGGTCGAATTGTCGTCGGCCACCAGGCTGTTCATCCAGCCCAGAAACAACCCGCCTGCATTACTTGGGCCGCCGATCTGGAACCGTCCCGCCGTCATGTGCGGCAGCGTCCACAGGCCGGGCACTTCCCGGTATTCGGGAATCGTCACCCACACGATCAGCGTCGTGCCGCAGAGCACGACCACGTCGCCGGCCCGGTCGGCACCCGCGACCAGCTGCTCGCACAGGGCATCGACCGAACCGGCCGCCAGCACGGCGCGGGCGTCGCGCAGCTGGCCGACCACGGTGCCGGTCTGCTCGACTCTCGGCATCCGGTCGGCCGTCGTGCCGCACTCCGCGCAGGCGTCCTCGCTCCACCCGGTGCCGTCGAACAACGGATACGTCGTGCTCGCGGTGGCATTGTCGAGGACCGCCTCGCCCGCCAGCGCGTGGTTGGCCACGGCCATCGCGGGCCAGTACCCCTTGGCCTGCGGTGCCTCTCGCGCGGTCCAGCGCAGGAATTCGACCGCCTCGCCGCTGAGGAAGGTGGCGCCGCCGCCCCCGGGTGCCCGTCCCCGGCCGTCGCCGTAGAGCAGGCCCGGCGTCAGCGGCCGGCCGACGCCGTCGACGGCGGTCAGGGACGGCACCATCGCCGTGACCGCGACCGCGCTGGCGTCGGGGCTGCCGAGTTCGGCCATCGCCGCCACCGGGCCCCGCCGCCACGCCTGGTCGGCGTCGTGCTCGAGGCGGTCGGGGGCAGGCACCCGGAGCCGGTGCGGAATTCGTGCCCTGGCCACCACCTGGCCGTCCTCGTCGGCGGCCACGGCCTTGACGGCGGTCGTGCCGATGTCGATGCCGATTGTGACCTCTTTGGCTGACACGCGGCGTCACCGTACGCCAGCATGATCACTCGTGACGCGACTTCGTGCCCTGGTGACGGCTCCATTGCGTGGTCCGGGTTTCGACAAGCTGCGCGAGCTTGCCGACGTGGTCTACGACCCGTGGATCGATCAGACGCCGCTGCGGATCTACACCGCCGGGCAACTGGCCGAGCGCGCCTCCTCGGAGAAGGCGGATGTGCTTGTCGTCGAGAGTGATTCAGTCGGCGGCCCGGTGTTCGAACTGCCGCTGCGGGTCATCGCCTCGACCCGCGGCGATCCCAACAACGTCGACGTCGACGGCGCCACCCGCGCCGGCATCCCGGTGCTCTACACGCCGGGGCGCAATGCCGACGCCGTCGCCGAAATGGCGATCGCCCTGCTTTTCGCGGCCACCCGCCATCTGGTGACCGCAGACGCGGATGTGCGGGCGGCTCAGGTCTTTCGCGACGGCACCATCCCCTACCAGCGGTTCAGGGCGTGGGAGCTGGCCGGGCAAACGGCAGGCCTTGTCGGGCTCGGCGCCGTCGCCAGGGCCACGAAATGGCGCCTGGAGGGGCTCGGAATCAACGTCATCGCCCATGACCCGTACAACGACGAGGCCCGCCACAGCCTCGACGAACTGCTCGCGCAAGCCGACATCGTCTCGCTGCACGCACCGGTCACCGAAGAGACCGCCGGGATGATCGGCGGCCCGCAATTCGCCGCCATGCGCGACGGCGTGGTGTTCCTCAACACCGCACGGGCTCAGCTGCACGACACCGACGCCCTTGTCGACGCGCTGCGCGGCGGAAAGGTGGCCGCCGCGGGCCTTGACCACTTCGTCGGCGAATGGCTGCCGGCCGATCACCCGCTGGTGAGCATGCCCAACGTCGTCCTCACGCCCCACATCGGTGGGGCCACGTGGAACACTGAGGCCCGGCAGGCGCAGATCGTCGCCGACGGCCTCGAGGCGCTGCTGTCCGGACGCACCGCCCACGCACATCGTCAACCCGGAGGTGCTGGCCTTCGGCGGAGGTGAGGAGCAAGGCAGATCATGAGATTCGTCGACAACCCAGAGACGGCCGTGCTGGCCGCCGCCAAGGACATGCTGCGGCGAGGCCTGGTCGAGGGCACCGCGGGCAACATCTCGGCGCGCCGGGAGGACGGCAACCTCGTCATCACGCCGTCGTCGGTCGACTATGCGGACATGGCGCTCGACGATCTCGTGCTGGTCGACCCGGGCGGCGCCGTGCTGACGGCCAAAAAGGGCCGCTCCCCGTCGTCGGAGATGAACCTGCACCTGGCCTGTTACCAGGCGTTCGACGACGTCGGCAGCGTGATCCACAGCCATCCGGTGTGGGCGACCATGTTCGCCGTCGCCCATCAACCCATTCCGGCATGCCGTCGACGAGTTCGCCGTCTACTGCGGCGGGGAGATTCGCTGCGCCGAGTACGCGGCGTCGGGCTCACCCGATGTCGGCACCAACGCGGTGAAGGCGTTGGAGGGCCGGGCGGCCGCGCTGATCGCCAACCACGGCCTGGTGGCGGTGGGCCCGCGGCCCGACAAGGTTCTGCACGTGACCGCGCTGGTGGAGCGGACCGCCCAGATCGTCTGGGGCGCACGGGCTCTCGGCGGGCCGGTGCCAATACCCGATGAGGTGAACAAGAACTTCGGCGCGGTCTACGGTTACCTGCGCCAAAACCCGATGTAGCGCGTCACCGGAAGTCGATCGCGACCTTCACCGCCCCGGACTCCCCCTGATTGGCGATCGCCAGGAACGCGTCCCGCCACTGCTCGAGGCCGAAGGTGTGCGTCAGCATCGGCCGCAGGTCGACTCGTCCGTCGACGACGAGATCGAGATAGTGCGCGATCGCGTGCTTGCGCTGCCCCGAAACCTCTTCGACACCAAAGGCGTTGGAGCCCACGAAGGCGACCTCCTTGAAGTACAGCGGGCTCCACTCCCATCGCCCCGGTGCATGCACGCCCGCCTTCACCAGGGTTCCGCGCGACGCCAGCACGCGCACGCCGACCTCGAAGGTCTCCGGCTTGCCGACGGTGTCGTAGACCACATCGATGGAGCCGGGGTAGGCCATCGGCAGCCCCTGCAACGGCTGCCGCAGCCGGCCCCCGCCCCACGCGACGAGTTCCTCGATGAGGCCGAGGCGGGGTTCGTGTGCCAGCACCTTGTCCGCGCCGAACCGGCGCGCCAACTCCGCCTGGGCGTCGAAGCGCGCCACCACCGCGACCGCCACCTGCGGGTAGAGCGCCCGCAGCACCGCGACCGCACACAAACCCAGGGAGCCCGCCCCGTAGACGAGGACCCGGCCGGACGGCGGCGGCGGATGCCGGGTGATGGCGTGCAGCGACACCGAGAACGGGTCGGCGAACACCGCGACCTCGTCGGGCACCGAATCCGGCACCGCGAACAGCATGCTGTCGTGCGCCGGCATCAGCTCGGCGTATCCGCCGGTCACATCGGCCGACACCCCGGTGTGGATGCCCGGTTTGATGTCGCCGTCGGTGAAGCTCCAGCACAGGCTGTAGTCCCCGGTTTCGCATGCCGGACAAGGCGGTTCGATGCCGCGGGGGCCACACGACAGCCACGGGTTCAGCACGACGCGCTGCCCGATCTCGAGTCCACGCGCCGTGGGACCCAACGCCACCACATCGGCGACGACCTCGTGGCCCATCACTTGGGGAAACGAGCAGAACGCCGCCAGTGCGTTGTCGGTGTCGCCCTCGCCGAAGTCGAGCAGGATCTGCTTGGAGTCCGAGCCGCAGATGCCGGTCAGTCGCGGCCGGGTGATGACCCAGTCATCGTGCAGCGGTCGGGGATCCGGTACGTCCCGCAGGCCGACGGGTGAGTGGGTCAGGTTGCGGGTCAGCGTGTTGGCGTCGTCGGGCACCTCGAACGGCTCGGCCGCCACGCCGAAGACCAGCGCCCTCATGGCCGGGCCATGCCTGCCGCTCCGGCGATGTAGGTGTCGATGTCGGCGTTCTTGAGGTCCACGACCGCCTTCATGTCGGGCACATAGTGCTCGAAGCCGTCGTTTCCCATGGCCGCGACGATGCCGTCGGCCACCTCGTCCGCACTGAATTTCGGGCCGTGGTAGAACGGTTCGTCGTTGTCGGGCTGGTCCCAGATCTCGGTGTCGACGGGACCCGGCTCGATCAACTTCACCGATATCCCGGTGCCGTGCAGGTCGACGGCCATCGATTCACTCCACCCGCACAACGCGAACTTGCTTGCGCAGTAGGCGGCTTCGTGAATGATCCCGAGCCTGCCGCCGACGCTGGACACGTTGACGATCATCCCCGCAGCCCGCGACAGCATCCCCGGCAACACGGCCAGGGTCAACCGCATCGGAGCGAAGAAGTTCACCCGCATGACGGCTTCGGCTTCGGCGGGCGTCACCCCGGACACGGCCCGGCGCTTGGGGATCGCCGCGTTGTTGACCAGCACGTCGACCCCGCCAAGCACATCGACCGCCTGCTGGGCCAGCGGGTCGATGGATTCGCTCTCGGCGAGGTCGGCCACCCACATCGTCGAGTCGGGCGAGTGTTTCTGACAGTCGGCCAGCACCTCGGCGAGCCGGTCCCGGCGGCGCGCGATCAGGCCGACGACCGCGCCGTCCTTGGCGAGAGCCCGGGCCAGCGCGGCGCCAACACCGGAGGAGGCGCCGGTGATCAGCACCCGCTTGCCCGCCGCCGAGAATGCCATGGCGCGGAAATCAGAAGCGGTGGTCGCCGAGCCAGAGCGCGCTGGCCCCGGTCAACGATCGCTCGGCCTGGCTGAGCACCCCGGCCACCGAGCGGCCGATCAGCGCGCCGACCGCTTCGGGCAGCGACGCCGCGGCGGGCTGCGACGACGGCTTGGGCCGCAGCAGATCCCTCAGCGACGAACCCGGGTAGGCCGCGAGGCGGACGTCGGCATCGGGCTCGAGGCCGGCCAGCACCTTGGCGCGGGTGATCGCTGTGCGCAGCCCGCCGAGCTCGTCGACGAGGCCGCGCTCCAGAGCGTCGGCGCCCGTCCACACCCGGCCGCGCGCGATCGCGTCGACGGCCTCGACGGTCATCTTCCTGCCGTGGGCGACCCGTTCGATGAAGTCGGTGTAGAACAAGTCGGCCTCCGCCTCGACATGCAAGTGCTGCTCGTCGGTGAACGGCTGGTTGATCGACCACGCATCGGCGTTGGGGTTGGTGCGCACCGAATCGGACCCGACGCCGACGCGGTCCTTGAGCTCGCGGGCCACCAGCTTGCCGGTCACGACGCCGATCGAGCCGGTGATCGTCCCCGGGTTCGCGACGATCGCGTCGGCCGACATCGACACGTAGTAGCCGCCCGACGCCGCCACCGCGCCCATCGACGCGACAACCGGCTTCCCGCGCTCACGCGCCCGGTTCACTTCCCGCCAAATGGTTTCCGAGCCGGTCACCGAACCGCCGGGACTGTCGACCCGCAGCACGATCGCCGACACCGAGTCATCGGCGGCGGCTTCACGCAACGCCGCGGCAATGGTGTCACCGCCTGCGCTCGAGTTGCCCAGCGGCAGCAGCTGCGGTCCGCCGCGGCCGCTGACGATCGGGCCGTGCAGGGTGACGACGGCGATGGTCGGCTTGGACTTGCGCCCGGGAATCGACGGGATCGACGGAATCGACGGCGACGCGGCCGCGCGCGCATACCGCGACAGGTATAGCCGCGGCGGCGCGTCGTCGGAGTCGGCGTCTCCGGTTTCCGGCGAAATACCCGGTGCGCCAACGAGTTCACCGATGCGGGCGTAGGCCTCGTCGCGGAAGCCGATGCGATCGATCAAGCGGCCGGTGACGGCGTCCTCGCGCAGCAGCGGCGCCTTGTCGGCGAGGGTGTCCACCTCGGCGGGTTCCAGATGGCGTGACTCGGCGACCGCCTGCCACACCTGGGTCTGCAGGCTGTCGATCAGCCGACTGTCGGCCTCGCGGTGGGCATCGGTGTAGTGGTCCTGCGTGAAAAGGTTTGCCGCAGACTTGTATTCGCCGCGCGCGATGAACTGCGCCTCGATCCCCGCCTTGTCGAGCGCGTCGCGCAGGAACAGCGCGTTGGTGGCGAATCCGACCAGCCCGACGGTGCCCGACGGCTGCATCCACACCTCGCGGAACGCCGATGCCAAGTAGTACGAAAGTGTGCCGGGATAGGTTTCGGCCCACGCCAGCGACGGCTTGACGTCGCTGAAGGCGGTGATGGCCTCGCGCAGCTCCTGCACCGGGCCCGCCGCGGCGGCGGAAATCTGAACCCGGGCGATGAGCCCGGCCACCCGCGGGTCCTTGGCCGCGCGGTGGATGGCGGCGACGGCTTCGCGCAACACCAGTGGCCTGCCACCGCCGGCGATCATCGCGAACGGATCGAAGCCGCCGGTCTCGTTCGGCACCGCCTGGAGATCCAGTTCGAGCACACAGCCGTCGGGCACGCCGTGATGCCGGGCGGTGTCCACCCGGTGGGCCAGTGTGCGCAACTCGTTGACGCCGGGGATGCCGGGCAGGAAAGCAAACATGAATTGAGCGTACCGATGTGACGAACTCACTCCCCCGGCGTCTGGATGAAGATGCCGACGCGCGCGATCCGGCCGTCACCGTTGAGCTCGAAGACGAGCACCTCCGGGGTGCGCATGGCCTTCCCGTCGAGGCACACCGTCTCGGTGAGCTCGGCGAACCCGAGCACATCGCTCGCGTAGGTCACCCGATGGACCTCCATCGAATAGCCCTCGAGCTTGGGCATCAAATCGGCGAGGAAGGCGAGGTAGTCGTCGCGACCCGCGAAGCGGTCCCGGTACGGTCCCACCCGGACGATGTCGTCGGCGATGCACTCACCGACCACGTTCCAGTCTTGTGACGCGATCGCGTCAAGGTATCGCTCGATATACCGCTCGACGATGTCGGCCATCCGACGATCACATCATGTCGCCGGGGACGCTTACGGTGGTGAGGTGAGATTCTCCATCTCGATTCCCCAGCGCGACCCCGACGGCTTCGATGACTCGGGCGTCAAGAGCTATCTGGTCCGCGCCGAAGAACTCGGCTTTGAAGGAGGCTGGACGCTCGAGGGGACCGTCGGCGCGGCACCGTTGATCGCGCCGCTGGAAATGCTGGCCTATGCCGCCGCGTGTACGACCCGGCTGCGGCTCGGCGTCGCGGTGCTCATCACGTCGCTGCATGATCCGCTTCAGCTGGCCGCCAACATCACCGCCGTCGACCGGCTCAGCCACGGCAGGCTCGATGTCGGCGTCGGCCACGGCGGCAACTTCAGGCCGTTCGCGGCGTTCGGCGTCGAGAAGGCGACGTTCATCAGCTACTTCACCGAGGGCCTCGAGCTGATGAAGGCGGCCTGGTCCGCCGAGCCGACGGTGACGTTTCACGGTCGATTCCGCGACGTCGAGGGCTTGCCGATCCAGCCCAAGCCCGTCCAGCGGCCGCACCCGCCGCTCTGGTTCGGCGGAAGCGCACCCACGGCGCTGCACCGTGCCGTGCGGCTGGGCGACGCCTTCATGGGGGCGGGCTCGTCGACGACGCAGAACTTCATCGAAGCCGTCAAGACCGTGCGCCGCGAGCTCGACGAACAGGGCAAAGACGCGGCACAATTCAGGATCGCCAAGCGCGTGTACCTGATGGTCGACGACGATGCCGCCCGCGCCCGCCGGCGGGTGCTCGAGGGTCTGCACCGCATCTACGGCGAGATGCCGGGGATCGAGGCGGTTCCGGTGTCCGGCACGCCGGACGACGTGGCTCGCGGGCTCCGCGAGGTGATCGACGCGGGCGCCGAAATGATCCTGCTCAATCCCGTCGGCGCGACCGTCGATGAGGATCGCGACCAGATGGAGCGCCTCGCCGCAGAGGTGATTCCGCAGCTCAGCTGACCCATAGCGCCCATGGCGGTCGCCAAAAATGCGAAACAAAAATGCCAAAAATTAGGTGTTTTACGTTCACAGGAAAGTGGTAAACCAGGTACATGATGGCGAAACTGAAAATCATGGCTGCTCCGCTCCTGATGGCGGGGGCAGCGGCAGGTTGGATCGTCGCCGCACCGTACGCCGCTGGCAGACGAATATGCGGCGGCGGCGGGCACGTCGATCACTCAATTTGCCCCCCAGGATCAGGGCGGCAGCGGCTGCGCCAACGGAACGTGCGGCCAGGGCGGCCCCAGGGCGGCAGCGGCTGCACCGCCGACGGCACCTGCGGCAACGGCGGTCCCGCGGGGCGGCAGCGGCTGCACCGCCAACGGAACGTGCGGCTACGGCGGCCCGCAGGGCGGCGGCGGCTGCGTACCCGGCGTCGGCTGCTTCAACTGGGGGCAGTAACCACTGACGCAAAAGCCCCGCCACGCCTGGGCGTGCGGGGCTATTGCGCGTTGCGGACTAGAGTTCGGTCGCGGAACCGCCTGCGGCGGTGATCTTTTCGCGCGCACTGCCGCTGAACTTGTGCGCGGTGACGTTGACCTTGACGGTCAGCTTGCCGTCGCCGAGCACCTTGACCAACGTGTTCTTGCGCACCGCACCCGCGGCCACCAGCTCGTCGACGCCGACATCGCCGCCCTTGGGGAACAGCTTGTTGATGTCGCCGACGTTGACGACCTCGTAGTCGGTGCGGAACCGGTTGCGGAAGCCCTTGAGCTTGGGCAGCCGCATGTGGATCGGCATCTGGCCGCCCTCGAACGCCGCAGGGACGTTCTTGCGGGCCTTGGTGCCCTTGGTGCCGCGACCGGCGGTCTTGCCCTTGGAGCCCTCACCGCGACCCACGCGGGTCTTGGCGGTCTTCGACCCGGGGGCCGGGCTGCAGGTCGTGCAGTTTGATCGTCATTTCTTACCCTCTACTGGTTCGACCTCGACGAGGTGGTTCACCACCGCGATCAGGCCGCGCGTCTGCGCGTTGTCCTCACGGACCACGGACTGGCGGATCTTCCGCAGCCCGAGCGTCCGCAGGCTTTCCCGCTGCTTCCAGCGCGCACCGATGGTGCCGCGCACCTGGGTGATCTTCAGCTCTGGCCATCGTCATGCCGACCCTTCACGCGCGGCCGACGCGGCAAGCGCCTCGGCCTCCCGGCGCGCCCGCAGCATGCTCGGCGGGCGCGACGTCCTCGATCGGCAGGCCCCGTCGTGCCGCCACCTCTTCGGGACGCTGCAGCATCTTCAGCGCGGCAACGGTGGCGTGCACCACGTTGATCGCGTTGTCACTGCCCAGCGACTTGGCCAGGATGTCGTGCACCCCGGCGCATTCCAGCACCGCGCGGACGGCACCGCCGGCGATCACCCCGGTACCGGGGCTGGCCGGACGCAGCATCACCACGCCGGCAGCGGCCTCGCCCTGAACCGGGTGGACGATGGTGCCGCCGATCAGCGGGACGCGGAAGAAGCCCTTGCGCGCTTCCTCGACACCCTTGGCGATCGCGGCGGGAACTTCCTTGGCCTTGCCGTAACCGACGCCGACCATGCCTTTACCGTCGCCGACGATCACCAACGCGGTGAAGCTGAACCGCCGGCCACCCTTGACCACCTTGGAGACGCGGTTGATCGCGACGACGCGCTCGATGAAGTTGCTCTTCTCGCCACCGTCGCGACCGCCGCGGCCACCGCCTCGGTCGTCGCGACGACCACGGCCGTCGCGGTCTCCGCGCGAGGTGCGGCCATCCGACGAAACGGGGCCGCCGGCTCCTGTTGCCTGCTCGGCCATCATGCAGTCCTTCCGTTGGAATACGTCATCAGAACTTCAGCCCGCCTTCGCGTGCCGCGTCCGCCAGGGCCGCGATGCGGCCCCCATAGGTGTAGCCGCCGCGGTCGAACACCACCGCGTCGATGCCCGCGGCTTTCGCGCGCTCCGCGATGAGCTGTCCGACCCGCACGCTGTGGGCCTTCTTGTCGCCGTCGACGGCGCGCACGTCGGCCTCGATCGACGACGCGGCGGCCACCGTGGTGCCGTTGAGGTCGTCCACCAGCTGGACGTGGATGTGCCGCGACGACCGGTTGACCACCAGGCGCGGCACCTCGGCGGTACCGGCGACCTTCTTGCGCAGCCGGGCGTGCCGACGCAGCCGCGCGACCCGCCGGGTCTCGGACACGTTCTGGCCCACCGGCTTACGCGCTGCCGAATCGGTCTGTGAAGTCTTAGTTGCAGCCATGTCTTACTTGCCCGTCTTTCCGACCTTGCGGCGGATCTGCTCGCCCTCGTAGCGAACGCCCTTGCCCTTGTAGGGGTCCGGGCGGCGCAGGCGGCGGATGTTCGCCGAGATCTGGCCGACCTTCTGCTTGTCGATACCCGAGACCGAGAACTTGGTCGGCGTCTCGACCGCGAAGGTGATGCCCTCCGGGGCCTGCGACGACCACGGGATGGCTGTAACCCAGTGCGAACTCGAGGGTGCTTGCCCTTGAGCTGCACGCGGTAGCCGACGCCGAAGATCTCCATCTTCGTGGTGTAGCCCTGGGTGACACCGGTGACCAGGTTGGCGACCAGCGTGCGGGACAGCCCGTGCAGCGAGCGGTTGTGCCGCTCGTCGTCGGGCCGGGCCACCACGATGGCACCGTCGTCGTCGCGCGACACCGTGATCGGCTCGGCGACGGCCAATTCCAGCGTGCCCTTCGGGCCCTTGACCGACACGTTCTGGCCGTCGATGGTCACGTCGACCCCGGTGGGAACCAGGACCGGCTGCTTTCCAATACGCGACATAGTTGTGCTCCCCTATCCCGCTACCACACGTACGCGAGGACTTCGCCGCCCACGCCTTGCCGTGCTGCCTGGCGGTCGGTGAGCAGACCCGAGGACGTGGAGATGATCGCCACGCCGAGGCCACCCAGAACCCGGGGCAGGTTGGTGGATTTCGCGTACACCCGCAGGCCGGGCTTGGACACCCGGCGCAGGCCCGCGATGCTGCGTTCCCGGCTCGGGCCGTACTTCAGTTGCACCACCAGCGACTTGCCCACCCGAGCATCCTCGGTGCGGAAGTCGCTGATGTAGCCCTCGCTCTTGAGGATCTCGGCGATGTTGGCCTTGATCTTCGAGTGCGGCAGGGCCACCTCGTCGTGATACGCCGAATTGGCGTTGCGCAGACGTGTCAAGAAGTCTGCGATCGGATCCGTCATAGTCATGACAGCCGGTTCACCTTCCTCGCGGCGGTTCCCTCGATCGGGCCTCCCGCAACCTGTTCTGGATCGGACTGTGGGTCTGTAATGTTGGTTGCTGTTACCAGCTGGACTTCTGCACGCCGGGCAGTTCGCCTGCGTGCGCCATCTCGCGCAGGCAGATGCGGCACAGCCCGAACTTGCGGTAAACCGCGTGCGGGCGGCCGCACCTGTTGCAACGGGTGTAGCCGCGCACCTTGAACTTGGGCTTCTTGTTGGCCTTGTTGACCAGAGCCTTCTTTGCCATCTGTTCAGTTCTCCTTGAACGGAAAGCCCAGCGCCCGCAACAGCGCTCGTCCTTCGTCGTCGTTTGTCGCCGAGGTGACGACGGTGATGTCCATGCCACGGGGCCGGTCGATGGCGTCCACGTCGATCTCGTGGAACACCGACTGCTCGGTCAGCCCGAAGGTGTAGTTGCCGGTGCCGTCGAACTGCTTGGGCGACAGGCCGCGGAAGTCGCGGATACGCGGCAGCGCGATCGAAATCAGCCGGTCGAGGAACTCCCACATCCGGTCGCCGCGCAGGGTGACGCGCGCGCCGATCGGCATGCCCTCGCGCAGCTTGAACTGGGCGATCGACTTGCGGGCCTTGCGGATCTCCGGCTTCTGCCCGGTGATCAGCGACAGGTCGTTGACCGCGCCGTTGATCAGCTTGGCGTCGCGGGCGGCGTCGCCGACGCCCATGTTGACGACGACCTTCACCACGCCGGGGATCTGCATGACGTTGGCGTAGCCGAATTCGTTGATCAGCGCGTCCTTGATCTCTTCGCGGTAGCGCTGCTTCGAGGCGGGGCAGGGCTTTCACTTCCTGGGTCGCTGTCGTCATCTCAGATGTCCTTGCCGTTGGTCTTGGCGATGCGGACCTTCTTGCCGGTCTCGTCGTCGATGCGGAAGCCGACCCGGGTCGGCTTGCCGTCGGAGTCGATGACCATCACGTTCGACGACGTGAGATCGCCGCCTCCTGGGTGACGATGCCGCCGGAGGCCGCGCCGCGCTCGGTGCGCGAAACGGGGGTGTGCTTCTTGATCCGGTTCACGCCCTCGACGAGCACCTTGTTGCGGGTCGGGTAGGCCTGCAGCACCTTGCCCTTGGCGCCCTTGTCCTTACCGGAGATGACGAGCACCGTGTCGCCCTTGTGGACCTTCATCTACAACACCTCCGGGGCCAGCGAGACGATCTTCATGAAGCGCTTCTCCCGCAGCTCGCGGCCGACCGGGCCGAAGATGCGCGTGCCACGCGGATCGTTGTCGGGCTTGATGATGACGGCGGCGTTCTCGTCGAACTTGATGTAGCTGCCGTCGGCGCGGCGGCGCTCCTTGACGGTGCGCACGATGACGGCCTTGACCACTTCACCGCGCTTGACGTTGCCGCCGGGGATGGCGTCCTTGACCGTCGCCACGATGATGTCGCCGATGCCGGCATAGCGCCGCGCCCGAGCCGCCGAGCACGCGGATGCACAAGATCTCCTTGGCGCCCGTGTTGTCGGCGACCTTCACCCGCGATTCCTGCTGAATCACTCGATCTCCTCGACCTGGTTTGGTATGCACGCCAGATACCGACCTGACGTGCGCGGTCTTGTGTCACCGAAGGGCACGCAGGGCTCTCGGCGATGAGCGCTTGCGCGAAGAGCAACAAGCACCGCCGACAGCCGAGGTCTGCCCAAGGCAACCGCTTGATTCTAGGTGAGGACCTGCGAGGAACAAAATCGCCGCTGGTCACGCTCGCCTTCTCGACCCCAGGGTGCTCCGCACTAGCGGGCGGTGGCCCCCGGACCGCACCTCGACACACCGTCAAAACCTGACATTTCGCGCACGTTCACCTGCATGTACCTGGCCCGGTCAGACTGGAGTGCGATGACACCATGATCGCCGTCGCGGCGTTGGCTCTGGCGGCCGCGTTCCTGTTCGCCTTGTCGGCGTTCCTGCAGCAACGCGCCGCGCGCACGATCCCCGGCGCTGACGCCGCATCGCTGCGCGACGCGGCCGGCGTCAAACGGCTGCTGGGCCACCTGATGCGAAGCAGGACGTGGCTGGCAGGTTGGCTGACGAACCTCTGCGGGGTCGGCACCCAGGCGGTGGCACTCAAGATCGGATCGGTGGCCGCGGTCCAGCCGATGATGGCGGCACAGCTGCTGTTCGTGCTGTCACTGGCCTCAGGCGAGCAACGCCGCTGGCCGTCGGCGCGTGACTGGTTGTCGGCGCTGGCGGTCTGCGCCGGCCTGGTGGTGCTGGTGACCGCCGAGGCATCGCCGCTGACCGGCGCGCCGCACCGGCACCGCGTGCTGCTCGCGACGGTGTGCATGATCGGCCTGATAGTGATGCTGCGCCAGCTCAGCCGGCACGCGTTCGGATGGCTGGCCAGCCTGCTTGTCGGTGTCGCCGCCGGCCTGTGCCACGCCCTCAACGCCGTTTACCTCAAGCTCACGGTCGAGGACCTGTTCCACGGTGGGGTACTGGCCACGGTGCTTCGACTGGCCCGTCTACGCGCTGGCCGCGACGGCCATGAGCGGAATGATGTTGGTACAGATAGCGTTTGCCAGCGGCCCGCTCCCGCCCGCCGTCGCCGCGATGAGCGTCACCAACCCCGTCGCCAGCTTCGTGTTGGGGATCCTCGCCTTCGACGCGCCCGCTCCGCGCGACCCCGCCGTGCTGTCGGCCATCGCGGTGTCGGGAGTGCTGATCGCGGTCGGCATCGTCGGCTTGGCCAACGCGTCCAGCACCCGGCGACTCTTCCGCGCCGAAGCCGACAGCGGCGACTACTGCGGCCACCGTCGCTGGCCGCCTGAAACCACCGGGCCGCTGAACCTCGGCCGATCCACTCACGCCCCGGGCCCTTCACGCTGATCATGGTTGCCATGCAATTGACCGACGCGGTCGTCTTGGTCACCGGTGCCTCCGCCGGAATCGGCCACGTCGCCGCCGCCCGCTTCGCGGCGAGAGGCGCACACGTGCTGGTGCACGGCCGCGACCTCGAGCGCACCACCGACGGTGGCACGCCGAGGTGGGCGGGCGGGCCCTGATCGCGGACCTGGCCCTCGCCCGCGGACCGCGCAGCGGCTCGCCGCCGAGGCGATCGACGCGTTCGGCCGAGTCGACGTCCTGGTGAACAACGCCGGCTTCGGCTATTACGGACCGGTGTCGGCGATGGCCCTCGACGCGATCAGGCGACTCATCGAGGTCGATCTGTTGGCCGCCCTGGAGCTCACCCGCCTGCTGCTGCCGGGGATGGTCGTGCGGGATCGTGGCGCGATCTGCTTCGTGACCTCGATCGCCGGGCGCACCGGTGTGGGTGGTGAAGCCGTCTACTCGGCAACCAAAGCCGGCCTCGACACCTTCGCCGAAAGCCTGCGGGCCGAGACCTCCCGATCCGGAGTCAACATCAGCGTCGTCGTTCCCGGCGTGGTCGACACCGGGTTCTTCGAAACCCGGGGCGCTCCCTATACCCGCACCCGGCCGCGACCGATACCGGCCGATACGGTCGCCGACGCGGTGGTCCGGGCCGTTGAGCACGACCGCGCCGAACTGTGGGCGCCGCGGTGGCTGCGGATCGCCCCGACCGTGCGCGCGCTGGCTCCCGGCGCATTTCGCCGGCTTGCGGTCCGCTTCGGCGGAACGGGTTCGTCATGAGGTGCGCACGCAGCGGAACCCGATGTGCGTCGTCGCGCTGTCCTGTGACTGCGGTGACCGGGCCGCCGGGCGGTAGCGGTGGCAGTACTCCGGCGCGCACAGGTGCGAGCCACCCTTGAGCGTCTGATTCACCGCGGGGTCCGGCGCGACCGGCCCGCAGCAGGACTGCACCGGACCCTCGGGGCCGGTGGTGCGCCGAGAACTGCGTCGTCGTCCACTCCCACACGTTGCCGATCATGTCGACGAGGCCGAACCCGTTCGGGGGGAACGTCCCGACCGGCGATGTGCCCACCCAGCCGAGCGCGCCGTCGTTGCGGTACGGGAACCGGCCCTGCCAGGTGTTGGCCATCAGCTGACCGCCGGGAGTGACGTCCTCACCCCACGCGTACGTCGTGGTGGCCCCGCCGCGGGCCGCGTACTCCCACTCGGCCTCGGTCGGCAGCCGACGGCCCGCCCAGCTGGCGTAGGCCGCCGCGTCGGAGTAGGCGACCTGCACGACCGGGTGGTCGAGCCGATCCTCGATACCGCTGTCCGGGCCGAACGGGTGCCGCCAGCTGGCCCCGGGCGACCCAGCCCCACCACTGCCGCCAATCGCGCAGGTCCACCGGGCCGCTGGTGGGGCGGAACACCAGCGCACCCGGCACCAGATCCTGCGGCGCCGCTCCCGGATACAGCGCGGGATCCGGGGGCTGCTCGGCGACGGTGACATAACCGGTGTCGGCGACGAACGCGGCGAACTGGGCGTTGGTCACCGGATGCCGCTCGACGGCGTACGCGCCGACGGTCGCGGTGTGCACCGGCGCCTCTTCCGGATAGAACTGCGTTGACCCCATCCGAAACGGTCCGCCCGGCAGCTCGACGACCTCGGTGAGCATGGGTTCAGGGTAGGACTCAGGGTAAGAGGATGTCGAAATCGTCGGTCAGCAGTGCCGCGGCCGGATCGAACCCCGGCGTGTCGGTCGGGGCCTGCACGTGCACGGTGACGAGATAGTTGTTGCCGCTGTTGGTCCAGACATCGACGACGCGGTCCCGGTATTCGAAGGCATCCTGGGGCGTGTCCGACCACGCCCCCATCAGCTTCTGCCCGCTGTATCCGCACAATTGGCCGGGTAGCACGCTGACGCTGCTGACGGCCGAATCCGTCATCAGGTCATCGGCGTATTTCTTGAACGCGGCGGCCGGATCCAGCTGGGTCTGGGCGATGGTGATCGTCGCCTGCATGCCGCGTGGCCCGGCCAACCGGCCACCGACGTCGCCGCCGCCCACGGACATCGACCAGCTGTCGGGGACGCCGACCGTGATCCGTGGCGCGTGTGGATCGTTGACCCCGGCGGTCATCGTGACCGCCGGCTTGCTCGACGCAGTGCAGGTGGCGGTGTTGGGCGGGATCGGCGCCCGCAACGTCGGAACGACGCCGATACAGGGACTGGTCGCCCTCCTGCGTCGGCGGTGCCGACGGCGGCGAGGAGATGGTCAGGCCGGGCTCGGCTGCGACGGGCACGCCCTCGCTGGTCCTGACGCAGGCCGTCACCGGGACGGCCGCCATGCACAGCAGGACGAACATCGTCCATCGGGTGAGTTTCATCAATCCTTCGAGAAGGCCAGCGCAAGTTCTGTTTCCAGCGTCTCATACGGCGCGCCGGACAGATCCACGGCGACCTCGGCAATGCTGCCGCCGGTGAACGCGAACGGCGCCTTGTACCCGCTCGATACCCCCGAGCCGCTGTTGCGCCCGATGCTGATACTGGCGCCGGCCAGGCCGAACGTGCCGGGATGAGCCTTCACGTCCGGCAGCGCCGCGACGGCCTGCTCGTCGATGTAGAGGGTCGCCTCGCCCAACGGGGTATGGCTGTTCTCCACCGTGCCGCCGCGCACGAAGCGCACCCCGAAGACGTGCCTACCCAGCGGAACCGCTCCAGGTGAGGACAGCTTCTGCTCCTGCTCGCCGAGGAAGTTGTAGACGTAGTGCAGCCGGCCGTCCTGGATGAACAACACGTGGCCGCCGTGCGCGCCGCCCTGCTTGAACAGCACGCCCTCGGCGCCGGTGGTGTCGACGGTCACGTCGGCCAGCACGGCGAACGATTGGCCGCGGATCTCGGCGGCGGCGCCGATGCCGACTTCGGCGGTGTTCGGGTAGTACGTGTACCTGGTCCGCGTCCCGACCAGGTAGGGGCGCCACCGCGTCATGGTTTCCAGAATGTTCAGATCGGCCAGCGGCAACCCGTTGTACTTGTCGGCCTCGGAGAACCACAACGCCTTGAGTTCCTCGAGCTTCTCGGGGTTCTCGGCGGCCAGGTCGTGGCATTGGCTGCGGTCGGCCTCGATGTGGAACAACTCCCAGCGGTCCTGGTCGAAGTGCGACCAGCCGGCCGGTGTCGCGGCGTGCACGGTGTTGGCGAACCACCCGTTGTGCCAGATACCGCGGGTGCCCAGCATGGTGTAGAACTGCGTCTCCTTGCCGGTCGGCAACCCCGGATCATCAAGGGCCACTTTGAAGCTCACGCCGTCCAGCGGCTTCTGCGGGACGCTCTTGACCGTCGCCGGCGGGGTGATGCCCAGCAGGTCGTACACGGTCGGGGTGATGTCGCAGACGTTGATGTAGTTGTCGCGCACTTCCCCGTGCGCGGCAATACCGTTGGGCCAGGAGATGATTGCGGTGTCGGCGATGCCGCCCTCGTGCGAGGCGTAGCGTTTGAACAGCTTGTAGGGCGTGTTGAACGCCATCGCCCAGCCGATCGGGTAGTGGTTGTAGGTCTCGGGCCCGCCGAGGTGGTCGAAGACCTTCATGCTCTCCTCGACCGTGTCGATGTAGCCGTTGAAGAACTTGACCTCGTTCACCGACCCGTTCGGCCCGCCCTCGCCGCTGGCGCCGTTATCGGAGATCACCACGATGATGGTGTTGTCCAGCTGGCCGGATTCCTCCAAATAGTCCAGCACGCGCCCGATTTGGGCATCGGTGTAGGAAAGGAAGCCGGCGAACACCTCGGCCATCCGGGAAAACAGCCGCTTCTCGTCGTCGGTCAGCGAGTCCCATGGCCGCACGGTGTCCTGCGGCGGCCACGGTTCACCGTTGGGCCCCTTGACGTCGAGGTAGGGGTTGACCGGGGAGAGCTCGGTGTCGGGCGGGACGATGCCGAGCCTCTTCTGGTTGTCCAACACGATCTCGCGGTAGGCCTCGTAGCCCATGTCGAACTTGCCGGCGTAGCGGTCGGCCCACTCCTTGAACACGTGGTGCGGCGCATGCCCCGCGCCAGGGCAGACGTAACTGAACCACGGCTTGTCGGGGGCGATCACCTTCGCGTCGCGGATGAACTCGATTGTCTTGTCCGCGATGTCTTTTGACAGATGGTAGCCGTCCTCCGGGGTGGCCGGCGGGCTGACGGGGTGGTTGTCGTACACCAGGTCCGGGTACCACTGGTCGGTCTCTCCGCCCATGAAGCCGTAGAACCGCTCGAAGCCCCGGGCCAGCGGCCAATGCCGTTTGGTGGCCGCCAGATTGGCTTCCTCCAGCGGCGTCAGGTGCCACTTGCCGACGCAGTAGGTGTTGTAGCCTTCCTCGGCAAGCACCTCCGACAGCAGCGCGGTGTCATGGGGGATGCGCCCGTTGCAGTTGGGGAACCCGTCGGTGAACTCCTCGATGGTTGCCATTCCGACCGTGGTGGCGTTGCGCCCGGTCAGCAGCGAAGCCCGCGTCGGTGAGCACAGCGCGGTGGTGTGGAACTGCGACAGCCGCACGCCGCGTTCGGCGATCCGGCTCATGGCCGGCATGTCCACCAGCCCGCCGAAGCAGTCCCACGTCGCGATGCCGGTGTCGTCCCAGACGAGATACAAGACGTTGGGCGCATCCTCGGGGGCCGTCGGCGCGGCGTACGGGCCCCAGTCCGGCTCGGAATCGCGGATGTCCAGCTCGATCTTGCCGTTGAATGCCGTCGCCATGGCCGCCTCGTCCCTGGTATCGGATCGCCGTGTGGTGGACGATCGCTGGGAGACTACACCCGCGGTGTAGCGGTCAGATGAGAATTAACGGTGCCGACATTACGGTTTGTGGCGCCCCACCGGACATTTCGACTTCACATGCGTACCACTTTGACGCACATCGTGACTCCGCGACGTCATATCCGGCCGACGCGTTACGTCAATGAGAGAGCACCCTGCGCCACGTGAGGGAGAGGAGGAGCAGCGATGCCCAAACCGTACCGAGTCGGCATCTTCGTGCGCTTCAACAACGCCGTGATGCGATCACTCGTGCGCGCCGGCGTGCAGGATGGGAACGTTCGCGGTTCTGACGGTGCCCGGCCGCAGGACCGGGCGTGGCAGTGCACGTCCCACTCGTGGTGTTTCCCGTATCGCGGCGATCGCTATCTGATCGCGTCGTACGGCGTTGTCAATTGGGTGCGCAACCTGCGCGCCGCCGACGGCAGGGGCGAACTGCGCCGCGGCCGCGCCACCGAGAAGATCACCGCGATCGAATTACCCGCTGAGCAGGCGGGCCCGATTCTGCGTTTCAGCCTGCACAGCCGGGCCGCCCGGCGTTCCGCGGCCCGTCGTCGCCGTGTTCCGGCGGTTCTTCGTGCTCCCGTATCTCGACGTCGACCTGACGTCGTCGGACCCCGACTTTGTCCGATCGGCACGCAACCACCCGGTGTTTCTCGTGCAGGGCCGCGGCAGCGACACCGCCGCCGCAATAGTTACGACGCGGCTGTCTGGCCTGTGACGTCGCGGTGGCCACGTACCCGGTAGTGATGCGGGGAGATTGCAGCGGTGGGAGTATGCCCAGCGTGGCGACAACCAAACCGCAGACGATCTCCTACCCAGCCCCGGGCGCACGCCCGCACCGTTATGACGACTTCTCGGTGGACCCGCACGTCATCGTCCTGTTCGGCGCGACCGGTGACCTGGCCAGACGAAAGCTGATTCCCGGCCTGGCCTATCTGGACCAATCCGAGCTGGCGCCCAACATCCAGGTCGTCGCCACCTCGCTGGAGGACATGTCACGAGACGACTTCCTCAAGCTGGCCAAGGAGGCCATCGACGACTTCGGGACGCACAAGCTCACCAAGGAGCAGTGGGCCCGGTTGGCCGAGCGGGTCGACTACGTTCCGCAGAGCGCGGGTCCCGAGGCGCTGGCCGCCGCCGTCGCCGCCGCCGAGGCGAAGCTCGGACCCGACGTCCGCCGGCTGCACTATCTTTCGGTGCCGCCGAAGGCCGCCCGCGCCGTGATCACGATGCTGCGGGACGCGGACCTGGTGGACCGCTCGCGCGTCGTGATGGAGAAGCCGTTCGGCACCGACCTGGCCAGCGCGGTGGAGCTGAACGACTTCGTGCACGAGACGTTCCGCGAGCGCCAGATCTTCCGCATCGACCACTTTCTCGGCAAGGAGGCCGCGCAGAACATCCTGGCGTTCCGGTTCGCCAACGGCCTGTTCGAGCCGATCTGGAACCGCAACTTCATCGACCACATCCAGATCGACATCCCCGAGACCCTGGGCCTGGACGAGCGCGCGAACTTCTACGAGAGCACCGGCGCCTACAAGGACATGGTGGTCACCCACCTGCTGCAGGTGATGGCGTTCGTCGTGATGGAGCCGCCGACCGCCTTGGAGCCCCGCGCCATCAGCGAGGAGAAGAACAAGGTGTTCCGGTCGATGCTGCCGATCGAGCCGGCGAACGTGGTGCGTGGCCAATACACCGGGTATCGCGACTGTCACGGTGTGGCAAGGGATTCCGATACCGAGACGTTCATCGCACTCAAGGTGGGCATCGACAATTGGCGGTGGGCCGGGGTGCCGATCTATCTGCGCACCGGCAAGCGGATGGCCGAGGGGATTCGCATCATCTCGATCGCGTTCAAGGAGGCGCCGCGCACGCATGTTCCCGCCGGGCTCGGGCGTCGGCGCCCAGGGGCCGGACCACCTGACGTTCGATCTCGCCGACGCGTCCAAGGTGTCGCTGTCCTTCTACGGCAAGCGCCCCGGGCCCGGGATGAGGCTCGACAAGCTGTCGATGCAGTTCTCGACACAGGAGATCGACACCGTCGGCGATGTGATGGAGGCCTACGAGCGGCTGATCCTGGACGCCATGCGGGGCGATCACACGTTGTTCACCACCGCCGAGGGCATCGAGTCGCTATGGGAGCGCTCGGCGGACTTGCTGGCCGACCCGCCGCCGGCCAAGCCGTACCCGCAGGGAACCTGGGGACCCAACGCGATCCATCAGCTGATCGCGCCGAATGCGTGGCGGCTGCCGTTCGAGCGGGGCTGGCGCGAGGCCAAGAAGTAGAAAGGCTACTTGGCCCTCTCGAGGACCTCGACGAGCCGCCAGCGCTTGGTGGCCGACAGCGGACGGGTCTCCATCAGCGAAACCCGGTCGCCGACACCGGCGATGCCGTTCTCGTCGTGCGCCTTCACCTTGGTGGTGGTGCGGATGATCTTGCCGTAGAGCGGGTGTCTCACCCGGTCCTCGAGCTCGACCACGATGGTCTTCTGCATCTTGTCCGACACCACGTAGCCGATGCGCGTCTTACGCTGGCCGCGCGGCTTCTCGGTGCGCGGGGTGTTCCGCGGACCGGCTGAGCGCCCTTGTCGTTCTTCGCTGTTGCCTGTGCCATTACGATTCCTCACCGGCGGGTCCAGAAGCCAGACCCAGCTCACGTTCGCGCAGCACTGTGTACACACGCGCAATTTCCTGACGCACCGTACGAAGCCGACGGTTGTTGGCGAGCTGACCGGTCGCCATCTGGAAGCGCAGATTGAACAGCTCTTCCTTGGACTCGCGCAGGCGATCCTTCAACTCGTCGTCGGTCAGTTCGCGAAGTTCGCCCGTCGACACTCCCACCGCCATCAGAAGTGCTCCTCTCGGGTAACGATTCGTGCCTTGATCGGCAGCTTGTGGATCGCGCGGGTCAACGCTTCCCGCGCGACCTGCTCGTCGGGGTAACTCAGCTCGAACAGCACGCGGCCGGGCTTGACGTTGGCGATCCACCATTCCGGCGAACCCTTGCCCGAACCCATGCGGGTTTCGGCCGGCTTCTTGGTCAGCGGACGGTCCGGGAAGATGTTGATCCACACCTTGCCGCCACGCTTGATGTGCCGGTTGATGGCGATACGAGCGGACTCGATCTGCCGGTTGGTGATGTAGGCGTGCTCCAGCGCCTGGATGCCGTAGTCACCGAAGCTCACCGACGTCCCGCCGCTGGCGATGCCACGCTGCCTGGGGTGGTGTTGCTTGCGGTGCTTGACCTTGCGGGGAATCAACATGATTCAGCTCTCCGTAGCTTCCGTGCTCCGGCGCGTCGACGGCGGCCTCGGCGGTGGCCTCGGTCGTCACCTCGACGGCGGGCGCGTCCTCGACACCCGATGCGGCGCGACCGGCATCGGTGCTCGTCGCGGTGGTACCCGACGCGCCGCTGCGACGCGGGCGGGTGCCCGACGGGCGTTCGCGGCGCGGACGGTCCGCACCGGCCGGAACCGCCGCGGTCAGCTCACGCTTGCCACCGACGATGTCGCCCTTGTAGATCCACACCTTCACACCGATCCGGCCGAAGGTCGTCTTGGCCTCGTACAGGCCGTAATCGATGTCGGCGCGCAGCGTGTGCAGCGGCACCCGGCCCTCGCGGTAGAACTCCGAGCGGCTCATCTCGGCGCCGCCGAGGCGGCCCGGAGCACTGCACCCGGATGCCCTTGACGTTGGGCTGGCGCATCGCCGACTGGATGGCCTTGCGCATTGCCCGGCGGAACGCCACGCGGTTCGACAGCTGCTCGGCCACCCCCTGGGCCACCAACTGAGCCACCGACTCGGGGTTCTTCACCTCGAGGATGTTCAGCTGTACCTGCTTGCCGGTCAGCTTCTCCAGGTCGGCGCGGATGCGGTCGGCCTCGGTGCCGCGGCGCCCGATCACGATGCCCGGGCGCGCGGTGTGGATGTCGACGCGGACCCTGTCGCGAGTCCGTTCGATCTCCACGTCGGCGATGCCGGCGCGCTCAAGTCCGGTGGCCAGCAGCCGACGGATCGCCACGTCTTCCTTGACGTAGTCCTTGTACTGCTTGTCGGCATACCACCGGGACTTCCAGTCGGTGGTGATACCGAGCCGGAAGCCGTGGGGATTGATTTTCTGGCCCACTACTCTGAGCCCTCCTTCGCTTCGTCAGAAGCTTCTGCAGTCTTTTTGGCAGCGGCCTTCTTGGCCGGTGCCTTCTTCGCGGCCGCCTCAGGTGCCTTCTTCGCGGCGGCCTTCGTCGCCGGAGCCTTGGTAGCCGGCAGCCTTCGTCGCCGGGGCCTTCTTGGCCGCGGCGGCCTTGCTGCCCTGAGCGCGTCGCGCGCGCGAGGCGTCGGCGGACCGGGCTCCCCGGTCCTCGCGCGAGGGCCGGCTCTCGACGACCACCGTGATGTGGCTGGTGCGCTTGCGGATTCGGAACGCACGTCCCTGTGCGCGCGGCCGGATGCGCTTGGCGGTCGGACCCTCGTCGGCGTAGACGGTGGCCACCACGAGCGTGGCTGGATCCAGCCCCTCGTTGTTCTGTGCGTTGGCGGCGGCGCTGGCGATGGCCTTGGCGACCGGCTCGCTGGCGGCCTGCGGCGCCCACCGAAGGATGTCCAGCGCCTCGGTCACCGACTTGCCGCGCACCAGGTCGATGACCCGGCGCGCCTTGCTCGCCGAGACGTGCACGAAGCGCGCCTTGGCGACCGCCGACGGATATTCAGTCGTGATACTCATCAAAGTCCTTTGCTCTTCCCGCAAACGCTCATCGCCGCTTCGCCTTGCGGTCGTCCTTGATGTGACCCTTGAACGTGCGCGTCGGCGCGAACTCGCCGAGCTTGTGCCCGACCATCGCCTCGGTGACGAACACCGGCACATGCTTGCGGCCGTCGTGGACCGCGAAGGTGTGCCCGATGAAGTCGGGGATGATGGTCGACCGTCGTGACCAGGTCTTGATGACCTGCTTGGTGTTCTTCTCGTTCTGTACGTCGACCTTCTTGAGCAGATGGTCGTCGACGAACGGACCCTTCTTCAGGCTGCGTGGCATCGGCTAACTCCTACCGGTGGTGCTTCTTGCCGGTGCGCCGGCGTCGGACGATGAGCTTGTCGCTTGGCTTGTGCTTCTTGCGGGTACGGCCCTCGGGCTTACCCCACGGGCTGACCGGGTGACGGCCGCCGGAGGTCTTGCCCTCGCCGCCACCGTGCGGGTGGTCGACCGGGTTCATCACGACACCGCGGACGGTCGGGCGCTTGCCCTTCCACCGCATGCGGCCGGCCTTGCCCCAGTTGATGTTGCGCCTGTTCGGCGTTGCCGACCTCGCCGACCGTGGCGCGGCAGCGCACGTCGACGCGGCGGATCTCACCGCGAGGGCATGCGCAGCGAGGCGTAGGCGCCTTCCTTGCCCAGCAGCTGGATGCTCGGCGCCGGCCGAGCGGGCCAGCTTGGCGCCGCCGCCGGGCCGCAGCTCGACGGCGTGGATCACGGTGCCGGCCGGGATGTTGCGCATCGGCAGGTTGTTGCCGGGCTTGATGTCGGCGTTGGCTCCGGACTCCACCACGTCGCCCTGCGAGAGTCCCTGCGGGCGCAATGATGTAACGCTTCTCGCCGTCCAGGTAGTGCAGCAGCGCGATGTTCGCGGTGCGGTTCGGGTCGTACTCGATGTGCGCGACCTTGGCGTTGACGCCGTCCTTGTCGTTGCGACGGAAGTCGATCACCCGGTACGCGCGCTTGTGGCCACCGCCCTTGTGCCGGGTGGTGATCCGACCGTGCGCGTTGCGGCCGCCCTTGCCGTGCAGCGGACGAACCAGCGACTTCTCCGGATGGTCGCGAGTGATCTCGGCGAAATCGGAGACGCTGGCACCGCGGCGACCGGGGGTCGTCGGCTTGTACTTGCGAATTGCCATGATTCTTATAGTCTCTCTGTGCTTCCCCGCCGGCTACGCCGGTGCTCCGAACAGGTCGATCGGCTTGCTGCCCGCGGCCAGCGTGACGATGGCGCGCTTGGTGTCCTTGCGTTTGCCGTATCCGGCGCGGGTCCGCTTGCGCTTGCCCTGCCGGTTGGCGGTGTTCACCGAATCGACCTTGACGTTGAAGATCTTCTCGATCGCGATCTTGATCTGCGTCTTGTTCGAGTCGGGGTGCACGATGAACGTGTACACGTTGTCCTCGATCAGCCCGTAGGACTTCTCCGAGATGACCGGGGCCAGGATGATGTCGCGGGGGTCGGTGACGGTAGCCATCAGGCCGAGACCTCCTCAGTCGTCTTGCTATTGCGCGCTGATGTAGGAATTCAGCGCTTCGACGCTGAACACCACGTCGTCGGCCTTGAGCACGTCGTAGGTGTTGAGCTGGTCCGGCGAAAGCACGTGCACGCCAGGCAGATTGCGCACGCTCAGCGCGCCGGTCTCGTCGCTGCGGCCGATCACGATCAACACGTGCCTGCGCTCGGTCAGCGTGGCCAGGAACGCCTTGGCGCTCTTGGTCGATGGCGTCTGCCCCGCTGACCAACTCGGTGACCGCGTGGATACGGCCGTTGCGTGCCCGGTCCGAGAGCGCCCCGCGCAATGCGGCGGCGATCATCTTCTTCGGGGTGCGCTGGCTGTAGTCGCGCGGCTTGGGACCGTGCACGACGCCACCGCCGGTGAATTGCGGTGCGCGCGTGGAACCCTGACGTGCGCGGCCGGTGCCCTTTTGCCGGTACGGCTTCTTGCCGCCACCGCGCACCTCGCCGCGAGTCTTGGTCGAGTGCGTGCCTTGACGGCCCGCGGCCTGCTGCGCGGTCACCACCTGGTGCATCAGCGCGATGTTGGGCTCGACGTCGAACAGCTCGGCGGGCAGCTCGACGGAGCCGTCCTTCTTGCCTGCCGGCGTGTGAACGTCGATCTTCAGATTCTTGGCAGCCATTTACTTCTCGCCTCGCTTGATTGCGCTGCGGACCATCACCAGTCCACCGTTGCGTCCGGGAATGGCGCCCTTGATCAGCAGCACGCCATTCTCGGCATCGACCTTGTGCACCAACAGGTTCTGGGTGGTCACCCGGTCGTTGCCCATCCGGCCCGACATGCGGGTGCCCTTGAACACCCGGCCGGGGGTGGCGCAGCCGCCGATCGAACCGGGCCGACGGTGCACCGCCTGAGCACCGTGGCTGGCGCCCTGGCCCTTGAAGCCGTGGCGCTTCATGGTGCCGGCGAAGCCCTTGCCCTTGGAGGTGCCGGTCACGTCGACGAAGGCGCCGTCGACGAAGATCTCGGCGGTCAGTTCCTGGCCGACCTCGTAGTCCGCGGTGGCGGCCTCGTCGTCGAGCCGCAGCTCGGCGAGGTGGCGGCGCGGGTTGACGCCCGCGGCGGAGTACTGGCCGGTCACCGGCTTGTTCACCTTGCGGGGGCTGATCTCGCCGTAGGCGAGCTGCACGGCGCAATAGCCGTCGCGCTCGGGCGTGCGGATGCGCGTCACGACGTTGGGCCCGGCCTTGATGACCGTCACCGGAACGACCCGGTTGTTCTCGTCGAACACCTGCGTCATGCCCAGCTTGGTGCCCAGAATGCCTTTTCGTGCCATTCTCTCAGGATCTCCTACTGGGATCTCTATTGAATATTGACGTCGACGCTGGCCGGCAGATCGATGCGCATCAGGGCGTCAACGGTCTTCGGCGTCGGGTCGAGGATGTCGATCAGTCGCTTGTGCGTACGCATCTCGAAGTGCTCCCGCGAGTCCTTGTACTTATGCGGGGACCGGATGACGCAGTACACGTTCTTCTCAGTCGGCAGCGGCACCGGGCCAACCACGCTGGCGCCGGTACGGGTGACCGTCTCCACGATCTTGCGCGCCGAGGCGTCAATCGCCTCGTGGTCGTAGGCCTTGAGCCTGATGCGGATCTTCTGTCCCGCCACGCTTCTCCTACCTCACTATTAACGGGCCCGAGCTCGGGCCTGGTCTCGTGCGCGGCCGCCCGTGTCCCGGCGCACGCGCGCTGGTATGCCGCCGCTGTTCATCTGTCTGTGGTTCACCGACCCCCGCGCTCGGGCGTGTCGCCCTTGCGCACACTCAGTCCGCGGCGGAAAATCCGTCGCGATCGAGGTGGGGACCGGATGCGCCCGTTAGGGCGCTGGTCGTATGCCCCGGCCAGGCGCGAACCTGGCTCAGGGCAACCCGAACAGTATGCCCTAGAAGTGGGGCCTCATCCAAATCTCTGGTCACGGACGACCAGCGCATTCCTCTGCAGGCCGACCTAGTCTGCCCCACCACGAGCGCAGAGGTAGAACTGCCACCGCGACTGCTGCCGACGAGCGCTACCTTACTCCGGAGTAAGGTAGCGCTGGTGAGTACGCAAACGCCGACCTATCGCGCCTGGAATCACTCGCCGGGCGCCCGGGCGGAAGCTGACTGTTCTCGGCCGCCGCAATGGCGCGGGTGCCGTATTTCGCGTCGGTCGCTGCCGCACGTAGGTCCGGATGGAGCCGGGCTTCGCCGAGGTCGACGTGCCCAAGTGGTTCTTCGTCTACAACCACCTACACACCGTGCACGCGATCGCGTCGTGCAACGCCGCCGAGATCGCGATGGGCATGCTGATGGAGGCCACCGTGCCGACCACCACCGCTGGATCCCCAAGGCGATGACCGTGCAGTACCTGGCAGAAGGCGACGACGTCGCTGCGGGCGCACGGCCCGGCTGGACCCACCCGACTTCGACGTCGATCACCGAGGGCATCGAACTCGTCGTGCCCGTCAGCGTCACCGACCGCCACGGCGCCGAGGTCGTCCACGCCGACATCACCACCTGGGTGACACCGGCCGGCTATCGCCCAACCGACGTGCTGGCGCCCTCACACTCCGGATACGTGCCGTGGCCCTCGCGCACCAGACCGTCACCGTCGAAGGTCAGCATTGCCGACGACATCGAAGTGCAAGTCCGGCAATGTTTTCAACGCGGTCGTCCAGTACGCCCGCAAGGCGGCCTTGCCGCGCACCACTCCCCCGCTCTCGGGTACCACGCGCGCGGCCACCGGCGAGGTGAACACGACGTCGTCGTGGAAATGGTCGAGCACCGCCTCGACATCGTGCGCGTTCCACGCGTGCACCCACTGGTCGGCGTAGCTCTTCGGGTCGGGCGTCGGCATGCCGGTCAGCCCTTCAGGCTTGCCCAGAACGGACATTGATGCTCTTGGGCAAAAGTCGGTCAGGACGCGGCTTCCGTCCGGCTGCAGCGACAACACCTTGCCCGCTGCGGCGTCGTGGCCGAGCTCGGGCCACTCCGGCTGGTTGGCGGCCCGCGGGGCACCCGAGGTGACGAACTGGCTCCAGTAGTCGATCATCTGCTCCGACAGCGCCCGCTGGGCGGGATCAAGCGGTGGCGCGCCGCCGATGTCGAACAAGTAGCGCAGTTCCAGTGAGTGGGCGGCTCCGACCGCAAACGGCAAGGTGTGGAACGGATCCGGCGTCGGTGCGCCGGGGTCGTTGAACTCATAGGCGTAGACGGGTTCGGTTCCAGCCAAAGTGTCGCCCACGTGGCCGGACACGCAGGCGAATATCCCGTCGGTGACCGCAGCCGAATACGCCAGCGGCACACTCGGATAACTGTTCAACGGGTAATGCGCTTCGACTGTGCCGGCATTCGGGCCGAAGGTGTCGGTGAGCAGGTCCGGATACTGGGCCGCGGTGTACTCGTGGCCCCGCAGATACTGCAGCGCGACGAACAGTGTGAATTCGTCGCGGTTGGTGCCGATCAGCACGGGGACGCGGGCCGCCCGTCCCTGGGCGAATCCGGCGATCGGGTCCAGCGGCAGCAGCGTGGTGCCGGTGACCGGACCGCTCAGCTGGTCGCGGCCGACGTGGTAGTACCACACCGGCGTTCGCAACTTGTCCGCCGGAAGCGCCCGCAGACAGCTCGCGGCGGATTCCGGTTGGCCGCAACCGACTTGGGCCGCGTAGTCCAGGCTGGCCTTCTCCGCCTCGGGCAACGCCACCTGCGCCTGGCACGGCCCGCTCTGGATGATCGCGGCCCGGAACAAGCCGGCCGAGTCCGGCGCGACGAGGTGGTCGCACACCGATACGGCGCCGGCCGACTCACCGGCGATGGTGACCTTGTCGGGGTCGCCGCCGAACGCGGCGACGTTGTCGCGCACCCACCGCAGCGCCGCCTGCTGGTCGGCCAGGCCGTAGTTGCCGACGGCGCCCGGCGGGCCGAGGGCCGGATGCGCAAGGAAGCCCATCGCACCGAGTCGGTAGTTGATGGTGACGACGATGATGTCGCCCCTGCCGGCAAGCCAGCGCGAGTCGTAGATGCCGCCGCTGCCGTTGATGAAGCTGCCGCCGTGGATCCACACCATCACCGGACGGTGCTCGACGTTGGTCGGCGGAGTCCAGACGTTGAGGGTCAGGCAGTCCTCGTCGGTCTGCCGGCCGAGCTCCAGATCACCGCCGGGGTCCTGCAGGCAGCGCGGGCCCGGGCGGGAGGCGTCTCGCACCCCCTGCCAAGCCGCGGGCAGGCGCGGGCGGCTGCCACCGCAGGGGCCCGACCGGTGGTGCGGCATACGGGATTCCGGCGAACATCCGGTGGTCCGGCGCAACAACACCGCGAACCGCCCCGGTGGCGGTCTGCACCACGGCCGGATCCGGGTGCGTGGGACGGCTGCGCCGCCTTCGGGGGTCGGGCCGCACCCGCGTGGCCAGCAACACGCAGAAGGCGAGCGCCAACAGGCGGCCAACCGATGCGCACTGCATAGGGGCCGAGCCTATCCGCAGAACGATCCACCCACCTCTTCCCTCAGGTGGCCCGCGTCACATACACTCCGAACTTGACACCCGTCAAGTTTGCCGCCGCAGCCCGGCAGTGAGGAGCCCGAATGAGCACGCCGACGATGGACGAAGCCGCCAAGGTCTTTGCCGATCCGACGGCCTACGCTGATGATGCCCGGCTGCACGCAGCGCTCACCCATCTGCGGGCGAATAACCCGGTCGCCGTGGGTCGACAACCCGCCGTACCGGCCGTTCTGGGCGATCACCAAGCACGCCGACATCATGGCCATCGAGCGCGCCAACAACCTGTTCCTCATCCGAACCGCGCCCCTGCTGAGCCACCGCGGCGGCCGACGACTTCGCCAAGGAACAACTCGACGCCGGGCACGGGGCTGCGCACCCTGATCCACATGGACGATCCGCATCACCGCAAGGTCCGCGCCATCGGCGCGGACTGGTTCCGCCCCAAGGCCATGCGCGACCTCAAGGTGCAGGTGGACCTCTTGGCCAAGCGCTACGTCGACCGGATGCGCGAGATCGGGCCCGAGTGCGACTTCGTCACCGAGATCGCGGTCAACTTCCCGCTGTACGTGATCATGTCGCTGCTCGGCCTGCCCGAGGAGGACTTTCCGCGGATGCACATGCTGACGCAGGAGATGTTCGGCGGCGACGACGAGGAGTACAACAAGCGCGGCAAGTCGCCCGAGGAGCAGCTGCAGATTCTGCTGGACTTCTTCACCTACTTCTCCCAACTGACGGCGTCGCGGCGCGAACACCCGACCGAGGACCTGGCGTCGGCCATCGCCAACGGCCGCATCGACGGTGAACCGCTGTCCGACGTCGACACCGCGTCGTACTACGTCATCGTCGCCAGCGCCGGCCACGACACGACCAAGGACGCCATCTCCGGCGGACTGCGCGCGTTGATCGAAAACCCCGGTGAGCTGACGCGGTTGCGCCAGAACATGGACCTGATGCCGACCGCGGCCGAGGAGATGATCCGGTGGACGACGCCGGTCAAGGAGTTCATGCGCACCGCCGCCGAGGACACCACCGTGCGCGGTGTGCCCATCGCCAAGGGCGAGTCCGTCTACCTGGCCTACGTTTCGGGAAACCGGGACGAAGAGGTGTTCGACGAACCGTTCCGCTTCGACGTCGGCCGCGACCCCAACAAGCACGTCGCATTCGGATACGGGGTGCACTTCTGCCTCGGCGCGGCGCTTGCGCGAATGGAGATGACCAGCCTCTTCAGCGAACTGATTCCGCGACTGGAGTCGATCGAGCTGACCGGCACGCCGGAACTCTCGGCGACGACGTTCGTGGGCGGGCTCAAGCACCTGCCGATCCGCTACTCGGTCAAGTGATTTCCGGATCCTTTGCAAAGGACTTGAGAAACCCGTCGACCGCGGCGATCGCCACGGCCTGGTAGTCGAACTCAGTCAGCGTGCTGATCCTGCCGAACGCCAGCGGGCCGATCAGCAGCGCGAAAGCCATTGTCCGGTCGACCGGTTTCAGCTCGGCGGCGACCTGAGGGCTGTCGAAGATCGCGTCGAACGGCGCCGAGTATTGTTCGGCGAGGCGTTCGCGCAACGACAGCATCTGTGGGCTCGTGACCTCGACGTCACGGTCAGGCAGCTGTCCGATGTCCGGCGCCCAGCGAAAGCCAGGCGATCGCGGTCAACATCGTGGGCACCTCGGCAATCGACTGGGCCCACGCACCGACGATCGCGATAAGGCGCTCGCGCAGCGAACCCTCCTCCGGGGGCATCGGCGCCGGCGGGATCAGGCTCATGAACGCCGCGGCCAAAAGGTCGTTGGCGCCGGAGAAGTGGCGATACAACGTAGCCCGCGCGACGTTGGCGCTGCGGGTGACCGCGTCGATGGTGACCGCGCCGGGGCCACCGATGCGCAGCAGCGCGGTCGCGGCGTCGACCAATCGCGCGCGCGAGCGGGCCGGCCGCGGATCATTGCTCGGGCCAACGCGCAAGCCGGGGACGGACATGGCCTACCCCTTCCTCACCGGAAACAAGACTATCGGTCTCGGAACAAGACTGTTAGTCTCAAAAGTAGTTCATCACAGGAAGGCGACGCCGATGGTCGACACGCTCGACCGGTCTGAACAGGACAACGACGCCGCCGTCTCCAACCTGTCCAAGCGCAAACGTGTCTGGCTGCTGACTGTCGCCAGCACCGACGTGTTGTTGGTGATCACGTCGATGGTCGCGCTGAACGCGGCACTTCCGGATCTCGCCGTGGCGACCTCAGCCACTCAGAGCCAACTCACCTGGGTCGTCGACGGTTACACGTTGGTGCTGGCGTGCCTGCTGTTACCTGCCGGCGCCGTCGGCGACCGGTATGGGCGGCGCGGCGCACTGCTGATCGGTCTGGCCATCTTCGCGCTCGCCTCCATCGCGCCGGTGATATTCGGCAGCCCCATCCAGATCATCATCGCGCGCGCGGTGGCCGGAGCTGGTGCCGCGTTCATCATGCCCGCGACGTTGTCGCTGTTGACCGCCGCCTTCCCAAAGTCGGAACGCAATAAGGCCGTGGGGATTTGGGCGGGCGTGGCCAGTTCCGGCGCCGTCTTCGGATTTCTTGGCACCGGGATCCTGATGCACGTTTTCTCGTGGCAGTCGATCTTCTATGCGTTCACCGTCGCGGCGGTCGGCATGTTCATCCTCACCTGCACGATCGGGTCGTCGCGAGACGAAAGCGCCACCCCGATCGACTGGATCGGCGCGGTGCTCATCGGCGCCGCGGTCGCCGTGTTCGTGTTCGGCGTCATCGAGGCCCCCGACCGCGGCTGGACCAACCCCGTGGTGTGGGGCTGCATGGCCGCCGGCGTTGCACTGGGGGTCGCGTTCGCGGTCGTAGAACTGCGCCGCACGCATCCACTGCTCGACATCCGGCTGTTCACCAGGCCGGACTTCGCGACCGGGGCGGTCGGGATTACCTTTCTGTTCTTCGCCAACTTCGGCTTCTTCTTCGTCGCGATGCAGTACATGCAGCTGATACTGGGCTACAGCCCGCTGGGAACCGCGGTCGCGCTCGTGCCGCTGGCCGTGCCGATTCTGATCCTCGGGGCGACGCTGCACTTGTATCTCCCCAAGGTCGGCCTGAGAACCGCGGTCGCCCTCGGACTGTTTCTCATCGCCGTCGGCCTGTTCTGCATGCGGCTGCTGGATGCCGACTCGTCCTATCTCGAGTTCGTCTGGCCCGTCCTCATCGTCAGCGCGGGCATCGGCCTGTGCGTTGCGCCGACGACGTCGGCGATCATGGGCGCGGTTCCCGACGAGAAGCAGGGCGTCGCCTCGGCCGTCAACGACACGACGCGCGAGGTCGGCGCCGCGATCGGCATCGCGGTCGCCGGGTCGGTGGTTGCCGCGCACTACACCAAGGTGCTCGGTCCAGCGCTCGCCGGCTTCCCCGAGAACGTTCGAAGTGCGGCTCTCGGATCCCTGGCCCAAGCGCTCTCGGTCGCCACGACAACTGGGGCCGCAAGGTCGGCAGGTTGCCCAGCTGGCGGAGAGTGCCTTCCTGCAGTCGATGCACCTGTCGCTGCTGATCCTGTCGGTGATCCTCGCCGTCGCGGCTGCCTTCGTCGCGGTCTGGTCGCCTGGCCGTGACGGTCAGCAGCTCGGCTTCATAAGGCGACTCACCCGGCGATGAACTCCACCGCGCGATGGCCGATCATCACGATCGTGGCATGGGGTCCCCGGCTGGTGATCGCGGGCAGCACCGAGCCATCCACCACCCACAGGTTGTCGACACCGCGCACGCGGCACTGCGGGTCCACGACCGCACCCGCGTCACCGTCGACGCCCATCGGCGCGGTGCTCGCCAGGTGCTGCGAGGTGGACCACGAGACGGGCCCGACTTGCGCTGTGGTGCTGGCCAATTCGCGGGCAAGCTCGGCACCCGCGGTCAGCCGTGCAACGTCGGCGGGCTCGCGGTCGTAGCGGTGTTCGATGATCGGGACGATGTCCGGATCGGCGGAGGCCAACGCAACGCGGCCACGGGACTCGGGCTGCATCAACGCGACACCGATGTGCGGCCGGTCGGCGGGATCGTCGCGGCGTCCGCTGATCATGGCGCCGAATCCGGCTGTGTACGGGCCGGATCTCGAGACCGTCGGTGCTGAGCACCGACTCCAGCGGCGGCAGCCCGTGGCTGCCCGACCAGTCCACCGGCAATACCCATTCCGGATGATCCACACACGCGACACCGACGGGCAGGTCCGCCACCACCGGCACTCCCGCCGTCCGCAGCGCGCCCTGCGGACCCACACCGGAGAGCATCAGAAGATGGCCGACCCAATTGCCCCTGCGCTCAGCACGATCCGGTCTGCGGTCAGATCCGATGGCTCCATCGGGTCCGACGCACTCTACGCCGATGGCCCTGACGCCGGACATCCGCAAACGTCCGGCCCGGGTGTTGGTCAGCAGGGTGAGGTTCGTGCGGTCCATCGCGGGCTGCAGGTACGCGCCGCCCGGGCCCACCCGTGTCCCCCCGTTGATGTTGAGCGGTACCGCGCCGACGCCCGCCGGCAACGGCTCCTCGAGCGATGCCCCGTTGAGATCGTCGATCCACCGGTAACCGGCATCACCCGCGGACTGCACGAAAGCCGCTGTGCAGCCGTCGAATTCGGCGACACGACGAACAATGATCGGTCCGTCCGACCCGTGGAGGGCGGTGTCGAAGTCGACATCGGTTTCGATCGCGCGAAAGTGCGGCAGCACGTCGGCCCATGTCCAGCCCGGTATTCCCCAGCCGTCGAAATCCGTTGGCAGACCGCGGCAAAAGTAGCCACCGTTCACGGCGCCCGAGCCGCCCACCACCGCGCCACGCATGATCTGCGCCTGGCGTCTCGGGTGGTCGGTCAGCGTCGTCGGGTAGCGCCGCACCACCGAGCTGGCAGTGCCGATCGGCAGTCGCAGACCGTCGCTGATCTGGCTGCGCACCCGCGGGTCGGACGGGCCCGGTCCGGCTTCGACGACCGTCACGCGGCACCGCGGATCGGCGGAAAGGCGTTCGGCCAGAACAGATCCAGCGCTGCCCGCACCGACGATCAGCACATCGCTGTGCAAGGCCGCTTCAGGTCCGGATCTGGGGCTTGAGGGCGCCGGCGTGCCGCTCGCGCACCACGCCGGTCCACAGCCCCACGCCGTAGGCGATGTCGTCGAGGCGCTTGAGCAGCACGTAGCTGAGCAGCCCCACCCGCTTGGTGTCGTCGTCGGCGTTGCCGTTGCGGGTGATCCAGTCCACCACCCCGTCGACGACGGCTGCCACCAGCACCACCTGGCGGCAGCGCCGGGACAACAGCGCCGCGATCAGGGCGATGGGCCAGTACTGCGCGGCAGATCGCAGACGCCAGCTGCAGGGCGGCCGACCACAGGCCGTGCGCGGCGACCACCGCGACTTCCTTGGGTTCGGTCTCGACGGTGCTCAGCGAGTTGGCGATGCGACGGCCGGTGACGGCGGCGACGACCATCGACGCCAGGTATCCGATGCCCGACCCCATCGCCAGCAGGATCCAGACCACCAGCGTCCATCCGGAGATCACCAGCGGCGCCGTCTTGCCGGGATGGCGCACCGAGAGCGGGGCCGCCGATTCGCCGTAGAAAGACTTGCGCGCGAACCATTCTCGCATCTGTGTGCGGTGGTCGTGAGCGACCAACGCGATGGGTTCGTAGCGCAGCCGGGCGCCGGCCTCGATGAAGCGCCAGCACAGGTCGACGTCCTCGCCGGACTTGAGTGTCTCATCGAACCCGCCCAGTTCCTGTGACCACGCGAGCGGCGGCAGATGATGGCGGCGCTGGGGACATAGGACACCGTGCCGTAGGGCACCACCGGCGCCTCACGCAGACCCAGGTCCAGCGACGAGCGCACCGCCTCGTAACGGGCCACCAGGTTGTCGGCCTGCCGCAGCCCCACGATCCGGGGCGCGACCAGTGCGACGGCGGGGTCACAGAAATGACCGAGCAGCGCCTCCAGCCACCCCCGCCGCGGCACCACGTCGGAGTCGAGGAACGCCACGAAGTCGGTACTGCACGCGGCAAGGCCGGTGTTGCGTGCCGCCGCGGGTCCCTTGCCGCGGGTGTGCCGCAGCACCTGAATGTCGCAGTGCATGTCGGCGAAGTCGCTCTGATTGCACGGGCGTGGCCGAGCCGTCGTCGACCACCACCACGCGCATCCCGCGCAGCGTTCCCACCAGGCGCAGCAGGCCAGAATTGTTGTCGCGCACGGGAATAACGACGGTCACGTCGCGGTGCGAGGGACCGCTGGCCGGTCGCGGGTGGGCGACGGTGGCGTCGAGCAATGTGCGAGCGAGCTGAGCGCTGACCGCGTCGTGCACCTCGAGCCGGCCGTCGTCGAGCATGGTCTGCGCGGCAGGCGCGAGCCGCAGCAGCCGGGTGGGCGAACCGCCGAGCAGGGCCGAACCCTCACCGAGCACCTTCACCCGGCGATCCACCTGGACGGCGAACCCGTCGGGCAGCCGCGGTCCTGTCATGTCAGCATCCCGTCGCGGTCCGGCGCCCACCGCGCGATGCGCCGCAAACACTCGTCGACCATCTCGTCAAGGATCCGTTCCCCGTCCTGTGCTGTCGCGGTCGTCGGGTCGCCGAGAACACCGAGTTCGCTGACGGCGGCGACGCCGCCATCACGCATCTGGGGCATCAGCTGCGCCAGCGGCGCGCTATTGCCGGGCAGGCGTTCATCGACCCACACGTCGGACGGCGAAATATGTAGCAATACAGATGTTTCGGTGTGGCCGGCATGTGCGTCGGCATCCGCAGCGGTGCACGCGCACCAGCCCACATCGCGGCCCTCGTACCGAAGCAAAGCCACCGCGGCCGTCAGCGCCTCGACGTTCCCGCCGTGACCGTTGACGAAGACGAGGCGCGACGCCCATTGCGATGCCGACCGGCCGAACTCCACCAGCAAAAGCCGCAGCGCCGCGGTCCCGATGGACACGGTGCCGGGAAAGCCTTCGTGCTCGCCACTGGCGCCGTAGCCGATCGCGGGCGCCAGGGTCCAATTGGATTCATTCCGGTCGGCGAGCCGATCAGCAACCGAGCGAGCGACGGCGGTGGCGATGCGGGTGTCGGTGTCCAGCGGCAGGTGGGGTCCATGCTGTTCGACCGAGCCCACCGGGATGATCACCGCCGGCGACGTGCCCTGCAGCTGCCTCGACGTTGAGTCCGCGAGGTCGCTGGGGAAAGCCACCCGCCGATGGTAGGCCGAATTCACCTGGCGTGCGCCAATTGTTGGCGCATGCGCAGCAATTGATTTCCGAGAATTTCCGTGATCGGCCGCGACCCAATCACGCCAGCCCCCTCCGCCACGCCTGTACCAGCGGACGTTCGCTGGTGACGGTGTTGCCGGTCAGCCATCGGCGCCGGTGGGCACACCGAGCGCACGGGTGAAGCCCGGCGGGACGAGGACGTCGCGCGGCAATCAGATCGTGGACCGACGCCCGACCCAGGCCCATCAACGCCGAGTCGATGCCGCCGCGCAGAACGTCGAGCACGTTCTCGACCCCGGCCTGGCCGTTGGCCGCGAGGCCCCACAGGTAGGCGCGACCGATCATCACCGCGCGCGCACCGAGCGCCAGCGCCTTCACCACGTCGCTGCCACGCCGGATGCCGCCGTCCAGCAACACCTCGACCTGGTCGCCAACGGCGTCGGCGATCGCAGGCAGCGCCCGAATTGACGCGGGCGTGCCGTCCAGGTTGTTGCCGCCGTGATTGGACACGGAGATGGCCGAAACACCCGCGTCCACAGCGCGTTTGGCGTCATCGACCCGCATCACGCCCTTGAGCATGAAGGGCCCGCCCCACAGCTCGCGCAGCCAGGCGATGTCCTCCCACGTCGGGGGTGGCGTGCTCATCCATTCGCCGTAGGCAGCAAAGAACGGCGGGCCCGGCTCGCCGCGCCCGGCCTGGTTGGGCACCCGCAGGTTCGGCGGGCGCATGGTCTTGGCCCATTGCCAGAGCCAGCGCGGCCGGGTGAGTCCCTCCGGGAGCATCCGCACAGTGGTCCGCAGGTCCATCTGTTCCGGGATCTTCGGGCTGCCCCAGTCCCGGCCGTGCGAGAAGCTCCAGTCGGTGGTCACGATCAGGCCGACGGCGCCCGCTTCCCGCGCCCGCTGCACCCGCGCCGCGATCGCGTCGCGGCCGCCGAGCCAGTACACCTGGAAGAACAACTTGGGGTTGGCGGCGATGACCTCTTCGATCGGCTTGCTGGCGAACGACGACAGACCCATCGCCGTACCGCGCGCGGCGGCGGCGCGGGCGACGGCGACCTCACCGTCGGGATGGACCGCCTGCACACCGGTCGGCGAGATCATCACCGGCAGCGAAATATCCTGCCCCATCACGGTTGTCGACAGATCACGCTTCTCCAACGCGCCGATGACGTGGGGCGCGAAGCCGAGCTCGGCGAACGCGTCGACGTTGTCGGCGACCGTCACGCCCTGCTCACTGGCAGCCACCAGCGCCTGTACACCGACTTCGGCAGCCGCTTCTTGGCGCGCCTGCTGGCAGAACGCCACCGTCTCGAACCATGTGTCGCGCGCCATCGACTTATACCGGGCTTTCGTTGCAGAGCCGGATCGGCGCCGCTTGGCGGCGACGTCAAGGCGGGCGGATGCGTCAACAACGTCAGCGGAATCGGCCCCTGCTGGTTCCGCGGGAGTGGTCACCGCTGGGGGCGGGCTTGACCCGCTGCCGCGCCAGTGCGGGAGCACCGTAACCCTCCACGCATTCGGGGTCCGGCCCGTCCAGCGGGAGGCCGGTGAAGAACTTGGCGGCCATGCAGCCGCCACGGCAGCTGTCGTAGTGCCCGCAGCTGCTGCACGCGCCGGCCGATTGCGGCTCCCGCAGCTGCAGAAAAAGCGGAGCGTTCTTCCAGATGCTGCGAAAACCGCCGTCCGACACGATGTTTCCGGCCAGGAAGCGGTCGTGGATGGCGAACGGGCAGGCGTACACGTCGCCGACCGGGTCGATCAGGCACACCACCCGACCGGCGCCGCACAGGTTCAGCCCGGCCAGCGCGCCCGGCTGCCCCAGGCCCGACAAGTGGAAGAACGAGTCACCGGTGAGGACCCGGTCGCCCTTGGCCACCAACCAGTCGTAGAGCTGCACCTGCTGCGGCGGCGGTCGGATGGAGTTCGTCCCACACGTCGGCACCGCGGCCCGACGGGCGCAACCGGGTGATCCGCAACGTCGCGCCGTAACGCGCTGCCAGGGCGGCGAATTCGTCGAGCTGGTCGACGTTGTGCCGCGTCACCACGACGGAGATCTTGGCGTCCTTGAAGCCCGCGTCGGCCAGATTCTCCAAGGCGCGGATCGCCATCGCGAACGAACCATGGCCCCGGACAGCGTCATTGACCTCTGCCGTGGCGCCGTCAAGTGAGATCTGCACGTCGACGTAGTCGCTCGCCGCCAGCTTCGCGGCTACCTCAGGGCTGATCCGCACGCCGTTGGTGGAGAACTTCACCCCGACGTGGTGGGCGGTTGCGTAGTCGACGAGCTCCCAGAAGTCCGGGCGCACAGTCGGTTCACCGCCGCCGATGTTGACGTAGAACACCTGCATACGCTCGAGCTCGTCGATGATGTCCTTGCACTGCTGCGTCGAGAGCTCACGCGGGTCACGCTTGCCCGACGACGACAGGCAGTGCACACACGCCAGGTTGCAGGCGTAGGTGAGCTCCCAGGTGAGGCAGATCGGCGCGTCGAGGCCGTGCTCGAACTGCTCGACCAATCGCGGCACCGGTTGTGTCGACAACGTCATTGTTCTCCCACCACGAGCATCTTGGACTGGGCCAGCACGCCGAGCGCGTGCAGATAGGGCGCCTGGCGCGCGTCGTCGATTCCGGCGGCGCGACATGCCGAGCGCGCGTCGGGGTGGTCGCGCAGTGAATTGACCACCTCGACGATCGTCCGGTTCTTCAGGAACGACAGCTTGCGCGTGCCGAAGTGATACAACAGCGCACCGAACGGCTCGGGCCGCACCGCCACCTGGTGATGCAGCCGCCAGCTGAGGTCCGGATCGAACGCAGGGGCAGGCGACGACACCGTCAGTAGACCCCGCACATCCCGTCGATCGACACCTCTTCGACCAGGGTCTCGGTGACGAGTGGGGTTTCGGTTTCGACTTGCTGGTTAGGCTCCATGAACAGCACCTTTCGTCGCATTGGGTCTCGACAGTGTGACCGAGGTCGCAATAATATGGCATCGAGTGCCTAAATGGAAGGGGGCGGGTGTATGCGGCCGGTTTCCGAGCACCGTGTCGGCCGTCGGCGCTCGACGACCTGGGACCACATCAGCAACGTGGCCATCGACCTGTTCGCTGCTCGCGGCTTCGACGAGGTCAGCGTCGACGACGTCGCCGAGGCCGCGGGCATCGCCCGCCGCACCCTGTTTCGCTACTACGCCTCCAAGAACGCCCTTCCGTGGGGCGACTTCGACGCGCACCTGGACCACATGCGCGACCTGCTGTCGGACCTCGATCCCACCGTGCCGGTGAGCGACGCGCTGCGCACTGCGCTGTTGGCGTTCAACACCTTTGACGACGACGGAGACGGCCCGGCACCGGCAGCGGATGCGCGTCATCCTGGAGACCGCTGCGCTGCAGGCGTATTCGATGACCATGTATGCGGGGTGGCGCACGGTCGTCGCCGCGTTCGTGGCGAAGCGCCTGGGCGTCAAGGCCGACGACCTCGTGCCGCAGACCGTGGCGTGGACGATGCTCGGCGCGGCGCTGTCGGCCTACCAGCACTGGCTGGCCGACGAGTCGGTGTCGCTTGTGGCGGCGCTGGGCGACGCGTTCGACACGGTCAGTGACGGACTGCAGGCGCTGGACCGGCGCAGGCGCCCCGGATGATCTCTTCGAAAGAAATCTCGATTGCGGCGTCGGAGTTCGCGCCGCGGCGGCGACGATAAGGGTGTGAGCGCCCAACCGGATGGCGACGACGCCCCGCGGGCCCTGCTCGCGATCTACGACGATGCGCTGCCGGTCGTGTACGGGTACTTCGCCCGGCGCTGTGGCGACCGTGCAGCGGCTGAGGATCTGACGTCGGAGACCTTTCTGGCGGCGATGGACGCTGCCCGCAAGGACGCCCCGCCGCCGATGACCATGCCCTGGCTGCTGGGGGTGGCGCGGCACAAGCTCGCCGACCACTACCGGCGCCGGCATGACCGGTTCAGCGTCCCGGTGGCCGAGCCGCCCGAGCCGGGGGACCCGCCGACGACTGGGACGCCGCGCTGGACCGCATCGTTGCCGAGAGCGTGCTGGCCAGACTCCCCGAACAGCACCGCACGGTGCTGGCGCTGCGCTACCTGGACGACTGCTCGGTGCCGGAGTGCGCGGAGTTGATCGGGCGCACCGTGCACGCCACCGAGGCGCTGCTGGTGCGGGCCCGGCGCGCCTTCAGATCTCACTATCCGGAGCCGGAAGGGGGAAGTCATGAACCATGATCCGCTCACGGTGCTGCATGGCGACGAGCTTCCGGTCCAGCCCGATCCGGCGTTCGCGGCCCGGCTGCGCGCACGCCTGGAAGATGCCCTGTCCCTTCCCAATCGAACGCAAGGAGTTGTCATGAGCGGCACATCCACCGCTATCGCCGAACTCAACGAGCCCGCCGCCGCCGCAGCGGCTCCCCCACGGCCCGCGGCACTGCCGTATCTGACCGTTGCCAACGCCCGCGACGCCATCGCCTGGTATGTCGACACCTTCGGCGCTTCGGTGGTCGGAGAACCGGTCGAGATGGCCGACGGTCGTATCGGGCACGCCGAACTCGCCATCGCAGGCGGTGTGCTGTACCTGGCCGACGAGCACCCCGAGATCGGGCTGAAAGCCCCTGCGCCGCAGGCGACTTCGGTGAGCCTGATGCTGCACGTCACCGACGCCGACGCGATGCTCGAGCGGGCACGCGAACGCGGTGCCCAGGTGCAGCGGGAGCCGTATGAGAACTACGGCTCGCGCAACGCGACGATCGTCGACCCGTTCGGGCATCGGTGGATGCTGTCCGGGCCGATGACCGGGGCCGCGACGCCGATCCAGCACGGGGACGTCGGCTACGTCTCGGTGTGGACGCCGGACGCCGACCGCGCCGCGGCGTTCTACGGTCACGTGCTCGGGTGGACCTACGACCCGGGGACCCACCAGGTCACCAACACCACGCAGCACATCGGGATCTTCAGCGTCGCAGGACTGCGCACACTGTTCTGCTGCTATGCGGTCGCCGACCTGCAGGGCGCGCGCCAGGCGATCCTGAACGGCGGCGGCTCCGTCGACGAACCGCAGCAGTTCGACTTCGGCACCGTCCTGGGCGCAACCGACTCGCAGGGTGGGGCGTTCGCGGTGTTCGTGCCCGTCCCCGGTGAACCCCGCCCGGCGCTCAACGGAGCTGGGCCAGGCGAGCTTTCGTACCTCACCTATGAGGTGACCGACTCGACGGCCTTCAAGGCGTTCTACAGCCGCGTGCTGTTCTGGACCTTCGAACCGGGCCGTATCGACGACGGCTGGGGCGTGCAGCAGACCCATCCGATGGCGGGTGTCGCCGGCGGCAATGCTCAGCGGGCGACCGTGCCGATGTGGACCGTCGATGATATCGACGCCGCGGTGGCCCGGGTTCGCGAGGCAGGCGGCACGGTCATCGAGGAGCCGTCGCAGCAGCCCTACGGGATGTCCGCGCAGTGCAGCGATGACCAGGGCACCCGGTTCTACCTCGGCGAGTTCTAACCCAACGCAGAACGATCAGCCGAGCACGTCGGCGATCGGTGCGCCCGCAGCGATCTTGGAGCGAACCTTCATGACCTTGCCCGGCATGCCGCCGCCGACCACACCGGCGACCACGCCGTCGCGCTCGTAGAACGCCAGGAACTTGCGGCCGTCATCCTCGACGACGTGCACGATGTCGGTGGCTTCCGGTTCGCCGAGGCACTGGATCTTGACGTCGTACTGGTCACTCCAGAAGTACGGCACCGTGACGGTTCGCGGCACGTCCCTGCCAAGTATCGCCGGCACCAGAACGCGCGCCTGGTCGGCGACATTGCTCCAATGTTCAACGCGTACTTGCTGTCCCACCGTGTTGCGCCACGAGGAGACGTCGCCGATCGCCCACACGTGCGATGCGCTGGCCCGGCCGGCCGCATCGCAGACTACGCCGTTGTCGACCGCGATGCCGGTGCCCTCCAGCCATGCCGTCGCGGGGTTCGACCCGATACCGACCACGACGAGATCCGCATCGAGTTCGGTGTCGTCGCTGAGCGTGACCTTCTCCACCTTCCCGGTTCCGCCGACGTCGGCGACTCCGACGCCGCACCGGACGTCGACGCCTTCGGCGCGGTGCAGCCGCGCAACCAGCGACCCGATCTGCTCGCCAAGCACCGACGCCAGCGGCGCCGGCTGCGGCTCCACGAGGACGACGTCGACGCCGAGGCCGCGAAGGCTGGCCGCTACCTCGCAGCCGATGAAGCCGGCGCCGATGACGACCGCATGCCGCGCCGCGCCGGCTTCCTCGCGCAGCTTCAGGCTTTCGTCGAATGACCGCAGCACGTGGATACCCGGCAGGTCCGGGAACGACGGAATGCGTTTGGGCACTAGACCCGTCGCGATGATCAGCTCGTCATAGCCGAGTTCACTGCCGTCGGCCAGCGTCACGGTCTTCGCGTCGGTATCCACCGAACGCGCGGCCTTGCCGAGCAGCAGGGTGATGTCGTTCTCGTCGTAGAACTCGGCAGGCTTGAGGGTGACATCATCGGTTTCGGCGCGCAGCACCTCCTTGGACAGCGGCGGCCGGTCGTAGGGCAGATGGTCCTCGGCACTGACGATGGTGATCGGTCCGGTGTACTCCGAACGGCGCAGCTGCTCGGCGGTGCGCGCGGCGGCCAGCCCGCCGCCGACGATGACGATGCCCCCACTAGTAGTCACCTGGCGTTTTTACACGATGGGTGCAGCGATCTGTACCCCACCCGGCGTTGTAGCGACCTCACGACCGCCGCTCGATGATGTTCGACAGCACCACGATGCTCTCACTGCGCTCGATATCGGCGCTGGAACGGATGCGTTCCAGCGCTTCCTCGAGATGCCGCATATCGCGGGCCAGCACATGCAGGATCGCATCCGAGGTACCCGTTACGGTTGCGGCGCTGACCACTTCGGGGATGTCCACCCATGCCGCGCGCAGCTCGTCGGGGGCGATGGTGCCGTGGCAGAACACCTGCACGTAGGCCTCGGTGGTCCAGCCGAGCGCATTTCGGTCGACGATGGTGGTGAACCCGCGGATGACGCCGTTGTCGAGCATGCGGTCGACCCGCCGCTTGACCGCGGGCGCCGACAGGCTGACCCGCTGCCCGATCTCGGCGAACGTGGCCCTGGCGTGCTCGGCGAGTTCGGCCAGAATCCGCTCGTCGGTCTCGTCCAGACGGTCCATCATCGCTCCTACGCAATAAACTGCCGTCATCGTACCTCTGACGCAATAGATAGTGCATATATACGCAATAGGCGGCGATTGATTGCAAACCGGATCGCTATACCGTTGAATTCATGACGATCTCCGATGTCGCTGCCCCCGCGGCACCGGTGCGCGCTTCGTCCGTCCGCCACTACGCCATGACGGCACCGACCTTCTTCGCCGTCGAGTACGCCATCAACCCCTGGATGGACCCGTCGACGGCCGTCGACACCCACGTCGCGATGAATCAGTGGGAGACGCTGCGCCAGACATATAAGGAACTGGGACACACCGTGGAGTTGGTCGAACCCGTGGCCGGCCTGCCCGACATGGTGTACGCCGCCAACGGCGGCCTGCTGGTGAACGGCAAGGCCGTTGTCGCCCGGTTCGCCTACCCGCAGCGCGCGGGCGAATCCGTCGCCTACGCCGAGTGGATGGTTCGCCACGGCTTTGACCCCGCCCAGACCCGGCACGTCAACGAGGGTCAGGGCGATCTGCTCGTCGTCGGCTCAATCGTTTTGGCCGGCTACGGTTTCCGCACCGAGCGTAAGGCTCACGCGGAGATCGCCGCCCTGGTGGGCATGCCGGTGGTCAGCCTCGAGCTGGTCGACCCTCGCTTCTATCACCTCGACACCGCGCTCGCGGTGCTCGACCACACCACGATCGCCTACTACCCGCAGGCGTTCAGCGACGAGGCCCGCGCTCAGTTGCTCGAGCTGTTCCCCGACGCGATCGAAGTCGCCAGTGCCGACGCCGATGTCCTCGGCCTCAACGCCGTATCCGACGGACTCAACGTCGTTTTACCCGCCGCCGCAACGGGTTTCGCCGAGCAATTGCGCGCGGCGGGGTTCCTGCCCATCGGCGTCGACCTGTCCGAGCTGCTCAAGGGCGGCGGCTCCATCAAATGCTGCACGTTGGAGGTGTATCCGTGACCATCCTGGACACTGTCGCCGGAGTCGATGCTCCGACCGTGACGACGGCAACCGACGTGGCGATCGCCAGCGAGGACCGCTACGTCGCCCACAACTACTCCCCGCTGCCCGTGGTGGCCGCCAGCGCCGACGGCGCGTGGATCACCGATGTGCAGGGCCGCCGCTATCTGGACTGCCTGGCGGCCTACTCGGCGGTGAACTTCGGGCACCGCCATCCGGAGATCGTTGCCACCGCGCACGCGCAGCTCGACACCGTGACCTTGGTCAGTCGCGCCTTCCGCTCCGACCGGCTGGGGCCGTTCTGCGAAGCGCTGGCCGAGCTGTGCGGCAAGGACATGGTGCTGCCGATGAACAGCGGCGCGGAAGCGGTTGAGAGCGGGATCAAGGTGGCCCGCAAGTGGGGCACCGATGTCAAGGGCGTCCCCGCCGGAGCAAGCAATATCGTGGTGGCACGCAACAACTTCCATGGCCGCACCACCACGATCATCAGCTTCTCCGACGACGAAACCGCCCGGCGCGGCTTCGGCCCGTACACTCCGGGCTTCCAGTCGGTGCCGTTCGGCGACGCCGACGCGATGGCCGCCGCCATCGATGCCAACACCGTCGCGGTGCTGATCGAGCCCATTCAGGGGGAGGCGGGCATCATCGTGCCGCCCGACGACTACCTGCCGCGGCTGCGCGCGCTGTGCACCGAGCGCAACGTGCTGATGATCGCCGACGAGATCCAGTCCGGCCTGGCCCGGACCGGGCGCACCTTCGCCTGCGACCACTGGGGCGTGGTGCCCGACATCTACCTGCTCGGCAAAGCCCTTGGCGGCGGGGTGGTTCCGGTTTCAGCGGTGGTGGCCAATCGCGACATCCTCGGCGTGCTGCACCCGGGTGAACACGGCTCGACCTTCGGGGGGAACCCGCTAGCCGCCGCGATCGGCAGCACGGTGGTCGGCATGCTGCGCCGCGGCGAATTTCAGTCTCGCTCAACGGAGCTGGGCAAGCGCCTGCACGCGCGGCTGCGCGCGCTGATCGGCCATGGCGTGGTCGCAGTGCGCGGCATCGGACTGTGGGCCGGGGTCGATATCGACCCGGCGCTGGGCACAGGCAAGCAGATCAGCCGCAAGCTCGCCGAGCGCGGCGTGCTGGTTAAAGACACGCACGGGTCGACGCTGCGTTTCGCCCCGCCGCTGGTGATCACGGCCGAGGAAATCGACTGGGCGATCGGCCAGTTCGCAGACATTTTGGCCGAATCCGGAATAACTGAACTGCGCCGCTAGTATTTTGCGGTGCCGCGGTCGACGGCGATCTGGCTGCCCGAGATCGTGGCCGACCCGTCGCCGGCCAGCCAGGCGACCACGTCGGAAACCTCTTCGGCCGTCATGAATTCCTGCAGCCCCTTCTTGCCCTGGTGGTTGACGGGATGGAAGGGCATCGGCGCAAAGCTGGGCAGATACTGCGGATACTTGGCGAAGATGGCCATCATCGCTTCCTTCTCCACCATCGGCGTGTCGATCGAGTAGGGGTGAATCGAGTTGACCCGAATCCCGAACTCCCCCACCTCGATCGCCAGTGCGTTGGTGATGGCGACCAGGCCGTGCTTGGACGCTGAGTAGTGCCCGTTGCCGGGAGTGGCCTTCGTTCCTGCCGATGAACTGACGATGATGATCGACCCGCCGTTGCCGGCTTCGATCATCGCGGGTACTGCCGCGCGGATGGTTCGCCACGTGCCGTTCAAGTTGACGTCGATGACGGTGTCCCACTGCTCTTCGGACATCTCGAACATCCGGCCCCAGCTGAGTACGCCGGCGTTGGCCACCACGATGTCCAGTCGGCCGAACTGCTCGACCCCGTCGGCCACCACCTGCTGCAGCGCGGCCAGGTCGCGGATGTCGACCTGGCGGGCCAGCACCTTGCGGCCGGTGGCCTCCACCGCCTGAACAGTCTCGGCGAGTTCCTCGGAGGTGGCCAGCGGATAGGTGATGGTCTGCGAGATCGGCCCGCAGATGTCGATCGCGATGATGTCGGCGCCGTCGTTGGCCAGCCGGATCGCATGGGCCCGGCCCTGGCCGCGCGCGGCGCCGGTGATGAATGCCACTCGCCCGTCCAGGGGTCCGCCCGTTGCCGTCACCGCTGCTCCTTTCGTGAGGCTGCGGACCAGGCTAACAGCCGAACTGGAACGTGTTCTAGTCCCCCGGTCAGTCGGCCGGGTCCCGGATCAGCGCAATCCCGCTTAGAGGTCGGTCAGGATCTGCTGACGCTTGGTGTTGTATTCGTCGTCGGAGATCGCGCCGCTGGCGCGCAAGGTTTCCAATTGTTGTAGCCGCTCCGCGGTGGGTGCGGCCGGGGCAGCGGCGGCCGGGGCAGCTGCAGCCGGTGCCTGTTGCGCGGCCGCAGCGCGCCGGACCACGGCCTGCACCTGCGCACGGGCCGCCGGGTTGGAGCGCAGGTCGACCATGTTGTTGATACCGATCCCGTTGGCCTTGAGGATCTGCAGGATCTCCATCAGCGGGCCCGCCTGCCCGCTCAGGTCGTAGGTCTTGTTGTCTTCGGCGATGGTGAAGGTCGCCGGCATCACGCCACCGACCAAAGCACTTCGCTCCCAGTCGATTTGGTACTCATTGGTGGCAGGGTCGACCAGTGCGACCAGTTTGCGATTGGTGATCATGGGTAGCCGGGTGATCGACGCGATCACCCGGTCCTGCGTGGCGAACGGCGTGATGCCGGGACCGGTGATCTGCAGGTCGATCTTCACCAACGGCTGCTCATTGATGCGGGTGCCCGTCTCGTGGATGCCGACGACCTGCGCCAGTGCCAGCACACCGCTCTGTTCCAGGGCCTGGGTCTTGGCCGACGACTTCGCGCTGAAGTTCGCCAGCGCCAGCGCAATCAGCACGTCGGCTGCAGTGATGAGAAGGCCGACCAACAACATCCATTTGAACAGGTAGCTCTGACCGGTAGCGAAGTAGACCACCAAGAAGATGGGACCGACGACGCCGCCACAGATGAGCACCATGATCTGAGCCTTGATGTAACGCCCTAACATCTGCCACGCTCCTTCTCGTTTGCGCCGTTCGCGTGTCAGATTAGCGCCAATTTCGCTGTTGCGAGCCGTATCGTCGGGCCGTGACCTCGGCGGCCGAAGATGTGAAACTCCGCTGGACCCTGGTGGCAGTCTCGACGGCGCTGTTCTGCGTGCAGATCGACTACTTCGCGGTGAATCTCGCGCTGCCGCGGATGGCTTCTGAGTTCCACAGCACATCCGCTGACCTGCAGTGGGTGATCAGCGTGTACATGCTGACCCTCGGTGCATTCATGGTTCCGGCGGGCCGCATCGGCGACATCTTTGGCCGCCGTCGCGCGTTGCTGGCGGGAGTCGCATTGTTCGGGCTGACGTCGGTTCTGTGTGCGCTGGCCCCGTCGGCCACGTTGGTCATCGCCTTTCGCGCACTGCAGGGAGTTGGTGCGGCGCTGATCTTTCCGGTCTCCGTCAGTGTGCTGACGAATGCGTTTCCGGCGGTCAAAGCCAGCCACGCCATCGGGTTGGCTTATGGCATAGCGGGTTTGGGCAACGCTGCGGGCCCGCTGATCGGAGGTTTGCTCACCGAGACCGTCGGTTGGCGGTGGATTTTCTGGCTGAACGTACCGCTGACACTCGTCTCGCTGGCCATCGGCGCGTGGAGCATCACCGAGTCATCTGACGAAACCGTGCCGCGGCGCTTGGACGTCGCCGGACTGGCGACGATCACCGTTGGAATTGGCTTGTTCACGTTGGCATTTGACCGTGCACCGAGCTGGGGATGGCTGTCGGCGTCAACGGCCATTGTGTTCGCCGGCTCGCTCGCGGCGCTCGCTGTGTTCGTCGGCGTCGAGAACCGCGTGCGGTGGCCATTGGTCGATCTGTCGTTGGTCGGGAATTCCCGATTCACCGTCCTGGTGATCGCCGGCACCATCGCAAACATCGCCTACGTCGTGACGATCTTCCTGTCGACGATGTATCTGCAGCAGGTCCGCGGCCTTGACCCGTTCGCGGCGGGCTTGGTGTTCCTCGGGCCCTCGGCGGGAGCCGCGTTGGGCGGCGTGCTGGCGGGCCGGCTTGCGGCCCGGTGGCCGCCGGTGCTCGTGATGGGTCTGACATGTGTCACGGCCGCGCTTGCGTTGGCGGCGCTGGCGGCGTCGCGCACCTGGGCGGCGTACCTGCCGGCGCTGACGGCGTGCGGGTTAACGCTGGGGTTGGTCTACGCGTTCACCACGGTCGCGACGCAGGCGGTCGTGCGCAGCGAACGGGCCGGTGAGGCCGCGGGAGTCACACTGACGGCGTTGGTGACGATCGCCGGCGTCGCCGTCGCGGTGTCCGGAACGGTGCTGGAGATGCTTCAGCGCGCCGGACTGTCGCCGGCCGGTGCGATCGACTCCATCGTCGGAGTGCTGGCGTCGTTACTGCTGCCCGCCGGCGCGCTTGTGTTGGTGATTTCGCGGGCACCCAAGTCGGGCGCGAGGAGTTGGTAGATCGGCGCCGTCCACGCGTATCCGCCATTTGTGTTGAGCCCGTAGCTGGTGTGGATGGCGACCGCGGCCGGCGTCGCCCCCCCGGCATCGGAGTCGTAGTCGCAGACCGCGTCGCCAAGCTGGCAGACGCTGACCGTGCGGCTGCCGATGGCCAACGGCAGCTCGGCCGGCGCATGCGCCAGAATGGGCCAGTCCTGCGCGACGCCCTTGCCCTTATCGGGCGCCGTGGTGACCGAACCCATGCTGATCACGTCGTCGCCCGGTAACCGGTCGCCGTCGGCAATCAACAGCGCCGCAGCCACGTTGGGGCTGCCGGCGAGCGCCTCCAGGTTGCGGTGCACCACCATCGCGCCCTGCGAGTAACCCGCCAGCACCACCTTGGTGGCGGGGCACTGCTGGGCGAATGATGCGTACTGCGCACCCAGCGCGGCCGTCCCGGCGTTCACACTGTTCATGAAGCCGGCCCAGCCCAGCAGGTCACCGTCGGCGGGCACTGCCGCCGCGGGATAGTCGACCGCCTCGGCGGTGATGCTGCGGCCATCCTGTTGCAGCTGCTGCGCGAGGTCGCGAAGGGATTGATACACCACCCGGCCCATGCCGCCATCCACGGTCGGATCTACCCGCTCACCCGAGCCGGCGGCCCCGATCCAATGGACGTCGGGGCAGCCGGGAGCGGCGTGCGCGGCACCGGCCGTCAGGCCGACCAGCGCGGTGCCTGCCACCGCGGCGGCACCTGCCAGCACTCCAAAGCGTCCCAACACCCAGTGATTATCACCTCAATAGTCACTTTCGTTACAGCAGCCACACCGGAGGGCGCCCGCACAAACGAAAGCGGCGCCCACCCGAAGGTGAGCGCCGCAAACGTCTGCTCGCGCAGAAACTAGATCACTTGATGATCTTGGTGACCCGGCCGGCGCCGACGGTACGGCCGCCCTCGCGGATCGCGAAGCGCAGGCCCTCGTCCATGGCGACGGGCTGAATCAGCTTCACCGAGATGTCGGTGTTGTCACCGGGCATGACCATCTCGGTGCCCTCCGGCAGCGTCACCACACCGGTCACGTCGGTGGTGCGGAAGTAGAACTGCGGACGGTAGTTGTTGAAGAACGGCGTGTGCCGGCCGCCCTCGTCCTTGGACAGGATGTAGACCTGGCCCTCGAACTCGGTGTGCGGCGTGGTGGTGCCGGGCTTCACGACGACCTGGCCACGCTCGACGTCCTCGCGCTTGATGCCACGAAGCAGCAGACCGACGTTGTCACCGGCCTGGCCCTGGTCGAGCAGCTTGCGGAACATCTCCACGCCGGTGACCGTCGTCTTGGTGGTGTCCGGGCGGATGCCGACGATCTCGACTTCCTCGTTCACGTTGACCACGCCGCGCTCGACACGACCGGTGACCACGGTGCCGCGGCCGGTGATCGTGAAGACGTCCTCGACGGGCATCAGGAACGGCTTGTCGGTCTCACGGACCGGATCCGGGATCGACTCGTCGACGGCGGCCATCAGCTCTTCGATGCTCTCGACCCACTTCGGGTCGCCCTCGAGCGCCTTGAGCGCCGACACCTTGATGACCGGGGCGTCCTCATCGAACTCCTGGGCGGCCAGCAGCTCGCGGACCTCCAGCTCGACGAGCTCGAGCAGCTCCTCGTCGTCGACCGCATCGGCCTTGTTCAGTGCGACCAGGATGTAGGGCACGCCCACCTGGCGGGCCAGCAGCACGTGCTCGCGGGTCTGCGGCATCGGGCCGTCGGTCGCGGCCACCACCAGGATCGCGCCGTCCATCTGGGCGGCGCCGGTGATCATGTTCTTGATGTAGTCGGCGTGGCCCGGGGCGTCGACGTGCGCGTAGTGACGCTTCTCGGTCTGGTACTCCACGTGGGAGATGTTGATGGTGATACCGCGCTGACGCTCTTCAGGCGCATTGTCGATCTGGTCGAATGCGCGCGACTCGTTCAAATCGGGATACTTGTCGTGCAGAACCTTGGTGATTGCTGCGGTCAGCGTCGTCTTGCCGTGGTCAACGTGACCAATGGTCCCGATGTTGACGTGCGGCTTCGTCCGCTCGAACTTCGCCTTCGCCACTGTGATGTCCTCCTGGACTGTGTTGGTGCTTGTTGTAAAGCAGTTTGATCTTTGCAGTTGTTACTCGCCGCAAAGCAACCGGGGCTATTGCCCGGTCGCCATCGCGTGATCGATTGCTCGACTCCGGGTCAGCTCCGAGCTTCGGCCGCAGGCGGCCTCGATTCTCACTGCCCCGTCGCCTTCGCGATGATCTCCTTCGACACGTTCGCCGGAACCTCGGCGTACGAGTCGAACACCATGGAGTAGTTTGCCCGGCCCTGGGTCTTCGACCGAAGGTCTCCGACGTAGCCGAACATCTCCGATAGCGGCACGTGCGCCCTGACGACGCGAGCACCGCTCCGCTCCTCCATGGCCTGGATCTGACCACGGCGGGAGTTCAGGTCGCCAATCACGTCGCCCATGTAGTCCTCGGGCGTGGTGACCTCGACGGCCATGATCGGTTCCAGGATGACCGGCTGAGCTTGGTTGGCAGCCTTCTTCAGCGCCTGGGAACCGGCGACCTTGAATGCCATTTCCGACGAGTCGACCTCGTGGAAGGCACCATCGAGCAGGGTGACCTTCAGGTTCACCAGCGGGTAGCCGGCAAGCACGCCGTACTGCATGGCGTCCTGCGCACCGGCATCCACCGACGGGATGTACTCCCGCGGGATTCGGCCACCGGTGACCTTGTTCTCGAATTCGTAGGTCGCACCGTCCTCGCCGGTGAACGGCTCGATGCTGATGATGACCTTCGCGAACTGACCGGAGCCACCCGTCTGCTTCTTGTGGGTGTACTCGACCTTGTCGACCATGCGTTTGATGGTCTCCTTGTAGGCGACCTGCGGCTTGCCGACGTTCGCCTCGACCTTGAACTCGCGACGCATGCGGTCCACCAGGATGTCCAGGTGCAGCTCGCCCATTCCGCCGATGACGGTCTGGCCGGTCTCCTGGTCCTGGTGCACCTTGAAGGTGGGATCCTCCTCGGCGAGCTTCTGAATCGACAGGCTCAACTTCTCCTGGTCGCTCTTGGTCTTGGGCTCGATGGCCACCTCGATCACCGGATCGGGGAACGTCATCGACTCCAGCACCACCTGCTGGTTCGGGTCGCTCAAGGTGTCACCGGTGGTGGTGTCCTTCAGGCCGATCACCGCGTAGATGTGCCCCGCCGAGGCCGTCTCCACCGGGTTCTCCTTGTTGGAGTGCATCTGGAACAGCTTGCCCAGCCGCTCCTTCTTGCCCTTGGTGGCGTTGATGACCTGCGAGCCGGAGTCGACCTTGCCCGAGTACACCCGGACATAGGTCAGCTTGCCGAAGAACGGGTGGGTGGCGACCTTGAAGGCCAGCGCCGAGAACGGCTCGTCGGTCGACGGGCTGACGGACGACCTCTTCGTCCTCCTTGCCCGGCGCATGCCCGATCGCGGGCGGAACGTCCAGCGGCGAGGGCAGGTAGTCGATGACCGCGTCGAGCATGGGCTGCACGCCCTTGTTCTTGAACGCGCTGCCGCACAGCACCGGGTAAGCCTCGGAGCTGATCGTCAGCTTGCGCAGGGCGCCCTTGATCTCGTCGACGCTGAGTTGCTCGCCGCCGAAGTACTTCTCCAGCAGCGTCTCGTCTGTCTCGGCGACGGCCTCAAGCAGCTTGGTGCGGTACTCGGCAGCAAGCTCGGCCAGCTCGGCGGGAATCTCGATGGTGTCGTACTTCTCGCCGAGCTTCGTCTCGCCACGCCACACCTTGGCGTTCATTTCGACCAGGTCGACGATGCCCTCGAAGTCGCCCTCGGAGCCGATCGGCAGCTGAATCGGGATCACGTTGGCCCCGAGGCGCTCCTCCATGGTGCGCACCGAGAAGTAGAAGTCGGCGCCGACCTTGTCCATCTTGTTGACGAAGCAGATGCGGGGCACGTCGTACTTGTCGGCCTGACGCCAGACCTGCTCGGACTGGGGTTCAACGCCCTCTTTGCCGTCGAACACCGCGACGGCACCATCGAGCACGCGCAGGCTGCGTTCCACCTCGACGGTGAAGTCGACGTGCCCGGGGGTGTCGATGATGTTGATCTGATTGCCATCCCAGAACGTGGTGGTGGCAGCCGAGGTGATCGTGATCCCTCGCTCCTGCTCCTGTTCCATCCAGTCCATGGTGGCGGCGCCGTCGTGCACCTCACCGATCTTGTAGCTGATACCGGTGTAGTAGAGGATGCGCTCGGTCGTCGTCGTCTTGCCGGCATCGATGTGCGCCATGATGCCGATGTTGCGGACCTTGCTCAGGTCGGTCAACACGTCCTTCTGTGCCACAGAAGTCTTCTCTTTCGCTTGGGTGTTTGCTGTTGTCGTTGCGCCAGGGCCGCACCGCCCTGGCGGCTCTCACCAGCGGTAGTGCGCGAAGGCGCGGTTTGCCTCGGCCATCTTGTGGGTGTCTTCACGCCGCTTGACGGCGGCACCAAGGCCATTGCTGGCATCGAGGAGTTCGTTGGCCAGACGCTCGATCATGGTCTTCTCCCGGCGTTGCTTCGAGAAGCTGACCAGCCAGCGCAGGGCCAGGGTGGTTGAGCGTTCGGCACGCACCTCGACGGGGACCTGGTAGGTCGCGCCACCGACACGGCGGCTGCGGACCTCGAGGGCGGGCTTGACGTTGTCCAGCGCGCGCTTCAGCGTGACGACCGGATCGGTGCCGGTCTTCTCGCGAGCCTGTTCGAGCGCACCATAAACAATGCGTTCGGCCAGCGATTTCTTCCCGTCCAGCAGAACTTTGTTGACCAACTGGGTGACCAGCTGCGATCCGTAGACCGGGTCGTTGACCAGCGGACGCTTGGGTGCGGGCCCCTTGCGCGGCATTAGCTCTTCTCCTTCTTGGCGCCGTACCGGCTGCGGGCTTGCTTGCGGTTCTTGACGCCCTGGGTGTCCAGCGAGCCGCGGATGATCTTGTAGCGCACACCCGGCAGGTCCTTCACACGACCGCCACGCACCAGCACCATCGAGTGCTCCTGGAGGTTATGGCCCTCGCCGGGGATGTAAGCGGTGACCTCAACCTGGCTCGTCAGCTTGACGCGCGCGACCTTCCGAAGCGCCGAGTTCGGCTTCTTCGGCGTGGTGGTGTACACGCGGGTGCACACGCCGCGGCGCTGCGGGCTGCCCTTGAGGGCCGCGGTCTTCACCTTGGCGATCTTGTCGCGGCGACCCTTGCGGACCAGCTGCTGGATGGTTGGCATCTACCGGCTTTCTGTGTTGCTTCGCTGTCTCTACGTCTCGGTTTAAGTCTCTGTACTGCAGTTATGTCCCGCTCGCTTACCCCGCGACCGGGTGTGTCGCGCGCGCCCGCCGCGAAAGATTTCTCTCGAGGCTTCGTGGACACGCGAATTGGCCCGGCGTGCAGGCATGCTTGCGATTTTCACGTCGGCAAGCGCCTTATCTGCCAGGCACGATCGTCCACAATACCAGGGCAGCCGCAGCGCTCCAAACCCGTCGCGAGCACCCTTACTGCAGGTCAGCCGCCAGCGCCTTGACGCCGATGCTCTTCGCGCAAGCGCTCATCGCTGCTGATGCTCTTCGCGCAAGCGCTCATCGCTCTGATGCTCTTCGCGCAAGCGCTCATCGCTGCTGATGCTCTTCGCGCAAGCGCTCATCGCCGCTCCATGCCGGTCGCCAGCCGCATCACCATGTCGGTGAACACCACGTCGGTGTCGATGCCATTCATCACGCCGGTCATCTCCAGCAGCACGAATCCGTGCATCGCCGACCAGAACTCCAGCGCGGCATAGAACGCGTTCTCGCCCTCCAAGCCCATAGGAGGCCAGCACCTCGATGACGGGCGCGGCAGCGGCCCGGGTGGCACCGGTGAATTCGGGATCGTCGCCGCCGAGCGGCATCCGGGTGAACGCCGAATAGCGGCCGGGATGGTGATGGGCATAGCTGCGGTAGGCGCTGGCCATCGCCGTCACGGCGTCGTCGCGGGTACGCCCGTGGCCCACGGTGTTGAGCATGTCGATGATGTCGCCGACCACCCGCATCCGGACCGTCCGGCGCAGGTCATCGAGGCTGTGCACGTGGTTGTACAGCGACGGGCCCTTGGTGCCGAGCTGGGTGGCCAGGGCGTTGATGGTCAACGCGTCCCAGCCCTCGCGGTCGAGGAAGGTGAGCGCGGCGTTGATGATGGAGTCGCGGCTCAGCCTGGCGGGACGAGCCGGCCCGCGCGGTCGGCCGCTCGCCGCCTGCGGTTCCGGCCGAGCTGCCATCTCAGATTCGCCCTTCGGGTCGTCGGTGGACCACGAGATCGGGTCAGCGAAAAACTAACACCTCTAGTTTCGCTGATGTCAGTTGACGCGCTCTTGACTGAGCTCGGCGAGTTGGCCGGTGATCGTGCACAGATCGGGCAGCATCGCCGGATTCATCGTCTGGATCGACCAGGTGATGACGTCGGTGCCCTTGGCCACATAGATGCTGCACGCGTTGGCGTCGTAGGCCTTGAAGCCCTTGTTGCCCTTGATCGACAGTTCGGTGAGCGTGCGGCCGGCCTGCTTTTCCAGCGACCGCTCGGTGTCCATGTCGCTGCCGCGGTACCACCAGGTCGAGATGCCCATGCCCACGCCGAAGGCGCCGAGCACCGTGTTCTCCTGCCAGAAGCACCCGGCGTCGCTGACCACGACCTTGGTGAATATCGACGATCGGACGGCCTTGTTCACGTCGGCGTCGGTGACCCCGTTGCAGTCGGCGCTGCGGAAACCCCCGCTCGGCGGTGGGGCCGGCGAGGCGGGGGTGGCCGACTGCGACGAGCCACAACCGGCCAGCAGCGCCGCCACCGCGGCAAGGGCGGCCCCGCACTTCGACGACGATCTCGGGGCTGCCATCGTCACATGTCCGACAGCAGGGTCGCGGTGAGCAGCTTCTCGGCGTCGCTGCAGGGATCGCCGTTGTGCTGGCCGCGGTATTGCACCCACCAGCTGAGCACCCCGGTGCCTGCCGCCGCGGTGGCCGAACAGGCCGCGCCGGTGGTGTCGCGACGCGCCAGAAACGCCCGATGCCGTTCGACGACCTTCTCGGTGATCGTCGCGCCGCGCGCGTGGCCAGCGCGCGTTCCCGGTCGAGGCTGCCGGATTCGATACCAGGCAAAGGTGACGTCGATCATCACCGCAGGCGCAGCTGCGCCGACATCAGGTCCCGAGCCACGCGACAACACGTACTGGCACACCGCGCCGCTGTAGGGCCGCACGATCTGGTCGGCCCCGATCGCCTGCTGAATCGCGCTGTCGGCCAGCAACCCACACCGGTCGTCGACATAGCCGTAACTGCGGTTGGGATCGGGTACACCGAAATTGGCCCGTCGCGCGGTCCCGCTGACGGTCTGAGAACACCCTGTGACGGTGACTACCGCTGTGACCGCTACGACAGCAACCGGTTTGACACGCCAACGCATCGGACATCACGCTACTCAGCACGGTCAACGAAGGCGACTCGTGCGAACTACTCTCCGCGACGGTCGTCGGGAACGTACTCTCTACGTCCATCGGGGCTCACCGACCAAAGGGGACCATCGTGATGACGAAAGCTGTGGGCCGATCGCTGGCGGCGTGCGTGATCACGCTCCCGGTGGCGCTCGGTGTCGGAGTGCCCGCGGCGCAGGCGAAGAACGGCGACACCCACATCACCGGTCAGGGCATCGAGCAGACGCTCGACTGCAACGACTCGACGCTGCTCGTCGACGGATCGGATAACACGATCAACGCGCTGGGTTCGTGCTGGGCGGTCACCGTGCAGGGTTCGTCGAACATCATCATCGCCGACAACATCGTGAACAACATCATCGTGTACGGCAGCAACCAGACGGTCTTCTACAAGAGCGGCGACCCGACGGTGTGGGACCGCGGCCGTGAACTGGGCATGGTCAACCGCATCAGTCGGGTACCCGCCTGAGCATGCGGTCGCCTTCCTTCATCGCCGGCTGCGCAATCGCGGTCTGCGCCACTCGCAGTGGCCGGCTGCGGCTCGACAAAGCAAGGACTCCAACGCCCCGACCGCGACCGCGGGTACCTCGGGCGCACAGGTCGAGATCGGCAACACCGATCAACTACGGGTCGTTCGGCACGACCGCCGACATCGATTGCGCCGACGGAAAGTCGCTCAACGTCGGCGGTTCCAACAACACGCTGACCGTCAAGGGCACCTGCTGGCAGCGTGAACATCGGCGGGGCCGAAAACAAGATCACCGTTCGACACGATCGACAAGGACCTCAGCGTCGTCGGCCTCAACAACACCATCACCTACAAGGACGGCGACCCCAAGGTCGACGACCTCGGGTCGGGCAACAAGATCAACAAGGGCTAGGCCGCTCAGCGCCGACGTGCCGTGCCGACCGGCGCCGGCGGCGAATCGGCGCTGCGCCTTCCATCGATTCGGCCGCCACCCGCGAGATGCTGCCGAACTCGAAGTCTATGCGCGTCGGCTTCGGACATTCCCCACTGGTGCATCGCCGACAGCCGATCCGACCGCATGCATTGCTGCGGCAGCGCGGCGAGTTCGGCGGCGAGCTCCTCGGCGCGTTCGCGCGCTTGCCCTTTGGGCACCACGCGGTTGGCCAGCCCCATCGCGAACGCCTCGTCGGCGTCGACGCGCGCGGCCGGTGAGGATCATGTCCATCGCCCGGCTGTGGCCGATCAGCCGCGGCAGCCGGACCGTGCCGCCGTCGATCAGCGGCACGCCCCAGCGACGGCAGAACACGCCGAACACCGCGTCCTCCTCGACCACCCGCAGGTCGCACCACAGCGCCAGCTCCAGGCCGCCCGCGACCGCGTAGCCCGCTGACCGCGGCGATCACCGGCTTGGACAGCACCATCCGCGTCGGCCCCATCGGGCCGGGGCCGTCGCGGTGCACCGGGTTGGCGTCCGGCGTGCCGAAGGCCTTCAGATCGGCTCCGGCGCAGAAGGTTCCGTTGTCACCCCAAGCACCGCAACCGATGCCGAGTCGTCCGCGTCGAACTCCTCGAACGCGTCGACAAGCGCGGCGGCCGTCGGGCCGTTGACGGCGTTGCGCGCCTCGGGCCGGTTCATGATCACCGTCGTCACCGGGCCGTTGCGCTCGACCCGCACCCCGTGTCCACTCGGTCATGTCGCCTCCATCAGTTCGGATGTCGTCGCGCCGCGCGACCAGTTCGGCGGCGAAGTCGTGGTAGGCCGTCGCGCAGCGCGTCTCCCGGCCAGTCGGCGGGCAGCAGTTCGTCGGGCAGCACCGGGTCGGTCAGCAGGTGGCGCACCATGCCCGCGGCGGCGCACGAACCGGCCGGGAATGTCGGTGGCCGTGGCCATGTCGTCGAGCAGGCGTTGGCCGGTGCGCGACCCACTCCGGCAGGTCCCACAGCCGGGCGGCGAGCTCGGCGGGCGTCGTCGTCGCGGGCGTGCATGACCCGCACCCGGTCCGACGTCGGCGTCAGCTCGAGTCCAGGTTGTCGGGTCGCAGCCACACTCCCTCGCGCAGTTCACCGAAGCGCTTGTGCTGCAGCGTGGTTCGCAACGCAGCGCGGGTACGGGCATCGGTGCCGACGCTGGTGATCGACCAACGTGGTCCAGTCGCCGTCCCAGGTGCGCAGCCGCGGGTCGCATCGCGTCGTCCTGGCGGCGCTGCCGGGCCAGCAGCCGATCGGAGAGCCGGTAACCGTCGGCGGAGCGGACCAGGTCGCCCGCGCCCACCATCCGGGTCAGCGCCACCCGCACCGTGGCTTCCCTGATGTCGAAATCGGCTGGTGAGCCTGATCGAGTTCGCTCGCGGTGGCCCACGCCGGGTGGGCGCCGAGCAGCACGCTCAGCACGACCGACCGGGCGGTCATGCGCTCGCGCGAACGATTTCGGCGATGGGCGTTGCGAGACCACGGCTACACCCCGGACGCCTTGCGGCCGTGATCGCCGAACGGCTCGTCGCGGTGGCTGACGGCCTCGCGGAAGCCGTGCTCGCTGGCATCTGCGCACGAACGCATGGCCCTCGGGCGTGTGGCGGGCGACGCCGTCGAAGACCGTGCTGACCATCGCGCTGGTGGCCACGCCCTGGTTGCAGCAGCGCGGTGTTATCGCCAGCTTGACCATGATGAGCTGGTTGACCGGCACCGCGGCGATCCGCTCGACCAGGCGCTCGGTGCGCTCGTCGAGGTCGTGCGGGATCGGGCGCCTCGACCGCCAGTCCCCATTCGGCGGCCTGCGCGCCGGTGATGCAATCACCGGTCAGCAGAAGGCGTTTGGCGCGCTGATCGCCGAGCCGGTGCGCCCACATGCCAGCCGCGGGCACCCCCCAGACCCGGGTTGGCGGGTAGCCGATCTTGGCGTCGGCGGCGGCGATCACCTGATCGGCGTGCAGGGCGATGTCGGTGCCGCCGGCCACGCAGTAGCCGTGGATCTTGACGACCGTCGGCTTGTCGGCGTGCATCAGGCTGGAGAACCCGCGCACGAACCGGCTCATCATCTGGTAGTCGATCATCGGATCCCACGGCTGATCGGGCAGGTGGTTGATCGCCTGGGTCTTGCCGTCGAGCACGGTGCCTTGTAGGCGCCGCCGCCGCCGGCCGACGACGATGCGGTCGGCGTAGGCGGACAGGTCGAAACCCGCGCAAAATCCTTCGCCGCGACCCGATACCAGGATGACGTGCACTGCGGGTCCAGGTCGGCCCGCTCGACCAGGGCCGAGAGCTCCAGCGGGGTGTCGGCGACGATGGCATTGCCCTTTTCGGGGCGGTTGAAGGTGATTCGCGCAACCCGATCGGTGACCTCGTAGGTCATCGTTTTCAGGTTGTCGAAGTCGACCGGCCTGATCGCGTGTGTCATCGGCGCCACTCCTTAGCATCGCCGCGCTCTGCATCGTCGTCGGCGCGTGTCATCCCTTGACCATGCGCCCGCTCGAGGATCGGCGCCAGATCCAGCCCCGTAGGCATGGTTCCGAAGGCGCCGCCCCACTGCGCCGCCGAGACGGGTGGCCAGGAACGCCTCGGCGACCGCCGGATGGCCGTGCCGCACCAGCAGCGAGCCCTGCAGCGCCAGGCAGATGTCTTCGGCGACCTGACGGGCCCGGTACTGGATGGTCTCGAGGTCGCCGAGCTCGCTGCGAGCGCGCGACGTGGGTGTCCAGCCGCGGCGTCCTGGCCCGTGGTCTTGGCCAGCTCGTCGAACAGCACCTCGACGCATTCCGGCCGAGTTGCCATGGCGCGCAACGTGTCCAGCGCGCTGACGTTGCCGGAGCCTTCCCAGATACCCATCAGCGGCGCCTCGCGGTACAGCCGCGGCATGCCGGACTCCTCGACATAGCCGTTGCCGCCCAGGCACTCCATCGCCTCGGCCGCGTGCGGCGTGGCGCGCTTGCACACCCAGTACTTGCTGGCGGCCAGGCCGATGCGGCGCAGCAGGGTCTCGCGTCTCGTCGCCGCGCACGGCGCTGTCGGTGGCGCCGGCCATCCGCATCGCGACGATGGTGGCCGCCTCGGCCTCCACCGCGAGGTCGGCCAGCACGTTGCGCATCAGCGGCTGGTCGATCAGATAGTCGCCGAACGCCTTGCGGTGCTGGGCATGGTGGATAGCCGGGTGAGCCCGGTGCGCATGCTGGTCGCGCTGCCCAGCGTGCAGTCCAGCCGCGTCAGGTTGACCATCTCGATGATGGTCGGCACGCCGCGCCCCTCCTCGCCGACCAGCCAGGCGGTTGCGCCGTCGTACTCGACCTCACTGGAGGCGTTGGCGTTGTTGCCGAGCTTGTCCTTGAGGCGCTGCAGCAGCATCCGGTTGCGGGTGCCGTCGGGCAGAATCCGCGGCAGGAAGAAACAGCGACAACCCGCCCGGCGCCTGCGCGAGCACCAGGAACACGTCACACATCGGCGCCGACGTGAACCATTTGTGGCCGGTCAGCGAGTAGGTGCCGTCACCGTTGGGAGTCGCCTGGGTGGTGCCGGCCCGGACATCGGAGCCACCCTGCTTCTCGGTCATCGACATGCCCGCGGTGATCCCGACCTTGGTGGTCGCAAGCTTCAATTCGGGGTCGTACTCGCGGCTGGTCAACAGCGGCTCGTAGATCGCGGAGAGCTCGTGGTTGAACCGCAGCGCCGGGACGACGGCGTAGGTCATCGAGATCGGGCACATGTGGCCTGGCTCGGCGGTCCAGACGATGGTCTTGGCGGCGCGGACGACGTGCGCGCCCGGCCGGTCGTCGGCCCATGGTGCGGCGTGCAGGCCGTGCTCGATCGCCACCTGCATCAGCTCGTGGTAGGCCGGGTCGTACTCGACCTCGTCGACACGGTGCCCGTAGCGGTCGTGGGTGCGCAGGATCGGCCGGTTGCGGTTGGCCAGCTCACCCCAACGCTGCGTCTGCCGGGCTGCCGGAGATCGCGCCGACCGCGGTCACTTCGTCCAGGCCCCACTGCCCGCCTTCGCGGATCAGCGCTTCGATCAGCGCCGGCGACGACGCCGGGTTGTGGTCCTCCAGGAGCGGCACCTGGTTGATGACGGCATGAGTGTCTGACATGCCCACCACTGTTACATTTTCTCTACAACTGCACAAGAGGTGTAATGCTCAGCGGGAATGAGCGGCGAAGAAGTCCCACATCTTCTTGCTGACGAAATCGGGCCAGTGGTGGCCGCCGTCCGCGACGGTGATCAGCACCACGCCACGATTGTCAGCGCACCCAGCGGTCGACGTGGTGACCGGCCATCGGTTTCGGCGCTCGGCGGTGTGCAGTGATCGATGTTGCGCCAGAAGGCATTCAACTCCGGCACCGGCGGCCCGTTGACATGGGCGAAGCCGCGGCCCGGCCCGCCACCGTAAGGAATCAGCGGATCCGCGGTGCCGTGCACCGCCATGACCGAGACCGGATGCGGCGTGCGACACGGGACGAGTTGGGTGCCGGAGACCGGGCCGATCGCGGCGAACAACGTGGTCTCGCAGGCCAGCGTGTAGGACATCATGCCGCCGTTGCTCATGCCGGTGGCATAGACGTGTGACGCGTCGACGCCGACGTTTTTGGCTATCTCCGCGACGGCCGCAGAGATGAATGCGACGTCGTCGACGTTCTCCCGGGCCGGCGTGCCGCAGCAGCCTCCGCCGTCGACGTTCCAGGCCCGGTTCAGACCGTCGGGATAGGCGACGACGAACTTCTCCGAATCGGCCAGTTGATCCCAGCCGTAAGACCTTTCGGCCTGCTCGGCGCTGCCGAAGCCGCCGTGCAGCACGACGACCAACCTCGCCGATGGGGGTAGGCCCGCGGGCTTGTGCAGTCGGTAGTTGCGGTCGTGTCCGCTGAGGTTGATGGTGTGGATGCTGGTCCCGTTCACGAAGCCCGATGGCGGCTTCGGATGCACGATCGAGCACCCCGCGACGATCAGCGCGACGCTCAGCAGCGTCGCGAGTCGAGGAAACATGGTCAGCCGCTCGTCTTGTCCCGAAGGAACGCGATGTCATCTTTGCGGCCTTCTTCGGCGGTCTCGCAGATCACCGGCGCATCCGCGGCTTTGACCACCGCCACCAGCAACTCGGGGTCGATCTGTCCGGTGCCGAAATTCGCATGCCGGTCGCGGCCCGAGCCGGCTGAATCCTTGGAGTCGTTGCAGTGCACCAGATCGATCCGGCCGGTGATGCCCTTGATGCGATCGACGACGTCGATCAGCCCCTCGCCGGCCGCCCAGGCATGGCAGGTGTCCAGGCAGAACCCAATGCCCGGTGTCGCCGATGTGGTCCCACAGCCGGCCGATGGTGTCGAAGTGCCGTGCCATGGCGTGATCGCCGCCGGCGGTGTTCTCCAGATAGACCGGGACGTCGGACTCCAAGCTGGTCGAGCGCCTTGCGCCAGCGCCCGAAACCCTCGTCGAGATCATCGTCTTCGGTGACATGCCCGCCGTGCACGATGATCGCGGCGGCGCCGATCTCAGCCGCCGCATCGCAGGTGTGCTGCAGGATCTTGCGCGACGGGATGCGCACCCGGTTGTTCGCCGACGCGACGTTGATCAAGTAGGGCGCGTGAACGTAGATCGGCAGCGTCGGCGCCTTCAGCTCCGCAGCGTCCTCGCGCGGCTTGGGCTTCTTCCAGCTCTGCGGATTGCCGAGGAAGAACTGCACGACGTCGGCGTTCTCGGCCGCAGCGGTGGCCAGCGGATCCTGCGGACTGATATGTGAACCGATCAGCACGCGGCCAGTCTAGTGCGGGCCGCGACGGACGGGAAAGGGCGATTGTCGCTGCGAGGCGGGCAGAAAGCCGGTGCCCGGCCTTGTGGCGCACGTGACGGAGTGGTTACGGGACTTGCCTATTCGACGACAGCGGCGAACCCGGGGCTTTTTCGTCGAGACTAGCGGTAGTCGCTGAATATCCGTAATCGTCCAGCGGCACCGCGGCTCCGGTGGCCTGACCGAAGTCCGGGCTGTAGTACTGATCCTCGTAGGACGGGATCGTGTACGCCGCAGCGCGGGCTTCCTCGGTCGGCTGCACCTGGATGTTGCGGTACCGGTCGATGCCGGTACCGGCCGGGATCAGCTTGCCGATGATCACGTTCTCCTTCAGACCGCTGCAGCTTGTCGCTGCGGCAGTTGATCGCCGCATCGGTCAGCACTCGCGTGGTCTCCTGGAACGACGCCGCCGACAGCCACGAGTCGGTGGCCAGCGACGCCTTGGTGATACCCATCAGCACCGGACGACCGGCCGCGGGCTCGCCGCCCTCGGCCACCACCCGACGGTTCTCGGCCTCGAACTCCGCACGATCGATCAGCGAGCCGGGCAGGAACTCCGTCGCGCCCGAGTCGATGATGGTGACGCGGCGCAGCATCTGCCGGACGATCACCTCGATGTGCTTGTCGTGGATCGACACACCCTGCGCGCGGTAGACCTCCTGGACCTCCTCGACGAGGTGGATCTGCACCTCGCGGGGACCCTGGACGCGCAGCACCTCGTGCGGGTCGGCGGAGCCTTCCATCAGCTGCTGGCCCACCTCGACGTGGTCGCCGTCGGCGAGCAGCCGCTCGGAGCCGTCGTCGTGCTTGAACACGCGCAGCCGCTGCCGCTTGGACAGCTTGTCGTAGACCACTTCCTCGCCACCGTCGTCCGGGACGATGGTGATCTTGTAGAAGCGCTCGCCCTCCTCGATGCCGCACCCGTCCGGTGACGTCGGCGATCGGGGCCTTGTCCGCGCGGCACCCGGGCCTCGAACAGCTCCTGCACACGGGGCAGACCGCCGGTGATGTCCTCACCGACGCCACCACCCTGGTGGAAGGTACGCATGGTCAGCTGCGTGCCGGGCTCACCGATGGACTGCGCGGCGACGATGCCGACCGCCTCACCGATGTCGACCAGCTTGCCGGTCGCCATCGAACGGCCGTAGCAGGTCGCGCACACGCCGGTGCCGCGTGGTGCAGGTCAGCACCGAACGCACCTTCACCTCGCGTGATGCCCGCCGCCAGCAGCGCGTCGATCGCCGGGTCGCCGAGGTCGTGCCCACGCTCGACGACGACGTTGCCCTTCGCCGTCCACCGCGTCGGTGGCCAACGTCCTCGCGTACGCCGAGGTCTCGACGTGCGGGTCGCGGACCAGCGTGCCGTCGGCCTGAGCTCGGCCAGCGTCGACGATGATGCCGCGCTCGGTACCGCAGTCGGTCTCGCGCACGATGACGTCCTGGCTCACGTCGACCAGACGACGGGTCAGGTAACCCGAGTCGGCGGTGCGCAGATGCGGTGTCCGCCAGACCCTTTCGGGCGCCGTGGGTGTTGATGAAGTACTCCAGCACCGTCAGGCCCTCACGGAACGAGGACTTGATCGGCCGCGGGATGAACTCACCCTTCGGGTTCGTCACCAGGCCCTTCATGCCGGCCAGCGTGCGGGTCTGGGTGAAGTTACCCGTGGCACCCGAGTCGACGATCGTGATGATCGGGTTGTCGTCCGGGTAGTGCTCCCGCAGCGCCTTGCCGACCTCTTCGGTGGCGTCCTTCCAGATCTTCACCAAGCGCCTCGTTGCGCTCGTCGTGGTTCAGCGCGCCACGCTGGTACTTCTTCTCGATCGCGTCCGCTCGATCTTCGTAGCGCGTCGAGGATCTCCTGCTTGCTGCGGCGGCACCAGCACGTCGGCCATCGAGACCGTGACACCCGAACGGGTGGCCCAGTGGAAGCCGGCGTCCTTGAGCTTGTCGACGGTCTGCGCGACCACGATCATCGGGTAGCGCTCGGCCAGGTCGTTGATGATCGCACGCCTGCACCTTCTTGTGCATCTGCTCGTTGACGAACGGGTACCCCAGTGGGCAGCAGCTCGTTGAACATCACCCGGCCCAGCGTGGTCTCCGCGATCCAGGCGTCGCCCGGCTTCCAGCCATCCTCGCCGAACAGCTCGGCCTCGACCGTCGGCCGGCGGACGCAGCTGCGTCAGCCGCACCTTGATCTTGGCCCGCACCGACAGCGCACCGCGGTCCAGCGCCATGATCGCCTCGGCACGGCGAGCTGTACACGCCCGACTCCGGCTGGTCCTTGGCGGCAGGCACGTATTCGCCGGTGTCGCCGGCGATCTCGGTGGTCAGGAAGTACAGCCCGGTCACCATGTCCAGACGCGGCATGGCCAGCGGACGGCCCGACGCCGGCGACAGGATGTTGTTCGTCGACAGCATCAGGATGCGGGCCTCGGCCTGCGCCTCCGCCGACAGCGGCAGGTGCACGGCCATCTGGTCACCGTCGAAGTCGGCGTTGAACGCCTCACAGACCAGCGGGTGCAGCTGGATGGCCTTGCCCTCCACCAGCTGCGGCTCGAAGGCCTGGATGCCGAGGCGGTGCAGCGTCGGTGCGCGGTTCAGCAGCACCGGGTGCTCGGCGATGACCTCTTCGAGGACGTCCCACACCTGCGGACGCTGACGCTCGACCATGCGCTTGGCGCTCTTGATGTTCTGCGCGTGGTTCAGGTCGACCAGCCGCTTCATCACGAACGGCTTGAACAGCTCGAGCGCCATCAGCTTGGGCAGACCGCACTGGTGCAGCTTGAGCTGCGGGCCGACCACGATGACCGAACGGCCGGAGTAGTCGACGCGCTTGCCGAGCAGGTTCTGACGGAACCGGCCCTGCTTGCCCTTGAGCAGATCCGACAGCGACTTGAGCGGACGGTTGCCCGGCCCGGTGACCGGACGGCCGCGACGGCCGTTGTCGAACAGCGCGTCGACCGACTCCTGCAGCATCCGCTTCTCGTTGTTGACGATGATCTCGGGCGCGCCGAGGTCGATCAGCCGCTTGAGCCGGTTGTTGCGGTTGATGACGCGGCGGTACAGGTCGTTCAGGTCGGACGTGGCGAAGCGGCCACCGTCGAGCTGCACCATCGGGCGCAGCTCCGGCGGGATCACCGGAACGGCGTCGAGCACCATGCCCATCGGCGAGTTGCTGTTGGACTGGAACGCCGCGACGACCTTCAGCCGCTTGAGCGCGCGAAGCTTCTTCTGGCCCTTGCCGCTTCGGATGATCTCGCGCAGGATCTCGGCCTCGGCGTCGATGTCGAAGTTCTCGATGAGCTTCTGGATCGACTCCGCGCCCATGGCGCCCTCGAAGTACTCGCCGTAGCGGTCGACGAGCTCGCGGTAGAGCAGCTCGTCGACGATCAGCTGCTTGGGAGCCAGCTTGGTGAAGGTGGTCCAGATCTCGTCGAGCCGGTCCAGCTCACGCTGGGCCCGGTCGCGCAGCTGGCGCATCTCGCGCTCGCCGCCGTCGCGCACCTTGCGCCGGACGTCGGACTTGGCGCCTTCGGCCTCGAGCTCGGCCAGGTCGGCCTCGAGCTTCTGCGCGCGGGCCTCGAGGTCGGCGTCGCGCTGATCCTCGACGGCCTTGCTTCTCGACGACCATCTCGGCCTCGAGCGTGGACAGCTCGTTGTGCCGCATCTCGTCGTCGACGGCGGTGATCACGTAGGCCGCGAAGTAGATGATCTTCTCGAGATCCTTCGGCGCCAGGTCGAGCAGGTAGCCCAGCCGCGACGGCACGCCCTTGAAGTACCAGATGTGCGTGACCGGGCGCGGCCAGCTCGATGTGGCCCATCCGCTCACGACGCACCTTGGCGCGAGTGACCTCGACGCCGCAGCGCTCGCAGATGATGCCCTTGAAGCGCACGCGCTTGTACTTGCCGCAGTAGCACTCCCAGTCGCGAGTCGGTCCGAAGATCTTCTCGCAGAACAGGCCGTCCTTCTCTGGCTTGAGCGTGCGGTAGTTGATGGTCTCCGGCTTCTTGACCTCGCCGAAGGACCAGTTGCGGATGTCGTCCGCGGTGGCAAGGCCGATACGGAGCTCATCGAAGAAGTTGACGTCGAGCACGTAACTCCCTTTCCCCTTTCGGGATCTAGATAACTAAATAAACGCTGCAGCTTAAGCGAGATCTTCCACAGACGCGAGACTCGTTGCGCGACAGGTTGATGCCCAGGTTCGCGGCAGCGCGCTCCAGGTCCTCGTCGTCGCTGTCGCGCATCTCGATCGCCGCGCCGTCGCTCGACAGCACCTCGACGTTCAGGCACAGCGACTGCAGCTCCTTGAGCAGCACCTTGAACGACTCCGGGATGCCGGGCTCGGGGATGTTCTCGCCCTTGACGATCGCCTCGTACACCTTGACCCGGCCGACGGTGTCGTCGGACTTGATGGTCAACAGCTCCTGCAGCGTGTACGCCGCGCCGTAGGCCTGCATGGCCCAGCACTCCATCTCACCGAACCGCTGGCCACCGAACTGCGCCTTACCGCCCAGCGGCTGCTGGGTGATCATCGAGTACGGGCCGGTGGAGCGGGCGTGGATCTTGTCGTCCACCAGGTGGTGCAGCTTGAGGATGTACATGTAGCCGACCGTCACCGGGTACGGGAACGGTTCGCCGCTGCGGCCGTCGAACAGCATCGCCTTGCCGTCGGCGTCGACGATGACGTCGCCGTCGCGGTTGGGCAGCGTCGAGCCGAGCAGGCCCGTGAAGCTCGTTCTCGCGGGCACCGTCGAACACCGGCGTCGAGACGATGGTGTTCGGCTCGGCCGCCAGCAGCTGCTCGGGCAGGTTGGCCGCCCAGTCCGGCGTACGCCCGTCGACCTTCCAGCCGGCCTTGGCGACCCAGCCCGAGGTGGGTCTCCAGGATCTGGCCGATGTTCATCCGTCGCGGCACACCGTGCGTGTTCAGGATGATGTCGACCGGGGTGCCGTCCGGCAGGAACGGCATGTCCTCGACGGCAGGATCTTGCCGATGACGCCCTTGTTGCCGTGGCGTCCGGCGAGCTTGTCGCCGTCGGAGATCTTGCGCTTCTGGGCGACGTAGACGCGGACCAGCTCGTTGACGCCGGCGGGCAGCTCGTCGTCGTCCTCGCGGGAGAACACCCGGATGCCGATGACCTTGCCGGACTCGCCGTGCGGCACCTTCAGCGACGTGTCGCGGACCTCGCGGGCCTTCTCGCCGAAGATCGCGCGCAGCAGCCGCTCCTCCGGGGTCAGCTCGGTCTCGCCCTTCGGGCGTGACCTTGCCGACCAGGATGTCGCCGTCGCGGACCTCGGCGCCGATGCGGACGATGCCGCGCTCGTCGAGGTCGGCCAGCACCTCCTCGGAGACGTTCGGGATGTCCCGGGTGATCTCCTCGGCGCCCAGCTTGGTGTCGCGGGCGTCGATCTCGTGCTCCTCGATGTGGATCGAGGTGAGCACGTCCTCCTCGACGAGACGCTGGGAGAGGATGATCGCGTCCTCGTAGTTGTGGCCTTCCCACGGCATGATCGCCACGAGCAGGTTCTTGCCGAGCGCCATCTCGCCGTTCTCGGTGCACGGGCCGTCGGCGATGACCTGGCCGGCCTCGACCCGCTGCCCGGCGTCCACGATCGGGCGCTGGTTGGCGCAGGTGCCCTGGTTGGAGCGGGCGAACTTGCGCATCCGGTAGGTGTGCCGGGTGCCGTCGTCGGCCATCACGGTGATGTAGTCGGCGGAGACCTCCTCGATCGACGCCGGCCTTGTCGGCGACGACGACGTCGCCCGCGTCGATCGCGGCGCGCAGCTCCATGCCGGTGCCGACCAGCGGGGCCTCGCTGCGCACCAGCGGAACCGCCTGGCGCTGCATGTTGGCGCCCATCAGCGCGCGGTTGGCGTCGTCGTGCTCGAGGAACGGGATCATCGCCGTCGCGACCGACACCATCTGGCGCGGCGAGACGTCCATGTAGTCGACCTCGGTCGAGGACGACGTACTCGACCTCGCCGCCCTTGCGGCGGACCAGGACGCGCTCCTCGGTGAAGCGGCCCGTTCTCGTCGATCGGCGAGTTGGCCTGCGCGACGACGTGGCGGTCCTCCTCGTCGGCGGTCAGGTAGTCGATCTCGTCGGTGACCACACCGTCGACGACCTTGCGGTACGGCGTCTCGATGAAGCCGAACGGGTTGACCCGCGCGTACACCGACAGCGAGCCGATCAGGCCGATGTTCGGGCCTTCCGGCGTCTCGATCGGGCACATCCGGCCGTAGTGGCTGGAGTGCACGTCGCGGACCTCGAGGCCGGCGCGCTCACGGGACAGACCGCCGGGGCCCAGCGCCGAAAGGCGGCGCTTGTGGGTCAGACCCGACAGCGGGTTGTTCTGGTCCATGAACTGCGACAGCTGGCAGGTGCCGAAGAACTCCTTGATCGCCGCCACGACCGGACGGATGTTGATCAGGGTCTGCGGCGTGATCGCCTCGACGTCCTGGGTGGTCATCCGCTCGCGGACGACGCGCTCCATGCGGGACAGGCCGACCCGGATCTGGTTCTGGATCAGCTCGCCGACCGTGCGCAGGCGACGGTTGCCGAAGTGGTCGATGTCGTCGGTCTCGACCGGGACCTCGACGCCGCCGGGCACCGTCATGGAGGTCTGGCCCTCGTGCAGGCGCACCAGGTACTCGATGGTGGCGACGATGTCGTCTTCGGTCAGCGTCGAGCTGGTGATCGGCTGGCCGACGTTCAGGCCGAGCTTCTTGTTGACCTTGTAGCGGCCGACCCGGGCCAGGTCGTAGCGCTTCTCCTTGAAGAACAGGTTCTCCAGCAGGGTCTGCGCGGACTCCTTGGTCGGCGGCTCGCCCGGGCGCAGCTTGCGGTAGATGTCCAGCAGCGCCTCGTCGGTGCCTGCGGTGTTGTCCTTCTCCAGCGTGCGCCATCATGATCTCGGAGAAGCCGAAGCGCTCGACGATCTGCTCGCTGGTCCAGCCCAGCGCCTTGAGCAGCACGGTGACCGGCTGGCGGCGCTTGCGGTCGATGCGCACGCCGACGGTGTCGCGCTTGTCGACGTCGAACTCCAGCCACGCACCGCGGCCGGGGATGACCTTGACGCTGTGCAGCGTCTTCTCGGTGGACTTGTCGATGGTCTCGTCGAAGTACACGCCCGGCGAGCGGACCAGCTGGGACACCACGACACGCTCGGTGCCGTTGATGATGAAGGTGCCCTTGTCGGTCATCATCGGGAAGTCGCCCATGAACACCGTCTGGCTCTTGATCTCGCCGGTGTTGTTGTTGATGAACTCCGCGGTGACGAACAGCGGGGCCGCGTAGGTCATGTCCTTGTCTTTGCACTCGTCGACCGGGGCCTTGACCTCGTCGAAGCGCGGGTCGGAGAAGGACAGCGACATCGAGCCGGAGAAGTCCTCGATCGGCGAGAGCTCGGTGAGCATCTCTTCGAGGCCGCCGACGGGGTTCGACGTCGCCGCGGGCCTGCGGCGTTCTCGCGCCAGCGCTCGGAGCCGACCAGCCACTCGAAGGACTCGGTCTGCACGTCGAGCAGCCCGGGAACCTCGAGCGGCTCACGGAGCTTGGCAAACGAAACTCGGTTCGGTGCTCCGGGAACGGAGTTATTGGTGGTAGCTACTGCTGACTTGCTCTGGCGGGAGACCTGCCAAGATGCATCCTTCCAGCACCTCATGCGACTATCGGAGAGCCGAGGTTGCCGGTCCCTTTCGTCGCGTATATCTGCGTCGGTTCGGCTGGCCTCTCGAGACCACAAGCTTCCCGAACGCACGGCACACGACTAGATCACTGAGCGGGGCTCAGGCTAGGACCACGGTGTCAGGTGCGGGTTTAGGTGGGCAGGATGCAGCCAGCGCAACGTCCAACAGTAGCGCAGGACGGCGTATTCCTCAACCACCGCATGCAGAAGTCAACCGGGCGCTGGCTGGCGTCCTCAACCCGTGCATACATGCTGCCCAACAGATTGGCCCGTTTGAGCGCCTTCCGTCAAGAGATAACGCCGTGTTTGGTGGGGGGTTTTTCCGTTAAACGGCGTAGTTTTCTAGCCCGCGACCGGTTCCACGCGCACCGGCACGCCGGTCAGCCGCGCCATCCCGGCCAGCCTCTCCAGGTCTTCGGGCGCGCTGGACATCAGCTGGTTGACGTTGGCGCCGCCGGCGCCGTTGGCGACCCGCCAGCCGCCGGTGCCCTTGTGGCCCCAGCCGTGCGGGACGGCGATGACCCCGGCGACGATGTCCTTGGTCACCATGACCGGCAGCGTCGATCTCGCCGTGCGGCGAGGCGATCCGCACCATGTCGCCGTCGACGATGTTGGCCGCGGCCGCGTCGTCGACGTGCATGCGCGCCAGCTGGCCCCGCTCGCCGCGCATCAGCAGCGGCGCGTTGTGCATCCAGGAGTTCTCCGAGCGGGGCTCGCGCATGCCGATCAGCCGCATCGGATAGCCCTCGGGTGACCGGCGACGCGACAGCGCGTCGATCTCGGCGGCGATCTCGTCGTGCTGCAGCCGCATCCGGCGCCCGCGGTAGACCACGACGTCGCGCAAGCACGCCGTCGCGCAGGTTCGGCGCCAGCACCGCGCCGTGCGGATGGTCGGCGGTCAGCCGGGAGAACGTCAGCCCGCCGCGGCGCAGCCCGAACCGGTCGCCACCGTCGCCAAGCCGGATCACGGCGTCCACCAGCAACCGCGGGGTCAGCCGAACGCCGAAGAGCGCCCAATGCCTTTCGCGTCGCCGGCCAGCGCCGTCAGTCCCGGGGTGCGGCGCCACAGCCGGCGGGTGAGGTCGTCGATGACCTCCCATTCCGCGCGGGCCTGCCCGGCCGGGGTCGATGACGGCCTCGGTGGCCTGGCGGAACGGGGTGGGCTGCAGCGTCTGGAACGCCAGCGGGAAGTCGTCGCGCTCGTACATCGTCGCCGCGGGCAGCACGTAGTCGCAGTGCGCGAGGGTTTCGTTGACGTAGAGGTCGATGCCGACCATCAGGTCCAGCCCGCCCAGCGCCTCTTCGAGTTCGTCGCCGTTGGGCACCGACAGCACCGGGTTGCCGGCACTGACGAGCAGCGCCCTGACCTGACCGCGCCCCGGTGTGGTGATCTCCTTGGCCATCACGCCCGGCCGGCTCGGACATCAGCACCGAGGGGAAACCGCCGATCCGCGATCGCCTGCGCGTGTAGACCGTGCGCAACAGCGCGCCCAGCGCCTTCATCGCCCAGCGTTCGCCGGGGATACCAAAGCTGCCGAACATGGCTGCCGCCGGCGCGGTCGAGGTTGCCCGCCACCAGGTTGACGGCATCGAGCAAATACGTTGTCAGCGTGCCGTTTTCGCCAGTGCTGGTGCCGACGCGGCCGTACACCGCCGCCCGCGGGGTGCGCGGCCAGGTCGCGGGCCAACGACGCGCACGGTGTCCGGGTCGATGCCGGTGCGCGGCTGGGTGGCTTCGGGGCTGAACGGCGCGCGCCAACTGCTCGAGCCAGCCCCGCCGGTCGGCCTGCCGGGCGAATCGGGCGCGGTCGACCAGGTTCTCGCCGAACAGCACGTGCAGCAGCGACAGCAGCAGAATAGGCGTCGCCGTCGGGAACGATGCCCAGCCACTCGAACTGGGCGGCGGTCTCGGTCCGGCGCGGATCGATGACCAGCACCCGGCCGCCGCGCTTGACGATGTCGTGCATGCGGTCCTTGATCCGCGGCACGGTGAGCACGCTGCCGTGCGAGACGACCGGGTTGGCGCCGATCACGACCAGAAGATCGGTGCGCAGCACGTCGGGTACCGGCAGCGCCAGCGGCGACCCGTAGAGCAGCTGGCTGGC
>CAVTDY010000018.1:0-306650 GCA_963733605.1 uncultured Actinomycetota bacterium
GTGTTGCCCTGATCACCTCCCTAATCGGCGCCGTGGTCGTCCGTGCGACCCCTTCCGTACATCCCACAAACTCGGCCGCGCGAGGGTCGATTCTCACCCCGCGGCCCGCATCGGAGTCGTCTCTAGTTCCCCGGGCTCACCGCTCGACGCCGGCGCCGGCCGCCGCCGCTCGGCAATGTGCAGTCGGGGCCCTCTGGGGGCCCGGGGCACGATCTGTCGCTCGACGTCCAGGGCCTGCCGCCCGCGCCCGCCGACCCGGATCTGGAAGCTGCATTGAGCGACCTCGATAAACAGGCAGATCTTGATCAGTCTATGTGGCGACAGCGAGGGCTTGCCCAGCAGCCACCCGTTGCTGCGGGCGCGCCGACCGCCGCCCCGCCGGACGGAGGACGACGACAGCAACATCGACCACCGCGCCGGCCCAGCATCAAGCACCCGCCGCGGTCTCCGATGAAAATCCCACAAGCGAGACCAGCGAACAACCGGCACGCCCGGCACCGGGCGCCGGTAAGCCGGGTCACGCTAAATAGCGGAGGGCGACAGGTGAAAAGGAATGAGATAAGAAGGAATACCGCCGCGGCCATACTTGTGGGTGCGGCAATCTTGGTGGCAACCCCGGTGCTGGCGGGCGCTGATCCCGCCTACGTGGGCGTAGCGGTCGGATACCAGGTTAGTGGCTTGCCGAAGGGCATACCGTACGTCAGTTCAACGGCTGCGGGAGCACAGCAAGGGGCGTTGCAGAACTGCCAAACCAACCTCTCTGCATGTGTGCCTGCGGGAACGAGCACACAGTGCATTGGGATTGCTACCGGAGTCGGCACCCATTGGGACTCGGCGGAGGGTCCGGATAAAAATACCGCCGAGGCCAACGCACGAGCCAAGCTGGTAGAGCTCGGGGCCGGTCTCCCCCTCCCTGATACTGGGGTCGATCCCGGTACCGCGGCTGCGTGTGCATGGGATTAAGTGCATGAGCCTGACACGATCGCTTGCAGATAGGTGGATCAACGGCTTACTAGCAATAAGAGTTCGTTCTATGCATCAACCGATCGGTTGGCAACCGGCGCGCGGCCTTCAGACGACCCTCGCTGTACCGGGGGGCAATGGCGGCGGGGGTGTCGTTGACCCGCCTCGCCGGTAGCTGGGGCGTTCCACAGGTCCGGCGCTCAACTCACGGTGATTCCGCGCAACGTTGGCAGGCCGGCATCGAGTTCGACCTCAAGGGCGTTCGCGTATAGGCCACCATCGTGTAGTGCCCCACGAGCATCGGGAGCTCGACAAGCTGAGCATCGTCGAGCTCGCCAGCGAGCGCCGCCCAGACTCCGGGCTGATCGCGGCAGGTGTCATGCAGCTCGTCGACTGATCGCAGGAGTGCCTGCTCAAGCGGGGTCCAGCCCTCGGCGTCCGGACCGTCAAGGACCCGCGCGATCTCGACGTCGGTCAGGCCAAATTCTCTGCTGATGAGCACATGCTGGCCCCACTCATACGGTGACCCGCAACGGGCACCGGTACGCAGGATCACGAGTTCCCGGTGCCGGGCCGACAGTGCCCCGCGCATCAGCCGCATCCCGAACGGCAGCCAGCGCTGCATCAGCCCCGGGTTCCGGGCCAGGGTCATGACAGGTTCACCGGTGAGGCGGTGCCGCTAAGCGGGATATCGAACCCCACGGCCGCGGCGAACTCATCAGGGGACAACAGCTCGATGCGGGACATATCCAACGAACTTATACTATGCTTGAATTTCGTGCATCTAGAGTTGTCCGAAGCCCAGCTGGCCCTTCGTAGCGAACTACGGAAATACTTCGCCGAGTTGGTCACGCCAGAGGTCTGGGGTGCACACGCCGGCTCGGCGCCCTACCGCGACGCTGTCCGCAGACTGGGCAAAGATGGCTGGCTCGGCATCGGGTGGCCCCGTGAGTACGGCGGTCAAAACCGGACAGCGACAGAGCAACTGATCTTCTTCGATGAGGCCAGCAAAGCGCGAGTGCCGTTTCCACTGGTTACGGTTAACACCGTCGGCCCGACGCTGATGCGCTATGGCACCGACGAGCAGAAGGAACGATTCCTCCCACCGATTCTTCGTGGCGAAATCGAGTTCGCGATCGGGTACTCCGAGCCCAGTGCCGGAACCGACCTCGCATCGCTTCGCACAAAAGCCAGGCGCGATGGTGACCATTACGTCATCGATGGACAGAAGGCGTTCACCAGCGGGGCGGACTTTGCCGACTACGTCTGGCTGGCCTGTCGCACCGATCCCAGCTCCGAGCGCCACCATGGGCTCTCGGTCGTGATCGTGCCCACCGACAGCCCTGGGTTCTCATGGTCCCCGATCGAGACGGTCATCGACCGCATCACACTTCCACCTACTACGACAACGTGCGCGTGCCGGTGGCCAACCGCGTGGGTGAGGAGAATGACGGCTGGCGGCTCATCACCCATCAGCTCACCCACGAGCGAATCATGGTTGGGCAGGCCAGCGAGGTAGACCGCCTGCTCGACGAGGTCACCAGCTGGGCGCGCAGGACACACTTACCCGACGGTCGCCGGGTGATCGACCAGGAGTGGGTGCAGATACACCTGGCCCGCGTGGCGTCAATGGTGGAGTACGGCCGGCTGGCCAACTTTCGCGGTGTCGCGCAGGCGGAGGCGGGCACCCTCGGACCTCACACGGCCTCGGCGGCCAAGGTGTTCAGCTCGGAGATGGCGACGCCAGCACTGCAGATGCTCTTTGAGGTGATCGGCCAGCGCGGGTACATCCGCGAAGGGCAGCCGGACAGCCTGCTCCACCTTGACATCGAGCGGGCGTACCGCATGGCTCTGCAAGCCAAGACCGGCGGCGGCACGAACGAGGTGCAGCGCGAGATGATCGCCGGCTTCGGGTTGGGTATGCCCAGGGCGCCGCGTTGACTGGCGTCGAGTCGCCGTGCCAGGAAGCGTTGCAGCGCTGGGAGACTCCTTGCACCGTCAGCCCGCGCCAGAGAGGACGCAGTCGCGCCATGACCTCGGCGCGCACCGCCGAGCGACGCGCCTTGCCGGCATCATCGCGCAATGGGGTGTCGACGAACTCGACGGTGCGCGGGACCTTGTAGGCGGCTACGCGTTCGGCAAGAAACGTAAGCACCGCCTCCCCGTCGAGTGCCGAACCGTCTGCCCGTTGCACCAACGCGTATGGCACCTGGCCCAAGTCTTCGTCGGGCACGCCAACCACCAAACAGGACAACACATCCGGGTGCGCCGACAGGGCGCTCTCGATCTCGGCGGGGTATACGTTGCGGGCGCCGACCGTGAACATATCGACCCGGCGATCCGACAGATAGAGGAACCCGTCTTCATCGAAGTACCCTAGATCGCCCAGCGTGTCCCAGCCGTCGCGGGACTTCGCGGTGACGCCGCCATAGCTGTAGCTCGGCGCGCTGCCGGGCTTGGGTCGCATATAGATTTCGCCGACCACGCCGGGAGGGCACTCCCGGCCATCGTCGTCGAGCACCTTCATCTCGCCTACCACGACCGTGCCGACGGATCCCGGGTGGGCCAGCCATTGGTCACCGGAGACGAACGTCGAACGCCTGAATTTCGGTGCCGCCATACATTTCCCAGATGGTTTCCGGTCCAAGCAGCTCGATCCAGGCCCGTTTTATCGCGGGTGGGCACGGCGCACCGACGTGCCAAAACCGCCGAATCGACGACATGTCATAGGCACCCGGGTCGGCGCGGTAGGCGGGCAGTAGCCGCTGCATGACCGTCGGCACAGTGACGACCAGAGTGCAGAGGTGGTCGGTGACCAGTCGAAGGAACTCGTGCGGGTCGAACCGGCTCATCAGCAGCAGGTGGTGGCGCAGCAACAATGCGATCACCGCCGTAGTGAAGCCGGTGTTGTGGCTCAGCGGTACCGGCACCATCGTGGTGTCGCCTTCCCGGGCACCCAGTGGATAGCCGAGCGCCGGTGGTATCCGGCTGTCGCCGCCCGCTTCGATGAGCTTGGGTCGACCGGTGCTGCCGCCGGAGGCCATCGCCTTCCACGTCGGCGACACCGCTTCAGGTAGTGCAGCATCGGAAGTATATGGCGTGAAACCTGCTGGCACACTCGGGATCTCGCGCCGCGGGTCTTCCCGACCGACCAGCAGCGCGCGTTCACGCAGGTTAAGCAGGCCCTCGAACTCCGCATCCGGTAGCCGCGGGGACAGCGGCTGGGGCACCGCACCCAACTTCCAGCACGCGACAGCGGCCTGCACCCACTCGATCGAATTCGGCAGCACGATCGTCACATAGTCGCCGACGCCGACACCACGTTCGGCGTAGGCACGTGCCAGCCGGTTTGTCGACTTATCGAGTTCGGCGCGGGTGAGGGTGTGCATGTCACAGGTGACAGCCGGCTCGTCGGGGGCGATATCCGCCAGCGCCGAAATCTGGGTGCCGATCGGCGGGACCGGCTCACGCATAAGCGCCTTGTCGTTCGAAGGCGCGGCGCGGGTTGTCCACCAGCATGGTGCGCAGTTGGTCGTGGGTGTCGCTCATAGCATTTTTATACTATGTTTAAGTCTGGTGGGTCAATTGCCCTCGGCCATGCCGCCTCCTCTCCGCTAGGCAGGTCATCGCCGAAGGTCTAAAGCATTTATGTCAGCTGCGTGCCGACATTCGGGGAGCCGATGCAAGTTAACCCGGCAGGTAGTGCCCGCCATCGATGTGGAGTGCTTGACCGTCCACGTAGCCAGCTTCCTCGGAACACCAGTAGCGCACGAGATGAGCCACCTTGTCCGGCTGTCCGACGCGGGAACTTGGCGATCGCGTCGTCATCCTGGCGATGTCGTTTGTCGATCACTTCGCGAAGCCAGTCGTGCCAGATGAGTCGGGGCATATGGTGTTCGCGGTTACCCCGTATGGCCCGGCGGACGTGGCAAGCGACCGGACCAGCGCAAGGACGCCGCCCTTCGAACTCGCATAAGCGGCCCAGTCGGGGCGGCGGGTCGTACGCGTAGATTGACGCGAAGCCGATAAAGCGTCCGAACCCACGGTCGATCATGGCCGGGACGAAGGCGCGAGCGAGGAGAAAGTGCCCTCCACGTTGGCGGATCACCGTCTGCCACTTGCGCAGGTCGAGCTCCCACAGGAGTCCCGGGGCAATGGCGGCTTGCATCGCGATGACGTAAGCCACCTCACGGCCTGCCGCCTGCACCTGCGCGGCGAGGTCCCCAACACTCCCCTCGTCGCCAACATCGACGAACTCGAATAAAAGATCGCGCCCAGGGAAGCGCCGCGCCCGCGCCTCCAACCAGTTGTCCGGCGCCGGTCTGCGATCGGCGACGATCACATGGTGGCCGGCCCCGAGGTGCACCTCAACAGTCGGGGCGCCGTGGCCCACCCCGCCGACGACTAGCGCGTGACCCTCGTCCCATAATCCAATCCGCGCAGACCTACGAGCCGACGGAGACGTAGTCGTCGAGAGCGGGCTCCCGCAGCATCTCCGTGAGTTCACCAAATAGGATGACCAGAACCATCGGTGTGCCGTCAGGGGCCAAAAAGTAGCTTTGGCATCCCAGTGAAGACCGTGTCCGGATAGGCCGCGGTCAAATCGCGTGGAATCGATCCTGGGCTTCCTCGACGTACAACCGCTCGATCGACCTTGCCATCGCGGTACAGCTCGAGCCACTGGACCACATAGCGCGCCTGTACCTCCGCTGACCAGCACAACGAGGTCAATGCCTGCGGAGCGCCGCTGACGAAGAAGAAGTTCGGAAACCCGGCTACCGCAATAGTTCGGTAGGTCTTCGGTGCCTGAGCCCAGACGTCCTCAAGGAGCTGCCCACAGTCCCCGGCCACCTGTTGCATCGGCTGCGAGAACTTGAACCCGGTCGCCAGAACGATCACATCCACCTCGTGGTGGACGCCGTCAGTGGTCGTCAACCCGGTGGCATCAATGTGATCGACACCGGCCACCACATAGCTCACGTTCGGCTTTTGGACGGCCTTGTAGTACGTACCGGAACTGACTGCGCGCTTGCATCCCAGCGGGTAGTCGGGCGTCAGCGCGGCGCGCAGCGCAGGGTCTTTGACCCGTGCGAAGGTGATTTGGCCAGGAGGTTCATGACGTGCCGCTCTTAACCCAGGCTTCAGAAGCCCCTTGCCCGCGGCATTCGTAGACCGTCACAATCATCCGGTGAACAGCTCTGTTGGCCCAGGGGAAGCGCCGCATGAATGCTTTGTTCAGCCGGGAGTGGCTGAGGTTGACGCGCGGCAGAATCCACTGCGGCGTCCGACAGATGTGCACCAGCTCGCTGACCTCGTCGGCAATTGCACCGACGAGCTGCACGCCGCTGGAGCCAGTGCCGACGACGGCGACGCGTCGACCCTTGAGCTGCATATCCTCCCAACAGGGCGGTGTGGCACATGTCGCCCTCAAAGGACTCCATGCCCGGAATCGATGGAACGCTGGGCACGTGCAGCAACCCGATGGCTGAGACGAGGAAGTCGTACTCTTCGACCCGCCCGGTCGTGTCGGTGACCTCCCACGCATCACCGGTCCACCGCGCACCAGTCACCTCCGTGCCGAATCGGATGTGCTCGCGGATCCCGAAGTCGTCGGTGACCTTGCGAAGATAGGCAGTGGATCTCGGGTCCGGGCGAGTACATACTCGTCCAGTCGGGGTTGGGGGCGAACGTGAAACTGTAGGCGACGAGAAGGAATGTCACAGTGCAGGCCGGGATACCGGTTGTCCCGCCATACGCCGCCGACGTCATCGGCCTTCTCGTACATCGTGAAGGACTGCGAATCCTGCCTGCTTCATCAGCACGGCAAGACAGATGCCAGAGACACCCGTCCCGACAATGGCTACTCGTGGAGATCTCATGCGGCAACCTTGACATCGCGACTGTGTTTCGACTCAATTCTGAATCTCCTATGTAATCGACGTGGTTGGGAGTCCATGCTCATCGATGGCCGCGCGGCCGGGAAGCGCTCGTCCAGCCAAACCCCAATTCGGTCAATAGCCTTCATCGCTTCGGGTAGGCGGGGTGCAAAGCGATGCCAGACATGGATCATGCCCTCCCATTGCTCAAGCACCACGGGGACGCCAGCCGCAGTCAGCCGCATCCGCCAAGCCGACCGAGTCGTCGAGGAGGGCCTCGACCTCTCCGGCCTGGATCAGGAAGGGTGGTAGCCCGGCAAGGTCGGCATATAACGGCGACGCCCCTGGCGCATCCGCCTGCAGCCCGGCGAGGTAGTACGCAGCCATCACGCCCAGAAACGCCGGCTCACACTCGGGATCACCCGGCGACGACTGCACCGACCGGGAGGACAGTGTGAGATCGACCCAGGGTGAAAGACAGACCGCCGCCGCCGGCAACGGGAGACCGCGATCGCGGATGGCGACGAGCGCAGAGACCACCAACCCCCCACCGGCCGAATCGCCTGCGATCGCCATACATGCGGGGTCGCGGCCCTTGTTTACAAGGTCTTCGTAGGCCGCAACGACATCCACAGTTGCCATGGGGCACGGGTGCTCGGGGGCGAGCCGATAGTCGACGGTGTAAGCCTTAGCTTGAGCTGCGGTCGCTACGCGGGCGGCCAGCGCACGCACGGTCGCCGGCGACCCAATCACGTATCCGCCACCGTGGAGATACAAGACGGTGCGGCCAGCGAAGTAGATGGACGGCTCGATCACCTCCGCCGGCCGCCGACCAACAATGGTGGAGGTCACCTTTACGCCGTCGGGCATTGGATACCCCGCGGCTGCTGTCTCGTGGGCGCAACGGATTTCAGCCACCGGCGTCGTGGGAGCGGGCAACTGCCTTTTTAGCGCTGCCGCGAGTCTGCTCACGTCGGTGGGAGGCATCAGTCCAAGTCCTCGTCGTGAGTTGCGGGCGAAAAGGATTCATAAGCCGGGCCTGATACGCTTGTGGCGCACCGTAATCAGAGCTGGCGGACCCTCGGCATGACTTCCTCGGTGAAGAGCACGACGTTTCGCTTGGCCTCGTCGGTGGGGATCCCGGAGTAGCTGAACCAGCCGATGAACTCGGCGCACCCGATCGATTCCTGGATGAAGGCGATCTTTTCTACACACTGTTCGGGGGTGTGCCTAGTGAGGCGTCAGTTTCGGAATTCAGGTATCCATCGCTCTGGAACAGCAAGCTCATGCCGACGTCCATTAGGCCTCCTCTTAGCAGCCCTCAGCAGTGTACGTTTTCAAAGCCGAGCAAGTCAAACGTCGTATAACTCTTAGCCAGCGCCCACACGACGAGGCAGCGCGGCAACTTGCACAGCGTTTGAATCGTTTGGCAATATGGCCGAATGAGCATCGGCTCTGCCCTTCCCGTCAACCAGGATGAGGCACGTGTTCTCGACCTGTGTCGGGAACTTATCGCTGACGTACCGCCTGGGGCCGCTGACCCTGTCACCTTCCTCGGTCGACAGTTTGACCTGGGGCTCGCCTGGGTCCACTTCCCGCTTGGCTTGGGAGGGCTTGGTCTCTCCCCGAAGCTGCAACGGCTGGTGAGCGAGGCCCTCCGGGCAGTGCGGGCGCCGACATCGTTCAGCCGAAACGTCATCGGCTACGGGACGGGCGCGCCCACCATCGTCACCCATGGCACAGATGCGCAGAAGTCTCGGCTGCTCCGGCCCCTGTTCACCGGAGAGGAGATCTGGTGCCAGCTGTTCTCTGAACCGGGCGCCGGATCTGACGTGGCAGGGCTTGCGACCCGAGCGATCCGAGATGACGATGAGTGGGTCGTTAGCGGCCAGAAAGTGTGGACCTCGCTTGCTCATGTTGCCACGTGGGGGCTGCTGGTCGCCCGCACCGATCCGGACGTCCCGAAACACAACGGCCTGACGTGCTTCGCCCTCGATATGCATTCGCCGGGAGTAGAGGTCCGTCCCCTCTATCAGATGACCGGCGAGGCCGAGTTCAACGAGGTGTATCTGAGCGACGTTCGGCTGCAGGATTCGGCGCGGATCGGGGAGATCGGAGACGGATGGCGGGTCGTGCTCACCGCCCTGATGAACGAGCGTGTGACTTTTGGCGGCGGAACCCCAAAGCGGGGCTCGGGTCCGATCGCCAAGGCTATGGCGCTGTGGAAAGAGCATGGTGGTTCAAACGTCGTCGGCAAGGACGATCTGATGCGACTGTGGATCCGCGCTGAGGTCCTTCGGCTCACCAACGTGCGAGCGTCGCAGATGCGTGCCGCGGGAAGCCCGGGTCCCGAAGGTTCGATTGGCAAGGTCCTCTCGGCTGGCTTCAACCAGGACGTCAGCGAATTCGCCCTCGACCTGCTCGGGGCAACTGGAATGCTCCAGCCCGGCGGTTATCCGAGGGAGCGTCCTGAGCAGGCGTTGAGCTGGGGAACCCCGCAGCGAGCGTTCCTGCGAACGCGAGCGAATTCGATCGAGGGGGGCACCTCGGAGATCGCGAAGAACATCCTTAGTGAGAGGGTCCTCGGCCTTCCGGGTGAAGTTCGTGCGGACAAGGACCTTCCGTGGTCCGCGGTCCCGCGGAGCTGACCCGTGCACGCTACCGCGGCTCTTAGCAGCCAACCATTTCACCGTTCGTCCTGGAGCACCTGCTTCGACGTGAGCGCCTCGATCTCGCTGTCAGCGAGTCCAACCCACTCAGCGAGCACCTCGGCGTTGTGTTCTCCTCGAAACGGCGCAGGACCTCGCACCCCGCTGGCAGCTGCCGAGAATCGATAGGGCGACTGCACCACCGTGCGGAGCGCCCCGTCGCGGCCGTCGATTTCGGCGGTCATGTTGCGGCGCTTGACATCTTGGCCCGACCACACTTCTTGAGGTCTCACTACGTCGCAGCAGATGACACTGGCGGCGTGCAGGGCCGCATACAGCGACCTGTCGTCGATATGGGAGTTGAACCAGTTGTTGAGCACCTGCCGGCGCGCAGCGATCTTCTCATCCAGCGACGCATCAGGTGCAAGACCGTCGCTGAGACCATGAGCCGTCGAGATGTGCTGCCACGCGTGTTTGAGTCCGCCAGCGGTCATGACGTACCCGGTTGTCGTCTTCCACACCAGGCCACCGAGCCGCTCGACCGGTGATGCATCAAGGTAGTGGTGGGCGTAGTCATCGGTCGCGAGCATCGCGTCGAGCATCGACAGGTCGATGAACTGTCCTCTCCCGGTGTGATCGCGCAGCCGCAGGGCCGCCAGTACCGCGACCATGCCATGCAAGCCGGCCACGAAATCCGCGATTGAGATCATCGGATCAGTCGGTTCGGTGCCATCGTGACGAGCCTGTCGTTCGATAAGACCGCACGCGGCATGGGTGATTGGCGCGAACGCCCGGCGTGGAGGGTCCGGCTCGTCCTGGCCATATCCGCTCATCGACAACATCACCAGCCGGCGATTGCGCGCGCTCAACTGATCCCAGCCGATGCCCAAGCGTCCGGCCACGCCGGGTCGAAAGTTCTCGATCACGACGTCCGCCTGCGCGGCGAGCTGCCGAATCACCTCGGCCCCCGCGGCCTCCGCGAGCGACACGCACACGTTGCGCTTGCCGGCGTTTTGCTGCGTGTAAAAGCCCGAAAGACCTGCCCTAACTTCGCCCCAAAGCCGGGTGAAGTCGCCTTCGGGTGATTCGATCTTGACGACGTCGGCTCCCAAGTCGGCGAACATCCGCCCGGCGAATGGGCCCGCCAGCACACGCGACAAATCGAGCACCCGCAATCCAGAAAGGGGGAAGGCTGGCGCACTATCGCGCCACTCGACTCCGGTCATGGCAGGCCGCATATCGGCTCACAACGCATGTCAGACACGGGGCTCGGTAGCGGTCAGGTGAGCGTCCGCTGGGCCGCGACGGGGAGCCCGGGCACCGGGCTGCGGCCCTTCACGACGTACGGCGTGGCGATGCTGCCGAAGTACACGTCGCGGAGGTCAGGACCCCCGAAGGTGACGTTGGTCGGCGCGATCACCAGGGAAAACTGGGGATCGTCGACGACGGTCACCACCTCCAACTCGGGTGTGATCGCGACGATACGGCTCTTCGACGGGTCGGTAACCCAGAGGTTGCCGTCGGCATCGAAGGCAACTCCGTCGGTGGTGCCGCCCCAACTGCTCATCACCCCGAAGTCCATCGTCTCGGGGGTGCGCTCAGCACCGTTGGGCCATAGCAGCTGGGCTGCCGCTTCGCCGTACACCGTGCGACCGTTCTCCAAGGGGCCATAGCGCTCGGCCGGCCCGAGACCGCCGTCTGCGAGGATCGGGAACCGGACGACGTCAGCCGGGATCGTGCGGGCGCAGTAGAGGTAGTCCTCCTCGGCGTCGAGCGCCAAACCGTTCGGGAAGATGATTTCGTCCGCGACGATGCTCGCACCTCCATCCGGGTCGATCCGAGCGATGAACCCATCGGCCGCGCCTCCGACGAGGCTCTCGATGAAGTTGTCGGTCACCGTCGAGGACGAGCAGTAGATCGAACCGTCCCGAGCAATGATCGGGTAGTTGGCCGACCGCAGGGGCCGGCCTTCCACGGTGTCACACAGCGTCGAGACCTCACCGCTGGCCAGGTCGAGGCGCTGGAGCGAGTGGCCTTCGAAGTTGGCGATGATGATCGCGTCGCCATCCCGGGTGATGTTGATCCCGTTGGGCGCTCCACCGGCAACCCCGATGGGCTTCATAGAGCCGTCGGGGAAGATCTCACCAACTGCAGCGTCGGCATTGCTCGCGAAGACTCGACCGTCCCGCGACACGGCAACGTCCTCCGGGCGTGTGAGCCCCACACCGACTGCGGTCAGCTCAGCGAGCGGAATGGGAGCGATGGTCACAACGTCTCCTTCAGGTCGTGGCGAGATTCTTGACTGTAAAACTTCGATCGGCACAGTACCGCCGTCGGTCAGCCGTACCCCTCGGCGCCGATTCAAACAACGTATAATTCAGTTCTGACGAAATCAATAGGTTGAATGCACACGCATGCCGCGACTAGCTTCAAAGGGAGAGACCCGTCCAGGCTTCGCGGCCGGTGTGCCAACGAATTGAGTGAGGACGACATCCTGCTGATCGTGACGCCGCGATCGCGTGAGCTCCAGCGGGATACAGTGTCGAACAGATATCCGCGCACGAAGCGAGGAGAGCGAGACCGGTAATGTCGGAAGTCAGACATGACCTCGCCTTCGGTACCTACCAGGACGCGCTGCGCATGGTAGGTGTGACGACGGAGCCAAGAACGGCGGGGACGGTGGTCAGTGCGTTCAGGAGCCAAATGTTCGCAGCGTTGGTACACGACGCTAATCCGTCATATTGGGACGAGGAGTTCGCCGCGAACACCTGGGGAGGTGTGTTGGCGCCACCAGCTTTGCTGATGGGTTTGCTGACTCCTCCCCCTTGGGACCCGACGGGACGACGGCCGGTGCCGATTGCCTTCCAGGTGCCCCTGCCGGGTAGCACGTTCATCAACGCGGCCAACGAGGCCGAATATCCATTACCCATCGTCGAGGGGGACCGGCTTACCGTCGTTCAGGAAGTGGTGTCGGTGTCACCGGAAAAGCGGACCAAGCTCGGTATCGGCCACTTCGTCGAGACTTTAGAAACCTACACGCGTCAAGACGGCGCAGTGGTGGCCACAAACCGAAACACGTTGTTCCGCTTCACTCCCCACACTCCGTCCTGAACTGAAGCGTGGACTGGGGATCGGAACAGTGGCTACGAGCGGGCATACCGAGGCCCCGCTGCATCAAGGTAGGTAGAGAATCTGCATGTGGTAGAGCACCGCCGGCTTACCCGCGCCGACGACTCCCAGCTCCCAGTCCGTGGTCACGAGGGTGCCGTTGCCCTTCGCCGTGGCACCAGCGAGGCGGCTGCGGGCGTGCACTCGGCTGCCGACCACCACGGGGCTCAGGTAACGCAACCGGTCCGACCCGTAGTTGAGGGCCGCCCTATGCCCGACGACGGTGACGTCTCGAACCGCGCCGAACCGCCCGAGCAGCGACAGGACGAGGAACCCGTGAGCGATGGTGCCACGAAAGGGGCTCTCCGCCCGCGCCCGCTCCACGTCGACGTGGATCCACTGGTGATCCCCGGTGAGCTCGGCGAACTGGTCAACCATCGCCTGGGTGATCTCGACCGCCTCACCGTAGCCTCCGAACTCGTCGGATATCGCGGTATTGAAGCCGTCGAGGTCGTCGAACCGGATTTCTGTCATCGCGTTCTCCACTCACTGCAACTGGTTCCAACAACGGGTGCTCGCGAGCCCGGTGTGCCTCTACCGTCCGGGACGGCTCGTCGAGGACCAGGCACTTGCCGACGGATCGCGTCGAAGGTCGGCCACCCGGGGAGGCGGGTGTCCCGGGGCCGACCATCCTGAGCGAACGACACCCAGGCGCCGTGCACACCGGCGACGAGCTCAATCGGATGCGTGCCCCCAGTGAGGAACCGGTCCGTCTCGGTGCCACACATGTCGAACACCAAGGGAAAATCCGCGGCATGGCCTGCTCCCCAGGCGCCAGGCCCTTCAACGCGTGCACGCCGTCGCGCACGAAACCCTGCACCACGCCAGCCGTGGTGCGGACGGTCGTGCTCACGGTCAATCCTGGCTTCGACTCCACCGAGCCATGGCCTCGGCTGTGTCCTTATCCTTCCAACCATTGCGAACGGCCTGCTCCGCTTCGTTGACGACTCGATCGTTCAGCTCGGAGCGGGCCAGTTGACGGAGCAAGCGCAGGTTCTCGAGCACCGCGGTCGGCGAGTGCTGCGCCACCTTCTCGGCCCAGGCACCAGCAGCATCGCGCGCCTCGCCGGGGGTGTCGTGCAGCTCGGCGATCATCCCGACCTCGTGCGCGCGCTCCGCAGTGAGCGGCACGTCGGCGAGCGTCATCCGGACCACCTCGGCGACAGGCACCCGCTCAGCGAGCCGCCAGGCGCCGTACCCGCAGACCTGACCGTGCCGGATATGTGGATCGGTGAAGATGACCCCCCGCGCAGCGATGACGACATCCGCGTCGGCCACCAGAGCGAGGCCACCGCCGACGACGTTGCCAGTCACCGCGGCGATCACCGGCTTGCTGACCTCCAGCTGCCGGCTGCTCATCGCCAGCGCGTTCCTGCCGTCCATCAGCGTGTCGCGGTCCTTGAATAGCCCGACGTCGGCTCCGGCGCAAAAATAGCGATCACCCGTAGCTTCGAGGACGATTACCCGGATGGCCGCATCGTCCTCGGCCTCGAGCCACGCCGCACGCAGTTCCTGAAACATGTTCTTGGTTAGGCAGTTCGCCTTCGCGGCGTTGTCGATCGTGGTCCACCGAACCCCACCGGATGTCCGTGTGAGAATCCGTCCCGGGTCGCCCATCGTACTTTTATACTATGTTTAAGTCCGATGGGTCAATTGTCTCAGACCGACCGCGCCTGCACCACAGGGTTCGTCCTCGTGCACGGCGGAGTCCACCAAGCGTCAGCCTGGGTGCCGCTGCTCCCCTACCTGCACCACCGTGCACTCGCAGTGGATCTTCCCGGACGGGGGAGCCGCCCAGCCGACCTCAGCGGAGTGGGCATCGACACCTGTGTCGACAGCATCTGCGCCGACATCGACGCCTGGGACGTCGAACATGTGGTGCTGGTCGGCCACTCGCTGGCCGGAGTTACAGTACCGCTGGTCGCAGAGCGTCGGCCCGATCGTGTGGCCCACGTGGTACTGCTCTCGGCGCTGGTTCCCCCGTCGGGCAAGTCCGTGTTCACCTCGCTGAACTGGCTCGAGCGGGCCTTCGTGTCGCGGTTGGTGCGCCCGGACCAACCCTTCACGCTCACCCAAGAGATGGTGGAGTTCGGTTTCGCTACCCACGTCCATCCCGAGCGGTGGGAGGCACTGCAGGCGCAGATATGCCCGGAGTCGTCGCGGCTGCTTTACGAGATCGTGGAGCGTCGCCAGCACCCTCGCAGATATCCGATCACCTACGTCGTACACCTGGGCGACCGCATGCTGTCGGTGAAGCGCCAGCACGCATCGATCCGAAACCTGGGCGAACCCGTCGAGGTCCGCACGATCGATGCGGGCCACAGCGCGTTCGCCGCCCGCCCGGCCGAGGTCGGCGCCTTGCTCGACGAGATCGCCGGCAGCTAGGCCGGGCCGTGCGGATCTTCAGACGGCGCTCTCGGAAACACGGGGGGCCGACTCGAAGCGGTAGTGCTCCGCGTTGACGCCGTCGGTCAGGTGCCACCACTCCGCATACCGATACGGACTGTTCGCCACGATCCGGCCCGCGGCGTTCCGGTAGTAGGTGTTCATGCCGGGGTGCGTCCAAACCGTGCGAGAGAGGCGAGCATCGGTCGCCTCGTTGTAGGCCCGGTGGGCGCCGGCGTCAACCTCAACCGTTCCAGCGCATCGCCGCACCATCTCCGCGAGCAAGGACACGATGTGGTGGACCTGGCGCTCCAGCAAGGAGATGACGCTGCCGCCGCCCGCCTGGACGTTAGGGCCATAGATGCAGAACATGTTGGGGAATCCGGGAACGGTGCATCCGAGATAGGCGCGGCCGTCGTCCTGCCACTCCTCCTGCAGCTTCACCCCGTTGCGTCCCACGACCCCGAAGGTGCAGATGAACCGGGCAACGTCAAACCCGGTGGCGAGCAAGATCATCTCGACCTCGTGCTCCGCGCCGGACTCGGTGACGATCCGGTCTGCGCGAATCTCAGCGATCGCCTCGGTCACTAGCTGTACGTGATCGCGCACAAGTGTGCGGAACCACCCGTTGTCCAAAAGCATTCGTTTCCCGAAAGGCGGATAATTGGGCACCACCTTCTCGAACAGGTCCTGTCGGTCCCCCAGCTCTGAGCGGATGTAGTCGACCAGCATCGATCGCAGGCGATCATTTATGCGGTTGATCGACCGGTCGCTGTGCGGCCATGTGGGATCGATCTGTAGCGCCGGGAAGTTCCGCTCATTCCATATCCAGCCGAGCCTGGCCCGGTACCAGCGGGCATACAACGGCACTTCGCGCATCAGCCACCGGACGGGCTCGGGCACCGGCTGCCGAAAGCGCTCGAAGGGCACCGCCCACTGCGGCGAGCGCTGGAAGATCGTGAGCGAGGCGACCTGCTCCGCGATCACCGGCACGGCCTGCATCGCGCTCGCACCGTTGCCGATGACGGCAACCCGTTTGCCGGCCAGGTCGAGGCCTTCCGGACATCTCGCCGTGTGGACCTTCTCACCCTCAAACTTCTCGAGACCGGGGATGGCTGGGACCACCGGTGGGTTGAAGATACCCACCGCGGTGATGAGCACCGGCGCTCGAAGGGTGTCCGTTCCGCCCTCCGAGTTCCTGAGATCCAGCACCCACGCCTGGGAGTCGTCGTCCCACGTTGCCCGAGTGACCTCGGTGCCAAGTCGGATCATCGAGCGCAGGTCGAGGTCGGTGGCCAGCTCCTCGATATAGGCCCGGACGTGGTCTCTGAGCGCGAAGAACGCCGGCCAGTCGTGTCGGGCGAACGACAGGGAGTACAAGTGGCTAGGCGTGTCGACGCCTGCCCCCGGGTAGCGGTTCTCGAACCAAACACCGCCGACGGACTCGTTGCGTTCCAGCACAGTGCACCGCACCCCGGCCTGGCGAAGTCGATAGGCCGCGATGAGCCCGGAGAAGCCAGCCCCGACGATCGCGACGTGCAGACCCGGAGGGGCGTGGATCCTCGGCACCTGCGTGCCGCGGTCGAGAATCTCCGCATCGAGCACGCCAGAGTATTCCTCGGGGATAGGCTCTGCCATCGCGATGGAGAGCATGGAGAGCAGTCGCTCGCTCGAGGGTTCGGGCCATGCGACCGGCCGACCACCCCGCCACGCCTCGATGGCAGCCGCCGCAGCCCCCCGTACCTCGCGCTGGATCTCCTCGGGAAGCCCACCGCTGTCGTTGTCGCTTATCCCGCGACCGTGCTTTGGGAGGTAGGGCTCGTGCAGCCACCGCTCCTCACCGGTCAGCTGCGCCAGCACCATTAGCAGACTCGGCAGGTTGGCCAGCTCCACCGCCTCGGCGAGCAACTCTCGCTCGTCGTCCGTCATCGTCCCGTTCCGTCGACGCGCTGCAGCAGCGTGCCGGTGCCCAGCCCACCGCCGCAGCACATCGTGACCAGTGCCAGTTCGCTGTCGGATCGCTCCAGCTCATGAATAGCCTTAGTCACCAGGATGCAGCCGGTGGCCCCCAACGGATGGCCCAGCGCGATGGCCCCACCGTTCGGGTTGACCTTCTCCATGTCCGCCTTGACCGTTCGCTCCCAAGAGATGACCACCGACGCGAACGCCTCGTTGATCTCGACGACGTCGATGTCGTCCATCGTGAGGCCGGCATCGCCCAGCAGCCGCTTGGTCGCCGGGATCGGGCCCTCGAGCATCAGCACCGGATCGCACCCGACCAGACATGAGCCCAATACCCGGGCCCGCGGTCGCATCCCGAGCTCAGCTGCCCGGTCGGCCGTCATGAGCAGCACAGCCGACGCCCCGTCGGCGATCTGCGAACTGGTGCCCGCCGTGTGGATGCCGTCCTCGCGAGCCACCGGCTTGAGCGACGCCAGCTTTTCCATGCTGGTGTCGCGCAGCACCTCGTCCACCTCAAAGCGCCGGGAGCTCGCAGGGAGGCCTTCACCACCGGCGGCGACCGCGTCCACGGCCACGATCTGGGAGTCGAACCGCCCCTCGTCCACCGCCAGCCGAGCCCGGCGCTGCGACTCGAGCCCCAGTCCGTCCGCGTCGGCGCGCGAGATGCCGTAGGCCGACGCGATCCGCTCAGCGCCCTCGAACTGAGAGGTGCTCTCGTACCGCGACCGGTAGGTGTCGTTGTAAGGCTCGCCGTGCCCGGCTGCCGCGCAGTCAAACGCAGCCGATCCCATCGGCACCATACTCATGTTGTCGATGCCACAGGCCAGGACGATGTCCTCAACACCAGAGGCCACCAGGGAGGCGGCCAGGTTGAACGCCTGCTGGGACGAGCCGCAGGCGCTCGCAACTGTTGTGGCGGCGACGGTTTCGGGACCGCCGTGGGCCAGCCATGCGGTACGGCTGATGTTGCCCGACAACGCACCCCCCTGGCCGGGGCATCCACCCACGACCTGTCCGACCAGCGCCGGGTCGAGGCCGGCACGATCGACCGCGCTCATCTGGATCGGCCCCAGAATGTCTATCGGGTGGGTCAGGGCAAGCGATCCGCCACGCTTGCCGACTGCGCTGCGGACCGCCTCGACCACCACAACTTCCGTGCCCGAACGCATCGTGCCGTACCTCCTGGATCTCGATCTGTACGGAGTATAACTTGAACCATTGGGTGTGCCCACAGGGGACCCGCGGCTGCTAGACGCCGCCGCTGTGTGTGTCAAGAGTTGTGGTCACCGGCCCCGGGCTGGCGGGGCCGGTCATGTTGGTTGATCGGTATCTTCCACTCGCGGCTACCGTTGGTTCCGCCGGGGCACGGCCCGTAGTCGGTGCCGGTCACGCCCGGCGCGTCACAAAGGCGGTTCACCAGATAGGGCGGCATCTCCGGGTACTCGCTCGACCAGAGCCCAGCGGTGACGTTCAACATCGTGCCGGCCAGGAACAGGGATGCGATGAAGCCGTGGATGGCCAAGATTTCGACTACGGCGCGGCGAGCCGGCGATAGGCGCTCAAGCCCCCGCTCGACGATGGTCCGTCCCTGGTCGTCCCGGAAGTAGTAAAGGCAAGCTGTCCCACCGACCCAGATCGCGATGAAGACCATCTCGATGAACGGGAGCTTGTGAACACCACTCCCTACCGAGAACGCATCGGGGTAGCCGGGGTAGGCCCAAAGATTGAATCGTAGGCCAGCCTGTTCGATGCCCGTGTCGAACATGGCCACGAGAATCAGGGTGAGCGCGACAAGCTCGGTGTTGCTCATCCTCGGCCAACGGTGTTTCACCCTGTGCATGATCGCAGCGAGCGCCTTAGCGATGGCGTACCCGCCGAACGTGTAAATGGGCCACAGGAAGAGCACGGGCTCGGGGAGGCGGCCGCACTCTGCGTTCCGGACCAGCGGCATGTCGCCGCACCAATTGGCGACGTTTACGAAATTGGAGCTGTATAAGAACGACGGTTGCAAGGCATTGAGGAGGGGGTCGATCCAGTAGATGGGCAGTGTGCCGAGCACCACCTTGGCGTCGAGGGTGAGACCCCGCGCCCGGCGGCAGCCTCGCACGAGGTAGATGAGGCTGACGACGGTAACGAGGACCGCGATCCCTTCGCCGGTTTTGGCTGCGGTCCAGCCCGCCGAGTGCGTATCGCGGAACTCCGTGACCTGGTAGGCATGACGAGCGCCTAACCAGGCGACGACGGTCCATCCGCCGAAGAGGATCGATGCCACACCGGTTGCCGCCAGGAACCACGAGAGCGGCCACGATCGGCGTTCCTCATCTAAAGGCAGCGACGTTGCGCGCCGCTCGTCCATCGAGGCGCGCGGCCGGCTCCCTACCGTTCGAGTATGCGGTGTAGGTTCCGCCATCGATTCCACTGTGGCCTCCCTGGATCGGCAATGTATTACGTTGTTCCTTCAGCCGATGGCGGCGACGGCGTCGAGATCCATGACGGCAGTGGCGAATCGCTCGCCGTAGGCCCGGCTCGTCGCGTCGGGCTGCATCTCCAATGACCACCACATGAACCCGTGCCACAGGTGTTGGCGATAGGGGTGCCACGCCTCGTCGAACGTCGGGGCGTCGACACCGTAGCTGGCCAGCACGTCGAGGTAGTGGCGGAGCAGGTCGCGCTCGTTGGCCCGTCGATCCTCGACGCTCAACGCGCCGCCCAGGAAGTAGGTGACATCAACGGCCCACGACCCCCGCTGCACGCCCTGCCAGTCGAGCAGCGCCGGTGTGCCGTCGGAAGTTGTCGGTGTGGGCATCGCCGTGGATCAACGTGGGCACCGAGGCGCGATCGATGGCGAGCATCTTCTGTAGAGCGCTTCGCACCCAGTCGGCATCTTGCAGTTCGGGCGCAACGATATCGGAGCGCAGCTCCAAGTAGCGGTCCCAGTGGGCCTGGTGCATGAACATCTGGACCGCTCCATCGAGGACACACCGGTCGAGCCAGGCGTGCTCGCCGAGCCGCGGGCTGGCCCACAGCTGCCCGTGCAGTTCGGCGAACACCTCGAGCATGCGGGCAGTGAGATCGACGCTCTGGGGCATCTGGCCCCGGCCGAAGCGGGCCCCGGCGGCGTCGAGGTCCTCCATCAGCACCAGGGAGTCGGTCTCCCCCACGACGACGCCGTAGCACGCGGGTCGTGGGGTCGGCAGGTCGTCAGCCAGCTCGGCGAAGAAGAGGGCCTCCTGCCGGTACACCTCGCTGGCGATGCAGGCGACGGGGCCGCCGAGCCCGCCCTTCACGTACATGGTGGGAGGAAGACCGGCGGGTTCGGCGTACGTTATCGCGAGCTGGCCCTTGACCGCAGAGCCCTCCACGACGTTGCCCACGCGGACCTCGGACCACACCACACCGGGGTAGCGGACGCTCAGCACGTCGGTGAGCCACTCGGGTGTGATGCTTCCCAGGTCGGCCGGAAGTGATTGCGCCACAGTGTTAGTCGAGTCCGACGGGACGGGTACCGATGATCTTCGCCTCGCGCAGGCGATCGAGATCGTCGGCGTTGAGGCCGAGCTCGTCTGCCCAGCACCTCTTCGTTGTGCTCGCCGAGGAAGGGAGCCGGCCCCGGATACCAACTCGTCGCCCTCCCGGGCGAAGGGCATGCCGGAGAAGGGCTGAGTGCCGATAGCCCGGTGGGTGATTTCCTGCCAAAAGCCGCGGGCCACCATCTGCGGGTCCTCGTTGATGCGGTCGGGCGGTTGCACCGGTGCGGCGGGAACCCCGGCCGCCGTCAGCTGGTCGACGGCCTCGTCCCGCTTGCGCTGCCCCGCCCACGCGGCGATCGCGGTGTCGAGCTCATCGTGGCGGGCGACGCGTCCTTCGAGCGATCGAAGGTCGACGGCGGTGCGAAGGTCGTCGCGGTCGAGCAGGTCGGCTAGCGCCCTCCACTGCGCATCGGTCTGGATGCTCAGCGCGATCCAGGTGGCTTCCTCTGCGGCGCTGTACACACCCTGCGGCGCTGCGTTCGGGCTGCGATTGCCCACGCGCTTAAGCTCGTGACCGTAAGCATCGTACTCGAGGATGATCTCGCTAGCCGTGCTCAGCGCGACGTCGATCATCGGCACCTCGATGAGCTGACCCTCACCGGTTCGTCGGCGGTGGTCCAGGGCCGCGACCACCGCGAAGGCTGCGTGCGCACCTGCGATGGGGTCGAATGGGCCGTTGGCCGGGAGCGGCTCGCCGTCGGCATAGCCGGTGATCCACGCGAGACCCGAGGCCTGCTCAACGGTGACAGCGAAGCCAGGTCGATCACGCCACGGCCCATCGAGCCCGAATGCAGGGGCTCGGACGAAGATGATGTCGTCGCGCGCAGCGCGTAGCACGTCGTAGCCGAGATCGAACTGGTCCATCACCCGCGGCGTGAAGTTCTCGACGACGATGTCCGCGGTGGCCGCGAGCCGCAGGAACAGGTCGCGTCCCTCGACGGATCCCAAATCGAGGGTCACGTCGCGCTTGCCCAAGTTCACCGCGTTCGCCAAATGGGCCTTCTCGAACCACAAGGGATCGGTCGGCGGGGTCATGCTCCCGAACCGCATCCCATCGGGCCGCTGGATCGACTCGATCTTGATCACGTCTGCGCCCAGAGCGACAAGGGTCTCGGTGCCGAACGGTCCCGCCCAGAATGACGTGAGATCGAGCACTCGCACGCCTTGCAGAGGCAGTGCCGGGTCGCGTTCGCCGGACAGCGCCTCGGCGCCGGCGCGGTGGGGTGCGGCCAAGCTGACAATGGGGGCGCGATCGGCCAGAGTCGGGGCCGGGAGCATTTCGCGGACGGGTTGGTCGCCCCAACGGAAGATCGGACGCGGCTGGCGGAACCCACCCCGCGGGTTCGCGACGAGCAGGTCCCGATCGCGGACATAGTCCATGTCCGGCAGGGACGCGCCAGTGGCCAGCGGAGCCGACGGAACCCGGAACAGCCGCGCCAGCTCGAGGATCTCCTCGGTCGTGTGCGCTTCGGTCCACGCCCGGATGGGCGGCCGCACCTCGCCGGGCTTGAACATGCGGTTCAACGCGTTGGTGAGGTCCTCGTTGGCGATCAGCGCTTCGTCGCCCACCATGGCAGCGAAGTCCTGCCACTGTTGGGCGGTCAGCACATAGAACCCCACCCACCCGTCAGATGTCGGCTCGTTGCAGGGCACCGGGGCGCTCTTGAAGCGCATTGCCGGAATGCCGAGCACCCGGGAGAAGACCACGGGCGCCGGTGAATGCGTCGTGGCCAGCGACTCGAGGATCGACGTGTCTACGTGGGCTCCCTGGCCGGTGCGCGCCGCCCGGAGGCGAGCTGCGGTCGCGGCCACAGCGGCGAACACGCCGGCACCGGACTCTCCTAGCAGCACCGGGACCGCGAGCGGATCACGCTCGGGTAGCCCGTGGTCGAAAGTGGATCCCGACAGCGCCTGCAGGAGGAACTCGGGCAGGTCGTCGCCGGTGCGGGGCCCGCCTCGCCCAAACGCGGAGATCGATGCGACCACCAGCGCCGGGTTCAGCGCTCGCAGGTCCTCGGCCCCGAGGCCCCGTGCTTCCGCGACGCCCGGAGTCCAGGTCTCGACGACGATGTCGGCCGCCTGCGGCAAACTCACGGACCTTTTCGAGTTCGAGAGGATCGTCGAAATCGACGACGACGCTGTTCTTCGAGCCACACAGACAACGGAACAGCGCGCCATCCGGATCCCCGTCTTTGCCAACGTTGCCGCCCGCCGACCACCGGCGCAGCGGATCGCCAGCAGGCGATTCCACCTTGGTTACCGTGGCGCCAGCGTCGACCAGTAGCTTTGTGCAGTACGAACCGGCCAGCCGATCGGACATGTCCACGACTCGGAGGCCGGTGAGCGGAAGCGCTGATGGGTGGAACACGGTGCCTCCTCAGACGGTGGCCAAGCCAAAGTTGTACGGCGTCAAACTACAACACTAGTCGCTGGAGGGAAGCGGCTTTGCTTCCTTGAGGACTAGTGGCACGTCACCAAGCGACAGGGTGCCCTCACCCGGCTTGGTCACGAGCAGTTCAAAGGCCGCCTCGGCGTTGTCGATGGTGTACCGCTTGCCGAGCCGGGTACCGGTATCGAGCCCGGTGGATGGTGACTTGCCCTCAGCAACGTCGGCGCTTAGCTCGACAAGCGGCTCGCCACCGCAGCGCAGATCGAGGTCCTCCGCAGGCGAACGAATCACGATGACTTCGGTGGTGCAGACCTGACTGCGCAGACGCAGTCCCGGCTTGATTGGCACGACAAAACTCCTCAGATCATTCCGACTTGCTTCTGCTACATCACGTTCAACCAAGGACGCCCGCCTCCTGGAGTGAGCTGATGCCGTCCCAGTCGAATCCAAGCTCCAGCAGTACGGCCTCCGTGTGCTCGCCGTGTTCGGGGGCACGGGTCATCGGGGGCGATGTGCCGTCGAACTGCGCTGGGCCGGACACCAGCGGAATCGGTCGGCCGGCCCCCACGTCGACCATCTGGATCATGCCGTTCGCGGCCACCTGAGGGTCTGAGGCGAGATCGGTGACCGTCTGCACCGGCTCCCAGGCGAAGGCGGCTCCTGCCAACCGCTGCTCGCCACGTCGGGAGGTCGGCGGCGTCGAAGATCTCATCCAACATGCGCACTAGGTCCGGGCCGTTGGTCGTGCGTGCCGCGGCATCGGTAAACCGACGATCGTCTGCCAGGTCGGCGCGGCCGAGCCGCTGGCAGAGTTCCGGCCAGTGACGGTCGCTCTGAACGATATTGAGCGCGAGGAACCGTCCTTCTTTGGTTCGGTAGATCCCCATCAGCGGGTTGTAGAGCTTGGATCGTTCGGTGAGCACGAACTGCTTGGAGGCCGACCCCTTCCCCATCGCTGCCGACTGCAGATCGGGTGCCGAGATCCAGGCCGACATGCCAAGCAGCGACACATCGATCGTGGACGGCTCCCCGTGGCGCTCGCGTCCGGCGACGGCCGCGGCGATCGCGCCGGCCAACACTGACCCCGCCATCAGGTCACCCAAGCCGCCAGGCATTCGAGGCGGATGGGACAGCGCTGGCGAGTGAAACGAGTCCGCCAGGCCTCCCCGCGCCCAAAACGTGGCGTGCTCGAAACCGCCGCGCTCCCGGTCCGGGCCCGAGGTGCCGAGCGCGCTACCGACGGCACAGATCACCGAGGGGTTGATTCGGCGAAGGTCATCGACCTCAAGGCCAAGACGCGCCCGAGCCGCAGGCAAGAGGTTAGTCATGAATACGTCGCATTCCGCGATCAAGCGTTGGAGGACCGGCCGGGTGGAAGTGAGCTCGAGGTCCAGCGCGATCGAGCGCTTACCCCGATTGGCCTGGTGAACTACGGGGGGCATCGTCGCGCCTCCGGCGGCGTCCACGGGTGTGCGAAGGCCACGCACCGGGTCCCCCCGCAGAGGGTGCTCCACCTTAACAACGGATGCGCCCCAATCCGCCAGTAGCGCTGCCGCACTTGGGATGAAGAGAAAGGTCCCTACCTCGAGGACCCGGATGCCTCTGAGTGGCTGTTCCATTCGGCCTCCGCCTCAGCTGTTAGTCGTGGCGCCCATACTGCGTGGTCCGTGCGGCCGGGTGCGCGGTCACCGCCTCTGCCCATCGCCGGGCGCATCCGTTTGCTGAATCCCGATTGGGTTGGCAGTTAAGCAAGTAAACCGGTCGTGGTGCGTCCCCATGTGGGCCGGGGTCGCGGCCACCTCAGTTCGTCCAGTTCGTCGTTGGGCGGGTGATGCCATAGGGCAGCGTCGCGGTGGTGTGCAGTCCTGGTGCGGCGTCGCACACGGCCGGGATGGTGGCCGCGACGCGTGCGCCCGTGAAAACATTGCCGGCCTGCATCGGATCTTCGCCTAAAGAGATCTCAGTGGTGAAGGTGGGCTCGCCCTCCACCGTGATGCGATAGCCGCCGAGGCCTGGCGGCTGCGGCCATTCCGGTGCTGCCGCCGGTATCACCCGCGAGTAGTGATGGGAGACTATGCGAGGCTTGCCTCCGACGATCGCTGTCAGGGTCGCATGGATCGCGGCGACTGTGCCCGCACCGATCCGGATCTCCCCGACCTCGATGTCCCCTTTGGCCAAGGAGTACTCCCAATCCAACACCACGTCGTCCACCTCCACACCCAAGGCGTGGGCGATCAGCATAGGGCTGGCCTTCCACAGCAGATCCGAGAACATGAGGCGAATGGCCCGGCGCTCGTCTTCCTGCCCGGGTGGCAGTCCGATGCCTAGGAGCCGCTGGAGCACATCGGGATCCGTGTAGAACGGCGTGAGGCATAGGTTCTCTTCGGTGACGATCCTGTCGACGGACACGCAGCCCGTCACGAGCTTCGTTGGGAGGTAGTCATCCATGAAACCCGGTGAGAGCCCGGTGATATGGAACGACGTGCCGCCATCCTGGCATGCGGCTACCACCTTCGCTGCCACTTCGGGGTGACTCTGCGGAAACACCAGCTGGGTCGGGCTCACCCCCGAGATGTTCTTGCCGGATCGCAAGATCGTGCAGACATCCTCGATCACTGCGTCGGGCCCATCGATGGTCATGTCCGACGGCGTGAACGCCACGCAGTCGGCTTCAAGGGCCAGAATGGCGTCGACGTCGCGCGTCGCGGTCACGCCAATTCGCTCAAGGCCGCACAGCTCACCCGCGTCCCGCCCGTCCTTCGATTCCGAGTACACCCGCAGCCCAACTAAATCGAGGCGCGGATCCTTGATGATCGTGCGTAAGGTCGACCGGCCGACGTTGCCGGGACCCCAATGAATCACCTTGTACATCGTTGGCCTACTCACTGTGTCAGGCGGTGAGGTCGACGCTGCTGCCCCGCGCCCAAATGCCGACCTACCGGATCAGATCCGAACTTTACCTTGCTCAATTTTAACCTTATTCTGACACCGCCGGGCAGCGGGCCGCAACGGGGCCGCTAGCCGCCGTGAATCATGCCGCTGCTACACCAGGTGGTCGTAGTCCGTGACGCGAATTGAACATGGTAAGGTTCCATCGCCAAGTCGTGTTGCGGAGGGCGAACCATGAGTGAACAAGGCGCCGGCCGCATTCGCTCGGAGGTCGAGGGTGCGATCGCCTGGATCACCATCGATAACCCTACGAAGGCCAACACACTTGACCTCGAGCTCGTCCGAGCCCTGCGCGACGCTTGGCTGTCGGCCGAAGCTGACGACCGGGTACGAGCCGTCGTCCTCACCTCAACCGGGGATCGGCACTTCTGCGCCGGAATCAATCTCGGCCTCGTCGGCGACACGAGCGCCCTCGCCGCTGAGAAGGCCAGCCGTTCGTACACCGCCCGCGATTGCGACGTCACGAAGCCGGTGATCGTGGCGGTTAACGGGGCCGTGCTAGGCGCCGGATTGGGCTTTATCACTGGTTCCGACGTCGTCATCGCGGCGCGTCAGGCCACCTTCCTCGATCCCCACGTACGACTCGCGCAGATCACCGGCTTCACCGGTATTCGGCTAGGTAGGCAGCTGCCCGCAGCCGAGTTCACGCATTCTCTGGTGGGCGCCATACCCATCACGGCACAGCGTGCCCACGCCCTCGGGCTAGTCGCCGAGGTCCACGACTCGGCCGACGACGCCCGGGCCGCCGCGGGCGAGTTGGCGGCCAGGATGGCGCAACACTCCCCCACGGCGGTGCGCAACAATCTCGCCCTGCTGCGCAAGCTCGTCTGGGGCGAAGGAGAGGACCCGCTCGTCGACGACGCCATGACCAAGCAGTCCGCCCATTTCAACCACCCTGACTCGGCTGAGGGGCTCGCGGCGTTTGCCGAAAAGCGGCCCGGACGCTGGGCTCCCGTCACGAAAGCAGGGTCACGACCGTGAAGTACGGCATTTGCACGATCAAGACCCGCGCCAGCCGGTGGGCCGAACTTGCCCAGCGCGCCGAGCAGCTCGGCTACGAATCGGTCTGGGGCGCAGACCATCTGGTGTTCCCAGTCGACATGTCGTCATGGAAGCCGGGCGAAGTCGCTGCCGACGGTAGGACCGGAACGGTCCTAAAGCCGCCACCCACGATGCCTACCTGGGACAGCGTGGGTGCGCTGACTTTTCTTGCGGCCACGACATCGAAGATTCGGTTGGGCGCGTGCGTCTACCTCTACGCCCTTCGGCATCCGTTCGTCGCCGCCCGCGCGTGGCAGACCCTCGACTATTTTTCCGGCGGTCGGGCGATCGTGGGAGTCGGAGTGGGATGGCTCGAATCGGAGTACCGCGCCACAGAAATGGGCTGGAGGTCACGCGGGCGCCGCCTCGATGAGTCGCTCGAGATCTCCCAGCGACTGTGGACCGAACCCGTCGTGGAACATCACGGCGAGTTTTATGACTTCGAGCCCGTGTTTGAGCCCAAGCCTGTTCAGACGCCCCTGCCGATCCACGTGGGCGGGGAGTCCAACCCTGCGTTGCGGCGGGTGGCTCGGTTCGGCAGTGGGTGGCTGTCCGTCGAGCACACCCCCGACACGTTTGCTGAGCCATATGGCCGCCTGTGCAAGATTCTTGCCGAAGCCGGCCGGTCGGTCGACGAGATCGAGATCACTGTCTTCCGCCATCCCGAGTCGGAGGAGGACGTAGCCCGTTGGGAGGAGGAGTACGGCGTGAAGCGGATCATCCTGTTCCCGGGCTCACGTGCCACTGGCGGCGATTCATTCGTCGCACTCGACCGGTTCGCCGAAGACTTCGAGCTCGGTAGATGATGGCCCACCAACGACAAGGAACCCGATGCTGACAAAGGACCTTTCGTCACTACGGATCGAAGTTGACGGACACGTCGCCACCATCACGCTCAACCGACCGGAGCAGTTGAACTCCTTCGACCAGGTACAACATACCGAGCTAAACGAGGCCATCGGCCTGATCCGCAACGAGGGTGATGTTCGGGCCGCGATCCTGGCGGCCAATGGTCGCGTGTTCTCCGCCGGAGGCGGATTCGACTTCATAGAAAAGGTGATGGCCGACCCGAACGGCTTCATGGCGCTCGCGGACGAAGCGCTTCACCTGGTCAACGCGATGATCGATGTGCCGATCCCGATCGTCGCCGCTGTCCAAGGCGACGCGATGGGCCTGGGGGCGACAATCGTGCTTCTGTGTGACGCGGTCGTGGCCGCTCGCAAGGTACGGCTGTGCGATCCCCACGTCGTGGCTGGCCTCACCGCAGGCGACGGCGGCTGCCTCGCGTGGCCACAGGCGCTCGGGATGCTGCGGGCGAAACGCCATCTGCTCACGGGTGAGCCGATCAGTGCGGAAGAAGGCTACGCGATGGGTGCGGTCACGGACCTGGTCGATGAACCTGCGGACGCGCTCCCCGCCGCCCGTGCCCTCGCCAGTCGGATCGCCGCCCTACCGCCGGTTGCGGTGCAGGGCACCAAGCGGGCCCTTAACCGGGTTCTTCAGCAGCGGGCGGGCGAGGTGCTCGAGCTGAGCTTGGCCTACGAGACTCGATGCGCCTACACCGACGACTTTCGCGAGGCGGTCTCCGCGCTCAAGGAACACCGCCCCGGCGTGTACAAAGGCCGATAGTCGTGGATTTCGACGACACCCCCGAGGACGCCGCCTTCCGTCGCCGGGTGCGCGGATGGCTGGAAGCCAACTGCTCCCCGCTCCACGGTTCGGCATGCCGACCTTGTTCTGGAGCATGGGCACGAAAGAAGACATCGCCAAGGCCAAGGAACTCCAATTGCGCCTAGCTGGAGCCGACTTGGCCGGTCTGACCTGGCCGAAGGAGTTCGGTGGCCAGGCCGCGCCCTTGATGCACCAGGTGATCTTCTCGCAGGAAGCGGCCAAGTTCGACCTTCCGATCACGATCTTCGACGTTGGGATCGGGCTGGTGGCTCCCACGCTCATGGCCCACGGCACGCTGGAGCAACAGGCACGTTATTTGACCCCGATCCTGGAGGGGCGGGAGATCTGGTGTCAGCTCTTCAGCGAACCCGAGGCGGGTAGCGACCTCGCCTCGCTGCGCACCCGGGCGGTCCAGGACGGCGACGAGTGGCTAGTAACCGGCCAGAAGGTCTGGAGTTCCGGAGCCCACTACGCGGACTTCGGAATCATGCCAGCCCGCACCGATTTCGATGCGCCAAAGCACAAGGGCCTGTCCTACTTCGTCGTGGACATGCGGACTCCGGGGATTGAAGTGCGACCGCTGCGCCAACTCACGGGTGATTCGCATTTCAACGAGGTTTTCCTTGACGGCGCACGCCTGCCGCCCAACAGCATGGTAGGGAGTGTCGGCGAAGGGTGGAGGGTCACGCAGACCACCTTGATGAGCGAGCGCATGATCACCACCGGCTTCGATCTGGACGTTGAGTCGCTGATCGCGCTGGCGCAGCAGACCGCGGCTTCTTGCGGCTCTAAGGTCGATGATCCCATCGTTCGCGCTGAGTTGGCCGAGGTTTATACCCGCGCGGCGATCGTGCGGTTCATCAGTTACCGACTGCTCACCGCCATGGCCCGCGGAGAGATGCCCGGCCCGGAGGGTTCAATCGCCAAACTCTCCGTCTCGCAACTGATGAAGCGGGCGTCGGAATTGTCGCTACTCATCCGTGGGGCGGAGGGCATGATTCACGCCGACGGCGACATCTTGGCCAAAGGGTGGGAGGAAATGTTCTTGATCAGTCCAGCCATGCGGATCCTTGGCGGCAGCGACGAGATCCAGCGCAACATCATTGCCGAGCGCGTGCTCGGTCTGCCGCGCGAAGACGACCAGTGGCGCGGGCGACCGTTCAGCCAACAGCCCCGCACGACTTCCGCTTCTGCGGAACCACGGTGAGTCCGGATCGCGTTCGACTGCGTCGACTGATGGATCCACAATTCGACGCGCGGAACCGAGGCGACCTGGACGCGGCCATCGCCACCTGTGCGGACAATGTCGAGTATTCCGATCCCAATATCGACCTCGTCGGCGCTAGATGCATTGCGGAAGCACTTGGCTGCGGTGTTCAGCCGCTACCAGCTGTATCTCGTTGCCGACGACATCTTTGCGCTTGACGCCGCCGCCGGAACTGACGGGCTGATGGTCTGCTGGACGGGCACGTTCACGCCTCTGGCTGGCGATCCGGCGGCGAAGGTCCGGGGCATCGACCTGATCCTGCTCGAAGGCGATCCCATGGTGCGCAACGACGTCCGATTCGACAGGTTGCCGCTGATCGCCCGCTGAACCGCTCGTTCGACCGCGGTACGAGTGACCGTGCGTCGGTGCCCGGAGCGCCGAAGTAAGAGCGCTCGAGCCGGCGTGCGTAGCAGTTTCTGGGTGCTCAGCGCCGAAGACGAGCGCTGACCACCCAGCGATTTGTGCGCGGCGACGGGGTTCCGCCACAAGCCCGCATCACCTGGGGCTTTCACGAGGATCTCGCCCGCCCTGTTGGGCCCGAGGGTCGCGCCATCGTCATCGACGATCTTGATCTGGGTGGCAAGCATCGCACGTCCCGTGGAGAGCAGCAGCTCGGGCCGATCGCCGGCCAGCGCCCGACGATGGTCGCCGGCTGTGAGGAAGGTGGCGGCCCCACCCGCCTCGGTCTGCCCGAAACCCTGGGCGAATTCGCAGCCGAAAACCTCCATCGCGCGGGTAAGGGTCTAAACGGTCATCGGCGCCGCGCCATAACAGAGCGTGTCCAGTCGCTCGTACTTTCGGTCGGCCACGTCGGGCACGAGCACCAGGAGCGCCTGGATCATTGCCGGCGCCATGAACGTGAAGCCGATATCTTCCTCGTCGAGTACCCGCACCACCTCGGCGGGGATGAAGTCCGCCATGACATACAGGGAGCCTCCCCCCGCCACGGTGGACAGGGCCCCGAACAGCCCGCCGACGTGGCCGAGCGGCGCAAACGACTGGCAAGCGGGCGGCGGCCCGGGCACGAGCGACGCTGCGGTCTCGATGTGGGCCGACTGGAGCCAGCTGGCGAGCATGGTGAGGGTCCATCTCCCGGCGGTCGTGGTGAGATCCCACGCCTCGCCGGTCCACTGCTGCTCGACGTGGGTTATCGGCCCGAATGACGTTCCCGCTGGGCCCCGGTGACCTGCCTGCGTGGTCGTCGCCTCAGGGAGACTTGCCGGGCAGGGAATGGCGTCCGGGCATCCGGTAGTCCGGGGCGCCGGGGCAGGCACCATAGCGAGTACCCGCGATTCCTGGGGCGTCGCAGACGTCATTCACCAGGTGTGCGGGAAGCTTCGGCCACGGAGTCTCGTACGGGCCATACATCATGATTGGGACGCTGCCCGGAATCCAGCAGATGAACTGGAGAGCGGTATAAAGGGCTAGGAAGGTCACGACTCGGCGTTTGCCCGGTGACAGGTGATGTGTTCCTCGTTCAACGAACGTCAGGCCACGGTCGTCTCGGAAGATTCGAATGGCCGCTGGCAGCGCGAAGACTAAAGGCGCTGCGATGGCCTCGGGGAAGGCGTACCGATAGCCGTTGCCGAGTCCGAGCGACAGAGCTGATGGAGACGCGTACGTCCAGAGTCCCAGCGCGATGGAGACGGGTTCGAGGATGAGGTCTATAAGCAAGCCGACGCCGAGGAGAAAGAAGATGAGCCGTAGCGTGGAGACGGCTGGCCACCGGTTTCGTACTCGGACGATCAGCCGCTCGGCGCCGATGGCGATCGCGAGGAAACCAAACGTTCCGAGGAGCCAGTTGATGAGGATTGGGTCTGGTGCTCGGCCGCAGTCGGGATTGACAACGAGCGGCATATGGCCGCACATGTTGTTGAGGTTGACGAAGTTGGAGCTTGCGAGGTAGGTCGGCTGAAAGAAGTTGACCCCCAGGTCCGCCCAGCTCAGCGTCGCGGCCGCTAGGCAGAAGAGGGCGTCGAACGTTATTTCCCGGGCGCGGATGCAGCCTCGGATCACGTAGACGAGTACCGCGACGCCCATGACGCCGAAGAGGGCTTCGAGGACGTGGGCCGCGATCCAGTTTGCTGAGCCTGGCGTACGGAACTCTGTGACCTGGTGAGGGTTGTCCAGGAGCCATGCCACGACCGTCCATCCGTTCCAGATCAGAATCGGAATGGCGGCCAGCGCGAGGTAGTGCGGCCACGACCATCGCGGCTTCGATGGGGCGCTGAACGGCATGGCCTTCGTGCGAACCGTCACTTGCCCCTCCGCCTAGAGGTGGAATTGTACATGGTTCAAGTTGGTGTCGTCGGCACGGTACCACGGCGGTCAGACAGGAGCAACCCTTGATACCGGGAGGACGGCGAAGCTACTCACGGGGCCATGGGACCTACTCCCCGGACGGACTCATCGTGCAGAGGACCCAACGTGTGGGCTGCACCTCGTTGCCGACGACATATTTGCGCTTGACGCCACCGACGGAACTGACGGGCTGATGGTCTGCTGGACGGGCACGTTCACGCCTCTGGCTGGCGGTCCGGCGGCGAAGGTCCGGGGCATCGACCTGACCCTGCTCGAAGGCGATCCCATGATGCGCGACGTCCGATTCGACCGGTTGCCGCTGATCGCCCGCTGAACCGCTCGTTCGACCGCGGTACGAGTGACCGTGCGTCGGTGCCCGGAGCGCCGAAGTAAGAGCGCTCGAGCAGGCGTGCGTAGCAGTTTCTGGGAGGTCAGCGCCAAAGACGACCGCTGACCACCCAGCGATTTGTGCGCCACCAGAGCGACTCCGCTCCGTCGGGGGTTTCCGGCGAATCAACCCTTCCAGGACACAAGACTTCGGCCTTCGCGGCAATGAGCCCGCAAAAGTATGGCCCACTGCCGACGTCCACATGAGGGCGGCGCTGCATCAACCGTGCAGCCAGGGATCAGAGCCTGCTTCGGTGTGCCTTGCATCCCAAAGTTCGGGGACGCCTTGTCAGACCTGTCGGTTACGGCCAGCCCAGTAGGGGGCTCGGAGCTCGCGTTTGAGGACCTTCATCGCGGCGTTCTTCGGCAGCTCTTCGACGAACTCGACCGATTGCGGCACCTTGTACCCCGCAAGGCTGGACTTGGCATGCGCGATGATCCCGTCGCTGGTCACTTCAGCGTCGGGCCGTGCGACGACGACGGCGTGCACTGCCTCGCCCCACCGATCGTGCGGGATGCCGATCACGGCGGCCTCGGCCACCGCTGGGTGGGTGTAGAGCACCCGCTCAACCTCGGCCGGGTACACATTCTCGCCGCCGCTCACAATCATGTCCTTAAGTCGGTCCTTGATGTAGAGATAGCCCTCGTGATCGAGGTAACCAACGTCACCGGTACGGAGCCAACCGTCGGTGAAAGCCTCCTCGGTTCCAACGGGGTTGCGCCACAAACCTCGCATCACCTGGGGCCCCTTCACGAGGATCTCACCCGCCTCTTTGGGCCCGAGGGTCGCGCCACCCTCATCGACGATCTTGATGTGACTGGCAAGCATCGCACGTCCCGTGGAGAGCAACAGCTCGGGCCGATCGCCGGCCAGCGCCCGACGATGGTCCTCGGCTGTGAGGAAGGTGGCGGCCCCACCCGCCTCGGTCAACCCGAAGCCCTGGGCGAACTCGCAGCCGAAAACCTCCATCGCGCGGGTAAGCATCTCCACGGTCATCGGCGCCGCGCCGTAAGTGATCGTGCCCAGTTGCTCGTACTTCCGGTCGGCCACGTCAGGTACCGCCAAGAGTGCCTGGATCATCGCCGGTGCCGCGAACGTGAGACCGATGGCCTCCTCGTCGAGTACCCGCACCACCTCGTTGGGGACGAAGTCCTCCATCAGATAGACGGAGCCTCCTCCTACCACTTTGTGCAGGGCTCCGAACAGCCCGCCGACGTGACAGAGCGGCGCAACGACGAGCACGCGGGCATCCGGGCGCCCGGCACCCGAGCTGGCGAGCTGGTGCAGGGCGGTGGTGGTGTTCGCATGGGTCATCACCACACCCTTGGGGAGACCGGTAGTGCCGCTCGTGTAGAGCTGGAGCGCGTCAGTCCCGGGGCTCAGATCAAGGCCCGGCGCCACCGGCGAATGCTGTCCGATCCACGCCGCATAGTCGACCCAGCCATCGGGCACCTCGGCTTCGATGGCCAGAGCCAATTCGACCGACTTCAGATTGCGCCGGCTGGAGGCGAGCGCGTTGACCAGGTCACCGCGCCCCACGAGGACCTTGGCCTCGGAGTCGTTGGTCAGCTGCGTCAGCTCCGCGGGGGTCAGGCGGAAGTTGAGCGGCACCAATGTGGCTCCCGCCTTCGACGTGCCGATAACCCAGACCAGAAACTCGACGGTGTTTTTGCATACGACGGCGACACGATCGCCCACCTCCACGCCCGCTGCGATCAGCCCGTTGGCGAACCGGTTGGACAGCTCGTCGAGCTCCCCATGCAACATGATCCGTCCGGTGCCGTCACGTTGTACCTCGGCATCGGGTGCGATCCTCGCGCGCCATTCGAAGATGTCGTGAAGTAGATACATGAACCGCTCCTATCGCGCACCGGGGACAAAGCAATCAAATCGTACAATGCAAAAGAAACCCGTCTTTGATTGGTCACCGGACTAAACGCCCTTCGCCTTCGCGGGCTCCCGCGCTAGCCCGAGCACGTGTTCAGCGAGGAGGTTCCGATGGATGTCGTCGGTGCCGCCGGCCAGACGGAAAGCCTGGCGACAGCAGCAACTGCCGTTGGTGGTAGAACTCACCCGCGAAGCCAAGCCGTTCATCCTCGTTCCAGCAGGCCCAGATGGCGCGCAGGGCAAACTCCCGCATGCGATCCGCTGGGCGGCCCCACGGCATCGAGAACCGTCGCTCGATGTGTGATTGCAGCTGGGTGCCGAGACCGTGCACGAACCTGCCTTTGGAGGCGAGCTGGAGGTCGTTGGCCGTCACCGCCGCCGTCATCGGGCTGCGGGCGAATGCTACGACGACCGAGGTGCCCAGCTCGACGCGAATGGTCGCACCAGACGCGAGCAACAGGGAGAGGAACAGATCGTGCGCCGCCTCCGGGGCCCACACTCCGTCGAACCTGATGCGCTCGAGGTCAGCCGCGAACTGACCTACGGCGTCGAATGGGGCGTCGTTGAGGTAACCATGCGACGCGCATGCCAACTATGCATCCAGCCTGTAAAGACGGGCAGCGTTGTCCCACAGCGCTTTTCGGGCCACGTCGTGGGGCACGTCGGCGAAGTGAGCCATGATGTGCTCCTTGGGGCTCAGTGCCGGGGAGGCAGGGCCGGGCACCAGGCTGGTCGGGTGCGGATAGTCGGTGGAGAACAGGAAGTTGTCGGGGTACTGCTCGAGGAGCCCCAGCGTGCAGGTCTCAAACCAGAATGCGCCGTAGCACTGCGCCCGAAAGACCTCGCTTGGGAGCCGCCGGCCGGTGATGTCGGCGACGCCGTACCCCTTGAAGTGCCAATCCAGGGACTCGAGCAGGAACGGTAGGTAGCCCACGCCGCTCTCCACGGACACGAAGCGCAGCCGAGGGAAGCGCTCGGCGATGCCACACGTGGTGATCGTGCCGATCGCCAGCGAGTTGCTCTGGATCATCGCGATGGCCACGCTGGCCGCCAGGTCCCCGACATCGCCGTCCCATTTCCCGAAGGCGTCGACATCGGCGCTCTTCTCCTTGGGCTTAGGCGAGTTGGCGAAGCCCGCGTGGAAGTTCATCGACAGGTTCAGTGACTGGGCAACGTCGTAGATGGGGTCCCAGTGCGGATCCTGAAACTTCGGCAACCCGAGCTTCTGGAATTTATTGGCGAAAAGGATGCCCCGGTGGCCGTGCCTCGGCAACCCGCTCGATCTCCTTGACTGAAGCCTCCAAGTCCCAGAAGGGCACCATCGAGATCGGGAGGAGCCGATTCGGGTCGGCTGCTGAGAACTCCGTCAGGAAATCGTTGTAGGCCCGGATGCACGCGAGGCCGACCTCTGGCTCCATACCCATGAAGACACCGGTCGCGAAGGCCACGAGGTTGGGGTAGAGCGTCTGGGCGTCGATGCCAAGCTCGTCGAGCCGCTTGAGGCGAGCGACCGGGTCATAGGAGCCGGGATCGATCTGATCCCACCGGTCGGGGTACTTCGGGAAGACCTCATGCGAACCGGCGGGCGCCGACTGGGTCAGCGGAAACATCCAGATGTCCTCGACGTGCCAACGCAGGATGCCGGTGACCGGGTGCGGGTCGACCCGCGGCACCGAGTCGCAGTGCTTCGACGGAACTCGCGAGAGCCACAAGTCCGGGGACTCCGTGATGTGGCTGTCGCAGTCAGCGACCTTCGGGGGAGCAATTACCGTCATCAGATCGCCTCCGCCGCAATGATGTTACCGAGTTTGAGAAGTTGGGCAGTGCCACCGCCGAGACTGAGCTCGGTGTGTTTGGCCCACAGGAAGTAGCGGTGCAGCGGATAGTCGAGGTCGATCCCGATTCCGCCGTGCAGGTGCTGCGCAGCGTGTACAACGCGCTGCCCGCCGTCGGCCGCCCAGAACTTGGCGATGGCGACCTCACGGGCGGCCGGTCGACCGGCGGACAGCCGCCACGCGGCCTGCCAGCCGGTGAGCCGCACCGCGTCGGTGTCGATGAAAGCGTCAGCTGCGCGCTGACCGACCGCCTGGAAGGTGGCGATGGGGCGGCCGAACTGCTCGCGAGTCTTGGTGTACTCGGCCGTACGCCGCAAGGCCTCCTCGCACAGGCCGGTAGCCACCGCGCACTGGGCGGCGTTGGCCCGCAAGACGATCCAGTCCACAATGGCGTCTCCCCCGGCGGCGTCGCCGAGCACGTCGTCGTCGGAGACCTGCACGCCGTTGAGCTCAAGGTGCGCCTCGGGAATCCCGTTGGTCGGGTCCTGCCGGGTTAGCGTGACCCCGGCGGCATTCGGGTCGACGAGGAATACACCGACCGATGCGTCACCTGTGGCGGCGGGCACGAGGATGCGGTCAGCTTCCAATCCAGCTGGCACGCAGGTCTTCTCGCCGTCGAGTGTCCAGCCGCCGCCGGTGCGAGTCGCGGTGGTAGCGGGCTGCTGCGGTGGCCGGGCCAGTTCGACCAGGGCCGCGGTGAGAACGCTTTCGCCGCTGACAACACCCGGCAGGATCGCCGATTTCTGAGCCGGGGTGCCGAACTCAGCGATCGGCAACGCCCCGAGCACCAGGGTGGGCAACACTGGCGCCAGAGCTGTGTGGCGACCGACCTCCACAAGCACCAGGTAGGTCTCGAAGAACCCAAGGCCCGCTCCCCCGACATCGTCCGGCAAAGACAGCCCAAGGAGCCCGGCGGACGCTAAGTCACGCCAAAGCGCGTCGTCGACATGCTTGTCCGCCGTCTCAAGCTCTCGCAGCCGCTCGTGGCTGGAGTGATCCCCGATGATTTTATTGGCGAGCTTGCTGATCTCGAGCTGCTCTTCGGAGAAAGAGAAGTCCACCTCGGCGATACCTCCGTCAGGTCTTGATCGTGCTGTGGTGCCCGGCGCCGGCGAGCTGAAACTTCTGGCCCACCAGCTCGTGGTGCTCGGCATCGGCCATCAAGGCCGCGTCCTCGAACCGGGCATAGGTGCGGGTGCCGTCGGGCAAATCGCAGATGGCCACGCCGTACGACGGGCCGTTGCGGTCATGGGCGACCGAGTAGGCGGCGACCGTGGCCGGGCCGGTGTAGTCGGTGACGATCGTCTTGGCGACGATGCCATCGAGCCCGGCTTGCACGCGATCCGCCGCCGGACCGGACGACGGCGTGGCCGGCGCCGGCGATCCGAGCACGCAGAAGGCGTGCTTTTCCATCAGCATCCCGAGCCCGCTGACCATCCCGAACGCCTCCCGATCCTCGCGGAGGACTTCGGTCATCGACGCGATCGAGTGCAGCACGTAGTTACTCCCCGGCCCGCCGGCATAAGGCAGGCCACCCGTCACGGTGAGGCGGTCACCGGTGCGGTCCGCAACACCCACCGCGTCAGCGGTCAGGTTCAGGCTGCTGGGGAAACAGCTGTAGATGTCGAGATAGGAGACCTCGTCGATGCCCAGACCGGCCTGGGCCAGAGCTTGCTGGCTGGCAACTCGCATGGCTGGGATCTCCCACAGGTCGCGGTGCGCGGCGGCGAATGCGGGCGAGCTGGCTCCGCACCACCCGCGGGGATAAACACGCCGCTCGACGGGCACCGCGAGGCGATCGGCCGTGGCCGTGCTCGCGACGATCACCGCTGCCGCCATGTCGACCTCCATGATCGCCACGGTGTGCTTGGTGTACGGGTATGCGACCATGCGGTTTTCGGCGCTGGGAGTGCGCAGGAAGTCAGCTTCGTGTCGGCGCGGGAACCATGCATGCGGATTGCGCTCGGCGACCGTGCTCAGCCCCGCCATCATCTCGGCGTTACGGCCCAGGTAATCGTCAAGACCGCAACCGAGATGAGCCCGGCGAGCGGAGTCAAACAGGCTAAAGGCGGCGGGGGCGTTGGCCGTGGCACCGCTCGAGATCTCGCCGGGATGCAGGTCAATCGGCGGGAAATACATCGTGCCCTCGGGATGGGGATGGCTCCAGGAAACGGGCTGACCCGAAATCATCGATCCCTTCAAGGTCGCGAGGGCCTCTGCACCACACAAGACGGCCAGCTCGAGCTCGCCAGCGACGATGGCCTCGCAAGTCTCAGCAAGCACCGAGACGCCCGTCATCCCTCCGATCCCGGTGTACTTGCGCCGCCCTGGCCCCAACCCGAGGCGCTCAGCCAGACGAAGGGTCGGGTCGTCGTAGCGCCAGCTCTGTAGGAACGTAATGGTCAGAGCATCGGCCGCGCCCAGCACATCACCCGAGGCACCGGAGTCGGCGGCTGCCTGTCGACACACCTCTACCCACAGTTCGAGCGGCTCGGGGGCAGGCTGGCCCGGCGGTCGGATCGTGGACTGGGCAACGCCGATGATGCAGGGCGTCCGGGGATCGATGGCCACGAACGGTTACCTCCACAACTGGGCGGACGCAAGGCGTACGCAATTCGTACAACGTTATACTCTACGATGTCAAACAGGGTAGCACCTTGACTATAACACTGTACAAAATCATCGGTGGGCGCGGCCCGGTGAAATATCGCCGCGGCACACGTGCAAATGTAGGGAGGGCAACCTCGTGGCGCTGGTACGGCGGATCCGCAGCATCTTTGGCGATGCGGCGCCCGAAGTAGCGGATATCGGTGACGACCAGCCTGAGCATGGGCCTAACCGTGGGTTCGCGGTCGTGGACCTGGCGCAGGATGCCGGTGCAGCGGTGGGCGGTCAGCTGGCACGCGACGCCGCCGAGGGTGCTCGAAGCCAATCGCCACTTTGGGTCGGCGGGCTCGTTGGCAGCAGATTGCACTGAACTTACCTACAGCGTAAAAATAGGACTGTGGTCGAGCAAGGTCCGGATCGACATCGCGGAGGCTCAGCTCAATAGTGATGCGCGGTGTACGGAGAAGCGGCAGCCGAACTCTGGCCGCTAGACCTGAAAAACTCAGCAGCACAACAATAATCACGCATAACAGAAACCGGTGAACAGCATGAGCGAGATGGGGAACGTGGTGCACGGCATCGGCGATGGCTGGGCGACAGCACCGTCGCGCGCGACATCATCGCGCGAATGGGTGCCACCAGCGCTCTGGAAGAGGCCTTCATCGTGGCGGCATTCACCATGATGGGCATCGCCGCCGCAGCGTTCGTCATCTCGCTCACCCTGCGACCGTATCGGGAGGAAGCCGCCCGGCTGGCCGAGCCGACAATGGCGGGTGCGGTTTCCCGAACTCGCTGGCTGGCAAGCCATGCGGCGGCCGCGCTGTTTGGATCCGCGGTCGCGATGCTGACCAGCGGCGTGGCCGCCGGGCTCATCTACGGCACCGCGGCAGGCGACCTCGCCGGCAAGCTGGCCTTCGTTGTCGGAAGTGCCGCTGTTCAACTGCCCGCCGTCTGGCTGCTCGCCGCGGTGACGGTCGGATTGTTCGGTCTCGCACCGCGGTTCACACCCGTGGCGTGGGGCGTGCTGGTCGGGTTCATCGCCGTATACCTGATCGGTTCGTTGGCCCGGTTCCCGCACTGGTTGCTCGACCTGGAACCGTTCGCCCACATTCCGCACGTCGGCACCGGCTTCACGGTGGTGCCGTCGCTGTGGCTGCTGGCCATCGATGTGGCGCTAATTACCCTGGGCACTTTGGCGTTTCGATGGCGTGACCTGCGTTGTTAGGAGCATTGTGAAAACAGTCCTGCGATTGACGGCATCCCCGATTCTCGGACTTGCCGCATTCGCCTTATTGCTGTTCTTGCCGGCCGGCACGCTCAACTATTGGCAGGCCTGGGTTTTCATGGCCGTATTCACGGTGGCAACGATCGTCCCGACGATCATTCTGTACCGGACCAACCCGGCTGCGATGCAGCGACGCATTCATTACGGGCCACGCGCGGAAACCAGACCGGCCCAAAAGATCATCATCACCACGTCGTTCGTGGATGCGTTCGTGATGATCGCGTTCTGCGCGTTCGATCATCGGATGGGCTGGTCGACGGTGACCGGGTGGGTGTCCTTGTTCGGCGACGTCCTGGTCGCGGCCGGGATCGGTATCGCCATGGTGGTGACCGCCCAGAACGGTTATGCCGCTTCTACCGTCCGGGTCGAGACGGGCCAGCAAGTGGTCTCCAGCGGTGTCTACAAGTTCATCCGGCATCCGATGTATGTCGGGAACCTGACCATGATGGTCGGCATACCCTTGGCGCTCGGCTCGTACTGGGGACTATTGTTCGTCATCCCGAACTTCGTGGTGATCGTCTTCCGCATCCTCGACGAAGAAAAGCTGCTCACCCAGGAATTGGCCGGGTACGCCGAGTACGCGCAGCGGGTGCGTTATCGGTTGATGCCCAACGTGTGGTAGCGCCCGAACTGCCTTAAGGTAGCGGGGCGTGGCCCAAAACCCGGCACCCACTCTGAGCTCGATCAGAAACCATACTGAGCGCTACTGTCCGGTCCAGATTGTCGCCAAGGCAACATATCGCACGATCCTCGAAGATCGTGCGAAGCAGAACGGCGTCGACTCCGTCGATGTTGTGGCCACGGCGCTCACACCGATGGCCTTTCGAAACGGTAATGGTCAAGGGCTATGAGACCCTTACTGATTCAGACACCAAGGTCGACGTGCATACCGGCATGATCGCTGCCGGCCGGCTCCAGGCGTTGCTGGAGGCCAGTGACAGTAGCAACAGCATCTTGGAGATCGGATGGAGGTGGGTCGTATTATCGGCGCAGTCAGAGCGACTGTGCCGGAGTCGATATGGGGCGAGATCGCGCGCAAGCCGATCGGCCTGTCGAGACAGGCGAGCCGCATGCCGACGAAGAGTCAGATTTCTTCGATCCTGACGACGAATCCTTGGAGGATGACGAGCTCGACGAACTTGTGAACTAACGTCATCCGCGTTTTATTGAGAGGTGAGGGCTGTGAGTCGTGATCACGCCCCGAGCCCAGCTCGTAAGGTGTTCAACTCCGTCCTGGCCGCCGTTCTGCTGCGGGTGTTCAAAGCAAAGCAAGCATTGCAAGTTCGGCGAAATCCCGGTGGCGCCATGCGCGTCGAGGCCCAAGATTCGCCGGGCTAATTACCAAAACTAACCCCAAGCCGCAGTCGGGGCGATGCCGAGCCGTTCGAAACCGCTGTGTCGCAAGGGTGTATCGGTTAAGTGGCAACGATCATCGCGGCGGCAATCGCAGGGCGCCGTCGAGGCGGACGACTTCGCCGTTCATGTAGCTGTTGGTGACGAGTTCGATTGCCATCGAGGCGAACTCATCGGAGAAGCCCAGCCGCTCGAGGGAATACCACGCTGGCGCCAAGCTTCGCTTTGAACGCATCGGCCCGCTCCCCTTCCCCGTAGATAGGAGTGTCGATGAGACCCGGCGCGATCGTGTTTACCCGTATTCCATGCAGCGCCAGATCACGCGCCATCGGCAACGTCATCGCGACGACGCCGCCCTTGGCGGCCGAGTACGGCGTCTGACCGATCTGACCATCGAACGCCGCGACCGAAGCCGTGTTGAGGATGATCCCCCGCGCCCCATCCTCTAATGGTTCCGACCGGGTCATGGCTGCAGCCGCGAGGCGTGCGCAGTTGTAGCTACCGATCAGATTTACCCGAATCACGAACTCGAACTTGCTGAGAGGGATCGGCGTGCCCTCGCGATCGACGATCCTGGCAGCCGGGCCCAGACCGGCGCAGTTCACCAGCACCCGCAGCGGCCCGAGGCCGACCGCCGTGTCGACCGCCGCCTGAACCTGGTCCTCATCACTGACGTCGGCCAGCGCGAAAGCACCGCCGAGCTCGGCAGCCACTGTGCGGCCGGCATCCTCCTGAAGATCGAGGATCACGACCCTGGCACCCCGCTGAGCCAGCGCTCTGGCAGTCGCCGCTCCCAGACCCGAAGCGCCACCGGTGACAATGGCTGACGCACCTGCGACATCCATAAATTGGATCTGCCTTTCTGTGTCAGTTGCCTAACGACGTCGCGCCGCCCCGGGCGCAAACGACCGTCACCGGCCGCGAGCCGGGGCCGCCAGCCTGCGGGTCCGCCACGCGTCCAAGCGGCAACGTGGGCTCATAGGTCCGGAGCAGCGCGGCTGAGTCGCCATGCTGGCTTCTCCAAGGATCGGAGTGCCGACGACGCCCGGGCACACGGCGTTCACCGCACGCCGTAACCGGCAAGGTCCGCCGCCGCGGAGCGGACTAGGCCGAGCACCGCGTGCTTGCTCGCTGTAGGCCGCGGCGAATGCTGAACCCTGCAGCTCGAGTCCAGAGGACGTCACCACCATTGCCCCGCGGCCCTTTTCGACCATCGCACGAGCGCAGGCCTGCAGCCCGAGAAAGGTGCCGCGGACATTGACCCGAAGGATACGGTCAAGCTCCTCAACCGGCTGCTCCAACACGGAACCCCACGAGAACCCCGGCGTCGAGATGCCCGAGGTCAAGCGAACCGAGCTTCGCGATGGTGGCGGCGACGAGCTCGGCGTTCCCGGGGCCCTCGGCCACGTCGGCAGTGAGGGCGATCGCGTTTCCATCGACGCACGGATCCGCTCGACTGTGGCGACAACGCTCGTCGAGTCGACGTAGCCACAGGCCACCCGCGCGGCGCGGCCGGCAACCTCTATCGCCGACGCCGCCCCGATGCCGGAGGCGGCCCCGGTAACCAGGGCCCTCCGCCCGTTGAGCGACGCGCTCACGGGCGGCTCAACTCAAAGGCCCAATCGGTGGCGGCGACGTCGTGCGTCATGGACCAGTAGTCCACAAGACGCCAAGGCGAATTTGCGACGGTATCGAGACGACCGTCGGGGGGCGCGAACATCCCGATCGCCGGGACGGGGCGGTAGGGCGGCTCGATCCGCCGACGATCACCGGTCAGCTGCACCAGGAGCATGAGCAGGTAGCGAATGTCGGCCACGGCCAACGCACGTTCGAGCCGTTCGCCGTCACTTGAGCCGCCCACGGTCGGGTCAGCCTTGTGGCGAGAGCTGCTGCTCCCAGGTCGTGAGGCAGAAGTAGTCTCGCCAGAGCGCGATCTTCCCGTCCCGGATTTCGAACACGCCCGCGACGGGGATCTCCCGCCAGATGCCATTGATCTCGAAGCGATCGACCCGCTCGTGCATGACGAGATCGCCCACCTCGATCTGCCGATGGACGATCACCTCGACCTGCGGCATGAGGTCGAACATCGGACCATGAGCTTGGTGATCTGCTCGCGGCCCTGTCCCTTGCGCAGCGGCACGAGGTCCCATACGCCGTCCTCGGTGAACACGTCGAGCACTGCCTCCAGGTCGTGCCGGTGAGGCCTCGAAGACCGCCGCTACCACGTCGCTCGCCGTCATCTCAGCCTTCCTCACCGGCTGCTCCGCGCCGGTAGCAGGTCTTCCGGAATCTCATGACAAGTTTTATACTGCGTTCAACTCGTTCGGTCAACCGACCGATCAGATGGAGGACGCGATGACCGACACGCCGAAGCGCGCGCGCTGAAGGGATGGTCACCGGGCCCCGGCTGATCACGGTGTTCGGTTCGATCGGCGCGCTTCTTGTGGCTGGGGAGGTCGTCCTGCTCGTCCGCTGGCTGACCTCGCCCTCCTGGGCGTCGGTGCCACCCGGGCCGCGCCGCTGCCGGATTGGATGCGGATCAAGCTCACGGCGCTGCAGATCGGGATGCCCGCCGTCGCCATCTTTTTCATCTACTGGTTCGTGGTCCGACCGTGGCGAGCGGATCGCACAGTTCGCACAGACGCGATGCTGCTCGGCGCGTTTCTCCTGACGTCGGTCTACGACCCGCTCAGCAACTACTTCGGGATCTGGCTGACACAACCATACTTCGTCAACCGCGGGGCGTCATGGACGTCATCCCGGGCGCCGCACACGGCAAGCCGGGGGCCACCCGTGGCGTTCCCGCTCATCCTCATGCCGGCGATATACTTGTCGTATTCCTGGGCCTCACGGTGCTCGGATGCGCCGGGCTGCGGCGCCTCGAGGCTCGACGTCCGCACTGGGGCCGACCGCGGCTCATCGCCGCCGTCGCCGGGATGATGCTGATCTGCATCCTCGTGGTGGAGGTCGCCGGCTTCCTCCGACTTGGTATCTACTGCTACGGCGGAGGGCGGTGGACGCTGTTCAGCGGCCACTACTACCAGTCGGCAGACCTGGCCTGCCCATGCTGGTGGCAATGCCCACCGCCCTCATCGTCCTGCGCCATTTCAAGGACGACCGCGGCATGACTTGGGTCGAACGCGGCGCGTCGACCGACCGGAGCGCTAAGACGCTGGGCATGCGCTTCCTGGCCCTGACGGCCGCGGTGCAGCTGACGGTCTTCGGGCTCGGGCACCTTCCGGGCGTCGTGGTTCGGAGCCCACGCCCAGCACTGGCCCGCCGACATCCGTGATCGTTCGTACCTCGAGAACGGCCTCTGCGAGACCACGGTCGATTGCTGACTCAGCCGGCCACGAGGACCCACCGGTGCGAGCGGAGAGCTCTTTCCAAGCGTTAGTGGCGCGCGACGACGCGCCTGGGTGTTCGTTGACCGCAAACTTATACACCGTCAATCTGGGGCAGTATGGCTATGATTGCGGGCAACCGCGCCACCCGGGTGTCGACGGGGCACTACGTGTGGGCGGGCATCGGTGGCGTCCTGCTGGCGATCGAATTCGTGTTGGTGGCGCGCTGGATTACCAGCGATTGGTGGCGTTCGGTGCCGAGCGGCCCCGACAAGCCACCTGTGGATGAAATCGATCCTTGATGTCGCCCAGGTGGTGTCCCCGCTCCTGGGCCTCGGCGTCCTGTGGTGGTTCCTCGTCGACCGTGGCTGCGCGAGCGGCGGGTCGCAATGGATGGTCTGCTCTGCGTTGCTCTGTTCACGACCTCGATCTACGACCCCCTCGGTAATTGGCTGTCGCCGTGGTTCACCTACAACGCGGTGCTGGTGAACCGTGGTTCGGTCCTCGGCCTGTTGCCGGTGCACAGCGATTATTACCACCCGGGCGCCGTCCCAGCGTTCCCCTTGGTACTCATCCCGCCTATCTACATCTGGGCGTTCATGCTGCTGATCGTGGGCGGCGACCGTATCCTGGCTTTCATCAAGACCCGCTGGCCCAGGCTTCCGCTGTCCGGCCAGCTCGCCATGATCTGGGTTGTTATGGCCATTGGGGACTTCGTCCTGGAGGTGTTCTTGCAGCGAGTCGCGTGCTATGCGTACGCCGGCGGCATGTTCAACCTCTTCTCGGACCACTAACCGCTATCCCGCGATCAACTATGTGATCCTCGCATCGATGCTCGCAACGCCCGTAGCCTTCCGGCACTATCGCAACGACCATGGCGAGGCATGGGTGGAGCGCGGCACAGCCGGTGCGATGGATTGGCGGACAACCGGTACGCGCTTTCTGGCGGTCCTCGCGTTCGTGCAGGTCGTCATCGTAGGGATCGCCCATGCCCCCGCCGTTCTCATAGGCCCGCTTCATAAGCCTTGGCCTGCCGACATCCAAAACCGCTCGTACCTCACCGACCAGCTATGCGGGCCCAATGTGGGTCGAACCTGCCCGGGTTCCACCGATCTCCCGTAACACCGTTGAGCCACTGCACCGTATCGAGCCGCAATTCAGCAGCTCAGCATCAGCCCGCTCGAGCTCAGCTGGTCTGGCCTCCGCGGGCTCAAGATCGCCATGCTCGGGCCGGGGCGGACCGCCCCGCAACCATTGACCCGAATTTGGAACAACTGGGATTAATTTTTGCACGTGAATGGAGTGACTGCTTCGGATTGCATTTCGCAAGGAGCACTTACGCATCTCATCAAAACCGAAAGGGGCGTGACCGGAATGGAGCAAGAAGAGAGCGGCGACCACCTGCTGCGACGGGTGGCACAGGGGTTCGTCGACGCCTACGCGCTGTTGTCTTCTACTGCGGGGGTGGAATTGAGTACTCCGGACGAGATGCGTCCTTCTCCGACGACGCACGGGTCGTTTTTAATAGCTCTATGGGCTCGCGAACTTCAAAAGGCCGGTTCCGATCGACATGGAGATCGGGCCCATGTTCGCCGCTGAGTGGGCCTGAGTCCCTCGGCCTTCGATAATGCGCAGCTCCGGAGCGGTCGGAAGAATTCCTGCCCGACTTCCACTGAGTACCGGGTCGGCTGTCTACTTCAAGGAAGATGGCTTCATGGTCCGCGCCATCTACGAGGCCACGACACCTACGGGTGGAACACCTGGCCACTGGAGGAACTTGACTTCATAGACGTCAACGAGGAGGGCGAGATTTCAGACGATGCGGGAGGTCTGGGAGGAGCCCCGCGGCATGGGACACGATGACGATGCTCTGCTTTCGGCATAGCCGGGTCGGCGACCTGACTTTCGAGGAGCGCGGCAGGATTCCGCTGGCCCTGATCCCCGTAGCCGACCCCGAGCCGATGATCAATTGGCATCTCGTGCGACCGAGCGTCGGGGATCTCCTGCGCCACTTCATCGATGGGCGCGGCATGAGCGTGGGTCGGAGCGGGGCGTCGTTCGACCGACCGGAGCGCCAAGACGCTGGCCCTGCGTTTCCTGGCGCTGACGGTCCGCGGTCGATCATGGGCTCGGGCACCCTTCCGGCGTCGTGGTTGGGAGCCCACGCCACGCAGTGGCCCGCCGACATCCGTGATCTGCTCGCACCTCGAGAACCGTTCTCTGCCACACCACGGTCGACTGCTGGACTCTAACTGGCTCAGTCGGGTTTGGACGGGGTACTGCTCGGTGCCGGCGACGCGAAGTTCATGCGCAACGCTACCGTGATCACGGCGCTGGCCGGCTTCCTGCCACTGATCTGGCTATCGCTGGCGTTCGGCTGGGGCCTCGCCGGAATCTGGTCAGGCCTGTCCACCTTCATCGTGCTTCCGGCTGGTGTTCGTCGAAGGGCGTGCGCTCTCCGGGCAGCGGGCCGTGCTGGGCACCGGTCAGTGAATCTGAGCCCGCCCCCGCTTGATCACCGCATCGCGATTGGCGGCGATGTCGGCGCTGCTGGCGTCGGACCGCATCCACCCGTCGAAGGACAGCTGCTCGATTCTGAAGCTCGCATGGGTCTGCGCGTCGTCGATGCGGTGATACGACGCGAGCAGGGCGCGCACCGCCGCGCGGTTGTCACCGGCGATCGACGCGGCGAGGGCTCTGGCCGTGTCGAGCAGCTCATCGTGGCGCACCACCTCGGTGACCAGCCCGGCCCGCAGCGCGTCGTGGGCGCCGAGGTAGTCGCCGGTGAGGCTCATTCGGTAGGCGAGCCCGCGACCCACAGCCGCCGGCAGCCGCACGGACATGCCCCAGCTCGGCAGCAGCCCGACGCGGGCGTGCGCGTCGGCGAACCGGGCGTTCTCCGAAGCGATCAGGATGTCGCAGCACAGCGCAATCTCGAATCCGCCGGTCACGGCGACCCCGTTGATCGCCCCGATCACCGGGTTGGTCATCGGCGGCCACGCCGGCGACATCAGGTCGCGGATACCGGCAGCGCCCTGAAGACCGCCAGCGATTTCCTTGAGGTCGACGCCTGCGCAGAACGCCGGATCGGTCCCGGTCAGGATCACCACATCGACGCCGTCGTCGGCGTCGGCGTCGCGCAGCGCGGGGAAAAACCGGTCCCGCAACTGGACCGACAGCGCGTTGCGCACCTGCGGGCGGTTGAGTGTGAGAGTCCGGATCCGCTCGGCGGTTTCGATCAGCAGCACGTCGTCGTCAGCCATCCGTTGAGCCATCGCGGGGGGTATGTGCTCGAAAGGTGGACCTTGGCGAAGGCCTCCATGACCTCGAAGGGGTTGTTGGAGTTGTCGACCTTGCCGAAGAACAGGATCATCTGGTCGACGCCTGCTGCCTCAAACTGCTTCACCAGTGCGGGGTCGCACACGTCCTCAATTCGGTTGGCCGTCGCCGCAATCGACACCTGTACCTCCTTGATGTCTCGCCCCGCGTCGTCCATCAGGCGGCGCAGCTTGTCGTACGGCTCGCGGAAGGTCTCGAGCGTGTACTCGTGGCCAATCCATCCATCGCCGAACCGCGCGACGCGGGCCAGAGCCTTGTCGGACTCGCCGCCCACGTGGATCGGCAGCGGTGACTGGATCGGCTTCGGCTCGAACGCGACGTTGTCGAAGTCCCAGAACCGGCCGTGGTGCTCCACGAGCTTTTCAGTCCACAGCCGCCGGCAGATGTCCAGCGACTCGTCGGCCATGCGACCCCGGAAGCGCGGGTCGAGCCCCGCGGCGACCCACTCCTCGCGCAGCCAGCCGACGCCCACGCCGACGTCGGCTCGCCCGCCCGAGAGGTAGTCGAGGGTCTGGAACGTCCGGGCCGTCACGAAGGGGTGGCGGATCCCCATCAGGTACACGTAGGTGCCGAAGCGGATCGTGGAGGTCTTCGCCGCCAGGTACGACAGCTGCCCACCGACGTCGAACAGCGGCTTGAAGGGTGAGGGCTTCTTCTTGATCGGCGTGTCGGGGATGTCCGAGAACATCGACTCGGTGAACACCAGATGCTCGGAGAGCCATACGGAGTCAAAGCCGAGATCCTCGGCTCGGATCGTCAGGTCCTCCCACTGCTCTGGGCGGAATTTGATCATCGAAAGGCCGAACTTCACGTGCTTACCTCCAGGCGCTGTCGTTGGGGCTCCAACGGTAGTGGTCCGCATCGATGCCGTCCGTCCATGCCACCACCGCGCGTCGCGATAGGGCCTGTTCACCACAATCCGGCCTTCTCCCGGAGATCAGACTTGTACTTTGTTAAACTTCGCTCTCTATTCTTACGGCGCGAAGTTCTTGGGCGCAATCCCCAGGAGACGGAAGGACGCGATGGAGCTGCTACAGGACAAGGTGGCGATCGTCACCGGGGCGGGCCACGGGATAGGTCGAGCCCATGCGCTCGAGCTTGCCAAGCACGGGGCTCGCGTCGTCGTGAACGACCTCGGCAGCTCGGTGCGGGGAGAGGGTTCTGGCCGCGATGCCGACGCGACCGTGGCCCTCATCGAGGGGCGCGAGGGAACCGCCATCGCCGACTACGGCGACGTCGCCGATCACGACGCGGCAGGCGCCATGGTGGCACGGGCGGTCGAGACATTCGGCCGGCTCGACATCCTGGTCAACAACGCCGGCATAGTCCGCGATGCCGCGATCTGGAACATGACCCCTGAGGACTTCGACGCCGTCATGCGGGTCCACGTCCGTGGCACCTGGTCCCCTTGCCACCATGCCGCGCTCCACTGGCGGGAACGGGCCAAAAGCGGTGAGCGACTGCAGGGCCGCATCATCAATACGGTCTCGGGCGCCGGGCTCGTCGGCAACTTCGGCCAGAGCAATTACGCTCCGGCGAAGGCGGCGATCGCCTCGATGACCCAGACGCTGTCGGTCGAACTCGGCAAGCTCGGGGTCACTGTCAACGCGATCGCACCGGCCGCCGCTACCCGCATCGTGGCCACGATGCCCGGCGCTGCCGCCGCCATCGAGGCGGATGACATCGCCGAAGACGAGTGGAACCCGATGGATCCGGCGGTGAGTTCCCCGGTCGTGGCCTGGCTGGCCAGCGACGAGTCACAGTTCGTGACAGGTCAGGTGATCCGCGCTGCGGGCGACCAGATCAATTGGATGCAGGGCTGGAGCCGCGGGGCCACGATCACCAACGGCGGCAAGCGCTGGGACGCCCACGAGCTCGGGATGCGCCTGGCCACCGATGTGTTCGGTACGCGGGCCCCCGGTCTGCGGTTCTAGACCGAGAACGCGATGGTTCTGGCCGGTATGGTGGTACGACATTGCGAGTTACTGCGCGCTGCCAAGCCCTTTGGCAGGCGAAGAATTGAACATGGTACGATTCGCGGGCCGCAGCCGAGAGGGTTGGGGAGGCCAAACACCATGCCCGAAAAGACCCGAGACCGAGGCGCCGCTTTCGAGCGCGACCACATCGAGGTCCGGAATCCCGACACCCACAAGCTCGTCGGAACCGTTCCCGTGATGGACGCCGATGAGGTCCAAGACGTCGTCGCCAAGGCCCGGCTTGCCGCCGCCGCTTTTCGCCGAGCTGAGCCTGCGGGAGCGACACGAGCACCTGAAAAGAGTCGTTAGGTCGCTGATCGATCATGCCGACGAGATTGCGACAACCTGTTCCGCAGAGACCGGCAAGCCACTTCCGGATGCCTACATCGAGCTGGCCGGCAGCATCGGCCTGTTTCGTTGGTGTGCAAAGACTGCCCCAAAGGTCTTGGCTCGTCGCAGCATCCGCTCCTTTCCGATCATCACCAAGCGGACGTGGGTGGAGTATTCGCCCTATGGCGTGATCGGAGAGATTGCGCCGTGGAACGTCCCGATCGCCGTGCCGCTGCAGACTTTTCTGTCGCGCTGTCCGCGGGCAATGTCGCGGTGCTCAAACCCTCCGAGCTCACGCCGCTGACCGGTCTGGCCCTGCAGAAGGCGATCAACGCCGCTGGACGCGAATTGCTGTTCGTGGTCACCGGTTACGGCCCTACAGGTGAGGCGCTGGTGCGTGCCGGTGTCGACAAGGTCGCCTTCACCGGCAGCCCGAACACCGGCCGGCGGATCATGGCCGCGTGCGCCGACTCACTGACGCCGTCGGTGATGGAGCTCGGCGGCAAGGACCCGATGATCGTGGCCGCGGACGCAAACATCACTCGGGCGGCCCAGGCAGCGGTTGGTACTGCGTTCTTCAACTCGGGGCAAGCCTGCGTCGCGGCGGAGCGTGTCCTCGTGGAGGGCGCCATCTATGACGAGTTCGTCTCCGAGACGGTTCGAATCACCCGGCTGCTGCGTCAGGGTTCGTCTCCGACAGACCACATCGGCCCGATGACGCAAGAGCGTCAGATGCCGATCATTGAGGGCCGGATCCGTGCCGCGGAAGCAGCAGGCGCTCGGCTATTGGCTGGTGGCCATCGGCGCCCCGGCGACGGCTGGTACTTCGAACCGACCGTTATCGCCGATGTCCGGCCGGACATGGAGCTGATGCGCGAGGAGACGTTCGGCCCCGTCCTGTGCATAACGCGGGTGGACAGCCTCGATGAGGCGGTGCGCATCGCCAACGGATCGGAGTTCGGCCTGAACGGCAGTGTGTTCATCCGTGACGTCCGACGGGGTGAACGGATCGCATCCCAGCTCTTGTCGGGCGGGGTGAACGTGAATGATGCAGTCGGTGGCATGGCCGTCCCGGCGGCTCCGTTCGGCGGCGAAAAGTCCTCCGGATTCGGTCGACTGCAGGGTCAAGGAGGGCCTGCTGGAGTTCAGTCGCGCCAAGACCGTGTCGGTGGAGCGGCTGAACCAGCGGATTCCCACAATGATGGGGCTGATGATGACCGCGAAGCGGCGGCCGTCTCCGAAGATGATCAAGCGGGCGATGCGGCTCATGTACGCTCGGCCGTTTCGTTCACGCTGATCCTTCGCCGCTGCGCGACCTCACCAGCTCCACGCGCCAAAGCGCCATGACCGGCTTGCTTCCCAGATGCTACAAATCCGCTATCCTTCGTCCCTTCGATCTCGTGAAGGTGCTGTTGCTGGGAAGGCGATTCACCTAGACGCGCAATCTATTTCGTGGCAAATGGCACCGGCTCTGGCCTCCCAGCCGCGTCAAACGGGTCCGTGTCGATCCGACGGAGTGAACGCCGCCGTCGCGCTCCGCTTCGTCGCCCATCAGAACTGCTGCTTGCACAGTACATTTCATCCCGTCGTTGAGGACGCGAGTGCACCGAGCCGATCAAGCGTCGTCTCGAGTTGCTGGCCGCCTTCCTTCTCGACGACTTTGCCCAGCGGGCCCTTGAGCAGCGCCCCTTTGAAGTCAGAAGTGATGGTGAATTTTGACCCCGCGCCGGCTGGTTCGATGCCGAACCGAAAGTTCGCCTTCACATTTCCCATGCCCATGCCGCCGAACGCCAGCGCGCGCGGAGGGTCAACTGTCTGAAACGTCCATGCGATTTTAGCGGCCATGTTGAGCATCATGAGGTTGGCCGTGAGCTTGACGCCCGGCGTCAACGTGGCCGGAAGTTGCTCCAGCCACTTGTCGTGGACGGCAAACCACTTGTCCCACGTGGACAAATCCGACACTACTGCCCACAACGCCTCGGGAGTTGCTGAAAACTCGCGGGTGGCTTCCATGTGTCCCATGATTCCGTACTCCTTCTCGGTGTCTTCGCGAATAGTTGTCGTATGCAACTTTTGGCAACGGCCCAGCTTCGGTTACCTGCCCGGTCTCTGCGCAGCACCTGCCCGTGCGGTCGAACGCGAGTTGCGCGCCACGGCAAGTTCTTTGAGTGCGCCGAGGAAGTGTTCGTCCATTCGGGGGCTGAGTTCGACGAGCGTGGCGGCCTCGGCGCGGCTGGCCGACCCGAAGACGCGATCAAGAGCGTCGGTCGGTGTGGAGGAGCCTATCGAGAGACAGAGGCAGGCCATGCCGTTGGCACGGACCTCTTCGAGGGCCTTGCGGGCGTCGGCTTCGGCGTAGCGAGATTCGTAGCCGTGGTCGTAAGGAATGCCGTCGGAGAGCACGAGGAGAAGGCGGTTGGGTGTGCCGGCGTCAGTCTTCAGCAGCTCCCCCGCGTGGCGGATGGCCGCACCCAAGCGGGTGTATCCGGCGGGCTGGAGCTGATTGAGCTGCGCCCGCCCGCCCGCACCGAAGCGCTGCCCGAAGGGCTTGAGGGCCAGGAAGTGGACGGCCGATCGGCCACTAGAACGGAACCCATAGACGGCGACGCGGTCTCCGAGCTCCTCAAGGGTGAGGGCGAGGGTGGCGGCGGCCCGCCGCTGGTGCTCATGGACGGACAGACCCTTGGGGTCGGTTTCGGTGGCTGAGCCCGAAGCGTCGAGCAGGATGAGCACGCCGAGGTTGCGGGCGAGCTTGCGCCGTTCCAGATAGATATGCTCGGTGGTGGAATAACCGGCCCGCAGGTCCACGGCCAAGTCAATGAGGGCATCGACGTCGAGGTCGTCGCCGTCGGGACGGTGGCGGATGACCTTCGGACCCAGCCCCACGCGCGCCAGGCGTCGGCGCAGAACTTCGTCACGCTCGACACCGCCACCAGACGCCTCGGACGCCGGCGGGACGTGAAAATCGATCGCCCGGCACCATTGCGGCCGGTAGCGGTTGTTGTGGACGTCCCACTCCGGATAGAGGACACCCCCAACCCCGCCGGCCGGACCGGGAGCGCCCAGGAATCGCAGCGCGACGGGAAGCGGCCGGGCGTTGGGTCCCACCGAGTCGACGCGGCGTATCGACCCCACCGGCATCTCCGCCCCGCCCGTCCCCTGGCCGGGGGAACGCAAGGCGCCAAGCGCCTTCAATAACATGCTCGTTAGCGCGTTTGAGCCGATCAACGGGTTCTGGAACAGCTTGAGGATCTTGCTCTCCTGGCCCTGCCCTTCGTCGTCGGCGTCGGAATCCTCGCTTACCAGGAACTCAGAGCCGAGACGAAGGTCCTTGTCAGTCGGCGCCGCAGCCGGCCTAGCCGCCGCCGCTCCCAGCAACCGCGAGGGTCGGATCACGCCGAACCAATCCGGCGGGTCCGCCACGGGCCGCCGACCGCAGGCAACCTCGAGCGACTCAGCAGCGCTGGCCGTCTTCGGTTCGCCAGCCGGGCCGAACACCGCCACGATCGGCACCCCGCCGGCGATGTCGGCCAGGACTCGTCGGCCTTCGAGGGCCAGGTAGCGGCGGGCAGATTTGGGGCGCCCCCACAAGCCTTTGACGAATTTGGAGTCGAGGCTCCCGGCGCCCAGTAGGGCCGCCTGCACCACTACTTCACGCCGCTGGACGTCGGATGTGGCGTCGCACGAAACGTACACGACCCGCCCGTCGGTGCGGGCGGCCTCCCCGGGGAGCGCAGCGCACACATCCAGGAAGCGCCGCGCCAGATAGGTGGCCAGGAACCGGAACCGGCTGGGATCGCTCGGATCGCCTTTCATGGCTCAGGCAAAAAGGCGTCGACCAGTTCGGTGAGGCCGGCGATCGTCACGCGGTCGTCGGAGAGGATCTCCACGATGCCCGCCCCGACCGCTCTGCGCAGGCTCAGCCCTTCTGCCGCCAACGCGCCGGCGAGGATCAGCGACCGGGTGGAGGCCACTTCCCGCAGCGGGGAGCCGTCGAGGTTGCGGATCGCGTGGCCGACCTTGACCAGCGCCTGGGCAGCGGCGAAGTCGATGCCGGCCTCATGGGCCACGACCTCGGTCTCGATGTCGGCGGGCGGGAAGTCCAGCTCGATGGCCACGAACCGCTGCCGGGTGGAGTCCTTGAGATCTTTGAGGACGCTCTGGTAGCCGGGATTGAAGGAGATGACCAGCTGAAACCCCGGCGCCGCTTCAAGGGTGACCCCGAGGCGGTCGACGGGTAGCTGACGGCGGTGGTCGGTCAGCGGATGGATCACCACAGTGGTGTCTTGGCGGGCCTCCACCACCTCATCGAGGTAGCAGATCGCCCCCTCCCGGACGGCCCGGGTCAAGGGGCCGTCGACCCATGTCGTCTCCCCGCCTTTGAGCAGGAAGCGCCCGACCAGATCGGCCGACGTCAGGTCCTCGTGGCCGGCGACGGTGATGAGATCGCGACCCGAGTCATGGGCCATCGCCTCCACGAACCGGGTCTTGCCACAGCCGGTCGGCCCCTTGAGCAGTACCGGGAGGCCACGCCGGGCGGCCGCCCGAAATACCTCAACCTCATCCCCGATCGGACGGTAAAACGGCCCACCTTCCGCCGGCGTCAGCACTTGGTCACCGCGTCGATCTCCTCCTACAGGAGCCTCCCACTCGAGGGAAGTGGTTATGGGCAGGCAACGACTACTGAGACGCTCCCGGGGCCACCATGTATTCACCGACTCCGTTGTCCTGTGACCACGGCGTCCTCTCTTCTCTTCGGGAATAAGACGCAAGTGCCGCTGCGAGTGGCGCTAAACGCAGTTAGCTGAGCGCAGTTATGGGCTCCAGCTGGCGAACTTTTACGCCGTCAGGTTAGCAATCGGGGCAAGGCATCGTCAACGGGCAGGCCGCGCGGACGAGTGAACTGCTCGTCGACTCCTCTTGCAGCGGTATAAGCGCCAGCCTTAAGTGTGACAGCCGAGTCCGCTCGACCGACCGTCTACGGCTTTCCACTCGGCACGAAGACCGGGTGTCCTTCGTGTGTCCGGTGGGACGAGGGTTCTGGTGAGCCTGTACCCCGCGAGCAGTGGGTCGGAAAGCTAACCCGCCTACTCTCGACCGGCATCCGAGGTAATTAGAGCCACGCCACCCTGTGGGCAGCCCGTCACGGTCTCAATTAGCGATATCGGAGAAAGTTAAATCGCGCTACTGCGGATTCGGGTTTATGCAGCCAGTCAACGGATAGATACAGGTTTTAGGAATTGGCGCAATTGGGGTGGCTGTGCGAGTCCCCATTGACCATTCCTGACATCCATGAGTCTCGAATGCCGCATCAGTGGGCGCTATTAGTACGTACTGGGCGTCGCTCGACTCGCCGCGATCGATGACGTCAGAGGCGTCGCCGCTTCCGTTGGATGACAGCCGCGACCACGAGCACATACCACCCCCGCTGGTCCCAGGCGTCAAATACAGTCCTGGCCGGATATCCTTGCCGACCACATAGGTCCCGTCGTGCTCCATAAAAGGGACTGGGTAGGGTGGGAAAGCCGTTGCTAGCGCAGGACATCCAACGGCCGCCGATACGGCGGCCACGATGAGCAATGTCGCTTTCATGGGCCAAGGGTATGCGTTCAAGAGACTGGTTGGTAGTAGGTCAGTTTGACTGTTGTTATGTCCCGCCGGTGTACAGCGATACCGGGTGGTTGGGGGGCAGTCGACCATGTAAGTACACGACATCAAGTGACCGTGAATGTCCTGCGTTACGGCGTCCAACACCGAGCACGACTCACCCGGCGAGGGTTGTTCGGGCCTTACCGTCGGTGCGGAGCTTATGACTGGCACTTTCACCAACTGCCGCGGTTGGATGAATCCCAGACGCAGTCCAGCTCGAGGTCGATCAGTTCGCCAAAGCGGATTCCCGTGCCGTGCAACAGCTTTAGACCGATAGGCGCGAACGGGTCTTTCAGAATCGGCTCCATGCACACGCCAGCTGGGTCGGCATCGCGCTCAGGGCTGACCCAACGTCGTGCCCGGGTCGAACGCCGTGTCTGGGCAAAGGTCAATCTGGGCCGCTCTCACGATCCACACCGCCTGGTCGACGCTACTTCCATTCCGCTTCAGGATTCCCCGCTCCGCCATCGGGCTTGAACCGTCGCGTATATGCCGGCAGACCTGTTGACCAAGGCCGACAGCCTCTACTACGTCTCGATTGTTGATTATGAGTACGCCGTGCTGCGCAATCGTTGCAACGAAGTCGTCGTTCGGGTCAGCGTGAGCAGTCGGTATCCCCAGGAGTGCTGCGGCCAAAGCCACAGGGAAAACGCCAATACTCATCACGGCGCCTACCGCCTTTCCTGGACGCGCGCCGGCCGGCTGTCGTCCGGCTGGGTCAAGAGGTCCGCCAGCATCACCCAGCTCCATCGCAGACATGCGACCGATGAATCTGGCTGCCCCAATGCTTAACCCTTTCCACCGACGGGCCGTTGACCCAGGAGGTGTTGCGGGCCTTAATACCGACGCCGACATTCGAGAGGTACTGCCACAAACGATAAAAAGCCTCTCCCTCATAGATGGCAAAATGGACGTCGCCGGCGAAATCGGCGGTTTGCGTCAAGGCCTGCGCCCGCGGAGCCAGGTAGGCTTCCGCCTGATCAATGTTGGCGGCCACGGCGTCGGCCTGTGCCTGGATTTGTCCAACCGTCCAGTCGTTACTCGCCTCGTCGAGATTGAAGCCAAACCTGTCGATCTGACGAACCAGCTCCCGGTACTCTGCAGTAAACCACTGACACATCTCGCGCTCCGCGGTGATGTCAGCATCCGTCACGTCGTTCCGATTGGCGTCATACGGGAACGGAAACTGCGGTGCCCAATCGCTTGGATGGGCAACAATTCAGGTAACGGCGGATCGGGCGGGTCATCTGGCGCGGCGCCGGCGCGTCCCCCCAGCACCGGCGATGTCAACGCCACCAACGCAAGACACCCCCTGCAGCGTAGAGAAGGCGCCGCAGCCTTCGAGCGGACTTCCAGCGACACGCATCAGGCATCCGGCACCTCCGGGAAAACTCACGTCATGACCAGGGCGAGGACGACGTATCGTTGCGTCCCACACCGTCAATCACGGACCCGCGCAATATTTGCGCTGTACAATCTATTTGTCAATGGATGCGTTGACATCGGCAAACGCGTCTGGAGCTAACCTCGTCGTGTTCCCACCGGGCGACTCACAGGGTGCAGATCGACGAGAGCCGATCAACGGCTCAGCGAATCCGCTCACCCCATCTTGTCCAGCCGAAACGGCATGACGATCGTGAGCGGCTTGCCATAACTGCCTGAACGGTACATCCGCTGTTGGCGGTATGCCACAGGCGGCGCGTTGGCCGACGGTCTTGTCCGTGCCCTCCAGGTAGGGCGATCCGATCTGGGTGACACCGTTTGCGTTCGCGGGATAGAACTTGAATGTCTGGTGCCCGGTCAACGACGTCCCGTCGGGGCACGTTTGCCAGTTCGGCACATCGTGTTCGACGTACCAGACGTGTCCCTCGGTGTGTAGCGGTGCGCTCCATCCCTGGTCGCTGCTCACCTGGCCGGTGCAGTTCACGTCGGTGGTGCATGTCGAGGTGATCGTCCATGTGCTTTTCACCGTCGCCTCCTCATGAAACGCATAGTCCGTGGTGGCGTAGGTACCGTCTGAGGTGGCGGCGTACGTTCCGTTGATGGCGTAGGCATCGACGGATGCCTGCGCCGACGGCGTAACACCAAAGCCGCCGGCCACGGCGACCGCCATCAGTGCTGCACCTATGACTGTGCTCTTCGGACGCATCAGGCCCTCCTGGACGCATTACTACTACTTTGCGCCAATTCCCTAACGGCCTATCGGGCTCGCCATGGCGAGGTCCTCGAGCGCAGACAGTAGCACCTTCTCCGCCGAACACGGGAGCCCTCTGTGATCTGTGGATCGGCCGGCAGGTGGCACACCTTCCGTAGCGTCGCCCGGTTCTCCGGCGAGGGTGACGAGAACGCGCTTGGGCTGTGGACGCGGTCCGGCTATCGCGAGCCATACGACGTCGTCACCAGTGTGAATGCCAGCGCTCGAGGACACACCATCTCCGGTGCTGAATGTCTGGTGGCGACGATCGGGTGGGGCCGGATCACAGCGGTACGGCTACGCGACCACCCCCTTAGCCGAACGGTCGTTTAGTACGAACCACCCGGCTGCAAAGGAGTGTTTGCCTGCGCACACATCTTCGCCTGGGCGGCGTCTACAAAGCCCGCGACTTGCTGCGGGGTGGCTTCCGGGAACCTGTAGCGCACCATTCGGCCGGCGTCTTGCGGCGTGAAGCCGAAGAACATCAGGCGGCAGACTTGCTCTGCGGTGCTGAGCGTCAATTCCACATCTGGAGGCGCGTCGCCCACGTTAAGGCCCTCCGCGGACACCATGGTCAGGAAATCGCTGCTGTTGTCGGCCTGCGCCGGTGGGGCGACTGCTAGCGATATCGACATGACGGCTGCGACGAACATACCGATTCGCCTCTTTGCCATGACTGCACTATAGATTGTCATGCGAACGGGCACGTGCACACGCTGTTCTTCCGCCCACGACTCCCCGACGTTCTTCACCGTCGCGCTCGGTCGTTGTGCTGCAGCGCCGAAAAGCCCTGGGACGATGACGGTTCCACACAAGGTGATCAATCCGCGGTTGTCTGATGCCGCTTCGGCCCGGGAGGGCCTCCCCCGCTCCCGTCGCCATCTTCTGAGCGCTCCACTCCCCCTACGCCGGACAGTTCCTACGGCCGCACCTCAGGATCTTCACCGCTGCCGTGATTGCCGTGATTGCCGCGACTCGGCACTGTCTTGCCCCTTGGCCTTAAAAACGCGGCAGGGGCTTCGCTTTACGCTGCGGACCGCTCAGCTGCTCCCACCCACCGTGGCTTTGACGCTGGCCTTCGACCCGACCCGTTTCCAGACCGAGCCGCCAGCCTGCTACCGGGCTTCCTGGCAACTCCTCGGACCAGACTTTCACCGGCAGGCTTCGACGAGCTTCCCATCACGTCATGATTGCTGGACAAGCACCTCCTAAGGTGGGGGTGCACGGAACTTCGGGCTAACAACGCCGCCCGCATGGGCCACCGCGGCGCACGTCAGTCGGGTCGGTTGCCCCGTTGAAGAAGATCGTGCTGGCATTCCCCGGCACCCCGATCTGCACCGGCAAGTAGTAGCTGAGCCCGTCTCTCGCGCAGCAACTACGCCAGACGAGTAGGAACTGCGGCGGGTGTCTTCCCGCGAGTGCCGAGAAGTTTTCAATTACTAGACACCTGGGGGGAGCTGACGTACATTGTAAGAGTTTTTGGGGGACGCGACCGCGGGGAGTTAGCTGGGGAGGAAGTTGTGGCTATCAGCACCCCTGGCTTGCCGGCATTAGAAGATGCCGACCTCGGGCGGCGGCCACGCAAGTCTGGTTCGGTCCATAGATTGCCGGCATTAGCGCCGGCCAGCCTCGGGTCGGCACGCAAGTCGCTGGTGTCGGTCGGGATGCGTCCGGTGAACGCCCTGGAAACGGTCGGGCGAGCCGCGAAGTTGTTCGCGGAAGTCGTGCGTTACTCGGTGACCGATACGATATCTGGACGTTTACCGGTGGGTGAGCTCGTCAACCAGGCATGGCAGCTTTACAAAGTGACGGCATTACCGGCGATCCTGATGGCAATCCCGTTCGGCGGAATGGTCGCCGTCCAGATTTCGGGCCTGATCAACCAGGTAGGGGCGAATTCACTGGTCGGAGCGGCAAGCGGGGTGGGCATTGTCCGTCAGGGCGCGCCGATCACTGCTGGGCTACTCATGGGGGGTGCGGCGGCGTCAGCGATCGCGTCAGACCTCGGTGCGCGGGCGATTCGCGAGGAACTTGATGCGCTGCGTGTGATGGGAGTCAACCCGGTGCGTCATTTGGTCGTGCCGCGTTTTCTCGGCGTTGATAGTGCTGGCGCCAGTCTTGTGCGCGATCATCATCGCGTCGTCGGTAGCCGCGTCGTTCCTCCTTTCACTCACCGTCAGTGATGTGGCGCCCGGAACGTACTGGCTGTCTTTCGGGGCATTCGCGAAGATGGTAGATGTCTGGTTTGCGATCGCCAAGGCAATCGTGTTCGGCGGCAATTGTCGGGGATCGTCTCCTCGCTGAGAGGAATGGAGGCCAAGGGTGGTCCGCGCGGCGTCGCAGATGCAGTAAATGCATCCGTGGTCCTCAACGTCGTCGGCATCCTTTTCGCGAATCTAGCTATCACGCAAATGGAGACGATGTTCTTCCCGATGAGGGTGGCATGATGGGCGTCCAAACTGTCACGCCGCCAGGGTGCTGCCGTCGTCGTATTTCCAGCGCCGTGGCAGAGATTTGCACGTTTATTCCAGGCACAATTCCGTGACAGTCGGACAGATGGGTGGTGTTCATCGGACAGATCTTTACCTCCTTCCGCTGACGGTTCGCAAGTACCGCAGGGAGACCTTAGACCGAATGATTAATCTGGCCTGGGGTCGCGGCTCGCTGCATTGTCGACGGTGGCGTGATCAGCGTTCTGGTCGTTCTCGGTATAGCGATCGGTGGCATGGTAGCTATCGAAGCATGGGCGACATTGAACATCATGGGCTTCGGGGCGCTGTCAGGGATTATCGGTGGTTTAGCGAACGTGCGAGAAATGGGGCCACTGGTCGCGGGAATCGCGTTTGCGGCCCAGTGCGGGTGCCGGATGACGGCTGAAATCGGCTCGATGCGGATCGCTGAGGAAATCGATGCCCTAGAGGCGATGGGCTTGCGGCCGATACCGTTCGTCGTCGGGACGCGCCTTATTGGCGGGCTGCTGTGCGTGATTCCCGGATACGCGCTTACGTTGCTGACAAGCTTCTTCGTCGTCGAACGTTATGATCCGCGGGTTTTATCATGCGGCCGGGGGAACATACAATCATTATTTTGTCGAGTTCTTATCCCCACCGATCTCGTTTATTCGACGGTAAAGGCCACTGCGTTTTGCTGCTGCGGTGATAGTGATCCACTGCTATTACGGCTATTTCGCCTCGGGCGGGCCAGTCGGCGTGGGCCAAGCGTCTGGGCGTGCGGTGCGAGCGAGCCTGGTGGCGGTGATGACGCTGGACTTCTTGCTGACGGTAATGCTGTGGGGACTCAAACCAACGTTCGTGTTCAAAGGGTAGATGGCTCGATGACACTACTCAACACATCCGCGGAATCAGAGACGCGTATCCTCACCAGAATCGGCATCATCGTGGTCCTATTCGTCGTCATCGCGGCAGTATTTCTGTACCTCGCGGTCAACCCGTTCGCGCGCAAACCACATGACGTCATCTCCGCTGGCCATCGAAACACCGTACGTCGGCCAGGGCGTCGCCGCCGGGACACCGGTCATCATGCACGGTGTGAAGATCGGCCAAGTCGTGTCGGTTCGAGCATTCCTGGCGGTGGTGTTCGACTGGAGACGGATCTGCAGCCGGGACCCACACGCGGGTTGACCGACGCTATGGGAATCGATTATCGGCCATCGAACTACTTCGGTGTCACGGGAATAAACGTGATACCCGCGAAAGATGGCCGACCGCTTCAAAATGGCATGCAGCTCAAGATCACGCCCACAGGGAAACTTCTCCCTACAGGCATTGATTTATCGGCTTGGTGAACTGTCGAACGGGGTATTCAATCAGCGCTTGATCAGCGTGATCCAGCGCGCCACGCAATACGTCGACGGCGCTTGACCCCGCTGCTGGAGACGGCGCTCATGGTCGGCAAATTCCGTCGCCAAGGTCCAGACGAGTCAGCACCGAGCGACTTCTGAGGAACACGACCGGAGTCAGCGTAGCGTTTCCAGGGTTCGTTAATGCGTTGATCGACACCGGCGATAATTCCTCGTGCATGACCTGGTTCGGCGACTTCGACTTCGAACAGTTCAAACAAAATGACAAATATTGGTCGCATTAATCCCGCGATTCAAATCGACGACAGGCGCGCAATGAAAGCCGGCATCTGCTCAGCCGAAGCTACCGACACCAGAATATCATGACAAACTATTTCCTTCCGTTGATAACGACGGCAATAACCGACCTTTTCAGGCGTCGTAGGAAACCTGGAGTCATTCGCATATCAATGATCTTGTTCCCGCTGTCGAAAGCGTCAGAGCGCTGGCGGATACGGTCCCGAAGATTCTGAGTCCTGACAACTTTGCTTACACTCTCACGGAAATACGAAAAAGATTTGAGAGCATGTATGCGGGTTCAGGTGAGGAGCGTGCGCTGCAGGTGCGGATCATCTTGGACCGTCTCCCAGGTGTTGCGGCTCCACTCGGCCTGGTGACGAGCGGATCGTCATGAAGCCAAGGGCCGCGCTATGGCGATTACTCATCGCCGCTGTTGTGAGCGTCGTATTGCTGATCGTGATTGCAAATGAGATCAGGCAACCCGTTGACGCCGCCACGCGTACATATAACGCGGAATTCACCGACGTTTCAGGCCTAAGCGATGGCGCCGACGTCCGCGTCCGCGGCGTACGCGTCGGCAAGGTCCAGAGCTATTGAACTGAAAAGATCAGATGATGGCCGAAGCGTCGCGGCTGTGCGATTCACGCTGGATCAGCCGATTCAGCATCGTGCCTGCCAGCCGCCTGGCCGTCAGATTACCAGGCGTTAACGGGTCTGCGCTACGTGGATGTGCAAAACGCCCGTAGAAGGTGACTCGGTAGCAAATCGCGTAACCGACGTGCCGACAACAATGACGCAGCCGTCTTTCGATATCACGGTGCTGTTCAATGGGTTGCAGCCCGTACTGGCGACACTAAGTCCAGACGAGATCAATACGTTCTACGGACAACGCGACAGCATTTCTTCAAGGCGACGGGAGCGGACTGGTCCCATGCTTGACAGCATCGACAAACTGACCGCGTTCGTCTCTGATCGACAGCAGGTCGTGGCGACACTCGTGCGAAACCTTTCCACATTGGCCGACGGGCGTCAAGGGTCATTCCCAATATCTGATACAGATTTTGGACGAATTTGACGATCCCGTTAATCAAGTCGCTTGTCGGTGCTGGATGAATTGCGGAAGTCACAAATTTCGGGCGCGGACTTCACTCGAGCGGTGTTGCACCTGCTTGCCGCCGCGGGCATTAGGCCTGGGATCGACCCAGACAAGGCGTTCGACAGGGCAATCACGAACGTATACGACGCTATCGAAGCGATCAAACGAACGCCGGTGATCTGGGACAATATTCCGCCACCGCCTGAGGACGGCGCACCCGTACCGTGCTCTCACGGGCGGGCCCAGCTTCCCGAGATAATGGATGTACTTCTGAATGGCCAGAGGGTCGTGTTATGCAAAAAGTGAATCCCACGGCGCAGCCAGAGATTCTGGGGCGTAGCTGCACTGGCAATGGTCACGATTGTGGGCGTCGTTGTTGCTTTGCTTTACACCAGCCCGCCGACCGGCGAATCGTTTCGTTTTACACAACGATGCGGCGTCGATCCGTCCGGGGGACACCGTCCGTATTGCCGGCATCGTGGTCGGAACGGTCAAGGACCTCTCGATGGAGCCGAACCAAGTCCGCGTGCGAGCGAGCGTGAACCGAGACGCATTCGTCGGCGACCAATCTCAAGTCCAAGTCCGCATGCTCACCGTCGTTGGTGGCTACTACGTCACGATCATCCCACTCGGGCGAATCGCCGCTTGGCACCCGTCCGATCCCCAAGGAACGTGTCACGATGCCCTACAGCCTGATGCAGACGCTCGCGGACACGACAAAGATCACCGAACACGTCGCACCGAAACCGATAAAGGAATCTATCGACCAGCTGCAGCAGGGCCTGCGCGGCACCAATGTCGATTCTGTGGCAGCAGTGCTGAAGGCCGGCAATAGCATCGCCGACACACTTGACCGGCAGCGCGGTCAACTTTCTAAGATTCTCGCACTGTCCGACGAGTACATTGACAGACTGGCCGATTACCGTGATCGACTACAGGAGTATATTCGCAAAATAGCTATACTGGAAGAGTCGCTGATTTTGTATGGAAAGCTTTCGGGGATGCGATCCTCGGGATTGGCGGCACTCGTCGATGGCTATTCAGCTGGCGAGTAGTTGACTTCTATTATCCTCATCGCGATGACTTTCTCGAAAAGGTACAGCGGGGTTCTCGGGGACTTACGGACCATACAGTCCCGGAACGGAGCAATTGTGCGCCTGCTTGGCCGAATACACGACAGAATGGAACGCGCATTGGACAGGCAGGACAATTTCATTCGGCCCGAACTGCTGGCCACGGACGTCTGCATCCCTGTTCACGGGAGTCCCTGTTGAGGGCCGGTATTCCCGTATTCTCGCGTTCGCGTCGCCTCTGGCCGGGTCATCTTGGCGTTGGTTGTTGCGTTTGTGCCGGATCGTGTGGGGCCAGACGTGAAAGTCAGTCGGCTGAATTCTGCGCGATCTTGTCGGACAGCCGTCGGACTATATGTCGGTAATCCCGGTGACCCAGATGGGTTACAAGATCGGCACCGTCGACAGCATTACGCCCAGGGACACCGAGCGTTGAGATCCGATTTGACATAAGTGAACACCGGCCGATACCGCGTGATGTCAAGGCGGTAATCCGGTCAACATCGATCCTCGCTGACCGTTCGTTGGAACTGGTGGGAAACTACAGCTCCGGTCCGCAACTGGCGGCCCGGGCAGTGTATCCCCTGGGCCACTCCTCCACGCCGTTGAGCATCTCCCAGGTGATCGGATCGGCGACGAACTTCGTGAATGGGATCAACCCGGACGGGTCGACCAACATCCAAGATGCGCTTACGCGGCATCGATGAGGCGCTCAAGGGCAACGGAGTGGGACTGAACAAGCTTTTGACGATGTCGTCATCGCTGTTGGATAATCCCGATCAGGCGAATTAGCCGATATGGCTCGATCGTTAGAAACATCGTCCAATTAACGGCCATGTTGAAAGCGTATCGGCCTCCGCTGAAGGAGATACTGCTGGATATGCCGGAAACAATCCCGTACCTCGTGAACGCCATCCGGGGCACGATGGGCCTGACAGACTTGGCTCACTCGATGAGCTCGTCAGTCTGGTCGACGACCTCGAAGCCAGCCTTGGCGACGATATTCAGCTGGCCTGGATACTTTCGGGGATCTTCTCCGACACTTGAGCCCACACTATAAGGGCATTGCGAATATACTCAACCCAGTCCCACGGTTTATCAACACGCTGTCCTATTATGTCAACAACCATCAGTTCGATCTCATCGCGTGGAGCCCGCCGCTGTTTCGTATCCAAACACCGGACGGGCTTGCCCTCTGTGGAGCAATGAATGCGTCGATGCCCGGTAGCTGTGCGGATGTCAACGGGCAACCACACGCAGTGGATGTTGCGCTCTTGCAGTACGTCCTGACGGAGGCCCAGCGGCAGATGAGAATTAGAGCACGGCTCGCGGTCGCCGCGATCGCTGGCGGGCTGATGTTGTCGTCGTGTGCATCGCTCAACGTTAACGCGATACCGGTGCCGGGTAGCAACTATCGCGGCGGCTACGACATCATTATTGAATTTTCCAACGTATTAAATCTGCCTGATCGCGCAAAGGTGGTGATGGACGGCACGAAAGTCGGTGTACGTGACGAAGGTACTCTCGACGGCCACGGGGTTGACGTGACGTCACACATCGATCGCGACGTCGTGGTGCCGTCGAATATTCACGCGGTTCTGCAGCAGGCGACGGTCCTCGGCGACACCTACGTGGCACTGGAACGAGCCCCAGACGACTGATTCGACAGCGCCGCCCCTTAGGGCCCGGCGGGCGGATCCCCATTACACAAACCACGTCTCCGCCGCAGCTAGAAGACACCATCGCCAATCTTGCGAATTTCATCGGCAGCGGATCGATCCAGCGAGCACAAAATACGTATGATCAATATCAATAGGGTGACCCCGCCGCAGGCCGAGATACGCGAGATGGCGTCGCGGGTGGCAGTCGATCTTTCAGACCTGTCAAATAACATGGATAATGTCGATTTATGGCTGAAAGGACTTTCCGAAACAGCCAATGTCATGTCGGTCAGATACCCCAGATCTCAAGTATTGGTTTTCGCCGACGGGCGTTGCGGGATTCGACCACAACTTCTTTCTTCTGCACTTTATTGCTCCACTATTGCCAACGCTCGGTACTATCTACTATAACGGGCACTGGTTGGTTCCGGTGCTGGAGTCGGTCAGTGATGCCTTCGAGGCGGTCCAGCATTCTAAATGGGCGTTTGACGAAGAAGTGCCCCGCTGGCAGCAGCTGGTCACCGATTATTTTCTGCCGGAACGGAAATATCCCGCCATCAACATCACCTCGATCCTCGGGCCCTGATGGCCGCGAGTTATCCGGCAATGTCCAGCAAGTACTGCGGATGATCGGAGCAATGCCATGAGGCTGAAGTCGGGAGTAGGCATCGCTACTATTGTCGTTTTTGTTGCTGATGATCGCCGTGTTTGTCGGATATGTCGCATCGTTGGGTATCCGCGTCGCCCCGCCGGCGAAACGTACGGCGTCTATCGATGGATGTCGTCCGATATCAACAACATCGTTGTCGATTCCAATGTTTTGCTGCGCGGAGTGCCAGTCGGGAAGGTAACCCGCATCGACACGTCGGTCGCAACTGCAACAATTCATTTCTACATCGACGGCCAATACCAAGTGCCTGTTGATAGCGACGTGCGGCTCGACAACCTCTCCGCGCTCGGCGAATCCTATATCGAGTTGGAGCCGCGAAGTTCTGGTGGGCCCTGTACTGCATGATGGTCAGCGCATCGCACCGGAATCGGTCAAACAGCCACCTTCGATATCCGAGCTTGCGACCAGCGTTGTGCGGGTACTCAACCAGCTTGACCCCCAGCAACTCAGCCGTGTTATCGCGAGGCTGACGCGGGACTTCCGGACCCGGGTTCTGTGCTGCCCAACTTGGCACGTGCAAGCTTACTGCTTCGCAACACCACTGCCGATTTCAAAGGTCAAGGCCGGGAATTGCTCGACAATTTCCAGGTGTTGCTGCAAAACGCCGGATTTGTCGGGCCCGCACTCGCTGGCAGCGGCGCCTTATATCCACGACCTGGGTGTCACCGCGGCTCCGTTGATGGATCTGCGTCTTCACGGTGGGTTTCTTGCCACGCGGGAGGGATTCTATACTTTAGTGCATTCCTTCAACGGATTCAGAAATTCTTGGACGATCGCGGGCCCGATCTGAGGATCCTGGGTGAAGCGACGTCGGCGAATGTCATGTTGATCGCGAACGCGCTGAAGAATTTCGACAGTAGCCAGATTCTTGGCGAACCTGTTGGCAACGGTGCCTGAGAATGGCGCCATCGACCTGCACGTTCCAGTTCCGCAAGGGTAGCTGGGGACAGAGATTATGTTGGACCAAGTACCGAGGAAGGTGTCAGCATGGCTGGCAAGGAGGACAAGGCTGATTTTGGGCAGGCGGACGCGGCCGATCCCAAGTCTTCGGACGCCGCCGACGAACCCGAGGTTGCTGAGGAGGTTGCGGATGAGTCGGGATCGGTCGACGCGAAGCAGAAGTCGACCAAAGCGAAGGTCATGCGGGTATCCGTTTCTGTTCGAACCTTGGTGGTCGCGACGCTGATCGCCGGTCTGCTGGCCTCGGTGGGGGTGCTGACCTGGTTATACATAGGTGCGAAGGCAAAGCTCGACGAAGAAGCCCGTCAAGCTGCCAACAACGGCCATGCTGAGCGAATTGCTCTCGACTACGCGGTCGACGCAGCAAAAATCAACGTCCAAGATCTGGATACCTGGAAAAAGAACCTTGTCAACGGGACCACTCCCGAACTTAAGGAGAAGCTCAGCAGCGCGGCGAACTCGATGGACCAGATCCTAGTGCCGTTGCAATGGAATTCGACAGCAACTCCGCTCGCCGCTAAGGTGCGGTCGAATACCAACGGCATCTACGTCGTCGATACTTTTGTGGGCGTCGAGACAAAAACAATGCAAGCTCCAGATGGCCTGCAATCCACCGCCACATACAGCATTACCATTGACAGCAACCACGATTGGCAGATAAGCGATGTTGGCGGGATCGGCGCGGTCGTCGGCCAGAAGTAGGATGGTTACGAAACTCATGAAGCGTCTCGCCTTGAGCATCGCAGCAACTGCTATCTTAGCGATATTCCTCGCCCCCATGTCGATGGCAGATCCAACGACAAACCTCCAATCCGAAATAGACACTGCGCGCAGCGAATCGGGATGTCAGGCCTTCCAATTAGACCCCCTTCTTAACGACGTGAGCCAAAACATAGCCCGCGAATCCGACGAATACGTTAGACATACCGCGAGGTCCATGCCCACCTCCCCGGATGCCACCACCGGGGATGCGGATCTGATGCGGTTATTGCGTGAATCAGGTTCCGCAATAGTCAAGGCGAAATTGCTTGAGGGCTACGGAGATCCTGATACGGGCGGCCCTGGCGACAACGAGGCAAAAGCAATTAAGGCCACAGTAGTGGAAGGTTTGTCCTTTGGGGTGTTTCCCGATTGCACGTATACAAAATACGGTTTCAGCGCAATAAACGATGACAGTAGCCAAGGTTGGCCATCGACGGCGCCGAGACCCTACACCGTCACCGCACTCGTCGTGGCTGCCGCTTAGCTAGCCTGCACCGCGTCCCTGCAAAATCGCGAAATTGAGGTTGGCCTGGTGGGTAAGTTTCTAACGATGATACGGACCATCTGTCTGGCTGCTTGGACTCTGATCGGCGCACTGGCTGGTCTCACCGATGTCGCCGTCGCTGGCGCGCAGTCCGGATGCGCTGACCTCGGGGGTAACATCCAGTCCGGCAACATCTGCCACGCGTCCCTTTCCACCCCCGCCTACATCGTCGACCTGCGCTTCAGCACGGACTACGTCGACGGCCAGCCGGTCACCGACTACCTCACCCAAGAACGCGACCGCGTGGTCAACGCGGCGCAGATGCCGAGTGCGCAGAACCTGCCGTACAAGCTGTACGTCGCCTTTGACTCCTACAGCTCCGGGCAGCGGTTGAGCACTAACCAGGCGGAGCTGGGCTACGGGGAGCCGCCGCACGGTACCCAGAGCATGGTCCTCAAGGTTTGGCCCACCGTCGATGGCGTTCCGTTGCCCACCACGTTCAAATCCTTCACCTACGACCTCAACCAGAACCGGCCCGTGACGTTCGAGAACTTGTTCGCGCCCGGCACCAACCCGATGGACGCGATCTATCCGGCGGTGGCGGCAGACCTGGAGAGGCAGCAATACGCATTGAATTTCAAGTTAGCGCCGGACGTCGGTCGGGATCCGGCCCACTACCAGAACTTCGCCATCACCGACGACGCGGTGATCTTTTACTTCGGCGAGGGCGAGATCATGACGAGGGAAGCCGGAACCCTCCGCGCGACCGTGCCGCGCGCTGCCCTTCCGCCACTGCAAATCTAGCCTCAATCTTGCAGGCGGCCTGGTGGAGGGCCGTGTCGACAAGAGCTTTACTTTGCTCAACTTCAATTCTATTCTTACGATGTCAAGAAGCCGAGAAAGGGAAGCGGATGGGCCTGCGGCAGGACAATGTGGCGAGGGTGACCGGGCCAGCCACGGCATCGGCCGGACGCACGCGCACGAGCTGGCTGACAACGGCGTCGTGACGAACGACCTCGGCAGCTCCGTGCGCGGCGACGGCTCGGGGAACGACGCCAGCTCGTGCGGGACACCGCCATCTGGAACAAGACCCCGAGGACCTCGATGCCGTCATACGGATCCACGGCGCCGGCACCTGGCCCCCGCCGCCACGCCGCCGCCCACTGGCCGGAACGGGTGAACGGCGGGGTGGCGGAGCTGATGCCGGGGTGGGCTCCTCCGCGAGGATCGACAACGGCGACCGGTGGACGGTCGGCGAGCACGCTGAGCGCATCGGCGAGATCTTCGCCGACCGGCCGACGGGCCTACCTGCGAACCTTCTGGACCTGAGCAAACGGCGAAAGGGACCACATGAGCAACGACGCCGCGCTCGTCACCGGCGGTGGCAGTGGCATGGGGCAGGCCGCAGCGTGGCGCCTGGCAGCGGCCGGACGCAACGTGGCCGTGCTTGACCTGAACAGCGCGGGGATGGCGGCCACCGCGGAGCGGTACCCCGACCGGATCACGACGCACGAGGTCGACGTGTCCGACGCCGACGCGGTCGCCAAGACCATCGGGGCCGTGGAGGACCAGCTCGGACCACTCGGGCGGGTCGTCAACGCCGCCGGCATCGTTCGGGTCAGCCCCCTGCTCGACCAGGACATCGCCGACATCGCGCTGACGATGGCCGTGAACTTTGGCGGGGTCGTGAACGTCTGCCAGGCCGTCGTGCCCGGCATGCTGAAGCGGGGCCAGGGCGAGGTCGTCAACTTCGCATCGCTGATGGGGTGGGTGCCGCAGGCCCGCATCGGTGCTTACGTGGCCAGCAAGTTCGCGGTCGTCGGGTACACGGAGGTGCTCTGGCAGGAGAACCGCGGCCACGGTGTGCGGTTCGCCTGCGTGTGCCCACCGACGGTGCAGACCCCGATGCTGGATGACTTCATCCCCAACCAGGCCAACCAGCGCAAGGCCATGCCGATCAGTGCGGAGAAGGTGATCGACGAGATCGAGCGGTGCCTGGCACCGCGACCGGCTGCTGGTCCTTCCCGGAAGCGCCAAAGTGGTGTGGCGGTTGCGCCGCCACACCCCCTGGCTCCTGCGCAAGGTCATGAGCAGCCGGCGAGTCGACATCCTCGGGAGGCACGCATGAGCAAGGGGCCGCTGGTTCCCGCGGACGAGACCCTCAACCATCAGATCGTGGACACCTTCGCCACGGTCTCGCAGACCGATCTGGCGTGGACCGAGAAGATCTGGTGCACGGCGATGGCCCGAGACGGGTCCCTGCAGATCGGGTTCGGCCTGGGCAAGTACACCAACCGCGGCGTTCTGGACGGCCACGCCGGCGTGGCCCGGGGCCGCGAACAGTGGACGGTGCGCGGCAGCCGGCGACTGGCGCCTGACGCGCACGTCACCAGCGTCGGTCCGATCCGCTACGAGGTCGTCGAGCCGCTGGTGTCGGTGCGCTGCGTGCTCGAAGCTACTGATGCGGCGCCGATCGCGTTTGATGTGGTGCTCACCGGTGACATCGCGCCCGGGCTCGAGAGCAGCGAACCCGAGCGATCGCCGAACGGCTACCGCGTGTCCGCCGACGTGCTCCGTTACCACCAGACGTCCACAGCGTCGGGCTGGGTCGAGGTTGATGGCGCCCGGCATGAGACTGACCCCCGACACCTGGGTGGGCTTCCGTGACCACTCATGGGGTGTGCGCCAGGGCGTCGGGCAGTCGCCCACCGCCCTCGCGCCCGGCCCCTTCCCCACCCAGCTGTTCCTCCTGTACAGCCCGATGCGGCTTGAGCGACCCGACGGCTCCACCTACGGGCTGTTCGTGTTCGATTACCGAACGTCGTGGACGGACGGGCGGGTGGTGCACGACTTCCAGGGCGCCGAGGAGCTGCCCGACGGCCAGCGGCTGCCGTTCCGTGCGATGGTGCCCGAGCTGCAGTTCGAGGACGCCACCCGGCACCTCAAGGGCGGCGTCCTTCGCTTCCGGACGGCCGACGGGACCGATCGACCGGTGGCGATCGAACCGGTGGCCGACACCGCGTTCTATCTCGGTCCCGCCGGCTACGCCGGCTACGGCGGCGCCAACCTCGGCGATTGGCAGGGCGAGCTGGTGGTGGGTGGGGAGTATCTGCCCGACACCGGATCCGTCGAGGTCCTGCACCAGATCCACCAGATCCGCGACCTACTCATCAAGGTGGATGACCCCGTCGGAGGCGGCACGGGGTACGCCAACCTCGAGACGATGCTCATCGGCGCCTTCCCGGACATGGGTGTGACGCCGAGACGACCTACTTCTAGGAGCGACCATGGCCGGGATGACGACCAAACAACGAGATCTCGAGGCGACACGTAGCGGCTTGGAGCAGCTGGCTGGCGCAGCGCTGGCCTCACGCCACCGATCTGCGGCTGGCGCCGTTAGCGACCACCGAGGCGTCCGGGATGTCCAGCGAGACCCTGTTCCTCGAGGCGGCCTTCCAGGAGGGGGGCATCGCCCGCACGGCGTCGCTGGTGGCCAGACTGCCTCCCCTGGGTGAGGCACTGTTCGCCGAGTACGACCTCGAGCGGCAATGGCGGGTGCAGGACCTCCTGCACGGGGTCGGTCTGCCCGTCGCGGAGCAGATCGGCTACGAACCGACCCCGGCTATGTGGGTTCGCCGTTCCTGGTCATGCGGCGCGTCCCGGGCAACGTGCCGGTTGACCAGCCTCCCTTCTTCGCCGAGGGCTGGCTGCACGACGCCTCGGCTGCAGAGCAACGCGCCGTCTTCGACAGCGCGATGGAGACGATGGTCAGGGTGCACACGTCGACGTGGACGCGGTAGGTTTGCGGTTCCTCGAGCGTCCGCAGGGTCCCGGGTTGAGCGGGGAGATGGCCTGGTGGCGCGAGTATCTCGACTGGGCCTCGGATGGCTCACCTCCATCGACGATGGTCGACCTGTTCGCTTGGTGCGACGTCAACCGCCCGTCGACAACGGCCAGCGACGGCCTCGTCTGGGGCGACGCCCGACTGGGCAACCTGCTGTTCGGGGCCGACGGGCAAGTGGCGGCCATCCTCGACTGGGAGATGGTCACCCTCGGACCGCCCCAGCTCGACGTGGGGTTCTTCCTTGGCGGTACGCCAGATGATGCGCACCTTCTTCGGCGGAACCGGACCCGGAGCTTCCCGGGTTCCCCGGCCGCGACGGCACCGTCGCCTGCTACGAGCGCGCCGGCGGGCGGACGGTCACCGACCTCGAGTGGTACGAGCTGTTCGCGATGTTCCGGACCGGCAGCATCGTGGTCTCGATGGAGCGCCTGCTCCGCGCCGCCGGGATCGACGTAACCCTGGAGCCCGTGCCGAGTCTGGGTGCTGGACCGGATGGCGAAGTGCTGAGCGACGGGCTCAAGCGGACCAGCGGGATCCGATAGCCCTCGCTGCCGGGGCAGCGTCCGTACTTCGACCCCGTGGTAGTGCCGACATCGCACAGCCCGTTGACCAGCTAGCGGGGTGCGTCGGGGTAGCGACCGCTGCGAAGCCCCATCACGCCTGGTAGCCGCAGCCGATGATCCACACCAGGTTGCACAGCGCGACGAGGGCGAGCAGAGACAGCGCGGCGCGTCGTCGGGGATCGACGCGGTCGAGGCCGCGCTCGACGACGGTCCGACCGCCGTCATCGCGCAGCAGACGCACGGCGGCCAGGGTCCCGATCATGAACGACGCCATCGGCGCCTGGAACCACGAGTACGACAGCGTACATCCGATGCCCAGCCGTCCGCCCGCCGGTGAGCCGGCCAGCGCCCAGATGTGTAGGCCGATGATCGGCGCCTCCAGAAGTGGGTGCACCACGATGATCGCGGCGTAGGTGATCGCCACGAGCTGGGCGCGGCTCAACGACGGCCAGCGCCGACCGATGGCCCGGGTGAGCGCATTGAGGGCCATGATTATCCCGAGCACGCCGAACGCGTAAACGCCGACGCCCACCGCGAGGTGGCCCCCGGGACCGTCAGCGCGGTGCTCGTGGGAGCCCCAGGCCCATCATGCCGATGATGTCGCGCTGCACCTCGTTGGTACCCCCACCGAAGGTCATCAACAGGTTGACGCGCGGCGCCTTTCTCGAGCTCGCCGCGCAGCACGGCGCCGTCCGAGCCGGCGGTGAGGTAGCCGCTCTGGCCCACCACCTCCAGCAGCAGCCCATAGGCCTCCAGGTAGAACTGTGAGCTGAAGACCTTCGTGATAGACGCCGAGGTGGGGTTAAGGATCCCTGCGGTGCTCTCCCACGCGGTGCAATGGTTGCGCAGCCGCAGGAACTCGAGCTTGGCGGCCACCTTGGCCAGGTTCAGCTGCACCCACTCCTGGTCGATCACCCGTCTGCCGTCCGCGGTCTTCGTGGCGCGGGCCCAGTCGCACACCTCCTCGAGGTGGACCTCCAGGCCACCGACGTGCCCGATCATCACACGCTCGTGGTTGAGCTGGGACATGATCAGGTTCCAGCCCTCGCCTTCCACACCCACGAGGTTGTCGACCGGCACGCGGACGTTGTCGTAGAAGGTGGCGTTGGTTCGCTCCGCAGGGTGGGGATCGGAGAACGGTCAGACCCGGGACTGTCAATGGGCACCATCAAGATTGAGAGCCCGCGGTGCTTCGTGGACTCGGGGTCGGTGCGGCACGCGAGCCAGACGTAGTCGTACGCGTCGGCGCCGGAAGTCCAGAGCTTCTGTCCGTTGATCACCCACTCGTCTCCCTCGCGGTGGGCCCGCGTCTTGAGCGACGCAAGGTCGGTGCCGGCCTCGGGCTCGGAGTAGCCGATGGCGAACTGCAGCTCGCCGCGCAGGATCTTTGGGAGGAAGCGGGCCTTTTGTTCCTCGGTGCCCCACTGGATCAGCGCAGGCCCGACCGCCATCACGCTCAGCAGGGGAAGGGCATGTCGGCCCGATTGGCCTCGTCGAAGAAGATGTGAAGCTCCATCGGCGAACGCGCCTGCCCGCCATACTCTTTCGGCCACGAGATGCCAAGCCAACCGTCTTCTCCGAGCTGGCGCAGCACCTCCGGGTACTCCGGATGTGCAATGTCGCGCTGGCCGAACCCAGGGCGTTTCACCTTCGCGAAGTAGTCGCGGATCTCGGTGCGCAACGCCTCCTGTTCTGCGGTCAGCTCGACGTACATCCGGCCGCCGCGTCAGCGCCCGGTCCACACCGGAGCGCGCTTCTGGGCGAAGGCGAGCGGACCTTCCATGGCGTCGGCACTGTGGGCCACCGGCTGCACGCATTCCGACTCGATCTCGTACGCCTCTTTCTGGCTCCCCGCCCACAACGCCCGCAACGAGGCCTCTTTGATTGCCCGCATAGCGATCGGCCCATTGGCGGCCATACTCCGCGCGAATTCAAGCGACCGTTCGAGGAGCCGGTCTTTCGGGACGACATCGTTGACGAGCCGAGCTTAGCGCCCGTTCTGCGGGGATCATGTCCGCGGTCAGCAGGAGCTCCATGGCAGCGCGCCAAGGAATCTGGCGAGGCAGCCGGGGAGTCGTGCCGCCACCGGGGAACAGGCCGCGCTTGGCCTCGGTAACACCGAACACGGCATCCTCCGACGCCACGACGATGTCGGTGCCGCCTACCATCTCGATGCCGCCGGCGACACATGGCCCGCCCACCGCAGAGATGATCGGCTTGTAGATCGGCAAGGTACGCAGGGTGCCGGTCCATAGTGACGGTGAACGGGATCCCGTCGATCTCCATGTGGTCCATGTTGTTGAGGTCGATGGGCTTGCCGTTGGCCGCCTCGATCGCCTTATTGATAAAGCCCTTGAGGTCGGCCCCGGCGCAGAAGCAGTCTTTGACGCCAGTGATGATGGCAACGCGCGCGTCGTCTTCGTCGCGGAAGCGCTTCCAGGAGTCAGTGAGGTCACGCCAGTGTGGTAGATCGAGGGCGTTCTTGCGCTCGGGCCGGTCGATGGTGATGAGGACGATGTGGTCCTCGATCGTCTCGTAGTGGATGGGCATGTGTGTGGATCTCCTCGCTACGAGGCGGGCACCAGCTCGACGGGCAGGTGCTTGATGCCGTTGACGATGTTGGACCGCAGCCGCTCGGGCGGCCCGGCCGGTTTGAACTCCTGCACCCGGTCGAGGATCTCGTCGAACAGGACGCGGATCTCCATGCGGGCGAGGTTGGCGCCCAGGCAGAAGTGCGCACCCCCGCCCCCGAAGGTGGTATGCGGGTTAGGGTTTCGGCGGATGTCGAAGCGATACGGGTCCTCAAATACCTCCTCGTCCCGGTTGGCCGAGGCATACCAGATGGTGACCTTGTCGCCGGCCTTGATGGTTTGGCCACGGATCTCGGTGTCGACGATCGCGGTGCGCCGCATGTACGGGACGGGCGTGGCCCAGCGGAGCATCTCCTCGATCGCCATGGGCAGCAGCGATCGGTCCTCGGCCAGCTCGCGATAGACGTCGGGTTGGTCCATCATCGCGATCAGGGAGTGCGAGATGGCGTTGCGGGTGGTCTCGCTGCCGGCGTTGAGCAGCAGGATGAAGAACATGGTGATCTCGAGCTCGGTGAGCTCCTCGCCGTCCACGTCCGCCTGGACCAGCGTGCTCATGATGTCCTCGGCCGGGCGTTTGCGGCGGGCTTCTTGCAACTCGGTGGCGTAGGCGAAGACCTCCATCATGGTCGTGACGACGCCGCTCAGGTCCCCGCCGAACTCCGGGTCGGTGGCGCCCACTAGCGCGTTGGCCCAGTCGAACACCTTGCGACGGTCCTCTGCCGGCACCCCGACGAGCTCGGTGATCGCGGTGATCGGCAGCCAGGCGGCGACGGTCTCCACCCAGTCGCACGTGCCCTGGGACAGGGCGTCGTCGACCAGCCCCTTGGCGATCGCCTTGAGCCGCTCCTCGACACGTCCTACCGCGCGAGGCGTGAACCCCCGGTTGACGAGCTTGCGGTAGCGGCCGTGATCGGGGTCGTCCATCGTCAGCATGAGGGGGATGCCGGCGGCGAACTGGTTGATGATCGCGAGCTTCGCCTCCTCGAACGGGATGACCCCGCCGTACTTCTGATCGGAGCTGAACACCTGCGAGTTGCGGTTCACCTCGACGACGTCGGCGTGCTTGGTCAGCACCCAGAAGCCGGGTGCATCCGGCTCGTCGTGCCAGTAGACCGGGGCGTTGGCCCGCAGCCAGCCAAACCACGTGTCGGGTTCATCAGTGGCGAACGCGTCGTTGTCGAGCAGGTTGATGTTCGGCCGATCGCCCATTCAGGCCTCCCTCGAGATGGCGCGAAATTGCGGGACGACCCCTCGGCCGAAGAGCTCAACGGAGCGCAGCTTCTGGTCGTCAGGCCTCCCCCACACGCCGTGAGACATGACGAGCTGCGTCACACCGGCGAGGCCGCGCTGGACGGCGACCGCGAGGCCCTCCTCCCCGGAGCACGCGATCCACAACGGGGGGTGGGGCTCTTGGAGCGGCCTCGGCACCACCGCGCGCTCGGGGATGGTGAAGGCATCGGAGTCCCAGCGGAAGAGGAGACCGAAGTCCAGGCTCACGAGCTGCTCCTCCGTTGGGTCGCATCACATGCGCCAGCGTCCCCGAATCGGTTTTATACTGTGCTCAACTTTATACTTTGCTCAAGTCTTGGGGTCAAGCTCTCGCGTTGACGGAGGCAACCAAGAGGCCTACGCGCGGATTTTTGATGCGTCGTGTATGGCGCCTACCCGGCTGCGGATACAGCGCCGGATAGGCGCGGATGATGGGGCGGTCATGGTCGCCATCACGGTCACACCGGTGGTGAAGTGCCCAAGAACGGTGCGAACCTGGCCGAGTCGAACGCCGTACAACTTATCTGGTTATCGTATCGTCCAGCTTCGTCGATCTGTCAGATCGTATTCGGGTTATCTTGCTAGGTTGAGCAGGTGGATGGCTGCGACACCGGCACTCTGCTTCGCGCGACCGCAGGGAAGGTCCTCGTGCTTACCCTGCACCGACCGGAGGCCTTGAACGCGTTCGACGAGGCCCAGTTCGACGTGGTGACCGACGAACTGCGGTCTGCGGCCGCGGATCCCGCCATCTCGGTGGTGCTGCTCACGGGAGCTGGGCGCGCCTTCTCGGTCGGCCTGGACAAGCGTGACCTCGCGGCTCGAGGGAAGGGCACCTTCGTGGGCGGTCGACATGGCCCCTCCGGCCTCATCCAGACACTCGCGTCCTTCCCGAAGCCGCTCGTGGTGGCCGTTAACGGAATGGCGGTCGGGTTCGGCGCGACACTGCTGGCGCTCGCTGACGTCGTCGTGATGTCGACCGACGCGCGGGCCCGGTTTCCCTTCACCGCCCTGGGCTTAGCCCCCGAGGCGGGCAGCAGCTACACCCTCGCTCAGCTTGGCGGTCGCCAACGAGCCTCCTGGGCCCTCTTGAGTTCCGAGTGGCTCTCGCCCCATGAATGCGTCGACCTCGGCCTGGCGCTATGCACGACCGCGCCGGAGGACCTGCACACCGTCGCCATGGACCACGCACAGCGAATCGCCACCCACCCCATAGAGGCACTCCTGGAGACAAAACGGCTGCTACTCGCCCACCACGGTCCGCGGATTGCCGCAGCGATCGCCTCCGAGCGCGAGTCATACAGTCGTCTGCTCGGTGGCCCGGCGAACATCGCGGCGCTGGGCATCGGTTAATCAAGCGGACAGCACAACAGGGGGCCCAGACCCTGCGACACGCCAGTATCGCAGTGAGAGCGCGTTCTCTGGTGCGGACCGATCGATCGATCCGGCCCGCAATCCGCTCGCCCCACCCTCCCAACCACTATCCTTACGATGATCACTTTGCACCCGAGCGACCCAGAACGAGCGAGGACGACACGTGGCGACACCTAACACGACGAATAAGACGAACCAGAGAGGGGTGGACCTACGGAGAGCTCTCCGTGGCTGACATCGTCGAATGCGCACTGCGGTTGATCGAGCGCGAGGGGGTCGGCAAGCTCACGATGCGGCGCCTAGCCGATGAGCTTGGCATGTCATCGATGATCACCTACTACTACGTCAAGTCGAAGGACCAGATGCTCGACCTCATCATCGAGCGGGTCTGGCAAGACATCCCCAAGCCCGGGCCAGAGACCGGCGATTGGCAGGATCGCCTCCGCGTCATGGCACAAACCTTTCGCGAGGCCCTCATCAAGTATCCAGGTCTCGTGCAAGTCATACAAACCCGGCCGCTCGCCCCCAGCGCCCGCGAGCAGGCAGAATTCTGCGACCAGATGCTGATCGAGGCCGGGATGGACGAGACGCTGGTATACGCCGTGAGCGTTCGCGTTCTTCCACTACATGCTTGGAGCGATAGCCTGGGAGATCCAGGCGCGCGCGAGTGGCGCTGTTGACGGCGATGAGCTGGCGGCCCGGTTCGCCATCGGCCTCGACGTGGTGCTCGAAGGGATGGCCGTGGCAGTGGCTGGCAGTCGGTTCCGCTCGCATCGACGACGGCCCCAAGGTCGCTCGGTCCGCAGAGCGTAGTCCCTCGTCGGCCGCGGAGCCGACGTGTGGCCCCGATCTGCACCTTGTAGAACTTCGTTGGGGTTCCCTACGCTGACCGCGGCCCCCAGCACCGGACCGGCCGACATCGAACCTGGGAAAACTGATGCGACTACTCGACGGAAAGGCCGCGATCGTCGCGGGAGCTGGACGCGGGATCGGACGAGCCCACGCACTGGAGCCGTCCCCGCGCACCCCCGGGGGTCTCCGATGCGGCGACGGTGACCACCCAACTCCCGGAGGCTCCACAGTATGCAGGGTGTAGAAAACAGTTCCCTGCCCCCTCTGTCCGTGTTTCGTTCCGAGACCTTCTCCGGTACGACGGCGCTCGTCACCGGGGCGAGTCGTGGGATTGGGCGTACGACGGCGCTCGCGTTCGCGAACCTGGGGGCAAACGTGGTCGCCGCCAGCCGCACTAAGGCTGACCTTGAGACTTTGTGCGACGAAATCGTCGCCGCTGGGGGGCATGCGAAAGCCGTCGCCACCGACATCCGTGACGTGGAGCAGGTCGAACGGCTGCGCGACACCGCCGTAGAGGCGTTCGGCCAGGTTGACTTCGTCGTCAACAACGCCGGGGGCCAGTTCCCGTCTCGTCCCAGCGGGATCAGCGATCACGGATGGCGGGCGGTCATCGACCTAAACCTCAACGGCACCTGGAACATGTGCAGCCGGTTCTGTCCGGTGCTCGCCGAGCAGCGCTTCGGCGCCGTTGTCAACATTGTCCACTCGTTCGTCTTCGAGCGGGGCGCGCCGCTGATGGCCCACTCGGGGGCCGCCCGCGCCGGCGTGGTTAACCTGACCCGCAGCCTCGCGCCGTACCTCGCCCCTCGGAATGTCACGATCAACGCGCTGGCCTTCGCCAACATCCGGGGTGGTGGACTCGACTCGGAGCGCGCCCTGTTCGGGCGAGAGCACGCGGATATCGAGGCTACGACCGAGCGGCACTCGGTGCGGCTGGGAACCGAGGAGGAGATCGCCGCGATCATCCTGTTCCTGTGCTCGCCCGCGGCGCGCTTTATCAGCGGCTCGACGGTCGTGGCCGACCTCGGTGGGCAGCAGCGAAACGTGCCATTCCACGAGGCCGAAGACTTCGAGGACTTCTAGCTCTAAGCTGGCCGTCGAAGAAATCGCTGGCCTCGATCACCGGACAGATTCGGAAGCTGATGCGCCGTGACAAACATTGCGAACTCGCCCGCTTGCTCGGAGAGCAACTGCGCACCCGAGACCCCCACCGACTTGAAGCCCCACCAGGGCTAACAGGGCCGACTGCTCCGCCGCCTCTCACCATCGCGAAGTAATGAGGTGCATCGCTCCCGAGCTTCGTCTCGCCTGTGGGCTTCAGGTGCCAGCGCCGTCGACGCTTGATGAAACGGTGCCGAGGCCGAGGGCGATTCGACCGAATCTTTGAAGCGCGCGACTGGGTCGTCGCCGGCGACCACCGATTCATGCAGTGCAACTCCGAATACTTGGACGATCCGCTCGCTTCCGACCTATCAATTGCCAACCTGGACAGCATCTTTCCCGATTGGAAGCGGCCGCCGGCCGACAAAACGATTGTCGGATGGGAGCGGCCAGACCCGCGGCCCTGGCCAACCGATGACCCCATCGCGCAACTCGTTTGGCTCGCCACCAGCGGCGCGAAGCTGTGGGTTCCGACTCTGAAGCAACTACACGAACTCCGCGAGCAACGCATTAACGCCGCGAGGCACCCCAACAGCGTACCGGCGCAAGCCCGCTCCGAGCGCCAGCTCCTGAACGAAGTCCCACGGGAGCGGCAGCCGACTCAGCAGCCGGCGTCTTACTTCGACCGAGTGATCCCGGAAGTTAAGCCGTAGACCCGCCCGCCGAAATCGCAGAACTCGCATTCGATGTATCAAACCGAGAATGGACAGAGGTCTAAATGGCTGGGACCTGGGCCGAATACAAAGCGGGCGGCGAGCTGCCGGCGGTCGTACAGACGCTGTGCGAGGCGCTCGACACATACGACCCTCTTCTATCGGAGCGGCTTGGCGGTGCGATCAGTAACGCGTTCATCGACGCCATCAACACCATCGCGAGCGGCTGATCCTGACAGTGGCGGCGGCCGGCGTTAAACCCTGCGTCCTGGGCAAGACAGCGCCACGACGGCAGTCCAACGGTACCGGCCCGAGCACTGCTCTGCGCCGCGCCGCCGCCACAACGTGTTTGGGTCCCGCGCGACTACTTCTCGGCCACGCGGAGCAAGACGTCAGCAAGGCTGCCGGTCGTGAAAGGAACGGTGAATGACTTCCTGGAAGCTCGACCACGTCTGCGCCCAGCCTGTCTCGGGCTACCCGCTCTGCCCACTCCCGGCCAACCAAGCGGTCCTCGCTGCATATCACGTAAGTGCAAGGAACAGAGGGAAATTGGCCCAACGAGAATGGCAAGGTGGCAGCGTACCAAGATTGCGATCGGATCTGCTTGAAGACCGTTTGGACGATAGTGTCGTCACAGTCGGCGTAGAGTAATGCTCGAAGCAGTTCGAGATCGACCCACCGCGTGCGGAGTTGTGCATCAGGTTCGGTGCAACCCTTGCGATAATCCAGATTCACCATGTCCGGCTCGTCGGCCAGCTGATCGTAGAAGTTCCCGCCGATCTTTGCGACCAAGGCACACAGGTATATCAGGTGCCGCACCGGCCGACGAGCCGCAACCAACGGGATCGTCAAACCGCCAAACGAGTGCCCCACAACCACAACATCGTCGCCATACCCGTCCAGGGAAGCGCACACCACATCCGCATAGTCTTCAAAGCTCGCCGAGCCGTCCTCAATCGGCAAGTCCATCGCGACTACCTCGTGTCCCGCCTGACGGAGAAGCGGAGCCAAACTCTCCCAACACCACGCACCGTGCCACGCGCCATGCACGAGAGCGAACGTCGCCATCGGCAAGCGTAATGGTTCTGTCAGACCTCGCCAGCCGAAATCGCCAACCCCGCGGCGCACGAGGCAGTGTTCGCCGCATTCAAGGCCGTCGAGCACCGCGTTCAAACACTGACCGGCAGCAGCGATAGCGGTAAGACGTTGATGGCCAACATCTTCAACGAGAAGTCCGTAACGTTGGATATTGCGCATGACAACACCAACCACAGGCAAAAAGCTGACGAAGCGGAGGGCTTCAAGTTCCTATTCGTGGGAGCTATTCAAGGTTTGAGGAATCCACGAGCTCACGGTGCGCACCTGCAGACCTACTGGCCAGAGGCGATGGAAATGCTCATTACTGCGAGCTTGTTGATGCGTGCTCTCGACCGCGCCGAGAAGCGCATACCGCCCGAGCCAGCGTAACCCCCTCTCGGCGGTGTGAGCGTTTCGCGCTTCCCCCATTCAGCTGTAGCGCGACACGAAGTTATCGAGTGACTGCCGAATATCACCCTTGATCGCGCGCGCGACGCCGGATCCGATGGGGCCGAACAACGGTCGTCCGCCCAACTCGACGTGGATGGTCACTTCCGAACCGTCGCCTTTGGGGTCGACGCGCAGTTCGAGGCGGAATTTCGTTCCGCCCTTACCCGCGCCGGCAAGGGCCAGCCGGTGCGGCGGGTCGGCGGCCTGCACGGTCCAGGTGACCCGGTTGCGCATCCCTTTCACGTTGGCCACCCCGCTGATTTCGGTGCCGACGGTGAGGGTCTCGGGAACTTGACTGCGCCACGCTTCGTGCATGGTCAGCCACTGGTCGAGTTCTGACAGGTCCGACGTGTGCGCCCATGCCTCCTGCGGTGTGAGGGGAACATCCACCGACATTTCCAGGGTTGCCATCTCGGGCATCCTATCCGTCTGTAGGTCGGCGAGATTTCAGTTTCCCCTGGGGACCCCGTCGGGACGAAGTCGAGCGGCGCACAACAACATCGTCTGTAGGTGCTCATTTCCGATGTCATATTGCGATCCCCTGACCTGCTATGACCCGAGTCGTCTCACGCGATGTCATCGAGCACTTGTCTCAAATTCATGTCATTTCTTCAGAACACCCGCACTTGCACGCGATGGGATCCAAGTGTGCGCGTGATGCCCGGCGGCGAAGCATCCGCGGGATTCGTCACCGTGACAGTTGAATCCGGAGGGCTGTGGGGAGTGTCGCTGATCATTAGGTGATGGTGCAGGGAGCTTTTGCGCCGTCCGGAATGGCCTTGAGGGCTGCCTATGTGATTAGGCGGTATGGATCTCGGAGATCATCCTCTCGCATGCCTGCGGGTCGAGTTGGTACGGCGCATAGAAGGAAAAGCGGTCGATAATGTCGCCGAAGCGTCGACGAACCTCTGCGCCCACCTCCTTGGGCTCGCCGACAACCGCGAACGTGTTCAGCATGGTGTCGTCGATGAGTCCGGTCATCGTGTCCCAGCCATTGATTTTGGACAGCCGGTGCAGTTCGGTGTGCAGATCGCCCCAGCCGTGCAGGTCGAGCGCGCCGCGGTATGCCGGAGTCGAGCCATAGAATGCAATTACACAGCGTACGGCAGCCGTGGCCTCCACCGATGCGCGTTGTCCGACCCCGTCACCACAAACCCGGAATAGGCCAGCACGAAGTCGGAATCGGACTTTCGTTCCCGCTCCAAGACTGAATTAACCTGCGGAACAGTCACTTCCCGCAGATGCCGTTCAGTGGTGAAGCCATGGACGAGCAGTCCGTCTGCTACTTCAGCAGCGACAGAGGTCATCTGCGACCCGACTGCAGCGATGAGTACCGGCGGGGCTCCGAAAACGTTGCGGCCCGGGCGGAAGGCGGGCGGCATCAACGTGTGCTGATAGAAGTCGCCACGAAAGTCCAGCGGCTGGTCGTTTGTCAGCTGTCCCAGATCGCGTGCATCGCGGCGACGAACTCACGCATTCGATCCGGGGGACGACTCCACGGCATGCTGAACCGGCGTTCGATGTGCGCCTTGATCTGGGAACCCAGTTGTCGGATGCAGCGAAGATTGACAGGAAACGCCGGGCTACTTTGACAAGACTTCGGCGTCTCGCTTCAGCTTGTCAATCTTCCTTGCATACGACCACGTCGACGAGGTTTCACGGCCCCAACGCCACGATCCCGCCACCCATCCCCAGACGATCCGGATACCAACTGCGGTGGTCGCTTGGCTACTAGGCCACGGACCAGCCTCGGCTTGGGTATCGGAATGCTTGGGACTACCTGCGAGCACACCGTCGCTAGTCGATGACGAACGCTTGCTGACTGGCTGGCAGACGTTGGCCACCGTACTTGAGCCCATTGAAGTCGGGTTGGCCGAACTGAAAGCCGATGCTGTGCAGGAGGACAACCTCAGGAACCAAGGGATCGGCCAAGCGGACTATGCCACCAACGCCCGGTGCACTGTCGCCGCTATAGCGAAAAGTCACTTCGACACCGTCAATCTCCAGGCCCACAAGTTTGGCCACCGCGTCGCGGTCGTCGGCGTCTTTGGCTCTCGCGGTCTCTGAACCTGCGCCCACTTGACCCCCAGAAAGTGGCGGTAACACCTTTCCGCTGGTCACCGCGATTGTGTGGCCGGTTTGCGGCCGTGCGAGACGCGCACAGACACGCAGTCCGTTCTAGTGATGTCCCAATGTGTTGCAGTTGCTGCAGCAATGGCGCAGCTCCGCAGTATGACTACCGATACCCAAGAACTGTCGGAAGCGCGCCGCGCTTGAATCACGCTCGGGTGAGTGCCCGTGGCAACAATCAAAACGCCGTTCAAATGTTTGATCGATGGAACAATTCAACGATGGATTACTGCGCGAGTTTGTACGGCGCGCACCCGTGTCAAGGCCCATCAGCCTGTGCTCGCGGGGCGAGCGGGTGGTGAACACCCGCGGGCTAGCCCACTACCACCTCATCCGCTCACGCCCGAGGATACGCGGGCGCGACGACACCCGTGCCGAGTCCGCCATGGTGGTCGACGACTGAGGCCCCAACCTACGTCATTTGCACGACTCCCCGCTCGGGCAGCTGGCTGCTAAGCGACGGCCTGAGAGCCCGGCGGTGGCAGGCAATCCACGCGAGTGGTTCAACGTCATCGAGGAGCAGCAGCAGCGTGCCCGGTGGCGGATGGAGCACGCCCAGCGACCTCACCTTCCCGGCCTATCTGCGTCTGGCGCGGGAAAAGAGCACAACCGCCAATCGCATCTCCGGAGTCAAGCTGCACTTCTACCAGCTCGATGAGCTGACACGGAAGCTGGCTGCGCGTTTCCCGCAGGGCAGCCTCACCCCGGTCGACGCGCTCAATTACGTGTTCCCTCACGCGCAGTTCCTCTGGTTGACCCGCCGCGACAAGAGCAGCCAGGCGATCTCGCTGCTGACGGCGCTGCATACGAACGTGTGGTGGACCTTGGAGCCCGACGCCTCACCATCGTTGCGCTCCAGCCGCGTCGAGCCGGAGTTCGACCCAGTCGCGATCGCCAGTATGGAGCGCACGCTCATCGAGTGCGATCGGCGGTGGCAAAGAGATCTTCGCCGCACGCTCGGTTGACCCGCTCGTGATCTCCTATGAGGATCTCGTCGAGAACTACAGCAGACCATCCGGCGGGTGCTGCGGTGGCTGCAGGTCCGCAACGCCGACGGCCTGGCCGTCAGGGCGCCGCGACTGCGCCGTCAGGCCGACGCACGCTCCGAGGATTGGGCGGCGCGTATCGCGTCTACCGGCCCCAGGCCACCGGCGCGGGTGCGCCTGTCGGCGGGCTGCAGAGTCTGGCTCGTCGCGCCGCGGGCCACCTGGAAACGGCCACCGCGCTCGCGTTGTCGCGCGCGACGGTCCGCCTGCAGCGGCGGGCGATCAGCCGGGCTGTCGCGGCCCAGCTTGACCCACCTCCGACTTCGCCCAACCGACCGTTCGAGCCGAACGGCGCGCGATCGACGAATTGTGGCGCCAGTGGGTCGCACGCTCACTGATGCAGGGGTCCAGTGACGCGGCCGGTCGCCGAGGTGCTAGTTCGCAACGGATATGACCCCTCCACGCTTCACGCTGCCGTCGCTGAGGCCCGCCTGCACCCCTACCTGTTCGGCGCGGACCGCGCTCAACGCCCGCTGCGTCAGGCGGTGGCGGTAATGGCTGCACTCGGGCGGCTGAGCTCGCTCGACGCCCGCCAGACAGTCGTTGACCGCCGGCTCGGGACTGTCCCTCGAGGAGTTTCGCGACCGGTACTACGCCGCCAACCGGCCAGTGATCATCACCGACGTGACCGCCGGCTGGAAGGCGTCCGGCTGGACCGTGCAGCACCTCGCGACCGCGATGGGCGAGGCGACCGTCGAGGTCATGCGCGGCCGCGCCGGCAACCCACGCTATGAGCGGGAGCCCGACAGACATCGGGCTTCGATGCCCTTCGCCGACTACGTAGATCTTGTGGCGCCGGAGATTCCAATGATTCCTACCTGGTGGCCAACAACCGGTTCTTCGCCCATCCGCCGCTGGAGGGCTGCTCCACGAAATTGCCCCGCTGCCACCGTATTTGCGCCCGCCCCTCACCGGCGGCAACTGTTTTTTGTGGTTCGGGCCCGCCGCGACGGTAACACCGCTGCACCGCGACGTGTGCAACATCCTGTTCGTGCAGCTTGTCGGACGGAAGCGATGGCGCTTGGTGCAGGCCCTGCAGTGGCCCTACGTCTACAACAACGAAGGCGTCTACAGCGACGTCGACGTCGACGCCCCGACCTCACAACGTTTCCCGACTTTCGCCGCGCCCAGGTGATCGATCTCGTGCTCGAGCCCGGAAACGCTATGTTCGTGCCCGTCGGCTGGTGGCATCACGTGCGCGCCGTCGACGTCAGCATATCGGTGTCCTTCACCAAATTCGTCCTGCCCAACACCTTCGGATAGGAGTCCATACGATGCCTCGGTCACCGCTGGAGACCATCTACGACCGATGGACACAGCCCAGCTGGGAGGTGCGCGTACGCAGCAGTACGACGTACCTTGGGGCTCGGCCGACACCGTGCAGGTCGCCTTCACCAGGCCCCCGCTGCTGCACCTTCGTAACGACGAGTTCGGCAGCCCCGTGACGTTATCCACGCAAGCCGGGGGAATCACCACGGCGGTCGGCACTTTGCAACCGGGCCAGTGCTTCTCGCTCGAGCTGCAGAACCTATCGGGTGTCATCGCCATGTGCGACACCGAATCCGTGGTCGCTTGCCTAATCGCACACCTGAGTCGGCCAACCTCACAAGGAGGAAACCATGACCACCGCCAACCCTACCCGCGCGAAAGTCGTGTCCCTGACCGTGCTGCCACTGCACGCATCGCACCTGTGCTTCTCAGTCAGCGGGATCCTAGAATCGCTCACCGCGCGGCTTGGGCAAACGGTCGCCGCTTTTGACCTGGCCGGACACTACGCGACGGTCGGAGCCGACCCGGCCCCCACTGTGCCCGGGGATCCTTCGCGTTTGCTTTACGACGTCGCCACGATCGACCCGTTGCTACTCTCGTCTCAAGCGACGCTGCGGGCCGAATCGGTCAAAGCCGCACTCACCAAAGCGATCAACGCCCGCCAGAACGCCTACTACGCCAAGTACCGCGACATCGCCAAGATCGCCTCCGAAGCGCAGAAGTACTACTCGCAGTCCTCGTCGGTGCCCGACTCCAAACCCAACCGGCTTCAGAAACTCAGCGAGCTCTCCCACCAGCAGAACAGCGCGCTACAGACGCAGTACAGCCAGGACCACCGCACCGGCGTGGTCAAGGCCACCGTGAGCCAGCTGACATCCAAAACAACGACCGGGGGCACCGACAAGTCCTGGGGGCAGTCCGACGAAACCGAGGAATACGGCGGTCTGAAGCAGCAAGACGGAACGGTTTCGGTCGCCACTGGTGCGGTGCCGCCGCCTCTTTCGACCGACACGCAAGGTCCCAACTACACGTTCCCGCTCGCTTCTGTTGGCTTAGCTGGCGTGAAAGACTCTGCGGTCGCTGATGTCGATTTTGGCGCAACGACAGAGGTCTCGCAAAGCACCGGCTGGGCCGACGAGGGCCAGACGATCAAAAACACCGACTACGGGTACCGGATCCCCTCCATCGAAAGCCAGGCGCAGAACGAGCGCGCGCAGATCAGCCTCCTGGACGAGAAGTGGACCACGTTTATGGCCTTTCAGAACGTGGACCACCTCGACGTCGTCCTGGCCAATGAACTGCAGTCGATGGACCTGACGTGTACCGCCTCCAGGTCGCCTACATGGACACCATGCTGTTTTCCCCTATCGCCGGCATAGTGACCGCCGTGTACAAGAACCCCGGTGATCCGGTGCGCGCCGGAGAGCCGGTAGTGCGCGTGGAGAGCCTCCAACAGATACTCGTTGCCGGCTCCGTCATCTACCCGGGTCCGATCACGTTGGGCACCGCAGTCACCGTCGAAACCAACATGTTCGACGCCGGCGGTCCGAAAACCTCGATTCCCGGCCAGGTGTCGCGGTACGCGGATACCGCGAAGACAACGAGTGGCAGATAGTTGTGAGCGCCGACAACACCCCGGGCTTGCCGCTGGGCTATCAATTCGACTACGAGCGACACCTCGATCCGATTCCACAATGACCACGCCCACACCAGGACCGCCGGCCCCCCAGGCTCGCCGACCCCCCCAGGCTCGCCCAATGCCGGGCCGACCTCCCCCGGGGTGCCCGAGGATGATGACTCGACCTCCACGGATTACTCAACTTCGACGCCGGCGCCGACCGACGACGACGCGTCGTTCGGAGCGGCCGACGGCGACGCGTCGTTGGGACCCGCCGACGCCTCCTCGGCTGCGTTGGGCGCCGTCGTCACAGATGCGCCGCAGGTCGACCTGGGCTTTGTCCCCGAGCCGGCGCAGCTACTCTCCACATCCGCCACACCTGCCGCAGAGCCTAATTTCAACCCGTTCACCTGCACGTCGAACGCCCAAGGGCCCTGGGCGCCATACCCCGGCCAGGACATCAACCCTTTCACCTGCGGGCCGCCCCCGACGACCGCATCCACGGGCGGACCACCAGTGGATCCGTCCACCGGCCTTTACTCGCCGTACATCCAGCCGTTGAACATGTCGCAGGCGATCGGGTTCGACGGGCCGAGCTTCAGCCCGAGCTTCTTCCCCCCGGCTCCCGGCGAGACCCAGGTGGTAAGGGTGAACACCGACGGATCCATGGGCAACTTGCCGGCCGGTTCGTACGACATCTACATATTGAACAACGACGGCTTGATCACGGCCCAGGTCGTTCCGGTCCCACCGCCAGCGGTAGTCGTCCAGGGGCAGCCCGTGTCCCCCGCAACCACCGCGACGAACCCAAGCGTCCCCGCAGGAGACCAGACCCAAGCGTCTCCCGAGCCTCCCACCGCCGCCACCCTACACCTCCGGCAATGCCACCGGCGACGCCACCGACGCAGCAGGCAACGACGCCGCAGGTGGATCCCGCCGTTGGCGGCTCCCTCCTGCCGAGCCAGCCGGCCGCCTCCTGCTACCGCCTACAGCGGCAGCGGCCCCCGTTCCATTCGATCCGATGGCGCACAGCTGGCTTCACGACGTTCCGGACTTCCTGACAAATGATGCGAATCTCCGTTGGGCACAGCTCACCTTCGGGGTGGTCGGAGTGGCGGCCGCTACCGTCGCCACGGGCGGCCTTGCCGGCGAACTTTCCGGGGGCCTATTGGGCGGTGGCACAATTTCTGGCCTAGGTCTGCGGGATCTATGTCACTGGAAACGGCGATGCTTTCCGGGGCGGCAGGTTGAGTCGCCGGCGGAGCGACATTCAGGTACGGCACCGATTGGGTCGCCGCTCAGGCTGGAGCCCCGGTCAGTCAGGCCGACGCATACAGGGACGCACTCGATCCCCAGGCGATGGCCATCGACGCCGACTTCGGTGCGTTGAGCGGCCTGGCCGGCTATGGCGCCGGGGTCGCCGGCCAAAAATTGGCTGACTGGGAGCTGTCCAGCCGTATGAATGGCGGGAACGCCTCGCCCCGCAGACCTTCATTGATCAACCCTCCACACACGGAAACAACAACCCGATTTTCGGTTCATTAGTCAACCGGCAAACGACAACGCCGTCGGTTGGCAGCCAGCGAACGACAACGCCGACATCGCATTTGTGGGTCGATCGCTCCAGCAGACCAGGCGAGTCGCACGCGACTCCTGGCCAACTTTTGCGGACCCCGCGGTGGCCCGACTAAAACTCCAACTGTTGGATACCGGAGGTAATGTTGGAAGAGCTCGCACGGCCTATCGCACGACGAGCTGGCTAATCGACCGACGTGCTCGAGATGATGCATTTGACTGGCAACAAAATTGGTGGTGACAGGATCGCGGTCGGAAACGCTTGGATCAATCAGTACGATCGCGTCACAGTCGAGTCCTTCAACGGTTTCGCAGTCCTCGCCAACCCAGCTGTGAAGATCGGGCCTCTCGCGGTCGAACTTCGGACGGCGGAGTGGTGGGAGGACATCGGATGGCTTCCACGAGGCACGGTGGCTAACGCCCCGCGCGTTCAGTGATCGTACGGCCGCCCGCGCTGGCGCTATCGACCTTAAGGTACTTCGCGCACTTCCACATGGGTGAGATGCTGGTCGCCCACCCGCAGGTAGCCGATCTGCTCGACTGCACCACCCACATAAACGGTGAATAAACGGTGACTGAACAAGGATGATCTTGAAAAATAGCCTCTGCCGTGGGGCGGGCGGGGCTCGAACCCGCGACCAACGGATTCGCAAACGACCGTTCTTGGTGATTAGTACTCGATGCCGATATTCTCTTGTACCCCAATGGTATTCGTTACGCAAGCTGCCTGGTTCAAACTCGGCGATTCCGGCTAATTCCCGTTCATTATCGATGAATAAACGATGACCAGTCGCGGATCGCTTGACCCCCACACTGCCAGGACAGGGCGGAGCCCGTGACCAGGCACAATAGGCGCATTCTTGGGCTGTAGTGGGCGTAGTCGAGATTCCCACTGTCGTCACGGTTGTCGTCAGAACTGTCGTCAATCCGGCCGAGCCCGCCCAGATGCTGCTGCGGTGGGCCACGCGTTACAGCTACGGCCCTAGTGCCGAGATCGGAACAACATGAACCCCATCCCTGACTTGGCTCACGTTTCGCGTTCTGGCGTGGCGGCAGTTGGTTGACCAGGTGTTTTGGTTTCAGGTTTGGCGATATTTGCGCACCAAATCAGGGTCGTAGGCTTCGCTGGTCGCCTACGTGCGCACCGTGAAGACCGCCTCGGATGCCAGGGCGGCCGATCTACCACAACAAGCGAGTCGATCGAAGCCCACCTGACGAATTGTTCACCGCACCGGCCGTCAGTCAGTGGGTCGAAACCAAACCTGTTCGAACATCAAGAAACCGTCCAGGCCGCTTGCCGCTATCGCACCGTGGACATCCGCGCCGCAGGACAAACCACACCGCCGCAGACCCCTACCCGACGACCTTCGCCAAGCCATCGCCGACGATCCATCCCAGCGCCGGTTGTCCGGATTCAACTTGCAATTTCGGCGACTTCTGAGGCGGCAGGTCCTTGCGCATTCGAGAGACACTGGACGATCGTTCACTCAGTTTGTTAGGGTGGCGCCATGCTGCCTGCATCCCCTGATACCGCGGCCGCACGGGCCGCGGTCGACCTGATGAACGAGGTGTCCGACGCGCCACTTCTGCACCACGCGTGGCGGACCTGGTACTTCGGTCGTCAGCTCATCGCCGAACACATCGCCGACGCCGATCTCGAAGTCGGATTCGTGGCCGCGATGCTCCACGACTTGGGGCTCACCGGCAGGTTCGACGCCGACGCACCCTTTGAGCAGGCCGGCGCGGCCGCCGCGGCCGATACGCTTGCCGGTCTGGGGTGGGCCCATGACAGGATCGGCCTCGCGTCGGCCGCCATCGGCCAGCATCTCGATCTAGCCTCGGCCGAGGCCCGGCCCGAGATTGCCCTCGTCCACCTCGGCGCCGCAGCCGACGTCATCGGGCTTCACGTCGAGCAGCTTCCCGGCGAACTCATTGAGGAGGTCCTGATCACTCATCCGCGGCAGGGATTCGTCGACGCGGTACTCCCTGCACTGGAGCGCCAGGTCGAGCGCAAGCCTGAGTCCACGATCGCCGGGCTGTTCCGCGCCGTAAGCTTCGGCGAGCTGATGCGGGCATGCCCGCTTGATTCCCGATGAGCCGTTCCGCGCCGCTTCGTCCGGCGGCACGCCAGGATCCGCCGTCCGACGGGCGCCGGGCCAAGGGAGCCCGCTCGCGCGATGCGCTGCTCACGGAAGCCGTGCAGCTCGCTTCCGTCGAGGGCCTCGAAGGCCTCACGATCGCCAGTCTCGCCGAGCGGCTCGGCACGGCGAAGAGCAGCGTCCACGCCACATTCGGATCCAAGGAGGCCCTGCAAGTCGCGGCGGTGCAACGGGCCCGGGAGATGCTCATCGAGCTGGTGGTGGCGCCTGCACTAGCAGCCTCGCCGGGCCTGCCGCGACTCGAAGCACTGGGTGAGTCGTGGTTCACCTACCTCGAGAACGACATCTTCGAGGGCGGCTGCGTGCTCTGCTCGGCATCCGCTGAGATGGACGGGCGCCCCGGCCCTACCCGCGACGCCGTCACCGCAGTGATGCACGAGTGGCTGCAGTTCCTCGCCGACAGCATCGCCGCGGGCATCGCCAACCGCGATTTCGCGTCGACAACTGCGCCCGACCAAATGGCCTTCGAACTCAACGCAATTGGTATGGCGGCGAACTGGCACCATCAGCTCTTCGGCGGCCTGACCTCGTTCAGCGCCGCGCGCCGCGCCTGGGCCGACACGCTGCAGCGCATTCACACCCAACCACACACGCCCAACAGAAGGACAGAGAACCCATGACCGCCCTCGCGACCCTGACCGAGCGCAACAGGGCGTTCGCCGCCGTGCATCCTGGCGAGCGTCCTGCCCTCGAACCCCGCCTCAAGACGGTGATACTGTGCTGCGCCGACCATCGGGCCGACCCCGCCCACGTGCTCGGCCTGATGCCCAACGAGGCCATCGTCATCCGAAACCCTGGCGGTCGAGTCACGCCAGACTTTCTGCGCAACCTCGCGGTGCTCGCAACCGTCGCGCAGACTGAAGATTTGTCGGCCGGCTATGAACTCATCGTCATGCAGCACACCGATTGCGGACTGTCTCACCTCTCGCCGGAGAGGCATGCCGAGGTCCTCGCATCGTATCTCGGTGTCATGCGGGACGAAGTGGCGTCCAATCACCTCGGCGACCCACGCCAAGCGGTACGTAGCGACATCTCGCTCATGCGCGACAACCCGATGGTCCCGGGCACGCTTGTCGTCGGCGGTCTGGTCTATGACGTCGACACCGGTCACGTCGAGACAATCGTCTCGCCGGCCACGTTGCGTGATAAGCGAGGCAACTGACTTCGGTCGGGTCTACGTCAGCACGACGCCCTCGGTCACATAGACCGACCTCGAAACATCCGATCAGCCGCTCGGGAGCGGTTCAGTCAGGCAGTGTGCACTAATTTGAGCCAACTCGGGTTACAGCTACGGCCCTAGTGCCGAGATCGGCACGACATGAACCCCATCGGTTCGTTTTCCACCACCGCCGGTTGCGGTCACGACAACCAGAGCGGACGGGCTGCCATGCTTGGAGGCATCCACGTCGGCCGCGAAGTCTAGGAGGCCCTTCGCCGCCCGGTCGATGACGTTTTGATCGCCCGTCAGCTTCACCTCGAATGCGGCCCAACCGTCCGGCGTGTCAACGATCGCGTCGACTTCCTTACGACCGTGAGACTCTCGCCAGGAGTACACCGCGCCGCCGAGCGGTTGCGCATAGATGCGAACGTCGCGGACTGCCATCGCCTCGAAGTGGAATCCGGCGGCCTCGAGGTCGGCGAGCAGCTCCCGCGATCCAACCTTGAGCGCGGCGGTGCCCAGCGACGGGTCGACGAAGTAACGGACCGGCGCCTCGCGTAGTTCGGTGCGCGAACGCATGTGCGGCTTCCACGCCGGCGAATTCTCGGTCAGCTTGAGACGGTCAAGCGCGTCAAGGTAGGAATTCACCGTCTCCTTTGCCGGAGCCCGGTGATCGTCACCGGCGATGTCTGCGCCTAGTGCGGTGACTTTGATCGCTGTCCCGACGGATCGCCCGAGCGATGCGAGTGCGCGCCGTAGTCGGTCCGGAGTGCGCTTGCCGGTGCCGAGCTCAGGAATGTCGATGTCGACGATCTGGGCAAGGTAACCGGCAAGCCAGCCCCGGGCAGTGCGCTCGGACTGATCGAGCAACGCCGGCCAGCCGCCGATGACGATCCGCTCCATGAGGCCCGGGACCGTCATCGCGGTTCGCTTCGCCTTCTGGTCTTCGCCGCCCAGCAGAGCAGCCAGCGAAACCTCACCCGTCGAATGGCCGGATTCGAATAGGCTCATCGGCCGCATCCGGAGGGTGCCGATCCGACCCGCGCCGGAGTGCAATTCGCGCTCATATCTCGGAGTCGCCGATCCGGTCAGGATGTACAGGCCGCGACGGCGCAGATCATCGACATGCCGCCGCACCTGGTCCCATATCTCCGGCGCGCGCTGCCATTCATCGAAAAGGATCGGCGTCTCTTGGTCGAACAGCTCGTCCGGGTTGAGTCCCAGGAGCGCCCGCGCGTTCGGGTCGGTGTCGAAGCGGACTGAACTCTTCGCCTGCTGGAGGGCGGTTTCCGTCTTCCCGCAGCCCTTCGGCCCATCGATGAGGACAGCACCGATCGAAGTCAGCCGCTCGGACAGCTCGGCGTCCACGACGCGTGCGCGATAGTCGAACATGACACCAGTCTACGTCTCCGACGACTCACACTCGCTGTTTTCGACAGTCCATACTCGCTGTTTTCGACACGCTGGATTCGCCTGTTCCGGCAATTGCGGGGATGCACAAATTCCGGGAAATGATCCCACCAGAAAGCCGGGCCATGTCCCCATACCTGAATGTGGCGACACCCGAACCGCTCGTTGTCGTCAAAAATCGACCCAGACGACGCGGACAGCTAACGCTGAAGCCGAGAATAAGACACCGTCACGATGGATTATCCCCTGGTGGAGCTAAGGGGACTCGAACCCCTGACCCCTGTCAATGGACAGGTGAAACTGCCCGTGGGCGGACATGAGAAATGCCCGTAGGTGGTCATTAAGAACTGCCCAGTGGCGGACACGAATCTGCCCATGAGGGTGTGTCCGCCACCGGTCGGTGAGGCCGTTGTCAGCTCAAGGGTTTGACTCCTTTCCCGTGCAGGGCTTGGGCCAGGCGCACGGAATCGCCGCTGGTTTGGCACAGGTGCGCGTGGTGCAGGAGCCGGTCCACGGTGGCGGTGGCCAATGTTTTGGGCATCAGCTCATCGAAGCCACTCGGGTGCAGATTCGACGAAATCGCCACGGAGCGGCGCTCATAGGCTGCCTCGACGATGCGGTAGAGCCCTTCGGCGGCATCAGCACCGACCGGCAACAGCCCCACGTCATCAACGACCACAAGCTCAGCACGCACGATCTTGGCCACCGCCTTGCCCAGGGAGTCATCGGCGCGGTGCGCGCGCACCAGCACCCCGATCTGCTCGAGGGTGAACCAGGCCACCGGCATGCCGGCTTCGATGACTTTTTGCCCGAGGGCTTCGAGGAAGAACGTCTTGCCGGTGCCGGCGGGCCCGCAGACCACCAGGTTCTCCCGACGCGCCACCCATTCCAGAGTCTGCAGCGCCTGCTGGGTGGGCAGCGGGATCGAGGAGGCGGTCGGGTCCCAGGCGTCGAAGGTTTTCCCGGTGGGGAATCCGGCGGCTTTGCGGCGGGAGGCCAGCATGGAGCGTGCCCGTCCGGCGGTTTCTTCGGTCAGCAGTGCTTTGATGACCTCGGTGGGGTCCCAGCGTTGTGCGCGGGCGGTGGCCAGCACGTCGGCGGCGATCGCGCGTGCGTGCGGCAACCGCAGCCCGCGCATCAAGGTTTCGACGTCGGCGGGTAACGGCGCGGTGGCCGTGGTGGTGTTCATGCGATGCCCGCCTCGGGAGCCTCGATGATGGTGGCGCCGAACAGGTTCCATCCGCTGGTACCTTGCGCCAGCGAAGTGTCCTCACCGGCGCCGCGCCGGGTCGGATCGTGGCCTTTGGCGGCAAGGATGGAGTCGAGATCACCGGTGGCGAAGCGGCCGTGCACGGCGGCATGACCCAATGCCCAATCGACATCGGCGCGACCAGCCAACGCGGAGAGTTCGACCGCGTGGGCCATTTTCTGCAGGAGGCGTTCGGTGCCGACGGCGGCGGCTTCTTTGAGCCACACCGCCGCACCGGGACCCAACGCCAGGAACGTCTGCTCGCTGGCGGTGCGGGCACGCACGCGGTAGTCACCGGGAACCCTGTCGCGGTGCTCGGGGAAATGAGCGTCGTCGATCGCGGGGCTTCCCGGGGTGGCACGGCGGTGCCGCGCCACTTCGATGGGGCCGCCGTCATCGAGGGCGCAGATCACCACTTCGTCGGTGCCGCCGTGATGCCGGATCCACACCGATTGCCCCAACAGCGTTGCCGGCAGTGAGTATTGGCAGTGTTCGAAGCTGACCATGGGGGTGTTGTCGGGAACCCGGCGGGTCACCCCCAACGCTGCGGTGTGGGGCAGGTCGGGCACCGGGTGCAGGGCGGGGCGTTCCTGGGTGAGCATCTCGACTGGTCGCCGGCCGGTGGTGCGGTGCACGCGGGCATTGATGTCGGTGACGAACGCCGTGCATGCCGCCTCCACGTCGGCGAAGCTGCCGTACTGGGGTAGCAGGTTGGTCTGGGTGGGCACGATGTCGGCTTTGGCGAGCTTGACCGCGTTCTCCACGCCACCTTTGGACGCCGGGTCGGCGGGCTCACAGGTCAACACCGAGATGCCGTAATAGCGGCCGAAGGTGACCGCGGCCCGGTTGCGGACCGGGACCCCGGCGATGTGTCCGGTGGTGACGGTCTTCTCGTTGTCGGTGAGCAGGTAGGTCGGAGCGCCCCCGACGATGCGGAAGATCCGGTCCAGGCCGGCGAAGACACTGGGTGCGGTGCGGTCCCGCAACGCGATCACGACCCGGTAGCGGCTCCACGCCAACCACGCCACCAACAGCACCACGCGGCGGCCGGCCACCATCGGACCGTCGGCGAAGTCGTACTGCAACCACAGTCCGGGTTCGGTGATCCAGGGCCGGTGCACCCGTGTATTACCCAGTCGCCATTGGGATTTGATCTCCGAGAGGGCTCGGCGGGTGGTGCGGTCAGTGCCGGTGTATCCCAACGTGACCAGTTTGTCGTGGGCTTTGTCGCCGCGGATCTTTCCCTTCGAATCAGAGACCCAGGTTTCCAGCAGATCGCGCCAATCGTCGATCATCCGGGCCCGCCGCGTCACCGGCGGCAGACCCGCGTCGCGGTCCTCGACCGCCTTCTTCACGGTGTGATGCGAACACCCGCACAACTCGGCGGCGCCGCGGTAGGACCCGGTCAGGTCGTAGGCATTGAGTATTTCCATGAGTTCTCCATCAGACTTCAAGTAGGTCTCTCCTGGGGTTGTCGATTCGACTAGGCATCGACATCGAAACCACAGGAGAGGCCGCCACGGCGCTGACGCGCCGAACGGCACAGACAAGGTCTGGGCAGATTCATGACCGCCTGCGGGCACTTTCGTGTCCGCCGGTGGGGCAGAACTTATTGGCCGCGAACGGGCACTTTCATGTCCGCCAGTGGGCACTTTTTCATGTCCGCCGACACCCCGTCAGGATGAGTGACGGTCGGGCAGTACAACGGTTCACTAGAGCGATCTTTAAGGCCGTCGAGGCCCTCGTCTTCGTACCGGCGCTTCCAGCGGTAGAAGACGTTGCGTCGGATGGTGGTTGATGCGCTGGCCGCTACCGGCGAGTGGTCCATTCGGGTGAAGATCGTTTCGGCTCAGCCGGGCAAAGGCGCCATGAAGCGCTGGTTCATCGAGTATGAGACCGGGCCCCACGGCGAGGTCCTCGACCCGCCGGACCTATTCGACTGATGCGGTCTGCGGGTGTGCCGGTCCGCGTATTTGGTTTGTGCCGCGGTAGTTTTCACCGCAGATGCCGACCTTGGGGTGGCGGGTCCATTTCACCTGCTGACGGTTGATGATGAAGCGATCGTCCAGGCCAATCCAGGAGGGTTTGCCGGTCGACGAAACCGCGGGTTGTGGCTGTGTCACGGTAAATCGACCCTCTGCGGCAGGGGTAAATGGCCCCATCGTCGGGTTCTAGACCTGGCCCGATTTATCTCTCGATAAGGATGGATGCGGTGATGTACGCGCCGTAGACGGTGAGCAGCATGGCCCCCTGGATGCGGGTGACGCGGCCGCGCCACAGGAATGCGGTGGCCAGCCAGGCGGCGCCGATCAGGAACGGCCAGTCCAGCGTCACGACTCGGGGCGGTACGGGAACGGGCACTGTGAGCGCGATGAGGCCGAGGTTGAACAGCACGAAGTAGAACACCGTGCCGACCAGGTTGCCGGCGGCGACATCGTGGCGTCCCTGTTTGGCGGGCACTGCTTGGCGAATGACTTCTTCGGCCTCGATCGCGGCCGGGGTGATGATCATGCCCATCAGCGCGGCGGGGAACGCGAAGTGGCCGATGATGCCGTTGGCACCGTAGTTGACCAGTTCCGCGCCGATCGTGATAACCGTGAGGCCAAACGCGGTCAGGGCGACCGGCCGCCACCATCGCACCGGTTCGTTTGTCTCCGAACGTATCTCGTCGGCTTCCTCACCGAGGAAATCATGATCTTTGGAAGCCCGCACGAGGTACCAGATGCTCGCGGTGAACGCCGCGAGCAGGACGACACCGGCTGTGCGGCTGGTGGTTCGGCCGATCAGCGCGACACCGGCGAGTACCGGGGTGGCGGCCAGCAGCAGCAAGAGGCCGCGTGGCAGTGTCACTTTGAGCGGGAACAGCACCGCGCCCAACCCGAGAGCGACACAGATGACGAACGTGCCGCCGCCGAACACGGTGCCCAGCGCGATCTCGGAATGTCCATCACGGGCGGCGACGACACCGACCGCGACGTTCCCAGCTTCCAGGCCAGAGAAAACGCCCGCGATCACGAACGGCGCGATACGCAGCAGCCTGGCCAACCCGACCATGCCATCGAGCAGCCGTTCGGTGGACCAGATCACGACCAGCACTCCGAGGGCAAACGCCCCGATCGCCAGGGCGGAATTCACCGCAGTTCATCGGGTTGGCCTGCGTGGACGGCATCAGCTGAGCGCTCCGCCGGTTCGGCGCCTGACCAGGGCTGTTCGCGGGTCACTGTGACGGGCCACCGGCCAGGGCGGTGCGGTGGAGCGTAGTGAAGCCGAGGGCATCGATGAACCAGCCCAGAGCGGCAGGGTGGTAGCCCTGCTCGGTGAGGAACTCGCGCAGCTCGGCGTGCACGATGGGGCTGGCCTGGCGGAGGAACTGTTCGCATAGTGCCAGCAGCTCTGTGGTGATCTGTTCAGGCGCAACGCCGACCTGGACGTCGGGATCGGCGGGATCAGGTGCGTCGGTGGGCAGGAACTCGAGGTGCATGCGGGTCCCTTTCAGAGATGGTGGATCACGTCGTGGCCTGAGCTGCGCGGGCGTGGGCCAAGCGGTAGGACTCGGTACCGGTCTCAATGATGTTCCCCGCGAACGTCAAACGGTCGACGATCGCCGCGCACAGCCGCGGATCGGTGAAGGTCTTCGTCCAGCCCGAGAAGCTTTCATTGCTCGCGATGGCCACGCTGGCTGTTTCCTCGCGCTCGGTGAGAACCTGGAATAGCATCTCGGCGCCACGACGGTCCAGTTGCATATAGCCCAGCTCATCGATACACAGCAGATCCACCCGGCCGTAGCGGGCGATGGTCTTGGCCAGTTGGCGTTCATCGGCGGCTTCGACGAGTTCGTTGACCAGTTTGGTGGCCAGGGTGTAGCGGACCCGGAAGCCGTCTTGGGCTGCGGCGGTGCCCAACCCGATCAGCAGATGCGTCTTACCGGTGCCGGAGTCACCGATCAAACACAACGGCTCACCCTTCCTGATCCATTCGCAGCGGGCCAAGGTGTGGATGGTGGCGGCGTTAATGGCCGGGTTCGCGTCGTAATCGAAATCAGCGAGCCACTTCTCGCGGGGAAACCCCGCCGCACGGACCCGCCGCACCGTCCGGCGCCGGTCGCGGTCGTCGCACTCAGCCAACAGCAATTCGGCGAGGAACCCACGGTAAGTCAACTGCTCGCGTTCAGCGGCGTCGGCGATCTCGGTGAAGCGGGACCGGATGGTGGGCAACCGCAATGAGCGACACGCCTGATCGACCGCGGCGTCGGCGGCCTGCTCGGTCATCGCCCGACGCCGGCGAGTGGACTGGCTCATGACACCTCCGACCCAGCGGTTGGCGCCGCGTCCTGCGCGGTGCGGCGGGTCAACAACTCGTCGTAGGCGGCCACGGTGGGCAGTGGACGGGTATCGGCGGGAAGCCCCGCGATCACCGCGGCGGGGTCACCCAACCGTCGCTGGGTCAGGCTGATCACCCGCCGGGCAGGCTCCGACACCGATCCGGCCTTATCGGGGAATGGCCTGTCTTGAGCGGGGCGGTTCTCGGCCAGCCGGCGGGCCTCCACGGCCACCACGTCGGCGCGTGCCGCACCGACGCCGGTCGCCGCCGCCAACCCGTCCACCACATCGGCGTGGGGCAGGTGGCGGTGCAATAACAGCACCTCGACCAGCTCACGGGTGCCTGCGGCGTCACCGTGGGCGCGTCGGGCCGCGGCCCAGAACGCCTCGTGCTCGGCGGTGAATACCCCAGACTTGCGGGCCTGGGCCAGCGCGGTGGCCCCGGCCAGGGCGCCGGGCTTGCGCTGCAGAATCTCCAGGTAGTGATCCAGCACCACCGTGGTCGAGCCCTTCACCGTGGACCGCTCGTGGCGGGCCACCTCCAGCGCGGCGGTCGAACGCGATCACCTCATCGGCGCGTCAGCAGCACCCGGATGCGGCGGCCGATGAACCGGGCCGGCACCGAATAGGTGGACTGGCGCACCGTGATCCGGGCGTAGCGATCCACCAACGGCGCCAAATTCAACCCGGTCTCGAACACCTCGGCTGGGCAGCGGCCGCAACAGCGGCGCCTCCAGGGCGAAGTCTTGGCCGACGGTGCGGACCCGGTTAGTGATCCGCCGATGATCATCAGCGGCGTCCGCGGCCACCAGCCGGGCATTAAGTTCGGCCAAGCTCTCGACTTTGGGCACCGGGACCAGATGGGTGCGCCGGAACCGGCCGCCTTCGCCTTCCACCCCGCCCTTCTCATGCGCCCCGCCGACCCCGGGTTGGCAGTAGAACGCATCAAACCCCATGTGCGACCGGAACAACACCCATCGATCAGATTCAGTGCGGTTGCGCCCAAACAGCACTCGCTGAACCGCCGATTTGAGGTTGTCGTAGCGGATCTTGTCGAACGGTACCCCTCTAATATGCGGGTGTCGTTTGTCAAGTCCGGGACGGGTCCGGTGCAGTCATGAGGCGTCCTGGTCGAGACGGGCCAGCAGGCCGTCGAAGACCTTGGTCCGGCCCAGTTGCCCCTTGGTGGCCGCGTCGTCGCGCTGCATCTGCAGGGTGGGACGGAACTCGATGGTGGTCTGGAAGAACGTGCACGATTCGCAGATCGATTCGAAGTGGCAGTCCATCCCGACCGGGCGTGCGCAGTAGCCGTTGCCCAGCATCCGCCGGTGCATTTCCGCGCGCAGCTTGCGCATCTCGGCGCCCTCAGCGTCAGCGGGTAGTTGCTTGGGCGCCTGATAGAGCGCCTCGACCTTCTCCGAGACGGCGAAGTACTCGTCGGCGACGGTGCGGTCGGCGATCCTGGCGTAAACAAGCGTCATGTGAAATGAGCGATGCCCGAGCAGGGCCGCGATCGCCTCGAGCGACATGCCCCTGTTGATCGCCTGCGTCGCCAGGGTGTGTCTGAGACGATGGGGCGAAACACGCCCTATGCCAGCTGTTTTGGCTGCTTTGGTGACTGCGGCGTCGACCCGTGAGACCGGGATCGGTCGTCCTTGCTCGACGAAGATCAGCTTGCTGCGCAACTCTTCTGGGCGTTTCGCGAGCCACTCGTCGAGCAGCTCCTTCAACTGGGGATGCAGCGGGATGTAACGGTCGGTGTGCAGCTTGCCGAGGGGGACGTGCAGCCAGTAGGCCGAACCGATCTGCACGACGGCGTCGGTGGTCAACGCTAGGTATTCACCCTTGCGCATGCCGGTGCGGGCGAGGAACTCGACCGTGAGCCGCACGAACGGGTCGTCGTCGGCGCGGGCGGCCTGCAACAGCTTGGTCGCCGCGGCATCGTCGAGGAACCGGGGCAGGGTTTCGTCGGGTATCGGCATGTCGGAGGCCAGCACCGGGATTTTGGTGGGTGCGTCGGCGATTTCCCATTCGAGCAGTCGGGTGAAGAATCCACGCAGCGCGCAGAGCCGGTCCTTGATTGTGTGACGGTGCAGCGGACCGCCTCGGAGTGCTGGCCGTTCGGCCAGCCAGCACTTGTAGGCCTCGACGTGTGATCGGCCGAGGTCGGCGACGCATCGCGCGGATGGGTCGTGCTCGGTGGTGAAGCCGGCAAACTCCCGCAGGGTCGCCTCGATGTTCTTTACCCGTCCGGGTCGCAGCGTGGTCCCTACCTGCTCCAGGTAGGTGTGCATCGTCGTGCGCATTCGTTCGGGCACTTTCGCCCACTGTGCAGCGCGGATGTCGGCCTTGGTCCGGGCCCGTTTGCGGGGCAGTTCGTCGATCACCCCGGCGTGGAATAGGGTCGCTTCCAACCCGAAAATCGCCGTCGAAAGACCACGGCGCGACTCGCGGCCGTAGCGGTCGGCAGCGGCGAGTAGTTCGTGGCGCGCGCCGTCGATGTCGGCGTGGGTCAACCGTTCGGGCGCCAGCCCGGTCAACGCACAGATCTGCGCCAGCGCCGACCATTGTGCTTGTGCTGTCTTGATCGGAAATGCAAGCGTTGCAGAGGTATTCATGAACATCGCATGGAACACCGGCCAGTGCCGTGACAGGATGATGCCCAACCGGGGCCGCCGCGCCACCAGGTAGTCTGCGCTCGGCCGCAGCCGCCTGGTCGCGATCAGCCACGCGACGAACCGGTGCACCGCGTGGTTAGGCGCGAGCTGCTCGTCGACCGGCAGGTCGGCGAAGGCCTGCGGTTCGCCGACGTGCACCAGGAACCATCGAGCGCCCCACAGCACCTTGTGATCGGGCAATTGACCGATGTCCCATAGGTCGTTCTCGTAGGCGGTGACCAGATCCAGCGCTTCGCCGGCAAGTCTGTAGGCGGCCATCAGTTCTCGCCGTTGTCGACCCGGTCGGCGATCTCGTGCTCGATCGCGTTCACCGCGCGGGCGTACTCCTCGGCGAGCCACGCGTTGGCCAGGTGCAGATAGACCCTGGTCGACTCGATCGAGCGGTGCCCAGCCTGGGCCTGCACCGCCTCCAACGCCATCCCGGCCTCCCGCAACCGGGTCAGACAAGTGTGGCGCAGCTGATGACAGGTGGCGTGGTCAAGTCCCGCCCGCTTCCGAGCGCCGTCGAGCACCTGGTCCACCCCCGCGGCCGTCAGGGCGCGACCGCGGGTCGGGCCGCGCAGCACCACGAACACATGCTCGGCATTGGTGTCCGGGCGCTCCTGGTCGATGTAGCCGGCCAGACCCGCAAAGAACCGGTTCGCCACCGGCACGATCCGCTGATGCCCGCCTTTGCCCTCAGCGATGAACAACCGCCGCTCGGCGACGTGGACGTCCGACATCCGCAAGTCAAGCACCTCGCACCGGCGCAGCCCGCCCAGCAGCATCGCCAACACGATGGCGCGGTCCCGATGCGTGCGCAGCGCTCCCAGCAGTGCGTCGACCTCGACCGGTGACAACACCTTCGGCAGCGTCCGCGGCGTACGGATCAACGGCACCCCACGCGCACCCGAGGCCAGCGGGCGCCGCGCACCCACACCGTGTGGCACCGGATTACGCCGCACATCGACATCATCACGCGCCAGCAGATACGCGAAAAATCCTGACACACTAGCTAATCGACGCTTCAGCGTCCGCGCCGACAACCCCGACTCGCCGTCCTCGAGTCGCACAACACCGGTACCCCGACGCGGCGCCCGCTGCGCGACGAGGAACTCCATCACATCCGTTGTCGACACCCGAGCCGGCTCCTTGCCGACCACCGAGAAGAAGACCTTCAGGTCGTACGCCGTTGCCAGCACCGTGTTCGGTCGGCACCGCGCTGCGACAAACCGCAGATAGTCATCTACAAGAGGATCACCGAGACCGGCCCGGACCTCACCATCCACACCGGTCGATCGCACCAGACACGGTGTCCACAACATCGGCGCTCCCCGTCGCAGGTTGCACCCATTCTCACGCCGTTCGAGCTCGAATCGCGGAATTGACACCCGCATAACCGCCCAGCTCGGTGAAGGCGTGTTGATGGCCGTCGAGGAACGCTTCTTGGCCCTGCGTGCCGAATGCTTTGTGCACGGCCCGACCGCTGCACGAGAGCCGCAGCGTGAACAGAAACACTTTCGTGCGCACCCCACACAGATCGATCGACAGATCGGCGAAATCGACCTCGGCTTCGGCTCCGGGCAGATGCGTCTGCGGGACGAACCCGCATTCGGCAGCCCGACCGGCCTCCGCCGCGATCTCGGGTCGACGCCGGGCTACGTAGTCGCGCACCGAGGAATAGGACACGTCGAGCTGATGCTCATCGACCAGCCGGGCCAGCACCCGCCGCGCGGTGTGACGCTGCTTGCGGGGCGCATCGATGTCGTCGCGCAACATCGCGTCGATCAAAGGTTTGGCGGCATCCAACCGCGGCGCCGGGAAACTCCGCGCCTTCCGTGGTGGTGGAATCGGGGAGGCCAACGCCTGGCGCACTGTCCGCCGATGCACACCATGGCGAGTGGCCAACTCCCGGATCCCCAAGTCCTCCCGGCGTGCATCGCGGCGGATCGCTTCATACAGTTCCACCCTCGACCCCAAGCCCGGCCCCTCAACATATCCGTGGTTGCTAACAGCATCTCGCCGGAGCGACCGGGAAGGGGCCAACACGCCCTGTCACACCACCCCGGGCGTGTCGCAAGTGGGGCCAATTACCTCCGTCACTCCACCTTCAAAGCGACCAGGGTGGGGCCATTTACCTCCGTCACAGTGGGGCCCCTTAACGCTGACATAGCCACCCACGCTCGGGGGTGGCTCGGATGACGAAGCGGCCAGCACCACTGGGTGCGGGCAAGAGCGCCTCCCGCAGTGGAGGCCCTACCTTCGGGAGTACTGCAATGCCTCGGAATCGTTCCTGCGGGTCCTATGGCCCCGGCCACCTCACGCACTGGATCCAGCGGAAGAAATCGCACGAGCACGAGCAGCCGATCATCAAAGTAAAGGTCGTTGCCGTTCATGACGACGGACAGGTCCAGCTCGAAGGCCATGACCTGGAACTGACGCTGTGGTATCACGACCCTGACCAACTGCGTTCGGCGCTGCACAGTGGTGGCTACGCCGAATGGAAGCCCCGGTTTCACGTGCTCGACGCAAGCTCAAGTGGCTCGTTCAACCTCGCCGCACTGGACAGGGTCGAGCCCTGCGTACCGCCAATACGTCGGCGACCGACCGAAACCACCAGGCAGTTCATCGAGCGGGCGATGCGGGAGCACCACGGGTACACGGTTCCACAGCGTTGGCTCGCCGACCTAGATGCCATACCCGACGGCGACACCGGAGAACCGCAGTGGGGGTACATGGTCGGGACCGACAACCCGACCACTCACGAAAGGGCACTGCTGCGGAAACTCGCGGAGGAGTTCGGTGACGGTCCCACCACCGCCATCGAATAGCCAAGTGCCGCCGGGTGTATTGCTCGGCCATGGCCTCAGCTCAGCATTGGTTGGACAGCCGTGTAGACAACCTGTTGATCGAAAACCCAAGTGCTGCAGGTTTATTGCTCTGCCATGGCCTCACATCGGCTTTTGTAGAACCCGCTCTACAAGAACGCCATAGACCTTGGCGTTGTTCCGCCTATTCAACAGACGATCAATAAGGACAGACCACACCACAGGGTCTTTATAGAACGGTTCCGCGATCGTATGTCGACGCCGCAGCATTCCCCGACAGGATTGGTGGCCAGCGTGGTTGGGTGACCTTTTTGGGGGTGTCCGGTCGTTTCGGGTGTTCCCCAACGACACCATCGAGCCAAGCGAAAGCGTCGGACGCGGGGCGTAGCGTCGTGCCTATGGTGACAGACGAAGAAATCTACTCAGACTTGATTGGCGACAGTGGAACTGGGGTTTCGCGGGCCTTAGTCCTCGCAGTAAAGTCGCTGACCGAATGGCCTGTAGATGCGTTCTTTGTCGACGTCGGAGACGATCGCGAGATGGTGGGCTGGATAAAGGGCAACCTCGTCGGTGTCGTGAGCGCAGAAGGTGCCGGTGACGAGGGAGAGGTTCGCGGGAACCTGTATCACCTCTCGAGAGTTCAAGCTGTACGGGTCAGCGTCAATGTTGTCGAAGACGGAATGCGCTTGAGGGCGAATCGCGGGGTGACGGTCGTTTTCGGCCTAGATGATGAGTTATCCGTGGACATCGGCGCGTTCCGAAACAAGCACTATCAGAATCGCGCGGATGAGTTCATTAGTACGCTGGTGTTAAGGCTTGCGGGGCTTCAGGCCAGTTCTTAGAGCGGCGTGTTTGTCAGGTCAGCGCACGGAACCGGGAGAAGGTTCTCGGTACCACCCTCGACCATCTGCCGGGCTTGCGGATCCGGTACGGCCCGGCAGCCCTAAGGACCAGTACGTCGACGTGTGGCGATTGGGCCTAAGGATCGCCAGGATTCAGCCCATAGGGATGTCGGAGATGTTTTTCCCGACAAGATTTCGGAACGCAGAGCGACAATTCGATCCCGAAGTGCTTCGCCGAGGAGGTCGAGGGTAACCACCCCGGCTTCCGTCGCGGGAATGAGTCGACGCAGGTCGTCGGCCCGTGCACTATTCCCGGCGATGACGAGCTGGTGAATGTTCATGTAGAGCTTGGCGCGCGACGTCTCGGCCTCGAACCGAGAGCGACAAAGCAGCTCGAGAAGGTAGGCGCCCTGCATCAGGTCCGCCTCCCATGAACGGGAGGTCGAATCGTTCTTACTGCGCACCCCATCCACCGTCATCGACGGTAGCCCTGATCGCGACTCCTGCAACGGGAATCAGCGGGCAGCTACTGACCGGTTGGTAGCCTGGGGCGGCCCGTACACCTGCTGAAGATGACTAGCGGGCGGAGCGGATCGGTTGTCCGGCAGGCGAGTGGTCCAGCCCACTTCTGGTCGGAAGGACTCTTGCGTTCATCACCCGAATCAGTTGCTCCACGCTCTCCTGATGGTTTGCGTATGAGCCTAGTTCCCGCGACGGCCCCAGCGGATGCTCGATTGCGTACCAAATACTTTCAAGACGACTATCCATTTTTCCTACTTCTCGCAGGTGTTCATCATAGCACAATTTTGCCCACTGACCTGCGATTATCTGCCAGCAGATCGGTAGCGACACAAACTTCCGCACCGTGGGTTTGCCGCTAGAGATGCGACGTGATCGAGCGAGAATCAGCGTGAACAGAACGACACGAATAGCCTTGCGGTTCAAGGGTTATGGAGATCTAGCGGGAATGAGTGAGATCGTCCGATAACTGTTGATCGCTAATCCCCTCGGCTTTTCTAGAAGCCGCTTTGTAAGGACGCCATAGACGCAGGCGATTGTTCCTCCTATTAAACAGATGTTCAATAAAGGCAGTGGACACCACCTGGGCATTTATAGGACGGTCTTCCCGGTTTCTATAGTTTGGCCAAGTTGTAGGGTGGTCGATTTGGGAGCCGTCTAGAGACTCTGGCGCATGACCAGAGAGAGGGACGAGATGAAAGATGACGGCACTGAGGCCTGGGCTGAACGTCATCGCCTTGAGGGGCACCACCCGCACCCTGCACCGACGCTTGAGAACCCGGATCGGTGGGATTGTGACTGCGGTGGTGTTTGTCGCACCCTGACGGGGCTGAGTCGCGCAAAAGGAAGATTACCCGGCAGCTTCGACAGATCGGGGCGTTCGTCGATGACGAGGCTGAGGGCAATGCCAGGTAGGCCACCACTGCGCATCGGCCAGCGCGGCAAGATCACCCGGAAATACCTCGGTGGCGGGGTATGGCTGGCGCGGTGTCGGTTTCGTGATTCCGATGGTTTGACGCGGATCGTCGAGCGGCGCGGCCCGGCAGATGAACATGATCAGCACGGCAAGCCAGCTGAGGATCTCCTCATCGAGGCGTTGATAGCTCGGCGCGCACCGGGCGGTCCCGACGAGATCACGCTGGACACCAAGATCGCGGTCCTCCTGCAAGAGCATCTTGTTCGGCTCGCCGAAGACGGGCGCTCCCCGGCCACCATGAACACCTACAAGGTTGTGGTACGCAAGCTGACCAAGTTCGTGGGAGGCGTGCGCGTGGGGGAAGCGACGCCCGCCCGACTGGATGCAACGCTGCGGGCCATGCGTGACACGCACGGCGCGAATATGGCCAGACACACCAAGACGATTCTGCGCGGTGCGCTCCAGCTCGCCGTGATGGCAAATGTTCTGGGTACGAACCCGGTGCGCGATGTGCAGCCGATCAAGTCCACGTCCAAACCGAAGGGTGCCAGCGCGCTCACTGCCGACCAGGTGCGTGAACTGCTGGGCAAGCTGCGGGCGTCGGAGTACTGCCGGGATCATGATCTTGTCGACCCGATCACGATCCTGATCGCTACAGGGGTGCGCCGTTCGGAGCTGCTGGCGTTGACGTGGACAAATTTCGACGAAGACGCCAGCACGCTGACAGTGACGGGCAAGGTCATCAGGGCGACCGGCGAGGGTTTGCAGCGGATCGACGACACCAAGACTGAGGCGGGGACGCGCACCATCTCGCTGCCACGGTTCGCGGTGTCGGCGCTGATCGAGCGGCGGAGTCTGCCGTTCCTCGGTCAACAAACGGTGATCTTCCCGTCCACGACGGGCACCCTGCGGGACCCGAACAACTTTGGTAGGCGGTGGCGAGCAGTTCGCGACGAGCTGGGGGTGCCCGAAGTGACCACCCACTCATTCCGCAAAACGGTGGCCACCCTCATCGACGACGAGGGCTTATCGGCGCGGATCGGGGCCGACCAGCTCGGCCACACCCGGATCAGCATGACCCAAGATCGCTATATGAGCCGAGGCCGTGTGCACACGCAGGTCGCCGAGCTACTCGACCGAGCCATAAACGATGAATAAACGATGAATCACATCGGGGCGAACCAAAAAATGGCCTCTGAAGTGCGCCGTCAGGGTTTCGAACCCCGGACCCGCTGATTAAGAGTCAGCTGCTCTACCAACTGAGCTAACGGCGCTGCGTAGGCGACAATAACAGGCCCCGCGGCACAGGGTGAAATCCCGCCATCGGCCGCCGCCGGGGAGCGACGCAGTAGGGGCGCCCCCGGCAAATGTTGCCCTTAGACTGTCGCAACGAATCGTCGCTGTGCGAGTCCTGGGAGCGAGGTGGAGCAAAGCATGTGGCAGGTCCGGTCGATGGCCCGTCCGCGTCGACAACGTGCCTGGTTGGTGGCGATCGCGTTGGTTCCCGCCATGGCGCTGGGGCTGTCCGCCTGCAACAGCAACCCAGCCCCGCCGAAGGCACAGGTCATCACCGACAAGGGCACGCCATACGCGGATCTGCTTGTGCCCAAGCTCACCGCGTCTGTCACGGACGGTGCCGTCGGCGTGAGCGTCGGATCGCCCGTGACGGTCAGTGCCGAAGATGGCGTGCTGGGCGAGGTGAGCGTGGTCAACGAAGACGGCACCCCCCTCGCCGGCCAACTGAGCCCCGACGGCCTGACGTGGTCGACGACCGAGCCGCTGGGCTACAACAAGCGCTACACGCTGAGCGCGCAGTCGCTTGGCCTCGCGGGCATCGTGACCCAGCAGATGACGTTCCACACCCATTCGCCGAAAAACCTGACGATGCCGTACGTGCTGCCCAACGACGGTGAGGTCGTCGGGGTCGGGTCAGCCCGTCGCGGTCCGGTTCGACGAGGACATCTCGAACCGGTTGGCGGCTCAAAACGCCATCAAGATCACCACCAACCCGCCCGTGGAGGGTGCCTTCTACTGGCTGAACGATCGCGAAGTGCGTTGGCGCCCAGCGCAATACTGGAAGCCAGGCACGACCGTCGACGTCGCGGTCAACACCTACGGCGTCGATCTCGGTGATGGCTTGTTCGGTCAGCAGGACATCACCACGCACTTCACCATCGGCGACGAGGTCATCGCGACGGCCGATGACAACACCAAGATCGTGACCGTTCGACGCAACGGCGAGGTCATCAGGACCATGCCGACGTCGATGGGCAAGGACAGCACCCCGACCAACAACGGCGTCTACATCGTCGGTGAGCGGTTCACCCACGTCATCATGGATTCGTCGACCTACGGTGTGCCCGTCAACTCGCCGGGCGGGTATCGCACCGACGTGAGCTGGGCGACGCAAATCAGCTACAGCGGAATCTTCGTGCACTCCGCGCCGTGGTCGGTCGGCAGCCAGGGTTTCACGAACACCAGCCACGGCTGCCTCAACGTCAGCCCGAACAATGCCATCTGGTTCTACAACAACACCAAACGCGGCGACATCGTTGAGGTCGTCAACACGCTGGGGTCCACGCTGTCCGGAACGGACGGCCTTGGCGACTGGAACATCCCGTGGGCGCAGTGGAAAGCGGGTAACGCCACCATCTGACGGCCCCTACAGGCCGAAGGCTCTGCCCTTTACCAGGATCACCAGTCCGATGGCGATCAGCACGACGGGCATGATGACGTGGCCCCAACGAGACAGAAGGTTGGCGACCGGAGGACGAGTGGCCACGTACCGAGCGAGGGCACACCAGACCGCGACACCAATCAAAAAGACGACGACATACGCGACCATCCCCGATGGGCCGGCGATGGCGAAGACCGGCACGTAGACGCTGAGGTTGTCTCCGCCGTTGGCGAATGTCACTGTGGCGACAGTCATCACGCCGATGCCGCGGTAGCGCCCCGTGCTCGCGTCCTCGCCGTCGCGGCGTTGTCGCCAAGCCGACCAGCCCGCGCGTAGACCAAACAGAATCGGAAGCAGCCCCAGGTATCCAATCGCCGCCTCGGGCAGGAGCTGCGCTCCGAGTGCACCGATCACCGAGACGGCGAGGATCGCCACGAATCCGAGGTATTGACCGACGACGACGCGGACCGTCGCCGACCGATTGCCCCTGGCGCGACCGAAGAACAACGACAGCACCACCATGTCGTCGATGTTGGTCACGACGAACATGCCCACGGCCTGGGCAGCCGTCGCTAGTGCCAATCCGTCACATCCCTGCGTCTGAAGCCACCCGTGGGTCGGTCGGGCGACAATCTATCGCGTGCTGACAACTAGCGCCGCGCGGTGTTTTTTTGAGGTACCGAGAAGAGACTCGCTAAATGTGACACGCCCACTCTTAAGTCGAAAATTGACCTTGATTCCATCAAACGGCAGCAATTGGCACGCTCCGGCGCGCGCAAGCGGCGATTTCCTGATGAAGACACATTTTCCAGAATTTTGGGTAAAGGCCCTGACCAGCAAAGACCCGCCGTCTATTGAATCAGTCCAACTCGCAGTCCTGTCGGCTCTTCTGCTGGCTACCTTTCGGCTCGCGGTGTGCCATTGACAATTCCTAGAACCAGGCGCAGTGTCACGCCTCATGACCGCTGCTCAGCAACCACTGACCGAAGCGCAACGCAACCAGATCCTCGACCAAGCAATAATGACGAGGATCGGGACCGGCGGTTACATTGGCAACGTCTCCTCCACCGGCCAAGTCACCCTTCGCAGAACTGGGCCCATCGTATGGAAACGCGGCACCACGTGGGCCGAGATTTGGTACAACACCCCGATGACGCACTGGGCAAAGGCCCTGCTGAACACAATATGGTGTTTGTTTACCTGCGGTCTATATTTGCCGTTCTGGTTCGGCTGGTCGTTCAAGGCACCCAAAACTGGTGTGCTTTCCGTGGATGAATACGGCAATCAAGCGTGGACACCGAACAAGATCAGCACAAACCAAAAAATTATGCGTTGGGTTGTGTTCGCTGTCATGGTGTGGTGGCTGTTCACTGCGTTTCATTACATCAACCAGGTCAACGCCCCGCCGAGGGTGGCGCCGCTGTCTCCAAATGGATTCGGATATGGAAACTGACCCGATTTTTATAGAAATCTGAAGCCACCCGTGGGTCAATCGGGTGACAATCTATCGCGCGCTGAGGGCGACCACGTGACGACGTAGGCGGCACACGCCAGGCGGGCGTCTAGTTAGGGCCGCCTTTTGATGAGTTTCATCGTGATCCGGGAGTCGACTCGGGCGATCGCGGGATCTCCCATCAGACGCGTCGTGAGCCAACGCTCGTAAATTTCGGCGTTGGCAACGTGAACTCGGATCATGTAGTCCGGGATCCCGAACATGCGTCGTAGAGTGCGTCGGGCTCGTCATCTCCTCTTTGCTGCCCGTCGAGGAGATTCACTGGGAGGTGATGCACGACTAGCACGTGGTTTGGTCCAGCGCATCTACTTGCGGTGAAAGCCGTTGTCTTGTAACCACTCTCTCGATATCGACGCGCAAAATCACGCGACTCCAAATCCGGTTGTGCTGCAACGCATACGGTGCGGGGGCGGGGCCATCAAAAATCCCTGCCGCGGCGGTGACAGCGACCGTTACTGGGCGAGGAAGTGGCGAGACGCGTTTGGTCACCGGTTCAAGAACGGCTGCTGTGGTTCTTCTTTTGTTTGTCAGTAATTCCGGGCGAGCCGATACCGCTTCCGCCGCCGTCTCCTACGCCGTTCGATCCGCCTCCGCCGCCGACAAACTGGCCGCCGCCGCCTCGCACCTGGTCTACGGCGGTGCTCAGCCACCCGCAATTCCGTATCTGTCGGCGAAAAGGAACTTTCAGTACATGACGCATCAAGAAGCAGAGGGCAGTTGGCAGGCGCCAGTACGGCTCAGACGGGACGTCGGCGTGGGACTTGCTTCAGCGTCACAATTCCTTCGGTCCGTGCAGGATTGGCTCGCCGACTCCGTTTGAACCGCCTGAGCCGCTTGTGCCGCCTGAGCCGCCGGGCGCGCCACCCCCGCCGGGGGCACTCGGGCCTCCGCCGGGACCGCTGCTTTGTCCGTCGCGGCCGCCGCCTCGCACCTGGTCTACGGCGTCCTGGTCGGGTTGCAAGTCCTCGATCTTGTCTTCGGGGTTGCCGGTCATGTTGTCTCCTAACGTCGGGTTGGTTGGGTTGTTTGTACCGTCCGCCCGAGTGCTTCGTGCGGGGTAACGCGTTACTTCAGGCCAGTCCTTGCCATGATCGCTGATAGCTCCTCGAGCAAACACCGCAGCAAAATGGTGGCGGTGAGCCGCGGTGGCACACATGCTGAGATGACGTCGTTTGGGCGGCACCGCTCTTTGGCTCGCAGCCACCCTTACGTTGTCACCGGTTCAAGAACGCCTGTTGTTCGCAATTTCCTTTTCTTGGGAGGTGGTGTCGGGCGAGCCGCCGGCGTTTCCTTGGCTGTTTGGTGATCCGCCGCTCGGGGGGTTTATCGTTGCACCGCCGCCGCCGCCTCGCACCTGGTCTACGGCGTCCTGGTCGGGTGCCAAGTCTTCGATTCTGTCTTTGGGGTTGGTGGTCATGGTGATGTTCCTTTCTGTGGTTGCGGCTTGACCGTTAGGACCGTGCGCGAGGGCCGGGGTTGGGTTGTCCGGGTCCCGGGCGCGGTATCGGTGGGCCGCCCTCCTGCGTCAGGCCGCCTTTCACCTGGCCGGTGTCCTGCTCCTCGGGTTGGAGGTCTTCGATTTCTTCGGGCTTACTTATGATGTTTCCCTTCTGTCTCCCCTGCCTGGTCTCACGCCCTGGTAGGGGTATTACGGTACGCCCGACAGCGGTTTGCTGTGCAGGCAACGGCAGTATCCGGTGGGGGACTTGGAGGATTCTTGGAACCCTGGTCAAGAGGCCGTGCGGCAAGTGGACACCGCCCGCGTAGCTACCGATCCCAACATTGCGCGCGAACTGACCCATTACCCACATCACGCCGCAGGCCCCTCGGCAAGAAAAAAGGTCAGAGGGCGAAATCGCCCTCTGACCTGCCGGGTGGCTGACGGGACTTGAACCCGCGACCCCCAGGATCACAACCTGGTGCTCTACCAACTGAACTACAGCCACCATCGCCGCCGGGCCGTCAAGCACGTGCGGCGCCGTCGATATTAGCCGCTGGGGCGCTCCGCAGCCGAATCGATTTACCGCCGAGCCGCCGTTCGGCGCCCCGATTTCGGCGGCGATCTGCGCGATGTCGCTGGTCGACGGCCCTGGCGGCGCGACGAACGCGGTTCGGCGGTAGTAGCGCAGCTCACGGATCGATTCAGCGATGTCGGCGAGCGCGCGATGGCTGAGCCCCTTCTCGGGCTGGCCGAAGTAGATGCGCGGATACCAGCGCCGGCACAACTCCTTGATGGAGCTGACGTCGATCATCCGGTAGTGCAGGTAGTCGTCGAGGTTGGGCATGTCACGGGCGATGAAGCCGCGGTCGGTGGCGATCGAGTTGCCGGCCAGTGGCGCGGTCTTGGCCTGCTTGACGTGGGTGCGGATGTAGTCGAGGACCATCTTTTCGGCGGTGGCCACGTCGATGGTCGACGCGCGCACTTCCTCGATCAAACCCGAGCGGGTGTGCATCTGGGTGACGACGGGGATCATCGACGACAACGCGGCATCGTCGGCGTGGATCACCACGTCGAGGCCGTCACCCAAGATGTTCAGGTCGGCGTCGGTGACCAGCACCGCGATCTCGATGAGCTGGTCGGTCTTGAGGTCAAGGCCGGTCATCTCGCAGTCGATCCACACCAGTTCGTCACGCACAAAGAAAACATTAAGCCGTCGGGCCGACAACCGGCTGACCACCCCCATCCGCAGGGCTCCCGCCAGTAATGTTCGGGCCATGACCATTGAGTCGTCAGCCACCAAAGCCCAGCAGATCGCCGCAGGTTACGCCACCGACGGCGCGGCGCTGGAGCTGGGCAGCGTCGTCGTCGACGGGGCCTGTGATCCGACCGCACAGGTGCGTATCCCGCTTGCCACCGTCAACCGGCACGGTCTGGTCGCCGGCGCCACCGGTACCGGCAAGACCAAGACACTGCAGGTGATCGCCGAACAGCTGTCCGCGGCCGGGGTGCCGGTGCTGATGGCCGACGTCAAGGGCGACTTGTCGGGGCTGTCCCGGCCGGGGGAGGCGGGTGAGAAGACCCAGCAGCGGGCCAAGGACACCGGTGACGAGTGGACGCCGACCGCCTTTCCGGTGGAGTTCTTGTCGCTGGGCACGTCGGGAATCGGGGTGCCGGTGCGCGCCACCATCTCCAGCTTCGGGCCGATTCTGCTGTCAAAGGTGCTGGGGCTCAACCCAACTCAGGAGTCGACGCTCGGGCTGATTTTCCACTGGGCCGATCAGCAGGGCCAGTTGCTGCTGGACCTCAAGGACCTGCGGGCGGTCATCCAATACCTCACCAGCGACGAGGGTAAGCCCGAGCTGAAAGCCCTTGGCGCGGTGTCGCCTGCGACCGCGGGGGTGATCCTGCGCGCGTTGATCAATCTCGAGGCCGAGGGCGCGGAGACCTTTTTCGGTGAACCCGAGCTGGTGCCAAAAGATTTGATGCGCACCGACGCCCAGGGCCGCGGCGTCATCAGCCTGCTCGAACTGGGCGACCAGGCCGCCCGGCCGGTGATGTTCTCGACCTTCTTGATGTGGGTGCTCGCCGACCTGTTCACCACGCTGCCCGAGGTCGGCGACGTCGACAAGCCGAAGCTGGTGTTCTTCTTCGACGAGGCCCACCTGCTGTTCACCGATGCGTCGAAGGCGTTTCTGCAACAGGTCGAGCAGACCGTGAAGCTGATCCGCTCGAAGGGCGTCGGCGTGTTCTTCTGCACGCAGTTGCCGACCGATGTGCCCAACGATGTGCTCTCGCAGCTCGGCGCACGCATTCAGCACGCGCTGCGCGCGTTCACCCCCGACGACCAGAAGGCGCTCTCCAGGACCGTCCGCACCTACCCGAAAACCGATGTCTACGACCTGGAGTCGGCGTTGACGTCGCTGGGCATCGGCGAGGCGATCGTCACCGTGCTCTCGGAGAAGGGTGCGCCGACGCCGGTGGCGTGGACCAGGCTGCGGGCGCCGCGTTCGCTGATGGACACGATCGGTCCGGACGCGATCGCCGCCGCGGCCAAGGCCAGCCCGCTGCAGGCCGAGTACGGCCAGACGATCGACCGCGAGTCGGCGTATGAACGCCTCAACGCCAAGTTGCAGCCGGTGCCGCGGCCCCCGACGCTGCGCTGCCCGACGCTGCGCCGCTCCGCCGACCCCGGCGGGGCCAGCACCGAGGGCGAGGTGAAGTCGCGGGGGGCCGCCGAACCCGGAATGCTCGACAAGGTGATGAGCAGCCCGGCCTTCAAGAGCGCGATGCGCTCGGCGGGCACCGTCATCGGCCGCGAGATCACCCGCAGCATCTTCGGCACCGGCCGCCGCAGCTAGGTGTCGCCGCCGAGTCTCTTGTAGACCGCGCCGACGATCGGCGTCACGATGGCTCGCGGTGCGTAGCCCGCCGCCACCGACATCGCCTTGGACGTGACACCCGGCACGACGCGCATCTTGTTGCGCTCCAACCCATCCAGCGACAGCTTGGCGGTGTACTCGGTGGAGATCCACAGGAAATCCGGGATCAGCCGCTCGACCAGCGACTGGTTGTCGGGGTCGGGCAGCTCGGTGCGCACCGGACCAGGGGCCAGCAGCGTGACGTGCACGCCCGCGCGCTTGAGCTCGCCGCGAAGCGACTCGCTGAACGTGTTGACGAACGCCTTGGTGGCGGCATAGGTCGCGTTGTTGGGGATCGGCGAATTGCCCGCTGCCGAACCGGAAATCAAGATGCCGCCGGCCCCGCGCTCGACCATGCCGGGCAGCACAGCGAGTGTAACGTCATGGACGCCAAGGACATTCAGTTGCACCTGCGCCTTTTCTTCGTCCTGATTCAACGAGGCCAGTGGTCCGAATGTCGCGGTGCCTGCGTTCGCGCACAAAATCGAGATGTTCCGCACGGCAAGCTCGTCGCACAGCTTGGCGCGGTCGGCCGGATCGGCGAGATCAACTGGACGCACCTCGACGGTCACCCCGTACTGCTGGTTGAGCCGGCCCGCCAGCGCGCTCAGCACGTCCTCGCGGCGCGCCGTGATGATCAGATGGTGTCCGCGGGCGGCGAGCTCGGTGGCCAGCGCTTCGCCGATGTTCTGCGAGGCACCGGTGACGACGGCACGGGCGTCCGCGCTGGGTACGGGTACTGGCATGGGCCGGACTATATCGTGGGCGACCATGAGCCAACCGCGGCCGCCCGCGCAAGCCGGGGCGCGCTGGCGGGTGCTGGCATGGGCACTGTGGGACAGCGGTTCCACCGGCGTGAACGCGATCGTCGTGACCTTCGTGTTCTCGGTCTATCTGACCCGCACCGTCGGTCACGACCTGCCCGGCGGCACCAGCCCGGCCAGCTGGCTGGGGCGGGCCTTGGCCCTGGCGGGTCTGGTCGTCGCGTTGCTCGCCCCGGTCACCGGGATCTGGGTCAACGCCCCGTGGCGGCGCCGACGCGCCTTGGCGCTGCTGACCGGGGTTGTTGTGGCGCTCACTTCGGCGATGAGTCTCATTCGCGACGACTACCACTACCTGTGGCCCGGCCTGGCGCTGCTCGCCTGCGCCGCCGCCTGCAGCGACCTGGCCACCGTGCCGTACAACGCCATGCTGCGACAGCTCTCCACGCCGCAGACATCCGGCCGAATATCCGGATTCGGTTGGAGCATGGGCTATCTCGGCAGTGTCGTGCTGCTCCTGGTGGTCTATCTCGGTTTCATCTCCGGCCACGGCCAAACGCGCGGGCTGTTGGATCTTCCGACGCAGGGCGGCCAGAACGTGCGAGCGGCGATGCTACTGACGGCCGCCTGGTTCACGCTTTTCGCGCTGCCGGTGTTGCTTGCAGTGCACCCGCCGGTTCCGGACCCGCAGCAGCGGCGGACGGCCATCGGCTTTTTCAGCGCCTACCGCGAACTGTGGGCGGAGGTCGTCGGCGAATGGCGGCGCGACCGCAACGTCGTCTACTACCTGCTGGCCAGCGCGGTGTTCCGGGACGGGCTGGCAGGCGTCTTCGCGTTCGGCGCGGTGCTGGGCGTCAACGCCTACGGCATCTCCGCGGCCGACGTGCTGCTGTTCGGCGTGAGCGCCAGTGTGGTCGCGGCGATCGGCGCGGTGCTCGGTGGCCTGCTCGACGACCGGGTCGGCTCCAAACCGGTCATCGTCGGTTCGCTGACCGCGCTGATCGCGATTGGGCTGACCGTCTTGACGTTGTCCGGCCCGGTGGCGTTCTGGATATTCGGGCTGCTGTTATGCCTGTTCGTCGGGCCGACCCAGTCGTCGGCACGGACGTTGATGCTGCGGATGTCGGCGGACGGCAACGAGGGCGCGGCGTTCGGCCTCTACACCACGACCGGCCGGGCGGTGTCGTTCCTGGCGCCGACGCTGTTCTCCACATTCATCGACGCGTTCGGCACCGATCAGGGCCGGCATGGGCGGGCTGTGCGTCGTGCTGACGGCAGGACTACTGGCGATGATCGCGGTGCGGGTGCCGGGCCGGCCGGCGGCGGTCTAACCGGCCGCGTTGCAGATCGTCAGTCCTGCGCCGGTGCGCTGCTGTATCTGCACGCCGTTGACGGTGATCGAGCAGGTCACTTCGTTGCCGACGTTGATGACGCTGAGACTGGCGGAGTCCTTGGCCGGCTGGGCCAGCTGGACCTGCTTGCTCCACGGCAGCATCACATTGAACTCGGTCTCGCAACACCCCGCCGGTGTCGACGTAGGTGATGTTGATGGCCCGGCCGTCGCCGGAGACGTTGTAGGCCACGGTGTCGGTCGCACCCGGCGTAGACGGACCGGTGCTGCCGGTGGTGGGCGGTGTACTCGGCAGCGTCGGCAGCGGGAAGACAGGGAGGGGCGTGGGGGACGTCGTCGGCGTCGGCGGGGTGGAACTGGGCTCGGACAACGGCGGCAGAGGTGCGACGACGCTCTCCTGCTGTGAGCTGTTGACGATCACCAGCGCGATCACCAGGCCGATCACCGCCAGGACCGCGATCACCGCGAGTATCCACAGCCAGCGCGGCGAATTCGGGCCGTCCGGCGGCGGCTGCGGCGGTTCACCCGGCGGGTACTGCGGGCCGTATTGGCCGGTCGCGTACGGCGGCACATACGGTGCCTGGTAGGGCGGACCCTGGTAGGGCGGGTAGTACGTTTGGCTCGCATACGCCGGGTCGGTGTATCCGGGATGGCTGGTGCCGAGCGGTTGGGTCTCCTCGGGCCCCTCGCGGCGCGGTGAATCGCTCATACCGACCTCATGGCTGCAGGGTACCTGTGCAGTTCGCCGAGCGGCTTTTGGTCGCGGGCGCCTATTCTAGCGAAAGAGATAGCCGCAGCGGTTTGCCGGCAACAACCATGGTTAACACTGAGGTAACTACTCGTCAATTACCGTGGCGAAATGCGAGGCGTCATGCCGCGAACGATGGGCGTCGAGGAGGAATTCCACCTCGTCGACCTGAGGACCAGACGGCTGACGGCTCGCGCACCCGAGCTGTTGGGCGAGTTGTCCGATAGTTATGTCGCTGAGTTGCAGCGCTGCGTGATCGAAATGAACAGCGGCGTGGTCGATACCCTTGGCGCCCTGCGCGCCGATCTTCAGCGCCACCGCAGTGTGCTCGTCACCGCCGCCGCCGATCTCGGCATGGGCGTGGTCGCGGCCGGCGCTGTGCCGCTGTCTGTGCCCGCCGAGATGCAGGTCACCCAGACCCCGCGCTACCGGCAAATGCTCGCCGACTACCAGCTGCTGGCCCGTGAGCAGCTTATCTGCGGCACCCAGGTGCACATCGGCATCGACGACCGCGACGAATCGGTCGCCGTGGCCAATCGGGTGTCCGCCTATGTGCCGACACTGCTGGCGCTGTCCGCTAGTTCACCGTTCTGGTCCGACGGCTCCGACACGGGCTACGCCAGTGTGCGCACATTGGTGTGGCAGCGTTGGCCCACAACGGGTCTGGCCGCGCCGGTGTCCTCAGCCGCCGGATACGACAACCTCGTCTCCGAGCTGGTGGCGAGCGGAGTGATCACCGACGCCGGCATGGTCTATTTCGACGTCCGGCCCGCGAACGGCGCTCCCACCCTCGAGCTCCGGGTGTGCGACAGCTGCCCGTCGGTGGACACCATTGTGCTCATCGCCGGACTGTTCCGGGCATTGGTCGAGCGGGAGGTGGAGGGCTTGCGGGCGGGCCTCCCCGCTTTGGAGGTCGCCCCGCCGTTGGGCCGGGCCGCGGTGTGGCGGGCGGCCAGGTCTGGTCTGGAGGGCGAGCTGGTCGACATCGACGGGCCGGTGAGCCGGCCCGCCGCCGAGGTCGTCGCGGAACTCGTGCGCTCGCTGCGCCCGCAGCTCGAGGCCGCGGGGGACTGGCAGACAGTTAGCGAGTTGGCCCGACAGGTGCTCATCGCGGGTTCGTCGGCGGCCCGTCAGCGCCGGGCGTTGCGACGTCGCGGCCGCCTCACCGACGTTGTCGACCAGTTGATCGCCGAGACCGCGGGCACCTGGCCTAACGCGGCCGCGGTCCTCGTCGAAGACCCGACACTGATGTTCGGCTACCACCCCGGCCGGGAGTACGAAGCCACCGATAAGGCCGCCGCCGTCAGCTATGACGAGGCGGTCGTCCGCAGCGGCCGGCCGCGGCCCCGCTACGAAAAGATTCTGCACACCGTCGCCGACCTCGGGGTGGCCGTGTTGCGGTCGCGGGAGGGCGCCATCGAGCAGGAGCAGCGCGCCGAAAGCATCACATTCCGGGTCAGCGGTCAGAACCGTGCCCAGGTATTTCCACTCGACCTCATACCCAGGTTGATCGCCGCCGACGAGTGGGCGGAGCTCACGATCGGTTTGGGCCAACGTGCCCGCGCGCTCAATGCGTTCCTGCGCGACATCTATTCCGAGCAGGCCATCATCGCCGACGGCGTGATCGGGATACAGGCGCTCGACCGGGCGCCGGGATTCCGCTCGACGGGTCGGCTGTCACGCGACCCCGTGCGCGCCCACATCAGCGGCACCGATCTGGTCTGCGACCGGGCCGGAAACTGGATGGTCCTCGAGGACAACCTGCGCATCCCGTCGGGTTGCGCCTATGCGATCGTCAACCGGCGGTTACTGACCAGGCACCTGCCCGAGGTTGACCGGCCCGCAGAACTCGGCGATGTCGATCAAGTGCCGACGATGCTGCTGGACACCCTGCGGGCCGCGGCGCCGCCGCCGGCCGGCGGCGAACCCTCGGTGGTGCTGTTGTCGTCGGGCTGGGAAGACTCCGCTTGGTTCGAGCACACCTTCCTGGCCGAGCAGATGGGCATTGCGGTGGTGCAGTCCTCGGACCTATCGGTGCACGATGAAAAACTGCTGCACCACATCGGTTCCGGCACCCGCCCCGTCGATGTCCTCTACGCCCGGATGGATGAGGACATGCTGTTGTCGTCGACCGGATATAACGGCGCGCCGCTGCGGCCGGCTCTGCTCAGGGCGGTCAGTGCCGGCACGCTGACCATCGTCAACGCGCTCGGCAACGGCGTCGCCGACGACAAGGCCATCTACGCGTATGTCCCTGCGATGATCCAGTACTACCTCGGCGAAACACCGGCGCTGGCCCAAGTGCCGACCTGGATCTGCGCCGAGCGGGCCCAGCGTGACTATGTGCTGGACAACCTTGCCGACTTGGTGGTCAAGCCGATCGACGGGCACGGTGGCACCGGCGTGCTGATCGGGCCGGAGGCTTCCGGTGAGGCACTCGAAGTCCGCCGGCGCGAACTGCAGAACCAGCCCGAGCGCTACATAGCGCAGGAGACCGTCGCGCTGTCCACTCACCCGACGTTCGACGGCGAGGGTATGTACCCGCACCACGTCGACCTGCGGGCGTTCGTACACCTGCGGCCGGGTTCCGACGATACGGTGACGGCACACGTCATGCCGGCCGGGCTGACCCGGGTGGCGGCGCGGGGATCCCGCATCGTGAACTCATCCTCGGGCGGCGGCAGTAAGGACACCTGGATCTTGACCGGTGGCCAACCCGACCAAGTGGCGCCGTAGGGAAACGGAAGGCAACATGTGCGGCATCTGCGGAGAAATCCGCTTCGACGGACAGTCGGCCGACGTGGCCGCGGTGACCCGGATGACGGGTGCCATGGCGGCCCGCGGCCCCGACTCCGACGGCGTGGTCGCGCACGGCCCGCTCGCGTTCGGGCACCGGCGCCTGTCGATCATCGACCTGTCCGCCCGGGGCGAGCAGCCGATGGTCGACAGCGACCTCGGGCTGACCCTGGTGTTCAACGGCTGCATTTACAACTATAAGGATCTGCGTAACGAGCTCGCAGCTGTTGGCTACCAATTCTTTTCGACTGCCGACAGCGAGGTCGTGATCAAGGCGTTTCACCGGTGGGGCACCGGTTGCGTGGACCGCTTCAAGGGCATGTTCGCGTTCGCGATCGCCGACCGCGAATCCGGTGTCGTCACGCTCGCACGTGACCGGCTTGGCATCAAACCGCTGTACCTGGCCGAAACCGACGGTCGGCTGCGATTCGCGTCGACGGTTCGTGCGCTGCTCGATGCCGGCGACGTGGACACCGAACTGGACCGCTTCGCGCTACACCACTACATGAGCTTTCACTCGGTCGTGCCCGCCCCTCGCACTCTGTACCGCGGTGTGCGCAAGCTGCCGCCGGCGACCGTGCGGGTAATCCAGCCCGACGGGGCACACGCCGACACGGTCTATTGGACACCGCTTTTCGAGCGCGATCCGGCGCGGGCATCCTGGACCAAGCGCGACTGGCAGGAGGCCTTAATGGACTCGCTGCGCACAGCGGTGCAACGGCGGATGGTCGCCGACGTCCCCGTCGGCGTCCTGCTGTCCGGTGGCATCGACTCGTCGATCGTGGTTGCTCTGCTGGCCGAGCAGGGCCAGCACGGCCTGGCCACCTTTTCCATCGGCTTCGACTCGGTTGGCGGGGAGTCCGGAGACGAGTACTTCTACTCTGACCTGATTGCAACGACTTTCGACACCGACCATCACCGCATCCACATCGACAGCTCGCGGCTGCTGCCCGCAGTACCGAAAACCATTGCAGCGATGAGTGAACCGATGGTCAGTCACGACTGCGTCGCGTTTTATCTGCTGTCACAGGAAGTGAGCAAGTCGGTCAAAGTGGTGCAGTCCGGCCAGGGCGCGGACGAGATCCTGGCCGGCTACGACTGGTACCCGCCCCTGGCCAACGTGGCCCGCGAGCAGACCACCGAGGCGTACGCCAAGGTGTTCTTCGACCGCGGCCACTCCGACGTGCTGGCAATTTTCGCCCCGGAGTACGCCATCGCCGACGAAGACCCGAGTCGGCAGTTCGTCATGGCGCACCAGTCCGCGCCCGGCGCCGAGACGGCGGTGGACGCCGCGCTGCGGCTCGACACCCAGGTGATGCTTGTCGACGACCCTGTCAAGCGGGTGGACACCATGACGATGGCGTGGGGCCTTGAAGCTCGGGTGCCGTTCCTCGACCACGACTTCGTCGAGCTGGCCGCCGCCTGTCCCGCCGAGCTGAAGCTGGCCTCGGGTGGCAAGGGTGTGCTCAAGGACGCGTCGCGGGCGGTGCTGCCCGCCGAGGTCATCGACCGCACCAAGGGATACTTCCCGGTGCCCGGTATCCGGCATTTGCGCGGCGACGTGCTGGGGATGGTCCGCGACGCGCTGACCAACGACGCCGCCCGCACCCGCGGCCTGTATCGCAGGGAAACCGTCGACGCGCTGCTGGCTGCTCCGAACGAGGCGCGGACCACGCTGGGCGCCAACGCGCTGTGGCAACTTGCGGTGCTCGAAATGTGGTTGCAGAGTATGGAAAATTACGTGCCGTGGGACGGCAGGTCCGCGCAAACTATGGCGCGTCGTTGTCGCCGGATGCCGACTGCGTTCGCCCACATTGTCGACGACGGCGGCTATCCACGGGCGGTACAGCGCTTTCTGCGCGGCTGGCGCGCGAGCTCGTCGCGTGACGTCGAACTGCCCGTCGAGGGCCCCGTCACCCGGGTCCTCCACTCCGCCGATGGCCATTGGCTGGCATGTGAGGTCGCACCCGAGGGCGGCACCCGCAGCCAGATCTGGGTGGTGACAACCGATCCCGACGACCGCGACGCCCGTCGCATCGACCGTTGGCCCGCAGGCGCTCCCGAAGGCACCGCCGAACTGATCGCTTGGGACGGAAGCCGTGTCGCGGCAATCCTCACCGGCGAGGACGGCGTCGGCAGCTCGTGCCTGATCGATCCGGCCGACGGCACCGCGGTGGTGCTCGACCGGCGCTCGGGGGGCGGCTCGTCGACGCGTGGGCGGGCGCATCGTTGGTGCGGGTCGGGCCGCGCGGCTACCGCGATCTGATCATGCTGCGGGGCCTGACCGAAATCGCCCTGCTGCCATACGATCCCGGCTCCACCACCGATGCGGGGATCATCCTCGACGACCACGGTCCGCGCCGCCTGCGCGCCGGATTGGAGGGCGAACTCACCGAGCTGCACCAGCCGGCGGCGAGCTACGGGGCCGACAGCCAGGAAGGCTATGTCCGGGCCCTCATCCGCAGCGAGAACGGCGCCGACCACGCCCGGCTGTTGGAGGTCACCACGACCCCCGATGGCGTGTCGTATCAGGTGGTTGCCGAGCGGCCCGGCTATGAACTCGATGAGTTCACCGTCAGCGACGACCTCTCCACGGTGGCGCTGTTGTGGAACATCAACGGCGCCAGCGAATTGCAGATCCTCGAGTATGCCGACTACACGCTGTACGAGCCAATTCCGCTGCCCGCCATGGTGGCAAGCGAGTTGAGCATCAGCGCGGGCGGGTCGATGCTCGCGATGACCGTGGAAGGCCCCTCGACGCCGCCGACGGTCGAACTGGTCGATCCCCGCGCCGGGAATGGGAGCCCGTCGATCGGCAGCCCAGCACCGGGCCGGTGTCACGGCCGACCCCACCCTCGAGACCGTCACCGCCCGCGACGGGCTGGTTTTCACCGGCTGGTTGTTCCGCCCGCCGCCGGGCGTCGAACCGATCGGCGCCATGATCTTTCTGCACGGCGGACCGGAGGGGCAGGGCCGACCCGGCTACAACGAGTTCTTTCCGCCCCTGCTCGAAGCGGGCATCACCGTGTTCCTCCCGAATGTCCGCGGTTCCGGGGGATTCGGCCGAACCTTCATGCACGCCGATGACAGGGAGCGACGATTCGCTGCGATCGACGACGTCGCCGACGCGGCGGGCTATCTGGTCGACCGCGGCCTCGCCCCAGGGACCGCATCGCGTGCTGCGGGTGGTCGTACGGCGGCTACCTGACGCAGGCGGCGCTCGCTTTTCATCCGCAACTGTTCGCCGCCGGAATCAGCATCTGCGGGATGAGCGACTTGACCACCTGGTATCGCACCACCGAACCGTGGATCGCCGCGGCGGCCCACCCCAAGTACGGCCACCCGGTCAGCGACCGGGAACTGCTTGACCTGTTGTCACCGCTGCTGCGCGCGCACGCGTTGACCGCGCCCGCTGCTGCTGGTGCACGGCCGCAACGACACCAACGTGCCGCCCACCGAGTCGCAGCAGATGTATGACGCATTGCGCGCGCTCGGCCGCAGCGTCGAGCTGCTGGTGTTCGACGACGACGGCCACGAGATCGACAAGCGGGAGAACCGGGCCGTGCTGGTCAGAGCCATGAGCGACTGGCTCACCTGTGCGTTCGCGGCCACGCCCACGGCGTGAAGGTTTGGGCAAATTATCCACCGGGTAAACGGTCACCATGCGAGGAATATTCGGCGTCATCGTGCTCGTCTGGTTGCTGATCGGAGTGCTCGCCGCCTATCAGCGTGACTACTTCAACGGTGGCGCAACGAGTTGCGCGACAGCTGGGACCATTGCGGTCACTGTGATTGCCGGCCCGTTGAACTACGCGGGCGTGAATCCGAAAGTAACGAACTGCAACGTTCCCCAGCCCAGCAAGTAATCAACTCGCGCAGAACAAATTCGGAAGAAATGGAGTGGCGATGATTGCCCTCGGAGCGATCCTTCTCGTCCTTGGACTGATATTCGGGATCTCGGTACTGACTGACATCGGCGTGGTGCTGCTCGTCATCGGCGCCGTGTTCTGGATCCTCGGATCCGTCGGCCGGCCCGTCGGTGGCAGGAGAGTCTGGTACTAACGAACGCCGCGACCGGCCGAGGTCAGCGCAGCGACCGTCATTGCCCTCAAGACGGCACGCGAGCCGGCTTCGGCCGTTTTCCGCCGCCGGGTTTCACACTGTGCGGTGTCGAGTTCAGTAACCCGAATGCCGCATGCGCCATCAGCCGCGCATCGGTCTCGCTGCGGGTGTCGTCCAGCCGCCGCAGCACATCGACCCAGATCTCGACATATTGCCGTTGCGCCTTTCGCACCTGGCGCTTGGCCGTCGGCGGCAGATGACCGAGGTCGCGATCCTGGATGCGGATCAAGTCGGACTCGCCGAGTGCGAAGTCCAGGTGGAAGTCGATGAGCCCGTCCAGCGCATCCGCAGGGTCGTCGGCCCGCGCGACGACGTCGGTGGCGCCGGCCAGCAGCCGGGTACTGATTCCTACCAGCAGCTCGACAAGCAGCGCCTCCTTGTTGGGGAAGTGCCGGTAGATCGCGGGACCGCTGACGCCAACCGCGGACCCGATGTCCTCCAGCCGCACCGCGAGAAAACCGCGCTCGGCGACGAGGCGTTCCGCCGCGGCGATCAGCTGGCTGCGGCGATCCGACTTGGCCCGGCTGCGCCGGGTGGTGGTCGGAATCGACGTCCCCATCTCCCCCTCCGGCTCGCTAGTGGACACTTGAGTTAATGGCGACTAACATACCACGAGTTAGCCGTCATTAACTCAAACGAGCGGAGGGATGATGGCATCGCTCCGAACCCACCGCGACGAGCACCTCGCGCTGGTGGAACAGCTGCGCTCGAAGCTGGCCACCGCCGCCCTCGGTGGCTCGCAGCGGGCCCGCGAGCGCCACGTCGGCCGCGGCAAGTTGCTGCCGCGCGACCGCGTCGACGGTCTACTCGACCCCGGCAGCGCGTTCCTGGAACTGGCGCCGCTGGCCGCCGACGGCATGTACGACGACGAATGCCCCGGCGCGGGAATGATCGCGGGCATCGGCCGAGTCTCGGACCGCGAATGCATGATCGTCGCCAACGACGCGACGGTGAAGGGCGGCACGTACTACCCGATCACCGTCAAGAAGCATCTGCGCGCCCAGGAGATCGCCGGACAGAACCGGCTGCCGTGCATCTATCTGGTGGACTCCGGCGGAGCGTTCCTGCCGCGTCAGGACGAGGTGTTCCCCGACCGCGAGCACTTCGGCCGCATCTTCTACAACCAGGCCAACCTGTCCGCCGAAGGGATCCCGCAGATCGCCGCCGTGCTCGGATCCTGCACCGCAGGCGGTGCCTACGTGCCCGCGATGAGCGACGAGGCGGTGATCGTGCGCAACCAGGGCACCATCTTCCTGGGTGGCCCGCCGCTGGTGAAGGCCGCGACCGGTGAAGTGGTCACCGCCGAAGATCTCGGCGGCGGCGACCTGCACTCCAAGATCTCCGGCGTCACAGATCATTTGGCGCACGACGACCGCGACGCGCTCCGGATCGTGCGCCGCATCGTCGCCACGCTGGGGCCGCGTTCGCCGCTGCCGTGGGACGTGGCGCCGACGGTCGAGGCGGTGGCCGACCAGACCGAGCTCTACGACGTGGTTCCCGTCGACTCACGGGTGCCCTATGACGTGCACGAAGTGATCACCCGCATCGTCGACGGCGGCGAGTTCGCCGAGTTCAAGGCCGAGTACGGCAACACGCTGGTGACCGGCTTCGCCCGCATTCACGGCCACCCGGTCGGCATCATCGCCAACAACGGCGTGCTGTTCAGCGAGTCCGCGCTCAAGGGCGCGCATTTCATCGAGCTCTGCGACAAGCGCAACACCCCGCTGCTGTTCCTGCAGAACATCTCCGGCTTCATGGTGGGCCGCGACTACGAGGCCGGCGGCATCGCCAAGCATGGCGCCAAGATGGTGACCGCGGTCGCCTGCGCCAGGGTGCCGAAGCTGACCGTCGTGATAGGCGGTTCCTACGGCGCCGGGAACTATTCGATGTGCGGACGGGCGTATTCGCCGCGCTTCTTGTGGATGTGGCCCAACGCGCGGATCTCGGTGATGGGCGGTGAGCAGGCCGCTTCGGTGCTGGCCGCCGTCGGCGGCGAGATGAGCGCCGAGGAGGAAGAAAAGTTCAAGGCGCCCATTCGGCAGCAGTATGAAGATCAGGGCAACCCGTACTACTCGACCGCCCGGCTCTGGGACGACGGGGTGATCGACCCAGCCGATACCAGAACCGTGCTGGGGCTGGCGCTTTCGATCGTCGGGCAGGCGCCGCTCGAGTCCGTTTCCTATGGCGTCTTCCGGATGTGATGAGATGCGCTTCGACACCGTCCTGATCGCCAACCGCGGCGAGATCGCCGTGCGCGTCATCCGGACCTTGCGGACCATGGGAATCCGCTCGGTCGCGGTGTTCAGCGACGCCGACGCCGGCGCCCGCCACGTCGCGGACGCCGACATCGCGGTGCGCATCGGGCCGGCGCCCGCCCGGCTGAGCTACCTCGACATCGACGCGGTCGTCGCGGCCGCGCTTCGGACCGGGGCGCAGGCGGTCCACCCCGGCTACGGATTCCTCTCGGAGAACGCGCAATTCGCGGCGGCGCTGCAGACGGCCGGCGTCGTGTTCATCGGACCGCCGGTCGCGGCGATCCAGACCATGGGCGACAAGATCGCCGCCAAGGCGACGGTGTCCGCGTTCGGGGTGCCGGTCGTGCCTGGCATCGCGCGGCCGGGCCTGACGGATGCCGACCTGATCGCGGGCGCAGCCGAGGTCGGATATCCGGTGCTGGTCAAGCCGTCGGCGGGCGGTGGCGGCAAGGGTATGCGGGTGGTGCACGGGGCCGCCGAGCTGCCGGAGGCACTGGTCAGCGCGCGCAGGGAGGCGGCGTCGGCGTTCGGCGACGACACGCTGTTCCTCGAGCGATTCGTGTTGAACCCCAGGCACATCGAGGTGCAGGTGCTCGCGGACGGGTACGGCAACGTGATACACCTCGGCGAGCGCGAATGCAGTCTGCAACGGCGTCACCAGAAGGTCATCGAGGAAGCGCCGTCACCGCTGCTGGACCCGGCGACCCGGGCGCGCATCGGCGCGGCCGCCTGCGACACCGCCCGCAGCGTGGACTACACCGGCGCAGGCACCGTCGAATTCATCGTCTCCGCCGACCGGCCCGACGAGTTCTTCTTCATGGAGATGAACACCCGCCTGCAGGTTGAGCACCCGGTCACCGAGATGGTCACCGGCATCGACCTCGTTGAGCTGCAACTGCGGATCGCGGCGGGGGAGAAGCTACCGCTCGGCCAGGACGACATCCGGATGCGCGGCCACGCCATCGAGGCCCGCGTGTATGCGGAGGATCCGGCACGCGGTTTCCTGCCCACCGGCGGTACGGTGCTCGACCTCGCCGAGCCCGGGGGGCCCGGCGTCCGGGTGGATTCCGGCCTCGCGCCCGGCATGGTCATCGGCAGCGAGTACGACCCGATGCTGGCCAAAGTCATCGCCCATGCGGGGGACCGGACTGCCGCGCTGCGCGCACTCGACCGCGCGCTGACCGACACCGCGGTGCTCGGCGTCACCACCAACGTCGACTTCCTGCGCTTCCTGCTCGCCGATCCCGACGTCGCGGCGGGCCGCCTCGACACCGGACTGCTGGACCGCCGAACACCCGACTACGCCCCGTCGCAGCACGGCGACGACGAGTTGATCGCCGCGGCGGCCTACAAGTGGCTGCGCGGCTGGCCCGTCCCGGTCGAGCGACTTGTGGGAGGTGCCGTCGGGCTGGCGATTGGGGCAGCGGGCGCCGACGACGTTCCGGCTGCATGCGGGCGAGCGCACCGACCACGTCTACCTCACCGGCACCCCGGGCGCGGCCACCGCGCGCGTCGAAGACGGCCAATCTCGGTCGCTTGCGGCATCTCTCGACGGTGATCGGCTGATCGTCACGCTGGACGGGTTGCGCACCGAGTACCTCGTGGCCGCGACCGACGGGCAGATCTGGCTGTCGGGCGGCGGGCGCACCGCGATGGTCGAGGAGGTACGGGAGGCGCCAGTGCGCCCGGACGACGAACACAGCGGCGATGCCGAGCTGACCAGTCCGATGCCCGGTTCGGTTGTGGCCGTTGGTGTGCAGGACGGTCAGCCCGTGGCAGCCGGCGCCGTCGTCGTCACCGTCGAAGCCATGAAGATGGAGCACGCGATGGTCGCGCCGGTCGACGGCGTAGTCGCACTACTCGTCGCCGTCGGCGACCAGGTCAAGGTGGGCCAGCCGCTGGCCAGGATCACCGCCGGCCGAGCCGGCGATTCAGCAGAAGCAAGTACGAAGGAAGACGAATCATGAGCGATTTTCTGGCTACCGGTAGCCTGCCCGACCACTACGAACAGCTCGCCAAGACGGTGCGCGACTTCGCGCAGAGCGTGGTGGCACCCGTGGCGGCCAAGCACGATGAAGAGCATTCGTTCCCGTACGAGGTGGTGTCGGGAATGGCCGACATGGGCCTGTTCGGCCTGCCGTTCCCCGAGGAGTACGGCGGCATGGGCGGCGACTACTTCGCGCTGTGCCTGGCGCTGGAGGAACTCGGCAAGGTCGACCAGAGTGTGGCCATCACGTTGGAGGCCGGCGTGTCGCTGGGCGCCATGCCGGTGTACCGGTTCGGCAACGAGTCACAGAAGCAGGAATGGTTGCCGCAGTTGACAAGTGGGCGTGCGCTTGGCGCGTTCGGCCTCACCGAACCCGGTGGTGGCACCGACGCCGGAGCGACGAAGACGACGGCCCGCCTCGACGACGGACACTGGATCATCAACGGCAGCAAGCAATTCATCACCAACTCGGGCACCGACATCACCAAGCTGGTCACCGTCACCGCGGTCACCGGCGAAGCCGACGGCCGCAAGGAGATCTCGACGATCCTGGTGCCGGTTCCCACCCCGGATACACCGCGGAGCCCGCGTACAACAAGGTGGGCTGGAACGCATCCGACACCCACCCGCTGAGCTTCGACGACGTGCGGGTGCCGCAGCACAACCTGCTCGGGGAACGCGGCCGCGGCTACGCCAACTTCCTGCGCATCCTCGACGAGGGCCGGATCGCGATTGCGGCGCTGTCGGTCGGTGCGGCACAGGGTTGCGTCGACGAAAGCGTGAAGTACGCGAAGGAACGAGAGGCGTTCGGCCAGAAGATCGGCGCCAACCAGGCGATCGCCTTCAAGATCGCCCGGATGGAGGCGCGTGCCCACACCGCTCGCACCGCCTACTACGACGCCGCCGCGATGATGCTGGCCGGCAAGCCGTTCAAGAAACAGGCCGCCATCGCCAAGCTGGTGGCCAGCGAAGCCGCGATGGACAATGCCCGCGACGCCACGCAGATCTTCGGCGGCTACGGTTTCATGAACGAGTTCGCGGTGGCGCGCCACTACCGGGACAGCAAGATCCTCGAGATCGGCGAAGGGACCACCGAGGTGCAGTTGATGCTGATCGCGCGGCAGGCGGGGCTGTGAGCGAGCCGAAAAAGACTGTCGTCCAGCGCGGGCTGTGGTTCGAAGAATTCGAAACCGGCGTGCTGTATCAGCACCGCCCGGGCCGCACCATCACCGAAGCCGACAACGTGCTGTTCACCACGCTCACCATGAACACCCAGGCGCTCCACCTCGACGCCGCGTTCTCCGACGCGTTGCCGCCCTTCAACCAGCGGCTGGTGAACTCGATGTTCACGTTGTCGACGCTGGTGGGTTTGTCGGTGACCCAGCTGACGCAGGGCACGATCGTGGGCAACCTCGGATTCGGCGAGGTCGCGTTCCCCAAGCCGCTTTTCCACGGTGACACGCTGTATGCCGAGACAGAGGTGACCGAAAAGCGTGAGTCGAAGAGCCGTCCCGGCGAAGGAATCGTGACGTTCGCCCACACCGGCCGCAATCAGCACGGCGACGTCGTGGCGACCGCGTCGCGAAAGACCATGGTCCGCAAGCGGCCCGCCGGCGACGCGGACGGAGCGGACTGATGCCGCTCAACCAGACCGGCCCGGCATGGTTGTTCTGCCCGGCCGATCGCCCGGAGCGATTCGAAAAGGCAGCCGCGGCAGCCGATGTGGTGATTCTCGATCTGGAAGACGGTGTTGCCGCCAAGGATCGGGAAGCCGCCCGCACCGCGCTGACCGAGACCGCGCTGGACCCCGAACGCACCGTGGTGCGGATCAACCCGAGCGCGACCGTCGATCATCAACTCGACCTCGAAGCGCTGTCGCGCACCTCCTACACGACCGTGATGCTGGCGAAAACCGAAGACCCGCAGCAGGTGCGTGACCTCGCGCCGCTGGAGGTGGTCGCGCTGATCGAAACCCCGTTGGGCGCGTTGGCGGTCAGCGAATTGGCGCGGATGGACAACGCGTTCGCGTTGATGTGGGGCGCCGAGGATCTATTCGCCGTTCTGGGCGGCACCGCCAACCGTCACCCCGACAACACGTATCGCGACGTCGCCAAGCACGTGCGGTCCCAGACGCTTCTGGCGGCCAAGGCATACGGGCGCTTGGCGCTGGATTCGGTGTACCTGGACATCAAGGACCTCGACGGCCTCGGCAAGGAAGTCGACGACGCGGTGGCCGTCGGATTCGACGCCAAAGTCGCCATCCACCCGTCGCAGGTCGCGGTCATTCGCGCCGGCTATGCGCCCACCCCCGACCAGGTCGAATGGGCGCGACACGTGCTCGCGGCGGCGCGCGATGAGCGCGGCGTCTTCCAATACGAAGGCATAATGGTAGATGCCCCAGTGCTGCGGCGAGCAGAGCGCATCGTTTCACTAGCCCCACACCCCGGTAGCTAGCGGACAGCCCTCCCACCAGGGGGTTTGCTCTGACCGCCACTGCGCTGAGCACCTCGTGGTCTGACGGCGGAACATGCCGTCACCTGAAGGAGGCGGTATGGCTGAGGATTCTGCGGCGACTGACGTGCCACTGGCCGTTGGCATGGAGCCGGTCCAACTTGTCGCCCCCGATGGGGCCCCAACGTCTGAGGATCGCTACACCCGCGATCTGCCACCAGAAACGCTGAGTTGGCTCTACGAGCTGATGGTCGTCACGCGCGACCTCGACGGCGAATTCACCAACCTGCAACGCCAGGGCGAGCTGGCGCTGTTCGCGTCGTGCCGCGGTCAGGAGGCCGCCCAGATCGGTGCGGCGGCGTGCCTGCGCAAGACCGACTGGCTGTTCCCTCAGTACCGCGAAATCGGCGCGTTCCTGTTGCGCGGCATCACGCCGGCGCAGATGGGTGCCGTGTGGCGGGGCAGGTGGCACGGCGGGCTGGGATTCACCGAGAAGTGCGTCGCGCCGATCGCCATCCCCATCGGCACCCACGGACTGCACGCGGTGGGCGCGGCGATGGGAGCCCAACGACTGGGCGAGGATTCGGTGACGCTGGCGTTCCTCGGCGACGGCGCAACCAGCGAGGGCGACGCGCACGAGGCGCTGAACTTCGCTGCGGTGTTCAAGGCGCCGTGCGTGTTCTTCGTGCAGAACAACCAGTGGGCCATCTCAACGCCGATCAGCCACCAGATGGCGGCGCCGTCGATCGCGCACCGGGCGATCGGTTACGGGATGCCGGGCATCCGCGTCGACGGCAACGACGTGCTGGCCTGCTACGCGGTGACGGCGGAGGCCGCTGCGCGGGCCCGTGAAGGCGGCGGACCGACGCTGATCGAAGCCATCACCTATCGGATGGGTCCGCACACCACGTCCGACGACCCGACGCGTTACCGGCCGGCCGACGAGGTCGACCATTGGCTGGCACGCGATCCGATTGCGCGGTACCGCACCTACCTGCAAGCCGCCGGAGTGTGGACCGAGCGACTCGAGGAGCGGGTCGCGGCCCGATCGAAGAGATTGCGAACCGAACTGCGCGAAGCGGTCGTCGGTGCCGACGACTTTGACGTCGCCGAAATGTTCGACACGGTCTACCACGACATCACCCCCGAGCTGGCGCGGCAACGCGACGGAACTGCTGACCGAGTTGGCGAAGGAGGCGTGAAATGACGCAAATCATCGAACGACCCGCGATGAACGGCGACGATGCGCCGGAGCCGCTAGGTCCCTTGCTGACGGCCATGCCGATGGCGCCGACGCTGACCATGGCGCAGGCGATCAACCGCGCCCTGCACGACGCGATGGCCGCCGACGACCGGGTGCTGGTGTTCGGAGAGGACGTCGCCAAGCTCGGCGGCGTATTCCGGGTGACTGAGGGGCTTTCCGAAACCTTCGGCGAGCAAAGGTGTTTCGACACCCCGCTGGCGGAGTCGGCCATCGTCGGCATCGCGATCGGACTGGCGATCCGCGGTTTCGTGCCGGTGCCCGAGATCCAGTTCGACGGGTTCGCGGCGCCCGCCTTCGATCAGCTGGTCAGCCACTTGGCGAAGTACCGGATGCGCACCCGCGGCGGCGTCGACATGCCGGTGACCATCCGCATCCCGTCGTTCGGTGGAATCGGTGCGGTGGAACACCATTCCGAGTCCACCGAGAGCTACTGGCTGCACACCGCGGGCCTGAAAGTGGTCGTACCGTCGACGCCGTCGGATGCGTATTGGCTGCTGCGCCAGTCGATCACGAGTCGCGACCCGGTGATCTACCTGGAACCCAAACGGCGGTACTGGACCCGTGAAGCCGTCGACACCAACTCGCCCGCACTGCCGATCGGACGGGCCGCGGTCCGTCGCACCGGCGCGGACGTCACAGTGGTGACGTACGGTTCGCTGGTCGCGACGGCCTGAGCGCCGCCGAGCTGGCTGCCGATCAGCACGGCTGGAGCCTGGAGGTCATCGACCTGCGGTCGTTGAACCCGCTCGATTTCGACACCGTCGCGGAGTCGGTGCGCAAGACCGGCCGGGCGGTGGTGATGCATGAAGGACCGCGGACGCTGGGCTTCGGCGCCGAGCTGGCGGCCCGCATTCAGGAGGAGCTGTTCTACGACCTGGAAGCGCCGGTGTTGCGCGCCACCGGGTTTGACACGCCGTACCCGCCTGCCCGGTCTGGAGAAGCTGTGGCTGCCGGGCCCCGACCGGCTGTTGGACTGCGTCGAGCGGGCGATGGTGCAGCCGTGAGTGCCGTGCAGGAGTTTCTGGTTCCGGATCTGGGCGAAGGCCTCGAGGACGCGACGATCACCGGCTGGAACGTCGCGGTCGGCGACGACGTCGAACTGAACCAGACGCTGTGCACGGTGGAGACCAACAAGGCCGAGGTCGAGATTCCCAGTCCGTACGCCGGCCGGGTGGTGGAGCTGGGCGGCGCCGAAGGCGATACGCTGCCCGTCGGCTCGATGCTGGTCCGCATCGCGACTTCGGTGGCCGAGGCCGAACCCGCCGCCTCCCACCCGATGTCGCCGCCGCTGCGGCTCCCACCGCCGAGCGCCAACGGCGCAGTGCGCAACCCGGTCTTGGTCGGCTACGGGGCCGACGACCAGATGGACACCAGCAGGCGAGGATCGGTCGGTGAACGCCCGCGGGCCAAGCCGCCGGTGCGAAAACTGGCCGCCGAGTTGAACGTCGACTTGTCCGCGGGTGACCGGTTCCGGTCAGGACGGGGTGATCACGCGCGAGGATGTGCTCGCCGCGGCGGGCAGGTCGGCGCCGATCCCGGAGATGGTGGCGGTGCGTGGCGTCCAGGCCGAGATGGCTCATCGGATGACGTTGTCGCGCAGGCAGATACCGGATGCGCACGCCGGTGTTCAGGTCGATTGCTCAGCCCTGATCCGGTTGCGTGACCGCATGCGCGACGTCACTGCTGACGAGTCGCCGATCACGCCGTTCGTGCTGACCCTGCGACTGTTGACGATCGCGCTGGGCCACCACCCGAAGTTGAACTCGACGTGGCTGGAGACCACCGGCGGCCCGCAGATCCACGTGCACCCGGCCGTCCATCTGGGTTTCGGCGTGGCGGCGCCGCGAGGGCTGCTGGTGCCCGTCGTCAGCGATGCGCACGACAAGACCACCCGGGAACTGGCGGCCGTCGTCGCGCGGCTGATCCGCGATGCGCGCGCAGGCACGCTCAAACCGGCGGAACTGCAGGGCTCCACGTTCACGGTGTCCAACTTCGGTGCGCTGGGATTGGACGAGGGCGTTCCGGTGATCAACTATCCGGAGGCGGCCATCCTCGGGATGGGCTCGCTGAAGCCGCGCCCGGTGGTCGTCGACGGCGAAGTCGTTGCGCGCCCGACGATGTCACTGACGTGTGCGTTCGACCATCGCATCGTCGACGGCGCCGCGGTGGCTGCGTTCCTTGGCGAACTGCGCGACCTCATCGAGGCGCCGGAGCTGGCGCTGCTCGACCTCTAGCTCACTTGCGCTGGGCGGCGGCAAGCCGGCGGGCGAACTCCGGTGAGGTGATCGAGGTGGCCTGAGGTCCGAGCTCGGTGTCCACGGCGATCCGGTGCTGCTCGGTGTCGACGACGCCGGGATTGGCGGTCGCGCGCATCGAGGCCTTGGTGGCGATGACGACGTCGCGGGGTGCGGCGGCGGGTCCGGCGGCCAGTGCCCGAGCCGCCGCAACGGGATCGTCGGCGACCTCGAGCGCGAGCCCGTAACGAACCGCGGCCTCGGCGTCGAAGCGCATGCCGAAAAGCAGTGAGGCGCGGGCCACTTGGGGACCGACGGCGCGCTGCAGCATCCACGTCGCGCCGCCGCCCGGATGGATGCCGAGCTTCTGGAATCTCGGGTCGAAGAGCGCCGCCGGTCCCGCGATCCGGACGTCGGCGGCCAGCGCCAGATTCAATCCGGCACCGACGGCCGCACCGTTGACCGCCGCGATCGTGGGCAATGCGCAGTTGGCGATCGCGAGGAAGCCGTCGTAGATGCCGCGCAAGCCGTCCTCGGTGGCGGCGCCAAGCGCGGTCAAGTCGGCGCCCGCGCAGAACGCCTTGCCGGCGCCGGTCACGATCAGCGCGTGCACGCCGGGGTCGGCCTCAGCGGCGTCGACCGCGGCGCGCAGAGCGGCCGAGATCTCGGCGGTGACCGCGTTGCGGCGGTCTGGGTCGTTGACCGTGATCAGGGCGACACGATCGTCGACCTGGACGAGTACTGGATCGGACACGGCCCCAGCCTAGTGACCGCGCACCGGTGCCCCGAGCCGCGTCAGCCCGGCGGTGGAGGAGGCAGCGGCGCGCCCGGCGCTGGAGGTGGCGGCGGCGCACCGTCCGGTGGTGGGGCCGGGTCGGGCTGGAACTGGTCGAGCCCCGGCGGGATGCGGGTCCCTGGCGGCGGCGCGGTGCCGGGCAACGGCTCGCCGAGCTGTTCCTGCGGCATCTGGCCGATCATTCCGCCCTTGAGCAAGCCGGCGCGCTGCATGTCGAAGTACCGGCCCAGCCACTGCCGCCGGGTGACGTCGGCGTTCTCATCGCCGGGATCGACGCCGAACTCTTCGCACTTGCCGGGTGCCGAGGGCTTCAAGCACTGCTGCACCCCGTAGCCATTGTTGAACGGATTGAGGTTGGGGACCGCGCCCGGATTCGCACCCGGTGGCGAGGGCACCGCGTTCTGGCCCAGAACGGAGCTCAGGTCCATGCCAGTGAGCGCGGGTGCTCCGAGCGCGGCGGGGTTGCCGTCCTGCCCTCTCTGAGCCAGCACGTCGATGCCTTCCGGGCCCAGCGGCGCGCCGATCACTGGCATGACAGCACCGGTCAGGGGGGCGTCCGGGGGCGGCGGTGCGCGGGGTCCGCGGGAGCTGGCGCCGGATCCGGCGGAGGCGGCAGGGTCCGCAGCAGCGGTCGCCGCAAGGGCGACCGCTGCTCCGGCGGTAATGAAGCCGAGCGCCGCAATGTTCGCGGCTGCCATGCGCTTTCGGTTTAAAGCCATCCCGGGGTTAGACCGACTTGGTGACGCCGTAGTAGGCGACTACGTCATCGGTGTCGGTGGTGGAGCTTGTCAGGGTGGCGTAGGAGCGCAGGAAGGATTGGCCTACGCAGCCGTCGACTTTGACGTGGGTGTCCTTGAGGGTGACGCGCACGGGTGCGGCTTTGAAGGTCTTCTTGTCGACGGTGACGGTGGTGACCTGGCCGGGTTTGGGGTGGATTTCGATGGTGCCCGAGATGCGGCAGGGTCAGGCCGGTGGGAATGCAGACCGCCGGTTAACGAGGAGCCCGAGGTGCCGATGCCGATCTGGCCGATGAGTCGGATCTGGCCGAGTTCGATGCCGCAGCCGATCTGGTAGCCGGCTTCCAGGACGCCGCCGTTGAGGCTGGTGCTGCCATGGCCGCCGACGGTGCCGGTGAAGGTGCCCCCGACCAGGTATTCGCGGGAGGACACCGCGGTGGTCAGTGGCGCGACCGGCAACTCGGTTTCGTTGGTGGCGGCCACGGTCAGTACCCAGCCGTCGGGGGTGGTGACGATCCCGGGGTCGGCCGAGGCGACGACGCCGTTGTCGGGTGGGGGTCCGGGGTCATCGGCGGGCGGGTCGGCCAAGGCGATGGGTGCGGTGCCCAGCGGGATCAGCGAGCAGGCGGCCAGTGCGGCAAAACGATTCAACATGGGGTTCTTTCGTTCGAGGTCGACTGGGGTTAAACGGCCTTGGTGACGCCGAGGTAGGTGATCACGTCGTCGGTGTTGTCCGTCGAGCTGGTCAGCGTGGCGTAGGAGCGGATGAAGGATTGCCCGGCGCAGTAGTCGGTTTTGATCCGCACACCGGTGATGGTGATGCGGGTGCTGGTGCCCTTGAACGACTTCTTGTCGATGGCCACGGTGGTCACCGTGCCCGGCTTGAGGTAGACCTTGGCCTGCAGGCTGATACCGAAAGCACCCGTCACGTTGCCGGTGAACGGAAGGCCGATACCGGGGGTGAAGCTGGCGCCGGGGTTGACCTCGTCCTCATCGGAGATGATGCCGCAGCCGATCTGTTCACCGGCCTCCATCGATCCGCCGGTCAGTTTGGTTTTGCCGCCGCCGCTGATTTTGCCGGTGAAGGTGCCGGCGATCAGGTACTCGCGTGAGGTGATCGCGGTGGTCAGCGGGGCCACCGGCAGCTGGGTCTCGTTGGCGCCGACTACTTCCAGATGCCAGCCGTCGGGGGTGTCGAGGACTCCGGGGGGCGCAGACGGTACCGCACCCTCGGGCGGCAACGGGTTGGTGGCGTCGACCGGCGGGGGCGGAGGTGGATCGGCCTGCGCGAGCGGCGCGGCCCCGGCCGGGATCGCGAGGCAGACAGCTGCCAGCATGCCAAAGCGGTTCACCATGGTTTTTTTAGCGCCTCTCATGGGTCGGAATCCAGCGGATCCAACGGATCTGTCGCGAGGGAGCATCTAATGGCCGGGTTTCTAATCGGTGAACGGACTGCAAACAGCTCACACCGCATTCCCATCCAGTGGGCGTCCTCGCCGGCCGACCGCCCAGTGGCGTGGACCCAAAGGTGCGCGGCACAAGCCCACAGGTTCGAAGTGGGTCAATGGACCGCAGTTGGAAACCATGCGTTTGGCGTCCGTTCACAATTCGGACACCTGGTCCGTCGACCGTAGTCGGCGTTACTGCCCTCGAGATTTGACGGGGCTCGTCGACGTGGGTTTGGCTGGCCACTGCAACCGCCCGCCGGTGGGTGAACGACCACCCTGCTAACCCTGCGAGACCGACTACCTTGGAGGAAACGTTGAGGTCATCCCACGTATACGGGCGAGCGCTTGCTGCATCGTTGTTGGCGCTCGGTGTCGGATTGACAATGGTTCCGACGGCCTCGGCCGACGACGCCGGGACTGACTCGTCGACGCCCGGGGTGGTGGTGTCTTCGGGGGTGGACCCGTCAGACAACGCTAGTGAACCCGCGGTGCAGGCTTGCGGGGCGTTCGCTCAGGTGCTGGATGACTCCTCGAACTATTACGGCGACTTCGCCGACGAATTCGAGACGTCCAACTACTCCGATCCAGCTGTCGACAGCACCAACGCGATGGGCAGGACCGGGCTTCGGCAAGACGCCGCCACAGCCATGCAGACGGCTGACACTCCGGGACTGGATCCCTCGATCTCCGATCCGATGCGGGTTTGGTCGCTTGGTGCCACCAAGCTGCTCCTCGAGATGGGATTGCGAATTCCCGAGGAGACCCTGAACAGCACCGCCACCCAGATGAACGCCCAAGCCATCGGGGTCCAAAAAGCCTGCGCCGCAGCCGGAACGCACGCCTGAATTCTGTGAAACGACTCTTTGGCGCGCTCTTTAGCGCGCTTGCGCTCAGTTTTGCGCTGGCCGGATGCGGTGGAAAGGCAGCCGTGGGCCCGTCTGAACCGAAGTTGGTGCCTGACTCCGCGCTGCCCGGGTTACTGCTCAGTGACGACGATCTCAACGCGATCATGGGAACCAGCGGGATGACACCGCATCCGCCCGCGTTGCAGATGGGTGATCACCGCAACCTTCTGCCCAACCTCAATTGCCTGGGGGTGTGGCAGGTCAACGAGTCGTCGATCTATGAGTCCAGTCACTGGAAGTCGGTGCGCCAACAACTGTTTCGGGCGCCGGACACCGACCAATGGGATTACCTCGTCGTCGAATCCGTCGTCTCCTACACGCACCACCGATGGAGCACAGGGATTCTTCAGCGAGTCAGCGGGCCGATGGTCGAAGTGCGCGAATCACAACGTCAACATTCAGCTCAACGGCCAGCCGTTGCCCGCCTGGCGAAGTGGCGTCCTCACCAAGACCAACACCCGCCTCGCGATGCCGTACATCCGCGGCAGTGGTGACCAGACCAGGTCGTGCCAGCATGTGCTCTCGCTGGCCGCGAACTTGATCCTCGACATCCAGGCCTGCAAGCCGCAGCAGCAGCCCTCCGTCACGCAGGCCGGCGCCATCGCGGACAAGATCGAGTCCAAACTCCCCAGATAGTCCCGAGTTTGATCGGCTAGGCGCCCAGCCGAATCAGGCACCGCACTGGTTGGCAGCCTCAGCGGTGTCATCGCAGAAGGGGAGCCCCTGCAGCCGGCCCATGCTCATCTGCACGAGCTGGCCCGATGGGGAGCCGGCAACGAGCTGGGCTGTGACGTCGACGCCCACTGCAATGTTCTGTTCATCTGAGCTGGCCCCGACGGTTCCGGTAGCCGTGTCGTTTGAGACGGATGTAAGCGTGAAATCCACGGTGCTCGTTGGTGCGTCGGCAAGACTACAAGTCGGACAGGCCCTGGCATCGGTGTAAGCCAAGTGGCCGGAACCGTCTTGCCGGATCACGAGGATCCCCGTGTGGGCCCTCCAGCGTCCGACAAAACGCGCCAGCCCCGGTACCGCGGCGGCTGCAGATGGGGACGTGGTGGTGGCGGTCGGGACCGGAGCCGGTGCCGGTTGCGCGGTTTGCCCCGCAACCGGCACGGGCTGCGGGGTAGCAGTGGGGGGTGCGGGCGAATTCTGTGGTAGCAGGTAACCGGTGATGACGAAGGCGGCGCCGAGGATTACCACGGTGACAACGGTCAGGATCAGTTGTCGCCGCATCCGTGGACTCTGGTGGCGCCACCACACCACCATCGAGGGCTGACGGCCAGCAGGTTGGATTTCCGCAGGCGTGGACGGTCGGCACGTTGCCTCGGATGGGGGAGTTGCGCTTGCCCGGTCGCGTCCTGAGGCGATCGACCGGTGACCGCCAACAAGCTCGCGCAAGCATCGGCCAACTTCTCCAGGTGCGCCTCAAAGGGTTTCGTGACCGCATCCAGCCAGTGCGGTGTACTCAGGTAGTACTCCAGCGCATCTTCGGGCAGCACATCATCGATCCGCAGCGGCAGGATCGCCTTCCCTGAACTGGCCGCCCGTTCGACTTCCCGCTTGACCTGAGACGACTGGTTGGCGTGGCGGCTGAACACGAGGAGCATGACCTGCGCGCCCCGGATCGCCTTGACGATGGAAGTTGCCCAGTCCTGTCCGGGTTCGATGTCGCGGGGTGCGATCCAGCAGCGGATCCCCCTGGCCTCAAGCGCGGCGCAGGCGGCATCGGCGGCGGGTTTGTCCTCGTGTGAGTGACTGATGAACACGTCGTGCGCCATCGTCAGCACCGCTTTCACGTCGCGGCGCCAACGATAGCCACATGAGTTGTCCGAGCGGCCATAAGCCTGCGCCGGTTTGCCATCGTACTGCGGCAGATCCCGCGAAGACCCGATAACCGGACGTTACGGTTAGGCCGCGTTTAGGCCGTCGAGGGTGATGCCGGTGCTGACTTCGAGTTCGTTGATCGTGATCATCGGTGCTCCTGGCAGCGGTGGTGCGGTGGAGCGGTAGCGGGCTCCGGTCGGGGTTTCGAATTCGGCGGTGTGCTCACCGTTTTCATCAGCCGTCGTGACGCTCCAGCCCGGTGCTTCCTTGGTGTAGTTGCAGCGTTCACAGCTGCCCAACCCGTTGGTGGCACTGGTGGGCCCGCCGCGGTTGTGGGGGTGGCGTGATCGCGATGCCGGATCGGGGCATCACAGTAGGGGGTGCGACAGGTTCGGTCGCGCACGCCGATGAATCCCGCTAACCCCTTGGGGAAGAACCTCGATCGCGACTCCATGGCCACCAACGACGCAGTCTTGGGGTCGCGATAGAGCCGCCGCAGCGTGGCCAACGACTGCTGGTCGGCCACCGCATCGCGCACCAGCCGATGGGCCACCGATGCGGGAATCGGTCCGTAACCGTCGAGGACCGCGGGCGCGTTGTCCCCGCCCCACAGCGCTTGATCCGACATCACCAGGTTCAGCGCCACCGATTCGGGCGTCTCGGCTGGGCGCCCGGTGACCCGCTCGACCAGGGTGTCGGCCATCACCTGTCCGCGGGAGCGGTCATCAAAAGTCATGTCGGCGGCCCGTTTAAGTGCCGCATACACCCCGACGCCCTTGGCGACCGGCAGCAGCGCGGTCACATAGGTCATGGTGTCGGGGGCCGGGCGGATGGTCACGGTGCGGTCGGAGGCGGCCTTGGCCGCCCGGTCCACCACGGCCTGCACATCGAGCCGGCAGGCGATCTCCTTGGCCGCCGCGCTGATTCGCGCATCGCCCATCCCGTCGAGCTTGCTGCAGGTCGGCGCACAGTTCGGCATCGAGCAGGCGGCGGTCCTCGACGTCCAGACACGCCGATTCCCGCACGATCAGCGTGGCCCGCCACTCCGAGAGCCCCCCACACTGCCAGCGCGGTCAGGGTGTGCGGCATCTCGTGCACCAGGGCTTTGGCGAACCCCAAATGCCGACCCCCGCGCGCGGGGGAGTCGCGCCGCGCCAACGCCACCTCACTGGCCACGCCACGACCCTGCTTGGCCCGCGGCACCCCGGCAGCAGCCTCATCGGCGCGACGCTTCTCATCCAATGCCGCTGCCGCCCGGGCCTGACCTGCGGCTGCGGCCGATTTCGCCCGCTCCAACCAGGTGATCCGGTCGATCAACGCCGCCTCATCGGCGTGCGGATCCACCGCCGCCAACTCCCCGAGATCGAACATACATTCGATTATGCCACGGCCCCCCGACAATTCACCGACAATCAGCGCGCCCGAAGGCCCAACCGGCTGCAGCGGCATTCGACGTCTAGCAACCTGACGCGTAAAGCGGTATCCACTTCTTCTCTGACCAGAATCCCCACTGCTGGAGATTCGTGTCGAATGTGGGGTTCACCGTTTGTCCCCGATATTGGAACGGTGGTGGAGGTTGCGCGTCGCCGGGGAGCAGCTGTCCTTGGCAACTTGGCTGGGTGTCCTCGGTGTCGTCAGGCACCTGCCACCACCACCACTGTGGTTCCGCGGGCGGTACCGGCGGCGGCGGGCGCCAAGGTGGTGGACGATGGCCCGGCGGTCCGCCCGGAGGTCCGCCTGGAGGTCCACCTGGTCCACCTGGTCCACCTGGAGGTCCACTCGGGTCCGCCTGGAGGTCCGCCTGGAGGTCCACTCGGAGGTCACGACCCACCCGGAGGCCCACCCGGAGGTCCGCTATGGCTGCCCCCGGGGCCGTTATCCGCGGGTGGTCCGCTCGGTGCACCGCTCGGCGGCGGCGCACCGCGTCCCCCTTCAACGCTCGAGGGCGGCCCTCCCGGCTCCGTGCTTGCCGGCGGAGCACCCGACCCGTTGGGGCCGGTGATTGGAGGCAGCTCCGCCGGCCCGCTCGGGCCAGTGTTTGGGGGCGGCCCGCTCGAAGCGCCCGAACTGGTGCTCGGTGTCGATTCCGCGGGTCCGCTGGGTGCGGGAATGGACGCGTTGCCCGCGCCGGTATCCGGCGAAGACGAGGCGGCACTACCGCCACTCTCGGACGACGACCCGCTCGAAGACGGAGCTGTCGTTCGACGACGACGATGATGACGATGACGACGACGACGATGACGAGACGATGACCCTGAATCGCTTGGCATTTCTGCGGATCCGGCCGATGAGCCCGAATCACTGGAAGAAGATGCGGCAGATGAGCCCGAATCACTCGAGCCGCCAGACGACGGCTCCGACTCGCTCGGCGACATCGGTGCCAGCCACCCCTGCGGCATCAGTGGAATGGCGGCGGCGTTGGCCGTTCCCGCTCCGGTCCAGAGCAGTCCAGCCCCAAGGCCGGTCACAAACGCGGTGCGGATAGCTCGTTGCTTGGTTCCCATGGTGCGACCTCTCGGTACGCCCCGCCAATGCCGGAGACTACAAACCGGCGCTGTCACATAGCTGGGCAGGCGCTGTTAACCGTCTGGTCTGATTTTCGGACTCGCGAGATGGTTGCAAACGACCTAGGTAGCAACCTCGCATCCCCGGAAACTCCAACGCATCCGACGCCGCTTCGCCGCGACACCGCCGCTTCGCCGCGACACCGCCGCTTCGCCGCGACAACGCCAACGCCACTCCTGGAAGATCGTTTCGCGGAATTGTCACGCACGACGCACGGCCGTAACACGCCGTTGGCATGGTCAACACTCGTGTCGCGAGTGTTGACGGGGCTGGCGCTCGTGCGCGTCACCGCGACCTACGCGGTGCTGCTTGCCGTTGTCGCGGCCACTTTGGCGGTGTTGGGCCCGGAGGCGCAGGGCCGTGCGATCGATAACTTGAGCACCAATCTGGACAACCTCACGCACGGTCAGCTGGGCACCCTGATCGGCAGCGCGTTCGTCACCGCTGACGATCGCGTCTACCTCTGGCTACCGGGATTGATATGCCTGCTGGCTTTGGGCGAATTGCTCTGGCGTGGGAAGGGTCTTGTCGCCGCGTTCACGGTCGGTCATGTCGGGGCGACGCTGATCATCGCCGTTGTGCTGGCGGTCGCGGTCGTGGCGGGCTGGCTGCCGGCCTCCATCGCCGATGCCAGCGACGTGGGGATCAGCTACGGCGCCGCGGCCGTGGTGGGCACCCTCACCGCGGCCATACCGGACCGGTGGCGGCCGGCTTGGATCTGTTTTTGGCTGGCCAACGCCATCGTGGTCGCGACCGGTTTGGGCAGTTTCGACTTCACCGCCACCGGACACGCCGTCGCCCTGACGCTGGGCATATTGCTGTCCACCCGGTTCCGCGCGCCCGCGAGCTGGACACCGTTGCGGCTGGTGCTGCTGGCCGGCGGCGTGGTGTTCGGTTACTTCACCTTCATCGGATTCTCGGTGGCGGGTACTCCGGCCGCCGGACTGGCCGCAGCGCTGGTCGCGCTCGTCGCGCGCTCAGCGGTGAGCCGATGGAGCAGTGGCGAGCGGTCGCAATCCCTCGCGCCGCCTGATCATTCCGGCGTGTTCGCCGTCTAGCTGCTCCCGCGTACCTTCGCCGCCAGTCTGGGAGTACCTCCGCCCCGGTCTGGGACGATCTCCGCTCCGGTCTGCGAAATGTTTCCCGGTTGGGCGCCCGGGGTATTTAGGCACCTTGATCCGGCTGGCTAGTCGACGACTGGCCGGGTGGCATGTGCCCAACGGGCCTACTTGACGAAGGAAAAGGGCCGTTCAGCAGGGGGTTTGCCGCGCCGCACAGCTCATCTTCAGCGGGCACAGGGAAGAATCATAGGCAAGCTATCTAACGTCTACACGTCGGGATAAATCGGAGTGAACGCTCCGGGCTAAGGAGTAACACGATGGACCTGAAGAAACCCGTCGCGGGAGTTGCTCTCGCAGGCGGCGTAGCGCTGGCCTTGATGGGGGTCGGTTCAGGGGTGGCATATGCGGCGCCCGGTGGCGGTGGTGGCGGTGGTCTGTGCGCCACCGTTCTGCCCCGGAGGCGGAGGACCTGGACCCGGGCCTCGCCAGGGTCCTCCGCCGCCGGACCAGCGTGGTCCTGGCCCGCAGGACCCGCGTGGTCCGGGTGGTCCGGACTTCCGTGATGCTCCGGGTGATGACCGTGGCCCGGGTGGTCCGGACTTCCGTGATGGTCCGGGGCCGGGTGACTTCCGTGGTCCCGGCGATCGCCGGCGACTTCCGTGGTCCCGGCGACGGATTCCGTGGTCCCGGCGACTTCCGTGGGCCCGGTGCTTCGGTCCCCGCGACTGGGGACCACGGCCTCCTGACGCCTTCGGCGGCTGGCGTGGTGCCCCGTGGGGTGATGGAGCAGCGCCGTGGGGCTGGGGAGCACCGCCGCCGGTCGGTTGGGGCGGGCCGCTGCCGCCGCCGGGCGGAGTGTGGGACCAGGGCCCGATCAACTACTGGGGCTTCAACGAGCAACCGATCTGGGATCAGGGCCAAAACGGCTGGGGCTTCTGGTTCTTCGGAATCTGGATCCCGCTGTAAACAAACCCGCCGCTAGGACGGCCGCCCGCAGCTTGCGCGGGCGGCCGCCCGTTGCGTGATGCCCGCCCGTTGCGTGACTGCCGGCAGCTTGAACGGCCGCGGCCGCACCGTGACGCCCCCGGCCGAACCGGCGAAAGTCGTTGAACCGGCTACAAATAAGCGTCAGTAGGCGTAGGTGTTGGCCGGTGCGTCCACGCGCGTGAGAGTCGACACGGTCATGGTGGGAACCGATGGTGATGGTGCGTCGCCCGTCGGAGTTGCGACTGTGCCTTCCACCCGGATCCAGGTGTTGTCGGGCAGCTCTTCGGCGGCGACCGCCTCCGCGCCGCGTAGGTGCAGGCGCCCGAGCTGGGCGTCGGCAGCGCAGCAGAAGATCGTGATCCGGGCCAGATCGGTTCCGCCCGCGCCCTTCAGGGTGAATCCAACGACGCTGATCAACCGTGAGTTCAAGGTGCCCGCCGAATCGAGTGCGACGCGTTTCATTACTTCCTTCAGCGAGACTTCCGGTGCACGCCCCGCCGGCAGTGGCGGGAACGGCTGGCGTAACTCGTTGGGGGACAGGGTGACCGTTAGAGGGGCGGCGGCCTGCGCCCCCAGTGCGGGTGGCACCACAAACGCCAACAACACGATGGGGACCGCGATCAGCCACGCGATTCCGCGCCGATGGCCTGGATGCTCGTCAACTCCGGTGCCGTCATCACCCCGGCGGCGTAGGTCCCGGAGGATCGCGCTGACGGCCAACACGATGAGCAGCACCGCGACCGCGGCCAACCACGGCAGAATCGACGGTTTGACGTAACGGGTGTAGACGCCGGTAACGGTGATGATCGCCGCGCTGAGCCCAAGCAGGAGCAGCAACGCGTTCTCGGTTTCCCGGCTCATCGACCACCGCCCACGAGCACGAGGCCCACCGTCGTGGCCACTAATGTCGCGACGACGAAGGTGGCCGGGGCGAACCGAGAGGCAAAGGCGCGACCAAACATTCCGGTCTGCATCGCGAACAGCTTGACATCCACCGCGGGCCCGACCACCAGAAAGACCAGCCGCGGCACCAGCGGCAGCATCGTCAAACTCGATGCGACGAAGGCGTCGGCTTCCGAGCACAGCGCCAAGACGACCGCCAGCAGCGCCATGGTGATGACGCCGAGCACCAAGTGGCCCGCCAGATGGGTGAACACCACCGGAGGAACCAGCACATGCATGGCGGCCGCTGCGGCCGCGCCGAGCACCAAATACGAAGCGGCCTGCAGAAAATCGTGCCGAGCCGCCTCGGTGAATACCGTCCATCTCGAGGCGTCGGTCGGGTGGGACGCGGGCATGCGACGGGAGATCCAGTCGATGCGCCCCCACCGCGACCAGACCGTGCCCATGATGAGTGCGGTCAGAAGCGACGCGATACCGCGGGCGGCGACCATGGCCGGCTGTCCGGGAAAGGCCACCGCGGTGGCGACCAGCACGACCGGGTTGACCGCGGGCGCGGCGAGCATGAAAGTCAGCGCCGCGGCGCCCGCGACACCGTCGCCGAACAGCCGCCTGGCCACCGGCACCGATCCGCACTCGCAGCCCGGCAGCGCCGCTCCCGATACCCCGGCGACGAGGATCGCCGCCCCGGTTCGTCGCGGCAGCCAGCGCGCGAGTCGCTCAGGAGAAACGAACACCGCGATGAGCCCGCTGACGACGACCCCAAGGCCCAAGAATGGCAGTGCCTGAACGAACACGCCGCAGAACACGGTGCCGGCGGTACTGACGTTGGCATGCCCGGCGACGAAGGCCCGCAGGGCACCGGCGGATACCGCGGCGACGACCACGCCGGCCACCATGACCTGCATCGAACCCACGCGCAGTGCCGACCTGGGCGGGGCAATCGTCACCGCCTCATCGTGCCAGTCGCGCACACCGGCAGGGCACCAATAACCGCCGTGTCGCTGCTGTCGTTCGGCGCTAGTTTCGCATGCTCGGTCTGGCGAAGTTCGTCTCTGCGCGCAGATGATCCGGCAGGGTGTGGCGTTGCCAGTTGCCCTGCTCCAACCATTCACACACGGCGCGCGCGTCTGCGGTGTCGCTGACTGGGCCCACCCATTGCGCCGGCCCGGTAGGGGTTCGCTGAGGTGAGCACGGCTGCAGCAGAAACATGACGCCTTCGTGGGCGGCCGGGTCGCGCAGGTGAGGTGTCCGAGCAGACATTCCGTCGTCACCAACATGGCGTGGGGGCAGCGGCGGATCGAGGCTCGTAGCATCTGCAGGAGCGGGGTGGCCGGCGCAGCGGCGCAGCTCGTACAGACGGCGATGGTGAACGGTTGACTGGTGGGGTAATCCGGATGAATCCCAGGCCTCACGTGTCATCGCTTTCGTGACCACCGCGCACCGAGATCCCGTCGGGCGATTCCGGGGCCGAGTCGCAGGGATCTTCATGCCAGTCGCCGAACGGATCGTGGTATCCCGACCACTGCTCCGGTCGGGCGAATTCGTCGTCGGTGAGCAGCGCCTTGTGCAAGGCGTCGAGGATCTCACCGGGCTGCGCCCCGCAGACCAGGATCGTCATCGACACGTGCCGATCGCCATGGTCGTGGTCCCAGTGCGCAGAGGCGATGGCCTGCCGCCCCGGGTCGGCGTAGGCCAGCTCTGCGGAATTCATTGCGGCCAGCCAGCTTCCGGCGCTGGCGACGCGCAGACCGCCGCCGGCCGATTCGATCCACACGACGTGGTCGGGTTTGGAGGCCAGCCACAGCCGACCACGGGCGCGGACGACGCCGCCCAGTAGTGAATCGATGGCGGAATGCAGGCGCAGCGGATGGAAGGGCCGATGAGCCGCGAATTCAACCAACGTCACTTCTCCCTCGGGAGTCAGCGGCGGCTCCCCGGCGAGCAGTGGTTCGTGCGGGTCGGTATCGCCGCCGCGGCGGGCATGCGAATCGAGATGGTGCAGTGCCATCTCTAAGTTTCTGGTGCCCACGGTGATTCGTGCTCGAGGCGCCAGCCTTTTGAGGACGGCCAGGGTGGTTCGCTCGGGCTCGGTCAACACCACGGCGTCGGCGAACTCGGCCTGACCCACCACAACCTGGGCGACCGTGCGACCGTCGTTGAGTTCCTCGTCACCGAGGGCCTGGGTCAGCCACCGCCCGGCGTCGACGGAGGCGACGACGGCGCGGATTTCCACGTCGCGCGCTGCGGGCCCGTCGAGGTAACCGGTCCCGACCCGCACCCGCACATGGTTGATCGCATAGCAGACCGGTTCGGGCTCCATCCACGGTGCGAGCAGCACGACGATGCGCTCGACATCGTCGCGGCGATGGAGCCGCCTCAGGAGCACCAGCAGGTCGTTGCGGACCGTGCATGACACGCATCCCTTTTTCAGCTCGAGTGCCGCCTCGGTGGTCGATAGCTCATCGTGGCGGAAAGTGCTGATCCAACGGCGCACCACATGGCCGTCGAACTGGTGGCCGATCACGGCCGTGCCTGGGGACTTCATCAATGTTCCGGCGACGCCATCCGCACCGCCCTGTCCGCACACCAGCACCACGGGAGTACGCATCACCCTCCTTATCGACAATGATTTTCATTAGACCGGTCTTCACGGTACAGTCCGGAACTACCGTTGTCGAAAATGATTGTCATTTCTAGTTGAAGGAGGAGTCCGGCCAGCCATCGCCGTTCGGGCTGGCAAAGCAGCGCGAGATGTCAGGCCACGAGAAAAGCGCCTAATCCGTCCCCGCCAGCAAACTTAACGCCCAGCGACAGCGGGGTGGGGGGTGCGCAATTCAGCCTGATGATCTATGGTCAGCCGGAAACGATTCCCGTTTTCATTAAGCTGCTGGAGGATTTCCCGTGACCACGTGCTTCCGCCCCCGGATCGCCGCCGCCGTCGGCGCGCTGGCCGCAACCACCGTGATGCTGGCCGCATGCAACTCGACCTCGTCGACGACAGCTACCTCGTCGACGACCCCGGCCGGGCCGACCTCGAGCGCGGCCGCCGCCGCACCGATCGCTGTGGTAGCGAGCACCAACGTGTGGGGTGACATCGCCAAGCAGATCGGCGGCGACCACGTGAACGTGACGTCGATCATGTCCGACCCGAACGCCGACCCTCATCAGTACGAGGCCGACGCCAAAACCGCTGCTGCGCTGAGCAAGGCGCAATTCGTGATCGAGAACGGTTTGGGTTACGACGATTTCATGGACAAGTTGTTGTCGGCGTCGCCCAACCCGAATCGGGCAGTGCTCAATGCCGCTGATGCGATGAAGATTTCCGGCCAGGACGCCAACCCGCACATCTGGTATGACATCGCCACGATTCCCGCCGTAGCGACGGGCATCGCGGATCAACTCGGGAAGATGGATTCCGCCGACGCCGCGACCTTCACCGCCAACGCCAAGACATTCACCGACAGCCTCGCGCCCCTCAACACCGCGATCGCCAACATCAAGACGAAGTACCCGGGCGCCCCGGTCGGCTACACCGAACGCGTGCCGGGCTATCTGGTGGAGGCGGCAGGCTTGAAGCTGGCGACACCGCCGTCGTTCGCGCAGTCGATCGAGGACGGCAACGACCCGAGCCCGGCCGACAATGCGGCCATGGACGCGGCCCTAACGGGCAAGACGATCAAGGTGCTGCTCTACAACGGGCAGGTGACCAGCCCGGCGACCGATGCGGTCAAGCAGCTCGCGCAGAAGAATTCGGTGCCCGTGGTCGGGGTGACCGAGACGCTGCCGCCCACCGACAAGGACTTCCAGGATTGGCAGCTGCGCCAGATCAACGACATCACCACCGCGCTCGGCGGGTGAGCGTAGCTCCAACTACTCGTACTGCAGCGAGGGATAGGCGGCTGTTTGTCCGCGTCCGTTCGGCGTCAAGTCGAGAACGCCCCAGATCGGCCAGATCGGGTCGAGCGGGCTGTTGTCGCCGCGCACGAACGTCAGCTCGCTCGCCCACCGGTGGTGGATCCCGTCCTCGTCGCGTGAGAACACGTTGAGGACCGGGATCTGTTCGCGACTATCACGGGGAAACGCCGGAGGGCGGTTGAAGGTGTTGTTCCGCGAGGACAGCAGCCGCAGATTGCGCCAGCCGCGTTCCTGTGCGTAGGTGCCCAACCGGGCGGGGTCTGTCTTCGCGACCACGACGAGGTTGACCCGGTCGGAGAGGTCAGTGGCAGGACCGTTGAGCCCGTCGACGACCGAAGTGCATGACGGGCACGGTTGTTCGACGAGTGGCAGCAGCGCCGTCTTGCCGCCGGGGGCAGTTCTATGAGTTCGACCCCGAGAACTGGTATGCCCCGGCCAATGTCGCTGGTGCCGACCCCAACTCCCGCGTCCAGCTCGACGTAATTGCCCCCCAGGAACTGCTCAGCACACCCGAAGACGCCCGCGCCATGCTGAGCAAGGCCGCGGAAGCCGTGCGACCGGTGTTCGGTTCTGGTCCACTGCCAGCGCACGGGCCGTGGGTGCACGTCTACACCATCCCGTTCGACCAGTGGGCGCAGGACGGCCGCGTTCCCGACTGGGAGGGCTTCCGGGCCCTCCTGCGAGCCGAGACCCCGGAAAAAGCCGATGAGGCGCTGGCCCTGATCTACGGGCCCGGGCGCCACACAGCAGCGGCGTGGCGCCGCTCGAATCAACCCTATTTATCCAGTCCCACAACAGATTGGCGACCCACCGAGTCGGCTAGGAACCCTCCGATTATTGTCCAATTGTGATCATGGCGATGAATTAACGATGAGCGCGATCGGCCCGGTCTACGTGACAATTACGCAACCGATCCGGCGGGCTCCGGCGGACCCGGCACGCAGATGTGTTGATGGATCTGTCGGGTGAGCTCGTCGACTTTTTGCAGGATCTCCGTCAGCTGTGTCGTGTTCTCGTAGGTGTGCACGGCGAGCTCAGAGCTGACTTGATCGGAGCGTTTGGCGGCGATCAGCAGGATTGCGCCCTGCAGGCCGGCGACCATGGAGAGCATCAGGTTGAGCAAGATGTAGGGGTACGGGTCGAATCCGTGCTGGCCCTCCGCGCCGCCGAGGTAGAACACGCTGTTGACGATCGCCCACAGTGCCATGATGGCGATGAAGCCGAACACGAACGGCCACGAGCCCATGCCGTTGCGCATATGGTCAGCTGCACGTTCGCTCAGGGTGAGTTGATCCCCGGTGCGGACCGCCGGATGTTTATGCCAGTGTCGCTGCCATTGCATACTGGATGTGTCCTTTCGGTTGGTGGGTCGAAGACAGAACGCCAAGGGGAATTGTGACCTACTCGCCCCGCAGTTGCCCGTCTGCCAGCTAACGGTCAGCAATGATCCTGGCAGTGCCCGCTCAACTCCGTCATGAACTCAACTCCGTCATGAACGAGAGCGTCAAGGATCGACCGAAGTAACTGTCAAGCATCAGCCGAGGCAATACCCCCCGGCAGTACCCCCGGCAGGGATCGAACCTGCGACCAACCGCTTAGAAGGCGGCTGCTCTATCCGCTGAGCTACGGGGGCAGCGCTGGGGAGTGTATCTCGGGGCGACCTGCCCCCAGCGTCCGCGACAGCCATTAATGGCCACGTGCCGCCGGGCTGCGGACTAGCGTGGTGATAGCACTTCGGCGTAGCGAGGGGAGCGAAGAGCATGAGCGACGTGCCGGAACTCGATGCGGCAGGACTTCCGGAGGAACTCAGCGCGTTCGATCAGATTCTGCATCGTGGAGAAGCCAACCCGCGCACCCGTTCCGGCATCATGACCGTGGAGCTCCTCGACGCCACGGCGGACTGGGAACGCTTCCTGGCCAGGTTCGACCACGCCTCGCGCAAAGTCCTGCGGCTCCGGCAGAAAGTCGTCATGCCGACGCTGCCAACCGCGGCGCCGCGGTGGGTGGTCGACCCCGACTTCAACCTCGACTTTCACGTGCGCCGGATGCGGGTCCCCGAGCCGGGGACGCTGCGGCAGGTGTTCGACCTGGCCGAGGTCGCCGCGCAGTCACCGCTCGACATCTCCCGGCCGTTGTGGACCGCGACCCTTGTCGAGGGCCTCGAAGGCGGCCGTTCCGCGATGATGGTGCACCTCAGCCACGCCGTCACGGACGGTGTCGGCGCGATCGAGATGTTCGCCAACCTCTACGACCTCGAGCGTGATCCACCGCCACAAGCCCCTCCACCGTTGCCCATTCCGCAGGACTTGTCACCCAACGACTTGATGCGCCAAGGTTTTAACAGGCTTCCCAGCACGATCGCCGGCCGGGTACGCGGCGCGCTGTTCGGCGCGGCGCACGCCGTCGGCGAGATGGTCCGCGACCCGATATCGAGAATGGGTGAGGTCGTCGAGTACGCGATGTCCGGCGCCCGGGTCGTCGGGCCCGTCGCCCCGCTCTCGCCGGTGTTGCGGCGCCGCAGCCTCTCGTCGCGCAGCGAGGCCATCGACATCGAGTTCGGCGTCTTGCACAAGGCCGCCAAGGCGGCCGGCGGCTCGATCAACGACGCTTACCTTGCCGGGCTGTGCGGTGCCTTGCGCCTCTACCACGACGCCAAGGGCGTGCCGATCGAGACGCTGCCGATGGCGGTACCGGTCAACCTGAGGTCGGAGGCGGATCCGGCCGGCGGCAACCGATTCGCCGGTGTCAATCTCGCCGCGCCGATCGGACTGCACGACCCGGAAGTGCGCATCAAGAACATCCGATCGCAGATGACGCGCAAACGCGAGGAGCGTGCGATCGACATGGTCGGCGCGATCGCCCCGGTGCTCACTCTGCTGCCCGACAACTTGCTCGAGTCGATTGCCGGATCGTTCGTCAGCTCCGACGTCCAGGCCAGCAACGTGCCGGTCTACGCCGGCGACACCTTCGTCGCGGGGGCAAAGGTCTTGCGGCAGTACGGCCTTGGCCCGTTGCCCGGTGTGGCCATGATGGTCGTGCTGATCTCCCGTGCCGGCTATTTCACGATCACCACCCGCTGCGACCGCGCGTCGATCACAGACTCCGGCCTGTGGGCTCGCTGCCTGCTGGCCGGCTTCGACGAGGTGCTCGCTCTCGGCGGCGACGGGCGCGCCGCGCCGGCGTCGTTCACGATCGACGCCAACGAACCCACCCCAGTCTCATCGAACGGAAGTGCGGCGCAATGACTTCGGCCAACGGTCAGCCCAATCGACGGACCATGCGGCTGCCTGGTTCGGTCGCCGAGATCGAGGGCAGCCCGGCGGGGCCCGAGGTTGGTGCCTTCTTCGATCTCGACGGCACCCTCGTCGCCGGGTTCACCGGCGTCATCATGACCCAGGATCGGCTGCGCAGGCGCCAGATGTCCGTCGGTGAGTTCATCGGCATGGTGCAGGCCGGGCTCAACCATCAGCTGGGCCGCTCCGAATTCGAGGACCTCATCGGTAAGGGCGCCCGCATGATGCGCGGCAGTTCCCTCGACGACATCGACGAACTGGCCGAGCGCCTCTTTGAGCAGAAGATCGTCAGTCGCATCTATCCCGAGATGCGCGAGCTGGTGCGCGCCCACATGGCGCGCGGCCACACCGTCGTGCTCAGCTCCTCGGCGCTGACCGTGCAGGTGGAACCCGTCGCTCGGTTCCTCGGCATCCAGAACGTGCTGAGCAACAAGTTCGAGACCGACGAGCACGGCCTGCTCACCGGTGAGGTGCTCACGCCGATCATCTGGGGGCCGGGCAAAGCCAGGGCGGTGCAGGCCTTCTCCGCGAAGAACGGTGTCGACCTGTCGAAGAGCTACTTCTACGCCGACGGCGACGAAGACGTCGCGCTGATGTATCTCGTCGGCAATCCGCGGCCCACCAATCCAGCGGGCAAGCTCGCCGCGGTGGCCGCCAAACGCGGCTGGCCGGTGCTGAGATTCAGCAGCCGCAGTGGCAGCAACCCGGTCTCGCAATTGCGGACCGTCGCAGGCATCGCGTCGATGATGCCGATCGCCGCCGGCGCCATCGGCCTGGGGCTGCTGACCCGCAACAAGCGCACCGGCGTCAACTTCTTCACGTCCGCCTTCGGGCGGACGCTGTTGACGGCCACCGGCGTCAGCCTCAACGTGCTGGGGGAGGAGAACCTCACGGTCCAGCGGCCTGCTGTGTTTATCTTCAATCACCGCAACCAAGTTGACCCGATCATCGCAGGCAGGTTGGTCAGCGACAACTTCACCTCGGTCGGGAAGAAGGAGCTGGAGAACGATCCGATCGTCGGCACCATGGGCAAGATCATGGACGCCGCGTTCATCGACCGCGACGACCCCAAGAAGGCCGTCGAGGGACTGAGGAAGGTCGAGGAGCTCGCTCGCAAGGGCTTGTCGATCCTGATCGCACCGGAGGGCACCCGGCTGGACACCACGGAGGTGGGCCCATTCAAGAAGGGACCGTTCCGCATCGCGATGTCGGCCGGAATCCCGATCGTGCCGATTGTCATCCGCAATGCGGAGGTGATCGCCGCCCGCGACTCGAGCACCTTCAACCCCGGCACCGTTGACGTCGTGGTGTTTCCGCCGATCCCGGTCGACGACTGGACCCACGACAACCTCACCGACCGCATCGCCGAGGTGCGCCAGCTGTATCTGGACACGCTCAAGGACTGGCCGCAGGGCGACGTTCCGAGACCGGGGCTTTACTCCCGTAAGAGGACCCCCGCGAAGAAAACGGCAAGGAAGGCCGCCCGAAGGCGCGGCCAAGACAGACCGGCCAAGAAGCCGCGGCCAAGACGACAGCCAGGAAATCCGCCGACACGCCCCCGGCGAAGAAAGCGGCCGCCAAGAAGACGACGAAAAAGCCTGCCGCGAAAGGCCGGCCGTGAAGGTTCCCGACGACCACTTCGCGACGTTCACCACCACCGACGATGCGCTCGTGCTGGCGTCGGTGTCCTCGCCCGCCGAACAGGAACTGCTGAACGACTGGCTGGACCGCCAGCGGCGTGAGCACTCCGACACGCGTGTCGAGGTGCTCAAACTGCCCGTCGACGACGATCCGCCGGCCGGGGTACTGGCGCAGCTGGTCGAAATGCTGGAGGACGACGAAGACCGGTCCGTCGTGCCGGTCCGGGTGTTCTGGGTGCCGGGCGGACTGCCGACGCGGTCCAAGGTGGTGGCATTCCTGTCCGGCCGGGACACCTACCGCCCCCCAGAGATGCTGCAGCACCGCATCCTGAAGAAGGATCCGTCGCGGGCCCGGGTGGTCGCGGGCGAGCCCGCGAAGGTATCGGAGCTGCGCCAGCAGTGGAGTGACACCACCGTCGCCGAGAATCCCAGGGAATTCGCACGTTTCGTGATCCGACGCGCCATCTTGGCGATCGAGCGGGTCGAGCTCCGCCTACTGGGGCCGGAATACAAGTCACCGCGGTTGGTCAAGCCCGAAATTATGGCGTCGGCGCGCTTCCAGGAAGGACTCAAGCAGATTCCCGGCGCGACCGTCGACAAAGCCGGGGAGATGCTCGACGAACTCGCGACGGGGTGGAGCCGCTTCTCCGTCGACCTGATCCCGTCGCTGGGCCGGGCGATCTTCAGCAGGGGATTCGACCCGAAAATCGACTACGACCGCGCACGAAGTGGAGTCGATGCGGCACGCGTTGGAAACCCATCCCGCCGTGCTGCTGTTCTCGCACCGGTCCTACCTCGACGGCGCGATCGTGCCGGTGGCGATGCAGGAGAACCGCCTACCGCCGGTCCACACGTTCGCGGGCATCAACCTGTCGTTCGGGTTCATGGGGCCGCTGATGCGCCACTCGGGTGTCATCTTCATCCGCCGCAAGCTCGACGACCCGCTGTACAAATATGTGCTCAGGCAGTTCATCGGCTACGTCGTCGAGAAGCGGTTCAACCTGAGCTGGTCGATCGAGGGCACCCGCTCGCGCACCGGCAAAATGCTGCCGCCCAAGCTTGGACTGCTCGCCTACGTCGCCGACGCGTACCTCGACGGCCGCACCGACGACCTACTGCTGCAGCCGGTATCGATCAGTTTCGATCAGTTGCACGAGACCGCCGAGTACGCGGCGTACGCCCGCGGCGGCGAAAAGACGCCGGAGGGCCTGAGTTGGCTGTACAACTTCATCAAGGCGCAGGGGGAGCGCAATTACGGCAAGATCTACGTCCGCTTCCCGGTAGCCGTCTCGATGCGCGAATACCTGGGCGAGCCGGGCGGCCCGATCAGCCAGGACCAGTCGGCGAAACGCCTTGCGCTGCAGAAGATGGCGTTCGAGGTGGCGTGGCGGATCCTGCGGGTCACACCGGTCAACGCGACGGCGCTGGTGTCGGCTCTGCTGCTGACCACCCGCGGCGTCGCGCTGACGCTCGACCAGCTTCACCACACCCTGCAGGACTCGCTGGATTATCTGGAGCGCAAGCAGACTCCGATGACCAACAGCGCGATGCGGCTGCGCACCGCAGAAGGCGTCCGCGCGGCGCTCGACGCGTTGTCCAACGGCCATCCCATCACGTGCGTTGAGGGTGGCAGGGAACCGGTCTGGCGCATCGCGCCGGAAAACGAGCATGAGGCGGCGTTCTACCGCAACACACTCATCGCCGCCTTCCTCGAGACGTCGATCGTCGAGTTGGCGCTCGCTTACGCTGCGCGTGCGGAAGGTGATCGGCTGGAAGCGTTTTGGTGCCAGGCGATGCGCCTACGCGATCTGCTGAAGTTCGACTTCTACTTCGCGGATTCGGCCGCCTTCCGGGAGCACATCGCCGAAGAGATGTCGTGGCACCAGGACTGGGAGGCCCACGTCGCCGCGGGCGGCGACGAGATCAAGGGGTTGCTGCGGGACAAGAAGACCGCTCATCGCCGGCGCCATGCTGCGGCCGTTCTTCGAGGCCTACGAGATCGTCGCGGACGTGCTGCGTGACGCCCCCGCCGAGATAGCCGAGAAGGACCTGACGAAAAAGGCGCTGGGCGTCGGCCGGCAATACTTCGCGCAGGACCGCGTGCGCAGCAACGAGGCGGTCTCGGCACTACTGTTCGCGACCGCACGGCAGGTGGCAGACGATCAGCATCTGCTCGAGCCGGCGGCCGACCTGAACGAGCGGCGGACGGCGTTCCGCGACGAACTGCGCGGAATCCTTGGCGACATGGACACGGTCGAGCAGATCTCGCGCCGCCAGTTCTACCTCCGCGAGGTAGAGCGGCGCAGCGTCCGCAGCGAGCCCGGGTAGCCCGGACGGCCAGCGGCTCGCCACGCCATACGCTGGGCACATGACTTCTCCCGGTCGGCTGCTGGCGCCCAGCGTGCGCAGCAGCGCGGTGTGGCCGGTGCTGCTCGGCGTCGGACTGCTGGCCGGTGCAACGGCCGCGGCGCTTTCGGCGTTGTCGCTGACCGACGCGCTGACCGCCACCGGGCTGCCCAATCCGGGTCCGGTGACCACCTACGGATTGCCGTTCGTGCGCGCGGCAGGGGAGATCGCCGCCGTGCTGGCCGTCGGATCCTTCATGTTCGCGGCATTCCTGGTGCCGCCGCAGACCACTGGCGTGCTCGACGCCGCCGGGTATCGCGCATTGCGGCTGGGCACCGTGGCGTCGGGGGTCTGGACCGTCTGCGCGGCGCTGCTGGTACCCCTGACGGTCTCGGACGTCACCGGTCAGCCGGTGGTGTCCCGGCTCAGCCCGTCGGCGATCTGGTCGGTGGCGAGCCTGGTCGACACCGCCAGCGCCTGGCGCTGGACTGCTGTCCTCGCGGCCGCGGTCACGCTGGCCAGCCTTCCGGTGCTGCGCTGGTCCTGGACGCCGTTGCTGTTCGGCGGGTCGCTGGTCACCCTGGTCCCGCTCGCACTGACCGGCCATTCGTCGGCGGGAGGCTCCCACGACCTGGCCACCAACAGCCTGCTCATCCACTTGGTCGCCGCCGCACTGTGGGCCGGCGGTCTGATGGCGCTTCTCGCCCACGCGCTGCGCAGAGGCGGGCACGCCGACTTGGCCGCACGCCGGTTTTCCGCCCTCGCCCTGTGGTGTTTCGTGGCGATGGCGCTCAGCGGCGTCGTCAACGCCCTGGTCCGGATCCGCCTGGGCGACCTGCTGCACAGCGGATACGGCTGGCTGGTCCTCGCCAAGGCGACGGCGTTGTGCGCACTGGGCTTCATCGGATGGCGACATCGGCGCAGCGGGCTCGTGGCACTGCGGGCGGATCCGGAGGCACGAGGCCCGTTGATCAGGCTGGCGCTCGTCGAGGCGCTGGTCTTCGGCCTGACGTTCGGCATAGCGGTCGCGCTGGGCCGCACGCCGCCGCCTGCGCCGCCGATCTTCAACCCGTCCATCCCGGCCGTCGAGATCGGCTACGACTTCGCCGGGCCGCCCACGGTGGCCCGCGTGCTGTTCGACTGGCGGTTCGACCTCATCTTCGGCACTGCCGCGATCGTCATGGCCGTGCTGTATGTGCTCGGGGTGCGCCGGATGCGCCGCCGCGGCGACGATTGGCCGATGGGTCGCACGCTGGCATGGATGTGCGGCTGCGCGGTGCTGCTGTTCACCACGTCGTCGGGGCTGGGCCGCTACATGCCGGCGATGTTTTCGATGCACATGGTCGCGCACATGCTGTCTGTCGATGCTGGTGCCGATCCTGCTGGTCTTGGGCGCACCGATGACACTTGCCCTTCGGACGCTGCCCAGCGCTGGGCGCGGCGAGCCGCCAGGACCTGCGGGAATGGCTGCTGGCGGCGTTGCATTCGCGGGTGTCGCGCTTCCTCACTCACCCAATCGTGGCCACGGTGTTGTTCGTCGCGGGCTTTTACGGCCTGTACCTCGGCGGCATTTTCGACGCCACGGTCGAGCAACCACGCCGCGCATCTGCTGATGAACGTGCACTTCCTGGTCAGCGGATACCTGTTCTACTGGGTGGTGATCGGCATCGACCCGACGCCCCGGCAGATTCCGCAACTCGCCAAGGTTGGCGATGGTTTTCGCGACGCTGCCGCTGCACGCGTTCTTCGGCGTCGTGCTGATGAGCATGCAGACCGTTCTCGGCGAGAGCTTCTATCGCTCGCTACGGCTCGTTTGGCATACCGATCTGCTGGGAGATCAGCGGCTGGGCGGTGGAATCGCCTGGGCGGCAGGCGAAGTCCCGCTCATGCTGGTGATGATCGCCCTGCTGATCCAGTGGCGACGCAGCGACCAACGCACTGCCAAACGACTCGACCGGGCCGCCGACCGCAACGACGGCGCGGAATTGGCCGCCTACAACGCCATGCTGGCCGAGATGGCGCGCCGTGACACGCCGTTCGGGCTAACGCCACCGCGCCGGCTGCGATGGCCGCCGGCCAGCTGCCGAACGCGCTGATATCGGTGCCGGTCGCCGCGGCGCCGTCGCAGCCGAACGCGGTTCGCCATGTCCCGTCGTCGAATTCGACCTTGCCGAGCTGCATCGGCGCCGGCAAGCGCGGCCAGGAACCGGCCGAGCGCCGCCGGTGACAACAGCCACCGATGTCCGCTCAGCTTCGCGCCGGGCGCACCGTCGGGCACCCGGGTGATGGCAGGCTTGGCCGGGACGGTCGGCAACACCGACATCCGGTAGCGCGGGGCCGTCGTGACCTCGCCGGCCCAGCGGGCGCCCTGATCAGTGAGCTGATGAGACAGCGGTCCGCCGCGAAGGTGCGCGCCGAATACCACCAGCTCGACGGAATCTGCCACCGCCAGCGGCCAAACATCCACAGGCGCTTGGGCTCCCGATGCCAGCGCAGCGATATCGACTGCGACAGCATCCTCGAAGGCACGGGCCAGCACGGTGATCCCGAACTGCGCCTGCCCCGCTGTGCCGGCAGGCACGGCCACCGCACACAGATCGAACAGATTGCAGAAGTTGGTGTAGGTGCCCAAGCGGGAGTTGACGCCGACGGGGTCGGCGGCCACTTCGTCGATGCGGGGATGCATCGGAGCGGTGGGCACCACCATCGCGTCGACGCCGTCGAGTGCGGCCATCGCTACGGCACGCAGCCGGCCGACCTCGCGGCGGTCCCGCACCAGCCGGTGCGCCGGAATATCGCGCGCCGCACCGATGATGCGGCGCGACCGTCGGATCCAGGGCGGCGTCCGGCATGTGAGTCGATGAATTCGCCTACGGCGGCGTATCGTTCGCTCACCAACGCGCCGTCGTACAGCAGCTTGGCCGCGGCAAGGAACGGGGCGATGTCCACGGTGACGATTCGTGCGCCCGCGTCGGTGAGCCGGCCGACGGCGGCATCGAACGCGGCGCGCCACTCGCGGTCCAACTCGGGCAGCTCGCCGGGAATCGCGACGACGGGACTGGGCGGCGCCGCGAGCCGGATATCGGCGGGCCAGAGGCGGTCCCTTGCGCCGGCCGCCATCACGCCCATCGCGCGGTTCGCCAGCTCGAGGTTCGGCGCGAAAATCGTTACGCAGTCATAGGATTCGCACGCCGGCACGACGCCGTCGGTGCTGATCACCCCGAGCGTGGGCTTGACCCCGACGATGCCCTGCAAGGCCGCGGGAACGCGCCCCGAGCCCGCGGTGTCGGTACCGATCGCGATGTCGGCGTCGGCGGTGGCCACCGCGACCGCCGATCCCGAGCTCGACCCGCCGCTGATGAATTCGGGCCTGCGGCTGTCGGGCACCGCACCGTACGGCGAGCGGGTTCCGACGAGGCCGGTGGCGAACTGGTCGAGGTTGGTCTTGCCGACCACGACGGCGCCCGCCGCCCGCAGCGCCGCGACGACGGCCGCGTCGCGCTGGGGCCGGTACGCGAATTGCGGGCAGCCCGCCGTCGTGGGCAGTCCGGCGGCGTCGACGTTGTCCTTCACGGCGAGCCGGACACCGGCCAGCGGGCCCCGGCTTGCCTCGAGCTCGGCCGCCACCTCGGCGTCGGGCCTGCGACTGATCCACACCGTCATGACGATCAACCTAAGGCGCCGACGATCCACAGTGCGCAATTCATCCACAGGTGCCGCCGGTTCGGCGGCCGGCAGGGCTCAGGTGTCATCGCCGTCGCGGTCAATGGGGGTGTCACCGACGAGCCGGGCATACCCGAGCCCGTCGCAACAGATGAATGGAAGGAAAAATCATGTTCGAGACACAGATCACCATCGTCGGAAACATCGTCACCAAACCCGATCGTCGCCGCGTCGGCGATCAGGAGCTCATCAAGTTCCGGGTGGCGAGCAACTCGCGGCGGCGCACCGCCGACGGAAACTGGGAGCCGGGCAATTCGTTCTTTGTCACGGTGAACTGCTGGGGACGGCTGGTCAGCGGCGTCGGCGCCGCCCTCGGGAAGGGTGACCCGGTCGTCGTTGTTGGAAGTGTGTACACCAACGAGTACGAGGACAAAGAAGGCGTCCGTCGCTCGTCGGTGGAAGTGCGGGCCACCTCGGTGGGCCCGGATCTGGCTCGATGCGTCGCCCGCATCGAAAGCCGCACACGGCCCGGCACCAACAGCGATGATGCCCCCGAGTCGCCGTCCGCTGACACCGTCGAGAACGGCGGCGAGCGCACCGACGATCCAGACGAGGCCGGTGCCGACTTGGCCGTCGGCGGCAAGGCGCTGCCTCTGTCCGCGTAGCTGGATCCGGCCACGCCTAGGATGGTCCGCCGACTGGCAACACCACATGGCTGCGAGACACGACACACTCGCTTCGCGGAAAGGCAACACCACGGCATGGCCGAATTCATCTACTCGATGCGGAAGGTCCGCAAGGCGCACGGCGACAAGGTGATCCTTGACGACGTCAGTCTGAACTTCCTTCCCGGCGCGAAGATCGGCGTCGTCGGCCCGAACGGGGCCGGCAAGTCGAGCGTCTTGCGGATCATGGCCGGATTGGACGTCGCCGAACAACGGCGACGCGCTGCTGGCGCCCGGCGCGACGGTCGGCATCCTGCTGCAGGAGCCGCCGCTGGACGAGGACAAGACCGTGCGCGGGAACGTCGAGGAGGGGCTCGGCGAGATCAAGGTCAAGCTCGATCGATTCAACGAGGTGGCTGAGCTGATGGCCACCGACTACACCGACGAGCTGATGGAGGAGATGGGCCGGCTGCAGGAGGAGATGGATGCACGCCGACGCCTGGGATCTCGACTCCCAGCTCGAGCAGGCGATGGACGCGCTGCGCTGCCCGCCGCCCGACGAACCCGTCACCCACCTCTCCGGTGGTGAGCGCCGCCGCGTCGCGCTGTGCAAGCTGCTGCTGTCCAAGCCCGACCTGCTGCTGCTGGACGAGCCGACCAACCACCTCGACGCCGAGAGCGTGCAGTGGCTCGAGCAGCACCTGGCCGAATACAAGGGCGCGATCCTGGCCGTCACCCACGACCGGTACTTCCTGGACAACGTCGCCGAGTGGATCCTCGAACTCGACCGCGGCCGCGCCTACCCCTACGAGGGCAACTACTCGACCTACCTGGAGAAGAAGGCCGAGCGCCTCGCCGTGCAGGGCCGCAAGGACGCCAAGCTGCAGAAGCGGCTGCAAAGACGAGCTGGCGTGGGTCCGCTCCGGCGCGAAGGCCCGCCAGGCCAAGAGCAAGGCGCGTCTTGGACCGCTACGAGGAGATGGCGACCGAGGCCGAGAAGACCCGCAAGCTCGACTTCGAGGAGATCCAGATCCCGACCGGCCCGCGGCTGGGCAGCCAGGTCGTCGAGGTCGATCACCTCGACAAGGGCTTCGACGGTCGGACGCTGATCAAGGACCTGTCGTTCACGCTGCCGCGCAACGGCATCGTCGGCGTCATCGGCCCGAACGGCGTCGGCAAGACCACGCTGTTCAAGACCATCGTCGGCCTCGAACAGCCGGACAGCGGCACCGTCAAGATCGGCGAGACCGTCAAGCTCAGCTACGTCGACCAGAGCCGAGGCGGCATCGACCCCAAGAAGACGGTCTGGGAGGTCGTCTCCGACGGGCTGGACTACATCGAGGTCGGCCAGAACGAGATCCCGTCGCGGGCGTACGTCTCGGCGTTCGGGTTCAAGGGACCGGACCAGCAGAAACCGGCCGGCGTGCTGTCCGGCGGTGAGCGCAACCGGCTGAATCTGGCGCTCACCCTCAAGGAGGGCGGCAACCTGATCCTGCTCGACGAGCCGACCAACGACCTCGACGTCGAGACGCTCTCGTCGCTGGAGAACGCGCTGGAGAACTTCCCGGGCTGCGCGGTGGTGATCTCCCACGACCGCTGGTTCCTCGACCGCACCTGCACGCACATCCTGGCGTGGGAGGGCGACGAGGACAACGAGGCGAAATGGTTCTGGTTCGAGGGCAACTTCGGCGGCTACGAGGAGAACAAGATCGAGCGACTGGGACTCGATGCGGCCCGTCCGCACCGGGTGACCCACCGCCGGCTGACGCGCGACTAATGTCGGCCGTGCGTACCAGCGCCGGTATCGCCAGCGTGTAGGCAGGGAGCGGGTGCGATGACGGTCAATCCGGGGGCTGGCACAGGTGTCGACGGATCGACCGGATCGACCGAGTCGCCGTCGCTGAGCCGGCAGACCATCGCCAGACTCGCGCAGGGCCTACGTGGCGACCTACCGCGGGCCCCACGGTGACGCGCCGGGCGCCGACTCGGCGGTCACCGGGCCCCTGGACCGGACGGCGTTGGCGGTTGATGTCGCCGGCCCTGGTCGAGCGCCCACTACCGGCTGGGCCGGCAGCGGTCCTTCGGCGACACCCGGGTCGCGGTCTACGCCGACGGACGACCCGGCCGGATTCGGGCCGGCGCTGCAGATCGTCACCGACAACGCGTCGATGCTGATGGACTCCGTCACCGTGCTGCTGCACCGCCTCGGGGTGGCCTACACGGCCATCATGAACCCGGTCTTCCGGGTGCGGCGGGGGCCCAGCGGCGAACTGCTGGAGATCGAGCCGGCGTCCGACGCCGCGTTCGGTGACGGCATCGACGAGTCGTGGATCCACGTCCAGCTGGCCGAATCGGCCGACCCCAAGGCGGTGCGAGGAGGTCACGCGCCTGCTGCCCAGTGTTCTCGCCGACGCCCGTCAGGTGGCTTTGGACTCCACGTCGATGGCAGCCACGCTGCGCAGCCTGGCGGCCGAACTCGACTCCGACCCCGAGGGCCGGTTCCCCGGCTCCGACCGCAAGGACGTCGCCGCGCTGCTGCGCTGGCTCGCCGACGGGCACTTCGTGCTGCTGGGCTACCAGCGCTGCCAGGTCCACGACGGTCAGTCCTCGGTCGATCCGTCCAGTCGTCTCGGTGTGCTGCGTCTGCGCACCGACGTGCTTCCGCAGCTGACGGCAAGCGACGATCTGTTGGTGCTGGCGCAGGCCACCATGCCAGCTACCTGCGCTACGGCGCCCAGCCCTACATCGTGGTGGTCCGCGAGCACGCCGCACCGGAGGCGATCGAGCACCGCTTCGTCGGGTTGTTCACGGTGGCCGCCATGAACGCCAATGTGCTTGAAATTCCGCTGATTTCACGGCGCGTGAACGACGCGCTCGCGATGGCCCACCGTGACCCCAGTCATCCCGGCCAGGTGCTGCTGGACATCATCCAGACCATCCCGCGTTCGGAGCTCTTCGCGCTTTCCGCCAAGCAGCTGCTGGACATGGCGATGGCGGTGGTCGATCTCGGTTCGCGGCGCCGGACGTTGCTGTTCATGCGCGCCGACCAACTCGCCCACTTCGTCTCGTGCCTGGTGTATCTCCCGCGCGACCGGTACACCACCGGCGGTGCGGCTGGAGATGCAGGACATCCTGGTCCGCGAGCTGGGTGGGGTGAGCATCGACTACGCGGCGCGGGTCAGCGAATCGCCTTGGGCCGTGGTGCATTTCACGGTGCGGTTGCCGGAGGGCTTCCGCCAGCGGGACGTCGACGTCTCGCATCGAGAACGAGTCCAGAATCCAGGACCTGCTCACCGAGGCCGCCAGGACCTGGGGTGACCGGCTGATGGGCGCGGTGAAGACCGGCTCGATCAGGCAGGCCGATGCCGAGCATTACGCGGCGGCGTTCCCGGAGGTCTACAAGCAGGCGGTCACGCCGCTGGACGCGATCGACGGACATCGCGATCATCGAAGAGCTGCAGGATAATACGGTCAAGCTCGTGCTCGGCGACCGCGGCGCGGACGGGGTCGCACAGCTCACCTGGTATCTGGGCGGGCGGTCGGCGTCGCTGAGCCAACTGCTGCCGATGCTGCAGTCCATGGGCGTGGTGGTGCTCGAGGAGCGCCCGTTCACGATGACCCGCCCCGACGGGCTGCCGGTCTGGATCTACCAGTTGAAGATTTCGCCACAGCCCGAGATCCCGACACCGCCGGCAGGTCCCGAGCGCGCGGCAATGGCCCAGCGGTTCGCCGACACGGTCACCGCAATCTGGCAGGGTCGGGTGGAGATCGACCGGTTCAACGAGCTGGTGCTGCGGGCCGGCCTGACCTGGCAGCAGGTGGTCGTGTTGCGCACCTACGCGAAATACCTTCGGCAGGCGGGCTTTCCGTACAGTCAGTCCCACATCGAATCGGTGATCAACGACAACGCCGGCACCGCGCGATCGCTCGTCGAGTTGTTTGAGGCGATGTTCGACCCGAAGCCATCCGACGACACCCGGCGCAGCGACGCGCAGGCCGCCGCCGCCGCCGTGGCCGCAGACATCGATGCACTGGTCAGCCTGGACACCGATCGCGTGCTGCGGGCGTTCGCGTCGATGATCCAGGCCACGCTGCGGACCAATTACTTTGTCAGCAGCCCTGATTCGGCGCGCCAGCAGAACGTGCTGTCGGTCAAGCTCAATCCGGGCCTGATCGACGAAGTGCCGTTGCCGCGGCCCAGGTTCGAGATCTTCGTTTACTCGCCCCGGGTGGAGGGCGTGCACCTGCGGTTCGGGTACGTGGCGCGCGGCGGCCTGCGGTGGTCGGACCGCCGCGAGGACTTCCGGACCGAGATCCTCGGCCTCGTCAAGGCGCAGGCGGTGAAGAACGCCGTCATCGTGCCCGTCGGAGCCAAGGGCGGCTTCGTCGTCAAGGCGCCGCCAGTGCCGACCGGCGATGCCGCCGCCGACCGCGACGCGCAACGCCGCGAGGGGGTGGCCTGCTACCAGCTGTTCATCGCCGGGCTGCTGGACCTCACCGACAACGTCGACAAGGCCACCGGCGCCGTCGTCACTCCGCCAGATGTGGTGCGCCGCGACAACGACGATGCGTACCTCGTCGTGGCGGCCGACAAGGGCACCGCCACGTTCTCCGACATCGCCAACGACGTCGCCGCGTCATACGGCTTCTGGCTCGGCGACGCGTTCGCCTCGGGCGGTTCGGTCGGCTACGACCACAAGGCGATGGGCATCACCGCCAAGGGCGCATGGGAAGGCGTCAAGCGCCACTTCCGCGAGATGGGAATCGACACCCGATCCGAGGACTTCACCGTGGTCGGCATCGGCGACATGAGCGGCGACGTGTTCGGCAACGGAATGCTGCTGTCCAAACACATCCGCCTGCTGGCCGCCTTCGATCACCGGCACATCTTCATCGACCCCGATCCCGACCCCGCGACATCGTGGGACGAGCGCAAACGGATGTTCGACCTGCCGCGGTCCAGCTGGGAGGACTACGACCGCTCGCTGATCAGCGAGGGCGGCGGGGTGTACAGCCGCGAACACAAGTCGATCCCGATCAGCCCGCAGGCCCGAACCGCGCTGGGCATCGAGGAAGGCGTCGAGGAGATGACGCCGCCGGACCTGATCAAGGCGATCCTGAAGGCCCCGGCCGAGCTGCTCTTCAACGGCGGAATCGGCACCTACATCAAGGCGGAGACCGAGTCGGACGCCGACGTCGGTGACCGCGCCAACGATGCGGTCCGGGTGAACGGAAACCAGGTGCGCGCCAAGGTGATCGGTGAGGGCGGCAACCTCGGCCTGACCTCGCTGGGCCGCATCGAGTTCAACCTGGCCGGCGGCCGCTGCAACACCGACGCACTGGACAACTCGGCCGGTGTCGACTGCTCCGACCATGAGGTCAACATCAAGATCCTGATCGACTCGCTGGTCACCGCGGGCAAGATCAGGGCCGAGGACCGGACCGCGCTGCTGGTGTCGATGACCGACGAGGTCGCGCACGCTGGTGCTGGCCGACAACGAGGATCAGAACGATCTGATGGGCACCAGTCGCGCCAACGCGGCCAGTCTGCTGCCCGTGCATGCCCGCATGATCAGGGACTTGGTCACCGACCGCGGGCTCAACCGCGAGCTTGAGGCACTGCCGTCGGAGAAGGAGATCCGGCGCAGAACCGAAGCCGGAATCGGGCTGACATCAGCCGAACTCGCGACGCTGATGGCCCACGTCAAGCTGGCGCTCAAGGACGACCTGCTCGCGAGCGAGCTGCCCGATCAGGAGGCGTTCGCCGCCCGGCTGCCGTCCTACTTCCCGTCGAACCTGCGCGACCGGTTCGCCAGCGACATCCGCCAACATCAACTGCGCCGGGAGATCGTCACCACCATGCTGGTCAACGACCTCGTCGACACCAGCGGCATCTCCTACGCCTACCGGGTCTGCGAGGACGTCGGCGTCGTGCCCGTCGACGCGGTACGCAGCTATGTCGCCACCGACGCGATCTTCCGGGTCGGCGACATGTGGCGGCAGATCCGGGCCGCCGGCGACAACGGAGCGTCGGTCGCCGTCACCGACCGGATGACGCTGGATCTGCGCCGGCTCATCGACCGCGCGGGGCGCTGGCTGCTCAACCACCGTCCGCAGCCGCTCGCGGTCGGCGCCGAAACCAACCGGTTCGCCGACAAGGTCGCATCGCTGACGCCCGCGAATGTCGGAGTGGCTGCGCGGCGACGACAAAGCCATCGTCGAAAAGGAGGCCGGCGAGTTCAGCGCGCAGGGCGTCTCGGACGACCTCGCCTACCTGGGCGCGACCGGGCTGTACCGCTACAGCCTGCTCGACGTGATCGACATCGCCGACATCGTCGACCGCGATCCGGCTGAGGTCGCCGACACCTACTTCGCCCTGATGGACTACCTCGGCACCGACGGCCTGCTCACCGCGGTGTCGCGGTTGGCGCGTGACGATCGTTGGCATTCGCTGGCGCGCTTGGCGATTCGCGACGACATCTACGGCTCGCTGCGGGCGCTGTGCTTCGACGTGCTGGCCGTCGGTGAGCCGGACGAGAACGGCGAGGAGAAGATCGCCGAGTGGGAGCTGACCAACAGCTCCCGGGTGGCCCGGGCCCGGCGAACGCTCGACGAGATCAACCACGACGAGCTACACGACCTGGCGACGCTGTCGGTGGCGGCGCGACAGATCCGCAGCATGACGCGAACAAGTGGGACGGGACAGACTGGGTGACGAACTCGGGATTTCGTCGCGCCGGTGCACGTTCGCTGGTCGGACATCGACATGTATCAGCACATCAACCACGCCACCATGGTCACCATCCTCGAAGAGGCCCGAATCCCGTTTCTGCGTGAACCTTTCGGTGCCGACATCACGACGATCGGTCTGCTGATCGCCGACGTGAACATCGCCTACAAGGGTCAGCTGCGGCTGGTGGATTCGCCGCTGCAGGTGACGATGTGGTTCAAGCGGGTGCGCGCCGTCGACTTCACGATCGGCTACGAGGTGCGCTCGGTGCGGCGCAGCCCCGGATTCCAAGCCGTCGGTGATCGCCGAGACGCAACTGGCCGCCGTTCCACATCGAGGAGCAACGGCTGCAACGGCTTTCGCCTGCGCAGCGCGAGTACCTGCAGCACTGGATGCGATGACCCAGCCCGAACGCGGCATCTGGCTCGACGACGCCACCCACCGCGAGGACCTGGCGATGTTCACCGAACGGGCGTTGCGGCTCGACGACGCCGCCGTCATCCGGCTGCGTGAGCGCGCCGGTGGCCTGGTGGTCGCCTGGGTGGCAACCGGTTTCGACGTGCTGGCCAGCCGCGTGGTGGCCGGCCGCATCCGGCCCGCGGATATGTCCGCCGGCGCGGACGCGCTCGCGACGCGGGCTGTCCGCGATGGACCGCAGCGGCTTCATCGAGCCGGGTTTTGCGATGGACTCCGCGTGGCGCGGGGCACTGCCACCGGAGGCGGGCTTCGTCCACCTCGACGACGTGCCCGCCCGAGTCGTGCTCGACCTGGCCCAGCGCGGGGTCGCGCTCGCGAAGGAACACTCGAGTGCCTACGGGCCGCCCGCGTCGCTGCTGGACCAGGAGGTGGTTGCGGTCAGCTCGGGGGACACCAGCGTCGGCATCCCGATGCGCTGTGTATTTGCCTTGACCGGAATGGGTTTCCTGCCGCAGTCGACGGCCGCGGGGAGGAGATGGGGCTGGACCCCGGCACCGTCGCCGCCGACGAGATCGTCCGGGTCCGCGTGCTGCCGGCGTGGCTGCGCATCGACGCGCGATTCGGTTCGGTGTACCGCCGCCGCGGCGACCCCGCGCTCGTTGCTGCGTTAGACGCAACCAGGCGGCGGTGTTCGGCGGCAGCTTGCCGTCGACCAGCGCGCCGCTGGCGATCAACACCTCGCCCGCGGGCAGCGCCATCGCGCGGCGGCCCGCGTTGAGCGCACACACCAATCCGCTGCTGAGCCGGAACACCACACCGTGCGCGGGGGAGTCGAGCCATTCGACGGCCGAGCCGCCGAATTCCGGTCGGCTGTGCCGCAATTCGATCGCCCGGCGGAAGAACGCCAGGGTCGAGTCGGCGTCGTCGAGCTGACGTTGCACCGTCAAGGCCGCCCACTCCGGCGGAATCGGCAGCCAGGTGTCGGGATTGTCGGAGAAGCCGAACGGCGGCGCGTCGCCCTCCCACGGGATCGGGACCCGGCAGCCGTCGCGGCCGCGCTCGGGTGTGTCCCGACCGTTCCCACACCGGGTCCTGCAGCGCCTCGTCGGGCAGCTCGACGTTGGGCAGCCCGAGTTCCTCGCCGTTGTAGATGAACACCGCAGCCGGGCAGGGCGAGCATCACCTGCGCCATCGCCCGCGCGCGGGCCAGACCCGACCCGGCCGCCGCCGTAGCGGGTTGGCTCGCGGTCGACGTCGTGATTGGCCAGCGTCCAGGTCGGTGTCGCGTCCGCGAGTCGCCGCTGCGGCCAAGGAGTTCTCGATGGCACCGCGGATGTCGGCCGCATCGAACTCCGCGCGCAACAGCCGGAAGTTGAAGCCGAGGTGCAGCTCGTCGGGCCGCACATACTGGGCGAACTGTTCGTTGTCGTACACCCACACCTCGCCGATCGCGACGGCGTCCGGGTAGTCGTTGAACACCTTGCGGATCTGGCGGTGGATGTCGTGCACGCCGTCGTTGTTGAAGCGCGGGTCGTCGTCCATGTCGGCCAGCAGCACCTCGGCCCGGATGACCTCCATGTCGGGCAGCCCCGGCGGCTTGGCCATGCCGTGCGCGACGTCGATGCGGAACCCGTCGATCCCGCGCTCCAGCCAGAAGCGCAGCGTCTTCTCGAGGTCCTCGAAGACTTCGGGGTTGTCCCAATTCAGGTCCGGCTGCTCGGTGTCGAACAGGTGCAGATACCACTGGCCGGGGTTGCCGTCGGCCTCGACGACCCTGGTCCACGCCGGGCCGCCGAAGATCGACACCCAGTTGTTCGGCGGATGAATGCCGCCGGGGCCGGTGCCGTCGCGGAAGATGTAGCGCTCCCGCTGGTCGCTGCCGGGGCTGGCGGCCAGCGCGGCCTGGAACCACGGGTGCTGCCGAGCTGGTGTGGTTGGGCACCAGGTCCATCGTGACCTTCATGCCGAGCCGCGTGGGCGGCGTCCGTCAGCCGCGTCCAGCGCCTCGATTCCGCCGAACAGCGGGTCGACATCGCGCGGATCGGCGACGTCGTAGCCGTTGTCGGCCATCGGCGAGACCATCACCGGGTTGAGCCAGATCGCGTCGACGCCCAGCGCCTCAGGTAATCCAGCTTGGCGGTGACGCCGTCGAGGTCGCCGACGCCGTCGCCGTTGCTGTCGCGGAACGACCGCGGGTAGACCTGGTAGAACACCGCGCGGACCACCATGCGGAATCGGGGGAATTGGTCACGTCCGCCGATTGTGCCTGACGCCGGTGAATCGCTCCTGTCGTCGAACGTGAAGAAGTGGGCGAGATCCCGGTGAATTCTCGACGTCTTCTTCACACTCGCGGGCTCGGCAGGTCATCGGGCGTCGGTCAGTCAGAACGGCGAGTTCACCATCGAGTGCGCGGCCATCTCCAGGTAGGCCAACAGCTCCGTGCGGTGTTCGTCGTCGAGCGTCTGCGAGTCGATCTCCGCCACCGCGGTGTGCATGCAGCGCAGCCACGCGTCGCGCTCGAGGTAGCCGATCCGGAACGGGGCGTGACGCATCCTCAGCCGGGGATGGCCGCGCTGATCGGAGTAGGTCCGCGGGCCGCCCCAGTACTGCTCGAGAAACATCCGCAGCCGCTCCTCGGCGGCGTCCAGATCGTCCTCGGGGTAGAGCGGACGCAGGATCTCGTCCTCTCGGACCAGGCGTAGAACCGCGACACGATGGTCCGTTGAACGTGTCGGGCCACCGACTTCGTCGTAGAACGATCGCTGCGGCTGCGTCACGGCACCATTGTGTCTTGTCCGCCGATCCCGCCGGTCAGCCGGTCGCGTCACCGGATGTTCACTCGGAGTGACCTGCGGACACGGACCAATTTGTCATGCGATCGACGCCAATCCATGGTGGACTGTCGGTCGGAGGACGTATGGCGCAGCGCAAGAAGAGCCGCGGCCACCGGCATCCCGGGACCGCGGCGGGCTTATCCGGAGCGTCGGTGACCCATGCCCAGACGCGGGTGCTGCACAGCGTCGACGCTCACCCACCGAGTACCACCCACGACGGCTCCATTTGGGGGCGCCGTCGTGTGCTGTTACTGAATTCCACGTACGAACCGTTGACCGCCCTGCCGATGCGCCGGGCGGTCATCATGCTGATGTGCGGCAAGGCCACCGTCGTGCACGACGATCCGAGCGGCCCCGTGATCCACTCGGCCACCAGGTCGATCGTGGTGCCGTCGGTGATCCGGCTGCATTCCTACGTTCGGGTGCCGTACCGGGCGCGCGTCCCGATGACCAGGGCCGCGCTGATGCACCGCGACCGGTTTCGCTGCGCCTACTGCGGCGCCAAGGCCGACACCGTCGACCACGTGGTGCCGCGCAGCCGCGGTGGCGACCATTCCTGGGAGAACTGCGTGGCGGCCTGCTCGACGTGCAACCACCGCAAGGCCGACCGGTTGCTGGCCGAACTGGGCTGGACGCTGCGCTCGGTGCCGGTGCCGCCGAAGGGTCAGCACTGGCGGTTGCTGTCCAGCGTGAAGGAACTCGACCCGGCCTGGGTGCGATACCTGGGTGAGGGCGCGGCGTGAGCGGTTGCCTGCGATACGGTTTGCGTCGTGAGCACCGCACTTTGGTCCATTCGCTGTTCCTGTTGGTGCCGCTCGGGCTGACCGCTGGTCCTGGCCGCGCTGATCTGGCGTGGCAAGAACCCGCACCCGGCGACCTACAAAATGTCCGATGAGTGGACGCACGAGCCGATTCTCTGGGCGTCCGACGAACCCGCCGACCACGGCCACGGTGGCCATGGCTCGCGCCTGACCGTAGGAGGCGGCGCCAGTGGCAAGTGGTGAAGTCGCAACTGTTGCGCCGGGGGCACTGGCCGAGCTGCCGCGGGGTTTCGTCGTAACCTCCAGCGGCCGGATCTCGGGAGTCACCGAACCCGGCGAGGTGTCGGTGCACCTACCCGTTCCCCGTCAAGGACCTGGTCTTCCTGGACGACGCGCTCACGTACGGCTCCCGCGCCGCCAAGGCTCGCTTCGCGGTCTACCTCGGCGACCTCGGTGAGGACACCGCCGCCACGGCGCGCGACATCCTGGCGAAGGTGCCGACGCCGGACAATGCGGTACTTCTCGCCGTTTCGCCGAACCAGCGCGCGATCGAGGTGGTCTACGGCAGCGAGGTCAAGGGCCGCGGCATCGAGGAGGCCGCGCCGCTCGGAGTCTCGGCGGCCTCCGCGTCGTTCAAAGAGGGCAACCTGATGGACGGCCTGATCAGCGCCGTCCGGGTGATGAGCGCAGGCGTCTCCCCACCCTAGAGCCGAGCTTGGAGCTCTTTTGCGGCCGCGACCGCGTCGTCGAGCGCGCCGAACACCACCGTGTCGAAGTCGTCCTGCTTTTCGGCCCGCATCACCGCGTTGTCCGGGTCGACGAGGAAGCCTTCCTTGCCCACCGATGACAACGTCGCCCGCATGCCGGCGAGCATCCGGCGGGCGGCGTCGTTGATCGTGTCGACCCGTGTGACGTCGAGGATCGCCACATCGAAGTCACGCTTCTCGCGCTCAACCGTGCGCAGCACCTGCTCGGCGCCGGCGAACAACAGGTCGCCGTGAAGTTCGTAGACCCGCACCCGGTCGCAGGCGTCAGAAATAGTCCTGATGGTCGACCGCGACTCTCGTGTGACGGTGAGGAAATGGAGTCCGAGGCGTTGGGACAGGCTGCGGCACACCTGAACGCCGCGGACACTGTTGCCCTTGCTGTCCAGCAGCGGTGAGTAGACGCCGATTCCGAGTTGGCCGGGCAGCACGGCGACGATGCCCCCGCCGACGCCGCTCTTGGCGGGCATTCCGACGGCGCTCACCCAGTCGCCCGCGGCGTCGTACATGCCGCACGTCACCATCACCGCAAGGGTGCGCTGCACGACGAGGGTGTCGGTCACCCGCCGCCCGGTCATCGGGTTGACGCCGCCACGGGCCAGCGTGGCGGCCATCCGAGCCAGATCGGTCGTGGTCACGTTGAACGAGCACTGCCGGAAGTAAACGTCGAGCACCTCGTCGGGGTCACCGTCGAGCACGCCGAAGCTCTGCAGCATGTACGCGATCGCGCGGTTGCGGCTGCCCGTCTTCTTCTCCGAGGCGTACACGTCGGGATCGATGTCGAGTGGGCGTCCGGCGAACGCGGAGTAAAACTCGCGGATGCGGGCGAACCGCTGGTCGGGTGTGGCGCCAGGGACCAGGGAAACGGCCGCGATGGCGCCGGCGTTGATCATCGGGTTCTTTGGCGTCTTCGTGGCCACGTCGACGCTGATCTCGTTGAAAGCCTCACCCGACGGCTCGACCCCGATTCTGGCATCCACCGCATCCTGACCGATCTGATCGAGGGCGAGCGCATAGGTGAACGGCTTGGAAACCGATTGGATAGTGAATTCGACTGTGGCATCACCTGATTCGTAGATGTATCCGTCGGAGAGCGACAGCGACAAGCCGAACCGGGTGGGGTCGACTCCGGCGAGCTCGGGGATGTAGGTGGCCAGTGCTCCATCCGTGACGCTCGCGTGTTCGTCTCTGATCTGGTCCAGGTACCGCTGCACCAGTTCGGCCACGGCTCGGATTTTAGCCAGGATGGGGTCTGGCTGACGGCGGGTCGTCTTCCGTCGGTTATGGCGATCCGCACATGCAGTTGCCGGTTAGGTAGGTGAGCCCCACTGTGCGTCGCCATGGTCGCGGTCGCGCTCGTCCGGTGTCGGCGCTGCACCGTCCGGCGCGAAGCCTGCCTGCCGCAGGATCCTTCGCAAGTCGACGATCATCTGCTCGTTGATGTCTTTGCCACGCGGGCGCTCGAGCACTTCGGTTTCGGGGCCCAGAGCGACCTTGAATTTGCCGTTGCGCTCCTCGGTCGTGGTTCCGAGTGTCTCCAGCAAGGACAGAACTTGACGCCACTCGATATTGCCGCTGGCCGGATGATTGAAGATTTTCGTGATCGTGTCGCGGTGATGACTACTGAGGTGCGCGTCCATCAGTCGGTCCTTCCGAGAGAGATCCCCATGGTGTCACATGGCGCCGCGAGCGCCGCGCGGATCTGCAGGTAGCGCGTCAAGAACCCGCGCTCGTCGAGCCGCTTTCGGCGCAGCCAGGTTGTCACCTCGTCATTGCACTTGCTCGTGTTGCACGAAGCGCATGCCGGCACCACGTTGTCGACCGTGTATCGCCCGCCTCGGGAGATCGCCAGGACGCAGTCGCGCTGCAGTGGGCTGTCCGTCGCGCCGCAGTAGGCGCAACCGTTCCACGCGACCTTGAGCGCCGCCCACTCGTCGTCGGTGAGATCGTTGAGGACAAGATCCATCCGGCGCTTCCGCCTGCGGGCAGCTCGCGCCCTGCGACTTCGACCGCCCGCCATCAGAAAAGCGTATGGGCGCGAACCGCCATCGGGCGTGCGCTGACTCCGAGGACCGTCGGCGTGTCGACCAGCCGCCCACGGTCTCCCGCAAACGGCTTAGCCGACGTCGAACGCCCGCGCCCGCAGTGAGCGCTCGACGCTTGCGCGGCCCTCGACCACCAGCCTGCGCAGCGGCGGCGGCACATCCGGGTCGGCCAGGAACGTGTCCGCGGCGTCCAGGCCCGGCTGGCTGATGTCCCACGACGGATACAGCCCGATCACCACCGTCTGCGCGACCTCGCTCGATCGCCGCTCCCACACCCCGGCGATCGCGCCGAAGTACTTGGCGCTGAAGGGCTGCAGCAGCTCATCCTGGCCGGGCTGGACGAAGCCGCCGATGATCGAGCGCGCGGTGATGTTGGCCAGCGTGTCGTCCTCGATCACCTGCTGCCACGCCGCCTCCTTCACCGCGGCCTGTGGCCTGGCCGCCGACGCCTGCGCGGCCTGGCGCTTGCCCGCCGCGGTCGGATCCCGCTGCGCCTCGGCGTCGATGAACGGCGTCTGGGGCCCGTCGGAATCGACCTGGCCCGCCGCGGCCAGCGCGGTGACGATCCGCCAGCGAAGGTCCGTGTCCACCGCAAGGCCCGCCAGCCCGAGGTCGGCGGGGTCGTGGTCGAGCAGGTCGGCCAGCACCGCCGCATGGCGGGTCGACAACACGGAACCGCACAGCGCGTTGACGTACGCCAGCTGGTGATCGGAGCCTGTTTCGGCGGCGCGGGCCAACTCCAGCAGCCGGTCGGCGAACGCGGGCCAGCCCTGTGCGCGGGCCCACTGCGGGATCGGCGTAGGCGCCCAGCGCCGTCTGGGCTTGCAGCAGCAGCCGCTGCGCCACCCCGACTTCCGTCTCGGCGTGCACGCCCCCGGCGACCAGCGCGACGAAGTCACGGGCCTTCAGTTCGGCTTCTCGGGTCATCTCCCAGGCCGCCGACCACGCCAGCGTGCGGGGCAACGGGTCGGCGATGTCGGCGATGCGGGTCAGCGCTGTCTGCAACGAATCGGGGTCAAGGCGCAGCGAGCAGTACGTCAAATCATCGTCGTTGACCAGAATCAGCTTGCCGCGCGAAACTCCTTGCAGCGCTGGAATATCCGTCGATCTCGCCGTCGACGTCGAGCTCCTCGCGGTGGGTGCGGACCAGCTTGCCGCTTCCGTCGTCGTCGTAGATTCCGACCGCAAGGCGGTGCACGCGGGTCTCGCCGGCGCCGGGCTGGGCCCCACTCTGGCTGATCGCGAAGCGGGTGAACCGCCCGTCGGTGTCGAGGTCGAAGTCGGGGCGCAGCGTGTTGAGCCCGGTGGTCTTGAGCCACTGCTGCCCCCAGCCGGACAGGTCGCGGCCGGAGGCCTTCTCCAGCGCGCCGAGCAGGTCGCCGAAGGTGGCGTTGCCGAATGCGTGGTCGCGGAAGTAGTCCCGCAGGCCGGTCAGGAACTCCTCCAGCCCGACGTAGGCGACGAGCTGCTTGAGCACGCTGGCGCCCTTGGCGTAGGTGATGCCGTCGAAGTTCACCTCGACGGCGGCCAGGTCCGGGATGTCGGCGGCCACCGGATGCGTCGACGGCAGCTGATCCTGCCGGTAGGCCCACGACTTCTCCACGTTCGCGAACGTCGTCCACGCCGCGGTGTACTCGGTGGCCTCCGCCTGGCACAGCACCGAGGCGAACGTCGCGAACGACTCGTTGAGCCACAGGTCGTCCCACCACTGCATCGTGACCAGGTCGCCGAACCACATGTGCGCCATCTCGTGCAGCACGGTTTCGGCGCGCCGTTCGTAGGAGTAGCGGGTGACCTTGCTGCGGAAGACGTAGTCCTCCAGGAACGTCACCGCACCCGCGTTCTCCATGGCGCCGGCGTTGAACTCCGGGACGAACAGCTGGTCGTACTTACCGAACGCGTACGGCACACCAAAGTTTTTGTGGTAGAACCCGAATCCCTGTTTGGTCTGGGTGAAAAGCCGTTCGTGGTCCATGAATTCGGCCAGCGACTTGCGGCAGAACAGGCCAAGCGGGATGACCCCGTGGTCGTCTCGGTAAGTGTCGGTCCAGTGCGCATACGGCCCGGCAATCAGCGCGACGAGGTAGGTGCTCATTCGGGGTGTGGTGACAAAGGTGTGCTGGTGTGCATCGCCCACGCCGTGTACGTGTCCGCTGGCGCCGTTCGAGATGACTCGCCAGTTGAGCGGCGCGGTCACCATGATGTCGAAGGTGGCCTTCAGGTCGGGCTGGTCAAAACACGCGAACATCCGCTTGGCGTCGGCGGTTTCGAATTGCGAGTACAGGTAGACCTCGCCGTCGACCGGGTCGACGAAGCGGTGCAGGCCCTCGCCGGTGTTGGAGTAGGAGCAGTCGGCGTCGACAACGACGACGTTGCGCTCGGCCAGCCCCGCCAGCGGGATGCCGGTGGACTCGTCGTACCCGGACACGTCGATGTCGCGGCCGTTGAGGGTCGCGCGGCGAACCGAGTCGGCGGCGATGTCGATGTAGGTGTCGGCGCCGGCCAGCGCATCGAACTCGACCGTGGTCACCGAGTGGAAGGTGCGCTCGCCCGGCTTACCCTCGCCGTCGGTGAGGTCGAGGGTGATCCGGTAGCTGTCGACGGTGACGAGGGCGGCGCGTTCAGCGGCCTGGTCTCGGGTCAGGTTGGGAAGTGCCACAGGTCCAACTTAGTGGCCGTCCTCGCGGTCGCGCCGGGGGCGGCCGACTCGATGTCTGGCTAGACGCCCGGCAGCTGGGGCAGTCCCGGTCCTCCGGGCAGCCCCGGTCCTGCGGGCAGTCCCGGTACTTCGGGGACGCCCGGTGTCTGCTGCAGGAAGCTCATGAACGAGCCGTTGCCGAGCGAGGTCATCACCTGCGGGCAGTACATCTGTATCGCGATGCCGGTGAAGAACGACGCCATGCCGGGCGAGATGCCTTGGTCGCCCATGCTGGAGGCGACCGAGGCGAACGACTGCCCCGGTTGCACCATCATCGGGCACACCGACTGCCCCAGCGAGGTGGTGGCGGCGGGGTCGTCGTAGCCGACGCCAGCGGTGGACAGCGCGGAGAGGAACGAGGGGTCGGTGAGCGGGTCGGCGTGTGCCGGTACCGCGAGGCCCACCGCGGTCGCGAGCCCGACCAAAGTCGCGGCCAGATTGCGTGCCGATTTATTCACGGGAATAACACTGGTTCACAGCGGTCACATCGACAACACGGTTGGATAACCATTTGCGCACTATGCGTGTCCTCCGTGGCGACCGGCCGAAATGCGTCGTCGCATCGTCGTCATCATCATCATGGCTCTGCCGTTGTCGCGATAACTCAGCTGGCGTCTAAAGCCTGGGGCGAATCGCCTCAGGCAGGAAACTGCCGTCGTTCTCACCGACTTCAGCGGCCATGAGCTCGTTGAGCAACGCGTTCATGCGCACGATGAGATCTTTGTTCTTGACCGGATCAACGGCCAGATTGTGTTCCTCGAGCGGGTCGTTTTTCAGATCGAAGAGCTGAATGTCGTTGTCGCGCAGGATCTGCTCAAAGGTTGTGGGCGTGTTGAAATTGGCGGGCGCGTAATAACGCGCGAACTTGTGCTGCCCGTCGAAAACGAAGCTCATGAACCCACGCTTCTGAAGCTTGGTTTGAAGGTCGGTCAAGGGCGGCGCCGGCTTGTTCTGCAGCAACCGTGTCATGCCGGCCACGCAGTAGCCCGAGTCAATGGTAAGGGGCCCAACATAATTGAACAGCGCCCCTGAACGTAGGGCTTGCGCTCCGGCGGTCTGCGCTGTTGCCAGGACACTGGAAATGTCGTGACCGGGTAAACCATTCACCGCCTCGCGCCGCTTGTCCTCGGATACTCCCGCCAGCGCGGGTAGCGACGGCATCAGGTCGAGGTGGCTGGTGACAGCGTCGGTTGATTGGCCACCGGGGTAGCTGGGGTGCACAACAACCAGTGGAACGTGGGCGTTGCCCTCGTAGGCCATCGGACCCTTGCCCCGGATGCCGCCGTGATCGCCGGCCATCTCGCCGTGGTCTGCGGTGAAGATCACGACGGTGTCGTCCCAGAGCTCGAGCTCGTCGAGGCCGTCTTCCAGTTGCTGCAGGCTTCGATCCGTGTCCTGGATCAGGTTGAGGTAGTAGTCGTTGAATACCCGCCACATGTCCGGGCGGTTGGTGGGAATCTCGCCGAGCACCCGCTCCCACCCGATGTGGTATTCGGACAGCGCGGCGGGCGTTCCGGGAGCCGACAGCGATTCCTGCAGCGTCGGTGAGGGAGCGGTGTTCCAGCGCTTGCCGTAGAGCGAATTGTTCGGCGGAGCGACGATCGCTTCGGGCGACACGGCTTTTTGCACGGGGGGCGTTCCCGGCACGTTGGCATCCGCGTACATGATGTCGTGCGGGTTGAGGTAGCTGACGATCATGAAGAACGGCTGTCCGGATTCACGCAGCTTGGGCACATTGCTGCGCAGCCACCGAACGCTTTCGCTGCCGGTGTAGACATCGGTGTCGTACCCCTGATTGGGGCTGCCCACCTTGTCGCCGTCAGGCTGGTAGATATCGAAACCATAGGGTTGCAGCGCGTCGCTGTAGTTGACGGTCGGCTTGGGAGGGATGATCTCGCGATCCATTTCCCATTTGCCGAAAAATGCGGTCTGGTAACCGAGCTTCTTCATCATCGAACCCATGTTGGGCTGGTCGGTGCGCAAGTTGGGGACCCACCCTGTCTCCATCTGATCGAAGACTCCGTTGATTTGCGGCGGATGCCCGCTGAAGAAAGCGGCGCGCGACGGTGTGCACATCGCCGATGCGACGTAGTGGTTACGAAAGGTGATCCCTTGTTGCGCCAATCGGTCGAGGGCCGGCGTGGTGTAACCAGCGGCGACCGGCAGGTCGAACCGCGTTTGATCGCGTATTACCAGAATGACGTTCAACGGGCCGCTGTGCGGTCCAGTCCTGGCCGGAACACGCGAGGCGGTCGAGCCCCCGCCGGCGCGACCGTGGGTTGCTGTGGCGGCCAAGGCGCCCGCGGCCGCACCAATACCGAGTAGACCAGCGCCGCCGAGCAAGTCCCGCCGACTCACCTTGCCCGCGGGGCGCTCACCGGGCGAATCCGGCGGTGTCGACGGGTCGTCGGGTTGTTCGGTCACACCGCCGCCACCGCAACATCGATGGCCGCTAATCGTTGCCGGACGTGTTTGCCGATCAGGTATGGGATCGGATCGCGCCGGCCATCGGGCCGTGAAGCGGTGCTCAGCATGGCGTCCCCCGCCGCGGCAGTCGGGATAGGTAATGCCCGATCGTAGTTCCAATTTCGGTACCGCAAGGCGATTCCGCTGCGGAAGCGATCTGACATCGCGCTGTGTAGCCGGACTCGAGCGTCGATCGTTATGCCGCGCAAATCACGCGGTCTTGATCGTTGCGCTAAAGCTGTTGCACCACAAAGTGATCGGGGTTCAATGATCTGTGACAACACGCGGTATTCTACCGGCAAGTTGGCATATTCGAGTTCCGGGTATTCGTCTGGGCTCGCGTGGCGCCGACTCTTCGATCGCGCAAAGCCAAGCAAGAAGGGATGACGCGCCGATGACAATGCACGGCCAAAACAAGGTGATTCTGATTACTGGAACGTCGTCGGAACATGGCCTCGGCTACGCCACGGCCCGTCTGCTGGCCAGTCGTGGCCATATCGTTTATGCGACGGTGCGCGACATTTCCACGGCGGCCGACCTCGGCAGCGACACCGGCCCGGGTCATATCACGGTGCGGCGCCTTGACTTGCTCGATCGTTCGCAGATGAATCCGTTGCTGACCGAGATTGCGCAGACCGAGGGCCGACTCGATGCGGTGATCAACAATGCCGGCTACGGCGTCATCGGCGGTGTCGAGCAGGTTGACTTGGATGTCGCCAGGACCAGCTTCGAAACCAACGTGTGGGGGACGATGGCCCTTGTCCAAGATGCCCTTCCGCTGATGCGCGACCGACGGCACGGACACCTGGTGCTGGTGTCGTCGTGTTTCGTCGCTGGGCTCCCGGTGATGGCGATGGGGTATTACCTCGCCGCTAAGGCGGCACTACAGACCTTGTTCTACAGCTTGGCTATCGAGGCGGCGCCATTCGGAGTTCGCGTGACGTGCTTTCAGCCTGGACCGATCATGACCGAGCTGGAGCGGGTGTGGGGCGATCGCGTACCCGCCGGTGGCGATCCGCGGCCACACCTGTCAGACGAGCTCTACGAGTGGGTTAGCAACGCCGCGCCCACCGCGCAGCAGCCCGGCGAAGCCGCCGTCGCACTAGCAGACCTCGTCACGGGCGCCGATCCACCGCTGGCCGCACCTTCGGGAGCTGCATCGCTGGAGTACGCCGCGCGAGCGCTGCGCGACCCGACTCGATCGGCCGAGCTTACTGAGCTCGTTTCCGTCATCCGTGCACTGCCTACTGTGCAGTAATCCAGTCGTGGCGATGGGGAACACCGCGGCTCGGGGCATAGTTGTGCTGAACGGATAACTGACCTTTGACCGAGAGGACCGAGCAGGAATGCCCGAAAAGTCTGTTGCAGATTTCTGGTTCGACCCGCTGTGCCCCTGGTGCTGGATCACCTCGCGGTGGATCCTCGAGGTCGAGAAGGTGCGCGACGTCGAGGTGAATTTCCACGTCATGAGCCTGGCCGTGCTCAACGAGGGCCGCGACCTGCCCGAGGAATACAAAGAGGGCATGAAGAAGGCGTGGGGGCCGGTGCGGGTGGCGATCGCCGCCGAGCAGGCCAAGGGCCCGGAGATCCTGGCGCCGCTGTACACCGCGATGGGCACCCGGATCCACAATCAGCAAAACAAAGACCCCGACGTCGTCATCAAGGAGTCACTCGAGGAGGTCGGGCTACCGGCCGAGCTGGCCGAGGCGGTGACGAGCGACAAGTACGACGAGGCCCTGCGCAAAAGCCACCACGAGGGCATGGACCCCGTCGGCGACGACGTCGGCACCCCGACCATCCATGTAAACGGTGTGGCGTTCTTCGGTCCTGTGCTCTCGAAGATTCCCCGCGGCGAGGAAGCCGGCAAGCTGTGGGACGCCTCGGTGACGTTCGCGTCCTATCCGCACTTCTGGGAGCTCAAGCGCACCCGCACCGAGCCGCCCCAGTTCGACTGAGTCGGGCCGGTCACAGCGCCTCGATCAAGGCATCGCCGGCCTCGTGCGCGACCACATGGCCGACATTCGCGTCGGGTAGATGCCTGGCGGTGCGCGGACGCTCATGCAACATCCGGGTGAATATGGTTTCACCGCATGCCTGTACGCGATTGGCGGCAGGGCTCCCACCCACTCCGCAAGCCAAATTCATGCAGACCCGCGCCAAACCCGAGTTGGTGTCTCCCGGCAGCGTGTTCCTCGTCCACGAGACATGCCCGGTCAGCGGGGAAACGTTCGCGGTGGGCGCCGGGCGGTGGAACCGCCGGTTCGCGTCGGTCAGTCCAGCGTGGTCGCCCGCCTTATGAGCAGCGTTGTAGTTCTTGTGCTCCTCGCGCAGTGTGCCTATCAACTCTTCCGACTTGTGGTCCCACGCGCGCGCCGCCAGTTCGCCGGCCAGGACACCGTGAATCCAGTACACGTCGCGGATGCCGCGCCCGGTAACTGTGGCGATCTCGAACGAGCGGCTAGCGGACGAGGTGATCAAGCCTTCGGCGCCGAGGCGCAGCAGCGCTTCGCGGATGGGCATTGTGCTGACACCCAGCATTTCGGCAAGCTGGGCCTGCGTGACCCGAGTGCCCGGCGGCAGCTGACGCGACAGGATCATCCTGCGCAACTTCTCGCTGACTGGTCGGTCATCGACTTGTGAGCGATGGGCGCATAGATAGGCTTCAGCTCTTCGGCCTTTGCGACATCTTAGGTCGTATCGCAGGTCGTCGAGCTTCGTGCGGCCGAGGCAGTTTCGACGAATCCCTTGATCCGCGTAGCGGGAAGGCAACCGGTAACGCCGATAGCCGAGCGAACCGCCGCCACATCTGTGGCTACACATGTGCTACGATCGTAGCATGTCGATGGTGGCCTCCCGCGAGCTTCGAAACGACACCGCTGGCGTTCTCCGTCGGGTTCAGGCGGGGGAGGAGGTGACCATCACGGTCAACGGGCAGCCCGTCGCGGTGATCGCCGCCGTCCGGCCCAGACGTCGACGCTGGCTGACGAAAGCGGAGCTGGTGCAACGTCTCGAGACCAGCCAGGCCGATGCCGGACTGCGCGAGGATCTTGCTGAGCTCGCCGGCGAGACGACCGACGATCTCGACCCGCCGCGGTGACCGACCAACCCAACGCCGGCATTCTGGATACCTCGGTGTTCATCGCAACCGAGACCAAGCGGCAACTGAACACATCACTCATTCCTGACGAAGTAGCGACCACGGTGATCACCCTGGCGGAATTGAATGCCGGGGTGCTGGCCGCGCGGACGGCGGAGATTCGCGCCGGTCGCCTTCGCACGTTGGATGCTGTTGCCGATATGACTGCGTTGCCGGTCGATGAGGAGGCGGCCCGACTGTGGGCGTTGCTGCGCGTCCATCTAGCCGAGACGGGCCGTCGGGTCCGAATCAATGATCTGTGGATCGCGGCGATCGCTGCCTCCAGGCACCTGCCGGTTGTGACACAGGATGAGGACTTCGACGCGCTTGAGGGCGTCGCGGATCTCGCAATCATCCGCGTCTGACGCCGGGTGCGTCTTCTGATGTGGCGTTGCGGATTCTCGCGGTTGGCGGCCCAAGTGTTTGCTCAGTGATTTTGATTCAACGCTGCGGGCCGGAGGTCGTTGTGGTCGGTGTGCCGTCATCAAGGAACGCCTCGACGCCGGCACCGTCGGAGAGCGCGGCACCGGGCACCGCGTCGAGGTCGGCGAGTATCTCGGCGCTGAGCGTGATGTCCCCGGCCCGCAGGTTCTCCTCCAAGTGCGCGATCGATCGGGTTCCGGCGATGAGCAGGGTGTTCGGCGCGTGGGCCAGTAGCCACGCCAGCCCGATCTGCGCCGGGGTGGCACCGAGGTGACCGGCGATGCGACGCACCACCGGATTGTCGGCGACCTTGGGGAAGCCGGGAAACGCCGATCCGAGGGGGAAGAACGGCACCCACGCGATCCCGTTGTCGACACAGAACTCGAGCATGTCTTCGCGGCGGCGATCGAGCAGGCTGTAGGCGTTCTGCACGCAGACGATGCCCGCGGGCAGCGCCCGCTTCAGTGTGCCGAGCTCGACGTTGCTGATCCCGATCGCGCCGATCTTGCCCTCGTCGCGCAGGGCGATCATCTCGGCGAGCTGGTCGTCGAGGTCGACGATCTGGTCAGCTTCGGCGCGCAGGCCCGGTCCCTGGTCGAGCCGGCGCAGGTTCACCACGGGAATCTGTTCGGCTCCCAGCTCGGCGAGGTCGAGCTCGACGCCCGCGCGCAGTTCGGCGGGCTTCTGAGCCGCGGCCAGCGGGATGGCCGCAGACGGGGTGTGCACCGCGCCGACCTTGCTGACGATGACGAGGTCGTCGCGATACGGCGCGAGGGCTTTGCGGATGCGGCGGTCCACCTCGCCGCCGGCATAGAACGGCGCGGTGTCGAGGTGATTGACCCCCAGCTCGATGGCACGGCGCAGCAGGGTGACGGCGTCGTCGACCGATCCGCCGTCGAGCTGCATGGCGCCGTAGCCGATCCGGGAGACCGTGAGGTCCCCGATGCGGCCGGTGCCTCCTGGGTGTGGTGTGTCGGTCATGGTGCTCCTCAATGACATACTGAATACAAATACGGAGGAACCTCCGTTTCGCCAACCCTAGCAGAACCGGAGGAACCTCCGCTTTGGCCGAGCCGATCCGGGCCGACGCCCGGCGCAATCGCGACCGACTCCTGACAGAGGCGGCCGCGGCCTTCGCTGCTGGCCGTAGCGATGGGGACGGCCCGGTGTCCCTCGAGGCGATCGCGCGGGCGTCGGGCGTTGGCATCGGCACGCTGTATCGGCACTTCCCCAACCGCGAAGCGCTGGTCGAGGCCGTGTACCGCGCCGAACTCGCCGAGGTGTCGGCCTCGGCCGGTGAGCTGCTGGCACGGCACCCGCCCGCGGCGGCGCTGCGCCAGTGGATGAACCGCTATGCCGAGTTCGTCGCCGCCAAACAGGGCATGGCCGAATCGCTGCGCGCCGTGTTCGATTCCGGCGCAGTCGAAGTCGGCCAGACCCGGGCAAGCATCGTGGGCGCCGTCCACACGCTGCTGAGGGCGGGCGCGGCCGACGGCAGTCTGCGCACCGACGTCCGTGCCGACGATGTGGTCTCCAGCCTGCTGGGCATCTTCCTTGCGAGCGGCTCAGCCGACCAGACCCACCGGATGCTCGACCTGCTCGTCGACGCCGTGGTGGCGACACGCTGATCGCGGTCGCGCGGGCGGTTAGGGTTACCGCCATGCGCGTCTACCTCGGCTCTGATCACGCCGGATTCGAACTCAAGCAGGCCATCATCGAGCACATCCGCAAGACCGGCCACGAGCCGATCGACTGCGGGGCCTACGTATACGACGCGGAGGACGACTATCCCGCGTTCTGCATCGCCGCGGCGGCGAAGACCCTCGCCGATCCGGGCAGCCTCGGCATCGTGATCGGTGGCTCGGGCAACGGCGAGCAGATCGCCGCGAACAAGGTTCCGGGTGTGCGCTGCGCACTGGGCTGGAGCGTCGAGACCGCAACGCTGGCCCGCCAACACAACAATGCCCAAGTGATGGGCATCGGTGCCCGGATGCACACCGTCGAGCAGGCGTTGGAGATCGTCGACGCTTTTCTGAGCGCCGAATGGTCGAAAGCCGAACGACACCAACGCCGTATCGACATCCTGTCCGAATACGAACGCACCCACGTCGCGCCGCCCGTGCCCGGCGCTCCTGCGTAGCGATGCCCGAAGGGCATACGCTGCACCGGCTTGCGCGGCTGCATCAGCGCCGGTTCGGCCGTGCCGCGGTGATGGTGTCGAGCCCGCAGGGCAAGTTCGTCGACGGAGCCGCGGCAGTCAACGGACGGGTCCTGAAGAAGGCCAGCGCCTGGGGCAAGCACCTGTTCCACCACTACGAGGGCGCCCGCGTGGTGCATGTGCACCTGGGCCTTTACGGCACCTTCACCGAGGTGCCGATACCGATGCCGCTGCCGGTCGGCCAGGTCAGGATGCGGATGATCGGCACCGAATACGGCACCGACCTGCGCGGCCCGACGGTGTGCGAGGTGATCGAGGAGCCCGAGGTCGCCGACGTGGTGGCCAGACTCGGGCCGGACCCGTTGCGGCGCGACGCCGACGGTGCGCTGGCGTGGGCTCGAATCACCAAGTCCCGCAGGCCAATTGGTGCGTTGTTGATGGATCAGACGGTGATTGCCGGGGTCGGGAACGTTTATCGTAACGAACTGCTGTACCGCCACCGGATCGACCCGTACCGCGCTGGAACCCACATCGACGAGGCTGAATTCGACGGGATGTGGACCGATCTTGTCGAGTTGATGAAGGTCGGCTTCCGCCGCGGCAAGATCGTCGTCGTGCGGCCCGAGGACGACCACGGCCCGCCGTCGTACGCGCCCGGCCGGCCACGCACCTATGTCTACCGAAGGGCCGGCGACCCGTGCCGGGTGTGCGGCACCACGATCCGCACCGCGGAATTGGAAGGCCGCAACGTGTTCTGGTGTCCGGCCTGCCAGAAGTAGGGCAGCATCCCCAACACCACCGCGGCCACCGATTGCACTCACGCGGGCCCCTACTCGCACATTCTCTGCGTGGCTTCAATCGCGCGAACTCGCCGGTAGTACGGCCTGACCAGGGTTCCAAGAATCTTCCAAGGCCCCCGCTGGACACTGCCTTTGCCTGCACAGCAAACCGCTGTCCGGCGTAACGTAATGCATCTACCTACCAGGTCATGAGGGCCCGGCAGGGAAACCACCAGCGACAGGGGAGACAAGATGACCAAGCCAGGACGGGAACGCGCGGAGCAGAACCCGGAGACCATCAAGGATCTGGACCCCCGCGAGGACGATTCGGCCGAGCTGAAGGGCGGGTGCGCCACAGGTGAGCACATGCCGGCTCGTGGGACGAGGGGTTTGAGAATCTTGGTCAAACACTGACCCACTACCGACTCGCCGAGGGCGTCGACCACATCGACGCCCCGTGGTCATTGCGCTGAACCTTGCCGCGAGCAGCGACTCGCGCCAGCGGCTAGAAGCCCCCGAAGTCCCCGCCGCCGCCGAAGTCCCCGCCGCCGAAGTCTCCGTCCACCGCCGCCGCCGCTGTAACCGTCGAAGCCACTCGCGTCGGCACCACCGCCGCTGTCCCCGCCGCCCCAGCCCCCGCTGTCGCCTCCGGCCGCCAACCCGTCGGAATAGCCGTCGCCGTAACCGCTCTGGAAACCCTGTGCGCCGTAGTCGACTCCGTGCATGCCGTCGAACAGCGCGTCGAACAACACCACCGAGCCCAGTCCCCATGCACCGGCCCGCAGGGCGGGTTTCCACCACGGCTCCGAATACCAGCCCGCAGGCACGGGTCGGCCGGCAACCCGGCCGCCGGGGTAGTAGTTCGGCGTCTGCTGCGACGGTGCCGGCGACGCCTCGATTTGTCGGCCCTCGTAGTCGATTTGCCTGTTTTCGGTCACGGTGCCCGCCGACCGTTGCCCGGCCAGCGACTCCAATTCCGGCCCAGGATCGATGCCCATCGCGGTGCGTGCGGCGCGCACGTAGTACAGCCCCTCCACCGCGCTTTCCTTCGCCAGAGCGGCCTGGCGCGCGGTGGTGGCCTGATCAATCTGTGACGACGCCGCGGTGTAGCGCTCGGACGCGTCGGCCATCGCCTGCTTGGAGGCGTCGTTGGTGCCCGTCAGGTTGAGCACCTGCCCGCCGAGCCGTTCGATGAGCCGGCGGGCATCGGCCTTGGCGTCGGCCAGCGAGGCCGCGTTGCGCGCGCCCGAGGCCTTCGAGGAGCTGTACACCGCCAGCCCGATGACAGCGATGACCACGATGATGAGGACGAGCAAGACGCCGTTCATGGCCTTCAGCGTACCGACGGGCAACCGCGGATCCGGGGCCGCGAATCAGTCACGAATTACGCCGAGAGCAAAGTGGCGTTTCGCTTCAGACCGCGGCCCCGTCCCGTTAGACCGCGGCTTAGACCGCGGCCTCGTCCTTGTCTCCGGTGCGGACCCGGATGACGGCATCCAGTGGTGACACCCAGACCTTGCCGTCCCCGATCTTTCCGCTGCGGGCAGCGCCGATGATCGCCTCGATCACCGCCTCGACGGCGGCGTCGTCCACCACGGTTTCCACTTTCACCTTCGGGATGAAATCGACCTGATATTCGGCGCCGCGGTAGACCTCGGTGTGGCCCTTCTGGCGCCCATATCCGCGCACCTCGGTCACGGTCATTCCGTGTGTGCCGACGCCCTCCAGCGCTTCCTTGACGTCTTCGAGGGTGTACGGGTTGACGACAGCGGTTACGAGTTTCATCGCTTCACGCCTCTGACGGGGTGGCCGCTGCAGGCGGCGCGGAGTGTTTGGCCGGCGGCGCAAATGGACCGTCGGTGCGGGTGCCTATCAGAGTCTCGTCGGGATAGGCCTCCTCGTCGTGGACGCCGAGGTCGCCCTGCTCCAGGACCTCGTCGGGCATTCGCAGCTTGACGACCAGCCCGATGAGTTTCAACAGCACGACGGTGACGAGCGCGTCCCACACGATGACGGTGAGCGCCGCCCCGAGCTGGATGAGGATCTGCTTGGGGTGTTGCCCGTACAGCCAGCCGGCGGCGGTGGAGTCGGCGACGTCCTTGCCGTTGCCCATGTAGACGATGATGTGCGGGTCGGCGAGCACGCCGACGAGCAGGCCACCGGCCAGCCCGGCGACGCCGTGGGTGTGGAAGACGCCGAGGGTGTCGTCGACCTTGCGGAACAGCTTGGTCGCGCCGAGGTAATTCCAGGACATCCACACCAGGCTGGATGCGATGACGCCGATGACGATGGCGCCGAAGCTGTTCACGTAACCGGCCGCGGGCGTGATGGCGACCAGGCCGGTGATCATCCCGTTGACGGCGCCGAGGAAGGTGGGTTTGCGCTGCTTGCTGGCGAACATGTCCCAGAGGACCCACACCAGCAATGCCACCGCGGTGGTGAGGTTGGTGTTGATCACGGCAAGCGAGGCGTCGGAACCGGAGAAGTACGGGTCGCCGCCGTTGAAGCCGTTCCAGCCGAGCCACAGGATGCCTGCACCGACTGCTGCCATCGGCAGGTTGTTGGGTACGGCGCGTTCGCGGTCGCGCGCGAGTCGCGGACCGATCACCGCGGCGGCGACGAAACCGGTTGTGCCCGCTGCCAAGTGGATGACGTAGCCACCGGAGTAGTCCAGGGCGCCCTTCTGCGCCCACCAGCCGCCGCCCCACAGCAGGAACGCGTTGACGCCGTAGGCGAACGTCGACCACAGCGGGACGAAGATCAGCCAGGCCTTGAAGTTCATCCGGCCGATGACGCTGCCGAGGAACAGCAATGGCGTGATGGCGGCGAACACGAATTGGAAGTAGGCCAGTGTGGTTTCAGAGAACCGGAACTTCGGCATCAGGCCGTCCAGCAGCGGTATGTCGGCCTGCTGGGTGTTGGCGGTGCCGAGGATCGTGTGGGGTACACCGACTGCCGATTGCAGGATTCCCGGGCCGAGTTTCATCGGATCGCCGAACCCCATTTTGAACACCCATAACACCCAGACCACCAAAACCAGTGAAAAGCCTGTGAACGCCATCAGCATCGTGTTGACCGCCCACTTCTTTTGGACGATGCCCGCGTAGAGCACGGCGATGCCGGGGATGCTCATCAGGCCCACGAGGGTGGCTGCGACCAGCTGCCAGGCGTTGTCGCCTGGGTTGAGCCAATCCGGGTATGGGTTCATGGTTTTCGACAACCCCCAATCGGGAGCCGGCCCGAGACGGCTCGGGCGCGGGCTCGGTATGAGCCGCTACTTGCGGTATGCGGAAGTCTCTCCGGGATCTGTTACTCGGCGTATAACATGATGTGAATTCCGCATTTCTTTCAGTCGCTTCCAGCGAACGTTTTGCCGATGAATTCGCTTCAGGCAGCCCGCAGGTTTTGCCGAGAATCGCAACAGTTGAGGTACGCCAATTCCAGGGCATTCGTTCAGCTAGTTCACAATCTTCGCAAAGAACGCCAGGTCACGCGCTAGGACTCGGCGGCGTTCGTGCGCTCGCTTATCCGGCAATCGGAGCGGGCGGTCAGGCTGGCAGTCTTCGCGGTGCCCAGCCAGAGGTCCCCGCCGTCGGGGCTCGCGACCTGGATGGCGTGGATACCGCTTTGGTTGACGAAATCGCGGTAGTCCGTGGCGGCCAAGGCGATCGCGCCGTCTCGCACGATCTGCACGGCCTGCGGCCACACATCGTCGGGGATCGGCGCGCTGAATGCCACGTTCAGATACACCTGCTCTGCGTCGGTGCCGGCGTAGGCGCTGCCGCAGCCGCGCTCGGCGTTCGTTCGCAGCGTCCAATGACCGCCGTCGACCAACGCGCTGACCTGGTCGGCGATCCGTCCGATCTGGTCGACGTAGGCAACTTGCGTGGACTCCAGCGAAGGTTTGGCCTGCAGCGAATGTTCGAGCACTTCGAGCCGCTGCACACCGACGGTGTGGGTGCTGTTGCCGCCGTCGGAAACCGGGAGCGCCGCGTAGACGATGACCGACGCGGCCGCCGCCACGATGAGCACGCGGAACCAGGCGGCGGTCGTCACCGCCACACCGTTTCTCTGCGCGTCCTCGACGGGATTGACGACATCTGGCCCCTTTTGTCGTCGCGCCGAAATTGTGCGCCCGACGACGGTGACCGCACAAGGCTTAGTCAGTCGCGACGTACGCCCAGGGCGGCGTAGACCTCATCGGAGAGCGCCACGCTGCGCGGGTCGGCGTTGCACTTCGTGGCGTCGAAGTTATTCATCACGTACGCGTAGCCGATGCGGTGCTCGAGGTCGACGAACGCGAACGAGCCGCCGGACCCGCCGTGGCCGAACGTGCGCGGGTTCGGGCCCGCGATGCCGCGCTGATTGAGCATGTAGCCCAGGCCCCAGCCGTGGTCGGCGACCCGCGGGCCCAGCACCATGTCGGTGTCGAAACCGCCCTGGCAGACCCGGATCTTCTCCATATGCTCACGTGTCAGCAGCTTCTCCTGGGCCAGCGCGTTGTAGAACATCGCCATGCCGAGCGCGGTGACGTGTGCGTTGGTGCTGGGGAACTCGGCCCGACGCCAGCTGTCGATGTCGTTGGAGCCAAGCTCGTCGTCGGGCACGAAGCCCATCGCGATCGACATTCCTGCCATCGGGTGCTCCGACAGGCTCATCGGCCAGCCCGGCGCCTGCCCGTCGGCCAACACGTCGCGGATGTGGGGCTTGTTCACCATGTCGGCGCAGCGGCCGTGCTCGGCCGCAGGCAGGCCGATGTGGACGTCGATGCCCAGCGGCTCGGCGATCTCGGTGCGCAGGTACTGCCCGATGGTGCGCCCGGTCACCCGGCGGACCACCTCGCCGAGGATGAAGCCGAACGTCACCATGTGATAGCCCTGCGCAGTGCCGGGTCGCCACCACGGCTCGGCGGCCGCGATGTGCCCGCACACCGTTTCCCAGTCGGCGGCGACGGCCCAGGGCAACCGGGTGCGCGGTCCGATGACACCGGAACGGTGCCCCAACACCATCGCGACGGTGATGTCCTGCTTGCCGGCTTGGCCGAACTCCGGCCAGTAACTGGCCACCGGGGCATGCAGGTCGAGCTCACCGCGGTCGGCCAGCAGGTGCACGCAGGTGCTGGTCAGCCCCTTGGAGCCGGAGTAGATGCTGGCCAGGGTGTCTTCCCGCCAGGGCCGCAGGCCGGCGGCGTCGGCGAACCCGCCCCACAGATTGACGACGAGGTCGCCTTCCACCCAGACCGCCACCGCAGCGCCGACCTCGGCGCGGTCGGCGAAGTTGGATGTGAACGCGTCGCACACCCGCTCGAAGCCAGGAGCACACGAACCGTTGATGGGGACGTCGGACTCGTCGGGCAACGATCCTCCTCCCGGTGAAGGCCCCGTACGGTGCGGCCGACGGGGAATCGAACCCGCCTAGCTACTTTTGGATTCTCATCCCGACGTCTGAACGCTGGTTTGGAAATGCCTGGTAAATGCCTTTCGGCATCCGGGTAAAAGCATATCTACCAGGTGTTTCGGTAGGGCTTGACGGCGGTCGCGGTACTGCATCGGTACGGCAACGGTTCGCTTGCGGTGGCGGGCCCGGGGCTTTCCACTACATGAGGAGACATCACATGGAGCGGGCGACGGGAATCGAACCCGCGTAGCTAGTTTGGAAGGTTTATTCCGGCGTCGAACGCCGGTTCTATACTGCCTGGCAAATGGGCTATCGAGGAATTCAAATATCAACGGCGACAAGGCCGTTGGTACGCTTGACGCACGGACACGGTACGGGTCGGTACGGCTGCGATTCGGTCGTGTTCGGGGTACGGACGGGGTACCGCCCGCCGCGACATGCGGCGACCCTGACCCCTACCCGTGCTGTGCAGCGTGCCCCACCCCCACGCAATTTTTGCAACCTCACCACCAATGATTAGTCAAGCTAATTGCATGCAGATCACGTAATGCTGCTAGGCACGATGGTCGATTGTTTCGGGGTCGGCACCGTCGGGCCGCGCACCGGCGCTTCAGGTGGCGGTCAGGCCACCTGTCGAGTCGCTGGGAACTACGCGAAATCGCTCTATCGTCAGCTGTTCGACCGATCCTCGTAGGCATGACTGCCGCAGAGCCTCCTACTGGTCACGAGCCTGCTAGTAGCGACGAGGACTACGACCGCATTCCGGCCTTCCGGTTCGCGCGGGCCCAGTGACTTTAACGATGGTCCCGACGTGAACGTGGCGATCCACCGAGCCGTGGAAGGCTCGAGCTTCGACAACCGCGATTGGGGCGCCGAAGACGAACTCGCCGAGGAGGAATTGCGCCCGTCGGTGCAGGGCGCTGCAGACGTACTGTCCAGTGTTGAAGTGCCCTACTCCGTGGCGCAAACCGCTCTCGAAATAGTCGCGTTGACCAACATGGAGCGCATTAGAGGCGGAGAGGCCGCTCGAGTCGGTTCAGATGCTCTCTGTTATCAGCGAAATACTCAAGTGGATCAAGAACTCGTGAGCACGATGTGAGCGAGAAGGAACGTTCTGATTCGCACCAGACCGAGACGAGATCGCTTGACGCGTGGAAAAACAACTATCGCCGCGGGGTGGAGAAGACCACCTACCTGGGCGCGGGCGCGGGCGCCTCTTGGTAGCCGGGACGCTGGCTGACCGCTCATTTCCGCCGACAATTATCCGTTGCGCGGCGTTTTCCTCGCCACGGTTCTCTGCGCTGGGTTCTTTCTGGGCGTATGTCGGATCCTCTACGAGCAGGCCTCAGATGACCTCGACAACCGTCGACGGTTTGCGGACGACGAACTGATCGCAAAGAATGACGAACGGCTGGACTACCCGAGCAAAGCAGCCGTGTTCTTCGTGTTGAGCATATTGCTGATGATCGTGGCGGCCGGCGTGCTCATCACCGCGGCGTTTTGGCGGTCAACGTCCGAGTGCACATTGAAGGCGGCCGTCGACGGCAAATCGATTGTGTGCGAGCGATAGAGGCGGCTCACCGGATAGGCCACGCCGTACGTTCTTAAAATCCGCCCGGTCTGGGTTCGAGTCCCAGTGGGGACACGGAGAACGTGCAGGTAAAGCGGTTTTGTGTGATTAGACGCGGGAGATGAGGCCGTTCATCGCGGCGTCGGCGCGGCGCGCGGCGGGATGGCGATGGCGAGGCCGGGGCAGTAGCTAACGCGACCGGCTGCGGTAACGGCAGGGCGGCGCCGCGCGGTAGCCAGATCGCCGCATCCCCGCGGACTATCGGTAACCGCTACGCGCGGTGCACTAAACCCCACCCGGTCTAGTTTGCGCAACCACACCTCGCGGACAGTTTTTGCAAGGTGCATCGCACCCATACCGCAACCGTACTGACAACGGCGAATACGTAGTTTGTATAGGCAATTACATATATGCAGCTAACTGTCCTGCCCCGTCGCCGGGCGTCAACGACATGCCACGCAGCTCGACGGGTGCGCACTTTGACATGTACATGCGCCCTCGGACGGCGGCCGGGCCCTTGGCGTGTCGAAGCACGAGCCCGACCCGCAGTCGATCTCGCCAGCCCCGGAGGGGTCGCAAGGATCGAGGTTGCGCCGAGCCGATTCACATGTCTCCGCCGTCGCGCACGGCGGCAAGCGCATCCGTCTCCGTGCGGTCTGTTTTGCGGTCGATGAGGTCGAGGCTGAGGTCTCCAGTGGTGAGCCGGTCAGTCCAGTAGGTGCCGTGCAGCGAACCAGGCGTTATACCGACGACGCGTAATGCTGTGGTGCCGTAGTGGGCAACACTTCGGGTGCTGTGCTCTTGCCGGGCGGCGCTGGCGTAGGTGAAGTAAAGGGTCTTGCTCTGCTTACTGTCTGGGGCAGCGGCCAGCGCCGACGTCGACGACATCGAGTTGCTCTGGTCGGTGTGCAGCCGAACCGCCGTGGTCCAAAACGTCTGCTCGACTACCACCGCGGCTCGGATGGGTCCACGGTTGCCTTCAGGAGGGATGTGGCTTTCCGCGCTGGGCACCAGCGTGGCCCGCCATGTCCCGTACAGAAGGGGACGCCCGGCAATTCGTCTGACACCGGGCAGCTTCCACCACCACAGGTCGAAGGCCACCACGGCGAACCCGATGACCGAGGGCAGATAGGCCAGCCCGCGGCGGATGTCGCCGCCCAGATGCACACCGCTGAGGTATAGCGCCGCCGCCCACACAGGCCGACACGACCACAGCCACCCACCGGGCGATCGTCGCGGTGTTGTTCATGTCGTGTATCCCAGATACTTGCAGGTCCGATAGGCCAAGACGATGCCGTCCTCCGGACTCCACTTGTCGTTGCCCCGGAACAGGTACTTGAGGCGGTTCGGTTCCACCCACTGCTCCTCTTTGTAATCGTCGCCGTATAGCCCGGGGATCAGGTACAGCAACGTGGCCCGAAAGCCCGTCATCAAGCGAGTACCCGCTGGTGATCACCCCATCGGGCACGTTGAACACCAGGGCGGTGTCTGAAATACGACGGCAGATCATCGATGACACCCTCGGCCGCGAGTAGGTTCTCTGCGGTCTTAAGTGCTCGCACGTACTTTTTGTAGCGGCCGCCGGTGGCGGTATCTTTGGCGCGGCCGTTGGCCAGCTGCTGGGCAGGGTAGTTGTCGATATGGCCGGTCATCTTCTTGAAGACTGGCTGCCCACATGAACGATGCTGCGGTCCGGGGTGTCAAAGCGCCGGAACTCAAACGACGGCACCACATCTGCACTGGGCCGGCTGCCGGGAACCTCGCTAACGGCGATCGCAACCTCCCCTGAGGTGTCGACGTCGGTGATCCCGAATTTGTTGACAAGGGCGGCAGTGACCTCTGCTCGCCATTCGTCCTCATCGTTCCAGCGCCCGTCATAGGGGGCGCGCTGGGGATCCGAGGAGGGCGCGATGTCTGGGGGGACGTAGCAGAAGTAGTAGAGGTCACGGTTTTCGACGACTACGTCGACGTCGCTGTCTGCCCGCACGTTGGTCCGGTTTGCGTATGACCCTTTGGCGTAGACCGCGATTCTGGACCGGTACCCATCAAATGAGGCATGGGCCTCGATGGCGGCAGCGACCATCCGCTCGGCCCGGTCCATGCGTTCGTCTTCGGACGAACTTGACCGGCTCATCCAGCGCTGCAGCAGCAGCGTTCGCTCTGCCGGGCCCATCACGATCGTTCCCACGGATCTACTACGGCCGGGTAAAGCAAAGCTTGGACAGTCAGGCGCCGGTCTATTCGGCTCTGACGTGCGGTCGTGGCACCCCTGCGCCCCGGCGGTGATACGTCCAGTCCGCACAGCCTGTTTGGGATCGTGGGCATCGACGCCAGGCAGCCTCGAAGCGTTGCGAACCGGGGGTGACCCCTGCGGGCCAAGGGTGCCGGCAGCGACGTCGTTGGTCGATGGCGTGCATGGCTTATTCTCGCAGTATGCTCGGACTCGCCCGCCCGATCGCGTAACAAGTCGACCTCCATCGTGCCGTCGGCGGTTTCGGCTATGACGGTGCGGCGCATCGAAGTTCCCTCTCGTAGCAATTGGCGAATCGATCGCGTCGCTCACGCCACGGCGTCGGCGGACGGGTCGTCCTCCGCGTCGGGAGCGGCCTCGGTCAGTGCGGCGAAGCCTCGGCCAGCAGCCGCTGGATGCTCGAATTGATACCGGTGCAGGTATTTTCGATCTTTCCGGCGTTCTTTTGAATCGAACCTGCGATTTTCTTGACCTCATCGAGGTTCTCCAGTTGCGCGACGGCCTCGGCGATCTTCTCCTCGGCGGTGGCGAACTGGTCGCCGCCCCGGCGGGTCGTCGCGGCGAGTGCCGCGGTGCGCAGCAACAAGATTACGGTCCGAAGAAGATCCGGGTCGTCAGTCGCGGGGTCGAAGGCCAGTACCACGCGCCGGGATCCAAGTACACGGATGGACTGCCGCCGTTCTGTTCGGCGGTTCGCACGAGGCCGAGCGCCGCCACGGCTTGGCGGTTGCGCTCGGCCTCGCGCAGGTACTCGGGCCACCCCTCGCGGCGCGAGTCCGTCATCTCGATCACCACGCGCGCGGTGCCGTCGTCGATAGTGATCACGCCCGTCACCTTTCTTGCAGCGGTGCACCGCCCCGGCTGTTCGCGCGTGTCGGTGTACTCGTCACCGAGGCCGGCGGCGATCTCGGCAAGCACCACGTTGACCTGGTTTTCGAACGTGTCGCCCTTGATCGGCGTGACCTTCGTGAGGTTGGTGCGCGCTTCCTGGAGCTTTCAGTGCCACCGTGAGCTCGTCGACCTTCTTGGCCAGGTCATCGTGGTTCTTTCCGATGAGTTCGGTGAGTTCTGTTGGCGTTCGCGAGCTCGGCCGTGTGCTTGGCCATCGGTGACGTCGGGTCGCTCGGGTCGAACTGTTTGACCGCCTTGTCGAGAAGCTCGGCGGCTCCCCGTTCGGGATTTGGCGTCGAGCTCGGTGCCGAACTTGTCCAGCACCGGTTGCAGGCGTTCCAAGAGTTCGGGGCTGTCGCCGCCGAAGATCCGGCGAACTTCGTGGTGAGATCCCTCTTGGCGGTGGCCACCGCCTCGGTGAACTCCTTGCGGCTGCTGGCGTCGGCTTCGACGATGGCCTTCTTGGCGTCCTTGGCCGCCTTGGCCACCGTCTCGGAGGCCGCCGTCACGGCGCGCCCTGTCAGCTCAGCCGCCTTTGCCGTGGAGTCGTGGCCTTATCGCCGACTTCCTTCACCATCTGCTCGAGCGCGCGAGCGTCCTGGGATTGACCGGTGGCCGTCAGCGCGTGCGCGCCGATCTTCACTGCTTCGGTGACAAAGTCGGAGAGATCGGCGGTGGCGAGTGTCCGGGGCATCGACGATTGGGCCGCGTTCGCCGGTTGTCCAGCGCCGGGCCTCGCAGGCGACGTCCTTGTCCCGCACCGTCAGGTTCTCGATCACGACAGCGTCGTTGGCTTCGTTCAGACGGGCGTTTCGGTTCGTGTTCATTGGTTCTCCTCGGTTATCATGCCGCTCGGGTGCGGCGACGGCACCAAGAATCAACCGCGGCGCGACCAATATCAAGTCGATAGACTGATAAGGTGGCTTATCAGTTGATCATTGACCAGAAGTCACACGATACAAGTTCGATAGTTCATGGATGAGAGTCAGGCGGAAGGAGAAGGGCCGTGAGCACGATGACAATGCAAGACGTGGCTGACCTGGCCAAGGTACGCCGCCCGGTGGTGAGTATGTGGCGAAATCGGCCGTCCGTGCGCGGCGTGTTGATGCCATTTCCGGCGCCGGTAGAGACCGATCGACGGCGTTGCGCGCTTCGCGCCCGGCGAGGTCGTCGAGTATTTGCGGCGCAGCGGCCGCGGCAACAACGCCGACGCCAGTCTGGACGCGCCCGCCGTGGCCGTGCCCGACGGCGCCGGCTTTGGAGGATGTCGTCACCCTGCTGCGTGGCGGGTGATCACCGGCGAGGAACTGGCCGGCACCACGTACGACGACAGCGTGTCGCGCTGGCGGCGGAACTCGATCCGGACGACAGTCTTCTTGCTCCGGGAGATCGCGGCAACTGCGAGCCGTCGGACGGCGGTGTCGAGTACGTGGACGACCTGGTGGAGGCATCGTTCGGGCCGTCCGACGCGTTGGCCCGCGCTGGAGAGCGGACGACTGAAGCGACAGGCTGGCGGAGCGGGAACTGACCGCCGAAGCGGTCGAACTGCTCGGCGCCGTGGTAATGGCGTGTGCTGTGCACCTGGGCCAGCGACGGGGTGACACTGCGCGACGGACGGGAACTCGTTGTCCGTGCGAGTGGCGGCGCGGGCAGATCTTTCGCTCGTCACCGATGACCGGCGCGGTTCGTCGGCGAGCAATGATCAGTGACGTGATGGTCGATGGCGTGACCGTCGACCGGGCGTCGCGTTCGTCTGGTGCAGTCGGACTCGATCCTGACGGACGCACTCGACACTGCCGATGACGTCGTACTCGGACTGGACCCGGGGGACAGGTCGGCTGTTCTGGTCGGCCCGGCGCGAAGCGTTGACCGACGGTCTCGCAGGTGAGCTGCAGCACCGTCGCGCCAGCATCGCTGCGAGTTGGCAATGTGGTTGCCGCCGTTGACTTCCGCGCGGATGTGGCGGGAGGCACATCGGCAGAGCCTCGCAATGTGGGTATGTCTTGGCGCGTGCCGAGGGTCAAGCGGCCATGGGTCGCCGATCTCGGCGCGGTGGACGAGCTGGAGTTGGCCGACCTGGCCGGTGATGTTGCCGGGGCATTCGCACAGACCGAGGACCGCTACGTATCGGTACGCCCGTCGGATCGACCTGGCTGGCGTCCTGGTGTCGGGACCACTGGTTCCGCGAGGCGTGCGGGCACCCGTGCTGCGCTCAGCGGAGGCGGCGGTCACGTCGAGCGGGTGCATGCGGCGACGTTGATCACCACCACGCCGCTGGCCGCCTCGACGTACTGGTCGCGACCATCGCCGGGCAGGCTGCGGCTGCGGCACCGCTCGCTTGGTGAACTCCGGGACGACAAGCAGCTGAACATCAAGCGCGGCAACCGGATCGACCCCGGGGACGGGAGCGTCACCGATGGCACGGTCGTAGTGTTGCCGGCTGAGGTCTCGTCGGGATCGCATTCGATCCGCTCGATGCCGAGCAGCGGTATCCGCGAGCGGTCGCGTACCGAACCCGGCGACATTATATTCGTCGAACGTCCGCGGCCGCGGGCCTCGGTGGACGACGGGGAGGCGCGATGGTGGCCTCACCCGCGCGGATCCTGCGGCTGCGGCGCACCGCCGGATTCGGCCCGCGGCTGCTCGCCGCCATCATCAACGAAACCGCGCCGCATTGGATCGGAATGGCCGACCTGGGCCGTCCCGGAAATGTCCAGCGGAGGAAGCCGACCGCCTCGAAACGGCGCTTTACGGGGTCGGACGTTACGAGAGCTGGCGCGCATCGTCGAATCGATGCCGTCCACGACTTAACAAGGCGTTGATCGACGGGGTGGCCGCTGGCGCCCTGACGCTCGATGCCGCAATCCACTACGCCCGGCATCGCCGCGGCACACATCGAGAAAGGGCACTGATGCCACCCAGGAAAAAGGCTGAACCGCAGGCGCCTTCGACGATGAAGGAGCTCAAGGACACCCTGTGGAAAGCCGCCGACAAGCTGCGCGGCTCACTGTCGGCCAACCAGTACAAGGACGTCATCCTCGGCCTGGTGTTCCTCAAGTACGTCTCCGACGCCTACGACGAGCGCCGCGAGGCGATCCGCGCCGAACTGACGGCCGAGGGTAGGACGAGGACCAGATCGAGGACCTGATCGACGACCCCGAGGAGTACCAGGGGTACGGCGTGTTCGTCGTGCCACCGCAACGCCCGCTGGAAGTTACCTGGCCGAGAACGCCAAGGGCAAGCCGGCCGTCGGAGCGGAGACCCGCCAAGCACCGTCGGCCAGCTCATCGACGGGGCGATGGACGCGGTGATGAACGCCAACCCGACCCTGCAGGGCACGCTGCCGCGGCTCTACAACAAGGACAACATCGACCAGCGCCGACTCGGTGAGCTGATCGACCTCTTCAACAGCGCCCGGTTCAGCCGCCAGGGCGAGCACCGCGCCCGCGACCTGATGGGCGAGGTCTACGAGTACTTCCTCGGCAACTTCGCCCGCGCCGAAGGCAAGCGGGGCGGCGAGTTCTTCACCCCGCCCAGCGTGGTCCGAGGTGATCGTCGAGGTGCTCGAGCCGACGCGGGGCCGGGTGTACGACCCGTGTTGCGGCTCGGGCGGCATGTTCGTCCAGACCGAGAAGTTCATCTACGAGCACGACGGCGACCCCAAGGACATCGCCATCTACGGCCAGGAGTCCATCGAGGAGACCTGGCGGATGGCGAAGATGAACCTCGCCATCCACGGCATCGACAACAAGGGCCTCGGCGCCCGGTGGGGCGACACGTTCGCCCGCGACCAGCACGCCGACGTCCAGATGGACTTCGTCCTGGCGAACCCGCCGTTCAACATCAAGGACTGGGCCCGCAACGATCGAAGACCCACGCTGGAAGTTCGGCGTCCCACCCGCCAACAACGCCAACTACGCCTGGATCCAGCACATCCTGTCCAAGCTCGCTCCGGGCGGCAGAGCTGGCGTGGTGATGGCCAACGGCTCGATGTCGTCGAACTCCAACGGCGAGGGCGACATCCGCGCGCAGATCGTCGAAGCCGACCTGGTGTCGTGCATGATCGCGCTGCCGACGCAGCTGTTCCGCAGCACCGGCATCCCGGTCTGCGTCTGGTTCTTCGCGAAGGACAAGACGGCTGGCAAGCATGGCTCGATCGACCGCACTGGCCAGGTGCTGTTCATCGACGCCCGCGAACTCGGTTACATGGTCGACCGCGCCGAGCGGGCGCTACCAACGAGGACATCGTCCAGGATCGGCGACACCTACCACGCGTGGCGCGGGACTCGGCATCGGCTGCCGCCGAAAGGGCTGACCTACGAGGACGTTCCCGGGCTTCTGCAAGTCCGTGACCCTCGCCGAGATCAAGGCCGCCGAGTACGCGCTCACGCCGGGGCGGTACGTCGGTGCGGCCGAGATCGAGGACGACGGGGAACCGATCGACGAGAAGATCGCGCGGCTGACGAAGGAGCTGCTAGCGGCGTTCGACGAGTCGGCGCGGCTGGAGAACGTCGTCCGGGAGCAGTTGGAGCGACTCGATGATGAGCGACGCACAGTGCGTGACCTCGTGCAGACGGGCTTTGCGAGTCGACGACGGCCACGCGGGCACGATCGCCCGGCCGGATTCGTGGGGTGGGCGTGCCGCATTCATCCGGCTGCAGAACATGTCGAGCGGCGCATCGAACATCGACGCATGGAAAGATCAACGACGACGCTCGCCACGAATCGCGCAAGGGTGTGCGGGCACCGGGCGACGTGTCCTGTCTCAACGGGAAAAGTGGGACGAGTCGCTGTCGCTCCGCTCGATACATCGCGACTGCTTTGCTCATCGTAGACGACCTGTCTGGCGCAACTCAACGAGGATGTGATGACCGGCGATATATGAATATGTTCTCCGTAGCGAGCCTTTAACGACAAGCTCGCAGCTCTTGCAGGTCCAACGGACATGGCGCCGTAACGTCAGCCTCACGGATCGAGGTCGATGATCATCGACCTTCCGCAAGTCTGACTCCCGACGTCGCAGCGGCGAACTATCGCGGAGTATTGGAGCGCTCGACGACAAGATCGCAGCGAACGATCACCAGATTGGACGGCTTCAGTCGACTGGCGCATACTTCGCAAATCGCGTCATGGATGTGAGCCAGCAGACCGTCAAGTTTGCGATCCTGACGACGTCGGTGGTGGCGGTAATCCGGACGACAGTGGAGGCGTACAGAGAGGCTCGCTTCGCTGGGCTACGCCGACTGATTGACGGGATTCCCAGCTCTGTATCTGAGGTGAGACGTCCCGCACGAATTACCGAGTCGGACTGGTCGCATGGACGATCGATTACTCCAGCGGGATCGACTTGTTGACATCCCGTCCGGATCGGCTTCACGGTAGGCGGCGCCGATGCAGACCGGAGGCGATTCGTTGGTCAAGCCAGGACCGTCTTCATGGTAATCCACGACATGACCGATACCGAGTGGATTGAATTCTTGACCTTTGCGAACGGTCAACTTATTCTAAACTGTGCGGACAAGGTTGCAAGCAGTTCCAGGCGACCTGCTCGGACGAAGCGACCATCGATCAGGGACATATCCAGCATGGACGACACCTCGACGAGTCCGTCATTGGCGCCCACCAAAGCCGGGTCAGACCGAGTCAACAATCTGCTCGGTCGGACATGGGACGAACCGCCGCCGCTCAACAGGAGAACGTCACTCAGTGCGAGACGACGCGACGAGCTACCTTGCGCCTTCGCTCGATGTCGGGCAAACGTCCGATCGATGAGAAATACGGAGACTGTCGGAGGAGTCGCTAAAGGTCGTCGAGGGGGTGGCCTGATGGTCAGTGAGGCGGAGTGGGAGATATCGCGCTCGAAACGCTCGCAGAGCAGGAGTGGAAGCCGATCCCGGGAACGCCGATCGCCCCCGGTACCGAGAACGGCAGCAGACTCGTGGGACGACATCGTTCTGCCGGACGAATGCTCGAAAAGATGCGGGAGCTCAACCCGCAGGTTCCGGCCGAATACCTGGAGCAGGCGCTCGCTGAGATCATCCAGCCCACCTCGCAGGATCCGGTTGCGGAGAACTTTCGCCTGCACCAGATCTGCGTCAAGGTTATCGCGGAATCAGCTATATCGACACCGAAGGTGTAGAGCAGAACCCCACGATCCGCTTGATCAGCCATCAGGTAGTGGACAATGAGCTGCTGGCTGTCAACCAGGTCACCGTCCGCTCCGCCGAAGCCGTGCGACGCTTCGATATCGTGCTTTACCTCAACGGCATGCCAATCTCGATCATCGAGCTCAAGAAGGCAGGCGCAGCTAAGGCGGATCTCGCTGCGGCGCACGCCCAACTGGCGACGTACCTGCGCGAATTCCCGATGGCTTTTCGGTTCGTCGTCCTCGAGGTGATCAGTGATGGCATTACTGCCCGCTACGGAACACCCTTCACTCCGCTCAACCACTTTTCGCCATGGAACGTGGACGACGACGGGAAGCCGGTGAAGTTCGGCGAGCGGCACGACGACATCACCTAGGCACCGAGATTGAGTTCCTCATCGAAGGTGTCTTCAATCCTGAGCGGTTCCTGCAGTTGCAGCGCAACTTCATGGCGTTCGACGGCGGATCGGATGGCTACTCCAAGCGGATCGCCAAGCCGCACCAGTACTTCGCCGTCACCAAGGCGGTCGGCACGACCGTCGACGCGGTCGAGAGCAATGGCAAGGCCGGCGTCGTCTGGCACACCCAGGGATCCGGCAAGTCGATGGAGATGGAACTCTACGCTCATCTGGTCAGCCAAGCAGCCCAAGCTGAAGAACCCGACTATCGTCATGGTCACCGACCGCAAGGAGCTTGACGGGCAGCTCTACGAGACCTTCAATCGTTCCCGCCTCCTGAGCGAGACGCCGGTCAAGGTGACGACTCGTTTCCAACTGCGCGATGAGCTGGCCAACCGCACGACGGGCGGCATCTACTTCACGACGCTTCAGAAGTTCGGACTCACCGAGTCCGAGGGGCAAGCCGGACTGGATCATCCTCTGTTCTCAGACCGGCGCAACATAATTGTGGTGGTCGACGAGGCGCACCGTAGTCATTACGACGACCTCGACGGCTATGCGCGCCACCTCAAGGATGCACTGCCCAACGCCGCGCTGATTGCTTTCACCGGCACTCCGATCTCGTTCGAGGACCGCAACACCCGCGAGGTCTTCGGCGACTACATCGACATCTACGACCTGACGCGTGCGGTCGACGACGGCGCTACCGTACCGGTGTTCTTCGAGCCAAGGCTGATTAAGGTCGGCTTGACCGAGGGCGTCAGCGAAGAAGATCTCGACAAGGCCGCTGACGAGGCCACTATCGGCCTCGATGAGGTCGAACGCGAGCAGATCGAGAAATCTGTTGCGGTGATAAACGCCGTGTACGGCGCCCCAGCGCGACTAGAGGCTCTGGCCGCCGACATCGTCGAGCACTGGGAGAACAGGTCGAATGAGATGCGGAAGTTCATCTCCACGCCGGGCAAGGCGTTCATCGTGGGGGCTACCAGGGAGATCTGCGCCAGCTCTACGAGCAAATCAGCAAGATTCGGCCCGACTGGCACGACGACGCCATCGACAAGGGCGTGATCAAGGTCGTCTACTCAGGGTCTGTTCAGGACCGGGATCGTGGCCAAGCACGTTCGGCGCGACGGGCAGAACAAGGTGATCCAGAAGCGACTCCGCGACGCTGACGACGAACTGCAGATGGTCATCGTCAAGGACATGATGCTTACCGGCTTCGATGCGCCGCCGCTCCACACCCTTTACCTCGACCGCCCGCTCAAGGGAGCGCTGCTCATGCAGACGCTGGCCCGAGTGAACCGCACCTTCCGCGGCAAACCGGACGGCTTGCTAGTCGCCTACGCGCCCCTGGCGGATAACCTCAACAAGGCGCTGGCCGAGTACACCGACGATCGATAGGGCAGACGAAGCCAGTCGGGCAAGACATCGACGAGGCGGTTGCCCTCACTACCTCATTGATCAATGCACTCGACGACCTCTGCGTCGGCTACGCCTGGGAGCTGCGGCTTGATGGCGGTGCCAAGAGCTGGATCAAGGCCGCGGTCGGGCTCACCGACTACCTGCGCTCCCCGGCACTCCCGGCAATCAGGTACCTGACGGCGAGGAGACGCTTGGCGATCGGTTCCGCAAGCTCGCAAATCAGCTTGCACGGGCATGGGCACTGTGCTCAGGTAACCAAACCCTCGAGCACCTGCGCGTCACGGCGAAGTTCTACGAAGAAGTGCGAGTGTGGATGGGCAAGTTCGATGCTCAAGCCCGGCAGGCAGAAGGGAAACCCGTACCTGAGGAGATTCAGCGTATGCTCTCCGCGCTCGTGGCGTCCTCGACCGCGTCCGGTGAAATCGTCGACATCTACGAGGCCGCCGGTTTGCCGAAGCCAGCGTTGTCCGATCTCGGACCTGACTTCAGAGTTAAGGCCCAGTCCGCCTCCAATCCCCACCTGGCGATCGAGGCATTGCGGGCCCTACTCACTGAAGAATCGGGCAAGGTGACCCGCCACAACCTCGTGCGCCAGCGGGCGTTCTCGCAGCGCATCACCGAGTTGATGCGCAAGTACACCAATCAGCAGCTCACGTCGGCAGAGGTTATCGCTGAACTCATCGAGATGGCCAAGGAGATCGTGGCCGAAGGCAATCGGGGTAAGCACTTCACACCGCCACTGTCCGAGGACGAGTTGGCGTTCTACGATGCAGTGAGTACAAACGAGTCGGCCGTTAGGCTCCAAGGCGAGGATGTTCTAGCCCAGATCGCGCGCGAACTACTGATCGTCATGCGTCGCGACATAAAAACCGACTGGACTGTACGCGACGATGTACGTGCAAAGTTGCGGTCCTCGACCAAGCGGCTGCTTGTGAAATACAAGTACCCGCCTGACAAGCAGCCGGGCGCCATCAAATTGGTAATTGAACAGATGGAAGCCATGGCGCCGCGTTACGCCGAAGCTGCCCTGTGGTGAACTCCTGAAGACGAGGGTCGTCGGGCGAAAGGATGATGGCCCGGCTCCTTGACGAGCGACCTGTTTTGCTTACGACTAACCTTCAACCAGGTCAAGTTCGCCTGCAGTACGTAGGATTTTCTTCGTCCACCGGCCATTGGAAACTCAGAAGCGAAGATCGGCGACTCCGACGGCTAAGGAGCCAGCGACCTCGTTGATTTCCTTGGTCTGATCGATGAGACGACCAAGTTGCGGGCGTGATCGAATACCCGTGTGTCCCTTGATGCTCCGCTCAATTCCCGACAATTTGCCGTCCTGACTTGGATCCACGACCGGCTGCCCCAGGGCCGCTGGAAGGAGCCGACTTACAAGACTGTCGCGGCCGCACTCCAGAGCCGCCGCTTAATATCGATCTCCAAGCGTGGCGGGGTGTGGAGCGCCACGATTCTCCCCGCTGGCATCCATTACGTCGCCGAGGGCGAATACCCAGGAGGTCACTGGCAGCGGAGGCGGACGAGGTCGTGCCCCATTGCGGCCGAAGCCGCCTATTTCAGGCCCCCGTAAACGAACTCGTCCTCTCACGCCACCCCCACCCGACGGACTCACGCCAACGCGAAAATTGTTGAAGGACATCATCGATGCTGGCGGCATTTTGGACCGTGACATCCGCGACGATGAGACCCGCTACCGCAGCCTCGTTGGAATCATCAACCGCAGGAAGATGGCGCCCGATGGTCAAGAGGTGATCTTGCTAAGCGGCGCGAGCTACCACCAGATCATTTTCCGACTCTCGTCAGTATCGGATTGGAAGACCGAGCCGCCCTCTGAGACCGTCGCAGCTGAGCGGATCGGGCGATGGCATCCGGCGGTGGCGACTCTGCGAACCGAGAAGCGACTCGAATCCATCGATAAATCGTTGCGCAATAGGGTATTTAGGCTGTTGCACGCGATCGCGCGCGAAGCCGAGGCACGTGGTCACTCTGTACGGCTGCCGACGCGTAGCGTCCACGGGTATGTCGAGGACTCAAGCCGATTGTTCGGTAACGTGATCCTTGAGGTTGACGGTATTCACTGCTCGGTGGCTATCTGGCAGCCGAAGGACCGCGTACCTCATACTCCCACGCACGAAGAACTCGAACGAGACAAGAAGTATGATTGGCCGCCCCCCAAATATGACTACGTGCCGGCCGACCGCCTCAGCATTACGTTGGATACGAGTAGTCGATTCTCATCGAAAATCGCGTGGCCTGAGACGAAGACGCTGCCGCTGGAGTTGCGGCTACCGGACGTTATGACGACATTCGAGCGCTGGGCGGTGATTGACGCCGAACACCAAGATGCGGAGCGGCTGGCAGCGATCGAACGGCAAGATAATCCGCACGGAAGCCGAGCGGCTGGCTGAGATTCAGCATGTCGAAAATGTCAGGGCCGAGACACTACGCGGCCAGCACACGGCCTGGCGCGAGGCGGGCCGGCTCCGGGCTTTCGTGGAAGCGATGATGTCAACCGTTGACGCAATGAGCCCTGGGGTACAGCGCGACGCTGCCATGGAGTGGTTGGCTTGGTGCAGTCGATATGTCGACAGCGTGGTTGATCCTCTAACCAAGCCGCCGGGCATGCCGCCGATCCGCCAACCCACTTGGGAGGAGCGAATTTCCCTGGGAGAATGCGTTTATCCACAAGCTTGAAGGTGAAAGGGCCGATGCACGAGGTAAGCCGAATTAGTGATGAGGCGCGGGGCGTCCGGGTGCGCGCTGCCGGGAAGCGCTTGCCGAGGGCGGCGCAGGTCAGGGCTGAGGTCCGACCTTGCTCCTAGTGCGAAAAAATACCTATAGATGGCCTATAGGTATTACCCCGTGTGGACCGGTCTGACCCTCGGGCCTGAGCGAATTAAATTGAGCAGATGCTTTCGATTTGCGGTTACCTGTAGTAGCGCCCCGGGGCCGCAGATTGCGGGGAACGGGCGTCGAAAGGATGAAAGATGACAGTGACGTTCGACGCCGCAACAGCGCGGTTCACAGCTAACGCCGCCAAGAAGGTGAATCATGGCACGGACGAAGCGCGCCACAATATGCTCGTTGAGAAAGAACGGCTTGTCCAACCCGCCACCACGGGTGCCCGAGCCGAAATGGTATAGCGACACCCATACAGGTCCCTGGCCGATCGTGAATGCTGTGCTTGACGGCGAGCAGATCGTGGCGGGCGTCTGGCGGCGCGGCTACGACAACGGCCCCTGGTTCGACCCTGTCTGGAATCCGATGATGCATGAGCTCGCCGAGCGCACGATGCGCGACCTGCGCAGCGGCATGGCCGAGGGCCGGATTGAGCGTGACCCCGACGATGACCGCGACATCGTCCCTGATGACCCGGACGACGACAGGGTGTTCTTTGTCCATTTCGTAGGTGGTACGCGAGTTAGCGTTTGCCGGGCCTCGGCGGGGTACTTCGCTTCGATGCTGCAGATGAAGGCCTGGGCGCACCCGATGTGGGATACCGATTGCAACCTCAAAATCGCCGACGATTGTGGCGGACCGACCGAATGGGTGCCGTTGCTTCGCGGTCAGTTCTTGTTGATCTTCGAGGGCTGCCAGGCCTGCCACGAACACGCGGTGGACTCGCCGATGATGGCAACCTGGTCTCCGAGATTAAGGCCCGCGCGAAACTGCCTCCCGAAGCGTACATCCAGCCGAATCGGCCCGCTCCGCCCACCGTTTAGACGGCCCCTTATGGGCCGCTGGTGTGGTCGCTAGCGATATGGGTCTCGCGGTGGTGGAGACTCGGGCAGACGGCATCATAGCCCGAGCGGGCGCTTGCTTGCTCGGCTTGAGATGGCCATTTGTCCGTAATCCATTCCGCGACAGTCGCGTTCGCCGATTCAAGATCGGCGCGGCGGCGGCGTTGGGTACGCTAGTAGTACCGGCCCTCGCGGTCGGGCTCTTCGGTGGAGCCTTGGCGGGCGCGCGCACCGAACGCACCACCCGGTGCGGTCGACGGTGTGCCGCCTGCTTTTTGCTTGGCGGACTGAGCCTGATGGAGGCTGTCCGTGGATCCGCTCGATGTTACTAACCTAAACCAGGAGGGCGTATTTCAATTCCTGACTGGTGAGGGTTTCCCCGTTACGCGCCGCATGATCAAATGGGCGGCTCTCAGACGTGAGCTCGTCCCTGTGAGGCTCGGGCGCGGCAATTATTGGTCACGTCGGGACGCGTTGCGGTGGGTTGAGTCTCGGCGACAACCCGGCGTCTATCGCGCACCGAAAAGCACTGCGGTCCAATAAAACACCCGCCCGGGCCCAACGGACGACGAGCCGGGGCGGATGTCCGATGAGGACAAGGATGACTTTACGCCATCAACTCTCGGTGCCGAACGTAGACGGAATGTCTCCGTGCAACGCGGCCTTGGCGTATGCGCAGGCGGGGTGGTTCTTGCTTCCAACTGATCCCGATGACATCAAGAATCCGGGCAGCGTCGTGGGTGGTAGGTGGCAAGACGGGTCGAGCCGTGATTTCGACCAGATCCGCCGCTGGTGGGCTGAGAACCCGCAGCGCGGGATCGCCTTGCACTGCGGCCCGTCCGGCGCGGTCGTGTTCGATTTGGACCGCGACGACTTCAATGAGCTGCCGGAGCCGCTAGCCGAGGCGCTGCGGCAAGCAGAGGGAATTCAACTGACCCGAGATGGCGGTGTCCGCGGCCACTACGTTTCGCGATGCCGCCTGGGGAGTCGTTCGGCAATCGCGCCGGTGCTTTTGCAATATTCGGGGAGGTCCGCGGCAAGAACGGCGTGATCGTCGCTGCGCCGACGCCACACCCCAACGGGGGCAATTACCGGTGGACAAAGAGTGGCCCTGTAACCACAGCGCCGCCTGATGCGCTGCAGGAGTGCCTGACTGTGGCGAACGTGATTGATGTTGAGCCGCTGACCGATACCGCCTTTGAGGCATTCCTGGCAGATCACCCACGCGACGAGCGGCCTGGGGGGATGAGCGTTGTCCTCGACAAGTTCCGTGCAGATGTAGCGGCCGGTGTGAGCCGCCACTACGCAGTCATCAAATACCTCGGGATGGGGTACCGCGACGCCGTAGCGGGTTTCTACCCGGCCCGGCGCGTGACCGACACGCTGTGCGAGGCGTTCCATGCTGCCTACGAGACGCCGATGCAGGGAAGGCGAAGCGCGCCGAGGCCCGATGAGTTCGTGAGCGCCGCGCGCTATGTAGCTGCCGAGGAACGCGACGCTGACCCGGAGCAGCTACGCGCCCGCAAAGACGGCTTCACCAGTGTTGAGAATTATCGGCTAGCCCAGCGCGCATTAGCGCCTGGCGGGCAGTGGTACGAGAACAGCTGGGAACCGAACGTGCGTCGAGCAGACGAGCCGGGTAGCGACAGTGACGATCGGGTGACGCGACTGCTTTCCGACGTCGAGCCAGGGAAGGTTTCTTGGCTCTGGCGCCCGTGGTTGCCACTCGGCAAGATCTCGATTCTCGAAGGTGACCCCGACGTCGGCAAGTCGATCCTGACGCTGACGATGGCCGCCACTGTGTCGACGGGACGCGCGTGGCCCGAAAGCCGAATCGAGGAACACACCGTTCGTCAGTCTGAGGCGGCACCGGCGGGTGTGGTCTTGGTCGGCGTCGAGGATGACGAGGAAGACACCATTGTTCCTCGCTTGATTGCGGCGGGTGCTGACCTGTCGCGGGTTGCGACGATGCGGCAGCCGTTGGATGGCAACGGCGACCCAGTGCCGTTCGTGATCCCCGAGGACGTGAACCGGCTGCGCCGGGCGATTGAAGAAGTCGATGCGCGCCTGGTGGTGATTGATCCGGTGACCGCGTTTCTGTCCACCACGAAGGTCAAGATTAATGACGACCCGACCACACGGCAGGCGCTGATGCCTCTGGTCGTGCTCGCCCGCGAGACTGGCTGCGTGATCCTGCTAGTCCGCCACCTCAATAAGGCGACCGGTATGAGCGCGAAACACCGCGGCAGCGGCACGATCGCCTACACCGGCATCACGCGATCGGTATTGGTGGCCGGCAAGTTGAGGGATACCGAGCCGAACGGGCCTACGCACGCCGTTGCGCTGACGAAGGGCAATCTCACAAAAGCCCCAGCGGCTCTCGGCTACAGGCTCGACAGCGCACCCGACGACGCCGACATTCCGATAGTGCGGTGGCTCGGAACATTGGACCTCAGCGCCGATCAGCTTGTTGGTGCGGATGGCGCGAAGGTCGGTGACGCCCGCAAGGCTGCCCCAGTTCGTGAGGAATGCGAGCGGGTGCTGCGAGAGCTCTTGGGAGACGGTCCGATGAGAACCGATGAGGTGATCAAGAAGACGCGCGAAGTCGTCAATTGCTCTGCAAAGCCCGTTCGTGACGCGGCGGACCACATCCGAATCGTGAAGCGGGCCGTGCGACTCGACAAGACGATCGATCACTGGACCTGGGAGCTGCCGCCGACCAAGGTGCGGGTGCGGCTGGTCGAAGGAGACGATGATGACGAGTAGGGCGGGCCTGAATACCTTGGTACACTTGCCTACCCGCGTATCTAAACCCCCGCCGGGGCGCGGGAGAGAACCCGCCGACGACGGCTTGATACCCGCGATTCCTTACGGGCGGAACCGAGGATATCTAGGCGTATCTAGCGAATCACGGGTATTTAGCCTCCCGCCTAGGAACCCCCAGATACCCCTAGAAGTACCTAGATATACCCGGTTAGGTACGTACGCGCGCGATATAAACCACCCCCCGCCGCGGCCCCTAAAACTCGCTCCCGCTTTGGGCCCGACCGATGCGCACGGCGAAACCTGCACGGAATAAAGGAGATTGAGATGGTTTACCCCCATGTCTGACCTATCAACGCCCGAACCTATCGACGCCTGGCGGCCTTGGAAAGGAAATGAAGCGCGTCGCTGTACCGCGCATAAGAAGAACGCCGAGCAGTGCCGCCGCCACGCCCGCCGCGGCACAAACGTTTGCGACTTTCACGGCGCGAAAGCGCCGCAGACACAGCGCAAAGCACGCCAACGACTTGAAGAAGCGGCGGACAGAATGGCACGCGAGCTTCTCGGCATCGCCACCGGCGCAGAATCAGAGTCCGTCCGCTTGGCCGCTGTCCGCGACGCCCTGGATCGCGGCGGCGTTACAGCTAAGTCGGCGGTTGAGCTATCCGCTACGCGCGAACCGGCGCCGTGGGAAGAGATCATGACCGAGATCGCGTTCGACGGGATCGCCCAGATTACCCAGGAGGAAAGCCGCGCACGGCGGGGACTGCCGCCCGTCGACGCACTCGCCCGCCCGACGCTAGAGATCGAAGTCGTCGACGCCGAACTCCTACCCGTATCGGACGTTCAGGACGAGCTCGTACGGGCCGGTAATCCGGCCGACGACGAGCTGCGCGCCCTCGACCGCGTCGGTTTACCGGACGCCGATCCGGCAGCGTCTACGGCGCCCGTAGCGCCCCCGCCGACGTCGGTTTCCTACGAGGAAGCCGCCGATGTCATGCGGTCCTCGCGGTTGCGAACGAGCCCTGGTCGAAGCAAGCGTCGGGGCGTTAGGTCATCGTGTATCCCAGTCGCGCAGTTTGTAGCGCTACAAAGTTTGCTGGCGTAACGTCAGGCGTGAGGCGGATACGTTCGTTTACGCCCGCGAAAAGCGCAGTAGGAGTGCAGATGGCGACAAGGTTGCAGCGCGGAAATCCTTCAGATCTGGCGTCTCAAGGTAGGTGTCTGATGTTTGCTTACAGCAGGGTGTCCACCGAGGAACAAGCGGAACGACGCAACGGCCTTGAGGCGCAGCGAGCGGTCATCGACGCCGAGGCCGAAAGGCGTGGATGGGAAGTTGAGCACTATGCCGATGAAGGTGCCAGCGGTAAGTATATCAACGAGAAGCTGCGAGAAGTTCTACAGCTCTTGGCCTCTGGGCAGGGCGACGGCCTCGTCGTGTCAAAGATGGACCGACTCGCGCGTTCCATAATCAATGCGGCCGACATCATGGACCGCGCCAATGGTCAGGGCTGGTCTCTCGTCGTGCTTGATCTCGGTGTAGATCTGACGACGGCGAGCGGTCGCCTTATCGCGCAAGTCATGTCGAGCTTCGCCGAGTACGAGCGGGCGCAGTGCAGCGAACGCACCAAAGCAGCGCTGGCTGCCAAAAGGCGGCGTGGCGAACGCCTCGGCCGGCCACGGGTCGCCAAACCAGGCGTCGTGCGCCGGATCGTCATGGATCGCGATGCCGGAGAGACATACGAGCGGATCGCCCGCGCGCTGAGCGTTGAGGGCATACTTTCGCCCTTGGGGAAGGCGTCGTGGCAGGCCTCAACCGTGCGGCGCATCTACCAGAGCGCCATGGCCGCTGTTGCGCAGGACGCGAGCTGATCCGTGGCGCGAGTTCAAAAGCGCGCAACACGGAGCGGCGCAACAAAGTACGTTGCGAAGTGGCGCGCGCCCGATGGCCGGGACCGCAGCAAGGGCGGCTTCGCAACCAAGAAGGCGGCGAATGCCTTCGGGGTCGCGCGGGAGAACGACAAAGCGCGCGGAATCGACTTCGACCCCAACGCGGGCAAGGTCTTGTTCCGCGACGCAGCGACTGCATGGCTGGTATCCCGGCCCGACCTCAAGGAGACAACGCGGGTCGCATACGCCGACGCCTTGGCCCCAACACCATTGGCGGGGCGGACTGCCAAGCGGCACAAGAAGCTCGTCGACCTTCGAATTGACACGGTGTTCGGTGGCTACCCGATCAACGCCATCACCCGTGACCAGATTCGCGTTTGGATCGCGCGGATGCAGGCGGCAGACAAGCGGCCCAGCACGATCCGTAACGCATACTTCCTGGTGCGGATGGTCTTGGCGCAGGCGGTCGAGGACAACAAGTTGTCGGCCAACCCTGCCGACTACGTGAAGCTGCCCACCGACCACAACACCGGTACCGGTGCGGCGGTGGACGACCCGGCGCAGTTCCTTACCGCCGCACAGGTAGCCGCGCTCGTCGCCGCTACCCCGGCGCCGTACGACGTCATGGTGCACTTGGCCGCGTGGTCAGGTCTGCGTGCCGCCGAACTCGCCGGGCTGCGCCTCGGCGACGTCACCTTGCCCAAGCCGTCGTTGAACCCGAACGTCCCGGCGACGCCTGGCGCGCTACTGGTGGACCGGACCATCGCGCGGATCACGGGGGAGCAGACCTACGTCTCGCCCAAGACCAAGGGCAGCCGTCGCACTGTGCCGCTAACCGCCGCGACCACGATCCTGGTTAGCGACTACCTGGAGCGGCATCCGCGGCGGGGTGAGCCGACCGCGCCATTATTCCCATCGATGGCGCTGAGGCCTGCACGCCAGACCGGCGGGGAACGGCTGACTCTTAATCAGCGGGTGGGGCAGCCGGGAATCGAACCCGGCAGCCGCGCGAAGGCTCTGCGGCAGGCGACGGCCTTGGCCGAGTTGTCGGCGGCTGACGCGGAGGCGCGGCTAGTACTCGACTGGACCACACCGTTGAACCATGCCGCGTTCTACAAGGCCGTCTACCGCCCGGCGGTGCTGCGGGCCAACAGGCTTATGTCGACAACCGCGCTACCCGCGCAGCTGAGGTTCCACGCGCTCCGCCACACCTACGCGAGCCTGATGATCGCAGCGGGCCGGCCACCGCTAGAGATCGCTCGATTCATGGGCCACGCGAAGGTCACGACGACCCTCGGGGTGTACGCCCACCTGTTCAACACCGACGACCACGCCGACGCGATGGCGGCGCTGGGCGCGATGGCGGCGGGGCCGCAACATGCGGAGAATGTTGTGCCGCTTTGGGGCTAGACCGGCTCGACGAGCCTCTTCGTCTCCACCCGGCGCTGGCCTTTGTTTGTGATGTACACATGGTCGCCATCCACGTGTACTTCGCCGTGCGCATCCATCCTACCCAAAGCTGTCGATAAGTTGGACTTCTCACGGGTCGTTGGAACTCGACTTGTTGCCTTAGCCGTCCATGTGCCTAGCTCGGCGCGTGTTGCGCCCTCCGCGCCTCGACGGTAGAGCAGGATTAGGAGGTGCTCGGGTAGTGTTGCCTTGTCTTTTAACAACTTTGGGTAGTCGCCAAACATTTGTATGGCCGGAACTTCACGGGTCACGAGGCCGTCGATAATTTGTTGAGCCTCAGTGTTATTCACCTGATGGTAAAGCCGAACCAACTCGGCCAAGACCCAATCCATAACGCCTACAACAATTGTCGAGTCCTGAAGATTTGGACTGATGTCCGGTCCCAGGTGCGCAACATCTCGCTTGTTGCGGATGGTGTAGATGGAGTGCAGTTGGCGTGGGATATGGATGGTCAACGCGGGATCATGACCGCCGGTGCTTTCCAGGGTCTTGACCAACTTGTCCACCGTCGGAATCTGTTTGCCGATTGGGGTATGCGCGCCGAGGACCTTTAGCTCAAGTATGCGGAAGGCGGCTTCGGCGAATCGGCCGCCTTCGACTTCGTTGGGCCGGTGATCACCAAGGTAGAAGCGGCGTTTCGCCTCGGCGTACGCATCAAAGAGCGCGTCGATCAGATCGTCGGGTATGCCGGCATTCTTGAAGCCCGGTCGGATGCGCGCGAAATCGTTTGCGCCGGTTTGGCTCAAGAAGCGGCGGCATTCTCGACCGGACCAATTATGTTATCCAGGAAGTCCCCGAAGGCGGCGATGTAGTTCTTCCTGACCTTGATCCTTTGCTTATGACCTGAGCCGACAATCGTGAGCCCAGGATCGTCCATCGCCTTCATGTAAGTGGTGAAGTTGCCGTCGGCGACGCCGATACGTTCGCACTCAGCGCGAACGTCCGCAAACGGCGTCTCGGCTTCATCGAGAAACACGTGGCGAGCCGTCAAGATCACTCGGGCGATGAATAGCTGCCCGGCCTTCTTTCCGTCCGGCAGCTTCTTGGGGTTGAGGGCGATCCTCGGTAAGCCATCGTCAAGGTGGACGACTGATTCGAGCCTCGGACGCGGCACTTCGGTTTCCTTGGTCAGCTTCGCGTAGAAGTTGTCCTCTTCGCTCCCCCCAGCGCCCGGTGCCGCTGACGGAGATGCGGTTGCACCCACAGCAGGCGCGCGGGTCTGCTGCTGCGGGGGCCGCGACGCAGGCGCGACAATGGGTGGCTGCGCAGGAGCGGGGCCACCGACGAGGAGATCAAGTGCGCGGATGAACGCGGTCTCGTACAGCGACTCGGGCACGCCGGAATCCTTGACCGCCTTCCAGGCATTCTTCAACAACTTGTCCACGTCCACAGCCGCCGACCTCCTTTCGCGCTCGACAGCAAGCAACGGTACGAGGCCGGGGGGTACAAACAAGGCGACACGCCGTGTGCCACGCGGGATGCTTCGCAACACTAGCAACAGACGTCTCATCAGGCGCTTTAGCCCCAATAGCGGTGCCGCCTGGACGCAACTCGCGGTCCCCGACTCGGGGTACGGAGGGGGTACCGCGCAAACCGTCGAACGATCGTTCGCCAGGCTCTACACAGGTCCTGGTGGAGCGGGCGACGGGAATCGAACCCGCGTAGCTAGTTTGGAAGACTAGGGCTCTACCATTGAGCTACGCCCGCATGTGCAGCACGAGCAGACTGTACCGGCGCCGCCTGAACCAAATCCAATTGAAAGCATCGTGTGATCAGGCCGTAGTATCGCCGGTGGTCACGGCGCAGCGCTGAGCTGCCGACCGGGGTGTAGCGCAGCTTGGTAGCGCATCCGCTTTGGGAGCGGAAGGCCGCAGGTTCAAATCCTGTCACCCCGACTCCGGACGTATATCACTACAGACACGAGGAGCACGAGCGTGAAGAGCACCGTCGAGAAGTTGAGCCCGACGCGGGTTCGAATCAACGTGGAGGTGCCCTTCACCGAGCTGCAGCCCGACTTCGACCGCGCCTACAAGGAGCTCGCCAAGAATGTGCGGCTGCCCGGCTTCCGGCCCGGCAAGGCGCCGGCGAAACTGCTCGAGGCCCGCATCGGCAAGGAAGCGATGCTCGACCAGGTGGTCGGCGACGCGGTGCCCGGCCGCTACACCGAGGCCGTGACGACCTCCGATGTGCGCCCACTCGGCCAGCCCGAGATCGAGATCACCAACAAGGAGTACGGCCAGGACCTGGTCTTCACCGCCGAGGTCGACATCCGGCCCGAGATCGAGCTCCCGGATCTGGAAGGCGCTGAAGATCACCGTCGACCCCATCGAGGTGACCGACGAGGAGGTCGACGCTGAGCTGCAGTCGCTGCGCGCCCGGTTCGGCACACTCACCGGTGTCGAGCGCGCCGCCGAGACGGGCGACTTCGTCTCGATCGACCTGTCGGCCACCGTCGACGGCGAGGACGTGCCCGAAGCGAAGACCGAGGGCCTGTCCCACGAGATTGGGTCCGGTCAGCTGATCGAGGGTCTCGACGAGGCGATCATCGGCCTGAAGGAGGGGGAGACCCGCGTCTTCACCACCACGCTGGCCGCCGGTGACGCACGCCGGCCAGGAGGCGCAGGTGACCGTCACCGTCAAGTCGGTGAAGGAACGCGAGCTGCCCGAGCCCGACGACGAATTCGCCCAGCTGGCAAGCGAATTCGACACGATCGACGAGCTCAAGAGCAGCCTGACCGACCAGGTGCAGCAAGTGAAGCGCATCCAGCAGGCCGAGCAGATTCGCGACAAGGCGCTGGAGGTGCTGCTCGAGCAGGTCGAGGTCCCGCTGCCGGAGAAGATCGTGCAGGCCCAGGTCGACGACACCCTGCACAACGCCATCCATGGCCTCGACCACGACGAGGCCCGGTTCGCCGAGACGCTCGAGGAGCAGGGCAGCAGCCGCGAGGAGTTCGACGCCGACAACCGGAGCAACTCGGAGAAGGCCGTCAAAACCCAGCTGCTGATGGACGCGATCGCCGACAAGCTCGACGTCCAGGTCGGGCAGAACGACCTCACCGAGCGGCTGGTGCTGATGTCCCGGCAGTACGGGCTGGAGCCCCAGCAGCTCCTGCAGTATCTGCAGGAGAACAACCAGCTGCCTGCGATGTTCGCCGACGTGCGTCGCGGCCTGACCGTCGCGGCGGTGGTGCACGGCGCCACCGTCACCGACACCGACGGCAACACGATCGACACCACGGAGTTCTTCGGGCCGTCGGGTGCGCAGGCCGAGGAGGCCGAACAGGCCGAACAGGCCGAGCAGGCCGAGCAGGCCGAGCAGGCCGAACTGGCCGTTGCGGAGGATACCGACGAGGCCGGTACCGACGAGGCCGGTAGCGCATCCGACGAAGCCCCCAGCGAATCCGACGAAGCCCCCGACGAGGTGTCGGCCGACGCCAAGTGACGCTGTGAGCGAACGGGCGCCGTCTGGGGAGTGCTCGGCGGCGCAGGTTGGTTAGTGTCATTTGAAGACGGACACCGCGTCCTAAGACTCGAACAGAAAGCAGGTATCCAGTCGTGACTGACATGCGTGGCACCACGGCGGGGCCTCAACCTGGTCGACTCGGTGTATGAGCGGTTGCTGTCCGAGCGCATCATCTTCCTTGGCTCGCAGGTCGACGACGACATCGCCAACCGGCTGTGCGCGCAGATTCTGCTGCTCGCCGCCGAGGACCCCACCAAAGACATCCACCTCTACATCAATTCGCCGGGCGGATCGATCAGCGCCGGCATGGCGATCTACGACACGATGGTGCTGGCGCCGTGCGACATCGCGACCTACGCGATGGGCATGGCCGCGTCGATGGGGGAGTTCCTGCTCGCCGCGGGCACCAAGGGCAAGCGGTACGCGCTGCCGCACGCGCGGGTCCTGATGCATCAGCCACTGGGCGGCGTGACCGGCAGCGCCTCCGACATCGCGATCCAGGCCGAGCAGTTCGCGGTCATCAAGCAGGAGATGTTCCGGCTCAACGCGGAGTTCACCGGCCAGCCGATCGAACGCATCGAGGCCGACTCCGACCGCGACCGCTGGTTCACCGCGCCGGAAGCCCTCGACTACGGGTTCGTCGACCACATCATCACCAGCGCCAACATCAACGGAGTCAAGCCATGACCGACCACTCGACTTTTTCCGCCGATCCTCGGCTGACGCCTCAGGCGCGCTACATTCTCCCGTCGTTCATCGAGCACTCGAGCTTCGGCATCAAGGAGTCCAACCCGTACAACAAGCTGTTCGAGGAGCGCATCATCTTCCTCGGCGTGCAGGTCGACGACGCGTCGGCCAACGACATCATGGCGCAGCTGCTGGTGCTGGAGTCGCTGGACCCCGACCGCGACATCACGATGTACATCAACTCGCCCGGTGGCTCGTTCACCTCGCTGATGGCGATCTACGACACCATGCAGTACGTGCGCGCCGACATCCAGACGGTGTGCCTCGGCCAGGCCGCCTCGGCGGCCGCCGTGCTGCTGGCCGCCGGTTCGCCGGGAAAGCGGCTCGCGCTGCCCAACGCCCGCGTCCTGATCCACCAGCCCGCGCTTTCCGGCGTCATCCAGGGCCAGTTCTCCGACCTGGAGATCCAGGCTGCCGAGATCGAGCGGATGCGCACGCTGATGGAGACCACACTGGCCCACCACACCGGCAAGGATCCGGCGGGCATCCGTAAGGACACCGACCGCGACAAGATCCTCACCGCCGCAGGAGGCCAAGGAGTACGGCATCATCGACACCGTGCTGGAGTACCGCAAGCTCTCGGCGCAGAGCGGCCTAGCCCCGCCGCGGCCGCAGACCGGCCGCACCCGCCATCGGTGACCAGCACGGTATCGTGGGCGGAGCGAGGCGGCCTCTCAGTCTGATAACGGCGGCGACACGCCAGGGACACAGTGGCGGGTTCCGGGGGGTCAGGGGGCGAGTCAGGCGATATGTTCTGCAAACAAAGATAAATACCACGGACGCGATTCGGCTTTATCGGTCGCACCGTGCCGGAACAAGCGGGTAGCGTCGGGACCAACACCTTGAGAAGGTCCCGAGCGGCCCACAAATGAGCTTCATCACCGACGGCGAGGAAAGTAGGGCCCCAGCCACCATGGCGCGCATCGGAGACGGCGGTGACCTGCTGAAGTGCTCGTTCTGCGGGAAGAGTCAAAAGCAGGTCAAGAAGCTCATTGCCGGTCCCGGCGTCTATATCTGTGATGAATGCATCGATCTGTGCAACGAGATCATCGAAGAGGAACTGGCCGACGCTGACGACGTCAAACTTGACGAGCTGCCCAAGCCGGTCGAAATCCGGGAATTCCTCGAGGGCTACGTCATCGGTCAGGACACCGCCAAGCGCACGCTGGCCGTGGCCGTCTACAACCACTACAAGCGCATCCAGGCCCAGGAGAAGATGCGCGACTCCCGCGCCGAGCCCGTCGAGCTCGCCAAGTCGAACATCCTGATGCTCGGTCCCACCGGCTGCGGCAAGACCTACCTCGCGCAGACGCTCGCCAAGATGCTCAACGTCCCGTTCGCGATCGCCGACGCCACCGCGTTGACCGAGGCCGGCTACGTCGGTGAGGACGTCGAGAACATTCTGCTCAAGCTGATCCAGGCCGCCGACTACGACGTCAAGCGGGCCGAGACCGGCATCATCTACATCGACGAGGTCGACAAGATCGCCCGCAAGAGCGAGAACCCGTCGATCACCCGCGACGTCTCCGGTGAGGGCGTGCAGCAGGCGCTGCTGAAGATCCTCGAGGGCACGCAGGCCTCGGTGCCTCCGCAGGGCGGGCGCAAGCATCCGCATCAGGAGTTCATCCAGATCGACACCACCAACGTGCTGTTCATCGTCGCGGGCGCGTTCGCCGGCCTGGAGAAGATCGTCTCCGACCGCGTCGGAAAGCGCGGCCTTGGCTTCGGCGCCGAGGTGCATTCCAAGGCCGAGATCGACACCCAGGATCATTTCGCCGAAGTCATGCCAGAGGACCTGATCAAGTTCGGTTTGATCCCCGAGTTCATCGGTCGTCTTCCCGTCGTCGCCTCGGTGACCAACCTCGACAAGGAATCGCTTGTCAAGATCCTCTCGCAGCCGAAGAACGCCTTGGTGAAGCAGTACACCCGGCTGTTCGAAATGGACGGCGTCGAGCTGGAATTCACCGAAGAGGCGCTGGAGTCGATCGCCGATCAGGCCATCCACCGGGGTACCGGTGCCAGAGGCCTGCGCGCCATCATGGAAGAAGTCCTGATGCCGGTGATGTACGACATCCCGAGCCGCGACGATGTCGCCAAGGTCGTCGTGACCCAGGAAACCGTCGAGGACAACGTCCTGCCGACGATCGTGCCGCGCAAGCCGGCCAGGCCCGAGCGCCGCGACAAGAGCGCTTAGCTTTCAGCCAACCTCGAAACGGTGGCACCCGACGTGCCGCGCTTCACGCTGCGCGCCTTGATCCAGCCCGCGGCCATGCGACGGCGCAGCCGACCGTTCTCCAGTGCCGTCCGCAGTCCGTGCCGTCCGATAGCTCCGATGGCAGAGGCACCGGCGATCGTGGTGGCGGCGCTGAATCGATGTTCAGATGCGGTCTCGGGCGCGTCATCGGATGTCGCGGTCAGGAACCGGTCCGGCACGGCGAGCTTGTGAATCGTGCGCAGTGTCAGCAGATACTGCCGAGGCAGCGGACCGGTGGTGTAGGGCAGGTCGTATTTGTCGCAGAGCGCCCGCACATCCGCAGCGATGTCAGAGAGCCGATTGCTGGGTAGGTCGGGGAACAGGTGGTGCTCGATTTGGTAGCACAGGTTGCCGCTGAGAAACGCCAGCACGGGTCCGGCGTCGAAGTTCGCGGTGCCGAGCATCTGTCGTAAATACCATTCGGGCTTGGTTTCGCGCTCCAGCACGGCTGGGTCGAATTTCTCTGCGCCGTCGGGGAAATGGCCACAGAAGATCACCACGTAGGCCCACAGGTTCCTGATCAGATTGGCGGTCGTATTGGCGGTCAGTGTCCTGCGCCACCGCCGTCCACTCAGCGCGGGAAACAGCAGGTAGTCCTTGGCTACTTGGCGTGCGGCCTTTCTCACCATCGCTCTTAACGCCATGGATTTCTGGGCGTCGTCCACCGCGCGGTCCTGGGCGGAGTGCAGGCCGTGTAGGGCGATGCCCCATTCGAATATCGCTGCCAGCAAGAAGTTTCGCAGCGGTTGCACCAGATGGCTCGGTTGCCAGGGGTCGTCGCGGGTAATCCGCATGATGCCGAAACCCATGTCGTCGTCCATGCCGATGACGTTGGTGTACATGTGATGGCGTGTAGTTGTGCGAGTAGCGCCACTGGGACGACACGCCCGGCATGTCCCATTCCCACGTGCTGGAGTGGATTTCCGGATCGTTCATCCAATCCCATTGGCCGTGACCGACATTGTGGCCGATCTCCATGTTCTCGATGCTCTTCGCCGCGGCGAGGGCGATCGTGCCGAGAAGCCAGCCCTTCCTGGTCCGGCTGCAGCCGATCACCAGTCGCGCCGCGACGTCCAGGACGCGCTGGAACGCGATGGTCCGATGGATGTACGCGGCGTCTTTCGAGCCGAGGCTGTCCTCGATGTTGGTGCGGATCGTGTCGAGCTCACGTCCGAGCGCCTCGACGTCCGCTTCATTGAGATGGGCGTAGACAGCGACCTGGCCGATAGCCAATGCATGTTCCTTGGATTGATGGGACAGAGCGCGCACGATGCCGCTGCGCGTGTGGTAATCCGTCCCATCAGTGGACACGCACGCTGTGCCGGGCATCCACGATTGCGGCAACAGATAGGTCCACCCACTTGCGGGTGAACCACCCGGACCGGCGGTCCGGGCAGGAATAGCATTTCCTGCGACGATTCTACGGCAAGCGCGCCCGGCCGATGTGACCGGACAACTCGGCGCTGAGGGGCAAAACCGCCGGGCGTCGACCAGCGTTTGGGCGGGAACGCCGGCTCGGTCGAGGGGCCGCGTTGGGGGTCGGTGACTCAACGGACACCCGGGGCGCCGTAGCGGCGTTTGGCGTGTGCACCCGCACACCTAAACCACGTCCATACTGTTCCCCTGCATAACGACGGCGAGCCGGCGTAGCGTGACGATTGAACAGCCAGCAAAAGCGGTCGTAGACGGAGTCGATGATGCCGAGCCTTGCGCTCAATCGCGTCGCCGACGCACGGTGGCAAGTTGGCTCTACCCGACGAATTGCGCCACTTGATCAAGGCCGGCATCGCGGCCTACGCGTTACCCCGTGCCGGATCGTGGTCGCCGCCCCGCCCCGCCCGTCCGACGGACAAGCTGTTGCGACGCAAAGTGAAACCATCGACAGACGAAGAGGAGTAGCGCCATGGTAGCCGCCACCACCGGCAGCGCCGACGAACTCGCCGCGCCCCTGGACCTGCTGCTGACCAGTGCTGCGGTGGGCATGGCCGAACGGATGATGCCCAACACCTCCTGGCGCAGATTCGCGTTCAACCTTGTCAAACAGCCGGGCACCGTGGCCTCCCGCGCCGCGGCCCTGGGTCGGGAATTGGTAGCCATCGGCCAGGGACGATCCGAGGTCGCACCGGCCAAGGGGGACAAACGATTCAGTGATCCAGCCTGGCGGGGCAATCCGTTGCTCAAGCGCACCATGCAGGCGTACCTGGCGACCACCGACACGGCATATCAACTCCTTTCGGATGCGGAGCTGGAGTGGCGCGACGCCGAGCGGATGAAATTCGTGCTGGATGTGCTCACCGAAGGGTTGTCTCCGAGCAACAGCCCGCTGCTCAGCCCACTGGGCTACAAGGCTTTGATCGACACCGGCGGGCTCAGCGCGATTCGCGGGCTGCGCCACTTCGTTGCCGACATGGCCTCGGCGCCGCGGGTCCCGTCGATGGTCGAACCCGACGCGTTCACGCTGGGGCAGACGATCGCCGCCACCCCGGGGTCGGTGATCTTGCGGACCGAGCAGTTCGAGCTGATTCAGTACACGCCCCAGACCGACGAGGTTTACCAGGTGCCGCTGTTGATGGTGCCACCGGTGATCAACAAGTTCTACGTCCTTGACCTCGCACCGGGGCGCAGCATGATCGAGCACTTCGTTCGCCAGGGCCTACAGGTCTTCGCCATCTCATGGCGCAATCCCACAGCAGACCAGCGGAATTGGGGATTCGACACGTACGGCCAGGCGATCCTCAACGCGTTGGAGGCCGTCGAGAAGATCACCGAGACCGACCGCACCCACCTGCAGGCCTCCTGTTCGGGCGGGATCCTCGCCGCGATGACCGCGGCACACCTCAACGCGATCGGCGAAGGCCATCGGCTCGCCGGTTTGACGCTGATGGTGACGGTCCTCGATGAGCGGAAAGCGGGATTCCCTGCGGCCGCCATCGATGAGGAGGTCGCCAAACTCGCCGTCGCGTCATCGGCGCGCAAAGGCTACCTGGACGGCCGATCGCTGGCGGAGGTGTTCGCCTGGCTGCGGCCGACCGACCTGGTGTGGCGGTATTGGGTCAACAACTACGTGGAGGGCAAGTCGCCGGCGGCGTTCGACGTGCTGTTCTGGAACGCCGACACCACGCGGATGGCGGCCGCGCTGCACCGCGACATGGTCGCGATGGGGCTGCACAACTCGTTGGTGACGCCGGGCGCGGTCAGCATGCTCGGCACGCCGGTGGATCTGAACCAAGTGACCACCGACGCGTACGTGGTCGCAGGGGTCGCCGACCACATCTCGCCGTGGCAGGCCTGTTATCGCAGCGCCCGACTGCTCGGCATCAGGGGCGTGCGTTTCGTGTTGTCATCCAGCGGGCACATCGCCTCTCTGGTCAATCCGCCCGGCAATCCGCGAGCCAGCTACCGCGTCGGTGACGTGGACGAGCCAGATCCGAGTTCTGGGCGGAGTCGGCCGAGCAGCACAGCGACTCCTGGTGGCCGGATTTCGTGTCGTGGTTCGGCGAGCGCGCCGGCCAGAAGCAGAACGCCCCGGAGGCGCTGGGCGGGGCCGGCATGGCTCCGCTGGAACCCGCCCCCGGCGGCTACGTGCTCGAACATTGATCACAAGTGAAGGCCATGAGAGGCCATGAGAGGCCATGAGAGGCATTGTATGACAACCGTTCTGGACCTACCCATGACGTCAGCCGTGGCGGAGAGCCAGGAACGTCTCGTTTCGGTGCTCGGTCAGCACATCCGGGTCGACGTCCGGCCGGGAACCGGCGTGCCGCTGGTGTTGTGCAACGGCATCGGCGCTGCCTTCGAGGTGTTCGATCCGCTGGTGGAGCGCCTCAATCCCGACACGACCGTGGTGCGATTCGACGTGCCTGGCACCGGCGGCTCACCGAATTCTCCGTTGCCTTACGGCTTTCCATACCTGGCGGTGGTGTTGGATCGGCTGCTCAGCAAGGTCGGGATCACCGGGCCCGTCGATGTGCTGGGGCTGTCGTGGGGCGGTGCACTGGCGCAGCAGTTCGCCTTCCAGAACCCCCGCCGCTGCCGGCGACTGATCCTGGTGTCGACCGGCACGGGTGCACTCATGGTGCCTGGAAATCCGCTGGTGCTGGCGAAGATGTTGACGCCTCGCCGGTTTTTCGACCATCAGTACGCCGCCTCGATCGCCGGCGAGCTCTACGGCGGCACGGTTCGCACCGACCCGTCGGTCGTCAAGTCGCTGTTCGACCGCCAACTGATGACCGGATCGCCGATGGGCTACCTATACCAGCTGCTCGCCGGATCGGTGTGGACGAGCATCTTCGCACTGCCCCTTGTCCGCCAGCAGACCCTGATCATCGCCGGCCTCGACGATCCGATCATCCCGGTCGTGAACGCCAAGATCATGGCCGACTGCTGCCCCATGCCACCGTGCACCTACACGCCGGCGGTCATGTCGACCTGATCACCAACGCCTCCCGAGTTGGCGCCGGTGGTCGAGATGTTCCGACGCAGCGGCACCGAAGAATAGCCTCAACAGCCCCTTATCTCTGTGCGGCGGTTTGGTTGTCGGTGTTCGACAGCCTCTCGAGTGCTTTTTGGTGGCTTTCGTACATCCGCGCGGTCAGTCCGCGCTCGGTGAGATGACCGGACAGCTTGAGGCGCATGAACGAGCTGGTGGTGTAGCGGGTGACGCTGTCGTAATAGCGTTCGGCGAGACTGCGAACCGCGGAGGTGTAGGTGTCGGCAAGGCCGGGCGCGAGGTAGAAGTTGTCGTAGTTGACCACGACGGGAACCTTCTTGCCGACCGCGGCTAACCTTTTGGCGATCTCGGCGACGACGGTCTCGGCGTCCGCCGAGGTGTACACCGACATCCCCTCCATGTTGATGAAGAAGATGTTGCGGTCGGCGTCGTAGGTGAACCGCGCGTCGAGCGGAACGGTCAGCAGATCATCTTTCAGACCCATCGGCTCGTCGCGGAAGAGCCTCTCGTCCATCAGTTTCGGCTCCCCGTCGATGATCGGGGTGAATCCGATGTGGGCCAACACGTCCTTTTCCAGGTCGACACCGGGGGCGATCTCGATCAGTTGCAGGCCGTCGGGGGTGAGCCGGAACACGCAGCGTTCGGTCACGTACAGCACCGGTTGTCCCGCGGCGGCCGCGTACTGGCCGCTGAAGGTGCGTTGCTCGACATCGGCGAGGAACTTCGGCGCGGCGACCCCGTCGTCGCTGACCGCGATCCGCCCGTCGACGACCAGCGTTCGGCAGGGCGCCAGGAAGGTTCCCAGGAAAGCCAGCTTTCTTCGCGTTTTGGCTGATGTTGATGAACCCACCCGATCCGGCGAGCCTGGGCCCGAAGCGGCTGACGTTGACGTTGCCCCGCGCGTCGGCCTGCGCCATTCCCAGAAACGCCGCGTCCAGGCCGCCGCCGTCGTAGAAGTCGAACTGGGCGGGCTGGTCGAGGATGGCGTCGCCGTTGATCGCGGAGCCGAAATCCAGTCCACCGGCGGGCATTCCCCCGATCACTCCGGGTTCGGCGGTGAGGGTGATGTAGGACAGGACGTGCTCCTCGGCCGCCACACTGGCGATGCCTTCGGGGATGCCGATGCCGAGGTTGACCACCGCGTTGGGGCGCAGTTCCATGGCCGCGCGCCGGGCGATCACCTTGCGCACCGACAGCTCCAGCGGCGGTACCGATGACAGCGGGACGCGCAGCTCGCCGCTCATCGCCGGCGAGTACTGCGTCCCCCAGGTCTGCCAGTGGTGTTCGGATGTCGAGACCACCACGCAGTCGACGAGCACGCCGGGGATCTTCACATCTTTGGCATGCAGCGATCCCGCCTCGGCGATCCGCTCCACCTGCACGATCACCAGCCCGCCGGCGTTGTGCACCGCCGTCGCGACGGCCAGGGACTCCAGGAACAGCGCCTCCCGCTCCATGGTGATGTTGCCGTTCGGGTCGGCGGTGGTGCCCCGCAGGAACGCGACGTCGAGCCGCTCGAATGCCTTGTAGAACAGGTACTCCTGACCGCCGACCGTCATCAACTCGACCCGGTCTTCGGTGGTGCGCTCGTTGATCTTGCCACCGCCGTTGCGGGGATCGACGAACGTGTCGAGGCCAACCCGCGTCAGCAGCCCCGGCTTTCCCGCGGCGGTATCGCGGAACAGTTGCGCGATCACGCCCTGCGGCAGGTTGTAGGCCTCGATCTTGTTCGTCCACCGCCATCTTGCCCAGCTCACCGGACATCCCCCAGTGCCCCCCGATGGCGCGCTTGAGCAGGCCCTCGTGGCACAACCGGTCAGAGCCCCGGCCCTGCCGGTTGCCCTGTGCCACGGTGAACGCGAGCGACAGATCCCGCGGGGTGCCCGTCTGAAGGAATCGCGCCTCCAACGCCAGGGTGAGCTCTTCGGCGAAACACTGGCGAGGCGAAACCTTCCACGACGACGGTGTCGCCGTCGCGGATCAGCGCGACGGCATCGGCGGCGGTGACGACCTTGTCCCGCGGTGCCATGCCCGACACGAATTCGCTTGGAAAATCCATGTGTTCGCTCCTGGTTGGCGTCGAGCAACGGGCATCTATGACCGCGACACGGGTCAGGTGAACGCGCTCAACCCCGTGATATCCCGGCCGACGAGCAGAGTCTGGATCGCCTCGGTGCCCTCGAACGTGTAGATCGCTTCGATGTCGGTGAAATGTCTGATGACGTGGTTCTCCAGCAGGATGCCGTTGCCGCCCAAAAGATTACGCGCCTCGGCGAGCACCTCGCGGGCCTTGACGGTGTTGTTGAGCTTGCCGAGGGCCGCGATGGTGTCCGACATCTCGTGGGTGGCGTCGAGCTGCCCGAGGCGCAGGCAGTACAACTGCATCGCGGTGATCTCGCAGAGCATCCGCACCAGCTTCTCCTGCACAATCTGAAACCGTGCCAGCGGCTTGCCGAACTGGGTGCGCTGCGTGGCATAGCTGAGCGCGGCGTCATAGCCGGCCACCGCGTGACCCAGCGCCGACCACGCGCACGACGCCCGGGTGGCCTTGAGCACCTTGCCGGTGTCGGCGAAGCTGTTCGCCCCGGGCAGGCGATTCTCCGCCGGGACGCGCACGTCGACGAGGTCGATGTCGGCCTGCCACAGCGCCCGCAGCGCACCCTTACCCATGATCGGGCGACCGTCGTAGCCCGGTGTTCCCTTCTCGATCAGGAAACCCTTAACCTGCATATCCTCAACGTCGCGCGCCCACAGCACCACGACATCGGCCATCGACCCATTACCGATCCAGCGTTTCGCGCCGTTGATGACGTACTCATCACCGTCGCGTCGCGCCTCGGTCTCCAGCGACACCGAATCCGAGCCGTGCCCCGGCTCGGTCAACGCGAACGCGCCGAGCTTTTCACCGCGCGCCATCGCGGGCAGCCAGCGCTGCTTTTGCTCTTCGGAGCCGTGCATGTGGATCGAGCGCATCGCCAGACCGCCCTGCACCCCCAGGAACGTGCCAAGGCTGCCGTCACCGCGGTTGAGCTCCATCGCGATCAAACCGGCCGCCGTCGAGCTCATCGGCGGACACCCGTAGCCCTCCAAGCCATCACCGATCAGGCCCAGCTCGCCCAGCCGCCGACCCAGCTCCAGGGGCACCTCCGCCCGCTCCCAGAAGCCGTTGATCACCGGCAGTACTTCCTCGTGGACGAATCGCCGGGTGCGTTCCAGGTAGTCGCGCTCCTCGGCGGTGAGCTCGTCTTTGACCAGGAAGTAGTCGGTGCCCAGGGCCTTGCCGATGTCGGTGTAGACGGGACGGGCGGAGGTGGGCGGACTGGTGGCGGTCATGGGTGTCCTTCCTTCGCGCCGGATGCTTGCGGTCGTCAGCGGTCGGAAATCCTCCAGACCGATGGCCGACCGCGCACCGGTCGCGTGCTCTTATCCTGCGACGCAGGGCACTACGGGTCGATGGGCCCTAGCACAGCTTGGCAGGTTATGGGTTGTGCGTGCGCACAACGAGTCACTCGCATGATGTTCCTATGCTCGATTGATGCATGGATTGTCGGGCCGCCCGCAGAACCCCAACGTGGGCGCCCTGGCATCGGCGTTGTTGGAGCGGCTGCCGCAGTTCGCCGACGAGGTGACCGAGCGTATTTGCCAACAGGTAGAGGCCTATCGGCAGGAGCAGCCGGTGCCGCGCGCAGGACCTTTGTCGGTCGTGCCGGCAGAACCTGGAATTCGGGTTTCGCAGCCTGGCCGATGTCACTCACCACGATCTGTCGGCGCCCGCCGCACGGGTCGCCTCCGTGCCGAGCAGGGTACGCCGCTGGCCATGGTGCTCAGCGCGTATCGGACCGGGTTCGCCTACATGTGGGATGCGTGGTGACCGAGGCCGAACGCTCGGGTTTGGTGTCGGCAACCGAGTTGGTGCGGATCGCGTCGGATGTGTGGACGCTCAGCGAGATGTTCACCACCGAGATGGCCACGTCGTATCGCGACGCGATGACCGAGCAGATCCTGCGACAAGATCAGGAGCGATCGGCCCTCGTCGAGGCGCTGGTCTCCGGCAGTGTCGCCGACACGGCCACGGTGTGGGAGGCCGCGGACCTGTTGGCGTTGCCCTATCAGGGTCCGTTTGTGGTGGTGGCGGCCGAACCGCCAACACTTGCCCGGCACGCGCTGCCGAATATCGAAAGCCGGCTGCGCGACCGCGGCATCGGGTCGGCGTGGCGGTTGCTGCCCGACCTGCACGTGGGCATCGTGTCGTTGCGAACGCCCGACATGTTGCAACCCATGGTTGAGATGGTGCGCCCGGTCGTGACGACCCGGGTCGGGGTAAACCCGGTCTACGACGGCCTGGAGAAGACAGCGCAGGCAATGCATCTGGCCCGAATCGCGATGGCCAGCATCGCGCCCGGTGACCCGCAACTGTGTGTGTTCGACGACGCCCCGGTTCCGGTTTTGATCGCCAGCGCTCCGACAACGTCCTACCGGGTGATGAACAACGTCTTGGGGCCGCTGCTGGGCATTGCCGTCGAAGAGCGGGACATGTTGTTAGAAACCCTGGACGCCTATTTCACCGCCGGCTCGATAACCGAAGCAGGCAAGCGGCTGTTCTGTCACCGCAATACCGTGCGCCACCGGCTGAGCCGCATCGAACAACTCACCGGAAGATCCGTCGACAACGCGCTGGGTGCCGTCGAGCTCTACCTCGCGGTCCAAACCATGCTGCGCCTACCGAAACTGCCCGTCAGGCGCCTTAGCGGGTGATCCGGTCGGGTCGGGTGTAGACGTTCATCGAGTCGCCCCGCAGGAACGCCACCAGGGTGAGCCCGGACTGGCTGGCCAGGTCGACCGCGAGCGAGGACGGCGCCGATACCGCGGCGAGCACCGGGATGCCGGCCATCACGGCCTTCTGGGTCAGTTCGAAGGACGCCCGGCCGCTGACCAGCAGCACGGTGCCCGTCGAGCGGGATGCGGTCGGCTTCCAGCGCCCAGCCGACGACCTTGTCGACGGCGTTGTGGCGGCCGATGTCTTCGCGCACGGCCAGCGTGGTGCCGTCGGCCCCGAACAGCGCGGCGCCGTGCAGCCCGCCGGTGCTGGCGAATACCTTCTGCGCGCCGCGCAGCTTCTCGGGCATCGCCGAGAGGGTTTCGGCGGTGACCGTCGACGGGTCGTCGCCGGGGCAGTGCCGGCTGATCAGCCGCACCGCGTCCAGTGACGCCTTGCCGCATACCCCGCACGACGAGGTGGTGTAGAAGTTGCGGGTGACGTCGACGATCGGGCATCGGCACCTCGGGCGCCAGTGTCACGTCGAGCACGTTGTAGGTGTTTTGCAGAGAACCTGAGCCGTCTTCGGTGGCGCCTTTGCAGTACCGCACGGTCAGCACGTCGTCGCGCCGGTTGATCACGCCTTCGGTGAGCAGAAAGCCTTGCGCCAGTTCAACATCTGAGCCCGGCGTCCGCATGGTGACGGTGATGGGGGTGCCGTTGACCCGGATCTCCAGTGGCTCCTCGACGACGAGCGTCTCCGGCCGCGCGACCGCGTCGTCGGCGGTCAGTGGTGCACCCGGCGCCGGGCCGTCACCCTGCCCATGCCGGGCTCCAGTCTGACGATGACCGCCTTCGACACCGGCGTGTTGGACTTCGCCGCGGTGTGATCCAGCGGCACAAGGGGATTGGTCTCCGGATAGTAGGCCGCGGCGTTGCCGACCGGCGTCGAGTAGGCGATGACCATGAAGTCCTTGGCGCGGCGCTCCTGGAGTTGGCCGTCGCCGTTGCTGAATTCGGACACCAGGTCGACGCGGTCGCCGTCGGTGAGACCGAAACGTTCCATGTCGGCGGGGTTGACGAAGACCACCCGCCGGCCGCCCTTGACGCCGCGGTAGCGGTCATCCAGGCCGTAGATGGTGGTGTTGTACTGGTCGTGGCTGCGCAGCGTCTGCAGCACCAGCCGGCCCTGCGGCACCGGCACCCACTCCAGCGGATTGACCGCGAAGTTGGCTTTGCCTGTGTGGGTGGGGAATTCGCGTGCGTCGCGGGGCGGGTGTGGCAGCTGGAACCCATCAGGCGCCCGCACGCGCGCGTTGTAGTCGTCGCAACCGGGCACCACGGCGGCGATCGCGTCGCGGATGGTGTCGTAGTCGCCCGCGAACTGCTCCCACGGCACCGGGTGATCCGGACCGAGCAGCGCGCGCGCCAGCCCGCACACGATCGCGACCTCGCTGCGCACCTGGTCGCCGGGCGGGTGCAGGCTGCCGCGGGACAGGTGCACCATCGACATCGAATCCTCCACCGAAACCTGCTGTTTGACGCCGTTCTGGAGGTCGCGGTCGGTGCGGCCCAACGACGGCAGGATCAACGCGGTGGCGCCGTGAACCAGGTGGCTGCGGTTGAGCTTGGTCGACACCTGAACCGTCAGCGAGCAGCTGCGCAACGCGGCCTCGGTGACGGCGGTGTCCGGGGTGGCCATCGCGAAGTTGCCGCCCATGCCCATGAACACCGTGGCGCGCCCGTCGCGCATCGCCCTGATGGCGTCGACGGTGTCAACGCCGTGCTCGCGTGGACTCACGATGCCGAACCGGGAATCCAGTGCGGCCAGGAACGTCTCGGGCATCTTCTCCCAGATGCCCATGGTCCGGTCGCCCTGCACGTTGGAGTGACCACGCACCGGGCACAAACCCGCGCCCGGGCTTGCCGATCATGCCGCGCATCAGCAGCACATTGGTGACCTCCGAGATCGTCGGCACCGCGTGCCGGTGCTGCGTCAACCCCATCGCCCAGCACACGACCGTGCGCTCGGAGGCGGCCATCATCTTCGCCAGTCGACTCCAGCTGCGCGCGGTCGATGCCGGTGGCTTCCAGCACCGTGTCGATGTCGACGGCGCGGGTGCTCGATTCGTAGGCGTCGAAGCCCGCGCAGTGGGCGGCGATGAAGTCGCGGTCCACGACGGTGCCGGGTGCCTTGTCGTCGGCCTCCAGCAGCAGCCTGCCCAGCCCGGCGAACAACGCCATGTCGCCGCCGAGCCGGATCTGCACGAACTCGTCGGCGATCGGGATGCCGTGCCCGATCACGCCGCGCACCTTCTGCGGATCCTTGAACCGGATCAGCCCCGCCTCGGGCAGGGGGTTGACCGCAATGATCTTCGCGCCGCCCGCCTTCGCCTTCTCCAGGATCGACAGCATCCGGGGATGGTTGGTGCCGGGGTTCTGCCCCGCGATCACGATCAGGTCGGCCTTGGTGACGTCTTCGACGGTGACCGAGCCCTTGCCGATCCCGATCGCCTCGGTCAGCGCCGTGCCCGACGACTCGTGGCACATGTTGGAGCAGTCCGGCAGGTTGTTGGTGCCGAAGCTGCGGACCATCAGCTGATACAGGAACGCCGCCTCGTTGCTGGTTCGGCCCGAGGTGTAGAACAGCGCCTCGTTCGGGCTGCCCAGCGCGCGGAGTTCGGCGGCGATCAACCGGTTCGCGTCGTCCCAACCGATCGGCCGGTAGTGGTCCTCGCCGGGGCGCAGCACCACCGGATGAGTCAGCCGGCCCTGCTGCGAGAGCCAATACTCCGGGCGGCCCTCGAGGTCGGCGATGGAGTGCCGGGCGAAGAACTCCGGCGTGACGACTCGGGTGGTGGCTTCCTCGGCGACGGCCTTGGCGCCGTTCTCGCAGAACTCCGCAAGCTTGCGCCCGCCGTGTTCCTCCGGCCACGCGCACCCGGGGCAGTCGAAGCCGTGCCTCTGGTTGATGCGGGCCAGCGCCGCGGCCGTGCGCACCGCACCCATCGACTCCAGCCCGCGCTGCAGCGAAACCAATACCGCCTTGACGCCGGCCGCCTCGTGTTCCGGGCCGGCGACGGTGACCGCAGACTCGTCGTAGCCGGCGCCGATGTCGTGGTCGGGGTGGCGACGGGTGCCCATCTGCCCAGCCTAAGACGTTCGGGACGCGCGGTGCCGGCGGTTCGCCCTCAGCCCGGCAGCGCCGGGCGAAAACTCCCACCCCGAGTGTGCGTTGCTGCCGGCTAAACCGCAGCCCCCATGCTCGGCGATCCGCGTCGTACGACCGAGACTTACGTCAGGCGGATTGCGCCCAATAAGACACCGCGTAACGCCGCACGCCGGGCTTGGCTTGGAACAGGCAGCCGCCGTTGGCGGACCACCCGACGACAGCGAGCAGCTTCTTACCGGCGGGTAGGCGCTTGGTGATCAACTCGGACAGCACCCGCCTCAAATCGTGCTGTTGTGCGTCAACATCGTTGGGCACGACGATATCCCAGATAGTTTCCTCTATCGGCATCTCGCCAGTGTCCGCCGCCAGCGGGTTACGACGCTCAGCCGACACGCCCGGCAGCCGATCTTTGCCGAATCGTGTCTTTCGCTAGCGCCGCCGCTCCGCGTTCCGATATACCCCCTGGGGTACTATTGAGTCACAGGAAGTCGAAAGGAAGTGGTGATGGTCGGCGACGAGGACGCCATTGCGGTGGTGCTGAATCGGCTGCGGCGCGCACACGGGCAGCTTGCCGGGGTGATCTCGATGATCGAACAGGGGCGGGACTGTAAGGACGTGGTGACCCAACTCGCCGCGGTGTCCCGTGCCCTCGACAAGGCCGGCTTCAAGATCGTCGCCACCGGGCTCCGTGAATGCCTGACCGGACAGACGCCGAACGGAGGCCCGCCGATGACGGAGGCGGAGTTGGAGAAGTTGTTCCTCGCCCTGGCTTGAACGTGGTCTTGACCGTGGTCGGGAGACGGCCGGCCGTGCTCGCGGTCAGGTTGTCAGTCCCAGCGTCTGGGCGTTGGCGAAGTGATCGTTGATCAGCACGACGGTGCGCTCGAATCGGTCAATCATCGACGCGGCAATGGCTGCTCGGTATCCGGATCCGCAGTGGATCCACACCGTGCCGGTGGGGACGTCGGCGGCCCGCTGGGCGAGTTGGTGTAGCGGGACGCTGACTGCCCCGTCGATATGGCTCGCGGCGTATTCGGCTTCTTGGCGCACGTCGAGCACGCGGACGCCGGGGTTGTCGATGGCGTCGGCGAGCGCATGAAAATCCGCGACGCGGTAGGAACGCAGCGCGGTGCCGTCCACCATTGTCGGAATTTCGCCGACGGCGGCGCCGGCGAGGTCGTCGATGCCGATGCGGACGAGTTCTCTTCGGGCGTCGGCGATCTGGTCGGCGTCCTCCCCGATGAGGGTCAGCGGCGCGCCCCACTCGTAGAGCCAACCCAGATAGGTGGCGAATGATCCTGAGAGTTCGAAACCGACGGTGCCACCGAGATGGGCAGCCGCGAACGCGGTGCGTTCACGCAGGTCGACTACCCATTCACCGGCCTCGATTCGCTGGCGAAGTTCTTCGGGGTCAACGGGTTTGGGCATGGATAGATCGACGGGGCGCGGTCCGATCCGGTTGATGACGCCCATGTGTGCGTAGTAGGCGGGATAGGCGGCGAGTCCGGCGAGGAGTTGATCGACGTAGCTCTGCTCGTCTTGGGTCAGCGCCGGATTGCTGTGCTGCTGCTGTCTGACGGTGGAGCATTGCCCTTCCGATGGTGTTGCCGCGCAGAAGCTGCCGAACCCGTGGGTGGGGTAGACCTCGGTGTCGCCGGGAAGTTCAGCGGCCAGGCGATTGACCGAGTGGTACTGCGCGTGGGTCAGTTCGAGGGTGTGCTCATGGCCGATGAGGTCAGTGCGTCCGGTCGTTCCCAACAGCATCGACCCTCCGGTGAAAACTCCGACGGCCGTGGAGGTGGAATCGCGCAGGACGTAACTGACGTGGTGATGGGTGTGGCCGGGGGTATGCATGACCTTTAGTTGGATCGGGCCGGCGTCGATGATGTCGCCGTCGTCGACGGCTCGGCGCGGGTATCCGACGGTTTCGCGGCCGGGGACAACGTACTGTGCGCCGACGGTCCGGGAGAGCTCGAGACCACCGGTGACGTAGTCGTTGTGGATGTGGGTCTCCAGGACGTGGGTGATCCCCACACCCAGGTCATCGGCCAGCGCCAACACCCGATCGATGTCACGCTGGGGATCGACCACCACCGCTGCACCAGCTTCGCTGATCAGATAGCTTCGGTCGCCCAGGCTGGAAGTCTCGATGGTCGACACGTCCATCGTTGATGACCTTTCTCTCAGTTGTTGGGGGTTTTCAGGTCAGGACCAATGTGTCGACCAGCACGTATGCGGCGACCGTGATGATCAGGTAGGCGAACCACCGTTGCAACTTGCTGGTGTCGACACTGGTGCCGAGGTGGCCGGCGATGAGGGCACCGATCGTGGCTGCGCTGGCGAAGGCGACGGTCACTGCCCAGTCGACGGGGGTGGTGCCCAGGTGTGAGATCAGACTGGCGGCCGAGTTGACCACGATGATGATCAGCGAGGTGCCCACCGCGATCGGCATGTCCACGCCCAGCAGCACGACCAGTGCGGGCACGATGAGGAAGCCGCCGCCGATGCCGAACAGGCCGGTCAGGAAACCGACGGCGAAGCCAGAGGGGATCGAGAAGGCGGCGCATCGCCGCCAGTTGATTCCGGAGCGTTCGGTTCGGCAGGCGGTGCCGCCGCTGCCTGGGCCGGCGAGCATCCGGATACCCGCGATGACCATCACGACGGCGAACCCGATCATCAGGGTGGCCTCCGGCAGCAGTCGGCCCACCCCGCCGCCGACGAAGGTGGCCGGTATCCCGGCGGCGGAGAAGACGGCGGAAAGGCGCCATTCGATCTGGCGGGCGCGCAGTTTCGGTACCGCACCGACCAACGCGGCGATCCCGACCACGATCAGCGACACCGGGATCGCTTGCTGCAGGCCCAGACCGACGCCGTAGACCAGCGCGGGAACGGCCAGGATCGATCCGCCGCCGCCGAGCAGCCCGAGCACGCCGCCTATGACGGCGCCCAGGGCCAGCGCAATCGCGACGGTCACGAACGCGATGCCTTCACGGGTTCCTCCCGGTGTCCGCGAGCGATCTGCGATACACCCCCAGGGGTATAAGTGGAGAGTCTACACATACCAGTAGGGGTATATCCAACGCGGATTTGCACGCCCACACCGATGTGGGCGTGGATCGCTCCAGCCGCGTTGTCAGGTGCGGCCCCGTGGTTGGTCCCGATGTTGAGATTGGTAGCAACGGGGAGGTCTGTACTCGGCGCTGGGACGACGCCAACGAGGCGGCGGGTAAAGACGATCGCGCCAACCGCAGCGTTAACGCCCTGCCCGCTACGCTGATTCGATGCCCCGCCCGCTGCCAGTGATGCATCACGTCGTGTTCGCCGTTGCACCCCAGCGGCTCGATGCGGCCGTGCAGTTCCTGGAGTCGCTTGGCTTCCGGTTTCACCGCCACGAGCTCACCGATGTCGGCCTCCAGGTGATGCTGGACTGGGACGGCGGCGTGGAAATCGTCACGCCAACGGCACCCGATGACCGAAATCCTGGTTCGGTGGCGGAGTTTCTGGCTTGCGAAGGCGACGGTGTGTACTCCGTCGTGATGCGCGTGGATGACGCTGACGCGGCGCAGGACCTTGCCCGGCGGTGACGCTGCTCTCTACGAATCTCCCCTGAAACGCGCAGGCTTCCGCGCACCACCTCGCCGGCACCGCTGGAGAGCAGGGCCCTCGGCGTACCCCGGGCGTGACCCGGTCGCGGCGTACTGATCGAACTGCGCACGCTGTGGGCGGGCGTCGCCAACCGGGAGGCGACTATCGGACGGGCAGTCACATCGATGTCGTTTTAACGGCGGCGCGATGTGGGAACTAAGTGCGTGTGACTTTGCCATCGACCTCCGTTGAGCCTGCCCTGCCCCGGCCGGCGGGGCCGTTGTCGGCGGCGGTTATCGATACGCTGACCCGCGGTCGGCCTGGTCTGCACGCCCGCCCGATCGATGTGCCGCTCTGTGAAGCCGATTCATTCGGTCTCGACCTGCAGCTTGCTCTGTTCGTCTGCTACGAGCTGCACTACCGGGGGTTTGCCGGGGTCAATCCTCGTTGGGAGTGGAGTCCCGCGCTGCTTCACGTCCGCGGCCGGCTGGAAGATGCCTTCCTCAGCGCGGTACGTGATGACGTCGGCGAGATCCCTCGCGGCGAGACGGCCGCCGATGAAATGGACAAGCTGTCGGCCGAGCCCGTCGAGGGCCCAGGACCGTCGTACTTCCTGCGCGACAACGGCACGTGGGAGCAGATGCGCGAGTACCTGGTGCACCGCTCGCTCTATCACCTCAAGGAGGGCGATCCTCACGCCTTCGCGATCCCGAGGCTGATCGGTCAGGCGAAGGCGTCATTCGTGGCCATCGAGTTCGATGAGTACGGCGCTGGCCGCGGCGATCGGGTCCATCAGCAGCTCTTCGCCGACCTGCTGGACGCCGCTGGCCTGGATTCGGCGTACCTCGCGTACCTCGACAATGTGCCCGCCGCCGCGCTGGCGTCGGTGAACCTCATGTCGCTGTTCGGCCTGCACCGCGCGCTTCGCGGCGCGGCGATCGGGCACTTCGCATCCACTGAGATCACGTCCCCACCCGGATCGCGCCGACTCGTCGATGCCCTTGAGCGGATGGGCGCACCCGAACCGTGCGTCGGGTTCTACCGTGAACACGTCGAGGCCGACGCCGTTCACGAGCAGGTGGTACGCACCGATGTCGTGGTAGATCTTGTCGCACGCGAACCGCATCTGGACCGCGACGTCGTGTTCGGGATCCGGGCACGCGAGATCGTCGAGGACCGCCTCGGCGCGCACCTGATGGACCGCTGGACGGATGGTCGATCGTCGTTACGTCGACCGCTTGGCTGACGCCTTGCCTCGGCAGCGGTGGCTGGTGTCGCACAGCGGGTAGCAGTTGCTTCGGCGACACACGCAGATCGCGACCATGAACCTGTCGGACTCCACGACGCCGCCGTCGGACATCTCGATCCGCACCGGGCCCTCGACCATGACGGGGCCCGACGGCACGATCCGCACCAGCCGAGGCTCGGTCATGCTTTGTCCGCCCTGACGACCACAAGTTCCTCTTCGCGGCGACCGGGTTCGAGCAGGCCGCTGTCCTCGAGCCACTCAGCTCGCGAAGAGAGCACTGGGCCGAATGGAATCCACCGGGACGCAACGATTTCTGCATCCAGGCCGACGCTGGCTAGCGCCGCAAGCGTCCGGCGCGGTACCGCGAACTCGGACTGCACGAGCAGCAAGGTGCCACCGTCGGCGATCAGCCCAGGCGCGGCCTCGCACAGCGGGTCAAGGACAAGACGTCCGTCGTATCCCCCATTCCATGCCCGTGCTGGCCCGATGGGGGGCGCCGAGTGCGCATCAATGTTCGGATCGTGCGGTACGTAGGGCGGATTGCAAACGGCCAGGTCGAACGGCCCGAACTCGACAGCACGTGCCCAAGAGCCCATGTGCACGTCCACTTCGACGCCTGCGGTCAGCGCGTTGGCCCTGGCGCACCGCACCGCGCGGCGACAGATGTCCACGGCCGTCACCGCAGAAGCGCCCTGCTCGGCCGCCTCGATCGCAACCGCCCCGCCGCCGGTGCACAGGTCGACCACCCGACGCCCGCGCGCCAGCCCGGTCCTACCCATCACGTCCATGAGCAGGCGCGAGTCGTCTTGAGGAACATAGACGCCCCCGGCGTCGAAAAATAAGCCCTGGGCTTGGGTGTATGCAGTTGTCACATCGGCCTTTCGAAATGGTCTCACCGCGGCGTAACCGCGGTCGTGCATTAATGCCCGATATCGGAGGTGTTAAACCGCCACAGCCGCAGCGATTTTGCGCCGGCCCAGTGCGGATCACTGTGCAGCGGTCCCTCTCGTAACGCCTCGGCGACGGCTTCGCGATAGCCCCTGAGTCCTCGGGGAGGCGGTGGGATGACCGCGTCGACGTCGTGTTCGTGGGAAACCGCATCGCATTCCAGCGATTCGACCAGCGGCCTGGCCAAACCCGACGGCATCGGCGTGACCAAGCCCACCCACCAACTGGCGATCGCCGGCGTCAGCCACGGCAGCACCACGATGAACCGCTGCCGCAGCCCGGCGACGTCGGCGTATATCTGCATCATGTCCCCGTATTCCAAGACGTCGGGGCCGCCGATGTCCCAGGTCCGCGATGACGGCAGCGGAGCGGTGGCCGCCCCGGCCAAATAGTGCAAAGCGTCGCCGATCGCGATCGGCTGAATCTTGTTGTGCACCCACTTGGGTGTCGTCATCACCGGCAGCCGGTCGGTCAGATGCCGGATCATCTCGAACGACGCCGATCCGGACCCGACGACGATCCCGGCCTGCAGCACGACGGCCTCGATGCCTGAGTCGATGAGGATCTCGCCGACCGCGGTGCGCGACCGCAGATGCGCCGACAACTCGGTGTCGGGCGGATGTAGCCCGCTTAAATACACCAAGCGCCGTACGCCTGCCTGACGGGCCGCCGACACAACGTTGCGGGCCGAGCGGGCCTCCTCACCGACGAAATCCGCCGCGCTGCCCATGGAGTGGACGAGGTAGTAGACGACGTCCACACCGTCGAATGCGGCGGCCAGCGAATCCCCGTCAGCCAGGTCACCGCGCACCACTTCGGCCTGTGCGCGCCACGGCACGTTGGCCAGCTTGTCGGGATTGCGCGCGAGCGCCCGCACGGTGTGGCCCCGCCCGATCAACACCGGCGCCAAGCGGCTACCGATGTAACCGGTCGCGCCAGTGACCATGCAGTGGCAATCGTTAGCCGGCACCAGGCCTCCATCTATCGTCGACGTCCGCAGTTATTCGAAGCGGAGTCGTCGAAGGATGGCCCGTTACGCCATCAGGCAAACCCGAACCCGACGGAGGTCTTCCTCAACCCGTGCCCCTGGTGACGTGTGTTGCGAGCTCGACCGCAACCCGGTCACCGGTCTGAAGTGATCGGACGCCGGCGGCGCATACCGCAGCGGCGGCGTAACCGTCCCACGCGGTCGGCCCGTCCACGTTGCGGCCGGAGCGGACGGCATCGACCCAGCGCTGCACCTCGATGTCATAGGCCGACCCGAACCGTTCGCGGAATCCCGGGGTGAGCCGGCCCAAACCGATTGTTGCGCTTCCGTGTTCACCGACGACTTCGGTGCGCACCTCGTACGCCGACGCCGGTGGTGACGAAGACCTCAACATCGACGTGGCGTCCGCTGTTCGTTCGGAAGATCGCGATCAGCGGGTCCTGGAGGCCCTCGGGTGCACCGGGATTGGCTGCCGGCCTGATGATCTGCACCGACTCGATCTCCTCGCCGAACAGAAACCGTGTCACGTCGACCTCGTGCACCAGCGAGTCCTTCACCACCATCGCCGAGTCGAAGCCCGGTGGCACCGCGGGATTGCGGTGCACGCAGTGCATGACCAGTGGCCGGCCGAGCTCGCCCCCGTCGATCACCGCCTTCAGCCGCGCGTACTCCGCGTCGAACCGGCGCATGAAACCGACCTGGATCAACGGCGTGCCGAGTTCGGCCTCGCGGCGCACGACCTCCAACGATGTGCCGGCGTCGGTGGTCAACGGCTTCTCACACAGCACCGGCTTGCGGTGTTCCAGGCATGCGAGCAGTTGCTTCTCATGCGTGGGGCCCGGCGTGGCCAACAGCACCGCGTCGACGTCGTCGGCGGCGATGGCATCGAAGGGGTCGCCCGCCACCCGGGCACCGGGCACCGAGGCGGCGATCTGCTCGGCCTTCTCGGTGAGATAGTCGTTGACGACCGCCACGCGGGCGCCGCTGATCCGGCCGGTGATGCGGGCGACGTGGTCGGCGCCCATCAGGCCCACGCCGAGCACCGCAATTCGCAATGTCATTCTGCCGGCCTGACGAAGGGCCGCTGAGCCTTCTTCCACTCGGTGTACTTCTCATACGCCGCCCGCGTCGAGGCCAGCGTCGACACCTGGCTGACCGGAACATCCCACCAGGACTCGCTGTCCGGCGCGGAGACCAGCGGGTCGGTCTCGACGTGGATGACCGTGACGTGTTCGTTGGCCTTGGCCACCTTGACGGCGTCGGTGAACTCGGCGGCCGTCGTCACGCGGATCACCTCGGCACCCAGGCTGGCGGCGTTGGCCGCCAGGTCGACCGGCAGCTTGGCGCCATCGAGCCTGCCGTCGGCGCCGCGATAGCGGTATGCGGTGCCAAAACGCTGCGAGCCCAACGACTCCGACAGCGAGCCGATCGATGCGAAACCGTGGTTCTGCACCAGCACGACGATGACCTTCAGGCCCTCTTGAACCGCGGTGACCAGTTCGGTTGCCATCATCAGATAGGAGCCGTCGCCGACCATGACGAACACGTCGCGGTCGGGGCTGGCCATCCTGACGCCGATGCCGCCCGCCACTTCGTAGCCCATGCAGGAGTAGCCGTATTCGACGTGGTAGCCCTTGCGGTCGCGGGTGCGCCACAGCTTGTGCAGGTCGCCCGGCATCGAACCCGCCGCGCACACCACCACGTCGCGCGGCTCGGACAGCGTGTTGGCCAGCCCGATCACCTGGCTCTGGGTCAGCGCGCTGCCGTCGTTGTCCACGTGGTACGCCGCCGATACGATGTCATCCCAGTCCCGCGCGAGTTCGGCTGTGCGCGCGCGGTATTCGTCGCTCACGCGGTAGTCGGCCAGCGTGCTCGACAGGGCTTCGATCGCCTCGCGGGCGTCGGCGACGACGGCGAGCCCGCCCTGCTTGGCGGCGTCGAACGACGCGACGTTGATGTTGACGAACCGCACGCCGGGAGCGTTGAACGCGGTGCGGGAGGCGCTGGTGAAATCGCTGTAACGGGTGCCGATTCCGATCACCACGTCGGCCTCGGCGGCCAGCGCGTTGGCGGCGGTTGTCCCCGTCGACCCGATCGCGCCGACGGCCTGCGGATGGTCGTAGCGCAGCGACCCCTTGCCGGCCTGCGTCTCGGAGACCGGGATGCCCGTCTTCTCGGCGAACACCGCCAAAACGTCGGTGGCGCCGGAGTAGATCACGCCGCCGCCGGCCACGATCAACGGGCGCTGCGCCGACCGGATCACCTCGGCGGCCCTGGCGATCACCGAGCGGCTCGGGGACCGGCCGGGCGATGTGCCAAGTCCGTTCGGCGAATAACGATTCCGGCCAGTCGTACGCCTCGGCCTGCACGTCCTGGGGCATCGCGACGGTGGCCGCACCGGTCTCGGCCGGGTCGGTGAGCACGCGCATCGCACCCAGCAGCGCGGACGGCAACTGTTCGGGGCGCCACACCCGGTCGAAGAACCGTGACAGCGGCTTGAATGCGTCGTTGACGGTCAGCTCACCGTCGTTGGGCGCCTCGAGCTGTTGCAGCACGGGCGCGCTCACCCGGGTGGCGAAGGTGTCCGACGGCAGCAGCAGCACGGGCAGCCGGTTGACGGTGGCCAGCGCCGCGCCGGTGAGCATGTTGGTCGACCCGGGGCCGATGCTGGCCGTCACCGCCCACGCCTGCAGCCGATCCTTCTGGCGTGCGTAGGCCGCCGCGCTGTGGACCATGGCTTGTTCGTTGCGGCCCAACACATATCGCAGCGCGGGTTCGGTACCGGTCTGTGCGGCGTCGACGTCGGCCTGCAAGCAGTGCCTGGCCGAGGCCGGCCACGTTCCCGTGGCCGAAGATGCCGAAGCAGCCGGCGAAAAATCTCGCGCGCTCCCCGTCGCGCTCGGCGTACTGGTTGGCCAGGAACCGAATGGTGGCCTGGGCGACGGTGAGCCGAACCCTCGGCTCGGTGTCAGGCGGCTTGCCGGCGGATGCGCTGGAGACCACGTCACACTCCTCGTGAGCGCAGGGGCAACCGGGGGTCGACGTCCTGGTGTTCCCACGTGCCACGCAGCCAGGCGTGTTCGGGATCGTCGACGATCTTCCAGGCCCGTTCCTCGCCGGGGCCGGCCATCACATTCAGGTAGTACATGTCATAGCCCGGTGCGGCGACCGACGGGCCGTGGTAGCCGTGCGGGACGAGGACCACGTCGCCGCTGCGGACCTCTTCGAGCACCTCGATCGGACGCTCAGGAGTGCCGTACACCCGGTGGATAGCCGAAGCCCTCGACTCGCGAGCCCCCCGAGACCCGTCAGATCCACCCCCGGAGTCGATCTCGAAGTAATAGATCTCCTCCAGCGCCGTCTCGACCGCAGAGTTCTCGTCATGCTTGTGCGCGGGGTAGCTCGACCAGTTCCCACCGGGAGTTATCACTTCGCAGGCGATCAACGAGTCCGCCTCGAAAACCCCTGCGGTGCCGAAGTTGTGCACCTGGCGGCTGCAGTTGCCGGTGCCGCGCAGCTCGACGGGCACGTCGGCGGCGGCGACCCGCCGATTGGGCAGTTGGCGCGCGGCGCGGGCGCCGCAGATCGCGAACCGGCCCTCACCGCGCAGGGTGTAGGTGTTGGCGGTGCCGAGGTAAACCATGTCGGCGGGGCCGTCGAAAACCGATGCCCGCCGGGACAGTTCGAACGTCTCGTCGCCGGCCTCGACCGTTCCGCGGCCCGACAGCGGCAGGATCATCACCTCGGTTTCCCCGGTGTCCAGCGTGAGCCCCGGCAGCGACTCCAGTTCCACCACCTTGAGGCTGGCTTCGGTCCAGCCGGCCGACTCGGGGGTGACGTCGACCAGGTACGGGGCTGCGGCGCTGCGCGCGGGTATGTAGAACTTGCTGTGCATGCTCACGTCCTCACCATCGAGACGGCGGTCGCGAATCGGAATGACATCGGGTTAGACATTGACCGCCCCAACCGCGGACTGTTCGGCGAGCGCCGCCACCTCGGCGGGCGTCGGCATCGCCGTCGAGCACTCGAGCCGCGAGGCCACGATGGCCCCGGCGGCGTTGGCGTAGCGCAGCGTCTTCTCCAGCGGCCAGCCGTTGAGCAGGCCATGACACAGGCTGCCGCCGAACGCGTCTCCTGCGCCGAGGCCGTTGACCACCTCGACATCGTTGGCGGCCACCGTCACCGAGGAATGCCGGGTCTTGCCGAGCACTCCGCGCGGGCCCTGTTTGACGATCGCCAGCTCGACACCGAGATCCAGCAGCGCATCGGCGGCCTTGCGCGGCTGGTGTTCACCGACGGCGATCTCGCACTCCTCGCGGTTGCCGACCGCCACCGTCACGTGCGGCAGGGCGCGCTGGACCTGTTCGGTTGCCGCGGCGGGCGACTCCCAGAACATCGGCCGGTAATCGAGGTCGAGCACCGTGAACGGGGCCCGCCGGCGCGCCTCATACGCCGCGAAATGCGCGCTGCGGCTTGGCTCCTCGGACAACCCGGTCACCGTCGACCAGTACAGCCGGGCCGCCCCGACGGCGTCGGTGTCTATCTCGTCGGCGCGCACCTGCAGGTCCGGCGCGCTGGGCCGGCGGTAGAAGTACAGCGGAAAGTTGTCCGGGGGAAAGATCTCGCAGAACGTCACCGGGGTCGGGTACTCGGCGTGGGTCGCCACATAGCGGTTGTCGACGCCGAGGTCGGCCAGCTCGTCGCGGACGAACCTGCCGAACGGGTCGTCGCCGACACCGGAGATCAGCGCCGCGCGGTCGCCCAGCCGAGCGGCGGCCACCGTGACGTTGGCGGCGCTGCCGCCGAGAAACTTGCCGAACGTCGTGACGTCCGCCAGCCCCACCCCGATCTGCAGGGGATAGATGTCGACGCCGCAGCGCCCGATGGCGAGGACGTCAAACGGCTGCGGGCTACTCATGTCAGCCTTCCGAAGGGTTGGGGCGATCCACCCAGTATCGGACCCGGTATCGGACTCGGTATCGAGAGTGCTCCGCCTCACGCGGCGCTGTCAATACTTTGTCCTGACATTCTATCTTTCGATCATGCGATGTTACGATGCAGCGACTGCTCTTCTGATCCGACCGGAGATCGGAGACGACGTGTCACTGACGGTGGAGCTCGACAGGTCCAGCCCTGTCCCGCTCTATTATCAGCTCGCCCAGGCCATCGAGGCCGCGATCCGGGATGGCGATCTGGCGCCCGGTGATCGCTTCGAAAACGAACTGGCGCTGGCAAAGCGGCTGACGTTATCGCGCCCAACCACCAGGCGCGCCATTCAGGAACTTGTCGACAAGGGCCTGCTGGTGCGCAAGCGGGGAGTGGGCACGCAGGTGGTGCAGAATCCCGTGCACCGCCGCGTCGAGCTGACCAGCCTGTTCGACGACCTCGCCCGCACCGGCCAGGAGCCGACCACCCAGTTGCTCGACTACCACGTCGGTCCGCCCGACGAAGAGGTCGCCCGCGAACTCAGCCTGGTCGGCGACCGCGAGGTGGTGTCGATTCATCGGCTGCGCAGCGCCAACGGCGAGCCACTTGCGGTGATGACCAACCATCTGCCCGCCGAGCTAGCGCCGCAACCCGAGGAGCTGGAGCGCATCGGGCTCTACCAGTCGCTGCGGGCGCGCGGAGTGCACATTCGACTGGCGCGCCAGCGCATCGGCGCGCGCGGCGCCACCCGCTCCGAGGCCCGGCTGCTCGATGAGAAACAGGCGCACCGCTGCTGACCATGGCGCGGACCGCGTTCGACGACTCCGGCAGCGCTGTCGAGTTCGGCATGCATTGCTACCGGGCGTCGCTCTACTACTTCGACACCACGCTCGTCGACCGCTAACGGATCCGGCGGCCGTCGGCGTCAAAGAAGTGCACGCGCTCGAGGTTGGGACGCAACCGAACGCGGCTGCCGCGCCCGGGCGGGTCGAGCCCGTCGGCGCGGACGGTCACCGGCGTCTGGCCGTCGACAAGCCGGCCGTACAGGTAGGCGTCGGCGCCGAGTTCCTCGACCACGTCGACCTCGAATTCCGCGCCGAGTTCGCCGCCAAGGTCGAAGTCCTCCGGGCGGATGCCCACCACGACGTCGGGGCCGATGATTCCGATGATTCCCCGGGGTACCGGAATACCCCAGTCGCCCAACGCAACCGAGCCATCGACGATCGGCAGCGTGATCAAGTTCATCGCCGGCGAGCCGATGAAACCGGCGACGAACACATTGACGGGATCGCGGTAGAGCTCACGCGGCGGCCCGCACTGCTGCAGCACCCCGTCGTTCAGCACGGCGACCCGATCGCCCATGGTCATCGCCTCGACCTGGTCGTGGGTGACGTAGACCGTGGTGGTGCCGAGCCGACGTTGCAGCGCGGCGATCTGGTTGCGGGTCTGCACCCGCAGCTTGGCGTCGAGATTGGACAGCGGCTCATCCATCAGGAACACCTGCGGCCGGCGCACGATCGCGCGGCCCATCGCCACCCGCTGACGCTGTCCGCCGGACAGCTCCTTGGGCTTGCGGTCCAGGTAGGGCTCGAGGTCGAGCAGCTGTGCGGCGTCGCGCACCCGGTCCCGGATCGCCGCCCGTGGCGTCCGGCCGACCTTCAACGCGAACGCCAGATTCTGCGCGACGGTCATGTGCGGGTACAACGCGTAGTTCTGGAACACCATCGCGATGTCGCGGTCTTTCGGGTCGACGTCGGTGACGTCACGTTCGCCGATGTGGATCCGGCCGGAATTTAACGGTTCCAGCCCGGCCACCATCCGCAGCGACGTCGACTTGCCACAGCCGGACGGCCCGACGAGGACCAGGAATTCGCCGTCGTTGACGGTCAGATCCAGGGTATCCACCGCAGGCCGGGGCGTCCCCGGATACCGGCGGGTGGCCCGCTCGAAGGTCACCGACGCCATGGCTATCGCCCGCCGAATCCGGTGAGGGCGATGCCGCGCTCGAACGCCCGCTGGCCGACGGCGTAGATGAGCACCAGCGGCAGCAGAATCATGATCGACGCCGCCATCAGCACCGGCCAGCGGGAAACGTACTGGCCCTGCATCCACACCAGGCCGAGGTTGAGGGTCGCGATGTTCTTGCGCTGAATCATCACCAGCGGCCACAGGAAGTCGTTCCAGACGTTGACCCAGGTGAGCAACGCCAGCACCATCAGCGCGGGTTTGGTCTGCGGCAACAGGATCCGCCAGTAGATCTGCCACGGCGTGCAGCCGTCGAGAATGGCCGCCTCCTCGAGGTCGGTCGGCAGCGTGCGGAAGAACTGCCGCATCAGGTAGGTGCCGAACGCGCTGCCGAACAGACCGGGCACGATCATCGCCAACGGGGTGTCGGTCCAGCCGAACGTGCGCATCAGGATGAATTGCGGGATCACTGTCACCGTCAGCGGCACCATCAGCGTGGCAAGGTAGAGCACGAACAAGGTCTCGCGGCCCCGGAATGGCAACCGGGCGAAGGCGTATCCGGCCAGCGAGCAAAAGAACACCTGGCCCGCCGTCACGCATCCGGCGTACAGCACGGTGTTGGCGAACATCCGCCAGAACGGCATCAGGTCAAACACCTCGCGGTAGTTGGACCATTGGGGATGCGACGGCAACACCGTCGGCGCGGCGGCCTCCGACTCCGTCTTCAGCGAGCCCGACAGCGCCCCCAGGATCGGGAACAGTGCGCACCAGGCCACCGCGGACAGCGCGGCATACAACGCGACGGCGCGCACGACGCTGCGCCTGATCACGCGCTCGGCCAGATGTCGACATCACAGCTCCAGCGACCTCCGTCGCGGACAGCCAAAGCTGTAGCGCCGTCAGGGACAGCAGGATCGCGAACATCACCCACGCCAGCGCCGACGCATAGCCGAAGTCCAGGAACGCGAACGCGTGCTGGAACAGCATGATGCCCAGGACATAGGTGCCCGTCTCGGGTCCGCCGTTGCCGCCGGTGAGCACGTAAACCTGGTCAAAAGCCTGGAACGCGTTGATGATCGAGATGACCACGACGAACGACAAGGCGCCGCGAATGAGCGGCACCGTGATGGAGACGAACTGCCGCAATTCCGACGCGCCGTCGATCCTGGCCGCCTCGTAGAGCGTCTGGGGCACACCCGCCATGGCGGCGAGCAACACGACGGTCGCAAACGGCACGCTCTTCCACACACTGACCATGCACAGCGACACCATCGCCCAGCCCGGCTCGAGCAGCCAGGGCACCGGGCCGATCCCGATCCAGCCCAGCATGGTGTTGAGCAAGCCCGTCGTCGGTGTTGAACACGAAATGCCACACCACCGCCGTCACCACCGAGGACACCGCGAGGGGCAGGAAGATGACGGTCCGGAAGATGCTGATGCCCTTCAGTTTCCGGTTCAGCAGAGCGGCCACCACCAGGCTTATCAGCACTGTCGGGACGAGCGTGCCCACGGTGTAGACCACCGTGTTGCGCAGCGCGATGAGAAACAGCGGGTCGGCGGTGAGCAAGTGGCCGAAGTTGGCCAGCCCGACGAACCTCGCCGGGGTGAACAGATCCCAGTCCTGGAAGCTCATGTACAGCGAGAAACCCAGGGGGAACAGCATGAACACCGCGATCCCCACCAGGTTGGGCGCGACGAACGCCCGCCCCGCCCGCGCCCGCCGTCGCCCGCCCGCGCGCCCGCGCGCCTGCGCCCGCCGCCGTCGCGCCCGCGTCGCCGCCGGTCATGTACCGCGCAGCATCTGGTCGATGGTGCGGGACAAGCCGCTTTTCAGCGTCGTCGCCGGCCGGGTGCCGCGCAGCACGGGTCCGATTTCGCGGTCCATCAACGCGTCGATCTTCTGCCAAGCCGGGGTGACCGGCAGATAGCCCGAGTGAGCCGGCCCGTCGGTCAGCACCGCCAGATTGCGAATCCCGGTGTGGGCGTTGGCGAATCCGGCGAGAGCGGATCGCGGAGCTGAGCACCGGCACGAACAGACCCGATTCGCCGATCAGCGCCTGCCCGACCGGACCGGCCGCGAACTTCACGAATTCCCACGCCTGTTGCTTGCGTGGGCTGCTCGCGGCGATGGCGAGGCCGGTGGTGCCGATGTTGGACTGGGCGCCGCGCCCTTTCGGGCCAACAGGCAGGACGGTGACGTCGAAGTCGAGGCCGTCGGCGCGGTGGAACGTCTGGTATCGCCAGTGCCCGCCCAGCGCCATGGCCGCCCTCCCGGACGAGAACAGGTCCATCGTGGAGATCGATTGCGCATCGGCCGCCCTTGGCGCGACCCGGTGCTTGCTCGCCAGGTCAGCGTAGAACTGCACACCCTCGATGAACGCGTCGTCGTCGAAGTTCAGGTGCGCCGGGTTGATCTGCGGGCGACACCACGGGGTGCCGTTGTTCATCCCGAACAGCCCGGCCGAGTAGTACGGGACCCAGGTGTCAACGAATCCCCACTGGGTGACCTTGCCGGAGCCGTCGCGCTTGGTCAGGGCGGTTGCCGCGGCGAGGAAGTCGGCGAAACTCCACGGCTCGTCCCACCGCGCCGGTGGCTGCCGCAGGCCCGCCTCGGCGAACAGCGCCCTGTTGTAGAACACGAAATTGCCCGACCATTGCTCCGGCAGCGCGTACTGGCCGCCGCCGAACCCGAACGTGTCGTACAGCGCGCTGGTGCCGTCGGCCGTGAGTTGGGCGGCGAAGTCGGGGTCTCGTGCCAGCATCGCGCGCAGGTCAAGCAGCACCCCGCGGTCGGCCAGGCCGGCATATGTCAGCTCCCACGCCATCAGCACGTCCGGGCATTTGCCGCCCGCGCAGAACGTCGACACCTGCTGCATCGGATCCGGCCCTGATAACACCGGGCGGACCCGGATCCCGGGATGTGCGCGCTGGAACGCGTCGATGATCCGCAGCCTGGTGTCGGCCTCCTCAGGGTTGGCCCCGAAGAAGAACGTCAGCGCGTCGTCGGCGTCGCACCCGGCCGACCACAGGCCCAGCGACGCGGCGCCGAGCACCCCGGCACCACGCAACACCGTCCGTCGCCGGAACGGCTGATTGAACACACACCCGATGCTAGGGCGCGTCGACTGTGACAAACGTTATACGTTCGTTCACCTGGTCGGCAGCACTGCAGCGCGGCCCGGATCACGCGGAGACGGCACAATGGTGTCGTGCACACAGAACCTGAAGCGAAGGCTCACACGCCGGTGTGGCGTGACCCGCTGTCGGCGGGGTTCCGGGCGCACCGTCATCTGTTGCTGCTGCGGCTACGGTGGCACGAACGCCGCGCGGCTCCCGACACCGACCGGCGCCGCCCGCAGGGCGACACCCGTCCGGTGCGGCGGCGACCCCTACAGCGAAATCACCGTTAGCCCGGCGTCTCCGGTAGTGCCGACGTAGACAGCGTTGCGCGCGGGATTGACCATGACCACCCGCGGCTGGTCCGTCGGATGGCCCAGCGTCGCGGTGCCGACGACGGACCTGGCCGCGGTGTCGACAATCGATGCGATCCCGTACTCGTTGACCACGACAAGGCGATCGCCTGCGGGGCTGATCGCGATGAATTGCGGGTTGGCGCCCCCACATTCGTCGATGCCGGGCTGCGGAAGCGCGATGTCGTGGGTGACCTCGTTGAGCTGCGTGTCGACCACCGATACCCAGCCGACCTCGGTGGCTTCGTCCGCGGACAGCCGCACGCCCTGATTGGCCACGTACAGATATCGGCCGTCGGGGCTGAGCACCGCGGCGGTCGGGATGCTGCGCAGCTGTCGATCCGCCGACGCGTCAATCCTGATCCGCGCCAACACATTCAACGTCGACGTGTCCACCACCTCCAGGCGGCCGTCGAGGTCGTCGATATCGAGGTACAACTGTCCGCTGCTGCCCGCCAGGATCGGCTGGCGAATGAATGCCGGGGCGTCGTTGAAACCGAACGAACCGAGTTCTAGGCCGGTGTCGGCGTCGAGGATCACCACTCCCGCCGTGACGTCGGGGTTCCCGAGCCGGTCGTCGGCGCAGACATAGATGCGCTCACCGGCCGAGAACATCGCTATCGAATCTCCGCCGGACACTGTTCCGACCAGCACGCGGGTGTCGGGATCCAGGATGAGCACGGCGGGATTGGAGTCCGACTCCGTCATCAGCGCGTACAGCCGTGATCCGTTGGGGCTGAGGGTGATTGCGGCCGGCGCGCCGTAGCTGACGGGCGACGATCCGTCCAGGTGCAGTGAGTCCACGACCCGGTTGCGGGTGGGGCTGCCCTTGCTGATGTCGACGACCCGGATGGTGGCGGCATTGCGATCTGCGACGTAGAGTCGCGACGAATCGGGACTGAGCGCGAGGCTCGTCGGCACGATGTCCGCAAGGTCCTCGATGGTCTTGATCACCGTGTTGGACTCGGTGTCGACGACCTTGACCGTCCACGTCTCGGTGCCGGCCCGATCGGGACGCGAGGCCGCGACGTAGGCGTAGCGCCCATCCTGCGAGATTGCGATATCGGCCACCGGGCCAACACCCGCGACGCCAACGCCCGCGACCGGGTCGACCGGCGCGTTGGTCACGTCCCCCACGTCAGACGCGTCGCCCACGTCAGACGCGTCCCCCACGTCAGACGTGCTCGCGTCAGATGGGCCCGCGGGCGGGCCCACCCTGGCCGGACACCGGTCCCCGAGGCCCTCCAGGCGCCGGAAAACCGACCGCACCAGTCCCACCAGCGGGTGCCCCGATGACGAACTGGAGCCGGTATCCGCGCTGGGACGACCACCCAACGCCACCAGCATGCTCGACGCCACATCGGACCAGCCCGCGAACGTTGCTGGCATTTCGGTCGGGGTCGCCGGCGACAGGGCCATGATGGGGAGGTTGAGTCCCCCGCCGCCGCCCCCGCCGCCGCGTCTGGTGGGCGCGACCAGCGGTTCTGTCGACATCGCTACCGCTGCCCCCAACACGAGCGCCAGTGCGCCCGCCCCCTCGAAGTATTTTGCTGCACCCAACGTCTTCATCTCCTGTTACGTCTCTGTAGGTCACGGAGGTTGCTCCGACTACGCAGGGTATGGGCGCACTGCTCTGCAAAACACGCGTAGTTCACTACTTGTTTTGGCCCGCTGCAGGTCAGCCGGGGGGAGAGATGTCGACAACAGTTTGCTCGTACGCCGCGAGAAACCTGTGTGCGCGCCTTAAGATCGCTCGATGGCCATAGAGTGGCGAACAGTGCCACGCGGGCAGTCGCTGGGCCTGGTGGAATCGACGCTGAAAAGCAAGAACCGACTGGGCGCCGTACTCGCCGGCGCGGCCGGAGTCGGCAAGACGGTGCTCGCGCGTCACGCCGTCGAACGGTTTGCTCAACGACACGGCAACGTCTCCATCCAGTGGCTGGCCGGCACCGCATCGGCCCAGCAGATCCCGTTCGGCGCATTCAGTCACCTCGTCGACGTCGCCGGCGTCGGCGACTCCGCGACGCTGTTGCGTTCCGCCCGCGCCTCGCTGCTGCAGCGCCGCGGCGAGGGCCTGCTGCTTGCCATCGATGATGCCCATCACCTGGATAATCTCTCCGCGACGCTGGTGCACCAACTCGCGTTGACCGGGTCGGCGCGGTTCGTCATCACAGTGCGGGCCGGCGAGCAGGCCCCCGATGCGATCACGTCGTTGTGGAAGGACCGGCTGCTCGACCGGATCGACATCGAGCCGTTCGACGCCGGACAGACGAAGCATTTGCTGGAAGCAGTTCTTGGCGGGCCGATGGAGACGTCGAGCGCCGACGCGGTGTTTACCGCAAGCCAGGGCAATCCACTGTATCTGCGGCATCTGTCGGAACGCGCGCTCGGTTCGGGGGCCTTGCGCCAGGTCGACGGTGTCTGGCAACTGCGCGGTCATATCGGGCTCTCCGCCGAGCTTTCCGCATTGATCGGCCGACATCTCGAGGCCCTACCGCCGACGGTGACCGCGGTGCTGGAATACCTCGCGGTGGAGGAGCCGCTGAGCCTGCGGGATCTGACCGAGCTGGCGGGCCGGGACGCCCTCGAGGAAGCCGAGGACCAACGCGTCATCGAGGTCGTCAAGCGCGGCGACGATCTCGTCGTGCACTCGGCTCATCCGCTCTACGCCGAGCAGGTGCGGGCGTCGCTCGGCCAGCTCGCGACCCGTCGATTGCGCACCCAGCTGGTCGCGCAGCTGTCTTCGAAGCCAGTCGAGCACGTCAGCACCGGGTTGCGGCTCGCGGCGTTGGCGATCGAGAGTGACACCCCGCCGCCGGTGGACGATGTCGTCACGGCGGCGTGGGAGGCGATGCGGCTGGGAGACCTGTTGTTGGGGGAGCGCCTGGCCTGCAACGCCCTGGACCGTTCGGGCAGTTTGACGGCCAGACTGCCACTGGCGCATGCATTGTCTTGGCTGGGTCGGGGCTCCGATGCCGACCAGGTGCTGAACCCGGTCGACCCGGCCGGGCTTTCGGAGTGGGACCTCACCTCGTGGACACTGCCGAAGGCGGCCAACCAATTCTGGATGCTCAACCAGCCCGAGGCCGCCATCGATTTCCTGTACGCGATGCGCGACCGCGTTTCGGAGCCGGCGGCCGTGGCCACCATCGACGCGTTGGTGGCGACCTTCGCGATGAACTCCGGCGACCCGCGGCGGGCGGTGGAGATCGCGGCCGAGGTGCTGGGTTCACCTGCGGCCCAGGACCTCGCCGTCGCCTGGGCGGCGGCAACGGCCACCCTGTCGAGTGCGCGGCTGGGCAGGTTCGACGAAGTCGGCCCGCTGGCCGACCGCGGCCTGAGCGCGGCGCATCCGGGCCTGCTCCGGTTCACGATCGGCCTCGGTCAGGTCACCACGCAGTTGATGACCAAGAGCGTGGCGCACGCCCAGCGGCTGGCGCGCCACTTCATGGAGTTCTCCGAGCTGCAGCAGCCGGGCCGGGCGATCGGCGAAATCCTGCTGGCTCGCACCTTGATGGCGGCGGGGGAGTTGGACGTCGCGACGTCTCTGCTGCGTCAATCCGCCGCGGCGCTGGCCGAGACGGGCTACTCCTGGGGCCCGCTGGCGCTGATGTACCTGGCGCAGGCACTTGGTCAGCAGGGCGATGCGGCGGGCTCGGCAGAGATATTGGCGCGCGCCGAATCCCGGCACAGCTTGAGGTCCGAACTGTACGCACCCGAGCTGGCCCTTGGCCGGGCCTGGACGTTGGCGGCCGCCCGCAACATGACCGGCGCGATCGCCGCCGCACGCGACGCCGCCCGGATCGCCGAACGGTCGGGACAGCTGACCGGCGCGCTGCAGGCATTGCACGACGCGGTTCGGCTGGGCGACGTCACCGCCGCCGATGCGATTGCCCGCGTCGCGGCCGGGCTGGATTGCGTGGCCGGCAGAGCCGCGCTGGCGCACGGCCGCGCCCTGGCCGCCGCCGACGCAAAGGGCCTGGCCGCCGTCGCGGCCGAACTGGCCGATCTCGGCATGAAGTGCGCCGCCGCCGACGCCGCCGCACAAGCGGCCAAGGTGTTCGCCGCCCGCCACGAGCGCAAGGGTGAGGTCGAGGCGATGGCGCGGGCCGCCGAACTGGCGGGCGGCGCGTCGACGCCCGCCCTCGACCAGGTGCTCAACCCGTTACCGCTGACCGGCCGGGAGCTCGAGATCGCGGTCATGGTGTCGGAGGGAATGCCCAACAAGGCCATTGCCGAGCGAATTTCCGTCTCGGTGCGCACGGTCGAGGGACACATCTACCGCGCATGCATGAAACTCAACGTCGCCGACCGCACCCTGCTGGCCGAAGTCATCGCGTCGTCGAAAACGAGTAGTGGACTACGCAGGACATCGTCGCGATCGCCGAGCACGCTGTAGCTTCGGCAGCCGCGCCGCGCAGGAGGTCAGATGGCTATTGCAGCGCCCCTGTCGACCAATGGGCAGGTCGTGCACGACCCGATCCCATTCGACCACTTCGAGACCCACGAGTTCACCGCGGGGGACGGCCGCATCCTCAACCTCAAACATCTGGCGCCAGAGAAACAGACCGTCAAGGAGCCGGTGTTGATGATCGGCGGGACCGGGACCCGCGCCAACCTGTTCAACCCGCCGACGAAGAACCTGCTGAAAGTGTTGTCGAGCAAGGGCTTTGATGTCTGGGCGCTGAACTGGCGGTCCAGCATCGATCTGCCCGCGGCCAAGTACACGCTCGATGACGCGGCGGTGCTGGACATGCCGAAGGCCGTGCAGGCGGTCAGGGACCGTACCGGCGCCGACACCATCAAGGCGATCATCCACTGCCAGGGGTCCTGTGCCTTCATGATGGCGATCACCGCGGGGCTCATCTCCAACGTGTCGCTGGTCATCTCGAACTCGGCGGCGCTGCACCCGGTGATGCCATGGCAGGCCAGGTTGAAGCTGCCGATCGCGGTGGCGTTCTTGGACCGGGAAAAGATCAGCGGTATCAACCCGCAGTGGGGGCTGTACGCGCCGCGGGTGCTGCCCAAGATCCTGCGCTGGTATGTCGAGGCCACCCACGACGAATGCGACAACCCGGTGTGCAAGCAGTGCAGCTTCATGTATGGCTACGGGTTTCCCACGCTGTGGCGCCACGAGAACCTCAATGACGCCACCCACGAGTGGATCAAGGGGGAGTTCGGTCAGGTGCCGATGTCGTACTACGGTCAGATCGCCGACTCGTCGGCGGCAGGCGAATTGGTGTCGATGGGCAAGTACCCGCAGCAGTTGCCACCGTTGTTCACCGCGGCACCGCCGAAAACCGACGCGCGCTTCGTTTTCATCACCGGGGACATGAACCAGACCTTCCTGCCGGTCGGTATGGGTCGCACGTTCGAGTACTACGAGCGGTATCAGCCCGGCAGACACACGCTGCAGAAGTTCGCCGGTTACGGACATCTGGACGTCTTCCTCGGGGAGCACTCCCACCGCGACGTGTTCCCGTTCATCGTCGACGAATTGAGCAAGCCATGGTGATGGAAGCGGATCGCCCTGACAGATGAAGCATCGACAGCACCGACAACGCTGAACAGCTCGCCGAGCCGCCCGACGCGGAGGTGCTCGAGAGGCCGCGGCTGGCCCGTCAGGGCGTGTGCTTCCGCGAGGTGATGACCGGGTTGATCACGATGGGCGCCACGGATCCCGTGACGGGGTACTCCGACGACGCCGCGATCGCGATGGAGCTGCACGCCGCGGTGACAATCCCGAATCTGCCCGCGTTCATCAGCGATCCCGATCACCGAGGGCGATGGCGCGCGGCGGGTTCGATACCGGTGCTGGGCGGCGCGATCGCCAGCGGGGGCGACGGTGATTTCGGCCTCTTCCGGCGGGGGATCCAGGACCAGAAGGGCGTGCGCGAACTGGTCTACGACACCGAGATCTCGGTCGGCGGCCGCAGGTACATGATGCGCGGACGTAAGTTCGTCGAGCCCGCGCCGCCGTGGCGGGGGTGGCCGGCGACCACGACGCTCTACGTTCAGCTCTTCCCGGTCAGCGGCGGGCAGCAGCCGGTGGCGGCGGGAGTGCTTCGGTTGTCGTTGTTGGCGTTCATCCGGCAGCTCTTTTCGATGCGAGTCACCGGTCATTTCTGGTGGATCGACAAATTCCGTACTCTGCTCTCGTTCTACCGGTTCTTCGGATCGTCGTTGGTCAAGACCTACATCAAGGGCCGACGGTGGTGAACGGCGACGATCACGCCGACATCGTCATCGTCGGCAGCGGGTTCGGCGGTGCCGTCGCGGCCTGCCGACTTGCCGGTCCCGACGCAAAGGTGGTCGTGCTCGAACGCGGACGGGACTGGTCGGAGACCAAGACGCCCAAGCGGTTTCGCGACTACCTCTACTCCAGCAGGATGCCGCACCGTCTCAACGGCTGGCTGGATCTGCGTGTGCTCCAGAAGATGGTGGTGGCCACCGGTGCCGGTGTCGGCGGCGGCTCACTGATCTACGCCAGCGTCTGCGTGGACGCACCGGATGTGGTCTTCTGTAGCGGCTGGCCGTCGGAGATCACCGCGGCCGAGATGAGGCCGTACTACGGGCTCGTTGCCGACATGCTGAATCCGCAACAGGTTCCGGCGGGTCAGATCAACCCACGGATCGCGATGCTCAGCAGTGCCGCCGAGAAGCTGGGTGTCAGCCAGCGCTATCACCGGCTCCCGCTGGCCGTGTCATTCGACCAGAACGTGGGGCACACCGACGAAGCGCCGTGGCGCGATCCCACCGCGTACGCGCCCGACACGTGCGTGCACTGCGGCAACTGCGTGATCGGGTGCGAAAACGGCGCCAAGCACACCCTCGACAAGAACTACCTGCGCGAGGCGAGGCAACACGGCGCCACGATCCGGCCGCTGTCGATGGTCACCCACATCGAGGAGGGGCCCGACGGCGGATGGCGCGTGCACTATCTCGATGTCAGCGCCCGGCGACGCCGCAAGCGCCAGATCGACGGCAAGATCGTGATTCTCGCGGCAGGCTCCATCGGATCCACCGAGATCCTGTTGCGCTCGCGCGACGGATTCCGCACGCTGAAAAGGCTTCCCCGCGCGCTCGGCAAGGGCTGGAGCCCCAACGGCGATTTCATCACCTTGGCCCGATACAAAAACAAGCAGCTGCTGCCCACCAAGGGCCCGACCATCGGTGCGGTGATCGACCTCCTCGACGGCGTCGTCCTGCCCGGTGACGACGGGACAGGCATCGACGGCCGGGTCTACGTCCAAGACGGCGGCCTGCCGAACGTCGGGGCGCACCTGTTGTCGTCGTGGAGTGACGCCCGCGGGGTGCGGGGATGGCTGTACCGGAAAGCCAGCTCGCTCACCGATTTCTCCGACATGATCCCCTGGTTCGGTCAGTCGATCGACGCCGCAGACGGCGCGTTCTCACTGCGCAGTCGCTTCCAGTTCTGGCGCGCCAGGACGAAGCTGAACTGGAATCCGCAACTCGCGGTCAGCGCACTGGACGCGTTCGAGGACGTCCATATCGCGATGACGATTGCGACCGGCGGTGAACCGCTCCCCATGGCCACGTGGAGTCGGTTGCGGATGCTGGTCACCCCGCATCCTCTCGGCGGCTGCAACATGGCGTCGGCGCCGGGGGCCGGGGTCACCAACCACATGGGCGAGGTGTTCGGCCACCGGAATCTGTTCGTCATGGACGGGTCGGTGATCCCACGGGCCATCGGCCGCAATCCGTCCAAGACCATTGCCGCGGTCGCCGAACGCAGTTGCGCGATCCTGCGCGAGGAGTTGCCAAGTCGCCTCAACGGCGCGACAACGCCCGACCTAGCGCACGCTCATGCCGGCGCGGCAGCCGCGAACTGAAAAATAGTGCGCATGTAGGCGACGCTGGTCGCGACGTCGCGCACCGGGCCCTCACCGGTCGGCTCGCCGTCCAGGATGGTGTCCTGCTCGATCACGAACCAGCCGTCAAAGCCGTTGCCGCGCAACGCCGTGACGATCCCGGCGATGTCGACGTTGCCGTCGCCGAGCGGCGTGTACATACCCTGTCGCACCGCCTCGGTGTACGTCAGTTCACCGGCTCGAACGCGGGCCGCGAGGCCGGCGTCGACGTCCTTGAGGTGCGCGTGGGCGATCCGGCCAGGCACCTCGCGGGCCAGCTGCAGCGGATCGGTGCCGCCGATCACCAGGTGCCCGGTGTCCAGGCACAGCTTGATTTGCGCACCGGCCAGCACGCGGTCGACGTCGCTGCGGGTCTGCACCATCGTGCCGACATGCGGGTGCAGCACCGCGAGCACGTCGTGCTCCGCTGCTGCGGCGGCGAGCCGATCGAGATTGCCGAGCATCGTGGCCCATTGGTCGTCGTCGAGGGTCGGGCGGGAGTCGTATCCGTCGGTGCCGGTCGCGGCGGCCAGCACGAGAACTTCGGCCCCGGATGCCACCACCGCGGCCAGCGGGCCTGCGATGTCGGGCAGCGGATCGTGCCCGGCGTCGTGCAGCAGGACCGGCGCGAAGGTGCCGACACAGCTGAGCCCATAGGACTCCAGCAGGGCACTGAGCTCGTCGGGATCGGATGGCAGGAAGCCCGCCGGCCCCAGTTCGGTAGCGGCCAGCCCGGCGTCACGCATCTCGGCGAGGACGCGTTGCGGGGTGAGCTGATAGCCCCATCCGGGCATCTCGCACACCCCCCAGGAGATGGGCGCCCCGGCGACCTTCGGGATGTTCCCCGCCATGTCATCCAGTCTTGCTGCGACAGCCGCCGCATTCAACGCTGAAAGGCCATCAAAACCGCTTCAGTCCGGCACCGCTTGTCGTTCGCTACGCGGGCAATCTGAAAACCCCCGACGAACCCCTCCCGGGCGCCGAGGGTGAGTGCTAGCCGACAGCTACTGATCGGTAACTATTTCCTTAGAAAAATCACTCGTTATTGACGTGACGAATAACACACTCATGTCTCACGGCGGCGGTTCGCACATCCGCTGAGCAGTGTGTTCGGTCCGCGGCCACCGCGATGTTGTCCGCGCGTCGGGTGAAGCGCCGCCTAAGAGAAGTGCAATAATCGGTACTGGCAGTGACATCAAACTGTGGTGATGTCGAAGCATCGCGGAAGGCAGGCGAGTGGGGGCGAACGGCAACGGCGCCAATCCAGGCACGCGGCAGAAGCTCGAGAAGGTCGTCATCCGTTTCGCCGGTGACTCCGGCGACGGTATGCAGCTCACCGGCGACCGGTTCACCTCCGAGGCCGCGCTGTTCGGCAATGACCTTGCGACGCAACCGAATTACCCCGCCGAGATCCGCGCTCCGCAGGGCACGCTGCCCGGCGTCTCCTCGTTCCAGATCCAGATCGCCGACTACGACATCCTCACCGCGGGCGACCGCCCCGACGTGCTCGTCGCGATGAACCCCGCCGCGCTCAAGGCCAACGTGTCCGATCTGCCCCGCGGCGGGCTGATCATCGCCAACTCCGACGAGTTCAGCAAGCGCAACCTCGCGAAGGTCGGCTACGACGCCAACCCGCTCGATAGCGAAGAGCTGTCCGACTACGTCGTGCAGGCCGTCCCGATGACCACGCTGACGCTCGGCGCCGTCGAGTCCATCGGTGCCTCCAAGAAGGACGGCCAGCGCGCCAAGAACATGTTCGCGCTCGGGTTGCTGTCCTGGATGTACGGTCGCGAGCTCGAGCACAGCGAGGCCTTCATCCGGGAGAAGTTCGCCAGCAAGCCCGATATCGCCGAGGCGAACGTGCTGGCGCTGAAGGCCGGCTGGAACTACGGCGAGACCACCGAGGCGTTCGCCAGCACCTACGAGGTGTCGCCTGCCAAGCTGAAGTCCGGTGAGTACCGGCAGATCTCGGGCAACACCGCGCTCTCGTACGGCCTCATCACCGCGGGTCAACTCGCCAACGTCCAGGTCGTGCTCGGCAGCTACCCGATTACCCCGGCGTCGGACATCCTCCACGAGCTGTCCAAGCACAAGAACTTCAATGTGCTGACCTTCCAGGCAGAAGACGAGATCGCCGGGATCGGCGCGGCGATCGGCGCCTCCTACGGCGGTGCGCTGGGTGTCACCAGCACGTCCGGTCCTGGCATCTCGCTGAAATCCGAGGCGATCGGTCTGGCCGTGATGACCGAGCTTCCGCTGATCGTCATCGATGTGCAGCGCGGTGGACCGTCGACCGGATTGCCCACCAAGACCGAGCAGGCAGACCTGTTGCAGGCGCTGTACGGACGCAACGGCGAGTGCCCGGTCGCGGTGCTGGCGCCGCGGACCCCGTCCGACTGCTTCGACGTCGCGGTCGAGGCCGCGCGCATCGCGGTGACCTATCACACCCCCGTGCTGATCCTGTCCGACGGCTCGATCGCCAATGGCTCGGAGCCGTGGCGCATCCCCGATGTGAGCAGCTACCCGCCCATCGATCACGTCTTTGCCAAGTCGGGCGAGCCGTTCCAGCCGTACGCGCGCGACCCGGAGACCCTGGCTCGCCAGTTCGGCGTTCCCGGCACGCCCGGCCTGGAGCATCGCATCGGCGGTCTGGAGGCCGCCAACGGCTCGGGCAACATCTCCTACGAGCCGAAGAACCACGACCTGATGGTGCGGCTGCGGCAAGCCAAGATCGACGGCATCGCGGTGCCGGATCTCGAGGTCGACGACCCGACCGGCGACGCCGAACTGCTGATGATCGGATGGGGCAGCAGCTACGGTCCGATCGGCGAGGCCTGCCGTCGCGCGCGGCGCAAGGGCATCGCGGTCGCCCACGCGCAGCTGCGCAACCTCAACCCGTTCCCGGCCAACCTGGGCGACGTGCTGCGTCGCTACCCCAAGGTGGTGCTGCCGGAGATGAACCTCGGCCAGCTCGCGCTGGTGCTGCGCGGCAAATTCCTCGTCGATATTCAGTCGGTGACGAAGGTGGAAGGCATGGCCTTCCTGGCCGACGAGGTCGAAGGCATCATCGATGGCGCGCTCGAGGGGACGTTGGGCGACAAGGAAATTGACAAGGCCAAGTTCGCCCGGTTGGCGGCTGCCACCGTGGACACTGGCATGGGGGTTAACGCATGACGAGCGAGCGAGAAGCGAAGGCGAATCGCGCATGACGACGAGCGAGAAGCGAAGGCGAATCGCGCATGACAGAAGTGATCGGGGCCGACTTGGGCCTGACTCCACTGTTGAAGACCAGCGGGGTGCCCACCGCCGACGAGCCGCAGAAGGCCAAGGACTTCACCAGTGACCAGGAGGTCCGGTGGTGCCCGGGGTGCGGTGACTACGTCATCCTCAACACCATCCGCAACTTCCTGCCCGAACTCGGGCTGCGCCGCGAGAACATCGCGTTCGTCAGTGGCATCGGATGCTCGAGTCGCTTCCCGTACTACCTGGAAACGTACGGTTTCCACTCCATCCACGGCCGCGCGCCGACCGTCGCCACCGGGCTGGCGCTGGCGCGCGAAGACCTGTCGGTCTGGGTCGTCACCGGCGACGGCGACGCGCTGTCGATCGGCGGCAACCACCTGATCCACGCACTGCGCCGCAACATCAACCTCACGATCCTGCTGTTCAACAACCGGATCTACGGGCTCACCAAGGGTCAGTACTCGCCAACCTCTGAGGTCGGCAAGGTCACCAAGTCCACGCCGATGGGCTCGCTGGACTACCCGTTCAACCCGGTGTCGCTGGCGCTCGGCGCCGACGCGACGTTCGTCGGTCGCGCGCTCGACTCCGACCGGAAGGGCCTGTCTGAGGTGCTGCGGGCGGCGGCCGCGCACCGCGGTGCCGCTTTGGTCGAGATCCTGCAGGACTGCCCGATCTTCAACGACGGCTCGTTCGACGCGCTGCGCAAGGAGGGCGCCGAGGAGCGAATCATCAGCGTCAGCCACGGCGAGCCGATCACGTTCGGCGCCGACGGCGAGTACTGCGTGGTGAAGTCCGGCTACGGGCTCGAGGTCGCGAAGACCGCGGACGTGGCGGCCGAGGAGATCGTCGTCCACAACGCCACCATCGAGGACCCGGCGTACGCGTTCGCGTTGTCGCGGCTGTCCGAGCAGAACCTCGAGCACATGGTGATGGGCATCTTCCGTCAGGTCAGCAGGCCGACCTACGACGAAGCGGCGCGCCGGCAGGTGGTATCGGCGCGTGCGGCCAAACCGCACGACACGGCTGCACTGCAGTCGCTGCTGCGGGGCAAAGACACCTGGACCGTCGACTAATCTCACTGACGTGACGTCCCCCGCGCCTCTTGCTGCGATCGTTCTGGCGGGTGGGGCGTCGCGGCGAATGGGCCGCGACAAGGCCGCCGTGCCGCTACCAGGGCTCGACGTTGGTCGAGCGCATGGTCTCGATCGTCGGGCCCCGGTGCGCGCCGGTGTTTGTGCTCGCCGCGCCGGGACAACCGATGCCCGCACTCGAGGCCGAGGTGCTGCGCGACGAGGTTGGCGGCGTCGGGCCGCTGGTGGCGACGGGGCGGGGGCTGCGGGCGGCCGCCGACGCCGGACTGGAACTGGCATTCGTCTGTGCGGTGGACATGCCGCTGCTCGACGTCGACCTGATCGATGAACTCGCAGGTCCGGCGGTGCGTCTCGGCGCCGATGTGGTGCTGCCGTGGGACGGCCGCGACCACTACCTGGCCGGGATCTACCGGACCGCGCTGGCCGACCGTGTCGGCGAATTGGTGGCGGCGGGCGAGCGCAGCATGCGGGCGTTGGTGAACACCGTCGACACCCAGCGGATCGTGATGGCGCAGCAGCGCTCGTTGACCAACGTCAACACGGCCGCCGACCTGAGCTCCGCCCTGCCGCAAATCGCCTAGCAAATTTCCTGATAAATATCGGAGAATTGCAACTCCTTAGCCCAGCTAATTCAGCGCAGGCAATTTATCAAATATTTTTGTGATCGGCGCGTATTCACCCAACCGTCGCATTCGGCGTTCAGCCGGCCGGCACGCCCCGTCGGTCGTCACGAATTCCCTTGCATATCAATCGATTGCGGCGAGCAGATCGACGACCGTAAGCACCAATTTCGTCACAGCACGAAGGGGATTGAGGAGCCCCAAACACCCAGTAATCAATGGTTATTCCGGCTCTCGAGCATTCCGCTCCGCTCCTGCTCATATCTTCGATTCGAAAAGCCTTGCAGATAGCAAGCTTACAATTCGACAGCACTGAAATATCCACGCGGACAGTCGATTTCATATTTAAACCTGACGCCGGCCACCGGTTCCCGGCGAACGGCGGCTACCAGATCGTCCCGTCCCGCGTCCTTCCAGCGACTTTTCCAGCCGCACGGGCGATTTCGGAGCCAACGGGGTGTGAAAATGGGTGGTCCAGCTCACAAAATAGTAGTGATAAGAATCACTGCGACACGCCGGGGCTCCAGATTCCGCACTCGCGTCAAACATGGAGCTGACCTGCACAGACGATTCTCAGCTCCCGTCGTGATCTTCCCGTGATCGAAACGCGACACGTTCTTCACCAACATGACTTTGCGCCGATGGGTTTGTACCGTCCAAACAGCTTCAAAAGGAGCAAACAATTTCAAACCCACGAACCTGCGTGTGAGTGGTAGGCGATTTCCCGCCTCCCCCTGCTGCACCTGACCGAGACGGTGCGGCCCAACTCCCTCGCCTGTGCAACAGGCAGCTGCGCCCGCGCGCTCCGCGCGGGTGTTGGTGGCGCGCGCTCGTCGAAAGGAACGAAGTGAAGAACATCCGCAAAACGTGCGGTCTGGCGACCATCGCCGGTGCATTCGTTGTGGCACCGCTGGCGCTTGGCGACCGGCACCGCGAATGCGGACGTCAACTGGGATGCCGTCGCGGCCTGCGAGTCCGGCGGCAACTGGGGGACAGCGACAGGTAATGGCTACTACGGCGGCCTGCAGTTCACCATGGGCACCTGGCATGCCAACGGCGGTTCGGGTTCACCGGCGCAGGCCAGCAAGGACGAGCAGATCCGGGTCGCCGAGAACGTGCTGCGGACGCAGGGCATCAGGGCGTGGCCGGTCTGCGGCAGGCGCGGCTAGTCGATTCAGCACACCAAGAGGCGGTGCCGGGCTTGTGCCCGGCACCGCCTCTGGTGTCTCAGGGGCCCGTTACCTCACACCGGTCGCCGGGAAGCACGAACGCCGACCGCGAAGCCACGGCGGCCAGATGGCGCGTCATCAGCGCTTCGGGCGCCAGCACCGTCGCGCGGCCGGCGAGGCCGCTGAGGACCGCCGGGCGCAGGTTGACGATCTGCCCGATCAATTTCGATTCGCGCACCAGCGCACGCACCCGGGGGCGGCGAAACGCCACGAACCGCGGGAACGCCGCCGCCAGGTCGTCAGTGCTGGTCGACGAACCGCGCGTCGAGGAACCGCGCCAGCACGGCCGCGTCCTCGAGGCCCTGACACCCGCCCTGACCCAGGTGCGGCCGCATCGGGTGCGCCGCATCGCCGACCGCGAGGACCCGCCCGCGGGACCACTGCCGGGCCGCCTCGCGGTCGTAGAGATCGTTGCGCAAGACGTCGCCGGGGTCGGTCGCGGCCAGCACCGCGGGGATCGGATCGGCCCACGACGCAAACCGCGCCCTCAAATAGGCGAGTTCACCCTGCGGCGCGACGTGCCCCGCGGGCGCGCGTTCGGTGGCGAACCAATAGGTGGCAGCCGATCCGAGCGGGACGTGGCCGAACTCGATGCCGGGACCCAACACCTCGCCGGCGACGTCGGGGTCGATGGTGGTCTCGGCCACCCCGCGCCACGCGGTGTAGCCGACGTAGCGGTCGGCCAGCGCGCCGTTGAGGTGGCGGGCCACCACCGAGCGGGTGCCGTCGGCGCCGATGACCGCAGCGGCGTCGCGCGTCGTCGAGTCCGCGAGCGTGACCCGGACGCCGTCGGCCGTCGGCACGAGTTCACGCGCGGCCAGCCCGCAGTGCACGGTGCCGTCGGCGAGCGCATCGGCCAGCACCGCGGTCAGCGCCGACCGGCGGATCACCACCAGCGGCTCGCCAAGGGCCTTGACCAACCGCTGCGGCGACGGGTGCCGCAGCCAGGTGCCGTCGCGCCAGCGCAGGGCGCCGGCGCTCACCCTGCCGCCGGCGCCACGCACCGCGTCGCCGACGCCGATCTCGTCGAGCGCGGCGAGCGCGTTGGGCCAGATGCTGATGCCGGCACCCGATGAGGTGTCGGTGCGCTCCTCGATCACGGTGACGTCGTGGCCGCGGCGCTGCAATGCCACCGCGGTCGCCAGCCCGCAGATGCCCGCCCCGATGATCAGGATCTGCTGCGCCACCCAATGAACGTAGCGCGGCTGAGCCCGCTCCCCGATGTGCTACGAACGGGACATGACCGAGCCGGCGTCGACGCCCTTCGACAACCTCGACGACTACCTCGCGCTGCCACGGGTCGCGGGGCTGGCGGTCTCGCCGGACGGGACCCGGGTCGTGACGACCGTGACCGAGCTGAACGACAAGGGCACCGAATATGTCAGCTCCGTGTGGGAAGTCGACCCGACGGGCGAGCGACCGGCGCGCCGGTTGACCCGGGGCGCCAAGGGGGAGTCGTCGCCGGCCTTCACCGCCGACGGGGAGGTGCTGTTCGTCGCCGTCCGTCCCACCGAGGAGGACGACAAGCCGCCCGCGGCGTTGTGGCGGCTGCCCGCCGCGGGGGAAGCTGTCGAGACTCTGGTGCTGCCGGGTGGCGTGGAGGCGGTCCGCACGGCGCGAGCGGCTCCGGTGGCGGTGGTGCGTGGCCCGGTTTTGCCCTCGGCGCAAAGCATCGACGACGACCTCAGGCTGCGGACGTTGCGCAAGGACAACAAGATCACCGCCATCCTGCATACCGGCTATCCGATCCGGCACTGGGACAAGGACCTCGGGCCGGGCGAGCCGCATCTGTTCGGCCTCGATCCGGCCGTCGATGCCGCGCCTGCCGATCTCACCCCCGGGCCGGGAAGCGCGTTGCGCGACGCCGACTTCGACGTCAGTTCCGACGGCCGATTCGTGGTCACCAGCTGGCAGCAGCCGGCGCCGGGTGCCTCCCAGCACGCGGTGCTGGTGCGCATTGACCTCGATACCGGCAAGCGGTCGGTGATCGCCGACGACCCCGGCGCCGATCTGCGGAGTCCGGTCATTGCGCCAGACGGATCCGCGGTGGCATATGTCCGGGAGTCATACTCGACGCCCGAGAAAGCGCCACAAATAAGACTGTGCTGTTTGAGTTTCGGCGCAGAGCCCATCGAGATCGCAGCCGAGTGGGACCGCTGGCCGACATCGATCACCTGGTCGCGCGACGCGGCCGCGCTCCTGGTCACCGCCGACCAGGCGGGCCGCGGGCCGATCTTCCGGGTCGGGCTCGACGACGGTGACGTCACCCAGGTCACGTCCGACGACTTCGCCTACACCGACGTGGCGGCCGCCCCGGACGGGGTGCTCTACGCGCTGCGCAGTTCGTATGCCGCGCCGCCGCATCCGGTCCGGATCGACCCGGATGGCACCGTGACCGAGCTGGCCTGCGTCGATCTGCCGGCATTGCCGGGCACTCTCACCGAGATCACCGCGACCGCGCCCGACGGCGCAGAGGTGAGGTCGTGGCTGGTCCTGCCGCCCGAAGAACCGAGCGCCCCCGCGCCGCTGCTGTTGTGGATCCACGGCGGCCCGCTGGGCAGCTGGAACAGCTGGTCGTGGCGGTGGAACCCGTGGCTGCTGGCGGCGCGGGGGTATGCGGTGCTGCTGCCGGATCCGGGGCTGTCGACGGGTTACGGGCAGGACGTCATCCAGCGCGGCTGGGGCTCGTGGGGCGGCGCGCCGTTCGACGACCTGATGGCCGCAACCGATGCCGCGTGTGCGCACCCTCGGATCGACGCGGAGCGGACCGCGGCGATGGGCGGTTCGTTCGGTGGCTACATGGCCAACTGGGTGGCCGGCCACACCGACCGGTTCGACGCGATCGTCACCCACGCCAGCCTGTGGGCGCTCGATCAGTTCGGCCCGACCACCGACGCGTCGTATTACTGGCTGCGGGAGATGACGCAGGACATGGCGACAGCGAATTCGCCGCACCACTTCGTCGGCCAGATCCGCACCCCGATGCTTGTCATTCACGGGGACAAGGACTACCGCGTACCGATCGGCGAGGCGTTGCGACTGTGGTTCGAGTTGCTGACCGGTTCCGGCCTGCCCGCAGGCGAGGACGGCACCAGCCCGCACCGCTTCCTCTACTTTCCGTCGGAGAACCACTGGGTGCTCACCCCGCAGCACGCGAAGATCTGGTACCAGGTGGTGACCGCGTTCCTGGCCCGCCACGTGCTGGGTGAGGATGTCGAACTGCCGGAAACGCTCGGGTAGCGTCGGCGTCATGAGCGCAGCGCAGCGTGACTTCGACATCGTCCTGTACGGCGCGACCGGCTTCGTCGGCAAGCTGACCGCCGAGTATCTGGCCAGGGCGGCAGGCGACGCCCGCATCGCGCTGGCCGGCAGGTCAGAAGACAAGCTGCGTGCCGTCCGGGAATCGCTTCCAGACAAGGCGCAGTCGTGGCCGCTCATCGCCGCGGATGCGGCGCAGCCGTCGACGCTGGATGCGCTGGCCGCGCGGACCCAGGTCGTGGTGACCACCGTCGGGCCCTACACCCGCTACGGCTTGCCGTTGGTGGCGGCGTGTGCCGCCGCGGGAACCGACTACGCCGATCTCACCGGTGAGGCGATGTTCGTCCGGGAAAGCATCGACCTGTACCACAAGCAGGCCATCGACACCGGCGCGCGCATCGTGCATTCGTGCGGATTCGACTCCATCCCTTCAGATCTCACCGTTTACGCGCTGTATCGGCGCGCGCAGCAGGACCAGGCTGGTGAGCTCACCGACACCAACATGGTGGTGCGCTCCTTCGCCGGCGGCGTATCCGGCGGCACCGTCGCATCGATGATCGAGGTGATGCGCACGGCGTCGACAGATCCAGAAGCCAGGCGGCTGATGAACGACCCTTACACGCTGACGCCTGACCGCGCCGCGGAGCCCGAACTCGGCGCGCAGCCCGACGTTCGGTGGCGCCGCGGCCGCGAGATCGCGCCCGAGCTCGACGGCTACTGGACCGGTGCGTTCGTGATGGCCGCCGCGAACACCCGAATTGTCCGGCGTTCCAACGCCTTACTGGACTATGCCTACGGCAGGCGCTTCGAGTATGCCGAACAGATGAGCATGGGCCGCTCGTTCGCCGCGCCGGTGGCCGCGGCGATGGCCACCGGCGGGAACGCCGCCACGATGGCACTCGGCAGCCGCTATTTCGACCGGCTGCCGCGACAAACTCGTCGAGCGCATCGCCCCCAAGCCGGGCACCGGCCCCAGCGAACGCGCCCGCGAACAAGGTCACTACACGATCGAGACCTACACCACGACAACCACCGGCGCGCGCTACCGGGCCACGATGTCGCAGAAGGGCGACCCCGGCTACAAGGCGACGTCGGTGCTGCTGGGCGAGAGCGGATTGGCGCTGGCCCTGGACCGCGACCGACTGTCGGATCTGCGCGGTGTGCTCACCCCGGCGGCCGCGATGGGCGATGCGTTGCTGGCCCGATTGTCCGCCGCCGGCGTGCCGTTGGATACATCCCGACTGAACTGATCGGCCCGCGGAACCGCTCGGTGCCCCGCACTTCATAGAATGGCGCGGTGACCGCCAGCTCGCCTTCTGCCGAAGCCCTGCCCAAGTCCTGGGATCCGGGCGCGGTGGAGTCGCAGCTGTACGAGGGCTGGGTCAAGGCCGGCTACTTCACGGCCGACGCGTCCAGCGGCAAACCCCCGTACTCGATCGTGCTGCCGCCGCCGAATGTGACCGGCAGCCTGCACATGGGCCATGCGCTGGACCACACGCTGATGGACGCGCTGACCCGGCGCAAGCGCATGCAGGGTTTCGAGGTGTTGTGGCTGCCCGGCATGGACCACGCGGGCATCGCCACCCAGAGCGTGGTGGAGAAGCAACTCGCCGTCGACGGCAAGACCAAAGAGGACTTCGGCCGCGAGCTGTTCATCGACAAGGTGTGGGACTGGAAGCACGATTCCGGCGGCACCATCGCCGCCCAGATGCGCAGGCTCGGCGACGGGGTGGACTGGAGCCGCGACCGATTCACCATGGACGACGGCCTGTCGCGGGCGGTTCGCACGATCTTCAAGCGGCTCTTCGATGCCGGGCTGATCTACCGCGCCGAGCGGCTGGTCAACTGGTCACCGGTGCTGGAGACCGCGGTCTCCGACCTCGAGGTCAAATACGAGGACGTCGAGGGCGAGCTGGTGTCGTTCCGGTACGGCTCGCTGCGCGACGACGAGCCCCACATCGTGGTGGCCACCACCCGGGTGGAGACGATGCTCGGCGACACGGCGATCGCGGTGCATCCCGACGACGAGCGCTACCGCCACCTGGTCGGCATGACGCTGCCGCATCCGTTCCTCGAGCGGGAGCTGATCGATCGTCGCCGACGAACACGTCGACCCCGAATTCGGCACGGGCGCGGTCAAAGTCACGCCCGCCCACGACCCGAACGACTTCGAGATCGGCCTGCGCCACAGCTGCCGATGCCGTCGATCCTGGACACCAAGGCCCGGATCGTCGACACCGGAACCGAATTCGACGGCCTGGACCGCTTCGAGGCCCGGGTCAAGGTCCGGGAGGCGCTGGCCGAGCAGGGCCGCATCGTCGAGGAGAAGCGCCCGTACCTGCACAGCGTCGGGCACTCCGAGCGCAGCGGTGAAGTCGATCGAGCCCCGGCTGTCGATGCAATGGTGGGTCAAGGTCGAGTCGTTGGCCAAGGCCGCCGGTGACGCGGTTCGCAACGGCGACACCGTGATTCACCCACCCAGCCTGGAGCCACGCTGGTTCGCCTGGGTCGACAACATGCACGACTGGTGCATCTCACGTCAGCTGTGGTGGGGCCACCGCATCCCGATCTGGCACGGTCCCGAACGGCGAAACCGTCTGCGTCGGGCCGGACGAAGACCCGCCCGAGGGCTGGGAGCAGGACCCCGACGTGCTCGACACCTGGTTCTCGTCGGCGCTGTGGCCGTTCTCCACCATGGGATGGCCGGACCACACCGCGGAACTGGCGAAGTTCTATCCGACCAGCGTGCTGGTGACCGGCTACGACATCCTGTTCTTCTGGGTCGCGCGGATGATGATGTTCGGGATGTTCGTCGGCGACGATCCCGCGATCACCGTCAGCGGCGAGCGCGGGCCGCAGGTGCCGTTCGAGAATGTGTTCCTGCACGGCCTGATCCGCGACGAGTTCGGCCGCAAGATGAGCAAGTCGCGCGGCAACGGCATCGACCCGCTGGACTGGGTCGAGCAGTTCGGCGCCGACGCGCTGCGCTTCACCCTGGCCCGCGGCGCCAGCCCGGGCGGGGACCTTTCGATCGGTGAGGACCACGCCCGCGCGTCGCGCAACTTCGCCACCAAGCTGTTCAACGCCACCCGGTTCGCGCTGCATCAACGGGGCGCAGCCCGGCGCCGCTGCCCGACGTCGCCGAGCTGACCGACGCCGACCGGTGGATCCTGGGCCGGCTGGAAGAGGTTCGCGCCGAGGTGGATTCGGCGTTCGACAGCTACGAGTTCAGCCGGGCCTGCGAGGCGCTCTACCACTTCGCCTGGGACGAGTTCTGCGACTGGTACGTCGAGCTCGCCAAGGTGCAGTTGGCTCCGAGCAGGAGCCAGCGCCGCGCACACCACCGCGGTGCTGGCCGCCGTGCTGGACACGCTGCTCAAGCTGCTGCACCCGGTGATGCCGTTCGTCACCGAGGTGCTGTGGAAGACCTTGACCGGCGGGCGAATCCATCGTCATCGCCGACTGGCCGCAGCCGTCCGGCTTCGCGCGTGGATCCCGTTGCCGCCCAACGCGTCGCGGATATGCAGAAGCTCATCACCGAGGTCCGCCGGTTCCGCAGTGACCAGGGCCTCAACGACCGGCAGAGGGTGCCTGCGCGGCTGTCGGACATCGCCGAGGCCGACCTCGACGCGCAGATCCCCGCCGTGCGGTCGCTGGCGTGGCTCACCGAGAGCGGCGAGTCGTTCAGCCCGTCGGCGGCCGTCGAGGTGCGGCTGTCGCGGAGCACGGTCGTCGTCGAACTCGACACGTCGGGCACCGTCGACGTCGCCGCCGAGCGGCGCAGGCTCGAGAAGGATCTGGCCGCGGCGGAGAAGGAATTGGCAGGCACCACAGGCAAACTCGGCAACGACGCGTTCCTGGCCAAGGCGCCGGCCGACGTCGTCGAGAAGATCCGCGGCCGCGAGCAGGTGGCCGCGCGAAGAGGTCGACCGCATCACCGCGAGGCTGGCCAGCCTCACATGACCGAACCCGTCCCCACCCCGGACGAGATCGCATCGCTGCTACAGGTCGAGCACCTGCTCGACCAGCGCTGGCCGGAAACGAAACTGGAGCCGAGCACGGCCCGCATCTCGGCGCTGATGGAGCTGCTCGGCTCGCCGCAGCTCGGCTACCCGTCGATCCACATCGCGGGCACCAACGGCAAGACGTCGGTGGCCCGGATGGTCGATGCGCTGCTCACCGCGTTCAGCCGCCGCACCGGCCGCACCACCAGCCCGCACCTGCAGTCCGCCGTGGAACGCATTTCGATCGACGGCAGGCCGATCAGCCCGGCGCAGTACGTGGCGACCTACCGCGAGATCGAACCGTTCGTGCAGCTCGTCGACCAGCAGTCCGAAGCCGGGCGGGCGGCCCGGCGATGAGCAAGTTCGAGGTGGTCACGGCGATGGCGTTCGCCGCGTTCGCCGACGCTCCCGTCGACATCGCCGTCGTCGAAGTCGGCCTCGGCGGGCGCTGGGACGCCACCAACGTCGTCAACGCGCCCGTCGCCGTGATCACCCCGATCGGTATCGACCACATGGACTATCTCGGCGACACCATCGCGCAGATCGCCGGTGAGAAGGCGGGCATCATCACCGGGCAGCAGGACGACCTGGTTCCGACCGACACCGTCGCGGTGATCGCCCGGCAGGTTCCGGAGGCGATGGAAGTGCTTCTGGCGCAGGCGGTTCGCGCCGACGCCGCGGTGGCCCGCGAGGATTCGGAGTTCGCGGTGCTGGGACGGCGGGTCGCCGTCGGCGGGCAGCTGCTGGAACTGCAGGGCCTCGGCGGCGTGTACTCCGACATCTTCCTGCCACTGCACGGCGAGCATCAGGCGCACAACGCGGTCCTCGCGCTGGCCGCGGTCGAAGCGTTCTTCGGCGCGGGCGCGCAGCGACAGCTCGACATCGACGCGGTCCGGGCGGGCTTCGCGGCCGTCACCAGCCCCGGCCGGCTGGAACGGCTGCGCATCGCGCCGACGGTGTTCATCGACGCCGCGCACAATCCGGCCGGCGCCACCGCACTCGCGCAGGCGCTGCAGGAGGAGTTCGACTTCCGGTTCCTCGTCGGCGTGGTTTCGGTGATGGCCGACAAGGACGTCGACGGCATCCTGGCTGCGCTCGAGCCGGTGTTCGACCAGATCGTGGTGACCACACAACGGATCACCGCGCGCGCTCGACGTCGAGGGGCTGGCACTGCGCGCGGAGGAACGGTTCGGGCCGGAGCGGGTGATTACCGCCGCGACGCTGCCCGACGCGATCGAGACCGCCACCGCCCTGGTCGAGGAGTCCGGCAACGAGGGTGAAGGCTTCGGCGGTGCGGGGGTGGTGATCACCGGCTCGGTCGTCACCGCAGGGGCGGCGCGCAGCCTGTTCGGAAGGGATCCCGAGTGACCGAGCCCACCGGCGGCGACCTGACCGCCGAGTCGCCGGCCAGCGGCTCCGGAGCCCAATGTCGCCGGCCCGCGGCTCCGGACCCGTGGAAGAGCTTCCGCGGCGTGATGGCGGGCACGCTGATCCTTGAGGCCATCGTGGTGCTGCTGGCGCTGCCGGTGGTCGCCGCTGCCGACCACGGATTGACGCCGCTGTCGGCCGGTTACCTGATCGGATTCGCGCTGGTGCTGGTGCTGCTGTGCGGTGTGCAGGGCCGGCCATGGGCGATCTGGGTGAACCTCGGCGATCCAGGTGGTGCTGATCGCGGGTTGGCTGGTGCACGGCGCGGTCGGTTTCATCGGGCTGATCTTCACCGCGGTCTGGCTGCTGATCGCCTACCTGCGCGCCGAGGTGCTGCGCCGGCAGAAGCGCGGGCTGCTGCCCGGCCAGCAGTCGCCGCCCGCGACTAGGCTGTCCGCCGTGACCGAGCGGACCCTCGTTTTGATCAAGCCCGACGGCGTCAAGCGGCGCCTGATCGGGGAGATCCTCAGCCGTATCGAAGGCAAGGGCCTGACCGTCGCGGCCCTCGAACTCAAGAACGTCGAGCGACGACCTTGCCCGCCGGCACTATGCCGAACACGAGGGCAAGCCGTTCTTCCCGTCGCTGCTGGAGTTCATCACCTCGGGCCCCGTCGTCGCGGCCATCGTGGAGGGCCCGCGGGCGGTTGCCGCGTTTCGCCAGATCGCCGGCGCCACCGATCCGGTTGAGGGGGCCGCGCCCGGCACAATCCGCGGTGACCTGGCACTTATCACCCAGGACAACCTCGTCCACGGGTCTGATTCGGCCGAGTCGGCGGCCCGCGAAATCGACCTCTGGTTTCCTGGCGGATAGCCGGCTGCTCCGGCCCGATCGGCCTGGGACGCGTGATGTGGGATACTGGGCTCGGGTAGCCGGTCTGTTTTGCGGTCCGGATGCCCGAATGAAGACTTAGACGTGCGCGACCATCGCGACCGCGGTGCGGCGCCGACCGTCCGGCCATCATTCAGACCGGCACCGAGACGGTTCCATCCGGGACCCCTCGGGGCGAGACCATAACAAGCTCGGGAGAAGTAGCCCGGGCCCATAGCGAAAGCCCTCGCGCGGCCGCGTCAAACCTGACGCGCCCGGGGGCTTGAGGAGAATACGTGGCCGACGATGCCCCTACCCAAGACCTGTCAGAAGAGACTCAGCCCGGTGAGGACCAGCCCGACGAGCTGAGCGTCCACGCGGCGCACATCCCGACGGCGAACCCGACGGCGAACCCGCCGACGAAGCCGTCGCGACAGCCCGCCGACGAACCCGTCGCCGACGAACCCGCTGCCGACGAACCGCGCGGCCGACGAACCGTCCGCCGCCGACGAGCCCGAGTCGCGGCTGATCCTCGAGACCGCCCCCGAACCCGAGCGGGCCGACTACCTGCCGCTGTTCGTGGCGCCGCAGCCGGTCCAGTTCGACCCCGATGCCGACGCCGACGACGACGACGACGAGGACGACGACGGCGACGACAGCGCGGCCGAGTCCGACGACGACCAGGGCGACCGGCCGGCCGGCCGGCGCCGCCGCCGCGGCCGCCGCGGTCGCGGGCGTGGTCGCGGCGAGCAGGGCGACGACCCCGCCGACGGCGACTCGGCCGACGACGGAGTGGACCAGGACTCCGGCGACGACTCCGACGAGGACGACGGCGACGAGGACAGCACCGGCACCGACGGCGGCAATCGTCGCCGGCGCAGGCGCCGGCGCCGCAAGTCCGGCGCCGGGGACGACAACGACAACGGGGGCGCTCCCGACGATCCGCCCAACACCGTCGTGCACGAGCGCCCGCCGCGGGGTGACAAGTCCGACAAGGATCGAGACAACGGCGAGATCCAGGGCATCAGCGGCTCGACCCGGCTGGAGGCCAAGCGGCAGCGCCGCCGGGACGGCCGGGACGCGGGCCGTCGCCGTCCGCCGATCCTGAGCGAGGCCGAATTCCTGGCCCGGCGTGAGGCCGTCGAACGCACCATGGTGGTGCGGGACAAGGTGCGCACCGAGCCGCCGCACGAAGGCGCCCGCTACACCCAGATCGCGGTGCTTGAGGACGGCGTGGTCGTCGAGCATTTCGTCACCTCGGCCGCCTCGGCGTCCCTGGTCGGCAACATCTACCTCGGCATCGTGCAGAACGTGCTGCCCTCGATGGAGGCCGCGTTCGTCGACATCGGCCGCGGCCGCAACGGCGTGCTGTACGCCGGCGAGGTGAACTGGGAGGCCGCCGGCCTCGGTGGCGCTCAGCGCAAGATCGAACAGGCGCTCAAACCCGGCGATTACGTCGTGGTCCAGGTCAGCAAGGACCCGGTCGGGCACAAGGGTGCCCGGCTGACCACGCAGGTGTCGCTGGCCGGCCGCTATCTGGTCTACGTGCCGGGCGCGTCGTCCACCGGCATCAGCCGCAAGCTGCCCGACACCGAGCGGCAACGGCTCAAGGAGATTCTGCGCGAGGTCGTGCCCGCCGACGCCGGGCGTGATCATCCGCACCGCCTCGGAGGGCGTCAAGGAAGACGACATCCGCACCGACGTCAATCGGCTGCAGGAGCGCTGGACCCAGATCGAGGCCACCGCCGAGGAGACCAAGAACAAGGCGGCCGGCGCCGCGGTCGCGCTCTACGAAGAGCCCGATGTGCTGGTCAAGGTCATCCGCGACCTGTTCAACGAGGACTTCACCGGCCTCATCGTGTCCGGGGACGACGCCTGGAACACCATCAACGACTACGTGAATTCCGTTGCGCCCGAGCTCGTTCCGCGGATGACGAAGTACGAGCCCGCGCCCGGACGGCCCCGACGTGTTCGCGGTGCACCGCATCGACGAGCAGCTGACCAAGGCGCTGGACCGCAAGGTGTGGCTGCCCTCGGGCGGCACGCTGGTGATCGACCGCACCGAGGCGATGACCGTCGTCGACGTCAACACCGGCAAGTTCACCGGCTCGGGCGGCAACCTCGAGCAGACCGTGACCCGCAACAACCTTGAGGCCGCCGAGGAGATCGTGCGCCAGCTGCGGCTGCGCGACATCGGCGGCATCGTCGTCATCGACTTCATCGACATGGTGCTGGAGTCCAACCGGGATCTGGTGCTGCGCCGGCTGACCGAGTGCGCTGGCCCGGGACCGCACCCGGCACCAGGTGTCCGAGGTGACCTCGCTGGGGCTGGTGCAGCTGACGCGCAAGCGCTTGGGCACCGGGCTGATCGAGGCGTTCTCCACGCCGTGCCCGCACTGCGGGGGGCGCGGGATCCTGCTGCACGGCGATCCGGTCGACTCCACGTCGGCGACCGGCCGCAGCGCAGCGTCAGGGGGGCGCCGCGGCAAGCGCGGCAAGAAGGGCGGCCGGGCCGAGGACGTCGCCGGTCGCGAAGGTGCCGGTCCATCCGGCCGGTGAGCACCGATGTTCCGGGCGATGGCCGCGGCCAACGGTCGCCACGAAGACGAAGACGGGGACGAGATCGACGTCGACGCCGAGGCCGACGTCGAGGACGACGACGCCGACGGAAGTCGGCGAACTCGATCGCGGACGCCATCCAGCAGGCGGTGGTCGATGCCGCCGACGAAGAACTCGAGGACGACGACGTCGATGAGTCGACGAGGACGAGTCCGATGAGGACGAGACCGATGACGACGAGTCCGATGACGACGAGGTCGATCTCGACGCCGACGACGAAGACGACGACATCGACGACGACATCGAGGTCATCAACGGTGACGACGACGACGACGATCGACGACGAGGACGACGACACCGACGACGACGACCGAAGACGACGTCGATGAGGACGACGACTTCGAAACCGAGCCCGCCGGCCGCGGCCACCCCGGCCGGCAGGCAGCGCCGCCGCGCCGCGGCGCGACCCGCGGGCCCGCCGATCCACGAAGGGTGAGCGCCGGCCTGCACACAAGCCGTGACCTGCAGTGATTTGACCCTGTAGCGGCACCTCACGTACCCTGGACCAGTTGTCTTTCGGCTGACGCCGGCGACAGCGGGGCATCTGCTCCCGCACCCCCAGACCCGCGCACGCACCACCCGGTAGCGCGCGCCCGCAAGAGTAGAGGAAACGATGGCAGCCGAGAACGCCACGTACGCGATCGTCAAGACCGGCGGCAAGCAGTACAAGGTCGCCGTCGGCGACGTGGTCAAGGTCGAGAAGCTGGACTCGGAGCCAGGCGCCAAGGTCTCGCTGCCCGTCGCCCTGGTCGTCGACGGCGCGAAGGTCACCACCGCCGCCAAGGACCTGGAGAAGGTCGCCGTCACCGGCGAGGTGCTCGAGCACACCAAGGGTCCGAAGATCCGCATCCACAAGTTCAAGAACAAGACCGGCTACCACAAGCGGCAGGGTCACCGTCAGCAGCTGACGGTCCTCAAGGTCACCGGCATCAAGTAGCAAGTAGGAGGCGAACAGATGGCACACAAGAAGGGCGCTTCCAGCTCACGCAACGGTCGCGACTCGAACGCGCAGCGCCTCGGCGTCAAGCGGTTCGGCGGCCAGATCGTCAAGGCCGGCGAGATCCTGGTCCGCCAGCGCGGCACCCACTTCCACCCCGGCGTGAACGTCGGCCGTGGCGGCGACGACACGCTGTTCGCCACCGCCCCCGGCGCCGTCGAGTTCGGCACCAAGCGCGGCCGCAAGACCATCAGCGTGGTGCGACCGTCCGCTCCGCCAGGTTTAGGCTTCGCGACTGTAACGCCACGGCGGGATCGCGAGCCGTTTCCCGCCATGACGTTACATTCGGAGGTTGATCGCAATGCCGCGCTTCATCGACCGCGTCGTGATCCACGCGCGGGCGGGCAACGGCGGCAACGGCTGCGCCTCGGTCCATCGCGAGAAGTTCAAACCCCTCGGCGGCCCCGACGGCGGCAACGGCGGCCGCGGCGGCAGCATCGTGCTGGTCGTCGACCCGCAGGTGCACACCCTGCTCGACTTCCACTTCCACCCGCACGTCGACGCGGCCTCGGCAAGCAGGGCGCGGGCAGCAACCGCGACGGCGCGGCCGGCTGCCGACCTCGAGGTCAGGGTTCCCGACGGCACCGTCGTGCTCGACGAGAACGGCCGGTTGCTCGCCGACCTCGTCGGTGCGGGCACCCGCTTCGAAGCCGCCGCGGGCGGTCGCGGCGGACTGGGCAACGCCGCGCTGGCGTCGCGGGCCCGCAAGGCGCCCGGCTTCGCGCTGCTCGGCGAGAAGGGCGAGGTCCGCGACCTCACGCTGGAACTCAAGACCGTCGCCGACGTCGGCCTGGTCGGGTTTCCGTCGGCGGGCAAGTCATCGTTGGTCTCGGTCATCTCGGCGGCCAAGCCGAAGATCGCCGACTACCCGTTCACCACGCTGGCGCCCAACCTGGGCGTGGTGTCAGCGGGGGAGCACACCTTCACCGTCGCCGATGTGCCGGGCCTGATCCCCGGCGCGTCCGAAGGCCGCGGCCTTGGGCTGGATTTCCTGCGCCACATCGAGCGGTGCGCGGTGCTGGTGCATGTCGTCGACTGCGCGACGCTGGATCCCGGCCGCGACCCGATCTCGGACATCGACGCGCTTGAAGCCGAGCTGGCCGCGTATACCCCGACCCTGCAAGGCGATTCGACGCTGGTGCGACCTGGCCGAGCGGCCGCGGGCGGTGGTGCTCAACAAGATCGACGTGCCGGAGGCCCGTGAGCTGGCCGATTTTGTCCGGGACGAGATCACCCGGCGGTTCGGGTGGCCGGTGCATCGAGATATCGACGGTGAGTCGGGAAGGATTGCGGCCGTTGACGTTCGCGCTGTGGGACATGGTGACGGCGTACCGCGACTCGCAGCCGGCGATCGTGCCGCGCCGCCCGGTGATCCGGCCGATTCCGGTGGACGAGAGCGGCTTCACCGTCGAACCCGACGGCCACGGCGGCTTCGTGGTGCGCGGCACCCGGCCCGAACGGTGGATCAACCAAACCGATTTCGACAACGACGAGGCCGTCGGCTACCTCGGCGACCGGCTGGCCCGGCTCGGCGTCGAGGACGAGCTGCTGCGCCTGGGCGCCAAGCCCGGCTGCGCGGTGACCATCGGCGACATGACGTTCGACTGGGAGCCGCAGACACCCGCCGGGGTGGACGTGCACGTTGTCCGGCCGCGGCACCGACACCCGGCTGGAGCAGACGGACCGGGTCGGTGCCGGCCGAGCGCAAGGCCGCCCGCCGCGAGACGCGGCGCGCGTCCCGGAGGCACGGCGGTGGGTCGTGACGAGCCCGCACCGCGAGGCGGTTCGCACCGCGCGCAGTGTCGTGGTGAAGGTCGGCACCACCGCGCTGACCACGCCGTCGCGGCGTGTTCGACGCGAGCAGGCTGGCCGTTCTGGCCGACGCGATCGAAGGCCGGATGAAGGCCGGCTCCGACGTGGTGATCGTGTCGTCGGGCGCGATCGCCGCAGGCATCGAACCGCTGCGGCTGACCAAGCGCCCCGCCGATCTGGCCACCAAGCAGGCGGCGGCCAGCGTGGGGCAGGTGGCGCTGGTGAACTCGTGGAGCGCGGCGTTCGCCCGCTATCACCGCACCGTCGGCCAGGTGCTGCTGACCGCACACGACATCTCGATGCGGGCGCAGCACACCAACGCCCAGCGCACGCTGGACCGGCTGCGCGGCTTGCACGCCGTCGCGATCGTCAACGAGAACGACACGGTGGCCACCAACGAGATCCGGTTCGGCGACAACGACCGGCTCTCCGCGTTGGTCGCCCATCTGGTCGGCGCCGACGCGCTGGTGCTGTTGTCCGACATCGACGGCCTCTACGACGCCGACCCGCGAAAAGGCAACGCGCACGTTCATCTCCGAGGTCGACGGCCCCGCCGATCTGGACGGTGTGGTGGCGGGCCGCGGCGGCCATCTCGGCACCGGCGGGATGGCGTCGAAGCTGTCGTCGGCGCTGCTGGCCGCCGACGCGGGGGTGCCGGTGCTGCTGGCCGCGGCCGCAGATGTCGGCCACCGCGCTGGCCGACGCGACGGTCGGCACGGTGTTCGCGCCGCGGCCCGAACGGATGTCGGCGCGCAGGTTCTGGGTTCGGTACGCCGCCGAATCGGCGGGCGCGCTGACGCTCGACGACGGCGCGGTGCGCGCCGTTGTGCGGCAACGGCGTTCGCTGCTGCCCGCCGGCATCACCGCGCTGTCGGGGCGGTTCTACGGCGGCGACGTCGTCGAGCTGCGGGCACCGGACGCGACCATGGTGGCCCGCGGCGTGGTGGCCTACGACCACGCCGAATTGGCGCACCATGCTGGGCCGCTCGACCTCGGATCTGCCCGCCGAGATGCGCCGGCCCGTGGTCCACGCCGACGACCTGGTCGCCGTCTGAGGGAGCTCATCGGCCAGCAGCGCCAGCATCGGGGAGCACCCGCTGTCGATTTTCACTGTCGCCAGCGCATCGCCGCGGGTGCGGCCGCGGTTGATGATCGCGACCGGAATGCCCACCGCCGCGGCATGGCGGACGAACCGGTAGCCCGAATACACCGTCAGCGACGACCCGGCGACCAGCAGCGCCTCGGCTCCGTCGACAACCGAATACGCTTCGTCCACCCGGTCTTTCGGCACGTTCTCGCCGAAATACACGATGTCGGGCTTGAGCATGCCGCCGCACTGCGAACAATCGATGATCCGAAACGCTGAAGTGTCGGCGACGACCGCATCGGCGTCGGGCGCCACCGCGATACCGCCGACCGAGTGCCGCCCGCTCGACAAACCCGGGGTTGGCCGCTTCGAGCAGGTCGGCGAGCGCGGCCCGCGACATCGTGTGCCCGCAGTCAAGGCAGATCACCTGGGCATAGGTGCCGTGCAGGTTGATCACCGTGCGGCTGCCGGCCTTGGTGTGCAGCAGGTCGACGTTCTGGGTGATCACACCGGACACCACGCCGGCGTGCTCGAGTTCGGCCAGTGCGCGGTGACCGGCGTTGGGCCGCGTCTGGTCCATGTGCCGCCAGCCGAGGTGATTGCGCGCCCAGTAGCGCTGCCGGAACTCCGGGTCCGACGTGAACTGGCGGATGGTCATCGGGTTGCTCGGCGGTGAGTCCGGCCCGCGGTAATCCGGGATGCCCGAGTCCGTCGACATCCCCGCGCCCGTGAGCACCGCAACGCGCCGCCCGTGCAGCAGGGCGACAAGTTCCGGTGCTTCCACGTAGCCGAGCGTAGGTGATGCGGTTCAGCCGACGGGCTGGTGCTGCTCCTCGTCGTGCGCATGCTCTTCGAGCTCGACGGCGCCCTCGTCTTCGGACTCCGCGTCCTCGTCTTCGGACTCCGCGTCCTCGTCCTCGTCGTAGTCCTCGTCCTCGTCGACGAGGATGGTTTCGACGACCTCGACGTGCTTCTCGGTCGGGTGGTCCTGGGACAGCGGCACCGACACCGTGAGGATGCCCCTGTCGTAGGTGGCGTTGATGTCGTCCTCGTCGGCGCCCGCAGGCAGCGGCACCGTCCGGACAAATTCTCCGTACGAGAACTCCGAGTGCCCGTTGGACTCGCTGGTCTGGGTGCGCTCGGCCTTGATCGTCAGCCGGCCGTCTCGCACCGTGACCTCGATGTCGTCGGCCGGGTCGACGCCGGGAAGCTCGGCGCGCACCTCGTAGAGCCCGTCCTTCATCTCGTCTTCCAACCGCAGCAGGTGGCTGTCGAACAGTGGCCGCAGACTTGCCAGCGCGGGCAGGCTGGCGAATGTTGGGAAGCCGTTAAACAGTTCGGAAAGCTCGGGCAGCAACGGACGCGACTGACGTTGAACGGCAGGCTTATTCACAATTCCTCCAGGGATTTTCGCGCGGTGGCGATGGTGCGGCGGATCAGGTTCACGATGCGCGCCTCAATCAAAATCGCCGGATCGTGCGCGGTGCGCGCGAGCGAACTGCAAGCCAACACGAGGCCAAGTGACCTGCCCGTATACACCCCGTGACCGGTTCTTGACACTCGGCGGGCGACAATAGAGGGTGATGGACTTCTACAGCGCGTACCGGCAGGGGTTCGTGCGGGTGGCTGCCTGCACCCATCACACCACCCTCGCCGACCCCGCCGCCAACGCCGAGTCGGTGCTGCGGCTGGCCCGCGACTGCCACGATGATGCGGTCGCGCTCGCTGTTTTCCCGGAGTTGACGCTGTCGGGCTATTCAATCGAGGACATCCTGCTGCAGGACGCCCTGCTCGACGCGGTCGAGGTGGCGCTGCTCGACATCGTGATCGCGTCGGCCGAGTTGATGCCCGTGCTGGTGGTCGGCGCGCCGCTGCGCTATCAGCACCGGATCTACAACACCGCCGTGGTGATCCACCGGGGCACCGTGCTCGGTGTCGTGCCGAAGTCCTACCTGCCGACCTACCGGGAGTTCTACGAACGCCGGCAGCTGGCCGCCGGCGACGGCGTCCGCGGCGCCATCCGCATCGGTGAGGCCGAGGTGCCGTTCGGCGCCGACCTGCTGTTCACCGCGACCGACCTGCCGGGCTTCGTACTGCACGTCGAGATCTGCGAGGACATGTTCGTGCCGATTCCGCCGAGCGCGCAGGCGGCGTTGGCGGGCGCGACGGTGCTGGCGAACCTGTCCGGCAGCCCGATCACCATCGGGCGCGCCGAAGACCGGGCGCTGCTGGCCCGCTCCGCGTCGTCGCGGTGCCTGGCCGCCTACGTCTACGCCGCGGCCGGCGAGGGCGAATCCACCACCGATCTGGCGTGGGACGGCCAGACGATGGTGTGGGAGAACGGCGTGTGCCTGGCCTCCTCGGAGCGTTTCCCCAAGGGCGAGCGCTCCTCGATCGCCGACGTGGACCTCGAGCTGCTGCGTTCGGAGCGGCTGCGGATGGGCACCTTCGACGACAACGCCGTCCACCATCGGATCACCGCGGAGTCCTTCCGGCGGATGGAATTCCGGCTCGACCCGCCGTCGGGTGACATCGGGCTGCGCCGTGAGATCGAGCGGTTCCCGTTCGTGCCGTCGGATCCGTCCCGGCTGGAACATGACTGCTACGAGGCCTACAACATCCAGGTCGCCGGCCTGGAGCAGCGGCTGCGCGCGCTGGACTACCCGAAGGTGGTGCTCGGGCTGTCCGGCGGGCTGGACTCCACGCACGCGGTGATCGTCGCCGCCCGCGCGATGGACCGGGAAGACCGGCCGCGCAGCGACATTCTCGCGTTCACGCTGCCGGGTTTCGCGACGGGTGAGCGCACCAAGGGCAACGCGATCCGGCTCGCCGAAGCGCTGGGCGTGACGTTCGAAGACCATCGACATCAAGGCCACCGCCGAACTGATGCTCAAGGAGCTCGATCACCCGTTTTCCCGCGGCGAGAATGTCTACGACGTCACGTTCGAAAACGTGCAGGCGGGGTTGCGCACCGACTACCTGTTCCGGCTCGCCAACCAGCGCGGCGGCATCGTGCTCGGCACCGGCGACCTGTCCGAGCTGGCGCTGGGCTGGTCGACATACGGTGTGGGCGACCAGATGTCGCACTACAACGTCAACGGCGGCGTGCCGAAGACGCTGATCCAGCACCTGATCCGGTGGGTCATCGCCTCGCACCAATTCGACGACGCGGTCAACGAGGTGCTGCAGTCCGTCCTCGACACCGAGATCACTCCCGAGCTGGTCCCGACGGGCGAAGACGAGCAGATCCAGAGCAGCGAAGCCACGGTGGGCCCGTATGTGCTGCAGGACTTTTCACTGTTCCAGGTGCTGCGCTACGGGTTCCGGCCGTCCAAGGTCGCGTTCCTCGCCTGGCATGCGTGGAGCGACCCGGAGCGCGGGCGAATGGCCCGCGGAGTTCCCCGAACACGAGCGACCGGCGTACTCGCTCAAGGAGATCCGGCACTGGCTGCAGGTGTTCGCGCAGCGGTTCTACTCGTTCGCCCAATTCAAACGATCGGCGATGCCGAACGGGCCCAAGGTGTCACACGGCGGGTCGCTCTCGCCGCGCGGCGACTGGCGGGCGCCGTCGGACATGTCGGCGCGCACCTGGCTCGACGAGATCGAACGCGAGATCCCCGAGGACTGAACGCCTCAGTCGTCGGACTTCCGGCCGCCGGTCTTCAGCGCGCTCACCGTGCCGACCAGCGCACCCAGCAGCACCCCGACGGTGGTCCACCACCACTGACCGGTCGTCGCCGCGACACCGGCGCCGATGGCAAGGCCGATGATCAGCGCCAGGTACAGCCAGCCGTTGCCCCGGGTGCGGTTCGCGTCATCGGGTGCCATCGCGCTGCTCAGCGCTCGTACGTGCCGGTCAACGCCCCCCGCGCGACGACGTGACCGGCCATGGCGGCAAGCAGGCCCCGCCGGTCGGCGACGTCGTCGGGCACCGGTTGGTCGAGGGCGAAGACCAGGAATCGATAGTGGTGCGGCCCGTGACCGGGGATCGGCCGCGGGCCGACGTAGGTGGCGCCGAACGCCTTGATCAGCCGGACCCCGGCGGCGCCGGGTTTGAGGTCACCTTCTGCGAGCCCGCCGACATCGGGCTCGATCACGGCGATGGTGTGCATGAGCGGCTTCGGCATCGGCACGTCGAGATCGTCCATGATCAGCACCAATTGCTTGGTGTCAGCCGGCACGCCGGTCCAGTGCAGCGCGGGGGCCACGTTGTCACCGACGCCTTTCCCGGCGTGCTTCTGCGGGATGGCGCCGCCGTCGGCGAATGCGGGGCTGGTGACGTCAATCGTGGCGGCACCGGAGTATTCCGGGCCGGCCAGCGGGCTGCGGTCTTCGCTCGACCGGAACCGGCGGAGCAGCTGTCCTAGCAACGGCACGCCCGGCAGTGTAACGGGGCCATCAGGCGCCGCTTCCCGCGCTGCGCATCGCCACCGTGCTGGACCGCAGGACGTCCCCCAGCTCGGCAGGCACGTATCCCTGCGCGGCCAACCGCGGCAGCACACCCCCGCTGGCGATGATGTCGAGAATCAGCTCGGGCAGCTTCGGACCGTGCCGCAGGCGCCGGTGGTGTCGTTGCGCCAACTCCCGTCACGAAGGTCGAACGTCCCGATGTCGCCGTCACCGAACACGGTTGTCGCGTCCGGCACGGTCATCGCGGGCAGGCCGGCGTTGACGGCATTGCGGAAGAACAGCGAGTTGAACTCCTCGGCCACCAGCCCGGCGACACCGAGTTCGCCGAACAACGCCGCGACCGGGCGCGACGAGCCGACGCCGAAGTTCTTGCCCGCCACCACGATGTCGCCCGCAGAAACCTCATCGGTCCACCCGGGCCGGACCTCATAGAAGATGTGTTTGGCGGCCTCGGCGGGATCCATCTTCATCGCGAACCCGGGATACATCGCGTCGGTGTTCAGGTCGTCACCGAACACCCAGACCTTGCCGGTGAACTTCATGCGGTCACACTCCTCGGGTCGGTGATGTGCCCGGTGATCGCCGACGCTGCGACGGTGGCCGGTGAGGCCATGAAGATCTCGGCTTCGGCACTGCCCATCCGGCCGGTGAAATTGCGGGTGCTCGACGTGATGCACACCTCACCGGGACCCACCACGCCCATGTGATAGCCGAAGCAGGCGCCGCACGTCGCGTTGGTGACGACACCGCCCGCGTCGGCGATGTCCTGCAGATAGCCGCGGCGCATGGCCTCTCGGTACACCGCCTGGGAGGCGGGGGTGACCAGAAGCCGCACCCCCGGCGCGACGGTGTGCCCGCGCAACACGTTCGCGGCGATCTCCAAGTCCTCGAGCTGGCCGTTGGCGCACGACCCGATGAACGCCTGGTCGATCCTCTGCCGGTCGAGTTCCGACACCGGCAGGCCGTTGCGGCTGACGGTGCCCGGTCGCGCGACGTACGGCTGCAACCCACTGAGGTCGATCCGGCGCACATCGCGATAGACGGCGTCGGAATCGGGCTGGGCGGCAACGTAGTCGGAGATGCCGAGCCCGTCGAAGAACTCGGTGAGCACCGCGTCCGCCTCGAATGTGCTGAAGTCCGCGGACACCTCGGCGCCCTGGGTGGCGATCGTGCGGCGGTCGTGCATCGCGATGCCGGCCAGGCCCGAGCCGCCGAACTCGAGGTTGAGGTTGGGGGCGTCACCGTATTCGTTGGCGATGTGCAGGAAGATGTCCTTGCCGCGAGACGACGGCCGGTTTGACACCCTCGAGCTCATAGCGGATCGTCGGCGCGATCTGGTACCAGGTGCGTGCCCGTACACATGATCGAGTAGACCTCGGCCGGGCCGAGGCCGCGGGCCGCGGTGTTGTAGGCGCCGCCGGCGCAGGTGTGGGAGTCGGTGCAGGCCAGCACTTCTCCCGGGCGGGCGAGCCCGTTCTCCGCGATGACCTGATGACAGATGCCGTGGCGCCCGACGTCGAAGAAGCGTTGGATGCCGAAGTCCGAAGCGAACGTGCGGGCATGCGAGCCGCCTGCGGCGTCCTTGATCGTCGGCGCAGGGACCGCGTGGTCCATCACGATGGCCAGCTTGTCGGGGTCGTGGATGCGCAGCGGCGGGATCCACATGGTGGCGAACTGCAGGTCGATGAGAACGGTCATGTCGACGTCGACGACGACCACGTCGCCAACCGAGCACCGAGTCCAGTCCCGCCTTGCGGGACAAGATCTTCTCGATGATCGTCATGCCCATGAGACGGCCGCCTTGCCGGCGAGCCGCTCGTCGAGCTCCCGCCATTCGCGCATGCCGACGAGGTTGAAGAAGTCGGCAGGAGACGTCGGCGCATAATCTGCGGGATTGCCGCCGTTGAGTTCGCACAGCCCTTCCAGAATGGCGAAGGTGGCGCGCGCCAGCGGATTCGACGGGTGAATCGCAATCGCGTATCCGAGTTCGGCCAGCCGCGCCGATGACTCCAGCGGGGTCATCCCGCCCAGCACCAGGTTGATCAGCAGCGGGGCCTCGACTTCGCGGGCGATCCGCTCGATCTCGTCGCTGCCCTGCGGCGCTTCGACGAAGATGATGTCGGCACCCGCCTGCGCGTACTGGTTGGCCCGCTCGATCGCGGCGTCCAGCCCCAACGGAGCGCGGGCGTCGGTGCGCGCCACCACCAGCATGGCGTCGTCCGACCGGGCGTCCAGCGCCGCCGTCAGGGTCTGCACGAACGCAGCGGCGTCGACGACCCGCTTGTCGGGCAGATGACCGCAGCGCTTCGGAAACACCTGATCCTCCAACTGGATCGCGGCGACACCGGCGTCCTGGTAGGCCCGCACGGTGCGCACCACGTTGAGCGGACCGCCGTAGCCGGTGTCGGCATCGGCGATCAACGGCACGTCGCCGAGTGCGGACCCGATCATCCGGGCGCGCTCGGTCATCTCGGTCGCGGTGACCAGGCCGATGTCGGGCAGCCCGAATCCGGACGCGGCGACGCCGGCGCCGGTCAGGTAGGCGGCGACGTGTCCGGTGCGGCGGGCAAGCGCAGCGGAGATCCCGTCGAAAACGCCCGGCGCGACGATGAGTTCACGTTGTGCCAGCAGGTCGCGAAGGCGTTGCCTGGCGGGTGTGGTTGGCATGACCGGATTCCTTTCAGTCCAGCGCGCCGGCGACGGGCGCGGCGAGCAGGTCGACGAGCACGTTGATGTCGGCGAGGTCGTCGATGCCGGTCACGGCCCGTTCGATAGACCTCGCGCGGTCGCGGGTGGTCACCCGGTCGGCCAGGGCGTGGAACTTGGCGACGAGTTCGTCGTTGGTGACCGGGTCGGTGGGTGCGCCGTGAGGTTGGTCGACGCAGACGTGATGCACGGTGCCGTCGTCGGTGCTGACGGTGAGGTCGGTGCCGAAGCGCTCGGTGATGCCGGCGCGGTCACGCGCCTCGTCGAGGTGGACGTCGGTGCGTTCGACGAGGCGCCAGATGTCGTCGGCGTCCAGGCGCGCGGGCGTGAACTGTTCGGGCAGCACGTTGCCGTCCAACAGCGCCGCGGCCGTGGTGTATCCGAGGTGCATCTGCGCGCCGATCGGCGTCAACGGGCGCTCCGCGGTCCACCATCCGTGTTTGTAGATCGTGGTGCCGACGCTGATGTCGATGTGCGTGATGCGTTTCGGGTCGATCGACGGGCGCAACCGGCGGGCAGCGTCGATCGCCCCGTGCAGCCCACCCATCGCCGCATAGGACTTCACCATGATCGTGTCGGTCTCCCACCGCTGGCCGAGCTCACCGGTGAGCGCGTCGGCGTCGGGGTGATGGCCTTCACCGAAAACACTGAGGAATCCGCCGTATTCGCGTTCGAAGACGCGCTTTATCCCGGTGTAGCCGTGTGCCGCGAGGCCCGCCGCGTAGAGCCCGTTGCGCGCCGCCAGGCCGTGGTGCATCCGCTTGCTCATCGCCTCGTACTGCGCGGCCATCAGGCCCGACGACTGCGTGCCCGCCAGGCCGAGCGCGTCCTCCAACTGCGCGGGGGACAGACCGCGCAGCTTGCCTGCGGCCATCGCGGCCGAATGGGTGCCGAACACCGATCCGGAATGCCAGCCGCGGTCGAGCATTTCGGCGCCGTGCAGCGTGTAGCCGACCCGGGGTCCGACCTCGAACCCGACGATCGCGGCCAGCAGCACGTCGGCGCCGCGGGTGTGCGGCAGCGACGATGCGCAGGACAGCAGCGCCGGGATCACCAGTGAGCAGCTGTGTAGCGGCGCGATCGGATGGAAGTCGTCGAGTTCGAACCCCTGGATGAAGGTGCCGTTGAGCACCGCCGCCGCCGGCGCGCTGGCGGTGCGCCCCGTGCCGATGACGACGGTGTCGCCGTGGCCGTCGATGTCGAGCACCGCGTCGGTGGCCGTCCGCGACCACGGCAGCTGCGCGCCGATCAGCGCGCAACCGATCCCGTCGAGCAACAGGTGTTTGGCGCGCTCCACCACCGCGGCGGGCACCTCGGACAAGCGTCAGCCCGGCGACCCAGGTGGCCAGCTTTCCGGTCGGCCCGAGCGGCGCGGTGGCGGCTTGCTGCGTGGCGGCGGTCAACGCGGCCTCCTCATCCATCAGATGTAATGTTGTTATAGTTATATAACAACTCCACTTCATCCGCAAGAATCGAGCCGGATCCGCCCTATGCTGGGAGCTCTGATGAGCGTGCACGACTTTCGGTCCCCGCCGGCCGACGTGACGGCGGGCGCTGGGGTGCCCCTGCACCGGCAGCTGTTTCTGGTGCTGCACGACGAGATCGCCAGGGGCGCGCTGGCGCCCGGCGACGCGCTGCCGACCGAACAGACGCTGGGCAACCAGTTCGGGGTCTCCCGGATCACCGTGCGCCGGGCCCTGGCCGACCTCGCCGGCGCCGGTCTGATCGAGCGCAGGCACGGCGTCGGGTCCTTCGTCTGCGACCAACCGCCGTCGCAGCGCAGCACGGCCGGCGGCTCGTATATGGACGAACTCCGACAGACCGAGTTCGAAACCGAAGTCGACGTCATCGAGCTCGACATGCGCACCGTGCCCGCCGCGATCGCCGACCAGCTCGGTCGCGAGCGCGCACTGCACGTGCTTCGGCTGCGCCGGGAACGCCGCACGTCAGAACCGCTGATGATCACCGAGGCCTGGCTGCCCGAAGAGCCTGTCGGGCACCATCACCGAAGACGCGCTGTCGCGGGCGCCGCTCTACCGGCTGCTGGCCGACGCCGGCGTCAAGCTGGACCGCGTGCAGCACGAGATCACCGCCGAGATCGCCGGGCCGCGAAACGCGCAACTGCTCAACACCGCGATCGGCTCGGCGCTGATCCGGCTCAACCGGCTCGCCTTCGCGAACGGCGAGCCCCACCACGGCTTGTCGATCCTGTTGTCGCCGAACCGGAGTCGGGTGCTGCTGGCTCAAACGGCCGCAGAGCTCGAAGCGGGCGACGGCATGTCGATCGCGCATGACGTGCACCTGGCCGGCGGGTGACCGGCACCAGGACTGTCAGATCCGCCCGTCGATCCGCAGCTCCGGATGCACCCAGCCCGGGGAGCGGCGCTCCTTGAACGCCAGGAAGCCTTCCAGCGCTTCGGGCGACGAGTAGCTGGCCTGCATGCCGATGCGGTCGAACAGGCCCATGTAGTTGTCCAGGCTGGACTTCACCACGCTGCGCGCCGCCGGTGCCGTCCGGCAGCACTGGCCGAGTACCTCGCGCGCCGCGTCGTGCAGCTCCTCGTGCGGCACCACCCGCGCGACCACGCCCCACTGCTCGGCCTCGGCCGCGGTCAACGTCCGCCCCGTGAACATCAGGTCCCGGGTGCGCACCGGTCCGATCAGCCGGGCCAGCATCTGGCTGTAATAGGTGTCGGCGATGCCGCGGAACAGTTCGGGGACCCGGAACGTCGCGCGGTCACTGACCACCGCCATGTCGCTGCACAGCGCGATTTGCAGCCCACCGCCCTGACACAGCCCGTTGACCGCCGACACCACCGGTTTGACGGACTGGCGCAGCGTCTCGAACGGCGTGGCGTCCATGCCCAGCGCCGACCCGAACGTCATCCAATCGTCCGAGCCGTCACCGCCGCCCATGTCACCGCCCGGCGCGAACACGTCACCTGTGCCGGTGATGAGCAGGCCGGCCAGGTCGGGGTCGGCGTCGACGTGCCGGACGGCGTACCGGATGCCGAAGTACATCGCGGGCGTCATCGCGTTGCGCGCCGCCGGCCGGTCCAGTGTGCACACCCCGAACGGTCCCTCCCGGGTGAAGCGCAGATACGGCGTGCCCAGCCAGTCGCCGTCCGGCGGCCGTGGCGTGGTGGTGGTCGTCATAGGTGTCGCTCCCCGGCTCGTCGATGGGATCCGCTCGAGTCGTCGTCGATGGCTTCCGCGTATGGCGCGCAGTCGCCGGCTCCCGGCACCAGCGTGGACAAGCGCACCGGCCGCGCAGGCGCGGCGCAACGCATCCTCGTGCCCGGCCGGCCATCCGGCGGCCAGCACCCCGGCGAAAACATCGCCCGCGCCGGTGGTGTCGACGGCCTCGACCGCGGGAGCGGGCACGTCGAATCGTTCGTCCTGGCCGAGGTAGCTCGCGCCGCGCGCACCGCGGGTGATCACCAGATGCGGCACCGGCCAATGCCATTCGCGCGCCTCGGCCTCGTTGACCACGACCACGTCGGCCAGCCCGGACAGGGCCAGCAGCTGGTGTGGTTCGGCGCCGGCCGGCGACGCGTTGAGCATCACCACCGCGTCCGCGGCCCGGGCCACCTGCGCGGCGGCGACGGCCGTGGCGACCGGGATCTCGAGTTGCAACAGCACCACGTCGGCCTCGGCGATCACCGCGCGAACATCGGCGGAGGCCACGCTCAGCTGCGCGTTGGCGCCGGGCGCGACGACGATGGTGTTCTCGGCCGCGGAGTCGACCACGATCACCGCCGAGCCGCTGGGTCCGGGCAGGGTGACCACGCCGTCCAGCCCGACCTCGTTGTCGCGCAGGTGGGTGCGCAACTGATCGGCCACGGGGTCGGTGCCCAGCGCCGCGACGAGTTGCACGGCCGCGCCCGCGCGGGCGGCGGCCACCGCCTGATTGCCGCCCTTGCCGCCCGGCGATGACGACAGCGATGACGCGAGAACGGTTTGGCCGGGCCGTGGCAGCGCATCCACCGTGAAAGTGAGATCGGCATTGACACTGCCCACCACGCAGACCCGCGCCGCCATAACCGTCAACGGTAGCCCACTGTCACCGCCGGGACACCCGTCCCGAGCAGGTCCGATACGCTGGGTTAATGAGTGTGCAGGCACCAGCCGTCCCCGGCTTGCGCGAGCAGGTGCACGACGCCGCGCGGCGGGCCCGCGTCGCCGCTCGTGAGTTGGCCACCCTGAGCGCCGATACCAAGAACTCGGCGCTGCACGCCGCGGCCGACAATCTGCTGCGGGACGCCGGGGCGATCCTGCACGCCAACGCCGAGGATCTGGCCGCGGCCAAGGCGGCAGGCACGCCGGAGGCGATGCTCGACCGGCTCGCGCTGAACCCGAACCGCATCGACGGCATCGCCGCCGGGCTGCGCCAGGTGGCGGGCCTGCCCGACCCGATTGGCGAGGTGCTGCGCGGGCGCACCCTGCCCAACGGCCTTCAGCTGCGTCAGCAGCGGGTTCCGCTCGGTGTCGTCGGCATCGTCTACGAGGGCAGGCCCAACGTGACCGTTGACGCGTTCGGGCTGACGCTCAAGTCCGGCAACGCGGTGCTGTTGCGGGGTAGTTCATCGGCGGCGCGGTCCAATTCTGCTCTGGTGAAAGCGCTTCGCGACGCCCTGGAGATCGAGAATCGCAATGCCGACGCCGTGCAACTGCTGCCGAGCGACGACCGCGCCAGCGTCACCCATCTGATCCAGGCGCGCGGCCTCGTCGACGTGGTGATCCCGCGCGGGGGAGCGGGGTTGATCGACGCGGTGGTGCGCGATGCGATGGTGCCCACCATCGAGACCGGGGTCGGCAATTGCCATGTCTACGTTCATGAATCGGCCGACCTCGAGGTGGCCGAACGCATTTTGCTGAACGCCAAGACGCGCAGGCCCAGCGTCTGCAATGCCGCCGAGTCGCTGTTGGTCGACGCTTCGATCGCCGAACACGCGGTGCCGCGGCTGACCAAGGCGCTGCAGGACGCCGGTGTCACGGTGCACGCCGACCCGTCGGAGGCGCAACTGCGCGCCGAATTCCTGTCGATGGACATCGCGCTGGCCGTGGTCGACGGCCTCGACGCCGCGATCGCCCACATCAACGAGTACGGCACCGGGCACACCGAAGCCATCGTCACGACGGATCTTGCCGCCGCCCAACGGTTCAGCGACCGCGTCGATGCCGCCGCGGTGATGGTCAACGCGTCGACGGCGTTCACCGACGGCGAGCAGTTCGGATTCGGCGCCGAGATCGGCATCTCCACCCAGAAGTTGCACGCCCGAGGACCGATGGGCCTGCCCGAATTGACGTCGACCAAGTGGATTGTGTGGGGCGACGGCCACACCCGCCCGGCCTGAGAAGAGAATGGAGCCCCGCCAGTGAGCGTCCCCGCACGCCCCGCACCGCTGTTCGCCGACATCGACGATGTCGCGCGGCGCCTGGCGGACACCGGCTACCTGCCCGACACCGCGACCGCCACTGCGGTGTTCCTCGCCGACCGGCTGGGCAAACCGTTGCTGGTGGAGGGCCCCGCAGGTGTCGGCAAGACCGAGCTGGCGCGCGCCGTCGCGCAGGCCACCGACTCCGGCCTGGTGCGGCTGCAGTGCTACGAGGGCGTCGATGAGGCGCGCGCCCTCTACGAGTGGAACCACGCCAAGCAGATCCTGCGGATCCAGGCCGGGCACGGCGACTGGGATCAAACGAAAACCGATGTGTTCTCCGAGGAGTTCCTGCTGTCGCGGCCGCTGCTGACCGCGATCCGCCGCACCGAGCCCACCGTCTTGTTGATCGACGAGACCGACAAGGCCGACATCGAAATCGAAGGCCTGCTGCTGGAGGTGCTGTCCGACTTCGCGGTGACTGTGCCGGAGCTCGGCACCATCACCGCCGAGCGCACCCCGTTCGTCCTGCTGACCTCCAACGCCACCCGCGAGCTGTCCGAGGCGCTCAAGCGCCGGTGCCTGTTTTTGCACATCGACTTCCCCGATCCCGATCTGGAGCGCCGGATCCTGCTGTCCCGGGTGCCCGAGTTGCCCGAGCATCTGGCCCAGGAACTCGTCAAGATCATCGGCGTGCTGCGCGGCATGCAGCTCAAGAAGCTGCCGTCGGTGGCCGAAACCATCGACTGGGGGCGCACCGTGCTGGCGCTGGGGCTGGACACCATCGACGATGAGCTGATCGCCGCGACGCTGGGTGTGGTGCTCAAGCATCAGTCCGATCAGGTCAAGGCGGCCGGGGAGCTGAGGCTGAACTGATGGCAATCCGGCGCACCCGCCCGCCGCAGCCGCTGGCGCCGCACGGAATCCCCGGCCACCTGGTGGAGTTCGTGGAAGCGCTACGCGGGCAAGGGATTTCGGTCGGCCCATCGGAGACGGTCGACGCAGGTCGGGTGATGTCGGTGCTCGGGCTCGGCGACCGTGAGTCGCTGCGTGAGGGCATCGCGTGCGCGGTGCTACGGCGCCCCGACCACCGCGACACCTACGACGCGATGTTCGACCTGTTCTTTCCCGCTGCCCTCGGCGCCAGGACCATGGTGCCCGACGACGAAGACGACGACGCGCCGGAAGGCCTGCCGCCCGAGGACATCGAGGCGCTGCGCGCCCAGCTGGTCGACATGCTCAGCGACAACGCCGACCTGGCCAACCTCGACGAGCGACTGGCGGCGATGATCGCCCAGATCGTCGAGGCCTACGGCCGCTACCAATCCAGCCGCGGCCCGTCGTACTCGTCGTATCAGGCGCTCAAGGCGATGAGCCTCGACGACCTCGAGGGCCGGCTGCTGGCCGGCCTGCTCGCACCCTACGGCGACGAGCCGACGCCGACGCAGGAGCAGATCGCCAAAGCCATGGCCGCCCAACGCATCGCGCAGTTGCGCAAGATGGTGGAGGCCGAGACCAAGCGCCGCACCGCCGAGCAGCTGGGTCGCGAGCATGTGCAGATGTACGGCGTCCCGCAGCTCGCCGAGAACGTCGAGTTCCTGCGCGCCTCCGGTGAGCAGCTGCGCCAGATGCGGCGGGTGGTGGTGCCGTTGGCCCGCACCTTGGCGACCCGGTTGGCGGCGCGCCGGCGACGGTCGCGGTCCGGCGAGATCGATCTGCGCAAGACGCTGCGCAAGTCGATGTCCACCGGCGGGGTGCCCATCGACGTCGTGCTGAAAAAGCCGCATCCCGCCCGGCCGGAGCTGGTGGTGCTCTGCGATGTGTCCGGCTCGGTCGCGGGGTTCAGCCACTTCACGCTGCTGCTGGTGCACGCGCTGCGCCAGCAGTTTTCCCGCGTTCGCGTCTTTGCCTTTATCGACACCACCGACGAGGTCACCGAGCTGTTCGGGCCGGACTCCGACCTGGCCGTGGCCGTGCAGCGGATCACCCGCGAGGCCGGCGTCTACACCCGCGACGGGCACTCCGACTACGGCAACGCGTTCGTCTCGTTCATCGAGAAGTGGCCGAACGTGCTGTCGCCGCGCAGCTCCTTGCTGGTTCTCGGGGACGGGCGCAACAACTACCGCAACCCGGAAACCGACCTGCTGGCCCACATGGTCAACGCCAGCCGGCACGCGCACTGGCTCAACCCCGAGCCCAAGCACCTGTGGGGCAGCGGCGACTCGGCGGTGCCGCGCTACCAGGACGTCATCACCATGCATGAATGCCGGTCGGCCAAGCAGCTGGCAGCGGTGATCGACCAGCTGCTGCCGGTCTAGGCTGGCTGGTTGTGACTTCTCGACGCCGGCTGGGCGTGATGGGTGGGACGTTCGACCCCATCCACAACGGGCACCTGGTCGCCGCCAGCGAGGTCGCCGATCGGTTCGAGCTCGACGAGGTGGTGTTCGTCCCGACCGGCCAGCCTTGGCAGAAGCACGACCGCTACGTCACCCCCGCCGAAGACCGCTACCTGATGACGGTCATCGCCACCGCGTCCAACCCGCGGTTCTCGGTCAGCCGGGTGGACATCGACCGCGCGCGGCGCGACCTACACCAAGGACACCCTGCGCGATCTGCGCGCGCTCAACCCCGACGCGGACCTCTACTTCATCACCGGCGCCGACGCGCTGGCCTCGATCCTGTCCTGGCAGAACTGGGAGGAGCATGTTCTCGATGGCCCGGTTCGTCGGGGTCAGCCGGCCCGGCTACGAACTGGACGGCGAGCACATCGCCGCGGCGATGCAGGAACTGCCGCCCGACGCGCTGACCCTGGTCGAGGTGCCCGCGCTGGCGATCTCCTCGACCGACTGCCGCGACCGGGCCCAAGCGACCGGCCGATCTGGTACCTGGTGCCCGACGGTGTCGTGCAGTACGTGTCCAAGCGGCGGCTCTACGCCGCAGCCGGTGGCGACGGACGCGGCAGTCGCCGATGAGCCGCTCGCGCGAAGAGCATCAGACATGACCGCCTCCGAGGAAGCCATCAAGATGGCGACCGTCGCGGCGAGCGCTGCCGCGTCCAAGCTCGCCGAGGACATCGTGGTGATCGACGTGTCCGGACAGCTCGTGATCACCGACTGTTTCGTCATCGCGTCGGCGTCCAACGAGCGCCAGGTCAACGCGATCGTCGACGAGGTCGAGGAAAAGATGCGCCTCGCGGGGTACAAACCCGCCCGCCGCGAAGGCGCCCGCGAGGGCCGATGGACCCTGCTGGACTACGTCGACATCGTCGTGCACATCCAGCACCAGGACGAGCGCGACTTCTACGCCCTTGACCGGCTGTGGCGGGACTGCCCGCATCGTGGCGGTGGATCTGGATGCGCCGTCATGAGGGTGCGCAGACTGGTCATGCTGCGGCACGGGCAGACCGAGTACAACGCCGGCAGCCGGATGCAGGGCCAGCTCGACACCGAGCTGTCCGAACTCGGCCGTGACCAGGCCGTCGCCGCCGCCGAGCTGTTGGCGAAACGGCAACCGCTGCTGATCGTGTCGTCGGACCTGCGGCGCGCGCTGGATACCGCGGTCGTGCTCGGCGAGCGGTCCGGGCTGCCGGTGCTCGTCGACACCCGGCTGCGCGAAACGCACCTCGGCGACTGGCAGGGGATGACCCATCTCGAGGTGGACGCCATGGCGCCCGGCGCGCGGCTGGCCTGGCGCGACGACGCCCGGTGGGCGCCGCACGGCGGCGAAAGCCGGGTCGACGTCGCGGCGCGCAGCATGCCGTTGGTCGCCGAGCTGGTCGCCGAGCAGACCGAGTGGGGCCGGGAATGGGGGATCGACGAACCCGAACGGCCGGTGATCCTGGTGGCGCACGGCGGGCTGATCGCCGCGCTGACGGCGGCGCTGCTCGGGCTGCCCGTGGACAACTGGCCGGTGCTGGGCGGCATGGGTAACGCCAGCTGGGTGCAGCTGTCCGGGCACACCCGGCTGGGGTGCCGGACACCGGCTGGACGGATCCGCTGGCGACTCGACGTGTGGAACGCCTCGGCGCAGGTGGCCAACGATGTCCTCTGACCGGCGCGGGCCAACGCCGCACCGCTCCGCCCGCCGCACGCTGCTGGTCTTCTGCGACTCGCTGTCCTACTACGGGCCTACCGGCGGTCTGCCCGCCGACGATCCGCGGATCTGGCCGAATATCGTTGCCTCCCAGCTGGGTTGGGACGCCGAAGTGATCGGCCGGATCGGCTGGACCTGCCGAGACATCTGGTGGGCCGCCACCCAGGACCCCCGGGCGTGGGCGGCGTTGCCACGTGCCGGCGCGGTGATCTTCGCGACGGGTGGCATGGATTCGCTGCCGTCGCCGTTGCCCACCGCGGTGCGTGAGTTGATCCGGTACGTCCGGCCGGCGTTTCTTCGGCGCTGGGTGCGCGACGGCTACGGGTGGGTGCAGCCGCGGCTGTCGCCGATATCGCGCGCCGCCCTGCCGCCGCACCTTTCCGCGGAATACCTCGAAATGACCCGTGGGGCAATCGACTTCAATCGGCCGGGCATCCCGATCGTCGCGTCGCTGCCGTCGGTCCACATCGCCGAGGCGTACGGCAAGGCGCACCACGGCAGGGCAGGCACCGTCAAGGCGATCACCGAATGGGCCGAGCGCCACGACGTCCCGCTCGTCGACCTCAAGGCGGCGGTCGCCGAGCACATCATGAGCGGTCGAGGCAATCCCGACGGCATCCACTGGAATTTCGAGTCCCATCAGGCCGTGGCCGAGCTGATGCTCAAGGCGCTCGCAGAAGCCGGTGTGCAACAGGAAGATCCGCGGTAGCCATGGCCGTCGTCGTGGTGACCGATTCGTCGTCTCGCCTGCAGTCAGATGAGCTCAAAGAGTTCGACATCCGGCAGGTGCCGCTGCACGTCCTGGTCGACGGGGCGGATCTGCGCGACGGGGTCGACGACGTGCCGTACGACATTCACGACCGTGCGCGCGTCACCACAGCCGGGGCCACGCCTGCGGAGCTGTCGGCGACCTACCGGCAGGCGCTGCGCGACAGCGACGGCGACGGGGTTGTCGCGGTTCATCTTTCGGCCGCGCTGTCGGCCACCTACAGCTCGGCCGTGCAGGCCGCCCGCGAGTTCGGCTCGGCGGTGCGGGTGGTCAACTCGCGCTCGGTGGCGATGGGTGTCGGATTCATCGCCCTGGCCGCGGCGCAGTCAGCAGGCGCGGGTGCCGATCTGGATGCCGTTGAGGCCGCGGCCCGGTCGGTGGCCGCCCGCGGGCACCTGTTCGTCGTCGTGCACCGACTGGACAATCTTCGCCGCAGCGGCCGGATCCGCAAGGGCGCGTCGTGGCTGGGGACCGCCCTTGCGCTCAAGCCGCTGCTCTGCCTGGACGTCGACGGGCGGCTGGTGCTGGATCAGCGGATCCGCACCGTCACCAAGGCGCACGCGGCGATGGTGGACCGGGTCGCCGAGGTCGTCGGCGACCACAGAGCGACCATCGCCGTGCACCATGTCGACAATCACGACGCCGCAGACGAGATCGGCGCCGCACTGACGACACGGCTGCCCCAGATCGAGTCGCTCGTCGTCACCGATACGGGGCCGGTGCTGTCGATTCACGTCGGCGCCGGGGCGGTCGGCGTCGCCGTCCGGGTCGGCGAGGCGTGATGGTTGAAAGTCGGTCCGCAAAGGAGATGGCGCGTGACGAGCGCGAAGAGTTCGCCGCGCTGCTGGACGGACTGACACCGCAGCAGTGGGAGAGCCCGACGCTGTGCGAACTCTGGCGGGTCCGCGAAGTCGCTGTGCACACGGTCAGCTACGACGAGCTCAGCACCGCGGGTTTGGTCCGCCGCTTCCTAAAGGTCGGCTCAACACCGACCGCATCAATGCGATCGGCGTCGCCGACTACGCCGACAGGGCGCCGGAGCAGATCACCGCGATGATCCGGGGTAACACCGAACCACACGGGCTCACCGCAGGTTTCGGTGGCAGGATCGCACTCACCGACGGCATGATCCACCAGCAGGACATCCGGCGCTCGGTCGGCATCCCGCGCACCATCGATCCGCAACGCCTGCGAACCGCGCTGGATTTCGCGCGTTTCGCGCCGACCATCCGCGGTGCCTGGCGAGCCCGCGGCGTGCGACTTGTCGCCACCGACCTGGACTGGTCGCACGGCAACGGCCCGGCGGTCCGCGGCAGTGGCGAGGCACTGTTGATGGCGATGGCCGGGCGCCCGGCCGCCTTAGCCGACCTGGACGGTCCCGGGAAAGCCAAGTTCGCCCAACGGTTCTGACGTCGCGCCGAAAACACGAAAGTACGGCTACCCCGGGTTCAACGGCAAATCCATTGAGGCAGTGAGCGTCACCGACAGCGGTGTGTCCGAGGTGCTCGCTCCTCCAACACCGAGGGCTACCTGGAAAGCCTGGGCTTCCGGTACAACTCCGATCTGCCGCGCCAACCCACCGACACCGGCGACACCCGACCGATGTCAGGCCTGAGCAGATCACCGGCATCAAAACAGAAGCGCTGGTCGTCATCCACACCGACAACGCCGCCGGCCAGGGCGGATTCGGCGGCCTACTGGAAGAATTCACGAGATACGAAGGCGTCACGATCGTCGCTGACGACGCCAATGTCACTGCCGCACCGGCTGATCCCGGCGGCTACCTGGCCACCGGATGCCCAGCCGCCGCGGAACGTATCCGCCGCACTCCGAGAACACGGACTCGGCGCTCAAACTAAAGTCTGAATCGTTGTGCTGGCCAGTCGGCCCGGCGGTCGCTGCGGCGTGCCTCGTGGCGTTCAATTACGGTGTCGCCGTCGGCGGGTCACTGCATGACTCGATGCGGGAAAGATATTGTCGCAGGCGCGGTTCGGCGGGCTGGCCCGCATACATGTCGATCCAGTGGCCCAATCTGGCAACCAGGACTGACGACAATGACGCCTTACTGGACACCACAGCCTGCAGCATCGTCCCGATGGCCGCCGGAAAGTCTCCTACTCCCAGCGCGACGAAGACCGAATTCAGCTCAGGAATCGTGAGGAACCTTCGAGCTTCCTCCGCCAGGGCCCACGCCACCTCCTGCTCATCCGGTAGCCCACTCATGGTCTTAGTGTGGGCCTAGCGCCGATCTCGCATGGCGCCCAAGGAACCGTTGAAAGCAGCGTTTCGCCGACGCGTCAACTGCCCATGCTCTGCAGCCACATCTTTAGGACGGCTAGTTGCCGTAACGCGTTGGTGTCCAGCGTGGTGGGCCGTCGTTCGGTTCGGCCAGCAGCGCGCCGGGCGCATCCACGCGATAGAGATCGCGGGTCCCCAGCCGCGTCGCTGGTCAACCGTCGCGGACCATGTCGACCACCGGGCCGTGCAGATGACGAATGCCTGGAACCGGTTCAGTCGTGTTGAAAGCGCTACCGAATCTCATGTGGCACACGGCAGTGCTTGACGACCATCGGCACCGCCCCGACCGAGTGCTGGATTCCGGCCTCGGCGAGGCGTTCACAACAGCCGACGCCGACACGGCTCCGCCGGATTGATGTCGCCAATTAATTACATAGAGACCCTGCAGACCAACCGGCCGCAGCATCAGAGAAGCGTTCACGACGCCAAAAACCCAGACACTCGTGACGTGACTGCTGCTGGGCTGATGTCGACGGATTTGTTGAGCCGAGGGTGACGGAGTCGCCGCGCTGTATTCGCCCGGCGCGACGTACCTCGGCGTAGACGCCGACGTGGACGTCGTTGTGGCGTGCCGCTGTGCGCAGGATCCCACTGTCCTTGGGGAGATCTCCTTGCGCAAGGGTGGTCATGACGAACGCGGGCAGTGGTGGTCGTATCAGCATGACGTCCTCGCCGATCCGAAGTTCGCTCCCCACCCACTTTCCCTCCGCGAAGTCGGCGTCATCGTCGTCGAGGTCTACGACGATGTTCGGGTCGAAAGCGCCTGACCTCGAAGCGGCCCAGCGGGTAGAGCTCACGGAGCCGGTTGATCGTTGCCGTCGTGAGCACGTGGATGGTGGCGAGGTCGAAGAATGTGTTCACCGGCATCGCCTCGTCGGTCACGGTCTCCTGGTGGTCGAGTTCGGCGATGTCGGGCCAATACTCCTCAAGGCTCGGTTCAGCCGGTGCGGCGGTCGCCAGGGTCACGGGTCTGCCGAGCGCGGCGCTGACGAGTTCGGTGAAGCCGGCGTCGTCGGAGCTGGCGCTGTCGCCGTCCGGGAGTGTCACCCGTACCGGTGGCAGCGGGCTCCCCGAACACCGGTGGCACGGTGAACACCGCCCGGAAGTCGAACATGTTGGGCCACTTCCTGGGGTTCTTGGCGCTGACCACTTTCCCGGTCTCGGTGTCAACCAGGGCGTGCGAACGGTCACCGAGCACGCCGCGATCGGTGAGGTCCGATCTGTTGAGCTCCCGCCGATCATTGACTTCACCGGATAGCGCCACAGCGCAGCAACTGATCCGTCTGTCATCGTGTTCCTCATCTCGTCGGTGTGCCGGCCGTGGCGGGTCTGGTCCAGATCCGGGTCATGGTGTCGCCGATCGCACCGTCGACACGATTCGTGCGTGCTGGGGTGCAACGTGGTGCGGTGCACAGTAGCTGGCGAATTCATCAAAGACGGCGCGCGCCTGGCTGCGGGCGATGGCCGGAAGGCCGGCCCGGAGTTGTTCCCGGTAGCGGGGGCCCAACGCGCGCTGGGCTTCCAGCGCCATCGTCGGTTCGGCAAGCCAGATGTCAAGAGCTCGTCGTCGACTTCGAGGTGAAAGAGCATGCCCCAGGCGCTGTCGCCCAGCCGGAACGCCTGCACCTCGGTTGGGCAGTGTGCGCCAACTTCACCGCGTGCTCGGGCAGGCTGAATTGTTCACCGTGCCAATGCATGGCATGTGTGCAGGGTGCCAGATGGGCGAACAGTGGATCGTGCGGATCGGTGATCTCGACAGCGGCTACTCCGATCTCGGGGCGGGGTGCCGGCGTGATGGTAGCCCTGCTGCCTTCGCGAGAAGTTGTGCGCCAAGGCAGATGCCGAGTATCGGTACCTCGAGGGCTATCGCTCGCTGCAGCCAAGCGATCTCGTCGGCGAGCGGGGCCAGCGTGTCGGCATCGTTGACGCTCATCGGCCCGCCCATGAAGATCGCGCCCCGGACCGTGGCCGGATCGGGCAGGCGTGCGCCAGGGGCTCGTCGAGCAGTGTTGTGCAGCACTGTCGAGACGCCGGAGAAGGAGTCCAGGATGAGGTGTGGGCCCTCCCAGGGCACATGCTGGACGACCAGCAGGGGCGGCTGCGGTGTACTTCGGCCGTAGCCATGGCGGTCATTATGGTTGAGCCGCTCAGCTTTTGACAATCGAGTCGGCCGGGAGGTGGGCATGGGTGTCGACGGTTGCCTCCAGGTCGGCTTCCATGGCGGTGATGACGGTGCGGTCACGGCGGTGCAGGATGGCCAGCCACGCGACGCCGACGAGCATGTAGGCCAGGAAGTAGTACGGGAAGTATCGGACCGGCACCGGGGGCAGCGGGTAGAAGCTGCCAATCAATGGAACCAGCAGGCAATCAGAGCGAGGACCATGATGGCTATGTGCTTGCCGGTCAGTTCGCCCAGGCGACGCAAGTACATCGGCGCCGCTACCGAGATCAGGTAGTAGGCCGTCAGGAAGCCGAACGCGGCCAGGGTGCCCGCGTCGCCGAACGTGGTGAGCGGGTCGGTGAACGCCTGCATGATGGTGGGGATCGCGAAGACGATGATGGTGTAGACGGTGATGGCGATATGAGGCGTCTTGTTGTGGTGGTGACTGTTGCCGATGGCGTGGTGCAGGGCACCGTGACGGGCCATCGGGTAGAAGATGCGGGCGCCGGCGTTGACGCAGGACAGCGACAGGGCGAAGAAGCTGACCATCGCGCCCAGGGATATCGGGGCTTGCAGGTAGCTGACGTGGTAGGCGTCGGCCAGTGCGTTCACCGGCGCAGCCAGCTGGTCCAACGATAGTCCCGCGCGGGCCGAACCGAGGACCTCGACGTAGCTGACGAAGACGAACCACAGCCCGGCTATCGCGAGGCTAAAGGTAACCGCGCGTGGGATGTTGGCAGCGGTTTCTTCGCTTCGCCGCCCAACGCGGTGGCGCTTTCAAATCCCACGAGGCTGAAGATGGAGATGACAACCGCTAAGCCCATGCTTTTCACGCTTGAGCCGTGCAGGGATAGTTGCGTGGGGTCGATGGGGCTGCCGGGCCGAACAGGATGACCATGCAGACCCCCAGGATCACCGTGATAGACAGTGCCTCGAGGGCCAGCGTCAGCAGCGAGGACACTCGGATGTCTTTGTAGGCCACCAACCAGCAGACCAGTGCGCTAAACGCGAAGCACACAATGGCCGGCGGATGGTGGTGGATGCCGATCGCGTCGAGGAACTGGTTGACGAATATCGAGAACCCGGAGAAACCGGCGATCGCGATGAATGCGTAGCACCATAACAGCGTCCAGCCCGACATCACCCCCATCCGCGGGCCCAGACCTCGTCCGATGTAGGCATACATCGAGCCCGGTGATGCTGAGCGCCGGGCGAACTGGTTGAGGTTCATCACGACGAACGAAAGCATGATCGTGCCGAACAGGTACGCCAGCCAGGTGAGCTTGCCGGAGTCGGCGAAAGCCAGCGGGATGATGAGCACCGCCGTCATCGTGGGGGAGATGAGCGCGATCGATTGTGCCAGGAGCGTGGGGAATCCCAGCGCCCCGGCCCGTAATCCGTGCTGGTTGGGGCTGGCGGCCGGTGCGGCGGATGGCGTGGTGGAGGTGGTCATTGCAAAGTCCTTGAACTAGAGGGCGTCGGACTGCGGCTACCGATGGGCGTGATCGCGTGGTGGTGATCCCGCTGGGGGGCGCAGTACAGGCGATCTTGGTTATTCGTGGGCGGCGTTGCGACACAGGCGAAGTCACATCAAGGCGACGCGAGCCCGGATACCCGTCGAAGCACTGGTCGCCGAGCAGTGGGCCTTCGTCGAAACCACAGCCTAAGACCAAGTTGTCTCCGGGACGACCTTTGTTGTCTATCTTT
>CAVTDY010000019.1:0-120239 GCA_963733605.1 uncultured Actinomycetota bacterium
GTTGCGAAGAAGACGCTGTCGAGGTTCGTCGCCATTACTCTGCGGTAGAGCTCCTCGGAGATCTCGGTGATTGGCGCGGGCCGCTCTGCAGATGCCGGCGTTGTTGATCAGCGTGTCGACGCGGCCGAATTCGCGGAGCGCGGTATCGACGACTTCGCGGGCGATCGCTGGCTGTCCGACATCGCCGGGGACGGTGATGTAATCGGGGTCCTCGGAGGGCTTGATCGATCGAGCGTTCCCGACCACGCGGAAGCCTCGGTTCCTGTAAGCCTGGACGAAGGCCTCGCCTAATCCCTGTGATGCGCCGGTGATTACGGCGACTTTGCGTTCGTCACTCATTAGTTCGATTCCTCGCGTTGATGCCGAATGGGAAGATCGTCGGTTGGATGGTCGATGGCGGAGTCACCTTCGTGGTCGTTTGCCGACGCACCCGAGGGATCCTGCCGATGTGCTTGAGCCTCAGATGCTTCAGGTGTCACCGCGCCGATACGCTACGCAGATGCCAAGGCGCCGAAACGCTTTACGGTCTCCTCGGTAGTCCACACCGCGTTGGCCATGAAGCGATAGTTCGTCATGGCGGCCTCGTAGCCGTCACCTTCTTCGTTGACTGCCCCGGCGACGGCATCGCGCACCATTGCGACCTCGAATCCGCGGTCGATCGATATCGCGCATGTGGCCCTCCAAGCACAGGTTGCCCACGGGGCCGGCCATGATCACCTTGTCGATTCGTCGCATCCGCAGTTGCAGGACGAGGTCGTTGGCCTCGCTCGAGTAGTACTTGTGTGGCGAGGTGTTTGCCGTCTGACCGTCCTGCAGGTACTTGCGGTATCGGTCGGGGAAATCAGCTCCGCGACCCGGCGAAGTCTTGCAAGCTCAAGGGATCCTTGCGCAGACAGAAGCCGATCCCCTAGGTAGTCGGCCATCGCGCCGGCCGGGGCGACCCACTGACCGTCGGTGGGGTAGAAGTAGTGCGGGGAGTGCAGAACGTGGATTGCGCTAGCCTTGGCGCTGATCAGGAGTTCTTGAGGTGATCGTGGACGTTCTCGCGCTTCAGGCGGTCCGCGATCATCGGGTAGTAGCCACCGATCTCGGAGAGAAACTCGTTCTGCATGTCCACCAGGACCAGGCCCGTACGGTCCTTGTCAAGCTGCATCTCTGGATTGCGGTGGGTAAACAGGGTCATCGTCAGTACTCCCTCGTGTCGTTGAAGACGATCGGCGCGGCGGGTTGCCGCGCGCAGACCGACGCGTTTCCGGAACTAGCTGATAGACCACTAACTCGGACGCTCAAAGCATAAGAAACTTGAGCCCGCGCAGCGCTGTCACAATCTTTAGAGTTACCAAATCCGCAGTACTGCAGCGTCATACACAGTTGTTTGCACCATTGCGCACTGGTTTGGCAGTTGCTACTGTCACCACGATCCCGGTCGATGCACCGCCGGGCACGGTCGTCGAGGCTTCGGTCACCGTCACGACGAATCGTGCACGTGAAGGATTTCGGTCGAAACCATCACGAAAACAATTCATTTGAACTCCACACACATCAAGTCACCGGCCTCAACGGGTCGGATGTCGAAAGGATCTCGCCATGAGCTCGGCGCACGAACTTCTCCTGGACTTCGCCACGGCACTCAACGATCACGATGCCGCTGCTGCGGCGGCGCTGTACGCCGAGGATGGTGCCCTGGACTTCCCGTTCAGATCGTCGATTGGTCTTCCCCCCGTCGATAGAGCGTCCGGCGGCGATCGAGGCGTTTCTGGTGGACCTAATCGACTTGAGTTCCCGGATTTCCGGTTCCACGACCTGCAGGTTCACATCGATTCTCCCGAACAGGTTTTCGCCGAGTACAACGTCACCGCCACCACGAAGACTGGTCGGCCGTTTCATCACTTCTACGGTGGCCGACTCGTCGCGGTGAACGGGAAGATCAAGCTGCTCCGCGAATACCTCGACATCATCTCCACTGCGCGCTCGGTGCTGCCCAACGACACGGCTGACATCCCCGCATGACGGTGGCGCATCCCGATCCCCGCGTGCACCGACCCCGACAAGAGGTACGGACGGGACGAGTCGCTGAAGCGAGTGCTCCTCGCGACAGCGGCGATCACGGTCGCAACTGCACCGGCCTGCATGACGGCGTAGTGACTTTCGCGCAGCACGCCCTAATGAGTGGGAATGCTGCACGAGTGCATCGACGTGGTGCACGTCGCTCAAGCCTTGCTCCCCGTGGGTGTTGCCGGCCATCCCCCCGTGAAATAGGGACAACGTAGCCCGGAGCCTCGTGTGGCAGCGGAAACCGGAATCGATGTCGGCCTGCAGAACGCACTGCACCTAAAACACGGCCGGCTTGCGCCCTTCGCGAGATCGTGTCTATGCCCCACGGTCGACAACGCACGTCGGCGGCCCACCGCACCGTCTGAGGAGAAATGCCTTCGCCAGACCCATTCCACGGGCTCGTTGCGACCAAATATCGTGACAGTGCAATGCGACGATTTGCCCTAGCCTCGACTCGTTGTCCACACGCGGCCTGCTCGCCGGAAGCGTCAGCAGGGGCGTGAACACGACGAATTTGGCCGCACGACGAAAAGAGAGAATTCGTGGCCCACGATCAAACGACCATGCGTGCCATCCAGCAGACGGCATGGGGCTCCCTCGACACGATGAAGCTGGTCGAGGTCCCGCGCCCGCATCCCTTGCCGACAGAGATCCTCGTTCGGGTCAAGGCTGTCGGCCTCAACCCCATCGACTATCACACGGCAATGGGTCGCGGCTACATGGACGCTTTGTCGCTGCCGCACATCCCTGGCTGGGATGTGTCCGGCATCGTGGAGCAAGTGGGTTTCGGGACCAATCGCTTCAAGGTCGGTGACGAGGTCTTCGGATTTCCCCAGTTTCCCGTCGTGCTGGCGGATTCGCCGAGTACACCGCAGTGCCGTCCCGACAAATGGCCCTAAAGCCGGAGACCCTCAGCTTCGAGGAAGCCGCGGCACTGGCCCTCGTCGGCCTCACTGCCTGGCAAATGCTCGCCGACGTCGCCAAGGGTGAGACCGATCAAGGTTCTGATAAACGGCGCCGCTGGCGGCGTCGGCCACCTCGCCGTTCAAATCGCAAAGTCGCTCGGAGCGCACGTCATAGCCGTGGCCCGCTCAGACCGACACGACTTCGTGAAGGAGCTCGGCGCCGACGAGGTGATCGACTACACCACGACGAGTGTCACCGATCGTGTGAACGATGCGGATGCGGTACTCGAGCTAGCTGGCGGTGACGCCACGATCCCTATGCTCAAGGCGCTGCGTAAGGGCGGCATCCTCATCAGCGCACGCAAGCTGCCCGACATTGCCGAGATCGCATCAGCAGCAGCAGGTCTCGACGTAATCGGGTCATCATTCGTTGCCCAGCCTGACTACGCCGGATTGGAACACCTCGTGGCACTGGTGCGCGACGGTGCGCTCCGGGTCGAGGTGTCGACCGTGCTCCCACTGGAGAACGCCGTCGAGGCGCTGAAGATGATCCCCGAGGGCCGCCTCGTTGGCAAGACAGTGCTCAAGGTCACCTGAGGTCACGGAAGCCGATCACTTGGGACACACACGTGCCCGTCCGCCTTGTCAACAAGGACACATATGCCGACGACCGACATCAATCCAGCAGCAATCGACACCTGATTGCCGGATGACACGGCCAAACGTTACTGCCAGATGACAGGTCGCGAAGCGGTGCCACGCCGCGGAACAGTTCGTCGAATCCAGTGCGTTCCTTGATTCTCAGTATAGAAACTCTTAACCGCACGCCTGGCGAGCGCCCCTCCCCGGAGTCTCGGTGGTTGAGGCGTGCCATCGGGCTTTGGTGGCGGCGGACGGGAGCAGCCAGCGGACGGGAGCCGCCACCATCGAAGCTTCGTGTTCACGTCGTCGATCACCAGGACGGCTGGTGCGGGTTCCGCAGCTCTTACCCGGCACGGCTGAAATCCATAGAAGATGGAATCCCCTCCCCACACCTAATATTCCATCTTCTGCAGTGACAGTTTTCACCGTGGCCGCGCACACATCGCCCTGACAGGGGCGGTACGGGGCATGATCCGATCGGCGTGGCCCTAGGTCTTCGCTGGCGTCCGGCGGCTTCGGCGTCCTCGGCTGCGGACGTTTCGGCGCGAACCAAAAACTGATTTGTGCCCAGCGATCAGCCACGACTGCCGGCCGCTGCTTAGGCGCCGGATACAAGATTCGACGTCGGGCGTCTGTGCGCGCCCGTGGATATCACTGCCATCACAGGGCAACACTTCCGGAGACTTGGTCAGCCGCGCTTTGCTATTGCGCGGCCAAAGCGACCGCAGCACGACAGGCCACGCGCGACAGGGCCTGCCGAGACTCCGCAGGAATGTCCACCAACGAGGAGGCGAACTGATGTCAGCGCTGCACCGGGCGCTACCGGGACCAGAAGGGGCACAATCAATGAACTTCCTTATCAACACATTTCCAGCGTCATCGCCAACGCAGCTTGACATGACGGTGCGCTACGTGGGCAATCACGGGTGGTAGCAGAATGTCCGACCGACTGACACTGCGCCAAGCGTCTGAACTCCTAAACATTCCGGTCAATACACTCCGTTGGTATCGGAGCTGCGGAACCGGCCCAGGTCGTATTCCCTTGGCGGCAAGGTGTTCTACGACAGAGCCGACCTTAACGTGTGGGTAGCCACTGAGAAGGCCGCGACAGCGAGAGGTGGGTGAGGCTAACCAGTCACACCGGCGGCCTTATTCATTGCCTTCGCCAGGTTGTCGAAGTCATCCGGCAGCATGTGGCTGTAAACGTTCATCGTCGTCATAGGTGACCGGTGCCCCAAAAGCTTCTGCACCGTCACCACAGACGCACCAGCTCCCAGTGCCAACGATCCAGCGGTGTGCCGCAGCGTTTTTGGGCTGATACCCATCAGGCGCACCTCATCAGCCGCCTTGTCGAAACGCCACCGAAACCAGTCCAGCGGTATCGGGCCGCCGTCGTGGTGTGGGAACAAGTACTCAGAGGGGTCGCGATCCGTGATCACGCCGGCCAACGTGTCAGCCAAGAACTCGGTCAAGATGGGCACCGTGCGGTCCTGGTGGGTCTTGGTGTCGTCCTCCACGTGCCCGTCACCGGTGACGTAGGTAACCGACCGGGACACCCGGATGCGGAGCCGCGCCAAGTCCACATCCCCTACCCGCGCGGCTGCCAGTTCCCCGTAACGCATCCCGCCATAAGCCAACACGTACACCATCGCGCGAATCTCATCGCGAGCCTCGGCGAGCCGACGCACCTGGTCATGGCTCAGCGCCACATCCTCGCGCGAGGACTTGCGCGGCTCTCGATACCATCGGCCGGATTAGCTGCGATGTAGTGCTTGTGCACCGCAAAGGCGAGAACTTGATCTACCACTTGAAAAGACTGGATGACTCGCGCAGCCGACAGGCCCACGGGCGGATCGTCAGCCTTACTCCGCTTTAGAGGACGCTGACGGGCGCCAGGATCGGTGGCCAGCCACCACACCCAAGCCTGAATCGCATCGTGATCAATATCTTTGAGCTTGACGTCCCGCCACTTTGGCAGCACCACGATATCGAGCAGCCGGCGATACCGACAAGTGTCTTGGGCTTCAACCGGTTAAGTGCGGATCGACTCTGGCCCTTGACCGTGAACCATTGTTCGGCCACCACGCCGAAACTGACCGACGCCCTCTTCGGGTCGGCGTACGTGCCGGTCCTGAGGGCAGTCGTCACGGCGCCGATGTGGTTCTGGGCCTCGGCCTTGCGGTCAAACGCTTTCGTCCGCTCGTTTCCATCGTGGTCGACCCATCGGGCCATCCACCGCTTGCCCTGCCCGTGGCGCACGGTAGTGACCTGCGTGCCCGGTGTCCCGTGCTTGGAGTCCACGCACCAGCTGCCGGGACTCTGGTGGTCGGCTGGAAATGGGACCTGCTCACCGCGCCGCGGCGGGCGGTGCCAGCGATCTTCTACGCCTGCGCGCGCGCTGCGCTTCACAGGTCCAATGATACCGCTGTGCGGACTGTCTGCGGACCGAGAGATCAGCAAACTACTACATATGGCTAGACACGGTGCCTGAACTAGGCTTTATCGGTGGGGCGGGCGGGGCTCGAACCCGCGACCAACGGATTATGAGTCCGCGGCTCTAACCAACTGAGCTACCGCCCCTGCTGACATTTTCGCGGCACCCATCGTCGCATACGCCCCGCATGCCAAGCCGTTGGTGGAGGGAGCGTCGATGTTCGGCCTCGGCTCGATTGCTAGCTTGCGAAGACCGTCCGCCCCTCGGCGTCGATCAGGAACGACTCGGTGCCCTCCTCGACCCGCGGCGCGTCGGCTCCCAGCGACACCATGATCTTGTTGCACGCGTTGCGCATGACGTCCAGCGTGAGTTCGAGTGCTGCCTCCTGCGAGAAGTGTGTCCGCACGCCCGCCGCCACCTCGGGATCGATGCGGGATGGCGACCAGATCAGCGCGTCGACATATCGAAGTGCCGCCTTGTGGCGGTCCGACAGGTGAGCCGACGTCTCGTAGTGCTCGATCTCGGCATACAGCGACTCCGAGCCGCCGGCGTCCAGCGCATTCCCTTCGCGCCGCGACTTGCACAATCGGCAGTTGTGCTGCACCGCTCCGCGGAGGCGGACGATCTCCGTCGTCACCGGGTCGATCGCCCGCAGCCGCGCGACGGCGGGCACGAAGCCCTTGAGCAGCGCCTTCGTCGGATCGGTCTCGTGGTCCCACACCACCTCACCGCCGTTGCCCGGCTTACCCAGGGCGAGCGCGTCGAGCCCCGCCCACACCCGGGGCACGAAGTCCGCGATGAAGATCGCCGTGACGACGCGAAAGGCATTGTCGCCCAGCGTAGAAAGCAGCTGCTGGCGTTGGTCGGCCCCGATTCCCGTCACGTCGACAGCGAACTGCTCGGCGAACGCCGCCACCGCCGACTCGCCCTCTGTCTCCGCGTCGGGCAGGTCGACCTCCGATGGCAACGGGCGGCAACGACAGCGCCCTGCCGCACGTCAGCCGGATCAGCGTGTCCAGACGACGGTCCCCCGAGGACATCGCAACCAAACCGGCCAGCCTGTCGGCGACTCGTTCCTCGCTCACGGTTGGATTATTGCGCCTGGCTCACCGATGACATGTGAAAGTCCGGTATCCGCAGCGACGGCATCGCGGCCCGGGTCGCCCAGTCACCCCACTCCCGCGGCAGCGTCACCTCGCTCGCACCCGCCTCGGCGGCGCGCCGCAGCAGGTCCAGCGGGCTTTCGTTGAATCGGAAGTTGTTGACGGCCGCAGTCACCTCGCCGTCCTCCACCAGATACACGCCGTCGCGGGTCAACCCCGTCAACAGCAGCACCGTCGGGTCGACGACGCGGATGTACCACAGCGTGGTCAGCAGCAGTCCCCGCTCGGTACCCGCGATCAGTTCCGCCAGACTCGCCGAGCCGCCCGTCATCAGCAAATTGTCGGCCGGCACCGCGACCGGCGCATCGAACTCGGCCGCCGCCGCCCGCGGATACGCCAGCGCGTTGATGGCGCCGTCGCGGATCCAATCCGCCCTCCCGATGTCCATGCCGTTGTCGAACACCGACACCCGCTCCGACGAGCTCGACGCCGCGACAAACGGCGTGCACGCCAACCCCTGTGCCGCCGGGTCGGAGTACAGCGTCAACGGCAGCTCGGTGAGCTTCTCCCCCACCCGGGTCCCGCCACCGGGAGCCGACAACGCCGTGCGGCCCTCCTGCGCGCCCCGGCCGTCCATCGTCCACGCCAGGTAGATCATCATGTCCGCCACCGTCGACGGCGGCATGATCGTCTCGTACCGGCCCGCGGGCAGCTCGACGGTCCGCTGCGCCCAGCCCAGCCGCGTCGACAGCTGCTCGAGCAACGAATCGATTGGCACATCGACGAAGTCGGGCGTGCTGACACCCGCCCACGCGCTGGCGCCGTCGCGTTTGGCGTTGATCTCCACCGAGCCCGTCGGCTGCGTGTACCGCCGCCGCAGCCCGTTCGACGTGGCCACGAACGTCGTCTCCACCACATGGCGGGCATACCCGTACAGCTGATCGGCGCCCCGAAACCCCCGCGCCAGGCCACCGGTCAGTCCCGAGAAGACCTGCGCACCGGTATCCGGCACCGGCGCATCCCAGTCAGCGGGCGCGTCGGCGCCCGGCAGCGCCGGTGCGCTGTCGCGTGCCTCCGGCGCGGACAGTGCGGTCTGCTGCGATGCCGCGACCACGTCGGCGATCGCCGCCGGATCCACGTCGCTGGACCGCACCGAGCCGACGTGCGCCGTGTCCCCTTGGCGGACAATCGATATCACCGTGGCGTGCCTGCTCACGGATTCGCCGTTGGTGGTCATCGAGTTGCCCGCCCAGCGCAACGACGCGTCGGCGCGATCGGTGACCAGCACGATCGTCTCGTCGGCCTTGCCCAGCCGGGCGGCCTCGGCCAGTGCGGTCTCGACGACCTGTTGTGCGCCGATCATCGGTTACCGTCCCGCCTCGGTACGGGTGTTGAGCACATTGATGCCGCGGAACAGCGCCGACGGGCAGCCGTGGCTGACGGCGGCGACCTGACCCGGCTGCGCCTTGCCGCAGTTGAACGCACCGCCCAGCCGCCAGGTCGACGCGCCGCCAACGGCCTCCAGCGCGCCCCAGAAGTCCGTGGTGGTCGCCTGGTAGGCAACGTCGCGCAGCTGGCCGTCCAGGCGACCGTCGCGGATGCGAAAGAACCGCTGTCCGGTGAACTGAAAGTTGTAGCGTTGCATGTCGATCGACCACGATTTGTCGCCGACGATGTAGATGCCGTCCTGGACCCGGGCGATCAGGTCTGCTGTCCGCAGGTCCTCGGCCCCCGGCTGCAGCGACACGTTGGCCATCCGCTGGATCGGCACGTGGTGCGGCGAGTCGGCGTAGGAGCAGCCGTTGGACCGCGCCACGCCCAGTCGCGGTGCGAACACCCGATCCAGCTGATAGCCGACGAAGGTGCCGTCGCGCACCAGGTCCCAGCTTTGCGCCCGCACCCCCTCGTCGTCGAAACCCACAGTGGCCAAACCGTATTCGACGGTCCGGTCCGCGGTCACCGTCATCACCGGTGAGCCGTAGCGCATGGTGCCGAGTTTGTCCGGCGTGGCGAACGACGTGCCCGCATAGGCGGCCTCGTAGCCGATCGCCCGGTCGTACTCGGTGGCGTGGCCGATCGATTCGTGAATGGTCAGCCACAGGTTGGACGGGTCGATCACCAGGTCGGTCGGTGCCGCCGTCACGCTTGGCGCCTTGGCCTTCTCGGCGAGCAGCGACGGCAGCTGCGCCAGCTCGTCGGTCCAGTCCCACGACGTCGTCGGAGGCGACGTACTCCCAGCCCCGCGCCGTCGGCGGCGCCAGCGTGCGCATCGAGTCGAACGTGCCCGCCGCGGCATCGACGGTGACCGCCTCCACCGTCGGCAGCACCCGCACCCGCTGCTGCGTGATCGACGAGCCGAACGTGTCGGCGTAGAACGTCTGCTCCTTCGCCGCGTGCAGCCCGGCCGATACGTGGTCGACGCCGTCGGCGGCCAGCAGCCGCCCGGAGTACTCACCGAGCACCGCGATCTTGTCCGCGGCGGCGACGGCGAACGGATCGACCCGGTAGTCCGACACCCAGCTGACATCGGAGTAGACCGGCTCGGCGGCCAGCTCGATGCGCTCGGCGTTCAGCGCCGCCAGCGTCCTCGCGACCTGCACCGCCCGCCGCGCGGTCGTCGCCGCCACCTGCCGGGTCCAGCTCGGCGTGCGAGGCGAAGCCCCACGTGCCCTCGACGATGACCCGCACCGCCAGGCCGATCTCGCGGTTGACCACCGCGGTTTCCAGCTCGCCGTCCCGCAGCTGCACGAACTCCGTCGTGATCCCGTGAATACGCAGGTCGGCGTAGCTGGCTCCGGCTGCCGTCGCAGCTGACAGGGCGGCGTCGGCAAGCTGATGGCGCGGCAAACCGAGGAAGTCGGCATCGACTCGGCGGGGCGCGCTCACGCCACCACCGTAGTGGCAGGGCAGCGGCCGGGCTTTAATGGCTCGATGGCAGTCAACCGCGTCCGGTCGACGGTGGCGGGCTACGCGCTGCTCGCTCCCAGCCTGTTCGGCGTGGTCACCTTCCTGGTGTTGCCGATGCTGGTGGTGTTCTGGCTGAGTCTGCACCGCTGGGATCTGCTCGGCCCGATTCGGTATGTCGGACTGGACAATTGGCAATCGGTGCTCACCGACCGGACATTCGCGACTTCGCTGGTGGTGACCCTGGCGTTCATCGCCATGGTGGTGCCCGTGCAAACCGTCCTCGGCCTGGTCGCCGCGGCGATGTTGGCCCGCGGGCTGCCCGGCACCGGGTTCTTTCGCACGCTGTATGTGCTGCCGTGGATCTGCGCGCCGCTGGCGATCGCCGTGCTGTGGCGGTGGATCCTCGCGCCGACCGACGGCGTGGTCAGCACCCTGCTCGGCCACCGCATCGAGTGGCTCACCGATCCGGGGCTCGCGCTGCCCACGGTGTCCGCAGTCGTCATCTGGACCAACGTCGGTTACGTGACGCTGTTCTTCCTGGCCGGAATCCTGGCCATCCCGGAGGACATCCACAACGCGGCCCGCACCGACGGTGCGACGGCATGGCAGCGCTTCCGGCGGATCACCCTGCCGATGCTGCGGCCGACGCTGTTCTTCGTGACGGTCACCGGGATCATCAGCGCCGCCCAGGTGTTCGACACCGTGTACGCGTTGACCGGCGGCGGCCCGCAGGGCCGCACCGACCTGGTGGCACACCGGATCTACGCCGAGGCGTTCGGCGCCGCGGCGGTGGGCCGCGCGGCGGTGATGGCGGCGGTGCTGTTTGTGCTGCTGGTCGGTGTGACGATCGTGCAGCACCTGTACTTCCGGCGGCGGATCACCTATGACATCACCTAACCGGGTCATTTCCGGCGCCGTCATCTATCCCGGGCTGGCGATCGGGGCGCTGATCACGTTGGCGCCGTTCACGCTGGGCTTGCTGACGTCATTCACCTCGGCACGGCAGTTCAACACCGAGTCGCCGCTGTCGTTGCCGCGCCCGCCGACCTTGCAGAATTACACCGGAATCGCCGACGCCGGGTTCGGTCGCGCGCTGATCGTGACGGCGTTGATGACCATGGTCATCCTGGTCGGGCAGATGACGTTTTCGGTGCTGGCGGCGTATGCCTTTGCCCGGCTGCGGTTTCCGGGCCGAGACGTGCTGTTCTGGGTATACATCGCGACACTGATGGTGCCCGCGACGGTGACGGTGGTGCCGTTATATCTGATGATGGCCGAGGTGGGACTGCGCAACACCTTCTGGGCGTTGGTGTTGCCGTTCATGTTCGGCTCGCCGTATGCGATCTTCTTGCTGCGCGAGTACTTTCGCACCATCCCGGCCGACCTGATCAACGCCGCCCGGATCGACGGCGCCAACACGCTTGACGTCATCGTGCGCGTGGTGGTGCCTGCGAGCCGGCCGATCCTGGTGACATTGGCGTTGATCACCGTGGTGTCGCAATGGAACAACTTCATGTGGCCGCTGGTGATCACCAGCGGAAGTAAGTGGCAGGTGCTGACGGTGGCGACGGCGGGACTGCAGTCGCGCTACAACGCGCAGTGGACCGTGGTGATGGCGGCGACGACGGTGGCGATCGTGCCGCTGATCGTGTTGTTCGTGGCGCTGGGCCGCCACATCGTCCGCTCGATCGTCGTGACGGGGTTGAAATGAGTTTGCGGCCACGGGTTTCCACGCTCGTCGCGGTGTGCGTCGCCGCCACCATGGCCGTCCTGCTGGCCGCCGCGATGCTGCTGGGCCGCTCCGGCGAACCCAGCGGCCGGACCGTGGTGACGGTGCGGTTGTGGGATGAGCAGGTGGCGGCGGCGTATCGGGAGTCGTTCGCCGAGTTCAGCCGCGAACACCCCGACATCGAGGTGCGGGTCAACGTCGTGGCGTACTCGAGCTACTTCGACTCGCTGCGCACCGACGTGGCCGGCGGCAGCGCCGACGATATCTTCTGGCTGTCCAACGCGTACTTGGCCGGCTACGCCGACAGCGGCAGGCTGATGGACATCGCAGAGGCGCTGGGCGCCAACGCCTCGCAGGCTTGGGAACGCTCAGTGGTCAACCAGTTCACCCGCAACGGCGTGCTGTGGGCGGTGCCGCAATTGACCGACGCGGGCATCGCGCTGTACTTCAACGCCGACCTGCTCGACGCCGCGGGTGTCGAACTGGGCGAACTGCTTTCACTGCACTGGTCACCCGACGGCGACGACACTCTGCGGCCACTGCTGGCCCGGCTGACCCTCGACACCGACGGCCGGGCCGCGGACACCCCGGGATTCGACGCAACGCGGATCCGCCAGTGGGGCTACAACGCGGCCAACGACCTGCAGGGCATCTACCTGAACTACATCGGTTCCGCCGGCGGCGTTTTCGATGTCGGCGACCGATTCGCGTTCGACAACCCGCAGACGGCCCAGGCGTTCGAGTACCTGGTGCGGCTGATCAACACCGATCACGTCGCGCCGCCCGCGTCGGATACCAACGACAACGGCGACTTCTCCCGCAATCAGTTCCTGGCGGGCCGGATGGCGCTGTTCCAGTCCGGCACCTACAACCTGGCCGCAGTCGCCGACCAGGCGCCGTTCCGGTGGGGCGTGGCCATGCTGCCGGCCGGACCGAAGGGCCGGGTCAGCGTCACGAACGGCATTGCCGCCGCGGGTAATTCGGCCAGCCAGACATCCCGATGCGGTGCGGCAGGTGCTGGCCTGGATGGCCAGCCGCCGCGGTAACGAGTATCTCGGCGCCCACGGCGCCGCCATCCCCGCCGTGCTCGCCGCCCAGCCCGTCTACCACAACTACTGGGCGTCGCGCGGTGTCGACGTCAGCCCGTTCTTCAAGGTGCTCGACGGTCCCCGCATCCCGGCGCCCGGCGGTGCCGGGTTCGGCGCCGGGTTCGATGCCCTCAAGCCGTACTTCGACGAGATGTTTCTGGGCCGCAGCGGTGTCGCCGATAGCCTTGCCGCTGCCCAGCGGGCCGCGAACGCCGCCGCGCAGCGCTAGACGGTGCCCAGCAGCTTCAGTTCGAGGGCCAGCGCGACCGCACACACCAGGGTCGCAATCGAAAGCGCAACCCAGTCGGCCCGTTTCGGCCGTGACGGCACCGCGGAGATCTGACCGGCGCCACCGCGCGCGGTGATCGCATCGCCCATCTCATCGGCCCGTCGCAGCGCCACGGTGATCCCCACTGCGAGGATGTCGACGACCTCCAGCGCCAACCGCCGGCGGCGCCCCCGTCGAGTGGTGCGCACTTCCTTGGGCCGCAGCCTGCGCGCCGCGTAGAGCACCCGGAATTCGTCGATCAGCATCGGGAACGCCCGCAACGACAGCGCCAGTGCCACCGCCCATTCGTCGACCGGTACCCGCAGCGGCCGCAGCGGCGCGCCCAAGGTGGCCACGGCGGGCGCGATCTCGGCGACATTGGTGGTCCACGACACCAGCGCGCCGAGTCCGAGCAGCACAATCGACACCGCGGTGATCCGCAGGAAGGCGATCAGCCCGCCGAGGCCGACGTGAACCGAACCCAGATCGATGACCGGGCTGCCGCCGGAGAACGCCGCCGTGGTGCCACCGAAGATGATCGCGATCCACAGCCAGCGCGGAATCGACGGCAAGGTGGCCCGCGGGATGTGGGCCAGCCACGCCGTGCCGAGGCACAGCGCGGCCACCAAGCCGATCGGCACCCAGCCCGGGTAGAACGTCAACATCACCCCGATGCCCGCCACCACGATGAGTTTCGTTCCGGCCCACAACCGGTGGATGACGCTGTCGCCCGGCACCGGCCGCAACAGCACCACCGGCTTGCGCTGCCTGGTGGCTGCCGGGGCCGTCATGACATGCCTCCCGCCGTCGTCGGCGCCGCGGTCAACGCGCCGTCGTGCAGGTGCAGCGTGCGCGGGCACAGCTCCTCGAGGCCCGAAAAGTCGTGGGAGATGACGACAACCGTCAGGCCCGCGTGGCGCCGCAGGTCTTCCAGCAGCCGCAGCAGGCCGCGCGCACTCGCCGCGTCCAGTCCGGCCAACGGCTCATCGAGGACAAGCGCGCGCGGTGAGCGGGCCAGCAGCCCCGCGAGCACCACGCGACGCATCTGGCCGCCGCTGAGCTGATCGATGCGGCGGTTCGCCAGCCCAGGATCCAGCCCCACGGTCGCCAACGCCTCCACCACCCGGCCGCGGTCGCGCGGCGAAAACCCGGCCGCCGACGCCACTTCGCGATCGACGCGGCTGCGCATCAGCTGCAGCCGGGCCGCCTGAAATGAGATCGCCACTCCGCCAACCTGATCGGACACCGGCGCACCGTCGAGCAGGCAGCTGCCGTCGGTCGGCACGGTGAGGCCCGCCATGATCCAGGCCAGCGTCGACTTGCCCGAGCCGTTAAGGCCGTGGATCAGCACGCCGTCGCCCTCATGGACGGCGAAGTTGATGTCGCGTAAAGCGGTTTTCGCCCACGGTGTTCCGCTGGCGTATTCGTGTCCGACACCGTTGAGTTCGAGCACGGGCGCGTCGGAGTGGTGCGAGTTCGATAGCGTGGCGGCCGGCGCGGCGGCCGTCTCCACCATCTCGGTGTTGTCGGCTGCGCCACCGTTTCCGGTCAGGTTGATCACCCGGTCCGCGGCGTCGGCTTCGTTGTTGTAGTGCGTGATGTGGACCAGCGACATGCGGTGGTGCTGCGTCAGTCCCGACAGCACCGACATCAGCGTGTCACGCCCGTCCTGGTCCACCATGCTGGTGACCTCGTCGGCGATCAGCAGCGACGGCTCACGCGCCAGCGCCGCCGCCACCGCAAGGCGCTGCAGTTCGCCACCGGACAAGCCGCCGGTGTCGCGCTCGGCGAGCCCGTCGAGGCCGACCTCGGTCAGCAGCTGGTGCACGTCGGTGGTGGTGCCGGGCGGCAGCCCCCACACGACGTCGTCGGCAACCCGCGTGCCCAGCACCTGGCTCTCCGGGTGCTGCATGATCACCGCCGTGCCGCCGAGCTTGCCGAGCCCGACGGCGCCGGGGCGTTCGATGATTCCGGCGGTGGGTTCACGGCCGGCGAGCATCAGCATCAGCGTGGTTTTGCCCGACCCGTTCGCGCCGGTGACCGCGAGGTGCTCGCCGGGTTCCACGCCCAGCGACACCGGGCCCAGCGCGTCCTGGTCGGCCTTGGGGTAGCGGAACCGGACACCGTGCAGCCGAGCCGGCACCGGCGCGACCGGTCCGGTGTCGGTCGACGACTGCAGCTTGTGCACGTCGGGAATCCCGAGCAGTCGGCCCATCACCCGCGACAGCGCCCACCAGCCGATGAACGAGACGATGACGATGGACACCACCGACGAGCCGAAGAACAGGTATGGCCAGTAATTCAGCGCGGCCGCGAAGACATGCTTGAGCCGTTGTGCGACGGGCTCCAGGTGAGGGATGTGGGCGATCACGGTGGCCAGCCCGTTGACGTTGGCCGTCGCCGCTTCGAACATCAGGTGCCGCATCCGCGTCAGCACCGACAGGGCCGCCACCGAGACGAGGCCGATAAGGGCTCCGGCGAGCAGCGACGCCGCGAAAACCGTCGGTTTGCCACGCCCCCGGCGCTTGACGATGCCGGTCAGCCCGCCGATATAGGCGCTGTTGATGACCGTCATGAATCCGCCCATGCCGGCGATCAGGAAAGCGATGACGCAGCCGGCGACGGTCGCGGCGATCAGCACCCGGAACCGGTACCGGTAGGCGAGCAGACCCATCGGCACGGTGCCGAGCAACGACACGCCCGCGGCGAACGGAACGACGACGGAGATGATCGCGGTGGCCGCGCACAGCGCCGCCATCACCGAGGCTTGCGCGAGTTCGACCGGTTGAAGCGAGCCGGCCTTTCGCGGGGCGCTCGGCTCGGTCGCGGTCATCTCACGATTCTGCCAGCTGCCACGGGAGAGCCCTCCCCACCACGCTATGACCGGCGACACCGAAGCCGCGGTTTGATATGCATAGCAAACCTATGTAATCATTGGTCATGACCCCGACGCTGGGAGCCGATCTGCTGTCCGTGGTGGCCCGGATCAATCGAATGGCCACCCAACGGGTCCGCATGCCGCTGGGCTACGCCCAGGCGCGGCTGCTGTCCACCATCGAGGACCAAGGCGCGGCCCGGATATCCGACCTGGCCGTGCTCGACCACTCCTCGCAGCCGACGATGACCACCCAGGTCCGCCGGCTCGAAGACGCGGCCCTGGTGACCCGCACCGTGGACCCCGACGATGCGCGGGCGGTGCTGATCCGCATCACGCCGAAGGGCGTCAACACGCTGCGACAGGTGCGTATCGACCGTGGCGCGGCCATCGACCCGTATCTGGAGCGCCTTGATGCCGCAGACCGGCAAACGCTCAGCGACGCCGTGCGGGTGCTGCGCCGGCTACTCGAGGATGCGGCCGCCCCCACCCCCACCACGTAACCGAAAAGGAGTGCCGCACCGCATGTGGCGCCAACCCAAGGCCGTCTGGGCCGTTGCCTTCGCGTCCGTCGTCGCGTTCATGGGCATCGGTCTCGTCGACCCCATCCTCAAGCCGATCGCCGACAACCTCAACGCGTCCCCGTCGCAGGTGTCGCTGTTGTTCACCAGCTACATGGCGGTGATGGGCGTGGCCATGCTGATCACCGGGGTGATGGCCAGCCGGATCGGCGCCAAACGCACGCTGCTGCTCGGCCTGTTGATCATCATCGCCGGCGCGGGCCTGGCCGGCATGTCCGACACCGTGACCGAAATCGTTGGCTGGCGGGCGCTCTGGGGCCTGGGCAACGCGTTGTTCATCGCCACCGCGCTGGCCACCATCGTCGGCTCGGCCCGCGGATCGGTGGCCCAGGCGATCATCCTCTACGAGGCGGCGCTGGGCCTTGGCATCGCGGTCGGCCCGCTCGTCGGTGGCGTCCTCGGCTCGATCTCATGGCGGGGACCGTTTTTCGGGGTGTCGGCGCTGATGGCGTTGGCGCTCGTCGTCACCGTATTCCTGCTGCCGCCCACGCCGCGCGCCGAGCGCGCCACCACGCTGGCCGACCCGTTCCGCGCGCTGCGCCACCGCGGCCTGCTCGGCGTCGCAATCACCGCGCTGCTGTACAACTTTGGCTTCTTCACCCTCTTGGCGTTCACACCGTTCCCGCTTGACATGAGCGCCCATCAGATCGGGCTGATCTTCTTCGGCTGGGGGGTGGCGCTGGCGTTCACCTCAGTGGTCGTCGCGCCCCGGTTGCAGCGCCGGTTCGGCACCGTGCCGACCCTGCTCGTCAATCTGCTGGCGATGACGGCGACGCTGGCGGTGATGGCCGTTGGCACCGACCACAGGGTCGTGCTGGCGACGTGTGTGGTGGTCGCGGGCTTGTTCATCGGCATCAACAACACGCTGATCACCGAGACCGTGATGAAGGCGGCGCCGGTCGAGCGCGGCGTGGCCTCGGCGGCCTACAGCTTCGTGCGGTTTTCCGGCGCCGCGCTGGCCCCGTGGCTGGCGGGTGAGCTCGGCGAGCGGATCAGCGTGCACCTGCCGTTCTGGGTGGGCGCCGCCGCGGTGCTCCTTGGCGCCGGAGTGCTTTTCGTCACCCGGCAGCACCTGGCCGGCGTCGACGACCGAGGAGTCCGAGCTCGACGAGATCACCGACCAGGCGACGGCGCTCACCGTCGGCAGCGACAGCTGAGTTCAGACGACATGTCCGATGAGGATGCCGATGACATACGTTGCGGCGATCGCCACCGACCCGAACAGCAACTGCCGCAAGGACGCCCACCACAGTGGCTTCTTGGTGAACCGCGCCGCCACGCCGCCGGCGACCAACAGGCCGACGCCGCCGAACAGCAGGCCCAGCCACAGTGACCGGAAGCCGACCAGATACGGGAGCAGCGGAACGATCGCGCCGATTGCGAACATGACGAAGCTGGACCCGGCCGCGACGTAGGGCGACGGCTTCTCCTCGGGGTCGACGCCGAGCTCTTGTGTCAGATGGAAGTTGAGAGCGCGGTTCTCGTCGCGGTGGATCTCGTCGCTGGCCGTGGATGCGGTTTCCTCCGTCAATCCCATCGTGACGAGCATGTCGACCAGCTCGGCCTTTTCGGCCTGCGGATGCAGGCGGAACGCCCGCTGCTCGACGAGCACCTCGGACTCGAGCTGCTCGTTGGCCGTCGTCACCGAGGTGAACTCGCCCAGCGCCATCGAGAACGCGCCGGCGACCAGGCCTGCGAAGCCACTGATCACTACCGTGTGTGCATCGGCAACCGCGCCCACACCCGCGATCAGCGCCGTGTTGCTGACGAGGCCGTCCATCGCGCCGAACGTCGCGGCGCGTAACCACGCCGCCGCTGACGTCGCCGTGTCGATGATCGAACTCATGCGGGCGCCACGGCTGCGGGGTCGCAGCGCTGGACTGTGACTCGGTCATTCGTCGATTGAACGCCACGCGGTTCGCCGGGCTTTACTCAGGATTACCTGGGTTTGCCACATCACAGTTTGCGCACCCGCGCGGCGGGCTACCGTCAGGTCATGACCACCACTGCGGAGCATCTGCGCAACACGCTAGACGGCCGTTGGCGCGACGTGAAGAACAGGATGCGGGAGGAACTGTCCAGCGAGATCTTCCGCCCGCACTACACCCCGATCACCACCATCGCCCGGGCCAAGGTGGCCGAGCAGATGAAGATCATGGCGGCCCACGGCGCCGCCGAGGACGGGTTCAAGAAGGAGCACGGCGGAAACGGCGACGTCGGCGCGGCGGTCACCCGGATCGAGATGCTGGCGATGTCGGATCTGTCGCTGATGGTCAAGGCCGGTGTGCAGTGGGGCTTGTTCGGCGGGGCCATCGAAAACCTCGGCACCGAACGCCACCACCAGGCGTACGTGCCGCGGATCATCAGCCTGGACCTGCTGGGCTGCTTCGCGATGACCGAGACCGGCCACGGCAGCGACGTGCAGGCGCTGGAGACCACCGCCACCTACGACGCGTCGAACCAAGAGTTCGTCATCGACTCCCCCACCCGCACCGCACGCAAGGACTACATCGGCGGTGCCGCCGCAAACCGCCACCGTCGCAGCGGTGTTCGCGCAGCTTCTCACCAATGAGGACGGTGAGGAGGTCAATCACGGTGTGCACTGCCTGGTGGTGCCGATTCGCGACGACGAGGGCAACGACCTGCCGGGCGTGACGACGTCGGATTGCCAGTACAAGGGCGGGCTGCCCGGCGTGGACAACGGTCGCATCCAGTTCGACCATGTGCGTGTTCCGCGTGAGAACCTGCTCAACAAGTACGCCGACGTGGCCGAGGACGGCACGTATTCGTCGCCGATCGAGAATCCCAACCGCAGGTTCTTCACCATGCTCGGCACGCTGATCCGCGGCCGCGTCACGGTGGGCGGCAGCGCGGGCGCCGCCGCGCGGGTGGCACTCGACATCGCAACGCGATATGCGTTGGAGCGCAGGCAGTTCAAGGCACCTGGCGACGATAAGGAAGTGCTGCTGATGGACTACCTCGTCCATCAGCGCCGGCTCTTCCCGCTGATCGCGCGGTCATACGCGCTGCAGTTCGCACAGAACGAACTCGTCGCCAAGACCCACGACCTGCAGACCGCCGATGATCCCGACCCCGAGGAGCAGCGCGAGCTGGAGTCCCGCGCCGCCGGACTGAAGGCCGCCAACACCTGGCATGCCACCCGGGCCATCCAGGAGGCGCGCGAAGCCTGCGGGGGTGCAGGCTATCTCGCCGAGAATCGGCTGATCGCGCTGAAGGCGGACTCCGACGTGTTCACCACGTTCGAGGGTGACAATCATGTGCTGACCCAGCTGGTGGCAAAGGAGCTGCTGACCGCCTACGCCGACGACATCAAGGGCATGAGCCCGGTCGAATGGGTGCGGTTCGCGGCCAACTTCGCCGGCGAGCGGGTACTGAAACGCACTGCGGCCGAAACGATCATGCAAAGAATCCTCGACACCCGGCAGGACAGCGAGGAAGAGGGCAGCCTGTTCAACCGCGGCACCCAGGTCAAGATGTTCGAGGACCGCGAGGAGTACATGGTCGCCACCGTCGCTCGGCGGCTGCAGGGCAAATCAAAGGAGATGAGCGCGTTCGATGCGTTCAATGCGGTGCAGGACCACGTGCTGCATGCCGCCCGGGCCCACATCGAACGGATCATCCTCGAGGCGTTCGTCGCCGGAATCGACTCCTGCGAGGACGACGAGGCCCGCAAGATCCTCGATCTGGTGTGCGACCTGTACGCGCTGTCGGTGATCGAGCAGGACGGGGCGTGGTTCGTCGAGCACCGGTTCCTGTCGACCGAGCGCTCCAAGGCCGTCACCCGCGGGATCAACGAACGATGCCGCAACCTGCGGCCGTACGCCGAGATGCTGGTGGATGGGTTCGGGGTGCCCGAGCAGCTGCGCTACGCCGAGATGCTGCACCCGGAGAACATCCCCGACGAGTAGGGCGGGGCCGTCAAAGGGTAAGTCACGGAGATACCGTCAGCCGGGCGAGCAATTCGACCGCCACGTCGCGCACTTTGATGTTGCGTCGTTGGGACTCGTCGACCAGTCTGGCGAACGCCTCGCCGGGATCGCAGCCGTGTAGCGCCATGAGGGCGCCTTTGGCCATGTCGATGTCAGAACGCGAGGTCAGTGCTGTCTCGAGCTGAGTGACAGTTTCTCGGGAGTGCTGCCAGCGCCCGGCGTTGGTGATCGCTTGACCGGCGGCGACGGTGTACAGCCGCATGAGTTGCGCGTCGAACGGATCGAACGCGGCGGCGGTCTGGCTGTAGATGTTGAGCGAACCGACGAGTTCCTGGGCCTCGTTGATGCCGCCGATCAGCAGCGGAACCGACAAACTCGCGCGGATCCCGACTTTCTGGGCGGCCTCGACGAATTCGGGCCACCGCTGTCGGTTTTCACCGATGACCGCGCGCACCGGCGCGCGCTGCCACGCGGCTTCCAGGGACGGCCCCCGACCTGAGGCGTATTGCTGCAGATCGAGTTCCAGCGCCCGGTCATCGGTGCACGCCGCGCTACGGGCATCCGGCCACGACAGCACGGTGATGCTGACAGCGTCGGCATACGGGATCGCGGCCACCGTCGTCTCGGCGACCCGCGCCGCGATATCGTCCAGTGGCTCTTCGGCGGCGAACAGATCTCGCAATCCCTCGATCGCATCCGCGGTAGTGACCAGCCTGGCCAACGGTTCCACAAGATCAATATTCAATTCGTGCCCTTCACCGGAGCATGCGATAACCGCTGCTACGGGCACACTGACTCTCACTGTATCCGTTCTGCCCGCGATGTCGCCCACCTAACGGGTGAGCGCGGGGGGGTCAGTGGTTCGGGGCGGAAAAACGAATCAAAACCAATAGCGGCGGCCACCTACAGGGCGACCAACTTGGCCCAGCACCAACAGCACGAGACCGATCACGAGCAGGACCCAGCCGATAGTGGCGACGATGGCCGGGACGGGCAGCAAGTAGCCGACCAGGATGAGGATGACACCTAAAACGATCATTTTCGTTGTTCTCTCTGCGTTTGGGGGCGGCTGCGCCGTACCCGGTGCAGACGGGTACGGCGCAGCCTCGGGTAAGTCCCGCTAGTTCTTGAAGGCGTCTTTGATCTTCTCGCCGGCGTCCTTGACGCTGGATTTCGCCTGGTCGACCTTGCCCTTGTTCTCGGTGTCTTTATCGCCGGTCACCTTGCCGAGAGCCTCTTTGGCTTTGCCGCCCAGATCGTCGATCTTGTTGCTGGCCTTGTCTTGTGCGCCCATGACGAATCCCCTTTGTTTGATGATGGGTTAGGGCTCGGAGCTGAACCTTCCGCGCAGACATACCCTCGACGCGCGTCAGCTAAACCTCGCAGGCGACAGCAGTCGGCTCGGCCACCCAAGCCGCCAACTAATGGGATCGGTAGTACGGGTGGACGGCCAGCATCGCGAGTCGTCAATTCTGTTGCAGTACAGCGAAACCTGAACCGGCTCGTCGAGGTTGTTCAGATTGCCCGCGTAGCGAGCGACAAATTTCAGGTGCTGCCGATATGAACCGCCCATCTGCTACCCATAGAGTGGCGCCGTGAGCGAATCGAGTGCAGCCAAGCCGAGATCCATGCGTCCCGTCCTGCGATCCGTCGGTCTTGAAATCGCGCCCCCGCTGCTGGCCTACTACGGTCTGCGGGCACTGGGTCAGCCCGAGTTCGTCGCGCTACTGACCGCAACAATCGTGTCCGGGCTCAAAGTCACCTACGACGCGGTCCGGGTGCGTCGACTCGATCCGTTCGCTGGATACCTATTGCTGACATTTGGGCTAAGCCTGGCGGTCGGACTCGCGACTACCGATCCCAAGCTCATCCTGATAGGAAACACCGCGGTCAACGGGATTGGCGCGCTGTTGTTCCTCGGCAGTTGCATCCTCGGGACCCCGCTCACCCAGGTGTTGGCTGAGCGGGTCCGCCCTGGCGGTGACGAGAAGGAGCCCGGCGAACAGACATTCGTGCGCCGGATTCACGTTCTGCTCTCGGCGATGTGGGGAGTTGGGCTGCTCGCCGAGGTCGGTGCGCGGCTGGTGGTCATTTCGCGGACATCGGTCGACGTCGCGAATGGGGTGAACTCCGTGATCTCGCTATCGACGGTGGGACTGCTGTTGCTCGCGACGTTCGTGGTCGCTCGTCGCGCCCGATCACGTTGGGAACAAACGAGTCCCGCCCAAGGGATCAGCGCAACCACTTGAGTGTGCGGGATTAATACCTCGCAGTTCGTTCGATCGTCTCGCTCGGAAGCAGCCGCCCCCTATGGGGCCATGCCAGAGTCGATCCAGCGTTGGAAGACATAGATTTTCTGCGCGGACCAGGCCCCGTCACACGGCATCGACCCATCGCGAAGGCGTTGGACGATGGCCTTTGCTTGGGACTTGACGTCGGTGTAGGACCACAGGTCGAACGCGAACTTCATTGACTCACGGTCGTCTTCGCGGAACCAGCGCGCTCGTCCTAGTTTGCGGTGACTTAGCGTCTGCGTTTCGCCTGCAGGTCCAGGTCCCTGATGGCCCGCGCGGGCGGAGTCGCCAACCGCCTACCCCAAACCACCCCAGTCAACACGGCGGCAACCAAGCTCATCGACCCGGCGATGGCGATCATCGGATGAGCATCGCTTTGGCCCGGTCGATGAATGCCCCGTCGTCTGCAATGTCTGCGACAGCGGCGGATATGAGGGCTGCGGTGCCGTCCAGTGGGGTCATCAACGGGGTCCCTACGCGACCTCTTTGGATGAAGCCGTCCCTGCGTCGTGCCCTGAATTGAACTAGCTGGTAAGACGGATCCAGGTCAGAATTGCCAGCTCACCGCCCATTGTGCTGTAATGGGCGACTTTGCGCAATCATCGTTGCTTTGTCATCCGGTTTGAGCCCGAAGAGGACTTGATTCGGACTGACGGCGCGCCCGTTCGGGCAGCGTGAGGGCGGCCGGGTGATCCACGTGCACGCCGTGGTCTATACGAGGTCGCCGATTCGCGGGGGAACCGATGTAGTCATCGTCACGGTCGCCGGTCACAACTGGAGCGGATGGCGCAACATTGCAATGCATTGCACGAATTTCGGTTCGTGGAGAAAAGCTCCACACATGGGGTCGGCCCGCCACCCGTGGAGGTCTCCTGGATGCTGGACGGCGGGCCGAACACTTGATAGACGCACGCTAGGGCGATTCGGTTCGAAGACCGTAGGTGGGCCGAATCAAACGCGGCGGAGGAGGTGCGCTGTGCACCAAGTTCGGCTGTCGCGATGAGGGCGTTCGCGAGGGGGGACGCGAATAGCATGCGTTTGCCGAGAACTTAAGAAAAAGGGCTCTTGACCTGCGATAAACCTGTGCTCCCCCGGCTGGCCTCGAAACTGGCACTGACCAGGGCGTTTAGTGCGACCGGCGGATGTCGGCCTTTCGGCACGCCAGGCACATCATTCGCACATGCAATGCCAGAGCATCTCGTCGTCGGTGCCGTTGTCCATCGCGCGTCTCAGCCGCTTCAGACCTGGCACCGTGAACCCGCTTCGGATCATGCGCACATCGGTGCGCGGTCGCTGCATCCACCAATTGAACGCGAGCATCACGCCAGCCGCGGCGATGCCGGGTGTGACTCGGGCCGTCCAGGTCGACATACACCGAAGTATCCCAGTTGGTCGCCCTGGATCAGGTGCACCAGGGTCCCGGCGTGTCGCTGGTGCGACCGATCGCGGGAAAACCTACCCTGACCTGCAATAACCTGTGCTCCCCCGGCTGGACTCGAACCAGCAACCTGTCGGTTAACAGCCGAATGCTCTGCCAATTGAGCTACAGGGGACCGTTGCGTGTACGCGGACACGGCCGCGGACCAAGAGATGACTTTAGCCTACGTGCCGAACGAGCCGCCAATACGCGCCCACCGGGCACGGAGTGCGCGATGTGAGGCAGGATGGAACGTAACGCACCATCGTCCGGGAGGGGCCCTGTGATCCGGTATGTCGTCGTATTGGCCGTCGGCTACGTATTTGGCGCGAAGGCCGGCCGGCGCCGATACGAACAGATCGCCGGGACCTACAAGGCGGTCACTGCGAGTCCGGTCGCCAAGGCCGTGCTCGATGCCGGACGCCGTAAGATCGCCAACCGGGTATCACCCGATCCGGCGTTGGTCACGCTGACGCCCATCGACTCCGAAACCGAAGTGCTGCAGTCGGAGACGATGGCCAAGAAAGACCGCTAGCCGACCGGCGTGTTCCAGGTCTGCCCCGGCAGCAGCGGGCCGGTGCTGACCCCGATGCCGCCCCCTGCGACGCTGTTCGTGTTGGGCCCGAAGACGCCCCACGGCGTTCCTCCGCTGATGGGCTGTCCATTCGAAACGCCCAGGCACTGGCCGTCGTCTTTGTTTCCGAACCATGCCAGGCAGGCGGGTGCGGCCGTGACACGAGCGCTGTCGGTCGACACTCGCCGTCGCATAGAGCGGAACGGCCACCGCGGCGGCAACGAAGGCACCGGCGATGAGCCGAGTTCGGTTCGTCATGAGCTCCCTCTCCACTGTCCCCGACAGCTCGTACACCATAACCCGGCGGGGGCGATCACGCAGTAAGGTCGTCGCCGCTGGCCTGTTCAAGCAGGCTGCGCCGGTAGGCCTCCATGGCCACCAGGTCACCGAACAATGCGTGATATTCGTCGCCCTGTTCCACCGGCGACATGCGCTGCAGCTTGGACTTGACCTCGGCGATCTGGCGACCGACCCACACTTCCTGCAGCCGGGCCAGCACCCCGGCGATATAGCGCGCCAGCCTGTCGTCGTCGTCGACATTGATCGCCTCGACGCCGAGTTCGTTGACCAGGCTCGCGGCCGCCGGTGACGCCGTCTGCTCGCGCACCGCCTCGATCCACTGCGCGCCCGCCAGGGCCGCCGGCGTCCCGCCGGCATCCCCGATCGCCGCCCGAACCGCGGCATATCCGGGATGGGTGAAGCTCTCCACCGTCAGCGAGTCGAATACCGGCCCGGCCACCGCCGGGTACTGCAGTGCCGACTTGAGCGCCTCGCGCTGCGGCCACAGCGTGGGATCCGCCGGATCGGGACGGGCCGCAATATTCGCGCGCGGCGGCGGCACGAGCGCGCGCGGCGGGCGCTTCGATGCGCGCGCCCCGTCGGGTCCGGTCCGGCATGCCGCGCTTTTGCGCCTCCTCGCGCACCCGGGCGATCACTTGGGCGACGTCGGCCCAGCCCACCCATCCGGCCAACCGGCGGGCGTATTCGTCGCGCAGCATGCTGTCTTTGATCCGGGCGACCATCGGCACGCATCCCCGCAGCGCCGACACCCGGCCCTCGGCACTGTCGAGGTCGAGTTCGGAGAGCGCGGTGCGAATGACGAACTCGAACAACGGCGTCCGCCGCGCGACCAGATCCCGTAGCGCTCCTTCACCGGACTTCAACCGCAGATCGCACGGGTCCATCCCGTCGTCGGCCACGGCGACGAACGACTGCCCGGCGAGGTTCTGCTCCCCTTCGAACGCCTTGACCGCCGCCGCGCGTCCCGCGGCATCGCCGTCGAAGACATAGATCAGCTCACCGCGAAAGAAGTTGTCGTCCATCATGAGTCGCCGCAGCATCGACAGGTGTTCATCGCCGAACGCGGTGCCGCAGGAGGCGACGGCGGTGGTCACCCCGGCAAGGTGCATGGCCATCACGTCGGTGTAGCCCTCCACCACCACCGCCTGATGCCCCTTGGCGATGTCGCGCTTGGCCAGATCGAGCCCGAACAAGACCGATGACTTCTTGTACAGCACGGTCTCCGGGGTGTTGATGTACTTCGCTTCCATCGCATCGTCGTCGAAGATGCGGCGCGCCCCGAAGCCGATGACCTCACTGCCGCTGGCCCGGATCGGCCACAGCAGACGGCGGTGGAAGCGGTCCATCGGGCCGCGGCGGCCCTCGCGCGACAGCCCGGCGGCCTCGAGCTCGTTGAACTCGAATCCCTTGCGCAGCAAATGCTTTGTCAGCGAATCCCAGCCCGACGGGGCAAACCCGCAGCCGAAGTGCGCGGCGGCCTGCGGGTCGAAGTTGCGCTCGGTCAGGTACTGCCGCGCCGGCGCCGCCTCTTCGGACTGCAGGGCCGCGGCGTAGAACTCCTGCGCTGCGGCATTGGCGGCCAGCAGCCGGCTGCGGCTGCCCCGATCGCGCTGCACATGCGTCGCGGCCGCACCCGTGTAGGTGACCGTATAGCCGACCCGGTCGGCGAGCAGCTCAACGGCCTCAACGAAGCTGACGTGCTCGATCTTCTGGACGAACGCGTAGACGTCGCCGCCCTCGCCGCAGCCGAAGCAGTGAAAATGCCCGTGGTTGGGCCGGACGTGAAACGACGGCGACTTCTCGTCGTGGAACGGGCACAGCCCCTTCAGCGAATCCGCGCCCGCGCGTCGCAACTGCACGTAGTCGCCGACGACGTCCTCGATCTTGATGCGTTCGCGGATGGCCGAGATATCGCGATCAGGAATCCGGCCGGCCACCGGGTCAGTGTATGCGCGTGCCGCGGGCCGGCTACGCAGGTTCGAGACGCTCCAACCGGCCCTCGGTGAACGACGCGATCTGGTCGACGACGACCCGCAACCGGGCGCCGTCGTCGGCGGCCTCGTTGAAGGCCGGCACGAAGATCGGGTCGAGCGTGGCCGGTGCCCCCGCCAGCACCCACCGGGCAACGCGGTGCACGCTCTCGCGCTGCCGCGCCTGCAGGTCCAGATGCCGCGGGTCGGACATGATGAACTGCAGCGCCAGGATCTTCAGCACCGCGACCTCGGCGCGGACCAGCTCGGGCACCCGCAGCTGGGCCGCATAGCGCACCAGCGGGCCCGGGCCCGCCGCCTCCCGGGTGGCGGCGATCGCGGCCGAAGCGAATCGGCCGACCAGCTCGCTGGTCAACCGCTTCAGTGCGACGGACGCGGTCAGCGTGGCGTCGTACTTGCCGACGGCGGCGACCACCGGCAGCGCCGAGAGCCGCTCGGCGGCGGCCACCAGATCGTCGGCGCGCAGGCCCGCGCCCACCCCGCTGGACTCACCGAGGCGCCCGAGCACCGCGGCCGCGTCCTCGTCGGCCAGCACCCGCATGTCGATGCGGCCGGAGACGACGCCGTCCTCGACGTCGTGCACCGAATACGCGACGTCGTCGGCCCAGTCCATCACCTGGGCCTCCAGGCACGCCCTGTCGACCGGGCGCGCCCGACCGCACCCAGTCGGCCGCGGCGGCGTCGTCGGCGTAGAAGCCGAACTTGCGGTTGCCGGGCCCGCGCCACCACGGGTATTTGGTCACCGCATCAAGTGCGGCCCGGGTCAGGTTGAGTCCCGCGCTGCGGTCCTGGGGGCCAAGGACTTTCGGCTCGAGCCTGGTCAGGATGCGAAAGTTCTGCGCGTTGCCCTCGAAGCCGCCGTGGTCGGCCGCCAGTTCGTCGAGGGCCTTTTCGCCGTTGTGGCCGTACGGCGGATGCCCGATGTCGTGGGCCAGGCCGGCCATGTCGACGAGGTCGGGATCGCAACCCAGCCCGATGGCCATGCCGCGACCGATCTGGGCCACCTCCAGCGAATGGGTCAGCCGGGTGCGCGGCGTCTCGCCCTGGCGTGGCCCGACCACCTGCGTCTTGTCGGCCAGCCGGCGCAGGGCGGCGCTGTGCAGGACGCGGGCCCGGTCGCGGGCGAAATCGGTGCGGTGTTCGGTGTCGGTGCCGGGCAGCGAGGCACCTTTGGCCGGTTCGACCACCAGACGCTGCCGGTCGAACTCGCCGTAGGGATCTCCAATCACAGCCACCGACGCACAGTCTGCCAGTACGACGTGGTGGGCCATGCGCTCACCGACGACGCGAACGCGCTCAGCCGGCCAGGTCCGCCGGGGACAGTGCCATCAGCCGCTCAAATCGGACTCAGCCGCGGATACTCAATAGCCATGACCGACAACGGCGATGGTGTTCTCTCGGATGCCCGAATCGCGGCGATGTCGCCTGCCGAACGCCGCGACTTGATTGACCGGCTGCAGCGTCGGCTTGACGAAGTGCTTCCGCCACGGATGGGAGTCGCATGCGCGGAATCGGTTGACTTTGACGGTGGGCGGCGCGATCGCGTTGATCCCGTGGACGGTCTACCTCGGCTTGAACCTGCCCGCGAACTATGTTGCCCATAACTGGCCGGCGACGTGGATCGGCTTCGACTGTCCCTCATCCGTCATGGCCGCGACCGCGGTGCTGGGCTGGCTGCGTCGTCAGGTGGTGGTACTCGCCGCGTTCACGACGGGGGTGCTGGTCGTCTGTGATGCGTGGTTCGACATCCTGACCGCCGCCCCCCGCGAAGTTTGGGGTTCGGTGTTGACCGCCGCCTTCGTCAACCTGCCGCTCGCGGTGATCCTGATCACCGGCGCGGTGCGGATCCTGCGGCTGACAGCGACCCGGCTGTGGTTTCTGGACCCACGGGACGCCGGCGTGGCGCCTGCCGTTGGTGCCGTGACCGGGCCGCTTCTAACAGCCCTTCAGCCGCGCCGCCAGATAGTCGGTCACCGCGTCGAGCGCGACGCGGTCCTGGGTCATCGCGTCGCGCTCACGGATGGTCACCGCCTGGTCCTCGAGCGTGTCGAAATCGACTGTCACACAGAACGGCGTGCCGATCTCGTCCTGTCGGCGGTAGCGCCGTCCGATGGCGCCCGCGTCGTCGAATTCGACGTTCCAGTACGTGCGCAGTTCGGTGGCCAGATCACGGGCCTTCGGAGACAAGTCGGCGTGGCGCGACAGCGGCAGCACGGCCGCCTTGACCGGCGCCAGCCGCGGATCCAGCCGCAGCACCGTGCGCTTGTCCACGCCGCCCTTGGCGTTGGGCGCCTCGTCCTCCTCATAAGCGTCGACGAGGAAGGCCATGAACGAGCGGGTCAGCCCGGCCGCGGGCTCGATCACATAGGGCACGTAGCGAGTGTCGGCGGCCTGGTCGTAGAACGACAGGTCGACGCCGGAATGCTTGGAGTGCGTTGACAAGTCGAAGTCCGTGCGGTTGGCCACCCCCTCGAGTTCACCCCACGGGTTGCCCTGGAAACCGAATTTGTACTCGATGTCGACCGTGCGGTCCGAGTAGTGCGACAGCTTGTCCTTCGGGTGTTCGTACAGCCGCAGGTTGTCGCTGTCGATACCGAGATCGACGTACCACTGCAGCCGTTCGTCGATCCAGTACTGGTGCCAGTCGCGCGCCGTCGACGGCTCGACGAAGAACTCCATCTCCATCTGCTCGAACTCGCGAGTGCGGAAAATGAAGTTGCCAGGGGTGATTTCGTTGCGGAAGCTCTTGCCGATCTGGCCGATGCCGAACGGCGGCTTGCGCCGCGACGTGGTGACGCACGTTGGCGAAGTTGACGAAGATGCCCTGCGCGGTCTCCGGCCGCAGATAGTGCAGCCCCTCCTCGGTCTCGATCGGGCCGAGGTAGGTCTTGAGCATCATGTTGAATTCGCGCGGCTCGGTCCACTGGCCCGGCTCGCCGGTGTCGGGGTCGCGGATATCGGCCAGCCCGTTGGCCGGCGGGTGGCCGTGCTTGGCTTCGTACGCCTCGATCAGATGGTCTGCGCGGTAACGCTTGTGGCGTGATCAGCGACTCGACCAGCGGATCGTGGAACACCTCGACGTGCCCCGAGGCGACCCACACTTCGCGGGGCAGGATGATCGAGCTGTCGATGCCGACCACGTCGTCGCGGCTGGTGACCACGGCGCGCCACCACTGCCGCTTGATGTTCTCCTTGAGCTCCACGCCGAGTGGTCCGTAATCCCACGCCGACTTCGTGCCGCCATAGATCTCGCCGGCCTGGAACACGAATCCACGCCGCTTGGCCAGGTTAGCGACGGTGTCGATGATGGACGCCACGGGTGAACAGCGTAACGACGCGGTTATCGGGACGACGCCGAGCACTTTGACATGCGCGATCGTGCATGTAATGTGAGGAACATAATGAAAACCGTTTCCACTATGGCGGACCCGGAGGGCGTGCACGACCACGGCGGGGCGCCGCTGCCCGACCTGCCGCCGCGCGACATCCTCGACACCGCCGGAGATCTGCTGCGGGCACTGGCCGCGCCGGTGCGGATCGCGATCGTGCTCGCAGTTGCGTGAGTCGGCGCGCTGCGTGCACGAACTTGTCGACGCGCTGGCCGTGCCGCAGCCACTGGTCAGCCAGCACCTGCGGATCCTCAAGTCAGCGGGGGTGGTGGCCGGCGAGCGGTCGGGACGCGAAGTGATGTACCGGCTGGTGGACCATCACCTGACCGACATCGTCGTCGCCGCGGTCAGCCACGCCGCCGAGGGCGGCCAGTGAGCACGACCGGCGTGCGATCCACCCGGCAGCGCGCCGCGATCTCGGCGCTGCTGGAGAACCTCGACGACTTCCGGTCCGCCCAGGAGCTGCACGACGAACTGCGCCGCCGCGGCGAGGGCATCGGTCTGACCACGGTGTATCGCACGCTGCAGTCGATGGCCGCCAACGGCCTCGTCGACACGCTGCGCACCGATACCGGGGAGTCGGTGTACCGGCGCTGCTCCGACGACCACCACCACCATCTGGTCTGCCGGGTGTGCGGCTCGACGGTCGAGATCCAGGGCGGTCACGTCGAGGCGTGGGCCGCCGAGGTGGCCCGCGAGCACGGCTTCTCCGACGTCAGCCACACCATCGAGATCTTCGGCATCTGCGGCGATTGCACGGCCGGCAAGCCGGTCACGTCCCGGGAACCGCGATGAGGTCTCGACGAATGTCGGCGCCGGTGGCCAGCACCATGAGGATCAGCGTGCGCAGCGCGTCGTCGGTCAGGCCGGCGGCGGGAAAGTTGTAGCGCAGCAGCACATCCGCGGACTTCTTGGAGTTGCGCTTGGCCGCCGCGCTCTTCTCCACCATCGATACGGTGCCCAGCAGCGAGTCGTGCGCGTGCTTGGCGACCTTCGCACGAATCTTGCTGTCCAGCGGCAGATCCCACGCCAGCACCTGGGTCAGCGACACCATGTCGAGGCCTTCGGCGATGGTCACCACCCGCAGCGAAGCGAACGTCTGGTCGTGGCGCACGGTGATCGCGCCGTCGTCCTCGCGCTGGATCGGCAGGATCTCGTCGAGGACCGCGGCCACTCGCTCCTGCAATGATCATCCCCGGGTCGCTTCGTTCCTGCCGCGACCGGACGACATCAGGCCCTGCCGAACCGACGGTTGCGGTTCACGTACTCCTCGCACGCCTCCCACAGGTCGCGGCGGTCGTAGTCGGGCCACAGCTTGTCCTGGAACACGTACTCGGCGTAGGCCGCCTGCCACAGCAGGAAGTTGCTCGCCCGCTGCTCCCCCGAGGTCCGGATGAACAGGTCGACGTCGGGGATGTCGGCGCGGTGCAGATGTTTGGCGAACGTCGCCTCGCTGATCCGGGCCGGATTGAGCCGGCCGTCCGCGGCCTGCTCCGCGAGCTCGCGGGCGGCTTCGACGATCTCGGTGCGGCCGCCGTAGTTCACGCAGTAGTTGATCGTGATGACGTCGTTGCCGACCGTCATCTGCTCGGCGATGTCGAACTCTTTGATCACGCTGCGCCACATGCGGGGCCGTGACCCCACCCAGCGCATCCGCACGCCCATGTCGTTGAGGTTCTCGCGGCGCCGGCGGACCACCTCCCGGTTGAACCCCATCAGGAAGCGCACCTCCTCGGTGCTGCGCTTCCAGTTCTCGGTGGAGAACGCGTACACCGTGAGGTGCTTGATGCCGATTTCGATCGCGCCGCAGGTGATGTCGATGAGCACCGCTTCGCCCATCTTGTGGCCGTCGGTGCGGTTGAGCCCCCGCTGGGTCGCCCACCGGCCGTTTCCATCCATCACGACGGCGACGTGGTTGGGAACCTGGTCGGCGGGAATCTGCGGTGCGGCGGCCTTCGACGTGTGCTGCGGTGGGCGGGCGAACCTGCCGTTGGTGCGCGGCGGCAGGTCCGGGAACACCACGGGCCACGTCGACTTGTCGGGAAAGGTCGGATAGTCGTCAGGCGCCTGAGGCAATTGGGGGTATTCGGACTTGCTCGTCCGTCTGATTGCCATGGGGCACATCCTGCCCGAATAACGCCACCCGCTGGTCAGCGACCGTGCGATCGACCCGATACGCCCGTTCGACCAGCGGCAATGTCCGCAGCTGACGTTCCAGATGCCACTGCAGATGCGCGGCGACCAGCCCGCTGGCCTGGCTGCGGTGCGACTGCGGCGACGCCTGCGCGTGCTCCCAGTCGCCGTCGTGGAGCGCGGCCATCAGGTCCAGCACGCCCTGCGGCGGGGTCACCGCCCCGGACGGGCGGCAGTGCACGCACACGCTGCCGCCGGCCGCGACATGAAACGCCCGGTGCGGACCCGGCGTGGCGCAGCGGGCGCATTCGGTCAGCGCCGGCGCCCAGCCCGCGATTCCCATGGCCCGCAACAGGTAAGCGTCGAGCACGAGCTCGCGGGGCCTGGCGCCGTCGGCCACCGCCCGCAGCGCGCCCACGGTGAGCCGGTGCAGCGCGGGCGCCGGGGCCCGCTCCTCCCCCGCCAGCCGCTCCGCGGTCTCCAGCACCGCACACGCGCAGGTGTAGCGGCCGTAGTCGTTGACGATGTCGGTGGCGAACGCGTCGATGGCCTGCACCTGAGTGACGATGTCGAGGTTTCGGCCGGGATGCAGCTGAACGTCGATGTGCGCGAACGGCTCCAGCCGCGCCCCGAACTTGCTGCGGGTGCGCCGCACCCCCTTGGCCACCGCACGCACCAACCCGTGGTCACGGGTGAGCAGGGTGACGATCCGGTCGGCCTCGCCGAGCTTGTGCTGGCGCAGCACCACCGCTCGGTCCCGGTACAGCCGCATCAATACAGTCTCGCACTGCAAACTGACAGAAACCGGTACGCAGCGCCGATATTCTTGTACGTGATGGTCACGTCAAAACGTTTTCCCACGATCACCAACCAGCTTTACCAGCTCGCCGCCGGCACCGTGACGTCCGACGAACTGGTACGGCGATCCCTTGATGCCATCGATGCGAGCCAGTCGACGCTCAACGCGTTCCGCGTGGTGCTGACCGAACGGGCGCTGGCCGACGCGGCCGAGGCGGACCGCAAACGCGCGGCGGGCGAACAACTTCCGCTGCTCGGCATCCCGATCGCGGTCAAGGACGACGTCGACGTCGCGGGCGTGCCCACCCGCTTCGGCACCGACGGCAACATCCCGGCCGGCCGGCCAGGACGCCGAGGTGGTGCGCCGGCTGCGGGCCGCCGGAGCGGTCATCGTCGGCAAGACCAACACCTGCGAGCTGGGTCAATGGCCGTTCACCAGCGGCCCGGGCTTCGGCCACACCCGCAACCCGTGGTCAAGCGAACACACGCCGGGCGGGTCCTCGGGTGGCAGCGCGGCGGCCGTGGCGGCCGGGTTGGTTGCGGCGGCCATCGGCTCCGACGGCGCGGGCAGCGTCCGGATTCCCGCGGCATGGACGCATCTGGTCGGCATCAAGCCGCAGCGCGGACGGATCTCCACCTGGCCGCTGCCCGAGGCGTTCAACGGCATCACGGTCAACGGCGTGCTCGCGCGCACGGTCACCGACGCGGCGCTGGTGCTGGACGCGGCGTCGGGCAACGTCGCAGGCGACCTGCACCAGCCGCCACCGGTGCAGATGTCTGATTTCGTCGCGCAAGCTCCCGGCCCGCTGACGATCGCGCTGTCGACGAAGTTCCCGTACACCGTCTTCAAGGCCAAGCTGCACCCCGAGATCCTGGCGGCGATGCAGACCGTGGCGGGCCAGCTCGAGCAACTCGGGCACACCATCGTGGCCGACGATCCGGACTACAACCTGCGGATGTCGTGGAACTTCCTGTCCCGGTCGACGTCGGGGCTGCTCGATTGGGTGGATCGGCTCGGCCCGAATGTAACGCTTGACAAACGCACGGTGGCCAACGCGCGGACCGGCTGGCTGCTGTCGCAGCACACGCTGCGCAAGGCCCGCGCCAAGGAAGCCGAATCGCAGCGCCGGATCGGCTGGATCTTCAACCTCGTCGACGTCGTGCTGGCGCCGACGACCGCCCAGCCGCCGCCACGGGTGCACGGCCTTCGACCACCGCGGCGGGCTGGCGACCGACCGCGCGATGATCCGCGCGTGCCCGGTGACCTGGCCATGGAACCTGCTGGGCTGGCCGTCGATCAACGTGCCCGCCGGGTTCACCTACGGCGGGCTGCCCATCGGCGTTCAGCTGATGGGCCCGGCCAACAGCGAGCCGCTGCTGATCTCGCTGGCCGCCGAGCTGGAAGCGCTCAACGGCTGGGTGATGCGCCAGCCCGACGTGTGGTGGGACCGCACCGAACGCGCACCGACGCCGGAGCTGGTGTCCGAGGCGGCCCTGGACAGTCACGACAGCCACGCAGCGCAGGCGCCGGTTCCCGACCGGGTCACGTAACCTCCCGGGCGTGACCGTCAGCGATATCGCACGCCGCGCGTGTCGCGTGCTCCCCGTTGTCGTGGTGCTCGGCGCGGCGGTGGCGGGCATGCCCGCCGCCAACGCCGACAACAAGCGGCTCAACGACGGCGTCGTCGCCAACGTCTACACCGTGCAGCATCAGGCGGGCTGCACCAACAACGTGACGATCAGTCCGCAGTTGCAGCTGGCGGCGCAGTGGCAGGCCGACGACGTGCTCAACAACCGCGGGCTCGACGGCGACATCGGCTCGGACGGGTCGACGCCGCAGGACCGCGCCAACGCCGCCGGATTCACCGGCCCCGTCGCCGAGACGGTCGCGATCAACCCCGCGCTGGCGATCAACGGCGTCGACATCATGAACCAGTGGTACTACCGGCCGGACTACATGGCGATCATGTCGAACTGCGCCAACTCGCGGATGGGCGTGTGGTCGGTGAACAGCCTGGACCGCAGTGTCGTCGTCGCGGTCTACGGCCAGCCTGCCTGACGCAGATTCTTAGAAGCCGAGCCGGCCAAGCTGTTTCGGGTCGCGCTGCCAGTTCTTGGCGATCTTGACGCGCAGGTCGAGGTACACCTTGGTGCCCAGCAGCTTCTCGATCTGCGTGCGCGCGGCGGTGCCCACCTCACGCAGCCTGGCGCCGCCCTTGCCGATGACGATGCCCTTCTGGCTGTCGCGTTCGACGTAGAGGTTGGCGTGCACGTCGATGAGATCGTCGCGGCCCTCCCGCGGGCTGACCTCCTCGATCACGACGGCCAGCGAGTGCGGCAGCTCGTCGCGCACGCCTTCCAGCGCGGCCTCGCGGATCAGCTCGGCCATCAGCACTTCCTCGGGCTCGTCGGTGAGCTCGCCGTCGGGGTAGAACGCCGGGCCGGCGGCAACTGGGCGGCCAGCACGTCGGTCAGGACGTCGAGATTGCTCGCCCGTCGTCGCCGACACCGGAACGATCTCGGCCTCGCGGCCCGACGAGCTCGCTGACCGCGAGCAGCTGCGCGGCGACCCGGTCCTTGGCCACCTTGTCGATCTTGGTCACGACGACCACCAGCGTGGTGTTCGGCGCGATCGTGGCGGATCTGCTCGTAGATCCACCGGTCCCCCGGACCGATCTTCTCGTCGGCCGGGATGCACAGCCCGATGACGTCGACCTCCGAATAGGTGTCCTTCACCAGGTCGTTGAGCCGCTGGCCCAGCAACGTGCGCGGCCGGTGCAGGCCGGGCGTGTCGACGAGGATGATCTGGAAGTCCTCGCGGTGCACGATGCCGCGAATGGTGTGCCGGGTGGTCTGCGGGCGGCTCGACGTGATCGCCACCTTCGCGCCGACCAGCGCATTGGTCAGCGTCGACTTGCCGGTGTTCGGCCTGCCGACGAAGCAGACGAAGCCCGAACGGAATTCGGTCACGCCGATCGGTCCACGCGACGTTGCCCGCCTCGGTCGGCGACGATGATCGTCGCGTCGGCCGACAACTCGCGCACCGCGGCCACGCCCGCGTCGTCGGTCGCGCCACCGACCAGCACCGCGGCCTCCAGACCCGTCGCGCCGCTGGACACCGCCGCGGCGACGGCGGCCTGCAGCGCGGTCAGCTGCAGCGCGGCCAGCCCGACGGGCGCGCCGGCGTAGGTGCGGCCGTCGAGGTCGCGCACCGCCGCGCCGCCGGACGCCTCGGCCCGCCCCATCGCGCCACGGGCCAGCACCACCAGCTTGGCGTCCTCGGCGTCCAGCTCGGTCATTGCGTGCTCCTGTTCTGCCGGTTCGGTCGGGCTGACCAGCACGGTGCCGATCCGTACCCGGCCGCGGTGGTCCGGCCCGCCTTCGGCGCGCAGCCGCAGCCCGTCCCACGTCACCTCGGCGCCGGGCAACGGCACCCGGCCCAGCTCGAGCGCCAGCAGGCCGCCGACCGTGTCGACGTCGAGGTCCTCGTCGAACTCGATCTCGTACAGCTCGCCCAGGTCCTCGATGGGCAGTCGGGCCGACACCCGAAAGTGCTTGTCGCCCAGGTCCTCCACCGGCGCCACCTCGTCGGTGTCGTACTCGTCGGCGATCTCGCCGACGATCTCCTCCAGCACGTCCTCGATCGTGACCAGGCCCGCGATGGCGCCGTACTCGTCGACCAGCAGCGCCATGTGGTTGCGGTCGCGCTGCATCTCGCGCAGCAGCGCGTCGAGCGGTTTGGAGTCGGGCACGAACACCGCCGGGCGCATCACCTCGGACACCTTGGTGTCGCGGCCGCCGTTGGTCGAGTAGTACGTCTTCTGCACAAGGTCTTTGAGGTACACCACGCCGACCACGTCGTCGACGTTCTCGCCGATCACCGGGATCCGGGAATGGCCGCTGCGCACCGCCAGCGAGGTCGCCTGCCCGGCCGTTTTGTCGGCCTCGATCCACACCATCTCGGTGCGCGGCACCATCACCTCGCGGGCGGGGGTGTCACCCAGCTCGAACACCGACTGGATCATCCGGCGCTCGTCGTCGGCGACCACGCCGCGCTGCTGGGCCAGGTCGACGACCTCGCGCAGCTCGATCTCGGAGGCGAACGGGCCGTTGCGGAATCCGCGACCGGGCGTCAACGCGTTACCGATCAGCACCAGCAGCCGGCTGATCGGGGCGAGCAGCACCGAGATCGCCTGCAGCGGAAGCGCTGCCAGCAGCGCGATGGTGTAGGCGTTCTGGCGGCCGACGGTGCGCGGGCCCGACACCGATCGCGACGAAGCTGACCACCACCATGATGGCGGCCGCGGCCACCAGCCCCCACCCCACCCCGAGGCGCTCGGTCAGGTAGGCGGCCAGCAGCACCGTCGCGGTGAGCTCGCAGGTGATGCGCAGCAGCACCACGAGATTGATGTAGCGCGGCCGCTCGGCCATCACGCCGGACCAGGCGCACCGCCCCCGGCCGCTCGTCGCGCACCAGCTCTTCGACGCGGGCCACCGACACCGTGCTGATGGCGGCGTCGATCGCCGCGAACAGCCCGCCGAGAGCGATCAGCGCGATCGCGCCCAGCAGCGGGGCGATGCCGGTCACGGCTCGTCGAAGTATCGGGACTTGTCCAGCAGCCGCCGGTCCTTCTCGGACTGGCGGTCCTGGTGATAAGCCTCGACCTGGTCGGCCACCCACTCGCTCGAGCAGTTCGCGTTGCAGGGCGAACATCTCCTTTTCCTCGTCCGGCTCGGCGTGGTCGTAGCCCAGCAGGTGCAGCACGCCGTGCACGGTCAGCAGCGCGAGCTCCTGGCCCAGCGTGTGGCCGGCGGCCGCGGCCTGCTCGGCGGCGAACTCCGGGCACAGCACGATGTCGCCGAGCATCGACGGCCCCGGCTCGGGCGCGTCGGGGCGGCCGCCGGGCTCGAGCTCGTCCATCGGGAAGCTCATCACGTCGGTCGGGCCGGGCAGGTCCATCCAGCGCATGTGCAGGTCGGCCATCGCCGCGGTGTCGAGCAGCACCATCGACAGTTCGGCCGCCGGGATGCACGTTCATCTTGCGCGATGACGAACCGCGCGACGCTGACCAGTTCCTCTTCGGAAACGTCGATGCCCGACTCGTTGGAGACCTCGATGCTCACGCGCTCACCTTCGCGGTCGGCGCGCTCGGCGCCGCGCCGCTGCGCCCGGTTCATCAGCGCGGGCTCTTCGGATTTGGCGTAGGCGTCGACGATGTCGGCGACCAGCCGGTGGCGCACCACGTCGGCGCTGGTGAGTTCGGAGAAGTGGATGTCGTCGATGCCGTCGAGGATCCGCATCGCCGCCCGCAGCCCGGAGTTGGCACCGCCGGGCAGGTCGACCTGCGTGATGTCGCCGGTGACAACGATCTTGGAGCCGAAGCCCAATCGGGTCAGGAACATCTTCATCTGCTCGGCGGTGGTGTTCTGCGCCTCGTCGAGGATGATGAACGCATCGTTCAGCGTCCGGCCGCGCATGTAGGCCAGCGGCGCGACCTCAATGACCCCGGCGCTCATCAGCTTCGGGATCGAGCTCGGGGTCCATCATGTCGTGCAGCGCGTCATACAGCGGCCGCAGATACGGGTCGATCTTCTCGCTGAGCGTGCCGGGCAGGAAGCCCAGGCGCTCACCGGCTTCCACCGCCGGCCGGGTCAGGATGATCCGGTTGACCTGCTTGGTCTGTAACGCGTTGACCGCCTTGGCCATCGCCAGGTAGGTCTTGCCGGTGCCGGCCGGGCCGATGCCGAACACGATGGTGTGCGCGTCGATCGCGTCGACGTAGCGCTTCTGGTTCAGCGTCTTCGGCCGAATCGTCTTGCCGCGCCGCGACAGGATGTCGAGGGTGAGCACCTCGGCCGGCGATTCGTCGCCGGTGCCGGTGAGCATCGCGACGCTGTGCCGCACCGCCTCGGGGGTCAGCTGCTGGCCGCCGGCCGACGATCGCGATCAGCTCGGAGACCACGCGCTCGGCCAGCGCGACGTCGGCCGGCTCGCCGGTCAGGGTGACGCGCGTTGCCGCGCACGTGGACATCGGCGGCGAGGAGGCGCTCGAGGGCGCGCAGATTCTCGTCGGCGGAACCGAGCAGGCCCACGACGAGGTCGGGCGGAACATTGATGCTGCTGCGACCGGATGTGTCCGAGTCAGCGTTCGTCTCGCGGGGCGTCACGTGGGCTTTCTGCCTGCTTTCTGGGCTTTCGCCTGGGTTGCTGCGACTGAGTCTACCGCCGGTCACCGTCCCAGTGGTTCAGGACCGCCAGCGCGCGGTCAGGGCGCCCAGTGCGCCCAACGCGACCGCCGCGGCGGTCGAGGTCCGCAGCACCGTCGGCCCCAGCCGCACCGGCGTCGCCCCGGCTGCCGACAGCGCGGCGAGCTCCTCGTCGGTGATGCCGCCTTCGGGCCCGACACGAGCAACAGCGAATCCGCTTGCGCCACAGGCAGTTCCGCCAACGGCACAGTGGCCGACTCGTGCGAGCACCAGCGCCGTCGCTGCATCACGTCACGCACCCGCGGCCAGCCAACTCGGGCGTCGATACCACCCCGGTGACCGGTCGGGATGTACGCCCGCCGCGACTGACGCGCCGCCGACCGGGCCACCGCACCCCACCGGCGCAGCCCCTTGTCGACGCGGTCGCCGCCGTCCCACCGGGCCACGCAGCGCGCGGCCTGCCAGGCCACGAACGCGTCGGCGCCGGCCTCGGTGGCCAGCTCGATGGCCAGCTCGGAGCGGTCGGACTTGGGCAGCGCCTGCACGACAGTGACCGCGGGGCCGGCCGCGGCACCGCTGCTGCGGTCCAGCACCCGCGCCGTCAAGCCGGGCCTTGGCGACGTCCTCGACGACGCAGTGCGCGACCGTCCCGGCGCCGTCGCCCAGGTCGAGCTTCTCGCCGGGCCGGATGCGCCGCACGGTGGCCGCGTGGAAGCCCTCGTCGCCGTCGACGACCGCGAGCTCGCCGACGCCGGGCAGCGCGTCGACGTAGAACAGCGCCGAGGCGTCACGGGCGGTCAGCGGCCGGTGAAGGTTTCGCGCAGCCGGCTGAAGAACCCGCTACCGGCCGCGCGCGTGCTGCGTCGAGCTGCACCTCGGCGACGTCGCGGACTGCGCTTCTCCTTCAGCTTGCTGCAGCAGCTCGATGTCGTGCGTGGTCGAGCCGGGCGGGCACCACCACGTCGATGTGGGCGTGCAGGTCACCGCGCACCCCGGAGCGCAGATGCGGCATGCCGTGCCCGCGCAGCGTGGTCACCGAGCCGGGCTGGGTGCCCGCGGGGACGGTGAGCTCGGTCGGGCCGTCGAGGATCGCGTCGACGGTGACCGTGGTGCCCAGCGCCGCGTCGACCATCGGCACCGAGATCGTGCAGTGCAGGTCGTCGCCGTCGCGGACGAACATGTCGTGCTGCTTTTCGTGGACCTCGACGTACAGGTCGCCCGCGGGGCCGCCGCCCGGGCCGACCTCGCCCTGGGCGGCCAGCCGCACCCGCATCCCGTCGCCGACGCCCGCCGGGATCTTCACGCTGATGTCGCGGCGCGCCCGCACCCGTCCGTCGCCGCCGCAGCGGTGGCACGGGTCGGGGATGACCTCGCCGACGCCGCGCGCACGCCGGGCACGGCCGCGACGTCATCACCTGGCCGAGCAGCGACCGCTGGACGGTCTGGATCTCGCCGCGCCCGCCGCAGGTGTCGCAGGCCGACCGGCGTGGACTTGCCGTTGGTGCCCTTGCCCTGGCACAGGTCGCACAGCACCGCGGTGTCGACGGTGACCTGCTTGGTCACGCCGGTGGCGCATTCGGCCAGGTCAAGCCGCATCCGCAGCAGCGAGTCCGAGCCCGGCCGGACCCGGCCGATCGGGCCGCGCGACGTGGCGCCACCGCCGCCGAAGAAGGCCTCGAAGACGTCGCCAAGGCCGCCGAAGCCGCCGAAGCCGTTGCCGGCTGCGGCCGCGTTCTCCAGCGGGTCGCCGCCGAGGTCGACGATGCGGCGCTTCTCCGGGTCGCTCAGCACCTCGTAGGCGACGCTGATCTCCTTGAACCGCGCCTGCGCCGCTTCGTCGGGGTTGACGTCGGGGTGCAGCTCGCGGGCCAGCTTCCGGTAGGCGCGCTTGATCTCCGAATCACTCGCGCCCCTGCTCACCCCGAGCAGCCCGTAATAGTCGCGTGCCACGCCTGACCTTGCCTAGCCTCTTCCTGTCGCTTGCGCGTTCCGTGTCGAACTACCGGCTGCCGAGAACTTCACCGATATAGAGAGCAACCGCAGCGACATTAGCGATAGTTCCCGGATAGTCCATCCGGGTGGGACCCAACACTCCCATGCCGCCGTACACCTTGCCCGACGTGCCGTACGCGGTGCTCACCACCGAGGTACCCGCCATCGCTCGGCCTCGGTCTCGTGCCCGATGCGCACGGTGACCTTGCCGGCCTCCTGCTGGACCGCCAGCAGCCGCAGCACCACCACCTGCTCCTCGAGCGCTTCCAGCACCGCCCGCAGCGAACCGCCGAAGTCGGCGGTGTTGCGGGTCAGGTTCGCGGTACCGCCCAGCAGCAGGCGTTCCTCGCTGTGCTCGACCAGCGACTCCAACAGCACCGTCGCCGACCGGCCGACGGCATCGCCCAGGCCGCCGCTGCCGTCCAGCTGGGCGGCCAGATCGGAGACCGCGACCGACGCGGCGGCCAGCGGCTTGCCCTCCAGCGCCTGGCCGAGCCCTTCCCGCAGCTGGGACAGCTGATGCTCGTCGATGGCGTCGCCGAGTTCGACGATGCGCTGGTCGACGCGGCCGGAGTCGGTGATCACCACCAGCAGCAGCCGGGCCGGGGTCAGCGCGACCACCTCCAGATGCCGCACGCTGGAGGTGGACAGCGTCGGGTACTGCACCACCGCGACCTGGCGGGTCAGCTGGGCCAGCAGCCGCACCGCGCGGCGCAGCACGTCGTCGAGGTCGACGCCGGACTCGAGGAACGACAGGATGGCCCGGCGCTCCGAGGACGACAGGGGCTTGACGTCATCGAGCCGGTCGACGAACTCGCGGTAGCCCTTTTCGGTGGGCACCCGGCCCGAGCTGGTGTGCGGCTGGGTGATGTAGCCCTCGGCCTCAAGGACCGCCATGTCGTTGCGCACGGTCGCGCTGGAGACGCCGAGATTGTGCCGCTCAACGAGCGATTTCGAGCCGATCGGCTCCTTGGTGGACACGAAGTCGGCGACGATGGCGCGCAGCACCTCGAAGCGACGGTCGTCGGCACTAGCCATTGGTTCACCTGCCCTTCGCCGCGAGTCAGCGCCCATTTTACGGGGACAAACAGCGCCGATACCGCGCGAGCGGTTGTTCGCGTGGCGGGCAGGTGCTTTCCGACTAGCCTTTGCAGGGTGATGCCGACGCCTGACGAGATCACCTCGATGATCTTCAAGGGAGTCCGCGACGGCAGGCCATACCCGGATCATGGCCTGTCCCAGCGGCAGTGGGCGCAGATTCCGCCGCGGCAGATCCGCCTCGACGAGTTGGTCACCACGACGACGGTGCTGGCGCTGGACCGGTTGCTGTCGGAGGACTCCACCTTCTACGGCGACCTCTTCCCGCACGCGGTCAGATGGAAGGGCATCGTCTACCTGGAGGACGGCTTGCACCGCGCCGTGCGGGCCGCGTTGCGCAACCGGGTGGTGCTGCACGCGCGGGTGTTCGATATGGACGTTCCGGTCTCGCAGGCTAATCGCCTAGGCCCGCTTTAGGCCCGCGGCGGCGGCTGCGAGCCGGCATCGTCCGGGTCGACCTCGACGGCGTATGAGGTGATCGCGGTGATCTGTTCGCCGGCGAACTCGTAGATGTCGCAGCTGGCCACGGCGGTGGTGCCGTTGGGCCCGGAGTAGCGGGCGACGGTGTCGACGGCGACGACATCGTCCTGTGCGGCCGTCACGCAACGGTCGTAGGTGGTCGTCGTGTCCTGCAGGCTTTCCAGCGTTTCGCCACACGTCTGACGGACCGCGTCGGCGCCCTCGAGAACCATGTAGCCCACCACCGTCCAGCGCACGCCCTTGGCGAGGTAGGGCAGCGATTCGTCGAACCGGTGCAGGGAGAACGCACGGCCGACGGCGCCGGGATCGAATGCCATGTGCCGACGGTAGCGTGAGGTCGTCAGTGGCTGGAAAGGATGAGCGGATGGAACTGTCCGGCGTCGGCATCTGGAGTGCCCACTTGCGGTACGGCGACCCTGCCGAGTCAGCGGAGGCCGCCGCCGAGCTGGAGGAGCTGGGTTATTCGGCGCTGTGGATTCCCGACGTCGGCGGCCCCGTCATTGACGCGGTGGCCCATCTGCTGGCGTCGACCAGGCACACGGTCATCGCCACCGGCATCCTCAACCTCTGGATGCACGAGCCGTCCGACGTCGCCGCCTCATACGCATCCTTGACCGAGACGCACGGGCAGCGGTTCCTGCTCGGAATCGGTTGCAGCCACGCCCCGCTCATCGATTCCACGGAGCCGGGCCGCTACCGCAGGCCGCTGGCCGCCACGCGGTCCTACCTCGACGCCCTCGACGCCGCCGAAACGCCCGTGCCCGTCGAGAACCGGGTGCTCGCCGCGCTCGGCCCGAAGATGCTGGAACTGGCCGCGACGCGGGCGCACGGTGCCCATCCCTACCTCGTCACACCCGAGCACACGCACCAGGCCAGAGAGGTGCTCGGCGAGGGCCCGCTGCTGCTCCCCGAGCAGACCGTGGTGCTGGCCGACGACGCCGAGACCGCCCGCGCCGTCGGAACCGATTGGCTGCGTGCGTATCTGGCATTGCCGAACTACGCCAACAACTTCTTGCGGTCCGGCTTCAGCGCCGAGGACCTGTCGTCGGTCAGCGACAGGCTGTTCGACGCGATCATCGCGTGGGGCGACGAGGACGCCGATTGCGCGGCGGGTCGATGCGCACAAGCAGGCCGGCGCCGACCACGTCTGCGTCCAGGTCCTCACCGCCGAGCCACGGGAGTTCCCGCGTGAGCAGTGGCGCCGGCTGGCCGCCGCGCTGGTGTGACAGTCGGGTGACTACCGCAGCGTGGTGATCGCCAGCGGTTCGTTGCTGCCGGTCACCCGGATGTCGACCGTGTGGATCTGCGATGTCGGGATGCTCGTCGCGGCCGACAGTCCCGCCGCCTCATCGCCTGCGGGCTTCCATGAGCCCACCGCCTTCTGCACGCCGTCGCGCGTCGTCACCACGATGTCATAGCTCGGGACGGTCCTCGACCAATCCTTGGTGTACTGGCACGCCCAGCTCAGCGCCGTGCCCCACTTCTTCTCGCTGACGGCGAGCTTGGCGGTAAGGCCGCCGCGCGGGGTCGGCTGCATCGGCTGCATCGCCACCGTCTGCGTCGGCGCCGACGACGGCCGGAAAACCGTCGCGCCCACGACGCCACCGGCGATCGCGAGTGCGGCCGCCGAGCGCAACGGCCGCCGCGAGCAACGTGCGCCGCGACCGCTGCCGGCGCTTGGCCGCCGCATGGGCCAGGGAGGCAACGGTTTTCCGGCTGTCGTCGGGCCGCTCCTGGGCCGGCCGCGCGCCGGCAAGGTCGGTCAGTGCGACCGCTTCGTCACGGCTGAGCGCGTTGAGAATGCCGGGCATCCCGGCGAGCTCGGTGAGCTCGGCGGCGCGCGTCGGGTTGGCGGCAAGATAGCTTTCGTAGGCCCGCCGGTCGGTCAGGCTCAGCGCGCCGAGAACGTAGGCGGCGCCCCATTCGGCAAGGTCGTCGTCGGGCTTGAAGTTCGTCACCGGACAACCCCCCTTTCCTGCAACGCAATTCGCAACGCGCGAAGGGCGTAATGAAGCCTGGACTTGACGGTGCCCTCCGGGACCTGCTCCTGCTGGGCGATGTCGGCGACGGTTTGGCCGAGATAGTAGGCGCGAACGATCGCGGTGCGATGGTCGAGCGACAGCGACAGCAGGGCATCGGAGAGTATCCACTTGTCGAACGCCGGGCCGAAGGCGTCCGGCGACGGCCGTTCGGGGAGGTATTCGGTCCGCAGTTCGCGGGTGTATCTCGCGCTGCGCCGGTCGTCGATCACCAGGTTGCGCGCGACGGTGAACAGCCACGCGCGCACATTGTCCGTCGGCTGCTCCAGCACCTCCGGCTTGCGCCAGAGCCGCAGCAGCGACTCCTGCACCACGTCCTCGGCGAACGGCATGTCGCCCCTGGTCAATCTCAACAGGTAGCGCAGCAGCGGTTGGGCGTGCTCGTCGTACACGGCCCGCAGCAGCGCGGCCTGCTCGGAATCGTCAGTCATGAGCTCATGCCCCGCGCGTCCCTTGCTTTCGGTCGACCGTCGTCTTGCACAACGAGGCGACACGGCGCCGATCGTTCAATGGGGTTGTTCGAGCGGTGTTCGCGGTTGGCGAGCGGGTGGCGAGAGGGGGTGGCAAGAAAGTTTGCGAAAAAGTGAGCTATTGGGGCGGGTTTGCCGTTGTAACAAGTATGTACAGACGGGCGCCTCGAACCGGGACGATCTACCGGGTCAGCGATCGCCTGCACGCAGAGCGCGCGGTCCACGTGCCCGGTGATGAGATTGCGCCGACCGTGTCCGCCTGGCTGGCGGAGTTGGGCGCCCGCAGCTCGCTGTCGGAGGATCTGGCCCGCGCGGTAGCCGCCGGCGACTGGCCCGCAGCACGCGCCATCGGCGAGTATCTGGCCGTTGACGTCACCGTGGCGGCTTGAGCCGGTCTCGCGGGAGGGTCTCGGCGGAGGGTCAGCCTCGGCGGGGTCAGCCGAGCAGCGCGCGAACCGCCGCGTCGGCCAGTAGCCGGCCGCGGTCGGTGAGCACCAGCCGGTTTGCGTCCAGCGCCACCAGGCCGTCGTCGATCACCGTCTCGGCGCGGGCTCGTTCTCGGCTCGCTGAGCACGGCCACCGGCAGACCGTCGCGCAGCCGCAGCCGCAGCATCACGTCCTCGACGTGGCGGGTCGCGGCGTCGAGCCGCTCGAAATCGGCCACCGGCAGCAGCCCGTCGGCCAGCGACTGCGCATAAGCGTTGGGGTGCTTGACATTCCACCAACGGGTGGCGCCGAGGTAACCATGCGCCCCCGGTCCGGCGCCCCACCATTCGCCGCCGTTCCAGTAGCCGATGTTATGCCGGCATTCGCCGCCGGGCCTGCACCAGTTGGACACCTCGTACCAGTCGAAGCCCGCCGCCGAGAGCCGCGCGTCAAGCAACTCGTACCGCGCGGCGAGCACGTCGTCGTCGGGCGCCGCGATTTCGCCGCGCCGCACCCGGCGGGCCAACGCCGTCCCATCCTCGACCACCAGCGCGTAGCCGGACACGTGGTCGACACCGGCGTCGATCGCCGCGTCGACGGAGCGGCGCAGGTCGTCGTCGGACTCCCCCGGCGTGCCGTAGATCAGGTCGAGGTTGACGTGGTCGAACCCCGCTGCGCGGGCTTCGCGCGCCGCGTCGAGCGCCCGGCCCGGCGAGTGCACCCGATCCAGCACCGCCAGCACGTGCGGGGCGACGGACTGCATGCCCAGCGACACCCGGGTGAATCCGGCCGAGCGCAACTGCCCGAACAGCTGCGGCGAGGTGGACTCGGGGTTGGCTTCGGTGGTGACCTCCGCGTCGGGGGCCAGCGTGAAGTGCTCGCGCACCGCGTCGAGCACCGCCGTCAGACCGGCGGCACCCAGCAGCGATGGCGTTCCGCCGCCGACGAAGACGGTGCTGACATCCGGGAGCCGGTCGGGCGGCGACATCGGGGCTGGGAGCCGCCGGCCGGCGACATCGGGGCTGGGGGGCGCAGCCGCGCGGCGGCGAGGCCGAGCTCGGCGCGCAACGCCACCAGCCAGCCGTCGGGGTTCGCGCCGCCCAGCTCGGCGGGCGTATAGGTATTGAAGTCGCAATAGCCGCAGCGGGTGGCGCAGAACGGCACGTGGATGTAGATGCCGAAGGGCCGGCCCGGCGTGCGAACCAGGTCGGGCAGCTCGACGGGCGCCGTTCGGACAGACATCCCAGCCAGTCTCCCAGAGCGGGCTTTCGCTCACCGTGAGCGCAAATCTCGCCCGGTTATGGCACTGGCCGGCGGTCCGTGGCACAATTGGTGTCGTGACCGACGGCCGCATCTTCCCCACCGCGTAACGCTGGTGGCGCGGCGGCATGTCGACTTCAAGCGCGTTTGTACGTGTTGTTGTCTGCCTTGATGCGTTGATCTAGGACCCAGCCCACCCCGAACTTTCAGCTGGCCGCCGGATCTGCGCCGCCGGACAGCATCCCGGTGAGTAGCGCGACCGAACGCCGGCTCCACGAAGGAGCCAGACCCCATGACCACGGCAAAGCCCCGTCAAGCGCCCGCGGGGCGAGGGCCAGTGGAAGCTCGGCTACCGCGAACCGCTCAACCCGAACGAGCAGATCAAAAAGGACGACAACCCGCTGAACGTGCGGGCCCGCATCGAGGACATCTACGCCAAGCAGGGCTTCGACAGCATCGACAAGCAGGATCTGCGCGGCCGGATGCGCTGGTGGGGCCTCTATACCCAGCGCGAGCAGGGCTACGACGGCACCTGGACCGGCGACGAGAACCTCGATCTGCTCGAGGCGAAATACTTCATGCTGCGGGTGCGCTGCGACGGCGGCGCGCTGTCGACGGAGGCGCTGCGCACGCTCGGCGAAATCTCGACGGAGTTCGCGCGCGACACCGCCGACATCTCCGACCGGGAGAACGTGCAGTACCACTGGATCCAGATCGAGGACATGCCGGAGATCTGGAAGCGGCTGGCCGCGGTCGGGCTGCAGACCACCGAGGCGTGCGGCGACTGCCCCCGGGTGGTCCTCGGTTCGCCGCTGGCCGGCGACTCACTGGACGAGGTGCTCGACGCCACGCCTGCGATCACGAGATCGTGCGCCGCTACATCGGCAAGCCGGAGTACGCCAACCTGCCGCGCAAGTTCAAGACCGCGATCTCGGGCCTGCAGGACGTCTGCCACGAGGTCAACGACGTCGCGTTCATCGGCGTCAACCATCCCGAGCACGGCCCCGGCTTCGACCTGTGGGTGGGCGGCGGCCTGTCCACCAACCCGATGCTGGGTCAGCGGGTCGGGGCGTGGGTGCCGCTGGACGAGGTGCCCGACGTGTGGGAGGCCGTGGTTTCGGTGTTCCGCGACTACGGCTACCGGCGGCTGCGCGCCAAGGCCCGGCTGAAGTTCTTGATCAAGGACTGGGGCGTGGAAAAGTTCCGTGAGGTTCTCGAACAGGAGTACCTGAAGCGCCCGCTGATCGACGGTCCCGCTCCCGATCCGGTGACCCGGCACGATCGACCACGTCGGCGTGCAGAAGCTCAAGAACGGGCTCAACGCTGTCGGCGTCGCCCCGATCGCCGGCCGGGTGTCGGGCACCATCCTGTCGAAGGTGGCCGACCTGGCCGACGCGGTCGGCTCGGACCGCATCCGGTTCACGCCGTATCAGAAGCTGATCGTGCTGGACGTGCCCGACGACAAGGTCGACGAACTGCGTCGCCGGCCTTGACGCGCTGGGCCTGCCGTCGCCGGCCGTCACACTGGCGCAAGAACCTGATGGCCTGCACCGGCATCGAGTTCTGCAAGCTGTCCTTCGCCGAGACGCGCAAGCGGTCCCAGGTGCTGGTGCCCGAGCTGGAGAAGCGGCTCGAGGACATCAACGCCCAGCTGGACGTGCCGATCACCATCAACATCAACGGCTGCCCGAACTCGTGCGCGCGCATCCAGGTCGCCGACATCGGGTTCAAGGGCCAGATGGTCGACGACGGCGACGGACCCGGTCGAGGGTTTCCAGGTGCACCTGGGCGGCAGCCTGGGCCTGGACAGCGGGTTCGGCCGCAAGTTGCGTCAGCACAAGGTGCTGTCGAGCGAGCTGGGCGACTACATCGACCGGGTTGTTCGCAACTTCGTGAAACAACGCGAGCACGGCGAGCGTTTCGCTACCTGGGCGGTACGAGCAGACGAGGCGGATTTGCGATGAGCACTTGCGCGATGAGCGGAGAACACCGATGAGCGAGGCGATGACCGAGGCGCACTTGCAGGACCTCGCGGAGCGCGGCGCAGCCGAACTCGACGGCGCCGAGCGCCGCTGACCTGCTGCGCTGGACCGACGAGAATTTCGGCGGCGGCTACGTCGTCGCGTCCAACATGCAGGACGCGGTGCTGGTCGATCTCGCCGCGAAGGTCCGTCCCGGCGTGGACGTGCTGTTCCTGGACACCGGCTACCACTTCGTGGAGACCATCGGCACCCGCGACGCCGTCGAGGCGGTCTACGACATCAATGTGGTCAACGTCACGGCCGAGAACTCGGTCGCCAAGCAGGACGAGCTCTACGGCAAGGACCTGTTCGCCCGCGAACCCAACGAGTGCTGCCGGATGCGCAAGGTCGAGCCGCTGGGCAAGGCGCTGCGCGGCTACACCGCCTGGGTGACCGGAATCCGCCGTGTCGAGGCGCCGACGCGCGCCAAGGCGCCGCTGATCAGCTGGGACAAGGCGTTCGGTTTGGTGAAGATCAACCCGATCGCGGCGTGGACCGACGAGGACATGCAGAACTACATCGACGCCAACGATGTGCTGGTCAATCCGCTTGTGTTCGAGGGCTACCCGTCGATCGGCTGCGCGCCGTGCACCGCCAAGCCCGTCGAGGGAGCCGACCCGCGCAGCGGCCGCTGGGCGGGTCTGTCGAAGACGGAATGCGGTCTGCACGCCTCGTGAGCACGCTGGTCCTGACGGCGCACGGCAGTGCCGACCCGCGTTCGGCGGCGACGGCACACGAGTTGGCGCGCACCATCCGGGCGTTGCGTCGCAACGTCGACGTTCGGGTGGCGTTCTGCGAACAGAACACGCCCAATCTGCGCGATGTCCTCGCGCAGTCTTCGCGTCGATGCCGTCGTGGTGCCGCTGCTGCTCGCCGATGCCTATCACGCCCGCGTCGACATCCCCGCGATGATCGGCGAATCGGGTTGCGCTGCACGGCAGGCCGACGTTCTCGGCGAGGACGACAGGCTCATCCACGTGCTGCGTCAGCGCCTCACGCACGCCGGGGTCTCGCCATTCGATCCCGATGTGGGCGTTCTCGTCACGGCCGTGGGTTCCTCGCGCCCGCAGGCGAATGCGCGAACCGCATCGGTCGGCGAGTACCTCGTCCAGCACACCCGCTGGACGGCGACCACCGCCTTCGCCACCGGCCCCCGCCCCTCGCTCGCCGAGGCCGCCGACGTCGCTGCGGGGCCGCGGCGCCACCCGGCTGGTCATCGCGCCCTGGTTCCTGGCCCACGGTCGGATCACCGACCGCATTGCCGACTACGCACGCGCACAACGGATTCTGATGGCCGCCCCGCTCGGGCCGCACCGCCTGGTGGCCGACACGGTCCTCGATCGCTTTGACGAGGCAGTGGCGGCTCGCGCCGCCGCCTAGGCGGCGAACTCAGGCCCTCGTCAGGGCGCTGTTCTCGTCGGCGTTGTCGGTGCGTTGGATTTCGGTGCCGCCAGGTGACGGCGGCACCCGGGTGGCGCGCAGTACACCGGGTCGGCTTCTTTCGACTTGGCTCACGGGGGTGGATCGGGGGGCCCGGAGTTGTCGTAGCCGGTTGTGATGATGGGGTTATGTCGTCGGGTGCATCTTCGGGCGCGGTGGTGCGTCCTGGCCAGCGTCTTGAGGAGTTGTTTGAGGAGTTGGCGGAGTTAAGCGGTCAGCGTAATGCGATTGATGCCCGGATTGTGGAGATCGTCGCCGAGGTGGACCGTGACGGGTTGTGGGGTGCGACGGGGGCGCGGTCGGTGGCGGGGTTGGTGGGCTGGAAGATGGGCTCCTCATCGGCAACCGCGCACACCATCGCGACGGTGGCGCACCGGTTGGAGGAGTTTCCCCGCTGCGTCCAGGGGATGCGGGAGGGCCGGTTGTCGCTGGATCAGGTCGGGGTGATCGCGGCGCGCGCGGGCGCGGGATCTGATGAGCATTACGCGGGGCTGGCCGCGGTCGCCACGGTGTCGCAGCTGCGTACCGCGGTCAGCCTGGAACCGCGACCCGAACCCGATCCGCGGCCGGCACCGCAGGCTTCGATCACCAAGACCGCCGATGAGGCGTTTAGCTGTTGGCGGGTCAAACTTGCCCACCCGGAGGCGGCGAAGTTCGAGGCGGCGCTGGCTTCGCATCGGGATGCGCTGATCGGCGAGTGGAAAGCCGATCACGGCGAGGGTGAGCGTGCCGGTGATCAGGTGCCGCCGCCCCCGGGCACCCTGGAGGCGTTTCTGCGGCTGGTGGAGGCCGGCTGGGACGCCGAGGTGGCTCGGCGCCCGCACGGGCAGCACACCACGGTGGTGGTGCACGTCGATGTGGCCCAGCGCGTCGCGGCGCTGCATCTGGGTCCGCTGCTCACCGACGCCGAACGCCGCTACCTGGGCTGTGATGCCACCTGTGAAGTGTGGTTCCAACGCGACGGGGAGGTCATCGGCGCCGGCCGGGAGACCCGCGGGATCAGCCGGCGGCTGCGCCGCGCCCTTGAGCACCGCGACTCCATGTGCGCGGTTCCCGGGTGTGGCGCCACCCGCGGTTTGCACGCCCACCACATCGTGCATTGGGAGGACGGCGGTCTGACCGAGTTGGTCAACCTGGTGCTGGTGTGCCCCTATCACCACCGGCTCCACCACCGCGGCCTCATCACCATCAGCGGACCCGCCGACGAACTCATCGTCACCGACAGCGCCGGCCAACCACTCAGTGCCGGATCGCTGGCGCGTGCGCCCAACCATGCCCCCACCCGCTGTGCCGCCGTGCCCCGGGCCGACCGGCGAACGCGCCGACTGGTGGTGGTATGACCCCTTCCAGCCCCAACCACCACCAACACCCAACTAGGTCGGTCACCGCCGACCGGTCATCACCGGTACCGTATCGACGCTCAAACAGGTTAGGGCATAGAGAAATTCAACGCCCTCATCACGAACCGCGCCGACGTGCGCACCAACGTGAGCCAAGTCGGGAAGCGGCGAACTCAGGCTTTCGTCAGCGCCCCGTTCTCGTCGGCGATGTCGGTGCGTTGGATCTCGGTGCCGCCAGGCAACGGCGGCACCCGGGTGGCGCGCACGTACACCGTGTCGCCTTCTTTCAACGCCAGCGCCTCGGCGTCGCCGCGGGTGATCTGCGCGGTGAACGGGGTCTGGTCGGCCGCACTGGTCAGCTCGACGCGAACCTCGAAGCCCAGCATCACAATTCGATCGATGGTCGCCCGCACCACCCCGGTGGCCTGCACGGAGTCGTCACCGGCCGCTATCGCCATCTCGGGGTTGCGACCCACCCGGATGTCGTGCGGACGCACCAGCGAACCGTTCAGCGGTGACACCGCGCCCAGGAAGGACATGACAAACGCATTGGCGGGCGCGTCGTAGACCTCGGTCGGGGACCCGACCTGCTCGATGCGGCCCTTGTTGAGCACCGCGATGCGGTCCGCGACATCGAGGGCTTCGGCCTGATCGTGGGTGACCAGCACGGTGGTGACGTGCACCTCGTCGTGCAGCCGGCGCAGCCACGCCCGCAAGTCTTCGCGGACCTTGGCGTCGAGCGCACCGAACGGCTCGTCGAGCAGGAGCACTTCGGGATCGACCGCCAACGCGCGGGCCAGCGCCATGCGCTGGCGCTGACCGCCCGACAGTTGGCTGGGGTAGCGGGTCTGAAACCCGCTGAGCCCCACCACTTCGAGGAGGTTGTCGACCTTTTCCTTGATCTCGGCCTTGGGCCGCTTGCGGATCTTGAGGCCGAAGGCGACGTTGTCCCGGACGGTCAGATGCTTGAACGCCGCGTAGTGCTGGAAGACGAAACCGATACCGCGCCGCTGCGGCGGGATGTGCGTGACGTCGCGGCCGTTGATCGTGACGGTTCCGGTGTCAGGCAGGTCCAGCCCGGCGATGGCCCGCAGCAGAGTGGACTTGCCTGAGCCGCTGGGCCCCAACAACGCGGTCAACGACCCGGCCGGCACCTCGAAGTCGACGTTGTCCAGCGCCGCGAAGTCCCCGTAGCGCTTGTTGGCGCCCCGCACGATGATTGCGTCGGTCATTTCCGGTTTCTCCTTATGCCTGCTTGCTCGCGCGCGAGCGCCGGGCGTCGAGGACCACCTGCACGATCAGCACGATCACGGCGACCGTCATCAGCAGCGTGGACACCGCGTAGGCGCCGTATTCCGTCGCCGCGGCTGTACCGGTCGAGCCACCAACAGGGTCAGCGTTTGCGACGTTCCCGGCAGGTTGGACGACACCATGATGACCGCGCCGAATTCACCGAGGGTACGCGCGACCGTCAGCACGATGCCGTAGGTCAGGCCCCAGCGGATCGACGGCAGGGTGATGCGCCAAAACGTCTGCCACCACTGCGATCCGAGCGTGGCGGCCGCCTCCTCCTGGTCGGTGCCGATCTCATGCAGGACCGGCTCGACCTCGCGGATGACGAACGGCACGGTGACGAAGATGCTGGCCAGCACGATGCCGGGGAAGCCGAAGATGATCTTGAGGCCGAAGTTGTTCTCGACGAACCCGAACAGCCCCGCCGAGCCCCACAACAGGATCAGCGCGACGCCGACCACCACGGGCGACACCGCAAACGGTAGGTCGATGACGGCCTGCAGGGCGCTCTTTCCGCGGAACCTGTTGCGCGCCAACACCAACGCGGTGGGGATGCCGAAGAGGACATTGAGGGGGACGACGATCGCCACGACCAGCAGCGACAGTTGCAGCGCCGAAACCGCCGCCGGGGTGGTGATCGATGCGAAGAACGCCCCGATGCCTGGCGCGAACGTGCGCCACAGGATCAGCGCGACCGGCACGATGACCAGGATCGCGACGTAGGCCAGCGCGAGGTAGCGAAACAGGTACCGCAAGCCCGGTGACAGCGTCATCGCGCCAGCTCCTCGCGTTTGGCCGCCCGCGACCCGACCGCTCGCAGGATGAACAGCACGACGAACGAGATCACCAGCAGCACAATGGAGATGGCGGCGGCGCCGGTGCGGTCGTCGTTTTCGATGAGCGTCCGGATCCACTGCGACGACACCTCGGTCTCACCGGGTACCGCGCCGCCGATCAGGACCACCGAGCCGAACTCGCCGATGGCCCGGGAGAACGCCAGACCCGCTCCGGACAGCAGCGACGGCAGCAGCGCGGGCAGGATCACCTTGGTGAAGATCGTCCAGTTGTTGGCGCCAAGCGAGGCCGCCGCCTCCTCGGTTTCCCGGTCGAGTTCCAACAGCACCGGCTGCACCGAACGCACCACGAACGGCAGCGTGACGAACAGCAGCGCGATGCCCACCCCCCACTTGGTGTGCTGAAGGTGAAGATCCACCGGGCTGTTCGGCCCGTACAGCGCCAGCATGACCAGGCTGGCGACGATGGTCGGCAACGCGAACGGCAGGTCGATCACGGAGTCGACGAGGCGCTTGCCCGGGAAGTCGTCGCGGGTGAGCACCCAGGCCACCAGCGAGCCCGAAGACGAGGTTGACCAGGGTGACGCCGAGCGAAATCGTCAGCGTCACCCGGAACGACGCGACCGCCGAATTCGAGGTGATCGACAGCCAGAACGCGTGCCAGCCGCCGCCTGCGGCCTGCCACAGGATCGCGGCCAGCGGCAGCAGCACGATGACGCTGAGCCATATCGACGCCGCGCCGACGCGCAGCGCCGTGCGTCCCGTACCGACCGCTGAAAACGCCGGGCGCCTGACCACCGTTCCCGGTGAGTTCGGGCCGGGCGGTCTCGGGGTTCGAGAGCAGCTGTCATCCAGTGGCCTGCTTGTAGATCTTCGTGATGCTTCCGTTGTCCTTATCGAACAATGACGGGTCCACAGAATTCCATCCGCCGAGGTCGTCGATGGTCCAGAGCTTCTGCGGGGTCGGGAAATCGGTGGCGAAGTCCGCCGCCACTGACGGGTCGACCGGCCGGAATCCGGCCTGCGCCCAGATCTTCTGCCCCTCCGGGGTGAACAGGTAGTTCTTCAGCGCGGTGGCCTTGTCCAGGTGGGCGCTGGTGGTCACCACGGCGACGGGGTTTTCGATCTTGAAGGTCTGCGGCGGGTTGAGGTGCTCGACGGGCTTGCCCTGCCGTTCGGTGTTGATGGCCTCGTTCTCGTAGCTGATCAGCACGTCGCCGGTGCCCTGCAGGAACACGTCGGTGGCTTCGCGGCCGGAACCGGGCCGGGTCTTGACGTGCCCGGTGACCAGCTTGTTGATGAAGTCCAGTCCCGCCTGCGGGTTCTTGCCGCCGTTGCTCTTCGCGGCGTACGGCGCCAGCAGGTTCCACTTGGCCGAGCCGGAACTCAGCGGGCTCGGGGTGACGACCTCGATCCCCGGCTGCAGCAGGTCGTCCCAGTCCTTGATGTGCTTCGGGTTGCCCTTGCGGACGACCAGCGACACCACCGAACCGAACGGGATGCCCTTGGTGGCGTCGGCGTTCCAGTCCTTGGCCACCTTGTTGGCCTTGACCAGGCGGGTGACATCGGGTTCGACCGAGAAGTTGACGATGTCGGCGGGCTTGCCGTCGACGACGGCAGCGCGACTGGTCACCCGAGGCGCCGTACGACGTCGTCACCGCGACACCCTTGCCCTCCGGGGTGGCGGCGAAGGCCGGGATGATCTTGCTCCAGCCCGGCTCGGGCACCGCGTATGCGACGAGGGTCAGCGTGGTGGCGGCGGCCGGCGCTCGCGCCGCCGCCCGCGACGTCGCTTGACGCCACCGCCACAGCCCGCGAGCAGGGTCGCCGTGGCGGCCAGGGCCGCGCCGGCAACGCGCAGGACTTGATCGGATGTTGAGCATTGGGGGACCTTTCCTTGCAGGGGACGAGACGGGACGGGCCCGTCACGACAGCAAGGAGAGGAATCAGTACATGGGCATGCGTACACAGCCATTACCGACACCAGACCGCGGACGGGCATGGGGTCAGCGACAACAGTGGACATCGGCAACAGCGCAACTACCCACGGCAATGAGCGCCAAGATATGGCCCTCGGTGCTGCCGGACGCTGCATGCATGGCGCGAAGAATAACAGAGTCTGGCAACGCGCTCGGGTGACACTTAGCCCGGTCAACGGGTGATGCAGCCACATGACGAGACCAGCACCACGAGCGATGACGAGCACCAAGGTCACCCGCGACCGCGGCAGCCCACTCATTCGAGTTGATCCTCGTCTTCGATGCCGCATCGCGGTCCGCAGCAGCCGGATGCCGTTGCCCAACGCGCCGTCGAGAGCGGTGGCGATGCCGTAGGCCAGCGCCAGCACCACGGGCATCACCACGGCGGTCTGGGCGACGAACGGCAGGCCGGACAGCCACAGTTCGACCCCGTCCCACCAGTTGAGGAACCCGCCCATCGCAGCCAGACTATTCGATCCGGCGATGGGCCCGCGGTGCCGGCTCTGCAGGCGGTGGCCCGTTGGGCCGCGAATGCCGCAGGACACGCGCCGCACAAGTAGACGCCGAGCCTCCCGGCGGTCGATGATGTCGGCATGGTTCTGCAGCAGGCTGAGCCGACCGACGGGGCGCCGGGGGCCACCGAGGCCGACGAACGGTTCCAAGCCCGTGCACGCCGGTGAGCCGCAAGAAGCCCCGTTCACCGTGACGGCACCGGTGCCCTATGTCGGCGCGGGTCGCTGCGCAATCCGTTTCCGCCGATCGCCGACTACGCGTTCCTCTCCGACTGCGAGAACACCTGCCTGATCTCCTCGGCCGGCTCGGTGGAATGGATGTGCGTGCCCCGCCCCGACTCCCCCAGCGTGTTCGGCGCCATCCTGGACCGCAGCGCCGGCCACTTCCGGATGGGCCCATACGGCGTCTCGGTGCCTGCGGCCCGCCGCTACCTGCCGGGCAGCCTGATCCTGGAGACCACCTGGCAGACCCATACCGGCTGGGTGATCGTGCGTGACGCGCTGGTGATGGGACCGTGGCACGACATCGAGACCCGGTCGCGCACGCATCGGCGCACCCCGATGGACTGGGACGCCGAGCACATCCTGCTGCGCACCGTGCGCTGCGTGAGCGGCACGGTCGAGCTGGTGATGAGCTGCGAGCCGTCATTCGACTACCACAGAAACAACGCGACCTGGGAGTACTCGGCGCAGGCATACGGCGAGGCGATCGCGCGGGCCCAGCAACGACGCGGACAGCCATCCCGACGCTGCGGCTGACCACCAACCTGCGCATCGGGCTGGAGGGCCGCGAGGCGCGGGCCCGGACCCGAATGACGGAGGGCGACAACGTCTTCGTGGCACTGAGCTGGTCCAAGCATCCGTCGCCACAGACCTATGAAGAGGCCGCCGACAAGATGTGGCGGACCAGCGAGGCGTGGCGGCAGTGGATCAACGTCGGCGACTTCCCCGACCACCCGTGGCGGTCATATCTGCAGCGCAGCGCGCTGACCCTGAAGGGCCTCACGTATTCGCCGACCGGCGCCCTGCTGGCCGCGCCCACCACGTCGCTGCCGGAAACCCCTCAGGGCGAACGAAATTGGGACTACCGCTATGCCTGGGTGCGCGACTCCACGTTCGCGCTGTGGGGCCTCTACACGCTGGGCCTCGACCGCGAGGCCGACGACTTCTTCTCGTTCATCGCCGACGTGTCCGGGGCCAACAACGGTGAACGCCACCCGCTGCAGGTGATGTACGGCGTCGGCGGGGAACGCAGCCTGGTCGAAGATGAGCTGCACCACCTGTCCGGTTACGACAATGCCCGCCCGGTCCGGATCGGCAACGGCGCCTACAACCAGATGCAGCACGACATCTGGGGCACGATGCTCGATTCGGTGTATCTGCACGCCAAGTCGCGCGAGCAGATCTCGGACACGCTGTGGCCGGTGCTCAAACAACAGGTCGAGGAGGCGATCAAGCACTGGCGCGAGCCCGACCGCGGCATCTGGGAGGTGCGCGGCGAGCCGCAGCACTTCACCTCGAGCAAGATCATGTGCTGGGTGGCGCTGGACCGCGGATCCAAACTCGCCGAACTCGAGGGCGAGCGGAGCTACGCCCAGCAGTGGCGGGCCATCGCCGAGGAGATCAAGGCCGACATCCTGGCCAACGGCGTGGACTCCCGCGGCGTGCTGACCCAGCGCTACGGCGACGACGCGCTGGACGCCTCGCTGCTGCTGGCCGTGCTGACCCGGTTCCTGCCCAACGATGATCCGCGGGTGCGGGCCACGGTGCTGGCCATCGCCGACGAGCTCACCGAGGACGGGCTGGTGCTGCGGTACCGCGTCGCCGAGACCGACGACGGCCTGTCCGGCGAAGAGGGCACCTTCACGATCTGTTCGTTCTGGCTGGTGTCGGCGCTGGTCGAGATCGGCGAGATCCACCGGGCCAAGCACCTGTGCGAGAGGTTGTTGTCGTTCGCCAGCCCGCTGCATCTGTACGCCGAGGAGATCGAGCCGCGCACCGGCAGGCACCTGGGCAACTTCCCGCAGGCGTTCACCCACCTGGCATTGATCAACGCCGTGGTGCACGTCATCCGGGCCGAGGAGGAGGCCGACAGCTCCGGGGTCTTCGTGCCCGCCAACGCGCCGATGTAGTGGGCGACAACGAGGACACCCGCAGCGAGCCACCCGATGGCACGCCGGACGTCGAGCCCGATTACCGGTTCACGCTGGCGAACGAACGGACGTTTCTGGCCTGGCAGCGCACCGCGCTTGGGCTGCTCGCCGCGGCGGTGGCGGTGGTCCAACTGGTTCCCGAGTTGTCGATTGCCGGCGCCCGCCATGTGCTCGGAGGCGTGCTGGCGTTGCTCGCGATCCTCACCGCGGGCATGGGAATACTTCGATGGGAGCAGGTCGACCGCGCCATGCGCCGCGACCTGCCGTTGCCCCGCCATCCCACGCCCATCTATCTCGGCGTCGGACTTGTCGTGCTCGGACTGTTGACGCTCGGCCTGGTCGCCGTCAAGGCGGTCACCGGTTGACCGGCGCGGCGCGGACGGCGGTGGAGCGGAACACAAGCCGAACGAACCACATTGGCCTGGACGCGCACCTCGCTCGGGGTACTGGGCAATGGACTGCTACTGCTGCTCAAGGGCCCCCTTCGCGACGCCAGTTCACTTCGGCTGGTGGCGGCCGGCTTTGCCGGCCTGCTGGCGCTGTCGACCTACCTGATCGCCGCCCGGCGCCAGCGGACGCTCGCGAAACGTCCACTGCCAAGCCATATTTCGCCACGGCGGGAGGTCTACCTGGTAGGTTCGTCGATCGTTGCACTGATCCTGGTCGCCGCGCTATCGGGGGCGGTATGACGGGCGATCACTTCGCAGCGTTGGAGATCATCTCGTTGGCGATCGTCGCCGCCTCGTCCTTGATGCTGTAGCCACATCCCCAGGCCTCGACGGTCACGTTGGACACCACCGACAGCGCGTGCTGACACGCCCACCCGTTGGTCTCTGCCTGCGCGGTCATCTGGGTGATCAGCGTGTCCTCGGAGGCGAGACTGTCGATCTGCCACAAGGAGGTGGTGTTGGCGTCGTCGATCGAGATCGAGTCGCCCGCACATTTCTGCCACGACGACTTCGAGTCGTCGAAGAACTTCTGCGCGTTGCCGGCCGACGGGTACAGCACCGCGGTCTGCTCGACCCAGTGCTCGTTGTCCTCACCGGGTTCGCGCACCACCTGATCACGCATCGCCGTCCATCCGCTGCCGGCGTACACGGGTTCCTCCGCGCCGTAGATCGCACCGAGGCAGCCAGGGTCGGACACCTCCTCGGAATGGTCGGTCATTTCCTGCAACGCGCTGGTGACATCCATCTTTGTGGCACCCATGATGTCGTTGAGTTGGCTCACCGAGAGCAGCACATCGCCGAGCTTGGCTGCGGTCAGCGACGGCACGTTGTTCGACGCGGCGTGCTGCGCGGGCAACGCCGTGCCGGACACGGTGCTCACGCACCCGGACACCAGGACGGACGCCGCAACGACGACCGCAAAAGTGCAACCGCGGATAGCGGTACCGATGATGGTCACCGGTTACGAGGCGCCGATCTTGGCCAGCATCAGGTTGGCAACAGCGACAGCGTCGGCGGCAGCATCACCGGTGTTTCCGGCGGCATCGGTAATCTCCACGTCCACAACGCAATCCGACGCCACGCCCAGCGCCCGCTGAATCGTGGAGCCGTCGTCGTGCAGCACCACGGCCGAAATCACCTTGCTCTCGACCAGCACGTCGGTGATCCGGCTCGACCCGTCGGCGCCGTGTTCGGGTTGGTGCAGCACCAGGGTCTGACCGTTGCACCGCCGCCACTTGTCGGCCGAGCCGGCGAAGAACGCCACCGCGTCGTCCGGGGTCGCGAACTTGACCACCCCGAAGAACCCCGACAATGGCGGGGCGTTGAGGTCGCCGCCTGCCCACGATTGACTGGCAACCTGGCGCACCGGGCTGGCCTGATAGACCACCTTTTGCAGCCGGTAGCCCGCGCTCACGCATTCGATCGGCGCGGCCTCGGACTCGCCGACACCCTGCAGCAGCATGTCGGCACCGCCCATGACGAGCTGACCCGAGAAGCCCATGCCGACGCGCAGGGTGGTGGTGAGCTCGTGGCTGGTGGGCAGGACCTGGTCGGGCGAGCGGGTCATCGAGGGGCTGGCGGCCGGGACGATGTGGACGACAGGGGCACCACCAACCGCCGACGAGCAGCCCGCGAGAAGCGCGCACGCGCTCAACGCGGCGATCATCGATCGGGTTGAGCGCATCCGATACCTACTTCTTCGCCTTGTCGGCGCCCGCGGCGTCGGTGGACAGCGCGGCCACGAATGCCTCCTGCGGCACCTCGACCCGCCCGATCGTCTTCATCCGCTTCTTGCCTTCCTTCTGCTTCTCCAGCAACTTGCGCTTACGCGTGATGTCACCGCCGTAACACTTCGATAGCACGTCTTTGCGCATCGCGCGGATGTTTTCGCGAGCAATGATCTTCGAACCGATGGCCGCCTGCACCGGAACCTCGAACTGCTGGCGCGGAATCAGCTCCTTGAGTTTGGTCGCCATCTTGTTGCCGTAGGCGAACGCCGAATCCTTGTGCACGATCGCAGAAAACGCGTCGACGGCCTCGCCCTGAAGGAGAATGTCGACCTTGACCAGATCGGCTTCCTGCTCGCCGGCCTCCTCGTAGTCGAGGCTGGCGTAGCCGCGGGTGCGTGACTTCAGCGCGTCGAAGAAGTCAAAGATGATCTCCCCCAACGGCATTGTGTAGCGCAGCTCGACCCGTTCCGGTGAGAGGTAGTCCATGCCGCCGAGCTCGCCGCGCCGGGACTGGCACAGCTCCATGATCGTCCCGATGAACTCGCTCGGCGCGATGATCGTGGTCTTGACCACCGGTTCGTACACCGAGCGGATCTTGCCTTCCGGCCAATCCGAGGGGTTGGTGACGATCTTTTCGGCGCCGTCCTCGAGCACCACCCGGTAGACGACGTTGGGCGATGTGGAGATGAGGTCCAGATCGAACTCGCGCTCGAGGCGCTCGCGGGTGATCTCCATGTGCAGAAGGCCCAGAAAACCGCACCGGAAGCCGAAGCCCAGCGCCACCGACGTCTCCGGCTCATAGGTCAGTGCGGCGTCGTTGAGCTGCAGTTTGTCCAACGCATCGCGCAGATCGGGGTAGTCGGAGCCGTCGACGGGATACAGCCCGGAGTAGACCATCGGCCGTGGCTCGCGATAGCCGGTGAGCGGCTTGGACGCGCCGTGTCGCGCGGTCGTCACGGTGTCGCCGACCTTGGACTGGCGGACGTCCTTCACGCCGGTGATCAGGTAGCCGACCTCCCCAACGCCGAGGCCGTCGGAAGCCTTCGGTTCCGGGGACATGATGCCGACTTCGAGCAGCTCGTGGGTGGCGCCGGTGGACATCATCTTGATGCGCTGACGCGGCACGATCCTGCCGTCAACGACACGCACGTACGTCACCACACCGCGGTAGGTGTCGTAGACCGAGTCGAAGATCATCGCCCTGGTCGGGGCGTCGGCGTCACCGGTCGGCGGCGGCACTTCGCGCACGACGTGGTCGAGCAGGTCGGCGACGCCCTCGCCGGTCTTGCCGGAGACCCGCAGCACATCGCCGGGTTCGCAGCCGATGATGTGGGCGATCTCGGCGGCGTAGCGGTCCGGGTCGGCGGCGGGCAGGTCGATCTTGTTGAGCACCGGGATGATGTGCAGGTCGCGGTCCAGCGCCAGATAGAGGTTGGCCAGCGTCTGGGCCTCGATGCCCTGGGCGGCGTCCACCAGCAGCACGGCGCCCTCGCACGCCTCCAGCGCCCGCGACACCTCATAGGTGAAGTCGACGTGGCCGGGGGTGTCGATCAGATGGAGGACGTACTCGGTGCTCTCGACTTTCCAAGGCAGCCGGACGTTTTGCGCCTTGATCGTGATGCCGCGCTCGCGCTCGATGTCCATCCGGTCCAGGTACTGCGCGCGCATGTCCCGATCGGCAACCACGCCGGTGAATTGCAGCATCCGGTCGGCCAGCGTCGACTTGCCGTGATCGATGTGGGCGATGATGCAGAAGTTCCTGAATCTGCGCCGGCGCGGTGAAGGTCTGGTCGGCGAAACTGCTGATGGGAATCTCCTGGTAGGACGGACCTGGATGCGTTACCAGCGTATCGAGGTGGGCGGCCGTCGACACAATCGCGGGAGGTCGGCTTCATTTATGCTCGGGAACATGGCGCCGCCGTGGAAGACGTTTCAGCGGTTTGTCGAGGTGACCGAGAACCTCGTGTTCAACGAGGCGCCGAAGTTCATCCGCGGAATCCAGAATTCTGAAACGCTGCAGCGCGGCATCCAGCAGGGCATCAAGTTGGGCCTGGAGGCGATCGCGGGCAGTGCCGGCGACGAGGCGCCCGCGCTGACGGCCGGCCGGCCGGTCACCAACAACAGCGTCCCCACCGCGCACCGGGCCCGCAAGCTGGTGTACGCCCCGGATCTGGACGGCCGCGCCGATCCCGGCGAGATCGTCTGGACGTGGGTGGTTTACGAGGACGACCCCACACGCGGCAAGGACCGGCCGGTGCTGGTGGTCGGCAGGGACCGCAGGACCCTGCTGGGTTTGATGCTGTCGAGCCAGGAGCACCACCGCAACGACCCGGACTGGGTCGGCATTGGCAGCGGCAGCTGGGACTACGAGGCCCGGGCCAGCTGGGTGCGCCTGGACCGGGTGCTGGACGTGCCCGAAGAGGGCATTCGGCGCGAAGGCGCGATCCTTGACCGCGAGGTGTTCGACGTCGTGCCGCCCGGCTGCGCGCCGAGTACTCCTGGGAGCTAGCGCGGCGCCCGCCACATCGGCCACATGCTGGGGCAGCCACCGGGCAGCGTCATCTCCTCGGTGACCTCGAAGCCGAACCGCATGTAGTAGGGCACGGTCTCCTGCTTGGTCGACTCGAGGTAGGCGGGTGCGTGTTCGGCGTCGCACCGGTCCAGCCGCGAGCGCATCAGCGCCTGCGCGAAGCCCGCCCCGCGAACCGCCGGATCGCTGCCGATCGCGAACAGGTACCAATGCGGTTCCTCGGGATGCTTCTCCTTCATGATGTCGGCGATCTTCTGACCGCGGGCGGCGCCCGAGCGAAACGCCAGCAGGAGAGGCCGGCGCCATTCGCAGCTCTTCGAATGGTGTTTGCTTCCACCGCCCCGGCGGATCCCACAGCGTGGCCGCCCCGACCTCGGAGCCGTTGGTGGCGACCTCGGCTCCACCGCAGGCCAGGTAGTGATGGCGCGCCATGGTGGCCCACATCCGGGGCAGCGCTTTCGCCCGGTGGGCGTCGTCGGGCATCAGCCATTTCATGATGGGGTCGTCGTAGAAGGCCCGGCCGAGCGTGCGCGACAGGGCCCGCACATCCGCCTTTCGCGAGGGACGTACGTCGATGTCAGCCGGCACTCAGCGGCCCTGGGTGATGTAGGCCTGCAGCTGCTCGTGCTGGGCTTCGAGTTCTTCCATCCGCGTCTTCACCACGTCGCCGATGCTGACGATCCCGGCCAGCCTGCCGTTGTCCATCACCGGGACATGGCGGACCCGATTGGTCGTCATCAGTGCGCTGAGGCTGTCGACGGAGTCGCCGGGCGCACACGTCGCGACCAGCGTCGTCATGATCTCCGACACCGGCCGCGTCAGGATGTCGGCGCCCTGTTCGTGCAGTTTGCGCACGACGTCGCGCTCCGAGACGATGCCGACCAGTCCGTCGGGCGACATCACCACCATGGCGCCGATGTTGTGCACGGTGAGTTCGGTGAGCAGTCCGGAGACCGACGTCTCCGGGGTGATGGTCGCCACCGACGCACCCTTGTTTCGCAACACGTCCGCGATCCGCATCGTGGCCTCCGCTCGTGATCTATGTCACACCAGGCTAGAGCCGACGCGCGCGGCGCGAAAGGAAACGACGGTTGCAACAATTTCCTGCTCCTGGCCGCGGCCTCGACCAGCACAAACGGCCGCCGGCGCGGAGATTTTGTTAGGAATGGTCATGACGAATGCCCACTCTTGGCCCGCGGTGACGCTGGGCGACGAGTTAACGGTCAGCGCAATCGGTTTCGGCGCGATGGCGCTGACGCCGGTGTACGGCGAGGTCGACGACACCGAGTCGTTAGCTACGCTGCACCGTTGCCTGGATCTCGGTGTGACGTTCATCGACACCGCCAACATCTACGGCGGCGGGGCCAACGAGAAGCTGATCGCCAAGCTGCTCGCCGACCGCCGCGACGAAGTCACGCTGGCCACCAAATTCGGCATCGTCAGCAACCCTGCCGACCGTGCTGGTCGCCGCCCGCGGCGGAGGCAAACTCGCCGCTCGCGGCGATCCCGCATACGTGCATCAGAGCATCGACGAGAGCCTGCAGCGGCTGCAGACCGACGTCGTCGACCTCTATTACATGCACCGCCTCGACCGTGACGTACCTATCGAGGAGACGGTGGGCGCCATGGCCGAACTGGTGGCCGCGGGCAAGGTCCGCCACCTCGGGCTTTCTGAGGTGACGGCCGACGAACTGCGGGCCGCGGTCGCCGTGCATCCGATCGCCGCCGTGCAGAGCGAGTGGTCGATCTGGAGCCGCGACGTCGAACGCCACGTCGTGCCCGCGGCGGCCGAACTCGGCGTTGGTTTCGTGCCGTATTCGCCGCTGGGCCGGGGCTTTCTGACGGGGACGATCCGCTCGGCCGCGGATCTGCCGTCGACGGACTTCCGTCGCAGAATGCCGCGGTACGCCGAGGGCGCGCTGGAGGCCAACCTCGCCGTCGTCGACGTGGTGACGTCGATCGCGGATCAGCAGGAAGCGACGCCCGCGCAGGTGGCGCTGGCGTGGCTGCGCTACCGCGCCGACGTACTGCGGGTGGCATCGGTGCCGATCCCCGGCACCCGGCGGGCGGCCCGCGTCGAGGAGAACCTGGGCTCGCTGTCGGTGACGCTGACACCCGAGCAGCTCACGGCGCTCGACGCCGCGGGCGCCATGGTGTCGGGCCACCGAAACGCGGACCTGACCTGGGTGTCGGCGGGACGCGAGTAGTCACTCCGGCAGCGGCCGGGAGACGCGAAGCGCGATCGACGCATCGTCGAACTGGGCGGCCTGGGTGCTGATTCTGGTGATCTCACTGGGTCGTTTGAGCAGCCCGCGGACGGCGATGACCGCGACCTGCTCGCCGACCCGGATCGCCTCGTCGACCCTGTCGCCCTGATCGGTGTGCAGCCGGGTGCGCTTCTGGGCGCCCTCGTCGAAGTTCAGCAGCAGCCCTGCGGTCTCTTCGCGGTCGCAGTCGATGAATTTGCCCTCGCTGATCGCGGCCCCGATCAGATCGGCGACCCAGTCCTTGAGCCGTTCGTAATCCGTCCAGAACTGGTGGAATTCGGTGCGCTGGTCGTGGGCGATGCGCTGGATCTCGTTGAAGTCGATCGGGGAGAGCGCCAGCTGCATGGTGTCGAACCGCAGCAGCCGGTAAAGCTTGACCGCCGGCGAGCCGGAGCCGGCACCGACCTCGGCGATGAACTTCAGCGGGGCCCGGTTGACCAGCAGCGTCTCCTGCAGCACCTGTTCCTTGTTGCGGAACCAGTAGTACAGCGACGACTGCTGCAGGCCCGACGCGCGCGCGATGTCGCTCATCGTCGTTTGGGCGTAGCCCTTTTCGGAGAACAGCTTCGTTGCCGCGTTGACGATGTCGGCCCGTGGTGCCGTCGTCGGCGCGGTCGCGGTGTTGTTGCGGGGTCGTCCGATGGACTGGATCTTAGCCAAGCGGCGGCTTCTCACTGTGGGCTCGCTCGACGAGATCACGCGCGGCGTCGACCACGTCCCGCCACAGCTGCAGCCCCATCGACTTCGATGCGCGCGACGGGTATCCGGTGACCCCGTTGGTGGAGACATGCTGGACCGCGTAGCGGAAGACGGCGCCCTCGGTGCGGTCGGGATCGTCGGCGTCGCGCATCCTGTCGGTGTCGACGAGTTCGGGCCGCAGCACGAGCATCAGCGAGGTCTCTGCTGCGTTGGCATGCCAGTCGGCCGCATCCTCGGTCGCCCGCCGGGCGATGTCGGGCGTCAGGTCCCACCACTGCACGACACCGATCCGCAGGTCGGGAAACTCCCGCCGGAACCGGTCGCAGGCGATCCAGAGCGCGGCCGCGTTGCCGACGTGACCGTTGACGAACAGCAGTCGCCGGAAACCCGAGTCCACGCACGCTTCGGCGACCAGGCTGGCCGTCGCGGCCGTCTCGTCACCCGAGAACGCGACCGTGCCGGCCAGCCGGGTGCCGTGAAAGAAGCTGGCGCCGAACGGGAGTGGCGGCAACACGACCGCCACCTCCCCCGCCGCGGCGTCGGCGAGCGCCGTCGCGATGATGGTGTCGGTGCCCACCGGCAGGTGCGGGCCGTGTTGTTCGGTCGCGCCGACCGGTATCAGCGCCACGCAGTCCGGGTCGGTGGCGAGGCGGTCAGTGAGCTGCGCCGACGTCAGCTCCTCCCATCTGTGCGCCACCGTCACCAAAACCTCAGGTAGCGTTCGGTCTCCCAGGCCGACACGTGTGCGGTATAGCCCTCCCACTCGCCGCGCTTCTCGGCGACGAACGAGGCGAACATCTCGTCGCCGAACACCGACCGCACCAGCGGATCGGCCTCGAGTGCATCGAGCGCCTCGCCGAGTGAGCGCGGCAACCAACCGATGCCACGCTCGACGAGGTCGGTCTCGGTGAGCCGATAGAGGTTGTCCCGGTTCGGGTCGCCGGGATCGAGTTGCTCGCGGATCCCTTCCAGTCCCGCGGCCAGCATTAGCGCGCCACCGAGGTAGGGGTTGTTGGCGCTGTCGGCGGCCCGGCACTCCACCCGCCCGCCGCCCTTGGGGATGCGCAGCATGTTCGTCCGGTTGTTGTCGCCGTAGCAGGCGAACACCGGAGCCCAGGTCAGGCCCGACATGCTGCCCTGCTTGACCAGCCGCTTGTAGCTGTTGACCGTCGGCGCGATGACCGCGCAGATGGCGTGCGCGTGTCGCAATACCCCGGCGATGAACTGGTAGCCGAGCGTGGTGAGCCCGCAGCCGCGCGGATCATCCACGGCGGCAAACAGGTTGGTCCCCGACTCGTCGGCCAGCGACATGTTGTAGTGGGCGCCGCTGCCGGTGCGATCGGCGAATGGTTTGGGCATCCAGGATGCGAACAGCCCATGCTTGCGGGCGATCTCGCCGACCATCATCCGGAAGAACACCAACCGGTCCGACATGGACACCACGTTCGTGTAGGCGAAATCCGTCTCGAACTGCCCGGTGCCGTCCTCATGATCGAACGAGTAGACGTCCCAGCCGAGTTCGTTCATCGCCGAGACGATCTCGTCGACCACCGGATAGTTGTGCAGCATTGTCCGCAGGTCGTAACAGGGCTTGTCGAGGTTGTCGTCGGGGCTGGCGGGTGCGGGCTTGTCGGTGTCGGTGAGCAGGAAGAACTCGGTCTCAACGCCCAGGTTGAAGGTGTACCCGAGCGCGGCGGCGTCGGCGGTCACGCGCTTGAGGATCTGCCGGCTGCACGCCGCGAACGGAGTGTCGCCGATCCACAGATCGCCAGGGAACCAGGCGACTTCGCGGTTGAACGGCATCACGATCGGGTGGTCCAGGTCGGGATGCGGCGCGACCTCGTCGTCGTTCACGTCTTGGGGCACACCGTCGAGCGCGGCGCCGGTGAACATCTCCGAGCCCAGGGCCGCCTGAACCAGATGGCCCAGCGGCACCATCTTGCATTTCGGCTTGCCGTGCATGTCCACGAAGCTGATCGCGGCGTACTTGACGCCCTTGGCTGTCAGCCCATCGGCAAGATCGCGGGCCGCCGACGCGGCGTCGGTGGTCTGGCCGTTCAGTGTTGTCGACGTTGTCGTCATCCGACGACGCTAAGGGCGCCGTGTTGCGTGTCGGTTTCCTCGTGGTAAATGCCCTATTGAAATTCGGCGTTCATGGGGTCCCAGGTATTGCACCGCTTACCTGTGTATTTCTGGACCGGTGTCAATAGAGTATTGAAACAGGTAAAAATGACGCCATGATCGAGGTGACGCTGCTCGGCACCGGTAGTCCGATTCCCGACGCCCGAAGGGCGGGACCATCCACTCTGGTGCGGGCGGGCAGTCAGACGTTTCTGGTCGACTGCGGACGAGGAGTGCAGCAGCGCATGAGCGCCGTCGGCGTCGGCGCCAACGGATTGACCGCCCTGCTGCTCACGCACCTGCACAGCGACCACATCACCGATCTGGGTGACCTCGTCATCACGCGATGGGTGACGACGTTCACGCCCGAGCCCAACCCGCTGCGAATCATCGGCCCACCCGGCACGGCCGAAGTCGTCGACGCCACGATGGCGGCATTCCGCTTCGACATCGGCTATCGGATCGCACATCACGCCGACCTCACCGCGCCGCCTGCCGTCGAAGTGGAGGAACACGTCGAGGGGTTGGTGTGGAATCGCGACGGCGTGCGAATCACCGTTGCGCCCACCGATCATCGACCGGTGGAGCCGACTATCGCCTTTCGCGTGACGTACGACCAGTCGTCAGTGGTGCTGGCGGGTGACACCGTGCCGTGTGCCAGCCTTGATGAGTTGGCCGAAGGGGCCGGAGCGTTGGTTCACACGGTGATTCGCAAGGACCTGATCGAGAAGATGCCGATGCAGCGCATCCGCGACATCTGCGATTACCACTCGTCGGTCGAACAGGCCGCGGCCACCGCGGCGCGCGCCGGTGTCGGCATCTTGATCCTCACCCACTACGTGCCGGGCATCGCAGCGGGCCAGGAGGACGACTGGCGTGCGCTGGCGGCCACGGAGTTCGACCAGCAGATCGAACTCGGCGACGACTTGCACCGCGTCGAGGTTCACCCGGGTGTGTGTGCAAATCCGGCGAGCTCACACTGACTTTCGTCGGCGCTGCGGCAGCAGCGCACCGGCCACGATCAGCCAGATCAGTCCGGTCAACCGGGCGACCGGCAACAGCGGCGCCACCGCGGTCCAGATCAACGCCAGTGTGGTCAGTTGGGCGAGGCCCGCGATGACGAGGCCGATCCACGCAACAGGTTTGGGCAGCAATCCGACGATCAGGCCCGGCACCGCGATGCCCGCGATCAACAGGCCGAGCGTGACCACGTGCCAGGGGCCGCCGGTCAGGTACGTGAGGTAATACAGCGCGCGGACCAACGCCGGGTCCGAGGTGACCTCCGGCCGCGACAGCGTCCAGGCCGTCAAGCTCGCCAACGCGAGCCCGGTCGACGCGAGCAGGCCCCCGGCCAATGCGATCGTCGCCCCGGGTGCGGTGATGCCGAGTTGACGCAGCCGGGCACTTGCCGTTGCCGCATAGATCGCCAGCGGTATCGACGAGCCGAACGTCCCGACCGAGATGGCTACGACGGCAGCGTGGTGACCGGCGACGTAGCTCTGTATCGCGCTGGCCGAGCCATAGGGCAGCGGCATGACACCGGCGAGCGCGACCCCGATCACCAGTCCGGCGAGCAGCAACACCACAGAAATCACGGCAAGCAGCGCCAGCGGGGGGCCGCCTTGCGATGGTCGGGCAACCGCGGTATTCGCATCGACTGATGAATCGTTCATGTTGTGAACGATATGCCCGATCGACGGCATGGACAAGACCTTTCGATGACTGTCGAGATAAATCGTTCACAACTGATACGATTTATCCGTGTCAGCAGGCTCGACGGGCGGTGACGGGGTGGCGTTCCTGCTGTCGCAGCTCGGCCACCGGTCCGCCTCGGTGTTCGCCGAGCTGGTGGCGTCGATCGACCTCACCCCACCGCACGCCGGGATCCTGCGCGCGATCGCGGCCGAACCCGGCCGCAGCCAGCAGGCGCTCAGCGGCCAGCTGGGCTTGTTACCGAGTCGGGTCGTCGCCTACGTCGACGAGCTGGAGGACCGCGGCTACGTCGAGCGGCGCCGCAATCCCGACGACCGTCGATTGCATGCGCTTTACCTGACCGCGTCCGGCAGGAAGGTGATGAGCAAGCTCGGCGAGCTGGGGCGTGCGCACGAGCGGCTGCTCACCGCGGGGCTGGATGCCGCGCAGCGCGACACGCTGCGCCAACTGCTGGGGATCGTGGCCGAGCACCAGGGCCTGACGCCGCACGTTCACCCTGGCTACCGCATGCTCGGACGCGTTAAGCCAGTCTCGTGATCTCGACGACCACGTCGAGGTCGGTCGACCCTTCCCCGGAGTAGATGCCTTTGAGCGGCGTGACGTCGGAGTAGTCACGGCCCACTCCGACGCTGATGTACTGCTCGTTGATCTTGGCGTCGTTGGTGGGGTCATAGTTCCACCAGCCGCCCGTCCAGGCCTGCACCCAGGCGTGGCTCTGCCCGTCGATGGTGTCGCCGGTGACAGCTTTGCGCTTCGGATGCAGGTAGCCCGACACATAGCGGGCCGGAATTCCCATGCTGCGCAGCAAGATCAGCGTCAGGTGCGCGAAGTCCTGGCAGACGCCCTTGCCTTCGCGATGCGCGTCCAACCCGGACGAGTGCACACCGGTGGTACCCGGCACGTAGTCGAGTTCACTGTGCACCCAGTTCGCCGCGGCGGTGACCGCCTCCTGCGGATCGTGGTAGCTGGCGATGCGCTCCCCCACCCGCCGAATCCGCTTGCTGTGCGGCGTGTATTTGGTCGGAGTGAGCAGCTCGTCGAACCGGTCGATCACCGTCTCGGCGCGCAGGTCGTCCCAGCTCACCTCGTCCTCGGGCATCTCGCCGCTGTCGGTCTCCACCACCGAGGACGAGGTCACCTCCAACTCGGTGTGCGGCGCGTGCAGGTCGAACGCAGTCACCGCGGTGCCCCAGTAGTCGACGTAGCGGTATGACCTTGTGGCGGGCACGGTTTCGACGCGGTTGAGGATGACGTTCTGCCGGGAGTCGGAGCGCGGCGTCAGCCGGGCCTCGTTGTACGACGCGGTCACCGGCGACTTGTAGGCGTAGCCCGTCGAGTGCACGACGCGCAGCCGCCACATCAGCGCTGTTCCTCGCGCGAGACGCTCGTCATTAGACTTCGCCTTCCTCGATGACCAGCGAGGCGTTGTGACCGGCATCGTGCCACGCCACCCACGGTGCGGAGTGAAAATACTGCAGCGCCAACGCTTCTCCGACATCCCGACATGTCTCCTGCAGGCCGGCCAGCCGCTTCTCCAGCAATTCCAGCAGCACACCGGGACGCAGGAATTCCAGTTCGCTGCGCGCCCGGCCGAGCAGGCGCTGCGCCTCCGCTGTCGCGCCGAGCCGGTTGTGCGGTCTGTTCATCAACTCGTCGAGGCTGTGCTCGGCCAACCGCAACGAGTAGAAGATCGACCGCGGGAAAAGCCGGTCCAGCAGCATGAATTCGACCACCCGGCCGGCGTCCAGCGTGCCCCGGTAGGTGCGCAGGTACGTGTCGTGGGCACCCGCCGAGCGCAGCAGGGTGACCCACGCCGGTGAGGAGGCGCTGTCGCCGACGCGGGACAGCAACAGCCGCACCGTCATATCGACACGTTCGATGGCGCGGCCCAGCACCATGAACCGGTAGCCGTCGTCGCGACTCAGCGTCGAGTCGGCCAGGCCGGCGAACATCGCGGCGCGGCCCTCGACGAAGGACAGGAATTCGTGTGGGCCAAGACGTTTGGCGGCGCGTTCGCGTTCGGCCAGCGCGTTGTACGTGGTGTTGAGGCACTCCCAGATCTCGGTGGAGGTGACTTCGCGTGCGCCGCGGGCGTTTTCCCTGGCGCCCGAGACCGCATCGACGATCGAGCAGCCGCCGCCTCGGGTGTCGCGGCTGAACGCGACGAGGTCGGTCAACGACCACAGGTCCAGTGGCGTCTGTCGGCGCTTCGATGCCCAGCACCCGCAGCAGCGTTCGCGACGCCTGGTCGGGGTCGACGCTGGAGTCCTCGAGCAGCTGATGCACGGTGACGTCGAGAATGCGGGCGGTGTCGTCGGCGCGCTCCACGTAGCGGCCGATCCAGTACAGCGATTCGGCGTTGCGCGCCAACATCAGTCTCCTCTACCTGCTGCTGCGCTGCTGCTGTTGCTGCTGGCTCTGTCCGTTCATCGGCTGCAGCACCTGAGATTGCTGCTGCTGTTGTTGTGCGGACCCGTCCGAATCGTTCTCGGCCTTGGCGCCCTTTGCGGTCTTGGGCAGCGAGCGCACCACCTCGCGCGGCGGCGAGCTCGCGGTCGGCCACCGACGCGCGCGACGCGAGCACCCAGGTGTCCTTGGAGCCACCGCCCTGGCTGGAGTTGACCACCAGCGACCCCTCGGGCAGCGCGACGCGGGTCAGACCGCCCGGCAGCACCCACACCTGGTCGCCGTCGTTGACGGCGAACGGACGCAGGTCGACATGGCGGGGCGCCAGCTTGTCGCCGATCTGGGTCGGCACCGTGGACAGCTGCACGACCGGCTGGGCGATCCAGCGGCGTGGCTCGCTGCGGATCTTCTTGGTGATCGCGGCCAGCTCCTTCTCGGAGGCGTCCGGGCCGAACACGATGCCGTAGCCGCCGGAGCCCTCGACCGGCTTGATGACCAGTTCGGCGACCCGGTCGAGCACTTCGGTCGCGTTCGTCGTCGAGCCAGCACCGGTAGGTGTCGACGTTGGCGAGCAGCGGCTTCTCGCCGAGGTAGTACTCGATGATCGTCGGCACATAGGTGTAGACCAGCTTGTCGTCGCCGACGCCGTTGCCGACCGCGCTGGAGATCACGACGTTGCCGGCCCGCGCGGCGTTGAGCAGCCCGGCCACGCCGAGCACCGAGTCCGGCCGGAATTGCATCGGGTCGAGGAAGGCGTCGTCGATGCGGCGGTAGATGACGTCGACCTGCCGCTCGCCCTCGGTGGTGCGCATGTAGACCGCGTTGTCGCGGCAGAACAGGTCGCGGCCCTCGACGAGCTCCACGCCCATCTGGCGGGCCAGCAGCGAGTGCTCGAAGTAGGCCGAGTTGTACACGCCGGGGGTGAGCACCACGACGGTCGGGTCGGCCACGTTGGAGGCCGCGGCGCTGCGAAGCGCCCGCAGCAGGTGCGCCGAGTAGTCGCCGACCGCCCGCACCCGGTGGGTGGCGAACAGGTTGGGGAACACCCGCGCCATGGTGCGGCGGTTCTCCATCACGTAGGAGACGCCCGACGGCGAACGCAGGTTGTCCTCGAGCACCCGGAAGTTGCCCTGGGCGTCGCGGACCAGGTCGATGCCCGCGACGTGGATGCGGACACCGTTGGGCGGGGCGATGCCGACGGCCTCGCGGTGGAAGTGCTCGCAGGAGGTGATGAGCCGGCGCGGGATGACGCCGTCGCGCAGGATCTCCTGCTCGCCGTAGATGTCGTCGAGGTAGTGCTCCAGCGCCTTGACCCGCTGGGTGATGCCGCGCTCGAGCCTGCGTCCACTCCGCCGCGGAGATCACCCGCGGGCACCAGATCCAGCGGGAACGGGCGCTCCTGGCCGGACAGCGAGAACGTGATGCCCTGGTCGATGAACGCGCGGCCCAGCGCGTCGGCCCTGGCTTCCAGCTCGGAGGCATCCGACGGGGCAAGCTCGGCGTAGATGCCCTTGTAGGGTCCGCGCACGTTGCCCTGGGCGTCGAACATCTCGTCGAAGGCCTTCGAGTAGCTGCCCACATCGGTGTAGCCGGCGAAGATGCCCTCGTACCGTTTGGCCGCGCGTGAGTTGGCGCGCGATGTCCGTGCGGTCTCGGTCGGCAGGGTTCGAAGGCTCACCCATGACATGCTGCACCACCTGCGACCTTTTCGCCGTTCAACGGCGTGCGCCGTTTCGGCAGGCCAGTGGGCCTCGCTTTGGGAGATTGGGGGGCGCGCTGGTACCCTGAACACTCGCTGCCCGTCGCCGGGCGCCTCATACAGACTTAACGCAACCCCGTCGAGATTTACGAAGGAATACACGCGTGGCCAACATCAAGTCGCAGGAGAAGCGCAATCGCACCAACGAGCGCCGCAGGCTGCGCAACAAGTCGGTGAAATCGTCGCTTCACACTGCGGTCCGTGGCTTCCGCGAGGCCGTCGACTCGGGCGACAAGGACAAGGCCGCCGAGTTGCTGCTGACGACCAACCGCAAGCTGGACAAGGCCGCCAGCAAGGGCGTCATCCACAAGAACCAGGCGGCCAACCGCAAGTCGGCGCTCGCTCGCGCGTTCAACAAGATCTGAGCTACTCCAGCCGCTCGCCGGCGACCAGCTCGGCCACTTTCCTGACCGCGGCTTCCAACGCGTAGTCCGCGTCGGCGGCCGCGCCCTTGACGTCGGCGTTCAACGTCGCGACGAGCCGGATGGCTTCGGCCACCGATGCCGGCGACCACCGTCGCGCCTGCTTCTGCGCCTTCTGCACCCGCCACGGCGGCATGCCCAATTCGGCGGCCAGCCGGTACGGGTCACCCGAGCGCGGCCCGACCACGGCGATGGTGTGCACGGCCTCGGCCAGCGCGTCGGCCAGCACGACCTGTGGTTCGCCGCTCATCATCGCCCAGCGCAGCGCCTCGGCCGCGCCGGCGACATCGCCGACGACGGCCTTCTCGGCGATGTCGTAGCCCTTCACCTCGGCCTTGCCGGAGTGATAGCGGCGGACCGCGGTGGCGTCGACCGTGCCGTCGGTGTCGGCGACCAACTGCGAACAGACCGCGGCCAGTTCGCGAATGTCGGAGCCGACCGCGTCGAGCACGGCGGTGACCGTGTCGTCGCTCACCTTGACCTTCAGCGCGCGGAATTCGTGCCGGACGAAGTCGGCGCGCTCACTGGGCTTGGTGATGCGCGCGCACGGATGAAGCTGTGCACCAGAGCTTTTGAGTTGGTCGGCGAGCGCTTTGGCGCGGCCGCCACCGGAGTGGACGACGACCAGCGTGGTGCCCGGCGGCAGGTCGGCGGCGGCGGCCGCGATCAGGCTGACGGCATCCTTGCCCGCCTCGGCGGCCGCCTCGAGCACGACCACGCGTTCGTCGGCGAACAGCGACGGGCTCAGCAGCTCGGCCAGCTCGGAGGTGCTGACCTCGCCGGCGCGCAACCGATCCACCGGCACGTCGTCGGTGCCGGCCCGCTTGCGCGCCTGCCGCAAGGACGGCGGCGACCGCACGCTCGACGAGCAGCTCTTCGTCCCCCAGCACCAGGTGCAGGCTCATCCCACGATCGTGTCATGGCGGCCCGACGGCTCCGTGGACGGCACAAAGGCTAAACGAAAAGTTTCCTTTGCGCTATGGGCGGCCCGGGTGTACTCTCGGATCCATGAAGAAAGAATCCTTTCCGTTTGGAGGATGAAAACAAAGAGATGAAAGGAAGTACTGCCATGACCATGCCTGCCAACCGATTCGTCGTCGGCCCCGACCCCGATGGCCGCTCGGCGGTCCTGCAACGCGGACTGACCAACGTGCAATCCCACGAGGGCTTCTTCTGGCGCGCCACGCTGTGGGCCACTCAGGAAACCCCCGTCGACAACACCATCGAAGGCGACCGGTCACAAACCCCTGGCCTGGGCGCGCAACGCGAACCCTTCCCCAACGGATTCATCTGCCGGGCACTGGAAATCCCGCCCGATGATCCCGACGCCGCCGAACACCGCCGCGTGCTGACCGAACTGAACAAAGAGGTGCGCCAAAAGCACCTACCCACCGAGGCCGACATGGCCCGTCACCCCAGCATGCACCGCACCGACACCCTTGACTGCCTGACCTGCGTGCGCGGCGAGATCTACCTCGTCACCGACACCGACGAGGTGCTCATGCAGCCCGGCGACACGGTCATCATCCGCGGCGTCAACCACGCCTGGAGCAACCGATCCACCGAACCATGCCTGCTGGTGGGCACCATGACCGACGCGATCCCGGCCGACGAGCAGTGAGGGGACGTCTGATGACCACATCCACGACTGGACGCCGACTCGGACACCGACCAGGCCGCGGCCACCTTCGGGCGCTACGCCGAGACCCCGTATGACCGGATGACGCCGGAGCAGCAGGCGGGCTTTCGGATCCTGGCAAAGGCAGAGGGGGGCGAGCTGCAAGGGCCGGCGAAGATCTGGGTCGACAACACCAACCTCGCCACGGCGGTGGCGCCGCTGGCCGACCATTTTCATCCACCGAATCACTCGCTCACCCAGCGCGAGCGGGAGATCGCCGTCTGCGTCATTCTCGGCAAGTGGCACGCGCCGTTTCCGATCAACGCGCACAACCGGGTCGCGATCGAGCTGGCCATCTCGCCCGAGGTGGTGGACGCCTTGCTCTGCGGCCAGCCCACACGTCTGGAGGATCAGCGTGAGCAGACGGTCTACGAGCTGGCCACCGCCCTGGCCGCCGGCCGGTATATCCCCCGCAGCCTCTACGACCGCGCGGTCGAGGTGCTCGGTCATGACCGCATCACCGACATCACCGTCCTGATGGGGATGTACACGGCGGTCTCGTTCACGCTGAAGTTCTATGACGTCCCCGCCGACGCACCCGGAATGAACCGCACCGCCCAACCGCAGGAAGCCCAACCATGACCGACATCGACCTGTCCGACCTGGCCGCTGACCGCGACGGCTCCCGACCGCTGCACGGCTACCTGGCCAGCCCAGCGGGCACCGGCCCGTGGCCCGCCGTGGTGATGATCCACGAGGTCTTCGGCCTCGACGACGTCATGCGCGGCCACGCCGACCGGCTCGCCGGCCTTGGCTACCTCACCCTGGCCGTCGACCTGTTCAGCGCCGGCAGCACCCCACGCTGCCTGGTCGCCACCATGACCGCCATGATCCGCGGGCACGGCCGCGCCTTCGCCGACATCGGCGCCGCCCGCGACTACCTGGCTGCTTCGCCCGACTGCACCGGCAAGATCGGCGTCATCGGGTTCTGCATGGGCGGCGGCTTCGCGCTGCTCACCGCCGGCGACGGCTACGACGCCGCCGCCGTCAACTACGGTCAGCTGCCCCGCCACCTCGACGAAGCGCTGGCCGGCGCCTGCCCGATCGTGGCCAGCTACGGCGGCCGCGACCCCTCCCTTCGCGGCGCCGCCGCCCGGCTCGACGCCGCACTGGAGAAGGCCGGAATAACCCACGACGTCAAGGAATACCCCGCGGCCAGCCACGCCTTCCTCAACGACACCGAAACCGGCCCCCGCGCGCTCCGCCCGCTGCTGCGCGTCGCCGGCATCGGACCAGAACCCGACTCGGCCAACGACGCGTGGGAGCGGATCGAACGATTCTTCGGATCCCACCTCAGCCCGCGGCGTTGAATCAAAATCACTGAGAAGACGTTTCGGGCCGCCACCTATTGCCCGTGCGTGGCCAGCAACACGATCCGTAACCCGGCGATGTCGTCGGCGACGAGATAAGTGATTGTGGGGCAGCCGATTTCCTTGCCGTCGCGGTCGCGGCGGGACATGGTGCAGCGGTGCAGTGCGGAGGTGGAGTTGAGCACCGACACCTCCGAGTGCACCACCTCGGTGTGGTGATAACCGTTGGCCCGCAGGCCGTCGACGAGGCTTTGCATCACCGCGACCGCTTCGTCGTCGGTCATGATCGTGATGAGCCCGTCGTCGGTGGTGAAGATCGTCGGGACACCGTAATGGGCCAACAGCGCAGACATGTCCCGTTCGCCTCGAGCGCAGGCCCCGAAGGTGTCGAAGTATTCGTCGAACCAGCGGCTGACGGTGGCGGCGTCCAACGGCATGAGGTGATCATGCCGCAAACCTCTGCCGGTGCTAAGCGTTCTGGCCTGCGGGCCGTCCGGTCAGCGGTCCGTCGAGCGAGATACCGCGGGCATCGTCGGGAACCTGGGGTGCGGGCAGTTCGGCCGGCTGGCCGTTGGTGGACGCGGTCGCCGTGTCGTCGCGCTCGGGTGTCGAGCGTTCCAGGAACCGCAGCAGCTCGACCGGGAACGGCAGGATCAGCGTGGAGTTCTTCTCGGCGGCGACCTCGACGACGGTCTGCAGCAGCCGCAGCTGCAGCGCCGCCGGCTCTGCTGCCATCACCACCGCGGCCTGGGCCAGCTTCTCGGACGCCTGCAGTTCGCCGTCGGCGGTGATGACGCGCGCCCGTCGCTCCCGCTCGGCCTCGGCCTGCCGGGCGATCGAGCGCTTCATCGAGTCGGGCAGCACGACGTCTTTGATCTCGACGCGGTCGATGTGGATGCCCCAGCCCAGCGCGGGGCTGTCGATCAGCAGCTCCAGGCCCTGGTTGAGCCGTTCCCGGTTGGACAGCAGGTCGTCCAGGTTGCTCTTGCCGATGATCGAGCGCAACGACGTCTGCGCGACCTGCCCGATGGCGGACATGTAGTCCTGCACGTCGACCGCCGCGCGCACCGGATCCTCGACGTTGAAGTAGATGACGGCGTCGACGCGCACGGTCACGTTGTCGCGGGTGATGCCGTCCTGGGCGGGCACCGGCAACGTGATGATCTGCATGTTCACCTTCTGCAGCCGATCGGCGAACGGGACCAGCATCGTCAGCCCCGGTTGGCGAACCCGGTCCTGGACGCAGCCGAACCGGAACACCACACCGCGTTCGAACTGCTTGATGACCCGGAAGTTGGCCAGGATCACGCTGATCCCGGCGGCGCCGGCCACTGCGAGTGCGTAGAGGATGGTCATGGTGTCCTCCCTAAGGGACAACCCGCGGCAGCCGGTCGGCCCCGCAGGGCTCATGACCCGATTGTGGCCCCCCAGCCGTCGCTTCGCCAGCACACCCAGTCGACCTCGACGAGGGCGCCCACCGCGAGGCCGGTGACCCCGACACAGGTGCGCGACGGCAGCCGGTCGGTGAACCAGGCCGCGTAGGCGGCGTTGAACGCGCCGTAGTCGGTCCAGTCCAGAAGGTAGGCGCGCACCGACACGACGTCGGCCAGTCCCCCGCCGCACAACTCGGTGACCCGCAGCAGGTTGCGCAGCACCTGATCGGTCTGGATCGCGACGTAGTCGCCGACCAGGGCGCCGGTGACGTCGGTCGGCATCTGGCCCGTCACGTACAACGTCGGCCCGGCCGCGGTGGCATGGGCGAACGGCGCGACGGCCGGCGGCACGCCGTCGGCGGGGGTGAAGGTGAACGAGCGAATTGCGTTGGCGCTCATGCCGGTATCCCGGTGAAGCGGGGGAAGCAGCGTTTGTCGATGCGCCCGTGCACGCCCTGACGCTGGTCGACGACCTGCGTGACGGTGAAGTCGGCGGCGACCGACATGAACGAGTAGGCGTCGGCGCGCGAAAGCCCAAGGTAGCTCTGGAGAATGCCGAGGGTGCGCAGTGCCGCGGACTTCATCGCCTCGTCGAGCGTGTCGCCGAACCCGTGCACCAGCAGCTCGGTGGAGGTCTCCAGTACCGGCACGGTGAACGGCAGGTCGCGGCGAATGGTCAAGCGCAGCACACCATTCAACGACGATTCCAGCGCGGTGCCGCTGACTTCGCCGTCGCCCTGGGAGACGTGGGGGTCACCGGCCGACAGCAGGGCACCGGGCACCTGGACCGGGTAGTACATCCGGCCGCCTGCCCCGATGCGCCAGTTGTCGACATTGCCGCCGTGGTCGCCGGGCGGCACCGAGGAAACCCGCTGCGGGGCCGCGGGGGCGACCCCCATGGTGCCGAAGTGCGGCCGCAACGGCACCACGACCCCGGGCAGCGCGCGCTGGCGGGCGTCGGGGTCGGGGCGCACGATCGTGCCGGGCAGGTCTGCCAGCGGTGTCGCGGTCCAGTCGTAGCCGAACAGCGCCCGGCCCCATGCCGGCGTCGCTGTCGAACTCGTAGATGGTCACCCGCTCGACCGGGATCTCGCCGTACAGAAAGCCCCAGTGCGCGGCCAGGTTGGAGCCGTACGGCAGCCGCGGGGTGGCCTCGAGGATGTCGACCTGCAGCACGTCCCCCGGCCGGGCACCCTCGACGGCGATCGGGCCGGTGAGGATGTGCGGGCCGGGGCCGCGGTCGGTGACGCGGTCGAAGACGTCGCTGATGCCCGCGTCCATCAGAAGGTCGGGGGCATCGCCGGCGTGGTGGGTCAGCGTCTCGATCGCCACCAAATCCCCCGAGGCGACGGTCAGAACCGGCTCAAGGCGAGGGTCGAAGTAGCCCCAGTGCACGGTCGACGGCGTCGCGAGGAGATGGTGGACGGTCGGGGACATTACTGACGATCATGCCAGTCGGGGCGTGGTTATCGCCGAGTGGATCGATGATGGCTGGATGGCAGACGAACCGGAACTGACGTACGACGGCACCCTTCGCGAGATGTCCACCGAGGCGGGTGTGCTGCGGTATCACGAGGCGGGCGAGGGCCCTGCCCTGGTGTTTCTGCACGGCTCCGGTCCCGGGGTGACCGGCTGGCGGAACTTCCGTGGCATCCTCGGCACGTTCGCCGCGCATTTCCGTTGCCTGGTCCTGGAGTTTCCCGGTTTCGGGGTCAGCGACGACTTCGGCGGTCACCCGATGGTGGCCGCCCACGGTGCCCTGGTCACCTTCGTCGACAGCCCTGGGACTCGGCGCCGTCGACATCATCGGCAATTCGATGGGCGGCGGGGTCGGGATCAATTACGCGATCCGCCGCCCGGCCGGGGTCCGGCGCCTGGTCACCATCGGCGGTATCGGAACCAACCTGTTCAGCCCCGGGTCCGAGCGAAGGCATCAGGCTGCTGCAGGAGTTCACCGAGGGGCCGACCCGCCAGCGTCTGGTCGACTGGCTGCGTTCGATGGTCTACGACCAGGCGCTGGTGACCGATGAGCTGATCGAGGAGCGCTGGGCGCTGGCCACCGACCCGCCGACCTTGGAGAGCGCCCGCCGGATGTACGGCAAGGCCGCCTTCGGTCAGATGATGGCGGCGATGCGCGCGTCGGACGCGCCGATGCCGTGGGCGATGATGCACAAGGTGACGGCGCCGACGCTGCTGACGTGGGGCCGCGATGACCGGGTCAGCCCGCTGGACATGGCGCTGATCCCGATGCGCACGATTCCCAACGCCGAGCTGCACGTGTTCCCCAACTGCGGGCACTGGGCGATGATCGAGGCCAAGGCCGCGTTCGAAGCCGTGGTGCTGGCGTTTCTGCTGCGCGCGGGCTAGCGAACGCGATTCTCGTTCCGCTGATCGGGACAGCGGGACATGATGGCATCGGCGGAGGGCACGATCTCCTTACGCTCCTTACGCTCCTTGCGCTTGATGCGCTCGATGCGCCGACAGATAGGACACCTCATGGCCGACCGGGTTCTGGACAGGGTGACGGCGATCGCCGAGCAGCTGCGCGAGCAGGCGTGGGAGGCCGAGCGGCTCGGCCAGCTGCCCGACGAGACGGTCAAGGCACTCAAGGCCGTCGGTGCGATCAGGCTGCTGCAACCCAAGCAGTACAACGGCTTCGAGGTGCATCCCCGCGAGTTCGCCGAGACGGTGATGGCGGTCGCGGCCCTGGATCCGGCGTCGGGATGGATCAACGGTGTCGTCGGGGTGCACCCCTACCAGCTCGCCTACGCCGACCCGAAGGTCGCAGAAGAGATCTGGGGCACCGACACCGACACCTGGGTCGCCTCTCCCTACGCCCCGCAGGGGGTGGCGAAACCGGTCGACGGGGGCTATATCTTCAACGGCCGCTGGCAGTTCAGCTCCGGAACCGATGCGTGCGACTGGATCTTCTTGGGCGCCATGGTCGGTGACGAGCAGGGCCGGCCGCTGATGCCGCCTCAGATGCTGCACATGATCCTGCCCCGCAAGGATTACCAGATCGTCGAGGACTCCTGGAATGTGGTGGGCCTGAGGGGAACCGGCTCCAAGGACGTCATCGTCCGGGACGCGTTCGTGCCCGACTACCGAACGATGAACGCCACCGAGGTGATGGACGGCACCGCCCAGCGCAAGGCGGGGATGACCGAGACGCTGTACTTGATGCCGTGGTCGACGATGTTCCCGCTCGGCATCACCGCGGCGGTGATCGGCATCGCCGAGGGGGCGCTGGCCGCACACCTTGATTACCAGCGGGACCGGGTGGCCGCCGCGGGGACCGCGATCAAGGACGACCCGTACGTGCTGTACGCGATCGGTGAGGCGGCCGCCGACATCAACGCGGCGCGCCAGGAACTGCTGGCCAACGTCGACCGGATCTACGACATCGTGGACTCGGGCGACCGAGGTGTCGTTCGCGGACCGGGCCGCGGGCCGCCGTACCCAGGTGCGTTCGGCGTGGCGCGCGGTGATGGCCGTCGACCAGATCTTCTCCCGCTCCGGGCGGCAACGCGCTGCGGATGGACAAGCCGCTGCAGCGGTACTGGCGAGACGCCCACGCCGGACTGGCCCACGCAATCCACGTGCCCGGCACCACCTTCCACGCCTCGGCGCTGACCTCGTTCGGGGTCCAGCCCGAGGGTGCGCTGGCCGCGCTGATCTGATCGACGACAGATGAGCGACATCAAGAGCCTCGGCTACATCCAGGTGCAGAGCAACGACATCGACCGATGGCGCACCTTCGCCTTCGACGTGCTCGGCTTCGCGGCCGGCAGCGGCCCCGACGAGTCCGCGCTCTACCTGCGCATGGACGAACGCGCCGCGCGCATCGTGGTGACCCCCGGTGACACCGAGCAAGTGGTGACGGTGGGATGGGAGGTCCGGGACCGGCCTGCGCTGCTTCGCGTTTCCGAGGCGCTGGCGTCGGCGGGTGTCGGGGTCAAACCGCTTCCGCAGGAAGAGGCCGACGCCCGGCGGGTCGAAGAGGCGATCACCTTCGGTGACCCGACCGGCACCACGATCGAGGTGTTTCACGGGGCCATCCTCGACCACAGCCCCGTCGTCACCCCGTTCGGCGCCCGGTTCGTCACCGGCGCACAGGGATTGGGGCACGTGGTGCTGCCGGCAACAGATCCCGGCGCCGCGTTCGATTTCTACACCGACGTGCTCGGCTTTGTCTCCCGCGGCGCGTGGCGGGTGCCTGCACCCCCCGAATTCGGGCCGGTGCGGATCAGGTTCCTCGGCGTCAACGAGCGCCATCACAGCCTGGCCATCTGCCCGACCGCGCGGGCCGGCGCGCCCGGGCTGGTCCACATCATGGTCGAGGTCGACAGCCTCGACGCGGTCGGGCTGGCGCTGGACCGGGTCAACGCCGAGGGTTTCGGACTGTCGTCGACGCTGGGCAGGCACACCAACGACAAGATGGTGTCGTTCTACGTGCGCGCGCCCGGCGGGTGGGACATCGAGTTCGGCACCGACGGTATGCGGGTGGACGAAACCTATTACACCGCGGAGGAAATCACCGCCGACAGCTACTGGGGCCACCAGTGGACGGGCGAGCTGCCGGTGGTGTTGCGGCCGTGAGGTGCTGACGTCCACCCGGTTTCTGCTGACCGGATAGCGGACTGGGAGTACGAAGCCGACGTCGTGATCGCCGGATACGGGATCGCCGGTGCGGCCGCGGCCGTCGAGGCCGCCGCTGCCGGCGCCGACGTGCTGGTGCTGGAGCGAACCGGCGGCTGGGGCGGGGCTGCGGCGATGGCGGGCGGGTTCATTTATCTCGGCGGCGGCACCGGGCTGCAGCAGGCCTGCGGTTTCGACGATTCCGTCGAGAACATGTCGGCGTTCCTCAACGTCGCGATGGGGCCGGGCGCCGACGAGGACCGGATCGCCGACTACTGCGCGGGCAGCGTCGAGCACTTCGACTGGCTGGTGCGCTGCGGCGTTCCGTTCAAGGCCGCGTTCTGGGGCGAGCCGGGCTGGGAGCCGCCGGGCGACGAGGGGCTGATGTTCACCGGCGGGGAGAACGCGTTCCCGTTCAACACCATCGCGAAACCCGCTCCGCGCGGCCATGTTCCGCAGATGTCGGGCAAGCGGGCCGGCGAGAAGAGCGGCGGCTTCATGCTGATGAAACCGCTCGTCGACACCGCCACGTCGCTTGGCGTCCGGGCGGTGTACGACGTGCACGCGTCGTCGCTGGTGGTGCAGGCCGACGGCCGCGTCGCCGGGCTGCTGGCCCGCCGGTACGGGAAGACGCTCGCGGTGCGCGCGCGCCGCGGCGTGGTGCTGGCCTCGGGCAGCTTCGCCTACAACGACGCGATGGTGGCCCGGTACGCGCCCCGCATCGCCGGGCGGCCCGCCGCGTCCATCGAGCAACACGACGGGCAGTCCATCCGGATGGCCCAGGCGCTTGGCGCCGACCTGGCCCACATGGACGCCACCGAGGTCGCGTTCTTGATCGACCCGGCGCAGACCGTGCGCGGCATCCTGGTCAACGGACGCGGGCAGCGTTATGTCCCCGAGGACATGTACTCGGGCCGGATCGGGCAGCTCACGCTCTACCAGCAGGACGACACGGCGTATTTGGTCATCGACGGCGACGCGCAGGAGGCGGCCATGGCCGCACCGTCGGCCACCCCGTTCCTGCGGCGCCCGGCGACCTGGGTGTGCGAGACGGTCGCCGAGCTGGAAGCCGACATCGGGCTGCCGACCGGGTCCCTGCAGTCGACGGTCGACGGCTACAACGCCGCGGCCGAGCGTGGCGAGGATCCGTTGCTGCACAAGAAACCCGAATGGTGCAAGCCGATCGGCACCCCGGTCGGGGCGATCGATCTGCGGGCCAGTTGCGCCGGGTTCACCCTCGGCGGCTTGCTGACCACGCTGGACGCCGAGGTGTTGCATGTCAGCGGGGAGCCGATCCCCGGGCTGTTCGCCGCCGGCCGGGCCACCGCCGGCCTTGCCGCGTGGGGCTACGCCAGCGGTGTCTCGCTCGGGGACGGCAGCTTCTACGGCCGCCGCGCCGGCCGGTCGGCGGCCAAGGGCTGATCGGCGGCCAGGTGGAGGGGCTGATCGCGTCGTCGAGGGGCTGATCGGCGTCGTCGAGGGGCTGATCGGCGTCGTCGAGCACCGTGAGCTCGCCGCTGACCACGGCGTCCAGGATCGAATCGCGCAACTCCGAACACGACAGGAAGACGCTGCGCGTGCCGTGCGCCGCCAGCTGGCAGGCCTCGCGCCGCTGCGGACAGCGGGCAAGCGCGGCCGCATCCCACTGCACGGTGGTCTGCTGCCAACTGCTCTTGCGCGCCAACACTTCTGCCCCGCAGCGCCTGCACGTCACCGGCACCATCGGTGCGTCGGCGAGCCGGTTATCGGCGCGCACCGTCACCGGGTGCCCGCCGCGGCCGGGCTCGCGGCGAGGTTGGCCGCGACCTCCTTGCCCCACTGGACGCGGGCATGCGTGGTGTCGACCTCGTATTCGAAGCGGTCGACCATGTCGGGCGCGACGTCGGCGGCATCGACGTAGAACTGCTCATACCAGCGCCGGAGCTGATAGACGGGGCCGTCCTCCTCGCACAGCAGCGGGTTGTCGATGCGCGCCTTGGTCTTCCAGATCGCGACGTCCTGCTCGAAACCCACCTTGACGAAGTCCCCGAACCCGACCGCGGTCTGCATCGCCGCGTCGTCGGGCAGGGTTTCGGACTTTTTGACGATGATGCCGTATTGCAACACAAAGGAATTGGCGTCGATCGGGTAGTGGCAGTTGATCAGGATGGACTTCTGATCGCCGTCCTCGTAGTGGTAGGTCAGGTCGTCGATCATGAACGACGGGCCGAAATATGAGGCCGCCGACGTGGTGCCCAGCATTCGGGGGCCGTCTCCGACTGCGGCGTCCTGACGGACCCCGGAGTTCATGTATTGGGTGGCGATGTGGCCCTCGAAGATGTTTTTGAAATACGTTGGCAGCGAACCGTGCACGTAGAAGAAGTGCGCCATGTCGACGACGTTGTCGATGATCTCGCGGCAGTTGCTGTTGACGTGCGTGGTGTACCAGTGCCAGTCGGTCCACTCATCGCTGGTCGCGCCCTCGATCCGCGGAATCGTCACGTCCGGCGGCGGTGGCCGGTGTTCGGGATCGTTCCACACGAACAACATCCCGTCCTGCTCCAGCGTGGTCCACGTCGCCGTGCGGGCGAGTCTGGGTACCCGCCGGGCGTACGGAACGCTCTTGCACCGGCCGTCGCCGCCCCACCGCCAGTCATGGAAGGGGCAGGCGATCTCGTCGCCCTTCACCTCGCCTTGCGTGAGGTCGCCGCCCATGTGCCGGCAGTAGCCGTCGAGCACGTTGATCCTGCCGTCGCCGCTGCGGAAGACGACGAGCTTCTGGCCGAACGCGGGGACGGCGTGCGGCTTTCCGTCGCCCAGCTCGCGGGTCAGCCCGAGGCAGTGCCAGCCACGGGCGAACCTGGACGGGGCGGCCTGGGCTTCGATCTGCCGGATCTCGTCGGTGTCCGCCTGCATCATCCCACCAGCATGCTCCGATCCGATCATCAGTGAAGCCGGATTCCGTCAAGCTAGGGGCGTGCGGGACGGCTCGTGGGACGGCTCGTGGGACGGCTCGTGGGACGGCTCGTGGGACGAAGAAACCGACGTGCTCGTCGCCGGCAGCGGCGGCGGGCTGGCCGGCGCGTACACCGCGGCACGCGAGGGGCTGTCGGTCATGGTCGTGGAGGCCAGCGACCAGTTCGGCGGCACCACGGCGTACTCGGGCGGCGGGGGCATGTGGTTCCCCTGCAACCCGGTGCTGCGGCGCGCGGGAAGCGACGACACGCTCGATGCCGCGTTCGCCTACTTTCACGCCGTCGTCGGTGATCGCACCCCGCTGGAGCTGCAGCGCGCCTACGTGTACGGCGGCAGCGACCTGATCGCCTACCTCGAAGAAGATGCCCACTTCGAGTTCGACGTGCTGCCGTGGCCGGACTATTTCGGCGGTTTGCCGCATGCCCGGCTCGACGGGCTGCGCCACACCGTGATGAAGCCGCTGCCCGCCGATCGCCTCGGGGAGTTGGCGGACCGGGTGCGCGGGCCCCTGGACCGGGAACGCCTCGGCACCGCGGCACCGAAGTACCTGATCGGCGGGCGGGCATTGGTCGGGCGGCTGCTGTCGGCGATCACCACATATCCCCACGCCTCGCTGCACACCGACAGCCCGCTGGTCGAGTTGATTGCGTTTTGATGGTGCCGTCGGCGGTGCCATCGTCGAGTCGCAGGGGCGGCGCCGCGCGATCCGGGCCCACGCCGGGGTGCTGCTCGCCGCGGGCGGTTTCGAGAACAATCGCGCCCTGCGCCAGCGCTTCGGCGTGCCCGGTGATGTCAGGGACACGATGGGCGCGCCGGCCAATACGGGGCTGGCGCTGGAGGCGGGAATGGCCGCCGGCGCGGCGGTCGACCTGATGGATCAGGCGTGGTGGTCACCGGGGTTGCGCCATCCCGATGGGCGCTGCGCGTTCTCGCTGTGGTTCACCGGCGGGATCTTCGTCAATCAGGACGGGAAGCGGTTCGTCAACGAGTCGGGACCCTACGACCGGATCGGCAAAACCATCATCGACCAGATGGCCTGCGGTGCACTGACGCTGCCGTACTGGATGGTCTACGACGACCGGGAGGGCCTGGTGCCGCCGGTGAAGGCCACCAACGTGTCGATGGTCGAGCCCGAACGCTACGTCGAGGCCGGGCTGTGGCATACCGCCGACACCCTGCCCGAGTTGGCGGCCAGGATCGGCGTGCCCGCCGAGGGCCTGGTGTCGACGGTGAAGCGGTTCAACGAATTCGTCGCCGCCGGTGTCGACGAGGATTTCGGCCGGGGCGAGGAGGCCTACGATCGCGCGTTCTCGGGCGGGCGGTCACCGATGGTGCCCATCGAGACGGCGCCGTTTCATGCCGCCGCGTTCGGGCTGTCCGATTTGGGCACCAAGGGCGGGCTCGTCACCGATGCGGTCGCGCGCGTGCTCGACGCCGACGGCAACCCGATCGACGGGCTCTACGCGGCGGGCAACACGATGGCCGCGGTCAGCGGGACCGCCTATCCGGGCGGTGGAAACCCGATCGGCGCGTCGATGTTGTTCAGCCACCTCGCGGCACTCGACATGGCCGCGAAAAGGGCATGGCCGCGAAAAGGGCAATGGGCTGACAACTCGGTAGCTCGCCCAGCAGTATCTGGCTATGGCTTCTGTTCAGAGATACCACGACCAGCGATACCGCGACCGCCGGGTGCTGATCACCGGCGGTGGTTCCGGCATCGGGCAGGCGACCGTGCTGCGGATATTGGACGAGGGCGGCCGGGTCGTCGCCGCCGACATCAGCGAGTCCGGGCTCAAGGACACCGTCGCGAAGGCCGAGCCGCACGGTGATCGGCTCACTGTCTTGGTGATGGACGTCGGCGACGAGCAGTCGGTGCGCGCCGGCGTCGCCGAGGCGGTCGAGGTGTTGGGCGGCTTGGACACCCTGGTCAACGTGGCCGGGATCTTGCGGTCGGCTCATTTCGTCGACACCACGCTCGCCGACTTCGAGCAGGTCTTGCGGATCAACCTGATCGGCACGTTCCTGGTCACCCGCGAGGCCATCGGTGCGCTGCGCAACGGCAACGCGCCCGCGGTGGTCAACTTCAGCTCCACCTCGGCCGGCTTCGCCCACCCCTACATGTCCGCGTACGCCGCGTCCAAGGCCGGGGTTCAAGCGATGACCCACGCGCTGGCGCTGGAGTTCGCCAAGGAGAAGATCCGGTTCAACTCCGTTCAGCCCGGATCGATTTCCTCCGGAATGACCGACGGCACCGGCGAATCCAAGCAGAGCATCGGTCCCGGACTGCCTGCCGATGCGGACTTCTCGCTGTTCGGCAAGATCATGCCGATGCTGCCGCTCGAGGACGGCGCGATGTTCGCCAAGCCGGACGCGGTCGCCGCTGTCGTCGCGATGCTCGGTTCGACCGACGCCTACTTCATCACCGGCACCGAGGTGCGGATCGACGGCGGCACCCACATGTAGATTGCTGCCAATGAGCAGCGTTGACCGACCCCTTCGGGTTATTCAGTGGACCACCGGGAACATCGGGCGGCGGTCGCTGCACGCGATCATCGGGCGCGACGACATGGAACTGGTCGGGGTCTACGCCCACGGTGCCGACAAGGTGGGGGTCGACGCCGCCGAGCTGGCCGGCTGGCCCGAGGCCACCGGGGTGAGGGCCACCAACGACATCGATGCGCTGCTCGCGCTTGCGCCCGACGCCTGCTGTTACAACCCGCTGTGGCCCGACGTCGACGAGCTGTCGCGGCTGCTGGAGTCCGGCGTCAACGTCTGCTCGAGCGCGGCCTGGATCACCGGCGGCAAGCAGTCGCCCGACGACCTGGAGCGCATCCGAAAAGCCTGCGAGAAGGGCAACTCGACGATCTTCGGCAGCGGCGCACACCCGGGCATGACGAACATGGTCGGCATGGTGCTCAGCGGGTCATGCGAGCGGGTCGACGAGATCCGCATCACCGAGTCGGTGGACTGCTCGACCTACGAGTCCGCCGGCACCCAGACCGCGATGGGCTTCTCGCAGGATCCCGACACCCCCGGCCTGGCCGAGAGCGTGCGCCGGGAAAGCGAGGTGTTCGCCGAATCGGCTGCGATGATGGCCGACGCGATCGGCGCCCGGCTCGACAAGATCACGTTCGACGTCACGTTCACCGCGGCCACCGGCGACACCGACCTGGGCTTCATGCAGATCCCGGCGGGCACGGTGGCCGGCGTGTACGGCTATCACCGCGGCTGGGCCGGCGACCGCAACGTCGTCAGCGTCGGCTTCAACTGGATCATGGGCGAGCACGTCACCCCGCCGAAGCCGCTGGAGCACGGGCACGTCATCCAGGTCTTCGGCCTGCCCAACATGCGCACCGTGCTGCACTGCCTGCCGCCCAAGGACTGGACCGAACCCGGGTTCATGGGCCTGGGCATGATCTACACCGCGATGCCGGTGACCAACGCGGTGCCCGCGGTCGTCGCGGCCGCTCCCGGCATCGTGACCCTGAAGGACCTGCCGCCGATCACCGGCCGGGTCGCGGGGTAGGCGGGCTCTCGGGCTTGCGGGCTCTCGGGCTGTCGCGGGCTCTCGGGCTCGGGGCTTTCGGGCTTTCGGGGCGACGTCAGAACCGTTGGGCGAACTTGGCTTTGCCGGGCCCGTCCAGATCGGCTAAGGCGGCCCGGCGCCCGGCCATCGCCATCAACAGTGCCTCGCCACTGCCACGGACCTCGGGGCCGTTGCCGTGCGACCAGTCGAGGTCGGTGGCGACAAGTCGCACGCCGCGGGCTCGCCAGGCACCGCGGATGGTCGGCGCGAAGCGCACGAAATCCAGCGCGGTTCGCAGGCGCTGCGCATCGATGGTGCGCGGGATGCCGACCGAGCGTCGGATGTCCTGCTGATGGATCATCCCGTCGGTGAGTGCGATCCTGCCGCCGAAACCTGCGGTCAGCCCGTGTGGTTCGGTGTTACCCCGGATCATCGCGGTGATCTGCTCCGGTACGCGGTCGGCGTAGTCGGCGACGCCGATCGCGTTGATGCGGTCGGTGTTGAGCCGACCCTTCAGGAAGCGGCCGACCAAGCCCGCCGTGCTGAGCTCGTCGTAGCTGACCGTGTGCACAGCGACTTCGCGGACCCGCCAGCGTTCGCACAGTGTCGGGCTCTCCCACTGCTGCGGTGTCAGTCCGTCCAGCAGCGCGGCGAACTCTTCGCGCTCGTCACGCGCCATCTGCCTGGCGGTCCGACTATCAGTCACCACGCATCGCCGATCTGGACGGCGACGCCGACCGCCCCGGCGCCGACGTGAATCGACAGCACCGGCCCCGCATCGGTGACGACGAGCGACTCGATCTGGGGCAGTCGCGTCGTCAGCGCGGCGCCGACCTCGTCTGCGGCGTCGTGATTGTCGACATGGTGCACGGCGATGGTCGCTCGGTGGTCGCCGACGACCTCGGCGACCCGGTCCACCATCGCCGCGTGCGCCTTGGTGATGGTGCGGATCCGCTGATCCAGCACGAGCCGCCCGTCGACGTCCAGGCAGAGCAGCGGCTTGAGCGCAAGGGCGGTCCCCAACCAGGACGCGCCCTTGCGGATCCGGCCGCTGCGGCGAAGATTGTCCAGTCGGTGCACGACGACGAACAGGTGCCCGCGGGCGGCCACCGACCGGGCCGCGGCCTCAACGGCATCCAGATCGGCACCCGCGGCTGCCGACTGCGCCGCGGCCAGGGCGACGAATCCGACACCCATCGCCACCGAGCGCGAGTTGACCACCCGCACCGCCGAGCCGATCTCGCGGGCCGCCTGCACGGCCGAGCTGTAGGTGGCCGACAGCGCGGCCGAAAGATGAACCGCGACAACCCCGTCGCCGTCGCTGTCGCGCAGCGCCTGCCGGTAGGTCTGCGACAGCTCCGCGGGCGTGGCCCCCGCGGTGGTGACACGCGCACGGTCGTGAACGTCATACGGCACGTCGTCGACCCCGTCGCGCAGATCGGCCCCGTCCACCAGAACGTGCAGCGGCACCTGCCGGATGTCGAACTCTTTGAGCTCGTCTGACTGCAGGCGAGACGACGAATCGGTCACCACGACGACGGCCATGGCTACCGCGGATCTTCTTGTTGCACACCGGCTTCTGCGAGCGCCTTGAGCATCAGCTCGGCGACGGCCTGATGCGACTCGAAATTCCAGTGGATGCCGTCGGGATTGCCTCGACCGCTCATGATGTGCTCTGCGACCGCCGCCTTGAGGTCGACGAGCGGGACATCGTGGCGCTCGGCCCATTCGGTGATCGCCTTGACGGTGCCTGCCCTGCCGTGGTGCGCCTTGCCGTACGCCTCGGCGATGTGGACCGACGGCAGCGACGCGACGATCGGGATGCCCGGCCGATTGAAGTCGATTGCCCCACGAGTCATTTCGAGGTACTCGGCGGAAAGGTGCGGCGGCAGGGCGGCGCGCGATATCGGCGACAGCCGCGGCTGCACCCAACCGTAGCCGTCGCGCACCCAGCGCCGAAGAAACGCCGGCCGGACGTACCGGATCAACTCACGCACCGCGGTGGGCAGCGGCGACGGCAGCGAATCCATGCCACCCGTCGCGAAGATCACCGCGCCGGCACGTGGCAACGCCGCCCACGCCCGGGGGTCCTGGGTGGCGGCCCACCAAATGTCTCGGCAGGTCCAGCCGATCCGGCCGATCACTTCGGCGTCCCAACCCAGCTGAGAGGCAACGATATTCGGCCAGATCCGCGGATCGTCGGCGGGCAGGCCGCCGGTGGGCCCGTAGTAGGACAGCGAGTCGCAGAAGACCAGCAGCGTGCGGCGGGCGCCAGCGGTGGGGCGTTGGCCCGGCCGCTCAGGGCGTTGACCCGGCCGCTCAGAGGACATCGTTGGCCACCTGCGCCGAGGCGTTCCACACGTCGAGTCGCCAGCGGATACCGGCCAGCTCGGTGTCCGGCACCCCAGCCAGGCTGTGCCCGGACAGCTGCACCCAGCTGGCGTTGCCCATGCCGCCCAGCACCGGCCAGTTGTCGACGGGCAGCCCGAGCAGCGCCGCGGTCAGCGCCGCGATCAGCCCGCCGTGCGCCACCAGGATCACCGGCCGCTCGGGTTCGTCGATCCCCCACTCCCGGCCCCACTCGGTCTGCTCGGCGACCAGTTCGGCGACCACCGGCATGCTGCGCGCCGCGACGTCGACCCGGCTTTCGCCGCCGTGCGGCGCCCACCGGGCGTCGTCGCGCCAGGCCAGCCGCGCGCCGGGCGCCATGGCGTCCACCTCGAGATGAGTCAGCCCCTGCCAGTCGCCGAGGTGCGTTTCGCGCAGCCGGGTGTCGACGAGCACCGGCTGCCCGGACCGCTCGCCGAGCACGACCGCGGTATCCAGCGCACGCCGCAGGTCCGACGACACGATCGCCAGCGGTTGCCGTTTCGCCAGCAGCTCCGCGGCGGCGACGGCCTGGTCCCGGCCGAGTTCGGAGAGCTCGGTGTCGAGCTGGCCCTGCATCCGGCTGCCTGCGTTGTAATCGGTCTGCCCGTGCCGCAGCATGACCAGTCTGCGCACCCTCATGACGGCGCATCCAGATCCACCGCCACGATGGGGCAGTCGCGCCACAGCCGGTCAAGCGCGTAAAAGTCGCGCTCGTCCTGGTGCTGGATGTGCACGACGATGTCGATGTAGTCCAGCAGCGTCCATCGACCCTCGCGGGCGCCTTCGCGGCGGGCGGGCTTGTATCCGGCGAGGCGCATCTTTTCCTCGACCTCGTCGACGATCGCGTTGACCTGGCGCTCGTTGGACGCCGACCCGATGACGAAACAGTCGGTGATCACGAGCTGTCCGGACACATCGATCACCACGATGTCCTCGGCGAGCTTGGACGCGGCAGCGCTGGCCGCGACGGTCGCCATCTTGATGGCGTCGTCGGAGGCGGTCATATCTGATGCTCTTCGCGCGAGCGGCTCATCGGCGACCGCCGCCGTCCTTCGTCGCCACCGGCTGGGCGGCGTAGAGCCGGCGCTTGGTCACGTACTGCACGACACCGTCGGGCACCAGGTACCAGATCGGCCGGTCTGCTTGGGCCCGGTTGCGGCAGTCGGTCGAGGAGATCGCCAGCGCGGGCACCTCGACCAGGGTCAGCGCGTCGGGCGGCAGTTCCCGCAGCGCCGCCGCGATGTGCTTGCCGTCCAGCTCGTAGCCGGGGCGGCTGACCCCGACGAACCGGGCGATCGAGAACATCTCCTCCCAGTTCTGCCACGACAGGATCGAGGCCAGGGCATCGGCGCCGGTGATGAAGTAGAGGTCCGCGTCGGGGTTGAGCGCCCGCAGATCGCGCAGCGTGTCCTTGGTGTAGGTCGGGCCGCGGCGGTTGATGTCCACCCGGCTCACCGAGAACCGGGGGTTGGACGCGGTGGCGATGACCGTCATCAGGTAGCGGTCTTCGGCGGGGGTGACGTAGCGGTGGTGCTTCTGCCAGGGCTGGCCGGTCGGGACGAACACCACCTCGTCGAGCTCGAACAGATCGGCGACCTCGCTGGCGGCGACCAGGTGCCCGTTATGGATGGGGTCGAACGTCCCACCCATCACCCCCAGCCGGCGTCGAGAAGTCACAAACAGCCAGCCTAGACCGGCAGCAGCTGGTCGATCACCGCTGCCAGCTGCTTGGCCGACCGGCATTCATGCATGGTGATGACGTCCTGGTAGCGCGGCACCGCCGAGTCGCCGCTGCCCCACAGGTGCTTGGGCTCGGGGTTGAGCCAGTGCGCGTGCCGGCTCGCGTTGACCATGTGGGCCAGCAGGTCGGTTTCCGGGTTGCGGTAGTTGTTGCGCCCGTCGCCGAGCACCAGCAAGCGAGCTGCGCGGCGACAGCACGTTCGGCCACTTCTCGATGAACGAGACGAACGCGTTGCCGTAGTCGGAGTGCCCGTCGCGGGTGTAGACGCCGGCTTCGCGGGTGATCCGCTGCACGGCCACGGCCAGGTCGGAGTCCGGCCCGAACAGCTCGGTGACCTCGTCGGTGGTGTCGATGAAGGCGAAGACGCGAACCCGGGAAAACTGCTGGCGCAGCGCGTGCACCAGCAGCAGCGTGAAGTGGCTGAACCCCGCGACCGAGCCGGATACATCGCAGAGCACCACCAGCTCCGGCCGGGCGGGATGCGGCTTTTTCAGCACGACGTCGATGGGCACGCCGCCGGTGGACATCGACTTGCGCAGCGTCTTGCGCAGATCGATCTCGCCGGACCGCGACCGTCGCCGGCGCGCCGCCAACCGGGTCGCCAAGGTGCGGGCCAGCGGCGCCACCACCCGCCGCATCTGGCGCAGCTGGTCACCGGAGGCGCGCAGGAACTCGACGTTCTCGGCCAGCTGCGGGACGCCGTACATCTGCACATGCTCGCGACCCAGCTGCTCGGCGGTGCGGCGCTTGGTCTCGGCCTCCACCATCTTGCGCAACTGCGCGATGCGTTGGGCGGCCATGGCTTTGGCGATCTGCTCCTGCGTCGGCGTCGGCTCGTCGCCGTAGGGTGCGAGCAGGCCGGCCAGCAGCCGGCCCTCGAGGTCGTCCAGGCTCATCGCCTTGAGCGCCTGATACGACGAGTACGACGGGCCGCGGCTGGATTGTAGCGGCCGTAGGCCTCGACGATCTGGGCGATCATCGCCGCCAGTCGCTCGTCGAGGTTGGCCAGGTCGGCGTTGTCGCTGAGCATGTCGACCAGCTGGTCGCGCAGCGCCTCGATGTCCTCGGGCGGCAGGCCTTCCGGCGCGTCGTCGTCTTCGTCGTCGGGCACCATGGTCCTGCGCGCCGAGCGCAGCGGGAAAGAACAGGTCGAACATCGCGTCGTAGGTGTCGCGGTGGTCGGGGCGGCGCAGCACCGCGCACGCGAGGCCCTCGCGCAGCGACTCACGGTCGCCGAGCCCGAGCACCGACATCACCCGGCCTGCGTCGACGGTCTCCGATGGGCCGACCGAGATCCCTTGCCCGCGCAGCGCTTCGACGAACTCCACCAGGTGGCCGGGGATTCCGTGCGGCGCCAGCGGCTGCGGCGGGCGGGTGCGGCGGATGGCCATCAGTTCAGCCTCAGCTCCCCGGCCGCGCGTTGACCTGATCGGATTGGTGCTTGAGCACGACACCCAGCGTCGCGGCGATCAGTTGCGTCGTCGATGGTGTCCAGCCCCAGCGCCAGCACGGTGCGGCCCCAGTCGATGGTCTCGGCCACCGACGGCAGCTTCTTGAGCTGCATGCCGCGCAGCACGCCGATGATGCGGACGAGTTCCTCGGCGAGCTTCTCGGGCAGCTCGGGCACCCGGGACAGCAGGATGCGGCGCTCCAGGTCGGGATCGGGGAAGTCGATGTGCAAGAACAGGCAGCGGCGTTTGAGCGCCTCGGACAGTTCGCGGGTGGCGTTGGAGGTCAGCAGCACGAACGGCGTGCGCTCGGCGGTGATGGTGCCGAGTTCCGGCACGGTGACCGCGAAGTCGGACAGCACCTCCAGCAGCAGGCCCTCGATTTCGATGTCGGCCTTGTCGGTCTCGTCGATCAGCAGCACGGTGGGCTCGGTGCGGCGGATCGCGGTCAGCAGCGGGCGCGACAGCAGGAACTCCTCGGAGAACACGTCGGTTTTCGTCTGGTCCCAGTCGCCCGAGCCGGCCTGGATCCGCAGGATCTGCTTGGCGTGGTTCCACTCGTAGAGGGCGCGCGCCTCGTCGACGCCCTCGTAGCACTGCAGCCGCACCAGGCCGGAGCCGGTGGCCTGCGCGACGGCGCGCGCCAGCTCGGTCTTGCCGACGCCTGCGGGGCCTTCCACCAGCAGCGGCTTGCCCAGCCGGTCGGCGAGGAACACCGCCGTGGCGGTCGCCGTATCGGGCAGGTAGCCGGTTTCGGCCAGCCGTCGCGCGACATCGTCGATGTCGGCGAACAGCGGTGCGGGGCGTGCGGGGACGCTCACTGGCGGTGCTCCTTCTCTTGTCAGGCCGGGCGGGTGTGGCCGTCGCCCCACACGATCCACTTGGTCGAGGTCAATTCGGGCAGGCCCATCGGTCCGCGGGCGTGCAACTTCTGGGTGGAGATGCCGATCTCGGCGCCGAACCCGAACTGCTCGCCGTCGGTGAACGCGGTCGACGCGTTGACCATCACCGCGGCGGCGTCGACCCGGTCGGTGAAGCGTTGGGCGGCAGCGAGATCCGTCGTGACGATGGCTTCGGTGTGCCCGGTGCCGTACTCGTTGACGTGGGCGATCGCGGCGTCGAGGCCGTCGACCACGGCCAGCGCGATGTCCATCGACAGGAATTCGGCGCGCAGTTCGTCCTCGGACGGGTCGAGCGTGCACGGTCACACCCGCCTCCTGCAGCGCCTCGACCAGCCGCGGCACCGCGTGTTCGGCGATCGCAGCGTCGACCAACAGCGACTCGGCGGCATTGCACACGCTGGGCCGGCGCGTCTTGGCGTTCAGCAGGATGCGCTCGGCCACGTCGAGGTCGGCCGATTCATGCACGTAGACATGGCAGTTGCCGACGCCGGTCTCGATGGTGGGCACCGTGGCGTCGCGAACCACCGCGTCGATCAGTCCGGCTCCCCCGCGCGGGATCACCACGTCGACGAGGCCGCGCGCCTGGATCAGATGGGTGACGCTGGCGCGGTCGTCGCTGGGCAGCAGTTGCACCGCGTCGGCGGCAGATCCTCGGCGACCAGCGCGGCGCGCAGCGCCGTCACCAGTGCCGCATTGGACCGGGCCGCCGACGAACTGCCGCGCAGCAGCACCGCGTTGCCGGACTTCAGCGTCAGCCCGAACGCGTCGACGGTGACGTTGGGCCTGCCCTCGTAGACGATGCCGACGACACCGAGCGGAACCCGCTGCTGGCGCAGCTGAAGCCCGTTGGGCAGGGTCCGCCCGCGCAGCACCTCGCCGACCGGGTCGGGCAGGCCGGCCACCTGGCGCAGCCCCGCGGCGATGCCGTCGACGCGGTTCGGGTTGAGCGCCAGCCGGTCGAGCATCGCCTCCGGCGTGCCTGCCGCGCGGGCCGCGTCCAGATCCTCGGCGTTGGCGCGCAGGATCGCTCCCGGCGTGCCGCAGCACGAGTCGGCCGCCGCATGCAGCGCCGAGTTCTTGGTGTCGGTGCTCAGCGTGGCCAGCGTCCGGGCGGCGACGCGGGCCCGGCGCGCAGCGTCGTGCACCTGCTCGCGCAAGCCGGGGACGGCTGGTGCCTGCACACTCATTACCCCAGCGTATCGGAGGTGCTCGGGACGGGTGTCCCGGCGGTGACAGTGGGCTACCGTTAACGGTATGGTGGCGCGGGTGTGCGTGGTGGGCAGCGTCAATGTCGACTCAGTCTTTCACCGTGGATGCGCTGCCACGGCCCGGCCAGACCGTTCTGGCGTCGTCGCTGTCGTCGTCGCCGGGCGGCAAGGGCGGCAATCAGGCGGTGGCCGCCGCCCGCGCGGGCGCGCCGGTGCAACTCGTCGCGGCGCTCGGCACCGACCCGGCGGCCGATCAGCTGCGCACGCACCTGCGCGACAACGGGGTCGGGCTCGACGGCGTGGTCACCGTGCCCGGACCCAGCGGCTCGGCGGTGATCGTGGTGGACTCCGGGGCCGAGAACACCATCGTCGTCGCGCCTGGCGCCAACGCCCATCTGAGCGTGGCCTCCGCCGATGTCCGCGCGCGTGGTCGCCGACGCCGAGGTGGTGTTGTTGCAGCTGGAGATCCCGATCGCGACGGCCGTCGCCGCCGCGCGGGTGGCCCGGGCCGCGGACGCGGTCGTGATGCTCAACGCGTCGCCGGCCGGCGCCGAACCGCGACCAGCTGCGGCGCTGCCGGGCTGGCCGACGTCGTCGTGGTGAACGAGGCCGAGGCGCGCGAATGGCATTGGCCGGTACCGCATCTGGTGATCACCCGCGGTGCGCACGGCGCGAGCTACGTCGGCGCAGGACGAACGGTTCGACGTGCCCGCTCCCGCGGTCGAGGCCGTCGACACCACCGGCGCGGGCGATGTCTTCGCCGGGGTGCTCGCCGCCGGATGGCCGGCCGGGCACGAGGATGCGTTGCGCCGCGCCTGCGCGGCCGGTGCGTTGTCCACGCTGGTGCCGGGAGCCGGCGACTGCGCGCCGTACGCGGAAGCCATCGACGACGTACGCAAGCTGATCCCATCGACGAGCCGGGGAGCGACACCATGACGACCACACCACGCCCGGCCGCCCGACGGCGACTGGCTGGGCACCCCGTATCTGAAGCTTCACCCGGGAGGGACCGTTCGGCGTGTGCACACTGGACCGGCCGGCGGCGCGCAACGCGATGACGCCCGCGATGTACTTCGGCATCCGGTACGCCGTCCGGCACGTCGACGCCGACCCCGACCTCGCCGGCCTGCTCATCACCGGCACCGGTGACGTGTTCGCGCCGGGCGGCGACATGGGCGGCGGTGACGGCTCGGACAACTGGATGACGTTCGGGTCGGCGCTCGGCATGGACGTCACGCCGTTCGAGACGCTGCGCCAGTCCGTCAAACCGGTGGTGTCGGCGGTCAACGGGCTGTGTCAGGGCGGTGGGCTGCAGATCGCGCTGTGCAGCGACATGGCCGTGGTCAGCGAGCGCGCGACGTTCCGGGTGCCCGAACTGTTCCGCGGCATCGCCGACACCTATTACAGCCAGATGCTGGCCCGGCTGATCGGGCCGGTGCGCACCCGGGACCTGATGTTCACCGGGCGGACGTTGACCGCCGCACGAGGCCGAGCAGTGGGGCATGGTCGCGCGCGTGGTCCCGCACGAGGAGCTGCTCGACGCGGCGCGCGAGGTACTCGGCCAGTGCTGCCGGACGGCACCGGCGGCGCGCAGCCGTGGTCAAGTCCAGCCTGGACAACTACATGGGCCTGTTCGACCGCATCGGCATGCAGGCCAGCTCTCGTCGCCCGAAGCGCTCGAAGGCTTCCTGGCGTTCAAGGAGCGCCGCTCCCCGGGCTGGGTGCATCCGGAGCTGCGGATCGACGGGCGGATCTGACGGTCGCGCCATTGCGCTCGGAGATCGACGCTGTTGCCTGCACCGGGGCGGGTGTCGAGACGGCGGCGGTATTGTAATGATCGGTATTATCTGGACATGAAGACGCATCGCGTGGCTGTTTTGGCGCTGGACGACGTCATCCCCCTTGACCTAGCCATACCCATTGAGGTTTTCTCACACGCGTCCTATCGGATGCAGCTCTGTGGCCTCACGTCGCCGGTGCGCACGACTGCAGGATTCACGATCAATCCCGAAGGGGGCCTTCGTGTCTTGGCGCGCGCCGATACCGTGGTGGTGCCCGGATACCGTCCCCATGATGCGCCGCTCGATCCCGCGGTGCTGGCGGCGCTTCGCCGTGCCCACGCACGCGGAGCGCGGATGATTTCGATCTGCATCGGCGCCTTCGCCCTTGCCCAAGCCGGCATTCTCGATGGGCGGCCAGCGGCAACGCACTGGCGCTTTACCGACGAGCTTGCACAGCAATTCCCGGCGATCGATGTGCGTGCTGATGTGCTCTACGTCGACGACGGTGACGTGCTGACGTCTGCCGGCGTGTCATCTGGCCTTGATCTCTGTTTGCACGTGGTCCGCACCGACCTCGGAGTGGAAGAGGCTCGCCGGGTTGCGCAGGAGCTGGTCGCAGCGCCTCACCGTGACGGCAATCAGGCCCAATTCATCGCCCGTCCGCTCCAGACTTCCGGCAGTCGGCCCGATAGGCGAATTATGCAGCTGGGCCAAGGAAAACCTGCGACGAGCAGATAACGTTGGAAGATATGGCCGCCCGGTGTGCGATGTCGCCACGCACCTTGACGCGGCACTTCCGGGAGGCCACGGGCACCACGCCGCTGCGGTGGCTGCTGACGATGCGCATCGATGAAGCGCGGCAGCTGCTGGAGGCCACCGATCTCTCCGTCGACGAGGTGGCCGAGCGCGCCGGATTCGGCACCGGGCTGAATCTGCGGGTGCACTTTCGTCGCAGGCTCGACACCACCCCGACCACGTATCGCCGCAACTTCCGGGCCCCTGCCAATGCGGCCCGCCGCGAGGCGGTCTAACGCGCGCACCGATCACCTGATGGCGGCTCCAGAGACGGTTCGAATCCATCCGGCACACCGCCAAGGTGTCAGCTTCGGTGATGATCAAGAGCGGCGGCGAGGTAGAGCCGGGCAAGGCTCGATTCCGCAACGACGGCGCACCCGGCGGTACGACGCACCGTCGAACCGATGTCGAGACCCCGTACCCGATACGGACGGTCCGGGAGGGTCACTTGGCGATCGGGAACTCTGCGAAACCCCTACACGAAATCGAACACGATGACGTCGTAGTCAGAACTGCGACGCGACTGTTTGGCGTGAATGTATTGAACAATGACTTATTGACAGTGGTGCGTCCCAGGTTAGCGCGGCGACGATCGTTCCTATGACTACAAACAACTTGCCCGCAATGAGTGACTCGCTTAGCGCGGCACCGGCCGTTCCGTGGGCCGCCGCCGCGTTGGACTTGGTCTTCGGTGAGGAGAATCGACCCGTTGCGAACCACAGTGTGCGCAGCTGGGCCTTTGCCCGCCTGCTGCGCGACCATCTGGACCTCGTTGGCGAGGTCGATGAGTCACTGCTCTTTGCCGGAACGGTCCTGCACGACATTGGCCTGCGTCGCGATACGCGTAAACCCGTTCGCTTCGAAATCGACGGCGCCGATCGTGCCGCGGAATTCCTGACGGCACAAGGGCTAGGGGCCAACGAGGTGGACAGGGTCTGGGAAGCGATTGCTTTGCACACCTCGGACGGCATCCCCGAACGTCGTGGCCCACTGGCCATGCTGGTACGCGCCGGCATCGGAATTGACCTCGGGTTTTTTACCGACATTGTGACCGACGAGCAGGCCGCAGCAATCCATGCGGCATATCCCCGGTTGGCGGTAGGCCGCAGCATCGTCGACGACATCGTCGAACAGGTGCGCGGAATCCCCGAACGCGGACCAGGCTATTCACTCGGCGCCTCGCTGGCGAAGGAACGGTCAACCCCACCACATCTCACCCAGTTGGAACGAAGTGTCGCAGCCTCGCGATGGGGTGAATGAGACAGATAACAGTGCGTTGGGTAGCACAATCTCTCTCGGCCATAAATGCCCAACCGAGCGTGCGCCGGCCGAATCCCCTCGCTAAGTGACCCTTCGGAAGGACACCGCAATGACCACCACAACAGGACTAAGTTATGCCACCGCGCCTAACCGGGTGATGCACGCCGGCAACGGCATTGACTACGCGTACCGCGAACTCGGGACTGGCACAAGACCCTTAGTGTTACTGCAACATTTCCGCGGTAACCTAGAGAACTGGGACCCGCCCTTGGTGGACGCTCTCGCACGGGAGCGACGCGTCGTTGCGTTCGACAACGTCGGTATCGGAGCCACCACCGGAACAACACCCAACACCATGGAGCAGATGGCTCACGACGCCCTTTTCTTCATCGACGCGTTAGAGGTTCCACAAGTCGACATCCTCGGCTTCTCCATCGGCAGCTTTGTAGCCCAGGAGATCGCACTCATTCGGCCCGACGTGGTACGTCGAGTTGTCTTGGCCTCCTCAGCACCACGCGGCGGCGCCGGGATGCATGGGTGGGCCCCAGAGGTGATCAACGCCGTCGGCCAGCCGCAACCCGATCCCGCCGGTTACCTTGATGTGTTCTTCACTTCCTCGCCGGCGAGTCGACAAGCCGGCCAGGAGGCGCTGGGACGCATATATGGGCGCACCGTCGACGTCGACGAATTCCCTTCCTGGTCAAGCAGAATGGCGCAATACGACGCCGTGTGCGATTGGGGAATCCCGAATCATTCGGCGCTACAACGTGTCAGCGCGATTAGTCACCCGGTGTTTATCGCGAACGGCGACAGCGACCCGATGATCCCGCCGCACTTCTCCCACCTGTTAGCTGGTCTGATTCCCCAAGCCAAAATCAAAATCTACCCGGACGCTGCTCACGGATTCCTGTTCCAGCACGCCAGCGAGTTCGCCGCCGACGTCAACGAATTCCTCAACGACTCCGGGTCAACCGACACCGAACCGCCCGCGGCGTCGGTTAGCGACGTTTGAGCCGTCATGTGTGGATTACTCGCCGTCCGCGACAATCCCGTCGGGGTCCGTGGTCGAGAACCTGAAGTCGGTGCTCTTCCGTCACAATCGCGCGGCTGCCCGATCCACAGGCCGCGTCAGCCAGACGGCTGCCGGAGCCATCACTTCTGTAAGTCCGTACGCCAACGCTGAGGAAGACATTCATGACAGTCGGCTGGAAACCAACAACTCTTAGTGAAATCGCCAATCAAGAGGAGATTCGCGTCAGCAGCGAGCGTACGGGTGGCGGATACCGCCGATGGACGCCGATATGGATCGTACGAGTTGGGGACGAGGTATATGTCCGATCCGGATTCGGCGCGAACGGAAGCTGGTACCGGCACGCCACCAACTCACAGGCATACATCAAGGCCGCCGGCACACTCCATAAAGTTGGACTCATTCGACATACGGACCCCGCTTCGGTTGCCGCGGTGGACGCGGCCTATCGACAAAAATACTCAGGAGACCCGTCGCTCCCACTTCTACTTACCGACGAGGCGCGCTCAACGACATCGCTGTTGAGCCCGCAAGCGTGACCCCACCCGTGGTCAGCGCCGGCATCGAAAGGACAACCAATGACTGAGATCTCAACGTCGGCATTCAGCCGCGGAGTCTGCAAGGTCGAGCGATGAGCAAGGCAGGTATTGCCGGCATGGGCTACGCCGCCGACGACCTCTTCACCATCGCTGAGAACCTCACCTCCGGCGACTGGCACAAGCCCAGCGCCGCCAGCGGATGGTCGGTAGGTGACGTCATCTGCCACGTAGGGTGCCTGCTGGAGTTGCTCCAAGCCGCCGTGCGTGGAGATTCCCTACCCGACAGTGGAATCGAGGAGCTTAACGACGCCCAAGTCGCTCAACGAGGCGACTGGCAACCCGCCCGCGTCCTCGAGTACGTCCATAGTCAACTCGACTCGGCGCTGCCGGTGTTCACCACGCTGCAAGACGAACCGCTGGCATCGGTACACACGCAGATGCTCGACCTGGGCTCCTACCCGCTTAACGCGATCGCTGACATGTTCACCTTCGACATCACCACCCACCTGCGTTACGACATACTCAGTCCGCGCGGACCCATCGCCGGGACTCTGCTGCCCGCCGACGGCGCGCGGTTAGCCCCCTCGGTGTCGTGGCTACTGGGCGGGATTCCGCAAATGCAGCCAACGCTTGTCCGTCACCTCACCGCGCCGCTTGCCTTGTGCCTCACTGGTCCCGCGGCACAAGAAGTGCTCATCTCCGCCAACAACGACGCCATCACCGTGGGATCGCTCGACGGCGCCGCAACCAACGTGGCCGCGACGCTCACCTCGACGACCGCAGACTTCCTCGCCTGGTCGACCACCCGGTTACCGTGGCGCGAGCGGGTATCGATCGACGGCGACTCTGCGGTAGCCGCGGCCTTTCTCGACGCACTCAACCTCATCTGATCTGCTCAACAACTTAGCGATGAATTCTCTTGGGGATCAGTTCGATCGGCAAAAGCAATATTTTGCCTCGGGCATAACGCGAAGCTACCCATGGCGCATCGAGCAACTCGACCGCGTGGCCCGGCTTGTCGGCGAGAACGAAGCCGCGCTCCAGGACGCAGTTGCCCACGACTTCAAGACCGCCAGCCAGGAGAAGATCTTTGAGACGCGGCCACGACGTCCTCTACCGCCCTCCGCCACAGGGTGAGCCGAGGTGAAGAGGCCCGGCCGGTCGTTAGACCTGTGCCATGCCGCCGTCGACGCTGAGTTCGGCGCCGGCCACGAAGCTGGCGTCATCGGACGCCAAAAAAACGGCGGCGGCTGCGATTTCTTCCGGGCGGCCCATCCGGTTGAGTGGAACCGCCGCCACGAACTGCGCCCTGGTCGCGTCGGGGTCGGCGGTACTGTCGATCATGGGGGTGTCGATCGGGCCCGGGCTTAAGGTGTTGAACCGGATGCCGCGGTCGGTGAACTCGCGGGTCCAGGTGCGGACATAGGAACGCAGCGCGGCCTTGGTGGCGCTGTAGGTGCTGAAACCGGGAACACCCAGGTAGCCAGCGACCGAGCCGATCAGGATGACCGAACCCCCGGTGCGCATCAACGGCAGCGCCTTTTGCACCGTGAACAGCGTTGCGCGGGCGTTGAGGTTGAAGGTGGCATCGAAGTTCTCCTCGGTCACCTTGCCCAGTTCCTCGGGCCCCACCCGGCCCGAACTCGCGACGAGGATGTCCAGCGCCCCCTTTTGTTCGAGGACCGTCGCGAACAACCTGTCCAGGTCCGCGCTTACCGTGACATCACCCGCGACGGTGCTCACCCCGTCGCCGATCAACGCTTTTGCCTTGTCCAACTCGCTATCGCGGCGGCCCATGATGAAGACATCCGCTCCTTCGTCGACGAACCGCTGTGCGGTCGCCAGCCCGATACCGCTGCTGCCGCCGGTGATTACGGCGACCTTGCCAGCCAGTCGTGCCATCAGTTGATCCTCCATATTTCGTGTGGTGTGGTGACGTGCTTATGCGGCGTCTGTTTCTGCGGCCACGCAGTCGATGCCGCATGGCGTCGCCGGTTCGGCATGGGTCACGGGGCCGGTCGAGGTGTCCCGCAGTCGAGTCGCGCGCCAGTCAGCGATTCTGATAGCTGCCACAGCCGTTGTCCAAGTTCTTCGTTGGTGCCGTTCTTCGACGACTTGACGATGCCGGGGAAGCCGCGTAGTTGCCGAAAGCCCTTGGGGCCGACGAATGTTCCTCCGGGGATGTCCTGGGTGGCGGCGAACAGAGTGGGGAGGATGCCCTGATCGACGGCGTGGCCCACGATGCGTGAACCGATGTCGAGCAAGAGTCCCGATGCGCCCGCGACGTGGCCGAAGAGTCCGGTGCGCACAACTCCCGGGTGCGCGGCGACCGACAAGATTTGGCTGCCGCAGGCCGAAAGCTGACGGTGCAGTTCGCGTGCGAACAGTAGGTTCGCCAACTTGGAGTCTTTATAGGCCTGGCTGCTGTTGTAGGGGCGTCGCCGCCAGTTGGGGTCGTCGAGGTTCAGTTTGGCGCCACGGTGGAGGGCGGAGCTTAGGGTGACGATGCGGCCGCGGATCTGGGGCAGCAGCAGATTGGTCAGTGCGAAGTGGCCGAGGTGGTTGGTACCGAATTGCAGTTCGAAGCCGTCCGGGGTGCGGGTTTCAGGTACCTGCATGATGCCGGCGTTGTTGATCAAGACATCGATGGGTTCCTGCCATGACGATGCGAAGGCACGCACCGACGACAGGGAACTCAGATCAAGTTCACGGACCTCGGTGTCTCTCGCGATGCCTTTCGCTACGGCCCGTCCTTTGGCGGGGTTGCGCACGGCCAGCACGACGTGTGCGCCTGCGTGGGCTAGCGCGTCGGCGGTGGCTTTGCCCAGCCCGCTTGTGGCGCCGGTGACAATGAACGTTTTGCCTGTCAAGTCGGGCAGCAGTGCAGCGGTCCAGTTCGTGACGGTCATGCGGGACTCCTTGAGAAGGTTCGGTTATGCGGTGGTGGGCGGGGCACCATGGCACCGCCGGGACGCCTCAGACAGCTGGGGCGACACGAAACACTGGATACTCGTCGACGATCTGCTCGAAGTCGACCAGTGGCGCCCGGCGGGTGATCGGAAAGAATGGGCGGGCGCCGGCTGAGATCTCGAGATAACGGCGCAATATCGCGGCGCGATTACTGGAGAAGTCCTCCACCACGGACACGTTTTCGCGCCTGCCCCGCTGCAAAACAGCACGATTGTCGGCGCGCAGGTTGCGCACCCAGTTCGTTTTGTCGCCCATCATGGCGACCAGGTAGCGCTCACCCTCGTAGTCGACGACAACGATGGGAAACGAGATCTTCCGCCCGGTCTTGCGGCCTCGAACCTCGATTGTGGCGGCTTGGCTGGGTCCGATGCCCGCGGCAAAGGCGATGCCGAGCAAGCCGCTTAAGACGCGTGCCGACCGATTTGGACGCCCGGCGCGGAACTGCCACCGCTGAAACGCACTCACAGCGCCCCGCATCACACGAACCTTCCGTTAGTGGGTACGACGGGGTTCGCGTTGGCGTCCTTGACGGTCATCGACCTGTCTGTCCAAGCGGACGTGAGCAGGGCCGACATGGTGCTGGCATGCCTAGTCACACGGGTGGGCATGAGATTCCTCTCGAGATTGAGCCAGTCCGCTCCAGGGTGGGTTCTCGGCGAGGAATTGATCAAGATCGGTATCGGTGAGTTTGTGCATCTCGATTCTCCTTGGTTGCGGTGGTCGTGCCGTTGCGGGGAAGTCAGAGTTGGTAGCACGCCCAAACCTCCATATAGGTCGATCACCCTGGCCTCAGCGGATGCCGAGGCTGCGCCGGGTTCTTGGATCACAGTCCAGACTGTAATCCTAGTTTGGATCAAAGTCCAGACTGTAATCTCGACTCTGATCGAGATCAAGGCTATGATTGGTCGCATGAGGAGGCCACCGTCCAAGCTGGTCGAGCGACTGGTCGGGGTGAGCGAGGAGGTGCTGCGCCCGGACCCGGCACTTCGGTTGGAGGACATCGCCGCACTGATCGGCTCAGCTCGCGCAACGCTCTACTACCACTTCTCTGGCCGCGACGACCTGGTCGCGTTCCTACTGGAAGAGAACCTGCGCGTGGCGGCCGAGACAATCGAGCTCGCCATCACAACCCCCCGGCCACCAGTCGTCCAGCTGCGCTCAGCGATAACCGCGCTCGTCGGGTTCCTCGGGGGGCAGCCCGGAGTATGCGCCGGCCTGCTCTCCTTCGCGGGAGCCACCGGACGACTGGGAACCCTGATGGCCGCCAAGGACGCGAAGCTCGCCACGCCACTTCGAAAGCTCCTCGACGAGGGCGCCGCCACCGACCAATTCACGTTCAGCGACTCCCGCGACGCTGCCAACGCCATCCTGGGGGCTGCAATGATCGCTAACCTCACCCGCTGGGAAGATGGCCGCGACACCCAAGATCCCGAGTTTCAGCAGGCACTGACAGACCAACTCGTCAGGAGCGTCGCACGTGCCTGAACAAGCGCGCCCCAAGGGGTCATAGGGCAGGACACAGTGCCCGACGACGGACGACCGGACTGGCCCGTCCGCCTTCGAAACGACGAGGTTGTTGATAGACCGAAGCGGCGGCGCCCTTTTGCGGGGATAGGGAGAACGGCAGCAACAGATAAGATGCGGTGCCGACACTCACATCGGCCACACGCACCTGGCTGTTGACGTAGAGCGCCAACGTATCCGGCATCTGCGCATAGATCGTCATGTGACCCGCGCCGGTGCCTCGCCCGCCCGGAATCGGCACATTGGCGATACCGCGCCACGACCCACACGCTGTCAGGGCAAGTGCCGACCGTCACCAGCGCCACGCTGCGACGTGCGAGCCGCCCGATCGAGATGCTCCGTAGCCGCCTCACTGTCCGGGTCCTTCAGCTGGGTAGCCGCCGGCCGGTGCCGATACGGGGGCCGGTAAGCCGGGCGGAGGCCCGGGAGCCACACCGGGCGCCGGCACCGGCGGCGGACCGGGCTGCACATACCACGGCGGCGGCAGCGGGCTGCTATTGCTGTAGGAATCCGGTGACCCGGGCAGTTGCCCACCCGGCGGCACCCCGAACGCGGGCGGCGCAGGCGGCGCGACGATGTCGGGTCCGCCCATCAGTTCGGCGAGCGAGTCCGGCGTCAGCATGTTCTGGGTGAGCGGTTGCACGTCGGTCCCCTGCATGCCGGGAGCGACGATCCAGCCCGGCTCGTGGTTGCCGAACGACCACAACGTGTCGCGCGAGAAGATGCCCGGCACGGTGGTGTCCTTGTAGCCCCCCGGCGGCTGTAGCCGCGGCTCGGAGTAGGAGATCATCTTCGGCAACGTTTCGGCCGCAGTGGCCATGTTCAGCCCGAACGGCAGATAGTTGAACTTGATCGCGTCCAGGATCGGCCCCAGGTACTGCGCGCACAATTCCGCCGACTCCTGGTAGCCCAGCCGGCTGCCGGCCTGAATCGCGCTGCAGATGAACTGCATTGGATTGGCGAAGTTCGCAAGGACCGGCAGGGTGACTAGGCCGCCCGCAACCGGCGACGAGATGTTCGCGATGTTCGCCGCCAGGTTCGGGAAAACGTGCAAGCCGGTTTCCAGACCGTTCAGCGGATCGGGCTGCAGGATCGCATTGGTGACGTCGGCCAGGTTGTTGATGTCTTGGATGAGCACCTCGCCGTTCTTGTCGACGAATTGCCGGGTGGTGGTCAGCAGTTGGTTGAGGTCTCGCAGCGCGTTCGCGACTTCGTTGTTGGTGTTGGTGAACTTGTTGGTGAAGCTGGCCAGGTCGGTGTTCAGCGCAACGAACTGCTGGTCGCTCTGATACAGCGCGTTGACGAACAGCGCCAGGCTGCGCACCACACCGAAGAAGTCGCCGCGGCCCTTGTTCAACGCGGTGAGCGCCTCCGCAAGGCTGTTGAGCGTCTTGTTGATGTACTGGCCGTTGCCCGCCAGCCCATTGGCGGCGGACTCGATGACGTCACCGAAAGGACCCTTGGGCTGTTCCTGTGTTGGGCCAAGACCGTGCAGGATGCGGTTGATCGAGTTCCTCAACTCGTCCCATTCGACGGGCACCTGGGTGCGTTCGATCGGGATGACGGCGCCGTCCTTCATCACCGGTCCACCGGTGTAGGGCGGTGACAGCTGGATATCGCGCGATGCCACCAGGCTGGGGTTGAGGACCGACGCGGTGGCGTTGGCGGGAACTTTGTACGTGTTGTCGTAGTGGAACGTCACCTTCATCTTGTCGCCGGCGGGCTCGATGGAATCGATCGCACCGACCGGGACGCCCATGATCTGAACCCTGTCGCCCGGATACAAGGCAAGGGTCTCGGGGAAATACGCCACGACGTTGTTGTTGGTCAGCTTCTTGTACACGTTCCAGCCGATGAGCCCAGCGACGATCGCCAGCACCACGATCACCGTGCCGACTACCAGTGCCGTCCGGGAAACGCCGGGCAGCTTGATGTTTCGGATGTTGAAGATCGTCGACATCGGTCAGTGACCTCCAATCTCCACAGGCACCGGCACGCCCGGCGGCGGGGAGTCCGGCACTTGCGGGCCGGGTCCCGGAGGTGGTGGCGGTCCCGGCAGATCAGCGGGCGGCAGCGGGACCGGGAGGCCCTGCAGCTCGGGCGGAGTCTGCCCCGGCACGCCAGCGCTCGTGATGCCCGGCGTGTACCCAGGGCCGTTCGGGTTGGGAGCCGGCCTCTTCATGCGGCGAATCATAGCCCTCGATCTCGATCAGAGTCGAGATTACAATCTGGACTTTGGTCCAATCCTAGATTACAGTCTGGACTGTGATCCAAGAATTCGACGCGGCCTCGGCATCCGCTGAGGCCAGGGTGATCGACATAAATGGAGCTTGGGCATGCGCGGGGTGAGAAATCGGCGACGCCCATCATCACTGGACCGGCGGACATGTCCAATCAACGCTTGGTGATCCTCGCCGTCGGCGCTTTGCTGGTGATGGGCGGCCTGTTCGCACTCCGGTTCCCCGTCTTCCTGGGCGACTTCGACCAATGGGGCTTCCAAATCAATTGCGGCAGTGGATTCCAGAGCGCGTTGACGCAGGCCGTGATCGCCGACTCGGCGGGAACCCATTTCGTTGATCGATGCCACACAGCCCTAGCGATGCGTCGCGGCTGGACCATCGCTCTGCCGGTGACCGGAGCGCTGCTGGTTAGCGCGCTGCTGATCAGACCGCGGCGTCAGCGGTACTCGAACTTCCCGTGGGAAGCGGCACGTCAATCGACGTCGCTATCACACTTGCGGCGCCTCGCCGAGGAGCTACGAAGAGCTCGACGAACCTCAAAAAACAGGAAGGGCACTTATGTCCAATAGTGAATCAGCCCAACGGATTGTCATTACTGGTAGCAGTAGTGGCTTCGGTCTGCTCACGGCGAAATCGCTGCTGACCCTCGCCTACGAGGTGGTGGCGACGATGCGCGACGGCACGACCCGCAACGCAAGCAAGGCAGCAGAACTGCGCGCGTTCTCGGCCGACACCAGTGGCGAGCTGACTGTGGTGGAACTCGACGTCACAAGCGATAGCTCCGTCGCATCCGCTGCTGAGGAGATTCGAGAACCGGGGCGCGTGGATGTCTTGGTGAACAACGCCGGAGTCATGAACATCGGCATTACCGAGGCGTACTCGATTGATGAGGTGAAGGCCCAGTTCGAGGTCAACACCTTTGGCCCGGCCCGGGTCGCCAAGGCCTTCATACCTCAGATGCGCGAGCAAAAGTCGGGTCTCATCATCAATCTCTCCTCCGTCCTCGGGCGCCTGAACCTCCCCTTCTTCGGTGTCTACTGCGCGAGTAAGTTCGCCCTGGAAGCCTTGTTCGAGGCCTATCGCTATGAACTCGCCGCCTTCGGTGTCGACTGCATCATTGTCGAACCGGGCCCCTACGGATCTGCCTCTGCCCTCTTGGCGAACAGCCCCGCTCCGAAGGATCAGTCCCTCATCGACGCCTACGGCGAGCTTGCCGCGACCCCGGCAGCGATGAAGGCAAACTTCCAGCAGATCTACGACGGGCCGAACCCGCCGCGAAGCGAAGACGTCTCGGATGCGATTGTGCGACTGATCCAACAGAAGGGACGCCGCCCCCTGCGAACCGTTGTAGCGGCGCAGGGCATGGACTTCGGAGTGGAGCGCCTGAACCACGAGGTCGGCGAGATCCAGAATGCCGTTCTAACGGGCATGCAGTTCGGCGACATGATCTGATGGACCGCGCTGATCGTCGCCAACGGCGATTCCGTGATGCTGCATGGCGATTCACCAATATCGGGCAACCCGCCAACTGGATAGCAGCCGACATCGTCAGGATCGAAGACGGCCGGCTCGCCGAACACTGCGATGTCATCCAGGACGAAGCCACCCGGGAAGAGTCCAACAGCGGGCTGCCGATGTTCAAAGCGGAATTCCCTTCCTATCACACCCCGTTAGCCGCACCAGGACACCACGGCGCGCCGCGGTGCCGCCGCCAACTCGAGGAGTAACGCTGCATGACAACTGGAATCGTCGTTAAGCCCGACCCCGCCGCGGCCAACGCGGTCGATGACGCGATCTCACAGGCTTCCGGCGCATTTCACCGGGGCGTGCGCCAGGTGTGGCTCAATCAGCGCTTTGACGTCGACGCGCTCACCCTGGCGGCGGTGATCGGCGCCGCGGTGCCCGGCCTCGGTGTCGGCACCGCCGTCGTTTCGATCAACCCCCGCCATCCGCTGTTGGTCGCCTCCGCGGCACAGACCGCCCAGGCCGCCGCGCACGGCAACTTCAGCCTCGGAATCGGGCTCGGCGGAAACGAGCTGGAGCAGCGTGCTTTTGGCATCCCTGCCGGCAAGGAAGTGACCCGGCTTCGCGAATACCTCACCATATTGCGGTCGATCCGCGATGACGGCGAGGTCGACTTCCAAGGCCAGGAAGTGGTCGCGCGCCCGCCCCTGTCGCCGGCGGTCACCGGCGGTCGCCCGTTCCCCGTCTATGTCGCCGCGATGGGGCCGCGCGCGCTGCGCGCCGCCGGTGAACTAGCCGACGGCACGGTGACGTATCTGGCCGGCCCCCGGACCATCGAGGAGTTCATCGCACCCACCCTCGCCCGAGCCGCCGCTGGCGCCGGCCGACCGCCGCCGCGGATCATCGCGTTGGTCCCGGTTGCCGTCACCAACAACTCCGACGCGGCCCGCGCAGACGCGGCGAAAGCCCTGCACTTCTACGACCAATTCCCCTCCAACCAGAAGATTATGGCGCGCGAAGGTATCACTCACGCCGCCGATTTGGCGGTCATCGGAGATCCGGATGCGGTGATCGGTCAGCTGCTGGGCTACCGGGCCGCCGGCGCGACCGACGTGGTGCTCAGCCCCTTCCGGACCGAGCCATCGGCGCTGCCCTGGGTGTGGGCCGTTGCCGCCGAACTGTAAACCCAACCCACCCGGAGTCGCCGTGTTCAACTTCCCGCGCATTGCCGAAGCTTCGGAAAGGGTATTTCGCGCACGCCGACGTGGATCGACAAGCCAAAGGTGTTCGGGGTGAGCGTGATTCCAATTACTCGTGTGCTCAAACGAGCGTGGATACCCCTGGTCTTAACGGTGGTGCTCGCTGCGTCGGGGTACATGGTCGACAGGCTGCACGGGATCTTCGGCGCTCAGGCCAATGCGCGTTCGGACCCTGGGATCGAGATCGTCCAGTTCAACCCGAAGGTCGTGCAATATGACGTGTTCGGCCCTGCCGGAACGACTTCAAACATCAACTATTGGGACGCCGACGCGAACACGCACCAAATTAACGCAGCGCCAGTGCCGTGGTCGTTCACATTCAGCACGGTCTATCCATCGGTGAGCGCCAACATCATGGTGCAAGGCGACGGCGATCAAATCGGCTGCCGCATCACCGTAGACGGTGTGGTCCAGAGGGAGAACAAATCCGACGGTTTTAATGCCCAGACGTTCTGCCTGGTGAAGTCCGCGTGACCGACACGAGCACGAAGCGCGCCATGCCGCGCGCCAAACGGCCCGCCATCCCGCACGCCATGCGCCTGCTCGCGGTGCCGATCATTCTGATCTGGGTCTTCGTTACCGTCCTGGTGAATGTCGCCGTCCCGCAATTGGAAGTGGTTGGGGAACAACATTCAGCACCGATGGTGCCCGCAGACGCACCGTCGATGGAGGCGATGAAGCGTATCGGTCATGACTTCGGGGAATACGATTCAAACAGTTCGATCATGGTCGTCCTGGAAGGTCAGCAACCGCTGGGCGATGACGGTCACCGCTACTACAACGGCCTGGTCGATCGACTGTCGCAGGATCGCAGGCATGTGCAGCATGTTCTGAACCTGTGGGGGGATCCGTTGACGGCGGCGGGCGTTCAGAGCTCCGACGCTAAAGCCGCTTACGTGATGGTGAATATCGCCGGTGATCAAGGCACGCAATTGGCGAACGAATCCGTGCAAGCTGTCCGTGAAATCGTGGCTCGGAGCACTCCGCCGCCCGGGGTGAAGGCCCATGTTACCGGTGCAGCGGCGCTCACCGATGCCCTGCAACTCATCGCAAACGCAAGCTTGGCGAAGATAACGATCTTTACGCTCGCGGCGTTGACCGTCATGTTTCTTCTCGTCTACCGCTCGATCGTCACCGCAGCGGTCCAGCTTTTCATGAGCCTGATTGCGTTGGCTTCATCGCGGGGAGTGATCGCGGCTCTGGGGTATCAGAATATTTTCGGGCTCACGACGTTCGCCACCAATATCCTCACGATGCTGGCTATCGCAGCCGGAACCGACTATGGGATCTTCCTCATCGGCCGTTATCAGGAGGCGCTGCGCGCCGGTGAAGACCGTAATACGGCCTACTACACCACTTTTCGCGGAACCGCCCCCGTCGTCTTGGGTTCGGGTCTGACTATTGCCGGGGCCACGTTTTGCCTGAGCTTTACCCACCTGCCCTACTTCCAAACCATGGGGGTCCCCGTCGCCATCGGCATGGTCGTCGTGGTTGCGGTTGCGCTTACCCTCGGGCCGGCCGTTCTTGCCGTGTGCGGCCGTTTCGGCCTGCTGCGGCCCAAGCAACGGGCCAGGGGCCGACTGTGGCGGCGGGTCGGCACCGCTGTCGTGCGCTGGCCCGCCCCGATTCTGGTCGCCAGTGCCGCGGCCGTCCTTGTCGGTGTGTTGGCCCTGCCGGGCTTTAAGCCGGGCTACAACGATCGCTACTATCTACCCAACAACTCCTGGGTCAATATCGGCTATGCGGCTGCGGACCGGCATTTCTCCCAGTCCAGATTGAATCCCGACATGTTGATGGTCGAGGCCGACCACGATATGCGCAATCCGGCCGACATGCTCGTCTTGGACAGGGTAGCCAAAAACGTCCAACGCACCGTGGGGGTCGCCATGATCCAGGACATCACCCGGCCCTTGGGTATTCCGATTCAACATAGTTCGATACCGTTTCAGATCAGCTCGCAAAGCAGCGGCCAGATCGCAAACCTGCCATACCAGAAAGACCGCGCGGCCGACCTGCGGACACAGGCCGGCGAGATCGCGAAAACGATCGCGACTTTGAAGCAGCAGGATGCCCTCCAGCAGCAGGTCGCCGCCGCTACTCACGACGAGACCCAGAACTTTCACGAAACGATGGCCACGATCAATGAGCTGCGAGATCAAGTCGCTAACTTTGACGACTTTTTCCGGCCGCTTCGTAACTACTTCTACTGGGAACCGCACTGCTTCGACATTCCCATCTGCTGGGCGATCAGATCCCTGTTCGACGCGATCGACGGCATCGACAAGCTCACCGACCAGTTGGCAAGCCTGACAGCAAGTTTGGATAAATTGGATGCGCTCCAGCCGCAACTGGTGGCGTTGATACCGCCCCAGATCGCCAGCCAGGAGATCGAGCGGGCGCTGACGTTGTCGAACTATGCCACCACGTCGGCCATCGATAGCCAGACCGAGGCACTGCTGCAAAACGCAACCGCCATGGGACAAGCCTTTGACACCGCCAACAACGACGACTTCTTCTACTTACCTCCCGAGGCTTTCGATAACCCGGAGTTTATCCGGGGCCTGAAAATGTTCTTATCGCCCGACGGAAAGGCCGCTCGCTTTTTCGTTACCCAGCAGGCAGATCCCGCGACCCCGCAAGGAATCTCACTGGTCGATAAGGAGCAAACCGCCGCGCAGGAGGGCCTCAAACAATCGTCCCTGTCGGGCGCCAACGTGTATATCGCGGGGGAAGCCGCGACCTACAAGGACATGCACGACGGCGAAAAATATGACCTCATGATCGCGGTGGGAGCTGCGCTGACACTGATCTTCATGATCATGCTGATCCTCACCCGCAGCCTGGTTGCCGCGCTGGTGATCGTCGGCACCGCCGGCAGCACGCTGGCGGCGGCCTTCGGCCTGTCCGTGCTCATCTGGCAAGACCTTGTCGGTCTGCGGGTCTACTGGGTCGTGGAGGCGCTGGCCGTCATCGTCCTGCTGGCCGTCGGGTCTGACTACAACCTGCTATTGGTGTCCCGGTTCAAAGAGGAAATCCACGCCGGATTGAAAACGGGCATCATCCGCTCGATGGCCGGCACCGGCGGCGTGGTAACGGCTGCGGGCCTGGTATTCGCCTTCACCATGGCCTCGATGGTCGGCAGCGACATGCGAGCCATCGGTCAGTTCGGATCCACTGTCTGTGTCGGGCTGCTACTCGACACATTGATCGTGCGCGCGCTGCTCATGCCCTCGATCGCCACACTGCTCGGGCGCTGGTTCTGGTGGCCACAACGCGTCCACACCCACGCCGCCTCGCAGCCGCCTGCTAACTCCCCCACTCGCGGTCCCGCGGCAGAGGCCACCACTCAGCCGCTTAGGCCGGACGCGATGAATCCCGAAGGACAACAATGAGATTGGGCAAGTGTGGCCCTGCTCGCCACCGTTTGGCTAGCGACAACCGCAACACTTCCCTGCGCGCACTTCCACGTGGCGCGTCTTGACACCGATTGCCGGCCAGTAATGCCGACAGCGACAGGAGATTTGTGGGTGTCGGGTAGCGTGGACTCATCTGGCGGGCGGCAGGCAGCAGGCGTTATGACCGGCACCCAGGAGCGGGAATGAGCGATCTACTCGAATTCGCCGTCGCGGCGCACGGCGGCCTGGACCGGTGGAACAGCGTCACGTCGATCGAAGTCGCCGCGTCGATCACGGGGGCGATCTGGTACGTCAAAGGCAAGGGTGATGCGCTCAAGAACGTCCGCTTCACGGGCGACACCACACGGGAGCTACTGACGATGGACTTCATCGGTCAGGACAAGCGTTCGCTCTTCGAGCCATTCCGCGTCGAGATGCAGCGTGCTGACGGCTCGCTCATCGACTCGCGCGATGACCCGGAGCGGTCATTTGACGGTCATGTGTTCGACACCCCGTGGGACGACATTCACGTCGCCTATTTCAGCGGGGAGGCACTGTGGGCGTATCTGAATACACCATTTCTCTACACGTGGCCCGGTTTCGTCACCGAAGAAACCACCCCGATCCAGGTCAGCGGTGAAACGTGGCGGCGGCTGAAGGTGACGTTTCCCGAACACATCAAAAGCCATACCCGAGAGCAGATCTCATGTTTTGGTCCGGACGGGTTGCTGCGCCGCCAGGACTACACTGTCGATATCCTGGGCGGCGCGCCCGGGTTGAACTATGCCACCGACTATCGCGAAGTAGACGGGATAGTTATCCCCACTACGCGGCGGATCTACGCCTGGAAGGGTGACTATCAGCTCGTCCCAGAGCCGCTGCTGGTCGCCATCGACATGGGCGAGGTCATCATCCGCTGACCAGCCGTCCCGTTTTAACTGCATGCTTCTTAACTGCATGCTTCGCCGCAACGAGGCGCTCCACCTCGACCTGGAAGCCGCCCTCTTCGTTTCTCTGCCGTTGGCCGTGATGGTCCTGCCGAACCGGATCGCGATGGCGTCCACGACCCGGATGCGCACGGCGCCGGTCAAGCGCCGACACCGTTGAACGCGACGCGTCATCGCAAGCGCTCGGTGCCGGGCTGATCGTCGCCTACGCCCGTCGCTAGCGCTAGCTACGGCGCATCTACAACCGAGAGCAGATACACGGACTGGATCTGGCTAGTCTCGTTCATCCCGTTGGTGTCGGAGTTCTTGGCAGAACGCGCGACACTTGCCGCGTGGCAGGCGTCGAGGACCGTGGGGAGTTGCCATGAGCGGCTACAACAATGGCGGCGGCGGCAGCGGCGGCGGGCCACCACTGTGGTAGTTGCGCGCGGCGCCGCCGCGGATGTAGCTTCTCAAATCCGATGTCATGTCGCGACCCGCTGACCTGCGACGATGCGAAATGTCTCACGCGATGTCATCGAGCATTTGTCTCAAACTCATGTCATTTCTTGAACGTCACCGAATCAACAGCCTCGCTCATTGTTGGATTCGGCTGCTCCGCAGCGACCTCAGCTCATCTGTTTCGTCACCGTGACGGCCCATCACTACGTCACACCGTGTTTCTCCGGCGACGGTGCCAAGGTCACCGCAATCGACCGATCCCGGTCCAGGATGCGGGGTCGGCCAGAGCGGTCCTCGTCGATCAGCCTGTGACGGCAGACAGTCGATCAGCGAAAGCCGGTCTCTTGGCGTACCGATTCTTGTCGGTACGTGCGGAACGATTCGGTCATACACAGCGCATCCCAGTCGGCGTTGGGCTGCTGAGCGGGAAGCGGGAATTCGGTACGGTCGGACCCGAAAGCCGGTGCGGCACAATCACCCGGGTGAAGCGGCGACCCGGACGATGACAACTCACCCCGACCATGGCCACGATGTGCCCATGGCAACAACAGTTGACTACCTATCAGACAGCGACTCACCGCTGGCTTCGCGCGACCCAGAGCTGAGTGCGCGGTTCGTCAACGACGCGCTCCCGTACCTGAACCAACTCCACGACCGCGCCCGCCGACTGACCCGCAAAGCCGTGGACGCCGAAGATCTCGTGCAGGAAACGATGATAAAGGCTTACGCCGGCTTCAACACCTTCTCCGAGGGAACCAACATGCGGGGGTGGCTGTTTCGCATCATGACCAACACCCACATCAACGGTCTGCGCCGCGCCCAACACCGCCCCAGCGAGTACCTCACCGACCACATCACCGACCGGCAACTAGCCGCCCAGGATCGACACTCTTCGCAAGAGCCACGATCGGCCGAACTCGATGCACTGGATGCGTTGCCCGACCTCCAACTCGCCGACGCGTTGGTGACATTGCCAGAGCAATTCCGGTTAGCTGTTTACTATCGCGATATCGCAGGACTCCGGTACCGAGAGATCGCCGAGATCATGGCGTGCTGCGAAGGCACCGTCATGTCACGTCTGCACCGCGGGCGCCAACGGTTACGAACCCTGTTGCGAACCACACACGGACGGGCATGAGTACCAGTACGACGGCGACTACCCGGTCCGGGTGTCGATGCCGGTTTATCCTTCTGGCGGTGGGTTTGGCCGTCGTCATCGTTGTTCTTCGCCCAGCCAGAGCTCCGCGACCTACGCGTATTGTCACGAGGCAAATTTTGCTGCGGGCAGTTGTGCTTCTGGCATCGTGGGCGATCGGACTACTGGTTGCGGCGTGGATCATTCCCGGAGTTTCGTTGTCGGTACCGGGGTTCATCGTCGCCGTAGAGGTCTTCGCGGTAACGCAGGCGATCCTGTCCTTGTCGATCTTGAAGTTGCCCCATCGGTATGCGTCGCTGCTCCTTGGGGGCACCGGCCTGGCATTGACGATCCTCGCGTTGATCCTCGCGTCGGTATTGACGCACGGGCTCACGATTGACCGCCTGGCATCCTGGCTGGCCACGACGGTTGTGGTGTGGCTCGTGACAACGATTGGGGCGATTACGCTGCCCGAGCTGCTCATCCGCGATGGGGCCGGCTCGACCTGACCAAATACACGCCGGCGTTAACGGATGTACGTGGGTGGTTCGCGTCTGAGATTCTGCATGTCGCCCGGGTCCGCGCAGTGAGCAAAGTTTGATATCTCGTCCAACAAACGGAGGGAGCGGTGATGGGAGACACGCATGACGATCCGACGGATCACTCGCGGACCACGCAACCGCACGCCGGTATCACGATGAAGGACAACTTCTTCTGGCCAGGGTTGATCCTGCTGGTCGTAGCGATGGTCGGGCTGATCAGCACGGCGGCAACCGCCGCCTATCGACATTACGAATGGCTTTCCACCACGGTGCTCATCGCCGTTCTCGGCGCGGTCGCCGGAGCGCTGTGGCTCGTCATGGAGAATCGCCGCGTGACCCGCATTGAGGCGCAGTGGGACGCCGCGCACCCAGGTAGTCGGACGCGCCCCCGCAATCGCTAATCACGACCGAGCACCCCGTCGACAGTGACGTTCAGGGACGTCCACACCGCAACGTCTGTGCAGTTGTTATTATGTTGCTCTGCAACATATCGCGCATTTCTGTTTGTGCCGATAATTCGTGTGGGTACGGCGTCCTGCATTGTGCCAACCGTTTTCGAGCGCCTAAAAGCAGCTGGGAGACGCTTCCAGCTGAGTGCGGGCGGTCCAAAGACCCGCCGAAGATTGGTGTCGGCGGGTCTGGGCCGGGCCCGGTGGAAAACGAACGACGCCGCTC
>CAVTDY010000020.1:0-50004 GCA_963733605.1 uncultured Actinomycetota bacterium
CCGTTATGTACGCCTGGTTGCCGGTTCCGTATTGCTGATGATCAAGGTCGCCGTCGAAGGCGTGTCGGTTCCGGTGCTCGTGTTCGCCCGACCGCGGTCGGCGCGGCGGTGCTGCTGCCGCTGGCCTTCTCCCGGCGGACCCTGACGATCGTCCGCGACCACTGGAAGGCGCTGCTGGGGTTCGCGTTCTTCGAGATCATCGCCGCATGGTGGCTGCTCTCGGACGCCGAGCGCCATCTGACCAGTTCCATGACCGGTCTGCTCATCGCTGCAGCGCCCATCATCGCCGCGGTCCTCGACCGCTTCACCGGCGGTGAGCGACTGGGTAACAAACGCATCATCGGGCTGGTAATCGGCGTGTGTGGGGTCGGGGTGCTGGCAGGCCCGCACTCGGCGGGAGCACCTGGCCGATCATCGAGGTGCTGATGGTCGCGACGTGTTACGCGATCGCGCCGCTCATCGCGGCGCGGTACCTGGCCGACGTCCCGGCGCTGCCGATGACGGCGGTGTGCCTCGGGTTCGCCGCATTGGTGTACGCGGGTCCCGCGGCGGCGACCTGGCCCGCCGAGATGCCCTCCACCCGAGTGCTTTTGGCGTTGGTCGGACTGGCGGTGATCTGTACCGCGCTGGCGTTCATCGTGTTCTTCGCGCTCATCCGCAAGGTGGTGCCGCGCGTGCGCTGGTGTTCACCTACATCAACCCCGCGGTGGCATTGGCGGCCGGGGTGATCGTTTTGCACGAGCCGTTGACGCTGTGGAACGTCGCCGCGTTGACTCTCATTCTGGCGGGTTGCGTGCTGGCGACCCGGCGCACAAGCGAACCGGCACCTGATATCGCGACGGAGCCAACGCCGGTGGCACCGCGGTGACCGTCACTTAGCGTCGAGCTCGTCCTGGTACTTCTTCGTCATGTGGTCGATCGCCTGAAGTTGCGTCTGCGCGAGGTCGTCCGCACCTCGCTGGCGCGCTCGCGGCGTCCAGCGTCGGCTGCGCCTGGCCCTGGAAGTGGGGCATGACCTCGGCGGCGAACAGCTCGGCGGACCGCTTCGTCGCCGCCGGGTTCGCCCACTCGTGGCCCATCTGCAGCATGCAGCCGAACCCGCCGGACTGTCCCACAGCCGCTGCACCTGCGCGCGGGCCTGCTCCGGCGTGCCGATCACGCCGGCTCCGGCGTCGTTGATGATGTTGATCATCTCGTCGACCTGATCCCCGGGGATGGTCATCTGCGGGAACGCCGCGACCTTCTGGAAGTACCGGAACCACGGCTCGATGCCGAATCTCACGTCGGCGCGGGCCTGCTCTTCGGTCTCGGCGACATGGAACGGACCGACCAGGGTCCAGTCGTTGCGGTCGACCCGCGTACCGAACCCGCGGCCCGCTCTTCGACGATGCCCCAGTGGTAGGCAAGCGCGTCGAAGCCCTCGACGACCAGCGTTGCCCCGATGGACAGCAGGCCGATGCCGTGCTTGCCGGCCAGCCGTGCACCCGTCGGTGAGGCGACGGCCGCGACCGCCAGCGGGATGCCGCCGTCGGAGTACGGCGCGAGTTGCAGCTGCGCGTCGAACAGTTCGTGGGTGGGGGTTTTGCGCGGTCACGGTCTCCCCCGCCAGCAGGCGCACGACGATGTCGAGGTTGGTCTCGAGGAGTTCGCGGGTGTCGGTCGGGTGAGGCCGATCATCGCGGAATCGCTGGGCAGCGAGCCCGGCCCCACCCCGCCGATGATGCGACCGTGGGTGAGGTGATCGAGCAGCATCAGCCGGTCGGCCACCCAGAGCGGGTTGTGGTACGAGAGCGAGATGACGCCGGTGCCGAAGCGGATTCTTTTCGCCCGTTCGGCGGCTGCGGCGATGAAGATCTCGGGTGAGCTGATGATCTCGCTGCCCGCGGAGTGGTGCTCGCCGTACCAAATCTCGTCGAATCCCGAGCGCGTCGAGGTGCTCGGCGAATTCGAGGTCCCGCTGCAACGCCAGCGTCGGGTTGGTTCCCGCGCGGTGAAACGGTGCGATGAAGTATCCGAATCTCAGCCTGGCCATCAGCCCCTCCTTGCGCTCCGGATACCTCGGACCATAAGCCCAGCGCGTGCACCTCGGCGGCGAATCACTCCAAGACGACGTCGCCGTGTGGCGACTATGCGTTGAGCGCCGCTTCACCGATGACGTGTCGTGCGCGCAGTTCTTCGAGGTCGTCATCGGTTAGGCCGAGTCCGGCGCAGGATCTCCTCGTTGTGCTGCCCAAGCGTCGGCGGCGCGAATCGATGATGGCTGTCGGGCCCGGGCTCATGCGGAACGGCCAGCCCGGGATAGCGGTGCGAACCCGAGACCGGGTGATCGATTTCTTGGTAGTATCCCTCGCGTCGAGTTGGGGTATGTCGTACATCCGTTCGGGTGTCATCACCCGCTCCGCCGGAACTGCCGTGCGCTCAGGGCATCAACGATTTCCGCCGCAGTCTGGGTCCGGGTCCAGTTGGCGAGACTCCACGTCGAACTGCGTCGTGGGCGCGGCAGCGGCCTCCGCCGATGCGAATCGGGAATCGTGAAGCAGGTCGGGTCGCTCCATCGCCTCGACCAGGTGCACCCAGTCGGCATCGTCGCGCACACACAGCGCCACCCAGTCATCGTCCGTCACGGTCGGATAGACACCCTGTACATACCCCGACGGCGATTACCCTCGCGGGGCTGAACAACCGCATTCATCGAGTACTCGATCACCGGTTCGGCGGCGACGCACGCCGCGACCTCGATCTGCGCGACCTCGACAGTTGGCCTTCGCCAGTGCGGCGCCGGTGCTCGAGCGCGGCCAAGAGGGCGATGCCTGCATGGACACCGACGATGGGGTCGGCTGGTCCCTGCAGATTGCAGGGCGGACCCTCGGGATAGCCGGTGACAGCCGACATGCCCGAGGTCTGCTCGAAGTTGAGCGCCCAGCCGACGTAGTCCCGCCACGGACCCTCGCAGGCCGAACCCGGGCATGCGCACAAGGATCACATCGGGCCTGACCTTGACCAGTGACTCGTAGTCCAGCCCGAACTGCTCGATCACCCGCGGTGAGAAGTTCTCGACGACGACATCTGCCTCGGGATGCAAGTCGGCGGGCAAGGTCGCGGCCCTGCATCGGACGTGAGATCGAGTGTGATGTCTCGTTTGTTCAGGTTGGTGGCCTGCCACATCGCACTGCGCTCATACCAACGGTCGCCCTCGTCCGGCCCACGCCCCCGAATACCGAAACCCGTCGGGCCGTTGAATCGATTCGACTTTGACGATCTCGGCACCGAAAGCGCCGAGATAGCACGTGAGGTATGCGCCCGCCCAGAACGTCGTAGAGGTCGAGAACCTTCACGTCCTCGAACGGGATGTCCAGACGGGTTGGAATCCGCGGCCGGCCGTCGAGTGGCCGAATCAGTTCGGCCGGTGCCAACATCGGAACCGGCGACGACCGACGGGGCGCGGGCTCGCACCGGCGGTACGCGGTGTCTTGGAAAGGCGGAATGGCGGTCCGGGTCGCCGGAACGACCAGCCGTCACCAGCCGGCGTCGACGAAAAACCCGCGATCGACGGAACTGCGGGACATCCAACATCGATTGCCCCGTCGTTGACGGGGGTGGCCGGAATCCGCATCGCCTGGCTCAACTCGACGATCTCGGCCACGGTCCGCTCCGAAAGCCATGGCTGGGCCTTCTCGAAGAACTCCGCGCGCTCGGGGCCGCCCAGCATGATGTCGATCTGGTGCTCGCCATATTCCGGCAGCCCGAGCATCGCGCACACATCGAGCCAGTGCTGTCCCGTGAGGCAGTTGATCCCGATCCATCCGTCGGCGGCAGCGACGATGCCCATCATCGGCGCCGACCTGGTGTTGGCAGGCAACCCGAGGCCGCGCATCTTCTCCGCCATCAGCATCGGGTACGGAAGCGTCGACAGCAGCGATTCGAGCACCGAGACGTCCACCTCGACCAGGCGACTTTCCTCGCTGGCCGAGCTCTCAGCGCGGTGAGCGCACCGAGCGCGGCGTAGGCACCGGCGACGTACTCAGAAATCCTGGCGCCCGCCTGCACCGGCGCCCTGTCGGGGTCCCGATTGTTGACCCAGCCCGCAGCCGCCTGCACGGTCAGCGGCGTCGCGTCGCGACCTCGCAACGGCCCGCGCTGACCGAAATCCGAGATGCGAACGACGCACAAGGCCGGGCTGAGCGCCGCCAATGCCGCCGCGTCGAGGCCCACCCGGTCCAGCGTCCCGGGCGGGGTTCCGTCGACCAGGAGGTGCGCCTGCCCGATCAGGGCGCGCGCGGCCGACACATCGCCATCGAGATCGACTGTTACCCCATGCTTTCCGGCGTTGAGATATTCGAACATGCCGGAGCGGTTGGGGTCGGGAATGTCACCGGGAAACGGTCCCCAGCCGCGCATCGGGTCCCCGGCCGGAGGTTCGATCTTGGTGACCTCGGCGCCGAGGTCGGCGAGCAGCTTCGTGCAGTACGGGCCGGCGATGTCGCCCGCGATCTCGACGACACGCAATCCCGCCAGCGCTGCCGTCACGCGGGGATTCCGATGGCCTTCGGCTCCATGTACTGGTGCAGCCCTGGCAGGCCGCCACCTTCGCGGCCCAGACCACTCTGCTTGAAGCCGCCAAACGGCGCATCGCCGGGGATGCAACCGTTTACGGCGATCTGTCCGGTGCGCACCCTGCGGGCGACGGCGACCGCGCGGTCCACGTCGGTTCCCCACACCGCGCCGGAAAGCCCGTACTGCGAGTTGTTCGCGATAGCGACGGCCTCGTCGTCGCCGCGGTAGCGAAGCACCGTCAGCACGGGTCCGAAAACCTCCTCCTGAGCGATGCTCGCCCCGGGTGCCACATCGGTCAGGATGGTCGGTTCGAAGTAGAAGCCGTCCTTCAGGCCGGCGGGGCGGCGACCGCCGACAGCCAGCGTCGCGCCGTCATCCAGCGCTGAGGCGACGTGCGCCTCCACGCGGTCTCGTTGGGCGCCGCTGATGAGCGGGCCCATCTGCACGTCCGGATCGGTCGGATCGCCGACCTTTACCTCCCGCGCCAGCTCGACGAGCCGGTCGACGACCTCGTCGTGAATCCGGCTCCGGTAGAAGTAGCCGGCTCTGCAGAATGCACGCCTGCCCGGCGTGCAGTGAGCAGCCGTCGAACAGGAACCGTTGCAGCAGTTCGTCGGTCACCTCGACATCGTCGAGAAAAATGCCGGCCGACTTCCCCCCGCACTCGAGCAGGATCCGCTTCATGGTGCCGCCGGCGGCGGCCATCACTTCGCGGCCCACCGCCGAGCTACCGGTGAAGCTGACCATGTCGATTCGGGGATCGGTGGTCAGCAGCTTGCTCGCTTCGATGCTGCTTGGCGTGACCACGTTGACGACGCCGGCCGGAATATCGGTGTGTTCATCGATGATTCGCGCGAGCGCGAGACCGGCGAGCGGTGTCAGCGGTGACGGCTTGAGCACCAGGGTGTTTCCTGCGGCCAGCGCGCGGCTCACCTTCATCACGTTCAGGCTGTGCGGGAAGTTCCACGGCGTCAGGATCGACACCACCCCCAGCGGCTCGTGGCGAAGCAGCGTTGTTCCGGCGGCCCCGAACGCACTGATCGGCTCGTCGATGAGCTGCGCGGCGAGCTCACCGGCATGCAGCGCCATGAACGCAGACCCGTCGATCTGCATCAAGCGCTCGTTCGCGACACAGCCCCACTCGGCCTGCGACAGTGCGAAGAAATCGTCGGCGTGCTGCATCAGCGCATTGCCCAGCTGGTTGAGGCACCGTGCCCGCTCCTCGGGTGCTGCCTGGGCCCACGGCCCGGCGTCGAACGCCCGCCGCGCGGCCGAGATCGCTGCGTCGACGTCGGCGACGCTGGCGTCCGGGGCCTGGGCGATCGTCGCCTCGGTGGCCGGCGAAATGTCGTCGTAGCGGCCGTTGCCGGGCTCGACCCATCGGCCGTCGATGTAGAGCGAGTAGGAGTCGAGGAGTGGACGCGGTTTTGCCATATCGTTTCCTCACCGAGATCGATGGATCAACACATGGTGTACACCTGTCGGACTCGCCGGTCAATTGTCGTCCGTCGAACTCAGTTGATAGTCAACGGAATCATCGAGTATTGACAGTGCCATCCCGATCAAGTAGACACAATCACGTCGGACAGATCACCCTTATCTGTCTGATAGTGATCGCGTCGAGGGAGGCTGCCCTGCGTACCGAGTTCCCTCTTCACTCGCCCGACTTCTTTGCGGGCGATCCGTACCCGGCGTACAAGGAACTGCGCGCGATCGAGCCGGTGTGCTGGAACGACGTCACGAAGTTCTGGGCGCTGTTGAAGTACGAGGACATCCGGTTCGTATCCACGCAACCCGGACAAGTTCTCCTCGACCAAGGGCATCACCATTCCCGATCCTGTGATGCCGAACCCGGTTCAGGACGGCAACCTCATCTTCACCGACCCTCCGCGCCACCGTCAGCTGCGCAAACTGATCAACACCGGGTTCACCCGGCGGCAGGTGGCGATCCTCGAGCCAAAGGTGCGCGAAATCGTCTACGGGGTTCTTGACGAAATCGCGCCCGACTCCCCCGTCGAATTCGCCGAACAGCTCGCCGCCCCGCTACCCACGCGGATGATCGCCGAGTTGCTCGGCGCTCCGCCCGACGACTGGGAGAAGTTCCGAGGTGGTCGGATGCCGTGCACCGGCAACGCGGATCCCGAGATCGAGCTCGATTCGTTCGTCGCCATTGGCGAGTTGTTCGAGTATTTCCAGCAGCTGATCGCCGCGCGGCGAGCGCAACCGCGCGACGACATGCTGTCGGTCTTGAGCACCGCCGAGGTCGACGGGGCCAAGCTGACCGACGATGACCTGCTGAATTTCGCGTTCCTGTTGCTCGTGGCCGGTAACGAAACCACGCGAAATCTCATCGCGCTGGGGACGTTGGCGCTCATCGAGCATCCGGACGAACACAGCAAGCTGGTCAAGGACCCCGCGCTGATTCCCGGCGCGGTGGAGGAGATGCTGCGTTGGTGCAGCCCGGTGACGCACATGGCGCGGGCGGCGAGGGTTGACGTTGAGATCCGCGGGCAGCACATCCGCGAGGGCGACATGGTCGTGATGCTCTACGGCTCTGCCAACCGCGACGAAGAGATCTTCGGTCGCCGATGCAGAGGAATTCAAGATTGCGCGCCACCCGAACCCGCACATCGCGTTCGGCTGTGGGGAGCACTCGTGCGTCGGATCTCAGCTTGCCCGAATCGAAGCCCGGGTCTTCTTCGAGGTGCTGCTGGAGCGATACCCCACGATCGAGCTCGTCGGCGATGTCGACCGGATGCGGGCCACGATGGTGCCCGGTGTCAAACGAATGCCCGTGCGACTGGGAACGGGGAGCTGAGCGGTGTATCTGGACTTCACGCCGGAGCAGAACGAGTTGCGCGCGGAGATCCGCGCCTCACTCGAGGCGGTCATGACGCCCCAACGCATCGCGTCGGTCGCCGGTCGGATGGAGGGCGGCGACGCCGTAAAGGAGTGCGTGCAAGCTCTCGGCGCCGCCAATCTGCTCGGCGTCGGCTGGCCCAAAGAATATGGCGGGCGCGGCTTTACCGCGCTCGAGCAGTTCATCTTCTTCGAAGAGGCGCAGCGGGTGAACGCACCCATCCCCCTCGTGACGCTCAATACCGTGGGCCCCACGCTTATGGTGTACGGAACCGACGAGCAGAAGAACAAGTTCTTGCCCTCGATCCTCGATGGCACCGTCGAGTTCGCGATCGGGTATTCCGAGCCATCCGCTGGAAGTGATCTGGCCTCGCTGCGGACCACCGCCGTGCGCGACGGAGACGACTACATCATCAACGGCCAGAAGATGTTCACCAGCGGGGCGGCGTACGCCGATTACATCTGGTTGGCGACGCGCACCGATCCCACGGTCAAGAAGCACAAAGGCATCTCGATATTCATTGTGCCGACTTCGTCGCCCGGCTTCTCATGGAAGCCGCTGCACACCATGCCGGGTGTGTCCACCTTCTACACGTTCTACGATGACGTTCGCGTGCCCGCCAGCTCGATCGTCGCAGGCGAGAATGAAGGCTGGCGGCTGATCACCACGCAGTTGAACTTCGAGCGGGCAGCGCTGGGCAACATGGGTGCCCTCCAACCGCTGTTCGAGAAGACGCTGCAGTGGGCGCAGACCACCGAACTCGACGGCGGCCGCGTCATCGACCAGCCGTGGGTGCGGCAGGCGCTGGCCCGAGTTGATGCTCAGGTCGCGGCCTACAAGATCATGAACCTGCGCGTCAACGCGGCGATGACCAAGGGCGCCCTCGGCATGGGCGAAGCGTCGGCGGTCAAGGTCTTCGGCACCGAGCTGACACAACAGGTGGCGCGCGAACTGCTCGAGGTACTGGACTGCCGCGGCATCCGTAAAGGCGACGACGCGCCGTTGCGGGGTGCTCTGGAATCGGCGTACCGGATCGCGGTCATCAACACCTTCGGCGGTGGCGCGAACGAACTTCAGCGCGACATCATCGCGATGGCAGGGCTTTTCATGCCGCGCGCACCTCGTGACCTCCGTGCATCGGCAACACAGAATGGGAATGTCAAGTGACCGAGAACACCGAATTCCGCAGGAAGCTCGACACGCTGATCGGCCAGCCGACCGGGAGGTCGGGTAAGCCAACCGTCGCACCGGATCCGGTGAACCAGCCGATGATTCGGCACTGGGCCCATGCGCTGGACGACATGAACCCGGTGTACCTCGACCCCGAGTTCGCCGCGAAGTCGAGGTTCGGCGGCATCGTGTCTCCCCCGGTCATGCTCCAGACATGGACGATGCCCGCCCCCAAAATCGAGGGGATCGCCGAACGCGGCGGTGTTCCGATCGAGATGGGCAAGAACCCGTCGGCGTTCATCGAAGAGGCCGGATTCACCGGGATCGTGGCGACCAACTCGGAGTTCGAGATCGAACGCTACCCGCGGCTCGGCGACGTCATCTCGGTCACTCAGGTGTTCGAGGACATCTCCGACGAGAAGAAGACCTCGCTGGGCACCGGCCATTTCGTCACCTGGCTGTCGACCTACACCGACCAGAACGGTGAGGTGCTCGGCCGCCAGCGGTTCCGGGTCTTCCGGTTCAAGGCGGGGGTACCCGCCGACCAGTCGGCCGGGGCGAGCTAATGGCGACGAGACTGGCACCGACAGTCAGCCCGGACACCGAGTTCTTCTGGACCGGGGTGCGTGACCACAAGCTGTTGATCCAGCGGTGCAGCGGCTGTCGGGCGCTGCGTCAGCCGCCGCGCCCGATGTGTCCGACGTGCAACTCACTCGAATGGGACACCGTCGAATCCTCGGGCCGAGGCACCGTGCACAGCTTTGTCATGCCGCAGCACCCCCCGATGCCATTCATGGAGTACCCCTACATCGTCGCGCTGATCGACCTTGACGAAGGAGTGCGGCTGGTGTCGAACCTTCGCGAGATCGCGCCCGGCGACGTCGAAGTCGGCATGCCCGTCGAGGTTTTCTACGAGACCTTCGACAGCGCCCTCGACAAGCAGGGGCTCGTCCTGCACCAGTTCCGCCCGGCCCACTAGACGAAGCGCAAGAGGCATGGACTTCACGTTCACCGAAGAACAAGAGACGATCGCCAAGGTCGCGCGTCAGCTGTTCGAACACCGCGCCACACCCGAACGCCTCACCGAACTCGAGGCCGGTGTCGTACGGTACGACGCCGCGCTTTGGGCCGAACTCGCGACCGCAGACCTCCTCGGAATCGCGTTGCCCGAGAACGTCGGCGGCAGCGGCCATGGCTTCCTCGAGTTGGCGCTCCTTCTCGCAGAGGTGGGCTGGAGCGTCGCGCCGGTGCCGGTCTACGCCACCCTTCTTCTGGGCGCCGACACCATCGCCCGGTATGGCGACGACGGCCAGCAGAAGCGGTACCTCCCCGATGTCGTGAGCGGCTCCCGCCTACTCACCGCGGGGTTGACTGAACCCGGCCGCTCCGACCCGACCGCGCCCGCGACCACCGCGCACCGCGACGGTGAGGGCTGGCGCATCGAGGGAACCAAGGAGCTGGTTCCGGCGGCTCAGCTGGCCCACACGATGCTCATCCCCGCCACTCTCGACGACGGTGACGTCGGTCTGTTTCTCGTCGACATGACGGCCGGCGGTGTCGATGTTCGCCCGGCGACGACCACCAATGGTGAGCCGCACGCCGATGTATTCCTCGACGGTGCAGCCGTTTCCGGGCACGACCGGCTTTCCGGCGACGGCGCCGAGATGATCGAGTCGCTGCACGCGCGCGCACTCGTCGGGCTCTGCGCGATCCAGCTCGGCGTCACCGAACGCGCACTGCACATCGCCGCCGCGTACACCACCGGACGCGAGCAGTTCGGCCGGGCCATCGGCAGTTTCCAGGCTGTGCAACAACGAATGGCCGATGCGTTCATCGATGTCGAGGCGATCCGGTGGACCATGTGGCAGGCCGCCTGGCGCCTCGGCCAGGACCGGCAGGCCGCCCGGGAGGCCAGCATCGCGAAATTCTGGGCCGCCGAGGCCGGCGCGCGAGTCGCCGCCACCGCCCAGCAAGTGCACGGCGGAATCGGCATCGACATCACCTACCCCCTGTTCCGTTACTTCCTGTGGGCCAAGCACAACGAGTTGGCCCTCGGCTCGGCGTCGGCGCAGTTGGCTCGGCTCGGCGCGGCGTACTGACGAAGGAGACCGATGACCACCACTACACCTCGCACCACGACCCTGGCCTGGCGCGACATCAACGTCGGCGACGAGGTGTCTCCCCTCGAGATCCCGGTCACCGCAACCGTGATTGTCGCAGGCGCGATCGCGTCACGTGACTTCATGCCGGTGCACCACGATCCCGAGTTCGCGAAGAAGCAGGGGTCGCCGAACATGTTCATGAACATCCTCACCACCAACGGGCTGTGCGTGCGCTTCCTGACCGACTGGGCAGGACCCGAAGCGATGGTGACCAAGCTCGCGATCCGGTTGGGCGTGCCGGCGTTTCCGAACGATCCGCTGCGGTTCACCGGCAGTGTCACCGGCAAGTCCGGGAGCGCCGACGGTGAGGGGTTCGTCGAGATCGCGTTCAAGGGCAGCAACCGCCTCGGCGACCACGTGTCGGGCACGGCGACCATCAGCCTGCTGGAGCGCGCATGAGTCCCCTGGGCGGAAAGGCGGCCATCGCCGGTATCGGCCAGACCGAGTTCTCGAAGGAATCGGGACGAAGCGAGCTCCAACTCGCCTGCGAGGCAGTCAAAGCCGCGATCGATGACGCCGGCCTGCGGCCCAGCGACATCGACGGCATGGTCACCTTCACGATGGATTCGAACGAGGAGATCGAGGTCGCCCGCTGCGTGGGCATCGGCGACCTGACGTTTTTCACCCGGGTCCCCCACGGCGGCGGTGCTGCCGCGGGCACCGTGGTGCAGGCGGCGATGGCGGTCGCAACGGGGACGGCCAACGCTGTCGTGTGCTACCGCGCGTTCAACGAGCGGTCAGGCTTCCGGTTCGGCGGGTCGACGGCCCGATCATCGGGTGAGACGCCGTTGTGGCTCGCGCCGTACGCCCCGTTCGGTTTGTCGACTCCCGCAGCATGGGTCGCCCTTCATGCTCAGCGGTACATGTCGACCTACGGGGTCACTAACGAGGACTTCGGGAGGATCTCGGTCGTCGACCGCGCCCATGCGGCGCGCAACCCCGACGCGTGGTTCTACCAGCGCCCGATCACGCTCGAGGACCACCAGAACTCGCGCTGGGTGATCGAGCCCGTCCTGCGGCTCCTCGACTGCTGCCAGGAAAGCGACGGTGGCGTCGCGATGGTCATCACCAGCGTCGAGCGTGCACGCGACCTCCCTCGACCGCCAGCGGTAATCACCGCGGCAGTGCAGGGCGCGGCATCTGACGGCGAGATGATGACGAGCTACTACCGTGACGACATCACCGGGCTACCGGAGATGGGTGTGGTCGCCGAAAAGCTCTGGCGCGATTCGGGGCTCAAACCCACCGACATCCAGACCGCATTTCTCTACGACCACTTCACCCCGTTCGTGTTCGCGCAACTCGAGGAGCTCGGATTCTGCGGTCGCGGTGAGGCCAAAGACTTCGCGACGGTCGAAAGGCTCTCACTCGGCGGGTCCCTGCCGATCAACACGAACGGCGGACTGCTCGGCGAGGCCTACATCCACGGCATGAACGGCATCACCGAAGGCGTTCGCCAGGTGCGCGGAACGTCGTGTAACCAAGTCCAAGCCGTTGAGCACGTGCTGGTCACGTCGGGAACAGGCGTACCCACGAGTGCACTCATCCTCGCGCCGGCCGACTGACCGTGACTGCCGAGACCACCGCAATCGACACGCGCGAGCTCATCATCGAGTCCGCCTTCGCCTGCTTCCGCAGGCAGGGTCTGAACAAGACGACCATCGTCGACATCGCACGAGCAGCCGACATCTCGCGGAGCACGGTCTACGAGTACTTTCGCGACAAGGCCGCGATCATTGAAGCCAGCGCAGAGCAGTCGTCGCAGCGGTTCTACCGCGAGATGGCCAGGGCGATGGGTCCGGGCGACTCGGTCGAGGAGAAACTGACTCTCGCGGCAGTGTTCGTGACCAGAGCCCGGCGAATCGTCGAGCCCGAAATGTATTTCGACGCAGACGAAGTGAACCTGCTGCTGACGAAGAACGCCGCAGTGCTGCTGCGTGAGTGCGCCGAGTTCCTCGCGCCTTATCTCGCCGCGGCGAAGCTGACCGGTGAGGTGCGCAAGGATCTCGACGTGGCAACCGCCGGGGAGTGGTTCGCCCGAATGCTCTTCTCGTTGTTCACCACACCGTCGTCGACGATGGACATGGACGACGACGAAGTCGTCGCTGAATTCGTGCGAGCCCATGTGATTCGAGGATTCACCAACGACCGTGCCGGCCGGTCAAGATGAGCTAGTTGCCGCCCGCGACCCCTTGCGGCGCCGTCGGCGCGCCGGGCAGTGGGGTTTGCGGAACGCCGGGCGTATGGAGTTTCGCGGCAAGCCATGGCAACGCATCGGCGAACACCGTTGCCGCGAACTGCCAGGTCGTGGTGGCCCGGCACACCCACCACCGAGCATTCGATCCCATATCTGCTGGCGAGTGCACACAGGTAGTTGGCCGCCTCGCCCTTATCCGCGGAATAGTCAATCGGCCCGGGGTCACCAGCGCCGACTGTGCCGTCGTGATACACAGTGGGGAAGTCGCCGGACACCGCGAACCACCCCGCGACACCGGTGTATGGACCGTGCTTAGCCATCACCTCGCTCGGATCGAACGACGCGAACGCGTCGGCGTCGCCGCCGAACAGTCGGGGAATGGTCTGCTCCCTGAACCCGACATTCGGGAACAGGTCACCGTCGATGTCGACGAACCCGCTGAACAATTCCGGGTACTTGACAGTCAGGGTCACCGCGCAGGTACCGCCCACCGAAATGCCGACAACGCCCCAATTCGCCGGGTCAGCACTGGTGCCGAAGTGCGAACTCACATATGGCACAACATCTTTGGTCAAGTGATCCGCGGCGTTGCCGCGCACGCCGTTCACGCACTCGGTGTCATTGCTGAAAGCGCTGGTCGAGTCGACGAACACCAGCACCGGTGCATTTCCGCCGTGCTTGGCCGCGAAGTCGTCGACGGTCTTCTTCGCGTCACCGATACGGAGCCAGTCCTGGGCTGTGCCGAACTCGGTGCTGATCATCATCACCACCGGCAATCGCGGCGGCGGATTGCTGGCGTACCACGCCGGCGGCAAATACACGAATTCGCCGCGGTGCGAAAAATGCGACGCATCATCGGGGGTCGTCACCGAGACGATGGTGCCTTGCAGGGGCTTGTCGCCATGCCCGCGCATCGCTGCGACCGACGCCTCGTCGGTCTGGCCGGGTAGCGGGCGACCGGTGAGCTGGTCCCATCCCGTCTGCACCGTCGGCACATATCCGGTCCATAAGTCGACGCGCCAACGCGGCACACAGCACACACAGCGGCACCGCCAACACCGACACGGTGCGCCGCCACCATCGGTTATCGCGCCAGCCGACAACCAGAACCGCGCCCGCCAACGCGCTCAGCGTGATCCAAATCCACAGCGTGGGTGGCGCCGGATGGCCCGCAACACCGGACCAATTGAGGTACCACCAGATTGCGAACGCGACCGCGACCCCGAGCAGCAGCGACACCGGCACCCAGAGCAGCCGCCACCGCCGTGAGCGCCAGCCGATCGCGACCACCAGGACCGCCGCCGCGATCACCTGGATCGTGATCGGAACCCAACCGTGCAGCAACGAGATGGGCTGGAGCGCCAGTAGCATGCGGTCCACCGTACCGTTTCCCGGCAACACCTCTCTGACGACGGGCGGCGCGGCGGCGCGCGCCCGTATCGGGCTCAGGTGTCAGCCGTCATCTCCGCCCGTTTCGGGCGTTGGCGTCGCGGTAGTGGGGGGTGGGGGTGGTGCACAGGCTGTTGTCTGCGGGCTCGCCGTTGAACCGAGCGGTGATCCACGGGTCGGCCGACGCCAGATCGAGATCGCCGTTGCCCTTGTCGGGTTGAAACTGGATGTCGATGACGTCGCCCAGCCGGCAAGCTTGCGCAAGCGCGCGATTCGTCCACTCCGCCGGAATGAATGGGTCTTTATCACCGTAAATCACGAGCATAGGCGCGACGGTCGGCCCTTGCGGAAGACTCATCTTTTGCAGGTAGCCGCGCAGCATAGTCACGGCATCGGGGCTGCTTGGACGTAGATCGTCGTCCGTGACCTGGTCCAGCACCCTCGAACGCGCGTCGGCGCCGGCTATGTCGCACTGCGACAGCATGTCCCACTTGTCAGCGACGATCCCGTGTCGGTAGTCGTCGAGCTTGAAGTCGGGGTACTCGTTCTTCAGCGAGGCCAGAATCGACTGCAGGGCCGCCTTCTGCTCTGTGGTCAGTTGACCGGCTGCGGCGGCGTCAGCCAACGGGGTGAGGTCCAGGGGCGGCCCAAGACTCACGGAGCCGACCAGCTTCAGCTCGCCGCCGTAGTTCATCGCAAGTTCGTTCGCCGCAAACGCCGCCTGCCCACCCTGCGAGACGCCTATGCCGAGCCAACGATCCGAGGTGTCGGGGACAAGCTTGCGCGCCGCGCGGACCGAGTCGATCAGGTTGTAACCCTCTGTCGTGGAGTCGAGATATGGGTGGTACGTCTGATCGTTGCCAAGGCCTTGATAATCAGGCAACGTCACGACATAACCCGCCTTCACGAGTCCAGTGACGTACGGCGCCAAGCCCAGCAGCGATGGCGAAACCGACGGCGCGCAATCCGGCTGGATGCCCGCCGAGGCGTGACCGAGCGCAATGACCGGCCAGCCTCCGTCCGGAGCCTTCCCCTTCGGCGCGAAAACCGTTCCGGTCACTTGGGTCTGGTCGTCAGTCAGACCCGAGCTCGACGTGTATTCGATTCGGGCCGCAATCGATGTGAATTCGCTCAACCGCAGATCGACGGTTGGCAACGTCCTCGCTGAATGCAACGTTCCAGGGCCTGAACCACTGAAGTCACCGTGCAATTCCATGCCTGTGTCCGCCGCTGGTTGACGCGCAGCCTGCGCGTCCCGCCCGCACGCCGCAATGACGGCGGTGGACAAGATCAGGCACACCAGTGCCATGGTCCGGGTCATGTGTTCCTTCCGGCGACGTCCTCGTCGACAGTATGGCCGACCATCCATGGGTGACGGCTGACACCACGCTGGTTAAGAGTCCAAAGACGGCTGGAACCGGCGGCAGCTAACGATACGTGCGATGATTCCTGCGCATCTCGCAAACTCCACAGGCCTAACCCAATGATTTTACAGCATCCTGACAGGTACGCAGAATGGGCGCAAAGCGGGAAATTTGCACCATTTCGGGCCGGCAAGTGTCCCGAAGGAGCGGTATAGCATGATCTGCGTCAATATCTCGTGATCTGCATCAACGTTACAGCAAACAGGCTCTTGTTTCGTTGGCAAGTAGTGATAGTCGCTGCCCCGCTACCGGGCGCGTTTGTCGTTACGGAGCCGCGTAGACCCCCTTGCCGGTGATCAGCGGCAGGTCAAGCGTCGTCCTGATTCCCGGCGGAGCGGCTATCACCGCCGGAATCGAGTTCACGATCCGTCCCGCCGCGGCCACGATTGCCGCGTGGTTGTGATCGCCGTTGCGGCTTGTGGGGCGGATGTCCACGGCGTAGGACGGCTCGCCGACTATTTCGACGCGGTAGGAACCACCGGGCTGCGCAGGTTGCGGCCAGTCGGGGCGGAGGTCTTCGCGTAACCGGGTGACGTGCTCGATGACGATCGCGGCATGTGCCTTGACCATCCCCCGAATCTCGAAGCGCACCGCGGCTTGGCCTCCTTTTGGGATGTGTCCGGCGGCGATGTCGAACGCCTCCGGCGCGGGCTCCCTCTCGTAGGCTTCAGATATCTCATCGACATCGATGCCAAGTCCGGCCGCCAGCTGCCGGATCGACGCTCCCCACGCGATGGCCAGCAGCCCTGGCTGTAGTTGCAGCGGAATTTCGTCGAGTGGCTTACCGAAGCCCATCACGTCGAACATGACGGTTGCGCCGTCGTACGTGGCGTAATCGGCAATCTCCGTGCAGCGCACCTGTTCGATCGCCTGACAGGTGGATGCGAATGCGAACGGGATCAGGTCGTTGACGAAGCCGGGATCCACGCCCGTGATGAACAGGCTCGAGCCTGCCGCCCGCGCAGCGTCCTCCAATGGCGCGATGTATTGATCCGGGAGCACGTGCCACGGGTACTGCAGCGGCACCGGGGCGGAGCCGACCACGTTGATACCGGCCGCCAGGATACGGCCGACATCCTTCACCGCGCGCCCCATTCGGTTGTCGGCCATGGCGCAGTACACGACGCATTCGGGATCGGTCGCCAGCACGGCGTCCAATTCGTTGGTTGCCGCGATCCCGGTGAGAACATTCAGCCCGGCAAGGCGACCCGCGTCCGCACCGACCTTGCGGCTGACGACACGCACACGCCCGTCAACTCGAACCTGGGACTGTTGATCAGCCCCCTCAGCGCCAGTCGGCCGACGTTTCCAGTTCCGATGTGGGCGACGCGGATGGCCATCGCGGTCCCGGCCTACCCGATTCGCCTGCGGTACCGAACACGGGCAGGCCGCGCGAGTTGCACCACCATTTTGGAGTGGTCGTTGCGATAACCGTCGGAAGGCTGGGCCATCTCGAACTCATACTCGCGCAACAGGACCGAGAAGATCGCCTTGATCTGCATGGTGGCGAACGCCGCACCCACGCAGCGGTGCCGGCCGGCGCCGAACGGGATCCAGGTCCAGCGGTTGATGAGGTCTTCCTGGCGCGGCTTCTCGTAGCGGTCGGGTACGAAGTCGTCCGGTTGGGGGAAGTCCTCGGCGATCCGGTTGGAGATCGCCGGTGAGATGGCAACCATGTCGCCGTCGCGGATCAGGTGACCACAGACCTCGAAATCGCCTTTGGCGACGCGCATCAGGACGATCAATGGCGGATGCAGCCGCAATGTCTCCTTGAGCACGTTCTCCAGCCGTGGAATCTGGCGCAGCGCATGGAAACTCACCGACTGCCCGTCACCGTAGAGCTCTTCGAGCTCGGTGATGACCCCGGTGTAGATGTCGGGATGCCGAAGCAGTTCGATCAACGTCCAGGACGCCGTACCCGAGCTGGTGTGGTGCCCGGCGAACATCATCGAGATGAACATGCCGGTGATCTCGTCGGCGGAGAACCGCGGATTGCCCTCCTCGTCCTTCACCGTGATAAGCACGTCGAGCATGTCGCGGTCCCTCTTATCCGCCGGCGGGTTAGCGACGCGCGAACCCATGATGCTCTCGACCAGCGCCACCAGACCCACCCGCGCCTCGTCGCGGCGACGAAAACTCTCGATCGGCAGATAGGGGTCCACGTAGCACAGCGGGTCCGTGCCCCGCTCCAGCTCGTGGTAGAGGTCGGCGAAGCGGGAGTCGAGCTGGTCCCTGAACTTCTGCCCGATCAGGCACGCCGAGGAGGTGTAAATGGTCAGCTCGGCGAAGAAGTCGAGGAGGTCGATCTCGCCGCCCTCGCCCCAGTTCGCGATCATCTGGCGGACTTCGTTCTCGATGGTGGTGGCGTGGCCCTTCATCTGCTCGCCGCGCAGGGCGGCGTTGTGCAGCATCTCCTTTCGTCGCTCCGGGCTTGCGTCGAAGTTCACGCCCTTGCCGAAGATCGGCGTCATGAAGGGATACGCCTCGGCCTGGTCGAGATCGCTGTCGTCCGAGCGGAAGAAGAACTCGCCGGCCTGCGCGCCCGACAACAGCACGACCTGCTTGCGGGCCAGCTGAAAGGTGCCGACGTCGCCGCATTCGTCGCGCACCCGTTGCATCAGCGCGATGGGGTCGGTGCGAAACTCCTCGAGGTGTCCATGCTCCTGCTCGCCACCCGAAACGCGGGGGGCCGTGGCCACAGTCATCTGGGCATCCCTTCTCGTCCGGAAGCGGCGCACGCAACACCTTGTTAAAAAACAGTGTTTTTTAACGTACAGGCGACGCACCGCGGGCGCAACAGTGAAGCGAAGGTCAGCGAGCGGCGGGGCCCGCCGGCCGGCGGGTCGGTCGTGACCGCGCCGATGTGGTGGCACGCGTCCGGCCGGCAGTCGCCGATGCCTGAGCGTTGACTCCGTCGAGGATCCAGCGGATGGTCATCGGAAAGTTCGCGGCGATCTTGGCAGCCTCGGCGGCGTTCTCCGGTGAATGTTCTGGCTCGCGCAGGGCGCGCACTTCGATGATGGTGTGGTTGATTGTGACCGTGACCAGCGCCCGGCAGCACTCCACCGCCAACGCGCGCGGAACACCGGCCCGCATCATGGCTTTCAACAATTTGTTGACGTACAAGGTCACCGCTTCGCGGTCGGCGATCGTCATGAGTTCGGTCAGAAAGGGATGTGATCGCAGCGTTTCGTGCAGGGCAAGGCACCACTGCAGCGCCGTTGACTGCCAGTCGTGGTGCTCATGAAAGTCCAACTGCAGCCGGGAGAAGTGGCGTGCCACCAGGGTTCTGATGAGTGTCTCGCGAGGGCCGACCTGCTCGTACAGCGTTCTCGTGGAGATGCCGAGGTCTGCGGCCAGCTGTCGCGCGCTCAGCGCGTCGACGCCTTCGGCGTCCAGCAATGCCAGTGCGCGTTCGTAGATCACCTCGGCGGGGATCAACGGCCTTGGCATCACGGCATCCTACAAGCCGCGCAGCGCCCGTTGCACCCGATCGCGGGGGCTTACTACGGCGTAGAACAACGCCGTATTTGTACAACAGGGGTGGTCAACCCGCGGCCGCCTGGTGACGATCGCGGCAGTCTTAGCGGCGGGCCCGTGCGGTCGGCGACGCGGCGGAACGGTCTGCGTCGGGCGGTCTTCGTGGGTTTGCAAGATCAGGTCGATGACGCCGTCGAGGTGACTACCCACCGTGTCGTAGCGCAAAGTCCCGGTTCCGGCTCGCACCAGGGCACCGTAGAAGACGTATTCCACCGCGGTCAGCACATTGATCGGCACTCCGGGTCCCAACGCGGCAGTAAGCCGACGGCGAACTTCGGTGCCGATCTGTTCCCGCAGTGATGTCAGCTCCTCCTCGTCACCCATCAGGGCGGTGGTGGTGGCCGCCGCAACCTCGGGTTCGCGGGCGCCAAGCATCGCCAGCGCGTGGATCTCCTGGGAGACCCGCTGGTGCGTGGTCTGGTTCACGTCGACAAACAGGGGCACTGTGCGGACGAGCCGCAGATACACCTCGGCGATGAGGCCGTTCTTGGATTTGAAGTAGTTGTACGCGGTCGCCGGCGACACCCCGGCACGGGCGGCGACCGCCCGCACGGTCAGCTCGGAGTATTTCGTTTCACGGAGCAGCTCGACGGCCGCATCGAGCACCCGGTGATAGGTGCCCTGTTGGCGCGGCCTTCTGCCGTCGTCCTCCTCGGCAACCTTCGCCAATGTGCGATTGGACATCTGTCTAGCGTAGTGGGGACTCAGGCCTGGGATCAGCCGACCCGAATCAGGTCGGAATCCAGTGGTTGGTAACCACTGCGATACAGCCTTTCGGTGTGTCCGACCTCCAGATCGACGAGCCCCGCCGCTGCCAGGGCGTGGCCCTTGAACACCCGCGCGGCGGCACTTAGCCGGTACTCCGTGGCGTCGACCTGTCCCCCGACGTTGGCGGGCCGGCTGTCACCCCAGAGTGCGACTTCGGTCAGACCCGATCGCACCGCTTCGAGCACTTCCTCGTGAATGCTTTCGTCGATCGCGAGCAGATCGGCAGCGACCGCGAGTGCTGCGGCGCGCTCCGGTCCGCGCGGAAAGGACGCAAGCCCACTGCGAAGATCGATGGCCGCGGCCCCCAGGATGCGCAGCGGCCGCACGTCATTCTGCTCGGACAACAGAATATTGACTTCCCAGCCCGCCATGCGTCGGTCGAACAACCATCCCCCTGCCGACCGGACGACGTCCGCCACGCTGGCAGCGAGGACATTCAGCTGATACCGAAAGACCCTGCCCGTGACGGCGTGCGAGCGACCCCGCGTTCGTGCTTCGCGCGGCGTCTGGATTGATTTCAGTGATCGACTCGCCATGAGTAGTTCCCCCGACCATTTTGGACACCCGTCTACCTTAAGTAGTGGGCGCCGAGTGCACAAGCAATCGACGAACTCTCCATTGTCTACTGGCGATATCGCGTTGCAATGCCGGTACAGCGAAGCACCTACAGCCCGCCAGCCAGCTGAGCTTCCTGCCGAAATATCGACAATGTCCACCAACAGGCTGCGGGCTAGACCTGCGCCAGATCGGCATCGGGGCCCGCGGCAGCCGCGCCGAGCCGCCAGAGCGGAATCACCACGGCGGGGTCACATTCTTCGTCCACGATCCACTTGCACATGCGGCGAATGGGTTCGATGGCGTCCTGTGGCATCGCGATTGCGACGTTGCAGGCGTAGCCGAGGCTGGTGAGTCGTTGCGCGCCGAACAACGGAAGCTGGTCGCGGAGTTGGCGTTTCAGGCTCTCGGGGTAGATGCCGATGGTCTGGGTGTAGGCGTTGACCGCGCCGGTGACCTTGTCGAGGCTATCGACGGGCACGACATTGGCGACGCGTCCGGACAGCATCGCCGAGTAGTCGACCGCGGAATCGAACTGGGACACGACGATCGCGCCCTCGCGGTGTTCGCCACCGAACACCCGATACCAGTCTTCGGTCATGCGTGACGCCTCGAGGTGCTCGAACAGCTCGCGACTGGGATGGAGCGAAGGGGTGCTGATCACCTCCGGCAGCCCGATCAACGCCTCGTAGATCATTTCGCCAAGGCGGTTGGCGTTGGCGATGCCCGCGGCGTCCGTGCCGCTCATCACATAGATCACCCGGGCGTTGGCGCATCCCTCCTGGTTGGCGACACCGATGTCGACAGCCGCGCGGCCTGCGACGTCGCGCATGGTGGCCTCGTCCTCGAATGCCTCCGCCCCGATGATGGTCGCGCTTCGCTTTGGGTCAAGGGCGATGAGCTCCAGTCCCGGCTGGATGTAACGGGTGACATGCTTGACCGACGCCAGCCCGCCCCACGCGACGATCTTCTCGATGTGCTGCGGCTGATACAACTCCTCCTCGACGCTGAGATCACCGCCCTTCCAATAGCCGACCGCAAGATGTTTGGTGATGGGGTGATCCGGGGCGACGTCAGCCAGGGTTCGTGCGATGGCCATCGCCGTCAGCGGGTCGTTCGACGGCGCCTTGATGATCGTGTCGCACCGAGCGATGACCGACCGCAGAATCGTGACCGCCGAGACGAGCCCACCGTTTCCGGCGGGAATGTGCAGCACCCGTGAGCCAAACGCCCGCACCCGCAGTTCACGACCGTCGGCCAGGCGCTGGGGGACCCATCCGTTCAGATAGTCGAGACCGACCTGACTGTCGGCGACCTCGAGCACGTTGGCCCGCGCGAACAGTGGCTGCAGAATCTGGTAGCTGTTCTTCAGCATCGCCGCCGGCAGTGGATTGGCCAGCAGCGCGGCTTCGTACGCCTCCTGCATGTGGGTGTTCGTCTCGAACACCAGCGCGTCGCCGACGGCCTCCAGTACGTCGAGGATCTCCTCGAAGCTGACCTCATAGAGATCCGCCATCAGCATCGGGTTCGCCAGCGGGAGGCGCTCGACGTATTTACTCATGTCGGGGGACTGAAACTCCGATCCGCCCGCGCGGGTCCCGAACGAGACCAGATCATCGGTGATGACCTCGCCGCGCAGAAACAGCGGGACGGTGAAGGCCGCACTCACGACTCGAACTCCTTCATGAAGTTGACGGCCTCGTTGTGGACCTCGTGTGTCGCTGCGCAGGTGATGCGATCGTCCTCGACACCCTGTTTCTCGCTGTAGCGGATGATGTCGTGCTCGAACGCGACGCTGGTCTGGCCACACGGGCAGACCAGATCCCATTCGATGGTCACCTCGTCGCCGGAGATGACCCCGCCCCAGTGGGCTTTGAGCAGGACGTCGTAGACCGCTGCGCGGCCGGTCTGTCTGCCCGTGCGCGGCAGCGGCTGGCTGGTTTCCGGATCCAGCACGAACGGGATGACCCAAGGTTGTACGTGATAGCGGCCCTCGGTGCAGGCGAAGTGGAAGGCGCTCTGTTCGGAGAAGCCGTAGCCCTCCTGGATCCGGTCGACGCCGAGGAACTCACGGATGATGTCCATGTATCCGTCGGGCAGGACGAATCCCTTCGCGCCGCCACCGGTGAGGATCACCGAGTCTTCGGCGAACACCCTCTTGATGCCGCGCTCCAGGCCCGCCTTCGCGACGTCGTACATGAGATTGTAGGTGCCGATCATGAAAACTCTTTTGCCGCGCAACTTTTCGGCGATCTCGGTGAAGAACACATCGAGTTCTTGGGGCTGTCGCATCTGCATGGCGATGAACTCGTCCTTGCGGGCGGCCAGCGCGGGGTCGATGACCAGCCGGTCGAGTTCACCCCGGGATGCGGCCGCGCGCATTTTGGACGCCAGAAACATCAGATCGGTGTCGATGGCGTCGGAGTACAGCGCGTGAAACTTACTCTCGTCGCCGCCCGTGAAACCGCGCTTGAGCATGTTCGCGATGCGCAGGTGGCCGAGCTTGCCGCTGGCATAGTTGGGCCAGATCACCTCCACCGCGGGGTTGAGCTGTTCTGCGGTGGGTTCGACGCCGAATGTCTGGAACAGACAGATCTTCCAGAGCACCATGCCCTCGCGCGCACCGTGCTTGTCCTTGGGCAGGATTGACAGGGTGCCGGTGGTTCCGCTGGACGTGATCACTTCCAGTGGCGTCTGCTCGTCGAGCCGGTCGATCCATTCATCGATGCCGTTACAACCCCGGGTATCGACTCCGGACAGGTCATGGCTGGTGAGTTTGTCCAGCCACCGGGTCATCAGGTCGAAGCGCTTGTTGTCGATCAGCGCAGCCGGGTACGACTTGAACGCTGTGTGCGAGAAGAACAGCGGGACAACGTCGTTGAGATCGTTTAATTCGGTGATACCGAGTCGGTCGGCGAGCTTGCGCAGCATCTCGATGCTCTCGCGGTGCTGTTGAAATCGGATGCTCATCGCCTTTCGCTGGAGTGCTTCCAACTCAGCGCGAGGAATGCTGTGCATCTGGGTCAGTGACTCCCCGAAGAAGCCGATGGGGTCGTCCATGAAGTCCCTCACCGAGGGTGCTGACTGCTCTGTCAGGCTCATCTGCTCTCCAATGCTCTGCCCGGTTCGGGTCGCAGTTCGCCGCGGCCCACGACACGACCACCCACATTACGAGAAATGCAGACAACCGCAATAGTGCAGTTATCTGCAATAGATCGGGCGCTGCCCGTGGTCACCTACGGCGCGAGCGGGGGTCGTCGTGGTCGTCGAGACGGATGCGCAGCAGCGACTCGCTGTGCGCCGCGGTGACGAACAGCTCGTCGATGGCTCCGCCGCCGATACAGATGTTGGTGGGTAGCGAACCGGCCGGCACCGTGATGCTGGCGGTGCGCTCACCGGCACCGTTGATGACGTCGACGCGGTCCGCGGCGTCAATGCCACCCAGGCCTCACCACGCGCACTGATCGCCATCCCGTCGGGCCAGCCGTTGTCGAAGGTGTGCACCAGCGGGGTTGCAGCCAGGAGGCAGCGTCGGCGGGTGCCACCGGGTAGGCCAGCAACTCGTGCTGTGGCGGTGACCAGCAGTGTGCGTCATCGCGGGTGAATCCCAGTCCGTTGATGAACACCGGTCCGCTCGCGAGGATCAGCTCGGTCTGGCCGGTACCGACATCGACTGACCACACGTGTCCCGGCAAGCCGTCGTCGGGCGTCATCGGATCGATCTCGCTGCGGGTGTCGGTGACCCACAGTCGCCCGTCCGGCCCGAACATCAAGTCGTTGGGCGCGCCGAGGCCCGTCACCAAATACTCGACCCGCCCGTCGGTGATCACCTGCACGCCGGGCTGCGCGGGCCCGCTGGCGCCGAACGCTCCCCCGTTCTGTGCCACAAAGAGGGTGCCGTTAACACCGCACGCCAAACCGTTGGGTCCGCCTCCGGTCTGGATACGCTCAATTGCTGCACCGGATGGGTCGACGATGTAGACGCAGCCGTGGCTGATGGAGGTCAACGCGATGCGGTGATCGTCAAGCCACACAGGCCCTTCGGTGAAGCCGAGCCCTTCGGCGAGAACGTCGATGTGCATTCCACAGTCCTTGTTGGCTGCCCGATCATTCCTGGGCCGTGCGACCGGCCGGGGGCTTCGGCAGCGGGTCCCAGTCGCCAGAGACCGACGCGCTCCACCGTGGGGCCCGTCGGTCCAGAAAGGCCGCGGCACCTTCGCGGGCATCGTCGCGGCCCATGACACGGTGATGCAGCTGGGTCTCCATCCAGGCGACCTGACGTGCGGAGTACCCGTTGTTCAGGCTGTCCCACAACAGCCGCTTACTCAGTGCCGCCGACATCGGTGCCACGTTGACGGCGATATCGCGGGCGATCTCCATCGCGTGATCGACCACGTCGCCGGAGGGCACAGCCCGGGTGGCGATGCCCCGGGCCACTGCCTCGACGCCGTCGAAGGTCCGGCCCGTCAGCAGCATTTCCGCCGCGACCGCCGCGCCGGCCAGCCGGGGCAGTGTCCAATGCGACATGCAGTCGCCGATCACTCCCCGACGCGCTTGAACGACACCGTATTTGGCCTCCGCAGCGACGATCCGGATGTCGGCCTGCAACGCCAGCGTCAGCCCGATCCCAATCGCGTGCCCGTTGAGCGCGGCAATGACCGGCGTGCGCAGCTCAAATGCCGCCGGGTCGATCGGCGACGCCGAGAAGCGAGCGGCGTCGGCGGGTGTGTCAAAGGGATTGGCGCCGCCAGAGAAGTCCGCACCCGCGCAGAACGCTTGGCCGGCACCGGTGAGCACGATCGCCCGGACGTCGTCGTCCTCGTCGCAGTCGCGGTACGCCTGGCCCAACAGTGCCCCCATGTCGGCGGTGTAGGCGTTGAGGCGGTCGGGCCGGTTCAGCGTCAATACGGCGACGCCGTCGCTCACCTCGACTGTCAAGTCCGGCGCCATCAGCGCGCCGTGACGCCGTGCAGGGCGGTCACCAGGTCGGCGACGTCCTCACTTTTCGGTGTGTAACCCGGGAAGTAGCAACACACTTCGTCAGCCACGGCCCCGAACCGCGCATCGATCTCGGCCGCGCACTGTTCGGGGGTTCCGACGACCCCCAGGGTGTGCACCATCGGATCGGTGATCAACGCGCGCATGTCGCCGAATGCTCCCCTCTTGGAGAGTTCGTTGAGCTTGGGCTGCAGATGCGCCCACCCTTCGACCTCCAACACCGGCAGATAGGCGGGCGTGGAGCCGTAGAAGGCGATCAACGATGCGACCGCGCCGATCGCGACCGCCAGTTCGGCGTCGGTGCGGCCGACGGCGACCATGGCCTGCGCGTTGACCCGCAGATCGCCGGGAACCCGGCCCACGCGCCGTAGTCCCTCGGCGATCGCGGGCACGGTGCGCTCAGTCAGGTGGCGGGCGCTGTTGAAGGGCATGACCAACAGCCCGTCGGCCACCTCGGCGGCCCCGCGGGTCATCACCGGACCTAATGCTCCGACGAATATCGGCGGCGGGCCGAACGGATTGGGACCAGGGTTGAAGTTCGGCGGCATCAATGTATGGGTGAAGAACTCGCCGCGGAAGTCCAGCCGCGACTTGCCCTCCCACCCGTCGAAAATGGCTTTGATGGCGGCGACCGTCTCGGCCATCCGCGCTGCAGGCCTGCCCCACTGGCCGCTGTAGCGCTTCTCGATGTGCACCTTGACCTGTGAACCCAACCCCAGCCGAAACCGCCCCCCGCTATATATCTGCAGATCGTAGGCCGCGTGTGCCAGATGAAGCGGGCTGCGCGGCCCGGCGATGGCCACGTTGGTCATCAGGTCGAGGTCGGTGCCAGCCGCCGCGACCAGCAACGGAAAGAAGACGTCGTGCTGTCCTTCAAACGTGAAGAGGCCGTCAGCGCCCAGCGCCGCAAGGTCGCGTGCGTGGTTGGACACCTTGGCCGGCGAACCCTCGAGCTGCAGATGCACTTTCACATTGGATCCTCTGTCGAAACAGCTTCCTCGCGGGCGCGGACGCCACGACGCGACGCAGCCCGGCCGCCTTGTGACCATAAGACACATTTTGGTAGAAAAACAACGTGGTTTTACGGATCGGCATCGGCGCCGTCGATGTCGTTGAGTCGCCGCGCGGCCACGGCGAGGCCGAACTCAGGCGCTCGGCCCCGAGACGGTGGAGCCGCACAGCCGCTCTGAAATCGTCCAAAGCCGCTCGGCGCGTTGCGGATCGACCGCATAGGGCGCCACGTTCGTGCTGATCGCGCAGTCGGCGAGATAGCGGCCACCCAGGCCGGCCAGCTCGTCAGATACCGCGGCCCACACGGACGTTGCCGCGCCTTGTTCCACCGGGATGACCTCGAGCCTGGCAGGCGCGGCGGCGGGATCGCGGTCAGCCGTCCCCAGCCCCATCATCGCCTTCATGTCACCCTTTGACATGTAACGGGACAGCGCGGTGGCCACCGTGCCCGGATGAACCGCGAAGCTCCTGATATCGCTGTCGTGATACCGCGCATCCAGCGCGACCGTGAACAGCACATTGGCTGTCTTCGCCGCACCGTAGGCCTTGAATTTGTCGTAGGGCCCTTGCTCCCAGTTGGGATCGTCGAAATCGATGTCGAAGATCTTGTGGCCGTCCGAACTGAGGTTGACGACGCGCGCGGACCCCGCATTCAGCAGCAGCGGCACCAGGCGTCGCGTCAGCTCGAAATGCCCGAGGTGATTGACGCCGAGTTGAAGCTCAAATCCGTCCTTCGTCTGTTGGTACGGCGTGAACATCACGCCGGCGTTATTGATGAGGACGTCGACACGCGGGAACCGTTCGTTGATCTCTGCAGCGGCCGAACGCACGCTTGCCAGGCTGTCCAACTCCAGCTCGACCGCCTCGATCGCCGCGGCAGGCGTTTCGGTTGCGATGGCTTCGACCGCCGACCGAAGACGCTGCGGGTCCCGGCCGGCGAGTACAACAGTGGCGCCGGCCGACGCGAGCCCCTGCGCGGTCGTCAGGCCCAGCCCGCTGGTGGCGCCGGTGATCACGCAGATCTTCCCTGTCAGGTCAACGCCGAAAAGTACCTGCTCAACGGTGCGTGTCATGCGAAGCCTTCCTCCGTTGGACGCCAGCGGGATTCATACAACTGCATTATTGCACCTTCATGAATTTAACGTCCAGGGTGGTCCATCGCGCACAGATTGTGCGGCTAGCGTTGACGACATGGGCGGCGCAGTCGCGCGATCGTGGGGCGCTAAGCCGGCCTGAACACCGGCTCACGACGAGAAGGATCGCTATGACGCTGATCGCCCTTGAAGAACATGTGCTTCCCGCCGATCTCGTCGACCAGGTGTGGCCGACCCCGATGGGACCTGAAGCGCTGACCGCGAAACTGGCGGACGTCGACGAGCAGCGACTGCGGGTGATGGACGAGGCCGGTATCGATGTGCAGGTCCTGTCTGTGGTCGCGCCAGGATCCCAGCAGGTGTCCGCAGAACAGGCCAACGGTCTCAGTCGGGCGCTCAACGACCGGTGCGCGGACGCCCTCGCGGCACATCCCGATCGGTTCAATGCGTTGGCCAGCCTTCCCACGCAGGACCCGGGCGCCGCGATCGTGGAAGCCAAACGCGCGATCGCCGAGCTGGGATTCTGCGGCGTCGTCATCAACGGGCACACCCAGGGACGGTTCTTGGACGCACCCGAGTTCGACGAATTACTCACGGCCATCGAGGAACTCGACGTTCCTATCTACCTGCACCCCACTTATCCGCCACCGCAGGTCGCCGACGTGTATTTCAGTGGTCTTCCCGGACAAACGGGCAGGGCGCTGGCCACCGCAGCGTGGGGATGGCACGCAGAGACCGGCCTGCACGTGCTGCGGCTCGCGGCCGCGGGCGTCTTCGCCCGGCATCCGAAGCTGCAAATCGTCGTCGGGCACATGGGCGAGAACCTGCCGTTCTCCCTCATGCGGGCAGATGCCGTGCTCGGCAGGATCGAACCCGGCGCCCCTTCGGTCGCTGACGTCATCCGCGAGCACGTACACATCACCATCTGCGGCTACACCACTACGCCGCCGCTGCTGTGCGCCCTTCAGGTGTTCGGTGCCGACCGCATCATGTTCTCCAGCGACTACCCATTCGGTGATCCGGTGGCGCATTCGACGTTTCTGGCCGAGGCGCCGATCAGTCCGGCCGACCGGGACAAGATCGCACACCGCAACGCGCAGCGGCTATTTCGGCTCTGACCACACGCTTGCGAGACAGAATCGGCTCGCCTCGGTGTTCTGCTCAGGGTGAGAGTTCGAGAACCAGCTTGCCGGTGTTCTCGCCGCGGAAGAGCTCGAGCAGCACCTCAGGGAAATCGTGGACATCGCCGGCGACGACGTGCTCGCGTGAGCGTAGCTCGCCGCTGCGCAGCCACTTCGCCAGCTGGGCGACGCCTTCGGCGTAGCGGTCGACATAGTCGAAGATCACGAAGCCGGTCATCGATGCACGCGCAACGAGCAACTGCATGTAGTTGGCCGGTCCGCCCTCCGCAGCGGTCGCGTTGTACTGCGAAACGGCGCCGCACAGCACGATGCGACCGCCGCGGGCCAGCCTCGCCAGCGCGGCCTCGAGAGCTTCGCCGCCGACGTTGTCGAAGAACACATCAACGCCGTTGGGAGCGTGGGTTTTTAGCTGCGCGCGCAGATCGCCGGCTTTGTAATCGATGGCGGCGTCGAACCCGAGCTCCTCGACGAGCCAGCGACACTTCTCCTGCCCGCCGGCGATACCGATCGCCCGGCAACCCTTGATCCGCGCGATCTGACCCGCCACGCTGCCCACTGACCCGGCCGCGCCCGAGATCAGGACGGTCTGACCGGGCTCGGGTCTGCCGATGTCGAGCAGCCCGAAGTACGCGGTCAGGCCGCCGATGCCAAGGGCACCGAGGTGGACCGGGGCTGACGCGAGGGTGGTGTCCACCGGGGTGATATCGCGTCCGTCCGAGACCGCGTAACGCTGCACCCCGAAGACGCCGTACACCTCGTCGTCCACGGCGAAGTTCGGGTGACGCGACTCGATGACACGAGCGATGCCAGCGGCACGCATCACTTCGCCGATCCCGACGGGCGGCACGTACGAACGGCCGGCGTTCATCCAGGTGCGCATCGCGGGATCGATGGACAGGAACTCCACCCGCACCAGGAGTTCACCGTCGGCCGGACTCGGCACCGGCTCCTCGGTGAACGTCCAGTCGGTCGGCTTGGGTAGGCCGACGGGACGGGCGGCCAGCCGGCATTGCGTGTTGACGAGCGTCACTGTTCACATCTCCTGGTTTGCGTTGTGTCGCAGCGCCACCGCATTGAGCGTGGCGGCGCCGCCGGGGTCCTCGGCCGTGCAGGGCACGATCGCCACAGTGTCGGCGCCGGCCTGATGGTAGGCCTGTAGCCGTGCGGCGATATCCGCCGCCGAGCCCAGGGCGCACACCTGCTCGAGTAGCTTGACGGGAACGGCGGTCGCCAGCTCGGCGCGGCGTGCTCCCGCGCGGGCGCGCTGGACGAGGTCAAGAAAGCCGAGCTCGCAAAACATTTCGCCGTATCCGGGCGGGGCCAGATAGACGGCCAGCTGGCCAGCGAGCTGCAGGATGGCGGCGTCACCGGGATCGAGGGCAACCGGCACCCAGACCGTCAGGCGCGGCGGGGTACGGCCGGCCGCTGCCGCCTCGGCGTCGATGATCGCCCGCATGTCGGCGACCCTCGCGGGCGGAACGAGGTTGAGCACGATCTCATCAGCGTGCTGCGCCGCCACCCGCGTCATCGCAGGCCCGAACGCGCCTACCGCGATTCTGCTGTCCGGCATCGGCTTTCGCAGCCGGAAGCCGTGGCTGCTAACGTGTTGCCCGGTGTAGGCGGCCCGCGTCCCGGTCAGGATGGACCGCAGACACTCGATCGTTTCACGCATGCGCGACGCGTGTTGGGTCCACCGCCGGTCGTGCCAGCCGGCCACAATCGCCGGGCTGGAGGCGCCCAACGCGATGTCGACATCGCTGCCCGTGAGCGAGGCAACCGAGGACGCGCCCAACGCCATCGCGACCGGGCTTCGGACGGCGAGCGCCAGCGGTCCCAGCTTCAGGCGCAAGCCCGGCGCGCGGTGCCCGACCGCGGTGGCCAACGCGAACGCGTCGTAGGTGGCCATTTCGCCGATCCACAGCGTGTCGAATTGGGCTTCACCCGCCGCCAGCGCGACGTCCAGCGCTTCTTCGTCGGGCCGGTCCAGCCAGAACGGCAGCGCGACCTCGATACGTCCGGTCATAGCATCGACACGTCGGCCGGCTGGTCGAGCAAGATGCGGCCGGGCAGCTCGCGCGACGCCTCGTTGACCTGAAAGTGCGCGGTGGCGGTGTAGGCGTCGCGGAACCGGCGCTGCAGTGGGGAGCTGTCGTATATCGCGGTGCCGCCGGCGAGATCGTACATGTCGCGGACCACGTCGGCCGAGGTGCGCGTAGCGTGAGTTGCCGCCAGACGCAGCCGGTTTCGAGCCTCGACGGACACCCCCTCGCCGTCCTGGCTGGCCTGCCATGCGGCCTCGATCGCCTGGTAGTACAGCGCTCGCGCAGCGCCCAACGCCGCCTCCGCGGTCGCCACCGCCGCTTGGGTGGCGGGGCGCTCAGCCAGCGTGCGAGTCGACCCAAGCCCCTTCTTGGCGCTGGCCAGTTCGACGAGGTCCTCAATCGCGCCGCGCGCATTGCCCAACGCGGCCGCGGCAATCGACAACGCGAAGAAGCCGAACACGGGGAAGCGATACAACGGCCGGTCCACGATCGGGCCGTCGAACAACGAGAACACGCGATCGGCCGGCACGAAGACCTCATCGGCCACCGTGTCGTGACTGCCGGTGCCGCGCAGGCCCAGAGTGTGCCAGGTGTCGAGAACGGTGAGGTCTTCTTTGCCGAGCGCCACGACCGACGGCACCCGCTGATCATCGACCAGGCAGCCGGCGAACATCATGTCCGCGTGCGTGATTCCGCTGCAGAACGGCCAGCGTCCCGACACAACGACGCCGCCATCGACCGTCCGCGCCGTGCCGCGCGGCGCCCAGACTCCGGCGGCGACGCCGCGCCCGTCGCCGAAGAGCGCATCGCGGCTGGACGCCGGCAGGTAGGCGACCAGCAGGCTGCTGGTGATCGCGATCGATACGCACCACCCCGCTGAGGCGTTGCCGCGCGCCAGCGCTTCTGCACACCGTAGGGCCACTGCGGGCGGCAACTCCAGTCCCCGGACTTCCACCGGCGCCCCGGCGCGCAGCAGGCCGGATTCCCCGAGGAGCGCCACCAACTCCTCGGGTAGCCGGCGATCGTCGTCGATCTCAGTGGACATCTTCCGCGCGGCCACAGCGATCTGCCGGGCGACGGTCTCGATGTCGTTCGCGCTGTTAGGCCGCGCTGTCGTCAGGTCGGGCTGGTTCATCGCGATCTCGGCATTCGTGTGAGGCGGACGGCTGGTTCAATCACGTTACCACTGTTGGTTCAGTAACTGAACCGGTATGGTTATTGAACCATGGTCGGCATCCTCTGATCTGTCCCACCGCTTCGAAGCCGAGTCCGTCGGCCGGGCCCTCGAGCTGGTGGGCGAGCGCTGGACGCTGCTCATCCTGCGCGAGGCGTTCTTCGGGGTGCGCCGCTTCGGTCAGCTCGCGCGCAACCTCAACATCCCGCGGCCCACGCTGTCGTCCCGGCTGCGGATGCTGGTCGACGCGGGCCTTCTCGAGCGGGTCCCCTATTCCCGGGATCCCGAGCGCCACGAGTACCGGCTCACCGACGCCGGGCGCGATCTGTTCGGCGCGATCGTGACCCTGATGCGTTGGGGCGACCAGTATCTGCCGCACCCGAGCGGCCCACCGGTCGTGCTGCGCCACCACTCCTGCGGCGAAATCGCCGACCCGCGCCTCACGTGCGCCCATTGCGGCGAGGAGATCACCGCACACAACGTCACCCCTGAGGCCGGCCCCGGCTTCCGCGCCGATTTGGTCGGCGAAGAACTCGCCTGATCGGCTGATGCGAGCCGGGCAACTCTACGATCGTGGATATGACCACTCCGCAGGCTGGTCCCGCGGCCTCGGTTACCCCGAAGCGCGGTTTGGGGCTGATTGCGCACTCGAAAATTATCTGCTACCAACAATTCTCGGGAGGTACCGAATGATCGAGAACATGGACGACTTCCGCGCGCTGGAGCCGTTCTTTCGGATTATCGAGCAAGGCCTGGCGGGTTACGTGGACGGTGAACACTTCTTCGACATGCTGGCCGAAGATGTCGTCTTTGACTTCATCATCACGGTTCCGAACTACCCTCGCCACGTCGTCGGCCGCGACAACCTCATCGAGCTCTACCGCGGCTACGGGTCGGTGTTTTTCCTTGACCGCTGCTACGACCTGCGGACCCACCATTCACCATCAACGTCGACGGTCGTGCTCGAATACTCCTCCGAGGGCAGGATCGTCGCCACCGGTTACCCGTACGGCAACAGATACATTTCCGTGGTCGTCATCAAGGACCGCAAAGTCACCGAGTGGCGCGATTACCTGGATCCACTGCGAGTCTTCGCCGCCCTCGAGGGCCGCGCCTTCGAGCCCGACGGGAACGCAGCGACCGCTCCGTGAGATGACTGCCGGGTAGGTGAGGTACCTCATAAATATGGTGTCGCTGTGCGCATTCCCGGGCCGCCAATCAGTCCGGGCTGGAGGCTTTTGCAGCGGCGACGGTGAGTCTCGCCATGCGTTTGGCTGTCATCGCTGCGGTGCGCGCGGTGCTGGAAACTTCCGCGGTGGCAAGTGCTCCGAAAAACAAGACGATGAGCGCATCGGCCAGGGACTCCGTGTCGGCCACCCCGGTGTCTGCGGCGAGCGCTTGGAAGGATTCGCGCACCCAGCGGCGGTACTCCGCAATGGCCAGCTCCTGGGCCTCGCCCGCCGGCACCTCGGCGGCGGCGTTGACGAAGGGGCAGCCGCGGAAGTCCGGGCGCGACACGTCGTCAGCGATCGCGTCGAACACCGCGAGAATCTTCTGCTCTGGATCGTCGATGCCGGCCTGTGCCGCGTTCACGCGCTCGCGCCACGCGTCAAGGCGACCTCGAAGGTACGCGGCGACAAGCTCGTCCTTCCCGCCGAATATGTAGTACAGCGAACCCTTTGCCACGCCGGCCTTTTCGATGACAGCGTCGATCCCGGTGGAATGCACCCCGTTTTGGTAGAACAGCTCATCACAGGCCGCGAGCAGGCGTTCTCGCGCGGAGGGCCGTTTCGCCGTTTTCGTCACCATAACGGCAGTTTATCAGACAGACTTGTCTGAAGTACGTTGCCGGCAGGGCCGTCGACCCTTTAGCGGCGATGCAACAACCCCGCTTGACCCACATGCCCGGAATAATCTATCGTTTAGACCTGTCTGTACAAACGGACTGGCAGGCGCTGGGGGTAGAGCAAACCCGGAGCCAGCGCGGCAACTGAACCACTACCAACGATTTGGAAGGTCAACTGATGTCACGACTGGATGGCAAGGTCGCCGTGATCACCGGCGGCAGCAGCGGTATCGGGCTGGCAACCGCGGCGAGGTTCGTCGAAGAGGGCGCTTACGTCTTCATCACTGGGCGCCGCCAAAGCGAGTTGGACAAGGCCAAAGCCTTGATCGGCGATGGTGTGACCACCGTTGCCGCCGATGCCACCAAGGGCGCCGACCTGGACAAGCTGTTCGCGACGGTGCTGGAGGAAAAGGGTGCGCTCGACATCGTCGTCGCGAACTCGGGCCGGGTTGAGCCCGAAGAGCTCGGGCAAGATCACCGAGGAGAACTTCGACCTCACCTTTGACCTCAATGCCAGGGCAACGCTGTTCACTGTGCAGAAGGCGCTGCCGTTGATGCGAGACGGTGGCTCAGTCATTCTGGTCGGCTCGATCGCGGGCTACATCGGTGTCCCCGGATATACCACCTATAGCGCCACCAAGGCTGCGCTGCGCTCCTACACCCGTACGTGGACACGTGAGTTCGCCGACCGAGGGATTCGGTTCAACACGCTGAGCCCCGGCCCGATCGACACCCCGATCATGGATGGTCAGGCTGATTCGCCGGAGGAGGCGGACGCGATCAGGGCACAGTTCGCGGCGGCGATACCTCTCAACCGGATGGGTCGTCCGGAGGAAATCGCTTCTGCTGCCTTGTTTTTGGCATCCGATGAAAGCAGCTTCGTGGCCGGCGCCGAACTGAGCGTCGATGGCGGCATGGCCCAGGTCTAACGACACCCGCTTTCCGATTGCGGTCGGCCCGCGCGGAGCGGCGAAAGGACACCAGATGACCCTCAACACCGCCAGCGGGCTCGACGGCGAATACGAGCCGAGCCCGGTCCAGCGGGTCCGCGACCAGGTTGCGGCATATGAAGACAGTGGCGGTGTTGAGGGGGCAACGCTGGAGGGCCGTCCGGTGGTGATCTTGACGTCGGTGGGCGCGAAATCGGGCAAGGTCCGCAAGAACCCGGTGATGCGCATCGTCGACGGTGACCGCTACGTGGCGGTGGCCTCATACGGCGGGGCGCCCAAAAACCCGTCCTGGTACCTGAATCTGGTCGCCCACCCTGCGGTGCGCCTTCAGGACGGCGCCACTGTCAGGGACTTTCACGCCCGCGAGGTCAGCGGCGAGGAGAAGCGGCGGTACTGGACGATCGCCGAGCAGTTCTGGCCGCACTTCCCCGAATACCGGAGGCTGGCCGCCGGGAGAGACATTCCGATCATGGTGCTCGAGCCGATCCCGGCGCCCCAATGAAGATCTCCGCCCAGTTCGCCACATCCTTGCAGTCACCCGCGCATATCGGTGTTGCCGAACAACTCGGCTATGACCGGGCCTGGCTATTCGACACTCCCCATGAAAGCCCCGACGTGTGGATGATGCTCGCATTGGCGGCCGACCGCACCGCCACTATCGGATTGGGTCCCGGCGTGCTCGTACCCACCCTGCGCCACCCGATGGTCAACGCCTCGGCCGCAGCGGCGCTGGCCGTCCTGGCGCCCGGCCGGGTCGCGGTTGCGTTTGGCTCAGGTTTCGCCGGCGCCCGCGCGCTGGGCGCCGTACCAGCCAGCTGGTCGTATCTGCGCGATTACGTCAACGCGTTCCGCGGCCTGCTGAGCGGTGCGCGGGTGTCGTGGCAGGGCACCCGGATACAGATGATGCACCCCGACGGGTACGCACCCCAGCGGCCGATCGACATACCCATCCTCATCTCCGCGCTGGGGCCCAAGGGGATCGAGGTCGCCACCGAGTTGGCCGACGGGCTGTTCACGGTCAACGGCCAGACAGGCCATGCCGCACAGTTCTCCTGGGCCGCGCTCGGAGTGCACGGCACCGTGCTGACCGACGGTGAGGCCCTGGATTCCCCACGGGTGCAGGCGGCCGCCGGACCCGGAAACGCACTGGCCTATCACGCCGCCTACGAATTCGGCGGCGACGTCACCGCACTGCCGGCCGGGGATGTGTGGCTCGACGCCATCAACCAAAGTCCACCGCAGGACCGTCACCTCGCGGTGCACGACCAGCACCTTGTCGCCCTCAACCAAGCCGACACCGCGGCGTGGGCGGCGGGCAGTTGGAATGCCATCGCCCAGACCACCCTGACCGGCACCGCCGACGAGATCGGCCGCCGCGTCAGCGAACTCGCCGCCGATGGCATCACCGAAATCATTTACCAGCCCACTGGACCCGACATCCCCGGTGAACTCGAGGCCTTCCACACCGCGGTATGGGCTGCGATACAGCACTATCCACACCGATTGCAGCTTTAGCCCAATCGGTCTAAATTGGAACCGATCAGACAGATCGGTCTAAACCGTCAAGGAGTGCTCGTGGTACACCCAACCGTAGTTCAGGATCTAGAAGGCAAGGTGGCGCTGGTGACTGGCGCGACGTCGGGAATCGGCCGGGCCGCCGCGATGCAGCTAGCCGCGCAGGGCGCCACGGTGATCGTGCACGGCCGTGACGTGACCCGCGGCGTCGCCGTGGTTGCCGAAATCGAAAATGCCGGCGGCTCAGCACGGTTCGTGGGCGCCGAGCTGGGCGAACCCGCCGAGGCGCTGCGACTGGCCGCGGAGGCCGGCGACGTCGACATCCTGGTCAACAACGCCGGTGTCCCGTGGTTCGGCCCATCGGCGAAGCTGGCCGCCAACACCCTGGACCAGCTGTTCGCCGCCAACGTGCAAGCCGCCTACCTGCTGGTGTCGGTGCTGGCTCCGAAAATGGTGACCCGCGGCGACGGCGTGATCATCAACATCGCCAGCAGGGCGGGCCTCGTAGGTCAGCCCGACACCGCCGCCTACGGCGCGACCAAGGCCGCCCTGGCGTCGCTCGCCCGCTCCTGGGCCGCCGAATACGGACCCGCCGGCATCCGGGTGAATGCCATCTCACCCGGGCCCGTCTACACCAACGCCGCCGAACGAGAAGTGTTCGAAGCTTCGGCCAAGACCACGCTGCTCGGCCGGCCCGCAGAGCCGCAGGAAATCGCCGACGTCATCGGATTTCTGGCCTCACCGCGGGCGTCGTACATCACCGGCACGAACATTGCCGTCGACGGCGGCCGCGCCGCCAGCCAACAACACCGGGACCTCGTCGCCCTCTGACGCTCGCCCACCCGTCGCACCAGAAAACCGGAGGCACGCATGACAAACACCGTCGAACAACACAAGGCGTTGGTCCTCGACGCATTCGATACCTTGTTCAACAAGCGGGATTACGCTGCGGCGGAACGTTTTTGGTCACCAAATTATATTCAGCACAGCGCGCACATCGAACCGGGACGCGAGGGCCTCTTCGAGCTTGTCAAAGCCTCGCCCCCCGACATGCGTTACGAGAACGCGCTGATCGTCGCCAACGGCGACTACGTGATCCTGCATGGGCGATTCACCAATATTGGGCAGCCGGCCAACTGGATCGTGGCCGACATCGTCAGAATCGAAGACGGTCTGCTCGCCGAGCACTGGGATGTCATCCAAGACGAAGCCAGGCGGGAAGAATCCAAGAGTGGGCTGCCGATGTTCAAAGACGAATTCCCCTCCTAGCAAGCCCCGTCCCCTCACCCGGCGCGTCGCTAGCTGTGAGCGACCGGGTACTGGCCGAACCGGGATCCGGCAGCGTGCGGGTCGCGGTGCAGGCCTGTGGCATCTGCCCACTCCGACTCATTGTTCGGCGACGGCCAGTGGCCCGGTGTGCAGTTCCCGGTGACCCCAGGTCATGGATCGCCGGGCGGATCGACGTGCTCGGCGATGCCGCTGGAGAAGGCCGCCGACGGCGACCAGCGGATGCTGACCAACCAGGCCCGATTCTGCGTCGTGCTCACGACCGAGGATTAGCGCTACGTGAAGATCGTATGGGGGCGAGGCAACAACGCGCCATCGACGAAGATGTCGAGCTTCTCGTTGTAGAACGCGACCATCCCGGCGATGGGTGCGACTTCGCGCAGCGGGTAGTCGTACGCCCAGGCGATGTCCGGGGACACCGTGTCACCATTTCTGAATGTCCAGTACGCCGAGGTGATTCCCTTGTAGGGACAGACGGATTCGGTCTTGCTTGGCTCCAAGTGCGAGAAGTCGACGTCGGTGCGGTCGATGTAAAAGCGCGTTGGCAGACCTGTTTCGAAGAGCAGAACTGGGCTGCGTGTCTCGGCCAGCGCCACGCCGTCGAGCTCAACCCTGATGTGCCGGTGGGAGCGCAGCGAGTCGACACGCACGTACGGGTTGCGCGGATGAAGAATGAGCGGTTCGTCCTCTTCGAACCACTCAAGTGCGTCCCATTCGAACCGCACGCTGCCCGCGACCGGGCCGGATTCGTAAATGCGGGCGGCAGCGGGCCATGTGCGCTCGGCCGACGTCAGCGCGTACAGCCGCGATGAACCGAATTGCAGCTTCTGGACATGGTTTTCGTCTTTCAAGTGCTCCATGCGCACATCGGCCGTGGGGATGTAATACTGCGGGTAGTACGCGATCTCCCAGACGTAGTTGGCGCGGGTGGTGTCGAATACGAGTGCCTTGTCGAAATAGCCGCGTACCCGACGGGGTGCAGGCTCGATGAGGCCTCGTTCACCGAGCAACTGGGGGTAGTCCCGATCGGGGGTCGGTGACGCTGTAATCATGGGTCCTCCTGATTGCGCACGGGTGATGCGGGCCGCTGTCCGCGCGCCCGCTTTAGACCGATCTGTATATAAAGGGTACGTCGATGCACAGCCGAGCGTCAACCTGGCGTCTCCGACCCCGGCGTCTGACTGGGCGAATCCCGAAATCGCCACGGTGCCAGTGCTTCCGCTGCACAGTGGGGCGGCCAGCGTGTGCACCGGACGCGCACCAAAACGAATGCCCCCCGGTCGGATGCTGGTCACCAGCCCGGCGCCGGGAATATCATCGACAGCAACCATCGTTGCCAGAAAGCGTTGCTGCCGCATCATGGCGGCGGCAGGTTCACAGTTGGGATAAGGGACATGGACGAGCCCGGGATTGATCTGGCGGTGGCACGTCAACGGCTTCTCGACGCGGCCGACGAGCTTTTCTACCGCCAGGGGATGCACAGGGTGTCCATTGACCGGGTCATCGCGAAGGCCGGCGTCCCGGCGGACACATTGCGCGAAGCGTTCGGCAGTACCGACGAGCTTGTCCGGGCCTACCTGCGGGCTCGTCACACCCGGTTGCAGGACGCGATCGCGCGCGAACTCCCCGGTTACCCAACACCCCGTGAGCGCCTCATCGGCGTGTTCGAGATCCAGGGGCAAGCGTTTGTCGAACCGGGATTTCGCGGGTGTGCGTTGGTGACCGCCAGCGCCGAAGCGCTGCCGGGCGAAGTGGTCGAGGAAGTCGTCACCGAATACCGCGACTGGATACACAACTTGTTTTTCGACCTGGCCTTCGCGGCCGAGGTAACACACCCCGAGGAACTCGCCGAGCAGCTCGTCGTGCTGTTCGATGGCGCAGGGATCTCGGCGTGGCTGGACGCAAAACCCTCAACAGTCAACACAACCCGGGCAGTAGCAGAGGCGCTCGTCGACGCCGCGCTGCAAACCTAGAACGATGCTCGCCCGTGCGGTTCACTTGGCGAAGGCGGGGGCGACGAAGCGACGCAGCATCGCCCGGTAGCGCTTGAGATCGGCTTCGCCATCTTCTAGACCACGCATCAACGTCTTCACGAGGTTGCCCAACCACAGATAGATGTCCGCCCGGGGCAGCCCTTGTGGCAGTTCATTGTTAGCGACGGCGGCGTCGAGGTAGGGATCGAAGAATTCGGCTCGGAGAAGCTCCGACGTTCCCGAAGCGATCAGCCGTCGGCCCAGGCTCGTGCCATCGGGGTCGATTGCGTACCGGGTCAGAGGGTCGCGGCGAGCATGGTCGGCGACGTAGAGCAGCCCCTCGATTATCTGATCCGGAAAGTTGCTCTGCCGGGATATCGACTTGTGCGCCCGCTTGAACATCGCCCGTGCGTGCCGGATGTTCAGCTCGACCAGCAGATCGTCGCGATCGGCGAAGTAACGGTAGACGCTGGGCCGCGACAATCCGACCTCGCAGGCAATGTCGTCAATCGTGGTTTTGCGGATTCCGTGGCGATCGATGCAGCGTTCCGCGGCGGTCAGGATGCGCTCGCGTGCGTCGTCCGTGCTCGCGGATTCGGCTAGCTGGGTGCGGGATCCTCGAGGCATGCATCCGATATTACGCACTACGTCAGACGTCTGGTGATCTTTGCCCGCGTGTCATGCGATTGCCGCCACCTTGACACGTGCCGACCCCCGGTAGCAGACTGACTGCTGACATTTCGCGTTCTTTGTCAGTCATCGCTGTAGGGCGGTCATCCGGGCTGAGCGAAGGAGTGCGATGTCTCTGGCTCGCTCTATCGAGAAGGTGTCCTGAATTGAACTCTAATGGTTGGTGAATTACCCGGCAGCACAGGACATCTGGCTGCAATTGGGACGAACGGATCGGCGTGCGGTCCTCCCACTTCCACCGCGGAACCCGTCGGCGGCACCGTCGCCGTGGCGCGGCCTGATCGTGTCGAACCCCCACGCCGCACAATCGACGCCGAGCTGGCAGCACGATTCGAACGCGATGTAATCCCGCTGTGGGCGCCGCTTTTCCGGCGGGCGATGCACCTGACGCGGAATCGCGCGGACGCCGAGAATCTGCTGCAGGACACCATGTTGTCGGCCTACCGCGGGTTCCACTTGTTTCGGGAGGGCACCAACCTTAACGCGTGGCTACACCGGATCCTCACCAACATCTACATCGACACCTATCGCCGAATGCACTGGCACCCAGTGGTGTATCCGCGAGCGGAGATCACCGATGAGCTGCTGGCCACCAACGTCGCACACTCGTCCACCGGACCGCGCTCCGCGGAGGACGAGGCGCTCGACATGTTGCCCGACGCCGAGATCTTGACGGCGATGAAGGCCCTACCCGAACAGTTCCGTCTGGCTGTTTACTACGCCGACGTTCAAGATCTCAAATACAGGCAGATCGCCGAAATCATGCACGTCCCGCATGGAACTGTGACATCTCGGCTCCACCGCGGACGGCGACAGCTACGCCGCCTGCTCGGCGACGGTGCCGAATACCCGAGCGCCACCACAACCCGACGGGCGAGATCGCGTCAGGCAACGAGGACAAACCGGGCATGGTGGGCCTGAGCGGGGATGCAGTCGGCGCAACGATCCACCAAATCAGTGCGCCTCCAGGAAGGTGATCACCGCGAGGACTCGGCGGTGATCGTCGCCGGTCTCCGGGAGGTTCAGCTTGGTCAGGATGCTGCGCACGTGCTTTTCCACCGTGCCTTCGGTGACCCAAAGCTGGTGGGCGATACCGGCGTTGGACCGCCCCTCCGCCATCAGCGCCAGCACCTCCTGTTCGCGCGCCGTGAGCACCGCCAGCGGATCGCCGCGCCGACGCACCGATACCAACTCCTGCACCAGCACGGGATCCACGACCGAGGCACCCTTGGCGACGCGCTGCAGCGTGTCGATGAAGTCAGCGACGTCGGTGACCCGGCTCTTGAGCAAATAGCCGATGCTGCGCCCGGCGGCCAGCAGCTCCATCGCGTGCTCGAGATCGACGTGTGCCGAGAGCACAACGACAGCGGTGTCAGGGAACTCTTCGCGGATGACGCGGGCGGCATCGAGTCCTTCTGTGAAGTTGGCCGGCGGCATGCGAATATCGGTCACCACCAAGTCGGGCCTCGTATCGCGGACGATGGCGAGGAGCTGACCACCGTCGCCGGCCTGCCCGACCACGTCGAAGCCCGAACGTTCCAACAGACTGGCAAGACCTTCCCGCAGCAACAGATCGTCCTCTGCCAGGGCAACGCGGACCCGGCCGGCCGCGGCCTGCGGAATCGACACTGGGCGGGCACGATGCGCACCGCTACCGTTGACGCCGGGCGGCACAGCCATGTCGTCGACGCCGAGACCGTGGCGGCGTTGGGTGTGCTGCAACTCGCTTCCAAAGTCGGCGGCCGTCGCGGGGCGGCCGTCCGGGTCGGGCGCCATCGCGTGGTCGATGGCGGCGCCGACGTCGTCGGGGATACGGAGGCGGTCAAGTTGCGCGGACGGCGCGGTCGTCATCCTCACGAACTGGGCGACAATCTGTTCACCGCTGCGGCGTTCGACGGCAGTGTGACCGGTCAGTGCACAAAACAGGGTGGCACCCAGGCTGTAGACGTCGGAGGCCGGGGTCGGGCTCTGGCCTCCGAGTACCTCCGGTGCGGTGTAGGCGGGTGATCCGGTGACGATGCCCGTCGCGGTTTCGAAGCCGCCGGCGACCCGTGCGATGCCGAAGTCCGTTAGCTCGGGTTCGCCGTATTCGGTGAGCAGGATGTTGCCGGGTTTGACGTCACGGTGCAGCGTGTCCAGCCGGTGTGCGGTCTCGAGGGCACCGGCCATCTTTACTCCGATGTGCAGCGTCTCTGCCCACGTGAGGGGGCCGACGGTCTGGATCCGTACGCGCAGCGAGTCCCGCGGGTGATATTGCATCACGATGTAAGGCCGACCCGACGATGTCGCGCCGACGTCAAAGATGTTGACGATGTTGGGGTGCCCGCACAGTTTGCCCATCGCGCGCTGCTCGCGCAGAAATCGCTCGACATTGTCCGGATCGAGGTCCGTGGCGAGGACCTTCACCGCGACGGTGCGCCCCAGCGAACGCTGCCTGCAGCGGTAGACCGCGCCGAATCCGCCGGCTCCGACTGCGGTGGCATCGTCGAATCCCGCCGCGGCCAGCTCCGCGGCGATCGCCGGCGCTAGATCACTCCGGCCGGCCGGCGGTTCGCGGTCGGCCATCGGCCACCTCGGCGCTGATACTCAATATCCGCGGTCGCAGATCCATGCAATGACCCCTCGAAGGAATCAGTCGAGCATAACGCTGCCGAGGCGCCGCCTGGGCGGGCGGACATCAATCTTCGAAGGGGATCGTGGCGCGCAGCGCGGTGCCAGTTCCAGGGTGACTCGAGATGGACAGCTTGCCGCCCAGCGCCTCGACGCGGTCGCGCAGACCTGTCATTCCGGATCCTTTGGCAGCGTCGGCTCCGCCGATTCCGTCGTCTCGAATCGACAGGTGCAGGTTCTGGCCCTCGGTATCGACGCACACTTCCACCATCGACGCTTGTGCGTGCTTGGCCGCGTTCGTGAGGGCCTCGGCGACGACGCAGTAGGCGGCCACTTCGACCGGGTCCGGTAGCCGTCGTTGGCTAGCAACGAGCAGTTCGACCGGTATTGCCGAACGGCGGGCCAGCACCTTGATCGCCGGGCCCAGTCCACCCTTGGACAGGATCGCCGGATGGATGCCGCGAGAGAGTTCCTGTAGCTCCTCCGATATCCCGGTGACGCTGCTGACGAGGTCTGAAATTTGCTCCTTGAGCGGCGCGAGGTCGGCCGGCACGCCCCCCTCCACGGCACGCAGATGGAGCCCGAGCGAAACCAACCTCTGTTGGGCACCGTCGTGCAGGTCGCGTTCGAAGCGCCGCCGCGCATCATCAGCGGCTGCGACGATGCGGGCCCGAGACGCGTTGAGCTCGTCGTGTGCTTGCGCATTGGCGATGGCCGTCGCCACCAGATCCGCGAAATCGCCGATGCGCGCCTCGGTGTCGGCGGGCAGCGGCTCGGCTCCAGACGTGCTCACGGTGGCCGCGCCCCATATCCGGCCGGCGACAATGATCGGCGCGCCAACGGCAGAGCGCATTCCCAACTCACGAATTCGTGCTGCGGTGGGGCCGGCAGCATTGTCGTGGTTGTCCATTCGAGCGGCGCGCCCCGTGCGCACCACAGCCGCCACGATGTTCTCGCCTTCAAGCGAAAACCGCTGGCCGACAAGCTTCGTCGCCAACCCGGACTCGTCTCGGACAGCGACGAGGGTGGCCGACCCCTCAGGCTCCAGGCGGCACAGACCCGCATTGTGCACACCCAGGCAGTGCGCCAGTTCCCCGGCTACCGCGGAGAACACCTCCGTCGGCTCAACGCCGCGCGCGACCAGTGTCGCCACCCGCCGCAACGCGGCCTGTTGCTCGGCAAGCACCGTGCGATCGGCTCGAGTCTGGGCGTTGGCGATCGCGGTTGCCACAAGATCGGTGAAGTCACCCAGGCGGGCCTCGGCGTCGGGCGGCAACGGTTCACGTTTCGTGGTGCCGATGATCGCCGCGCCCCATAGGCGCCCGTCGATGACGATCGGCGCGCCAACGATGGAACCGATGCCCGCGTCGCGGATGCGTTCGGCTTCGGGACCGATGACGCCGTCATGGCTGTCGATCCGCGCCGCGCGGCCGGTGCGCAACACCAACGCTCCGACGTCCTCGCCCGCCAACGGAATGCGCTCGCCGGTGGTGGGCATGTTCGTTATACCCGGCTCATATTGAACGTCCACCACATACCCGCTGCCGTCGGGCTCGTAACGGAGCAGCCCCGCGTTGACCGCGTGCAGGCAACGGGCCAATTCGTTGGACACCGCCGCGAAGACCTCGGACGGGTTGGCGCCGCGTGCGACCAACGTCGCCACCCGCCGTAGCGCGGCTTGGTGTTCCGCCAGGACACCGAGCTCCTCGTGGCTGGCCTCGACCTCGCGGCGGCGTCGGTCGGCCTCGCGGGCGCGCAATCGTGCCAGTCCGGCCAGGGTCGCCGCCGCCAAGGCGACGATGAGGAAGACACCGATCGCTACCCAGTCGTTAGCGGCGGCGAGAATGCTGCCGCCCGTCTGCAGATGATGGAAGAACACGTATACGGCGGCGGTGGCGAGCGTTGTCAGCGCGCCGAGTCGCACCCCCCACACGGTGGAGACCACCAGGATGCCCAGCAGAAAGATCACACCGAAGACGTTGCCGGCGGTGACTCGCATCAGCAGATACACCAGACCGGTCTCGGCAGCGAGAAGCAGGGGGGCGACCACCAAACCGAGCGCGAGCGGCGGAGCCGCCGGTCGCAGCAACGACCGCAACGCGCGCGCACGTAGCGACGTCGGCCCCGGCGGCCCTGAAGCTTCTCGGGCAGGCCCCCTTTGGTGGGCGCTCCCCCGACGTTCGGATTCAGCCACCGTGGTTCCGCCTGGGGGGCATCGAAGTGGCGGATGTCGTCACATTTGCCGCCATGACGGCGCTGCGGCGTCGACCAGCTGGATGTCTACCGGGCCGAGACCGAAGATCGCGATTACGGCCGGGTCATCCTGCCCTGCCAAAACACCATCGTAATGCGGGGTGCGAGCCGTACGTTTCACATATCCGCCCGGCCCAACGGGCACGGCGTCGTTCGGCACGAACTCGCTGCCGCTGTTGACCCACCACGTACCCGAGACAACGACGCAAATCCGGTCGGTGGCGTAGGAATGCGGCGCACTAAACCAGCCGGGGTGCCATTTCATCATCACCAGATACGGGCCGGGCTTATTGAGATCGCCATAGAGCATGGCGATCTCGCCACTTCCGGGCGGCAAATTCCCCCACGACTCGAACACGACCTTGTCGTAGGGAAGGACGAATGTTTCAAGCGGATCGGAGGGGCGGCGTGCGCGACACCGAGCGGGCCGATAGCCAGGCCCCCTGCTTTTCGACCGCCCGCGATCGCGGCAACGAGCACGGGCGCCACGATCACAGTGCGTCGACTGAAGTCAGCCTTGCCCATGACGATCCCTCCGCTACACGGCCTCGGGCTCGGCGCGCATGTCGAGCCGTAGGTAAAGCCTCCGCCGCACCTCCTCGCAGATCAAGGCCCGTGGCGGCACCCGGGGACGCGATCAGTCCGCAATGAAGCCAAGAGCACGCTCGGTGCCGGCGAGGTGCACCTTGATCGCATCCAGAGTGCGCTTGCTCTCGCCGTCACGGACCGCCTCGGCGATCAGCGCGTGTTCGGCGAGGATCGTTTCGAGGCGCCCTGGGTCTCGGGCCGCGGATTCGCCGATCATCCGCATCTGGCGGTCCCGCAGCGAGCCGTAAAGATCCTGCAGGATGCCGTTTCCCGCCGTCTCGACGAGAATGGCGTGAAACGCTCGATCTGCATCGGCGAATTCGCGCAGGTCTCCCGTCGCCGCGGACTGACGCTGTCGGGTGAGTTCTGTAACCATCCGGTCGAACTGCGGAATTTCGCACGTCTGCGGATTTTCTGGTGACCTTGCCACCGGCGAACTGCTCGACAACCAGCCTGGCTTCCATCACGGCGCGCACCTCCTGGGGAGATACCGCAACCACCAGCGCGCCGCGTTGCGGATACAGCCGCAGCAACCCGTCAGCCTCGAGCCGCAGAAATGCCTCCCTTACCGGGGTACGAGACAGGCCCAACGCGTCGGCGACCTCGCCCTCGCTGATCAAGGACCCACCCGGGAAGGAATTGCTGAGGATCTGATCCTTGACGTAATCGAGCGCTCGGTCCCGCGCAGCCAGTCGGCTCCCCCGTGCGACCCGTTGCGCCACGACGCTCTCCGTTCCATCCCAGTCGTATGCGAGATGTCAGGTTAGCCCGAGCCCGATGGCGAGTAGATTCTCACTGGGCGGACAAACTGGTACACGAGTAAGATACAAGTTGTATCTATATACCACAAATGCAGGAGGAGCCATGTCAACCGGCGCAGAGGCGACGAGAAGCGACCTGGACCCGACGATTCCGGCTCCGGCGACCAACGTGGCCGAATACGCGTTCGAGGGACGCTTCGAGGATTGGGCAGACGATGCCCGATACTTCGAATACTCGAAGGCCGCCAATCCGATCGGATCCGGTCACACGCCGAAGGTTCCGATCAAGTCCTTCGGTCCTGATCTCTACACCGACGGCCCCAGCCGCATCATCCCGTTGGACTTGTCAAACGAGCTGGGCATCACGACCGGCCCGGCGACAAGCCCGGCTTTGGTGGCGAACTTCGTGCGCCTGCGCGCCGGTGAGCAAATCGTCACGAGTCCGAATGCCACTTCTCAGCTCTACTACGTGATCACCGGTCGGGGGTTCTCTGGGGTCAACGGCGGCCTGGTCCGCTGGGAAAAGGGAGACTTTCTGACCCTGCCCGCGGACAGCCACGCAACGTTCTACGCGGATGAGGGGGCCGACGCCGCGCTGTACTGGGTGCACGATGAGCCGCTGCTTCGCTATCTGGGTGCGCAGGCCACCGAACCACGTTTCCGCGCGACGAAATTCCGCCGTGCCGACGCGGTGTCTCGGCTCGATGAGATCGCCTCGCGCCCGGGCGCAAACGACAAGAGCAGGGTGAGTGTTCTGCTGGCGAACGCCGAAGAAGAGCAGACTCTGACGATCACCCATGTGTTGTGGGCGATGTTCGGCCTCTTACCGCCGGACCAGGAGCAACGCCCGCACCGTCACCAATCGGTCGCGCTCGACCTGATTCTCGACGCCGAGCCTGGCTGCTACACGTTGCTGGGCACCCGGCTGGACGAGCGTGGAAACATCGTCGATCCGACCCGTGTCGATTGGCAGGCCGGCGGCGCATTCGTCACACCGCCCGGGCTGTGGCACGCACACTTCAACGAGTCGAGCGCCCCGGCGCACCTGATCCCGATCCAGGATGCGGCCTGCAGACGCATCTGCGGAGCCTGGATATCCGCTTCTCCGACCGCCGTTGACATCTCGTCGAGGCGAGACATTTACCTCAGCATGCGCCGCCGCAACCTCATTGCAGGTGGCAGGTACTGCCGCCTTGCTGCTAGCGGCACGCGCCAATGGGCGGCAGCGTTAGCGACATCTGCTGGCTCGGACGCGATTCTCGGAGCCATGACGAGTCATGCGAGGCACTCGGCCGCACCGCATTTGAACCCGCACCAACGTTCTCGCGGTGCCGCGCTGATGATAGGCGGGTTGGCGGTCGCCGCGGTGTCCGCGGGTGTCGGCGGAGGCCTGGCGCTGGCCGTGCGCCCGTACCCAACCCCTCCGAGCGCATTGGCGACCGCCGCGGCCGCCACATCCCAGCCCGCGGCCAACATTTCGGCCGGCTCCGTCGAGCAGGTTGCCGCGAAGGTGGTACCGAGCGTGGTAGCGCTGCAGACCGATGCGGACAACCACTCGTACGAGGGTTCCGGCATCATCTTGACCGCCGACGGGCTGATCATGACCAATGCCCATGTGGTGTCGGCAGCAGCAGACGCCGACACCGCCGGCCCAGGCGCCGCCCACACCACGGTGACCTTCGCCGATGGCCGCACAACGCCCTTCGCCGTGGTGGCCGCCGATCCGATCAGCGATGCGCCGGTGCCGTTACCGCGCAGGGCATTTCCGGGCTCACCCCCATCACGCTTGGCACGTCTGGCAACCTGCGGGTGGGCCAGCAGGTGTTGGCGGTGGGATCGCCGCTGGGTCTGGAGGGCAGCGTCACCACCGGCATCGTCAGTGCCCTGAACCGCCCGGTCTCGACCTTGAGCGACGCGGCGACTCAGCCCGTAACGCTCGACGCCATCCAAACCGATGCCCCGATCGAACCCGGGCAACTCCGGTGGGCCCCTGGTCAACATGAATGGCCAGGTGATCGGGATGAACTCGGCAATAGCGAGCACGGGGGCTTCGCCCGACGCGCAGACTGGTTCGATCGGTCTTGGTTTCGCAATTCCGGTGGATCAGGCTAAGCGCATCGCCGACGAGCTCACTGCCACAGGGAAGGCATCGCATGCTTCCCTGGGCGTGCAGGTCGCTGATGCCGCAAGCCCTGCCGGCGCCCGGATCGTCGCAGTCGCGACCGGCGGCGCCGCGGCGGCGGCCGGCCTACCCGTCGGCGCCGTGATCACCAAGGTCGACGCTCAGGCGATCGACAATGTTGACGCATTGGGCGCGGTGGTGCTCTCGCACCCGCCCGCGGATAAGGTCAGCGTGAATTATGTCGCCCCGGCAGGTGACGCCCATACCGCCCGCATCACGCTGGGTACCGATGAAGGACAACAGTCATCGTGACGACGACGGGCAGTGATTGCCGGTGAAAGCAGCGCTCTGCGTGTCTCGGTGTTCCTGACTCATATCCGTTGCGTTCTGCTGGGAAAGTTCCCGCAGCAGAATGCTGATGGCTCAGAAAGCCCGTCCCTCGCCCGGGAAGTACGGGATGGCGGGATCGGCACCGACGTTGCCCTCGACGAGAGGATCGCTTCCGGTATCGAACGGCGTCGGAGTGGGCGAAGGATTCGTATGAGTGACCACCGTGTCCGGCGAACTCGGCATGGCGGCGGGGGCAGCGCTGGCGATGGGCGCGAGGCCGATCGCGGTACCGATCGCGGCCGCTGCCAACCACGGCGCAATGCACGTGATGGTTGACTTCATGGTGCTTCCCTCCTAGATGGGTCGCCGTTTTTGGCTCTGCCAAGATCATTGCTTCCCACCAAAACGCTGTCGTCAACGCTGACAGCCATTTCCCCCTGCTGCCAGCAAGAATAACTTAAGTTCCCGGCTAACCGGTGTCGGGACCGCCGACATTCATTTCACTCGCCGCCGACACTCACTCATCGCTGATTTCGGCAAGCTGGTGCTAAGACCGATGAGGCCTGAAATCGTATTCGGCGATCCATCCGCAAGGGAGGGTGACATATGACAACACAGGGCGAGACCGGCCGCGATGCGGCGTCGTCCGAGGGCACGGTGATCGTGACGAGTTCAAGCGCCGGCGGTTACGCGCAGCAGGGTCAGGCCCCGGGCACCACCGGCTCCTGTCCGACGAGCCACGGCCGATCGGCGACGACACCCGGGCCAACACCGTACGATCTCCTGCTTGGCGCGCTCGGCGCGTGCACATCGATGACGGTGCAGATGTACGCCGAGCGTAAGCGCTGGCCGCTGCAGCGGGTCCGAGTAGCGCTCCAGGCGCTTCGCGAATTCACGCAAGAGACTGCGCCGACTGCGAAACCAGCAACGGCTGGATCGACCATATCGATCGCCGCATCGAGTTGACCGGTGGCCTCGACGAGACCCAACGGCAACGGT
>CAVTDY010000021.1:0-308897 GCA_963733605.1 uncultured Actinomycetota bacterium
ATGGCGTGCCGCCCCGCAGCGTGAACACGGGCTTGTGCAGCCACGCGGTATTCAGCATTGCCGCCAGCTCGGGTTCGTCGGCGCCTTGTCGAGGAGGTCGGCGATCACCCCGACCGATCGGCTTCGAAACGAGTGCCGAGGTCCTTGACCAGCGCCGCCTGATTGGCCGCGTCGCCGCCGTCGGTCAGCGTGCGGGCCACCGACAGCGACAGCTGCCGCAGCGAGATCAACCGCGCCATCAGGTCGCCGATGTCGGCGGCGGTGCGGTCGTCGGGCGCCGGCCCGCGGCCGAGTGCGCGGATCGGCGGCGAAGAGCAGGGGACCGGTGGACAGGATCCGTTCGGGTCCGCTGCGTTCGAAGGACAACTCGGAGGTGACCTGATGCCAGCCGTTGCCGACTTCGCCGAGCACGTCGGCGTCGGGAACGAAGACCTCGTCGAAGATGCACCTCGTTGAAGTGGTGCGCGCCCGACATCAAGATGATGGGCTCGATGCGGACGCCCTCGGCGTCGCACGGCACCAGGAATTGGCTGAAACCGGCATGCCGGTGCTCCGGATCCGGCGGGCTGGTGCGGGCGAGCACGACGACCTGGTGCGCAAGGTGGGCGCCGCTGGTCCACACCTTGGTGCCGGAGAGCAGCCAGCCGCCGTCGGTGCGGACGGCCTTGGTTTGCACGGCGGCAAGATCGGACCCGGCGCCGTGCTCGCTCATGCCGATCGACGAATAGAGCTGGCCCGCAACGATCGCGGGCAGCAGCCGTTCGCGCTGCTCCTCGGTGCCGTAGGTCAAGAGGCTCGGCGCGACCTGACGGTCGGCGGTCCAGTGCGCTGCCACGGGCGCACCCGCAGCGATCAGCTCCTCGGTCACCACGTAGCGGTGCAGATGCCCGAGCCCGTGGCCGCCGTACTGCTGCGGGATGGTCAGGCCGATGAAGCCCGCCGCGCCGAGCCGGGCGGAGAAGTCCTCGTCCCATCCGGCCAGCCAGGAGTCGACGCCGGGCTGCCAGCCGAATTCGGCACGGTCGGACCGTAGGAAGTCGCGCACGGCGAACCGCAGCTTGACCAACTCGGGCTCACGAGCGCTCAACGCGTCGAATGAATTCACCGGATGTGCTCCTACACGGTGGGCAGCGGGGTCGACGGAAGGTAGAAGTTGGGCGTCAGATCCTCTTCGCTGGGCGGCGAGCCGGTAGCCCGACAGGTCGTCGACGCCCTCCTCGCGCAGTATCTCTTCGTCGGTGTAGAAGTGGCCGCTGCAGGCGGCGGCCGGACGGGTGACCAGAGCGTGCACCGCGTCGGCCATGATCTGCGGGTGCCGGGCCTGCGCCGCACGACGTCCTCACCCATCGCGACGATCATTCCGGTGCTCGCGATGGTGGTCGCCGGCCAGAGCGAGTTCACCGCGATCGGAACCGATGCGAACTCCTCGGCCCAGCCCAGGGTCAGCAGGCTTTCGGCGTACTTGCCGACGGTATGGCCGACGTGCGCGCCGACCCACGTCGGCGTCCATGTTCAGCGGCGGAGACACGTTGACGATGTGCGCGTTGTCGGACTCGCGTAGGTGGGGCAGCGCGGCCTGCACCACCGCGAACGGGCCCTCGACGTTGACCTCCAGCAGCCGGCGAAAGTTCTTGGGCGGCAGCTGCGGTCGGCTTCGCAGATCCAGCGCGCCAGCGTTGTTGATCGACGATGTCGATCGCCGCCGAACGCCTCGGCTGCCGACGCGATCGCCGCAGCGACGCTGTCGGCGTCGCGGACGTCGCAGACCACCGGCAGCGCCCGCCCGCCCGCCGCTCGACGGCCTCGGCCGTCTCGGCCAGCGTGCCCGGGATCTTGGGGTTCGGGGTGTCGGTCTTGGCCAGCAGGGCCACGCATGCCCCGTCGGCCGCGGCGCGGACCGCGATCTCGCGGCCGATGCCGCGGCTGGCGCCGGTCACCACCACGACGCGATCCTCCAAGGTGCGAGGATCGGGATTACCCACGGTTCGTTGACCCTTCCGTCCGTCGCTACGGCTGTGAGCTCGAATGCTATAACTATATAGCTCATTAGTTGAGCGATGTAACTGCGCGGCCATCCACGACCGAAGCGAGGCTGCATGACCCAGGTCGTCTCGATCGGCACCTATCTGCCGCCATGGACCGTGCGCGACCGCCGGGTCAAGGGGCCCGACGAGGACGCGCTGACCATGGCCGTCGCCGCCGGCCGCGCCGCCGATCCCGACGCGACGGCGCAACGCGTGGTGCTGGTGTCGCGCGACTTCCCGCTGTTGGAGGGTGGCAACGGCGCGGTGCTGCTGGCCGCGTTGTCGCTGCCGGCCGACACCCCGGTGACCGAGGTGCTCGGCGGTGCGCCCGCGGTGCTCGACCAAATCGGTAGCTGCCGGCGACGGCACCCTGGTGATCGCCGCCGACGACAACGACCTCGCCGCGGGCGCCGGCGCGGTGCTGACCGGCGACGCGCGGCGCGACCGTGACCGCGGTCGGCCCGCCAGACCGCGTAGCCTGCCGCTGACGGCCCGCGGCGAGGACGGCGCCCGGCACACCTACGTCGACCCCCGGCTGCAGCGCGAGGTCGGGGTGCGCTCCACCCTCGACCCGACTGGGCCTGACCGGAACGCCGGCGGTGGCCGCGGTGGCAGGCGTGCCGCTGGCGCAACTCGGGAGCGACTTCGACACCTCGCAGGCCGTCGGGGACCCAACTGTCTCGGCCGCGGCGATCATCCGGCTGCTGGCCGATGCCATCGAGGCGGGCACGCAGGGCCTGCTGCTCGCGGTCGAGCAGTCCAGCATCAGCGCGGCCGACCTCACGTTCGGTGGCACGACGCCGCACGGATCGCCCGCGACGAGTTCCCGCCGCGGGAGCTGCCGAAGATCCGCGTCGCCGACGGCGTCGGGATTCCGATCTCGCATGCCGGCCTACGCTCGCGCGTTCGAGCCGAAGATACGTTGGGAGGCAGCGGTTTTCGACGAGAGCCCGGGCATCGACTCCGCGCCGCAGTTCCCGCCGCGGTTGCGGGTCGAACAACGCCGGGCAGTTGGCCACCGAATACCGGCTCGAGCCGCTGCCGCGTACCGGCACCGTGTACACCCACACCACAGTGCGGATCCCGGTGCCCGACCTGCCCAGCCCGTACTCGCTGGCCGTCGTGCAGCTCGACGACAGCCCGGTGCGGGTGCTGCTGAAGGTCACCGGCGTGCCCGCGGGCGAGGCGACGATCGGACAGCCGGGCTCAGTGGTGCTGCGCAGGATCGCCACGCGCGCAGGCATCCCCGACTACGGCTATGCGTTCTGGCCGGGCCGCACGCTGGAAGGAGCCGATGCATGAGAAACGTCGCCATCGTCGGCGCCGGGATGACGCCCTTCGCCGAGCACTTCGAGCTCGGCATCAAGGATCTGGTCCCGATGGCCTACGCCGAGTGCGTCGCGAACGTCGACAAGGGCATCGAGAAAGTCTGAGATCGAAGCCGCGTGGTTCGGCGAGCTGTCCACCACCGACGGGTTCCCGTCCGGCATCCTGGCCGACACCCTCGACCTGACCGACATCCCGGTGACCCGCATCGAAAACGCCTGTGCCACCGGCAATGACGCGATCCGCAACGGAACGCTGGCCATCGCCTCCGGCCTGTACGACGTCGTGCTGGTGGTCGGGCGCCGACAAGGTCCGCGAGACCTCGTCGAACACCACGTTCTGGGACTGGGCGGCGATGACCCGCGACAACGCCTGGGACTATCCGCTGGGGCTGGTCGCACCGGCCAACTTCGCGCTGCACGTCATCCGGTATCTGCACGAGTCGCCGGCGACCAAGGAGCACATGGCGATGGTGGCGGTGAAGAACCATTTCCACGCCGTGAACAACCCGAAAGCCCAACTGCGCTACGAGATCACCGTCGAGCAGGCGCTGGCCGCGCCGATCGTGGTCGAACCGTTCGGGCTCTACGACTGCACCCCGCAGAGCGACGGCGCGGCCGCGGTGATCCTGGCGGCCGAGGACGTCGTCGACCGCTACACCGACCGTCCGGTCTGGGTGCGGGGCGTCGGGCTGGGCATGGACCGGGTGATGCACCAGCACAAGGCGGACATGACGACCTTCCCGCCGACCGTGCGCGCGGCCAAGGCCGCGATGACGATGGCCGGGGTGACGCCGCGCGACATCGACGTCGCCGAGGTGCACGACTGCTTCACCGGGGTCGAGCTGATCAGCTACGAGGACCTGGGCTTCGCCAACCGGTTCGAGGCCTACAAGCTGGTCGAGGGCCGCGAGCACTACGTCGGCGGGTCGATTCCGATCAATCCGAGCGGCGGGCTGAAGGCGAAGGGCCACCCGCCGGGTGCGACCGGCGTCGCGCAGTGCTACGAACTGTTCAACCAGCTTCGCGGCGAAGCCGAGAACCAGGTCGACGGTGCGCGAGTGGCGTTGGCGCACAACATCGGTGGGCCGACCGCGGTCTCCGCGGTCACCATTCTCTCCAGCGACAAGAACTGACAGGAGCCATCACATGACGACCTCCGAGATCGCCACCTTGCCCGGGTACGAGGAGTTCGCGCCATGGCTGCTGGTCGAGAAGACCGGCAACGTCCACGTGGTGAGCATCAACCGGCCCGAGGCGTTCAACGCCGTCAACGAAGAGGTTCACCACGCGTTCGCCACCATCTGGCGGGTGCTCGCAGCCGACGACGACGTGCGGGCAGTCGTGACGACCGGTGTCGGCAAGGCGTTCTCGGCCGGCGGCGACATGGTGATGTTCGGTCGCCTGATCGACGACGCGGTGGCGCGCCAGTTCCAGATCACCGAGGCCCGCACGGTGTTCCTCGAGGTGATCAACTTCCCCAAGCCGCTGGTGTCGGCGGTCAACGGCCCCGCGGTCGGGCTGGGCTGCTCGATCGCGCTGCTGAGCGACTTCCTGGTGATGGGGGAGAGCAGCTATCTGGCCGACCCGCACGTCGCGGTCGGGCTGGTCGCCGGCGACGGCGGCGCCGCGATGCTGCCGCTGCTGATCGGCATGATGAAGGCCAAGGAATATGTCCTGCTCGGGGATCGGATCACCGCGCCGATCGCCGAGAAGCTCAATCTGGTCACCAAGGTGGCCGCCGACGACGCGGTGCTCGACGAGGCGCTGGCGATCGGGGAGCGACTCGCCGCGCTGCCGCCACAGGCGCTGCGGGCCAGCAAGATCGCGATGAACATGCACCTGAGTCGAGGCCGCGCTCGGTGTGCTGGAATACGCGCTGGCCGAGGAGTACACCTCGTTCTCGACGCCGGAATTCAAGGAGCGGGTGGCTGCATTCCGCGCGCGCTCGAAGAAGTAACGGGCGTCGCCGGGCACGCATGGGAGATCTGCGCAAACATGACCGCAGTTCGCGGCGGATAGGGCCGGGTAGCTGGAGCGACCTGGACCCGGTGGGACGACGTCAACAACAGCGGACCTGGTATACGCGGAGGAGGCGCGGGCCCGATGCCTCGATCAGTGCGCTGCCCGGCGCCTGGAACGCCGATCGTCGTGGTCGACAGCGAATCGACATCACCGACACGGTCCAGTGCACGACTGGATTGGTGGAGGTCAACTCCGGAGTCGAATCGGTCGGTACAATCGTCCTTCACCACGGTGAAGATCGTTGCCACCGCGAGCCAGAAAGGTGCACGGTGCGCACCGTTCAGGTCGTGGTGCGCGAAGACCGTTCCCGCACGCGACCGTGGACCGAGGACGTCAACGGGCGACTTTGACGCGAAGCACTGGTCGTCACCGGCAGAAATAGGTGTCACCGGTAAGCGGTCACGCGGTCAGCGGTAGGCGGTCACTCGCGCGGTGAGCGCCACCTTGCCGTCGTCGCCGATGGCCTGCGCATCCGCGATCCCGGTCGTGCGGCCGACCCGTAGCGGCGTACCGACATACCGCGAATCGCTCCCCGCGAAGAACGGGCGCACGAAGTTCACCCGCAGCGACGCCGTGTGAAGAAGACCGGCGGCACCGTCGGAGTTGATCGCCGCCGAAGCCGCCAGTTCCAGGCCGGCCGCCGCCATGCCACCGTGGACGATGCCGATGTCGTTGTTGAGATCGGGATCGGCCCGCTGTCTCAACACCGTTGAGCCGTCCTGGACATTGCCGTCGTGGACATTGTGGATCTGCACCGCCATCAGGTCCGCCAAGCGTAGGTGCCTCGCCGAGCACCGTTTGCGGCGGTCGTTTGGCGGTGACGCCGTCGGCGGGAATGAAGAACGAGCGCACCGTGCCGGCGCCGATCACGGTGTCGGCACAGGTGAGCGTGCAGATCGACAGCGGCGTCGTACCCAACGGAACCCACCGCGCGTGCGCTGGCCACGACGGGCGGTGCGCCGTCGGCGATGGCCTCGATGCCGTCGGCGCTGACGTCGAGCGAGAGTTCGCTCGAGACCGTCCACTGGTCGGTGCGGCGCCGATAGTGGTTGACCATTCCCGCCGCGGCGTCGACGAGGATGGCCAGCGGCCCGACGGTCGGCGCGCCGGTGAACGGATTGCGCAAACCCGACATCGGCATCGACATCACGACCGTCGCGTCGGTGAGGCTCGCCGCGAGAAACTCGATCCCGAACCGAATCTGTATCGCGGCGGGTGTCTCGATGTCGTGCTGGACTTCTCGCTCGTGTACGTCGGTCATTCGAGAAGGTCGACGACCGTGGACAGTTCGGCGCCTGACAGCACGAACGCCTCTGCCTTCTGCAGATGCCTCTTCCACAGTTCGCCGGCCTTCTCGGCGTCGCCCGCCTTGATCATGTCCAGCACCATCCGATGGGTCTTCACCGAACGGCGCACCGCCGCTCGGCCGCGCGCGCGCCTTCGGTCGGCTGCAACGATCGGTTGGCCTTCTCGATGATGTGGTGCAGCATGTCGCTGACGATCTGCAGGGTCTTATTGCCGGACAGGCGCGCGATCGCGGCGTGGAAATCGGTGAGCTGGTCGACGGCCTCGCTGCCCGGGTCCAGCTGGGACTCGCGTTCGACGATCTTCTCGAGTTCGGCGATCACCTCGGGGTTGCGGTCCTTCGCCAATTGCACGACCATCGGGGTCTCAAGGGTCACCCGCGCGTCGTAGACGTCCTTGAGCGTGACGCCCTCGTATTCCAGGATCAGCCCCGCGTAGCGGGCCAGCGTCTCGCGCCGCGGGCGGGTGACGCGGGCGCCGCCGCGCACCCCGCGCTGCACCTCGATCAGCGATTCGGATTCCAGCACCCGGAACGCCTCGCGCAGCGTCGGCCGCGACACCCCGAACCGCTCCATCAGCTCGGATTCGGGCGGCAGCATGGTGCCTTCGGTGATCTCGCCGCGGATGAACATCCGGCGCAGCACCGTGGCCACCCGATCGGCCATCTTCGGTTCCCGAAGGCTGGTGACCTCCATATGCGACCTCCACCGGTAGGTAATGCGAAATCAACTAACTATTTGGCAGGTTAACTGAATCATCGGGGCCGAGCCGGGAATCGGCGGCCGCTCAGTGACCAAGCGTCATCGTCAATACCCCATGGCCCGGCCCATCAAGTCCTTCATGATCTCGGTGGTGCCCGCGTACAGCCGCTGGACCCGCGAATCCCGCCACAGCCTGGCGATCTCGTACTCGTTGATGTAGCCGTACCCGCCGTACATCTGCAGGCAGCGGTCGATGATCTCCCACTGCACTTCCGAGGTCCACCACTTCAGCCCGGCGGCATCCTGATCGGACAGCGTGCCGTCGTTGACCGAGAGCACGCATTGATCCAGATAGGTCTGCGCGGCGTCGAGCTTGGTCTGCATCTCGGCGAGGAAATGGCGGTTGACCTGGAATTTGCCGATCGGCTGGCCGAACGCGGTGCGCTCGTGCGCGTATGCCTTGGTCAGGTCCAGCGCCCGACTCGCCGCGGGAAGCGCGTAGCAGGCGACGCCGACCCGCTCGCTGGGCAGGTTGGAGACCAGATGGTAGAAGCCGCGATTGAGCTCGCCGACCAGGTTTTCCTTGGGAACCCGGACGTCCTCGAAGAACAACTCGGCGGTGTCGGCGGAGTACTGGCCGATCTTGTCGAGCTTGCGTCCGCGGGTGAACCCCTCCATGCCGTCTTCGATCATCAGCAGGCTGATGCCCTTGTGCCGGGCCGACGGGTCGGTCTTGACGGCGGTGAGCACCAGCTTGGACAGCAGCCCGTTGCTGATGAATGTCTTCTGGCCGTTGACGACCCAGTGATCGCCCTCGTCGCGCGCGGTGGTCTTGATGCCCGCGAGATCGGAACCGGCCGCGGGCTCCGACATCGCCATCGAGCCGATGTACTCGCCGGAGATGAACTTGGGCAGCCAGCGCTCTTTCTGCTCGTCGGTGGTGAGCTGCTGCATGTACGGCATGAGGATGTCGTTCTGCACGCCAAGACCGATGCCGACCGATCCGGTCAGGAACATCTCCTCGGAGATGATCTGGTTGAACCGGAAGTCCTTGACGCCAAGGCCGCCGTACTTCTCGTCGAACTCCCAGCCGATCAGGCCGTGCTCGCCCGCGGCCAGCCACGCCTCGCGGCTGACCTTGCCGTCGCGTTCCCACTTCTCGACGTTCGGCACGCATTCGCGCTCGAAGAATTCCCGCGCGGTGGCGCGGAAGTCGTCGTGGATCTCGTCGAAGATGTTGCGGCGCATACGTTTCCTCTTCCTCAGCCCCAGGTGACGATCGCGGGCAGCGCGCGGCCCGGGCGTATGGTCTCGAACAGCCGCTCGCCGAGCAGCGCTTCGAGATGATCGATGCGACCCGCAGAGCGATCGATCTGAAAGCCCCGGGTGACGTAACGATGCAGATCGTGTTCGGCGGTCAGGCCGATCGCGCCGCAGACCTGCAGCGCGGCGTCGATGATGGCGCGGTGGGCGCGCCCGGCGGCGGCCTTGGCGGTCACGCGCCGACAGCTTCCGCCGTAACGCCACGACTCGCCGAGCAGTGCGCGGGCGCCTTCCAGCGTCGCCGATGCATCGGCCAGCGATGCCGTGGCGACTGAAATGAGCCGATCGGGAGCACCGAATTGGACGCGAACGCGGACGTGTTCGACCGCGATGCGCAACGCCTGCGTCGGCCAGCGCGACCAGTTCGGTCGCCAGGGCGCGGTGCGCGGCGGCGATCGCGCGGTTCCACTCCGTCGACGCGTCGACCAGGTCGGTGTCGATCGGACCACTCACCCGCGTCCAGAACACCGACGGGTCGAAGGTGTCCAGCCGTTCGCCGATCAGCCGATCGGCGTCGACGACGCCTACCGACACGGTGGCCATCGGCCCCGATACCGGGACGACCAGTCGCCCGGCGCTCGGCAGCGGCCCCAGCACGAATGTCCGGCGACGCGGTCAGCGTCGGAACCCGGCGCGTACCCGTCGGCAGGCCGGGCAGCACGATGCCGTCGACAGGACCGTCGAGCAGCGGGCCAGCTCGGCCAGCATGACCGATGCGAGGCAGTCGGTGTGTGCCAGCGAGCGGCCCTGGGCGCGGAACAGCAACTCGCAGGCCTCGACGGGATACTCCGCTTCGATATCTGACCAGCCCGAGCTCGGCCAGCGCGGACCGACCACGGTGTGCTCGTCTGCACCCTTGCCTGCGATCTGGTCGAACGAGCCGGAAGACGGCGCTCTTCGATCATCGGCACACCGATTCGTCGGTCACTGTCGGCGCTCGACTCTTGCGCTCGCGCTCTGCTCTTCGCGCGCGCGCTCATCTCTTCTCCTTGGGCAGCCCCAACAGGTGGTCGGCGATGATGCCGCGCTGGACCTCGGCGGTGCCGCCCATGATCGTCGCGGCGCGCGGAGTACCACCACTTCGGCGCGGGCGGCATCAGTTCCTACGCGCCGCGACTCCGCCGCTGGACCGTCGTCGCCGCAGCGACTCCTGTGCTGGATGTCGTCGCCGCAGCGACTCCGCCGATCATCTGCTCCCGCCGGACGTCGATGATCAGGTCGTTGACGTCCTTCTCCGCCCGGCCGAACAGCAATTTGTCGATGCTGCTGTCCGCGACCGACCGTGCGGCCGTCGGCGAGCCGCCGCACGGTGGTCGCGGCGCGGGCCTGCGCGGCCTACACCGTCGACGTAGACCTGGGCGAAGCGATGCGCTGCGCGGCAGACGGCGAACCGGCGACGCCATGTCGTCCCGCAGCCGGCTCAGCTCGGTGAGCACCTTGTCAGCGACGGCGTAGCCGTACATCCCGCGTTCGTACTGCATCAGGTGCATCGCCACGGCCCAGCCCCCGTCGACGTCGCCGATCAGCCGTTCGCGGTCGACCCGGACGTCGTCGAAGAACACTTCGGCCAATTCGCGGCGGCCGCTGGCCAGCGCGATCGGCCGCACCGTGACCCCGGGGCTGTCGGCGTCGACCATGAGCATCGTCAGCCCGCGGTGGCGGCTTTCCGGGCGTGCCGGTGCGGACCAGCGCGAGCAATCGGGTGGCGGTCGGGCCCTGGCTGGTCCAGATCTTCTGGCCGTTGACGACGAAGCCGCCGTCGTCGTCGTCGACGGCGCGGGTGCGCAGCGTGCGCAGGTCGCTGCCCGGATTCCGGCTCGGAGAAGCTCTGGCCCCACCACTCGGCGCCGCTGCAGGTAGCCGGGCAGGTATCGCGGCGGCCAGGTCCGGAGCGAATTTGAGCAGGGCCGGGCCCGAGGGTCTCCAGCGTCCAGTGTTGCGCCGGAACCGGCAGCATCGCGCGGCCGAGTTCCTCGTAGTACACCGCCCGGTGGATTTCGTTGCCGCCGAGAGCCGCCGGCCTCCTCCGGCCAGCCGAAGCGGTTCCAGCCGTCGGCATGCATGCCGGGCCATCACCTGCGCGTCGTGGGCCAGGCCGTCCTCGGCGCTGGTGCAAAGCGGCCGAGCGCCACTCGTCGGCCGATTCCAGGTCGCGCAGATAGCGCCGGAAGTCCTGCGCGGTACACGCGACGTCTGCGACACGTAGTCGTCCCGGCGGCTGCGTCCACGGCGTTGTCGACAGGGGCGGACAACCGGCCCCCCTTCATCGGTGCGCAGGACCCGGGCGCACGCCAGGAATCCGCTAAACAGTTATCTATAAGAGGTACAATAACGCACGCCGACAACTTCAGCCAGAGGGATCGCCAATGACGGCTTCACCGGTCGCCGCAGCCACCGTCTAGTTCAACCCCGAGACCCGGCTGTTCATCGACGGCCGGCTGCGGGACTCATCGACCGGGAAGACCGTCGAGAACGTCAATCCCGGCCAACGAAGAAGTGCTCGGCGTCGCCACCGACGCCAGTGCCGAGGACATGGAGGAGGCGATCGCCGCCGCCCGCCGTGCCTTCGACACCACCGACTGGTCGACCAACCACGAGTTCCGCCAGCACTGCCTGAGCAGTTGCACAACGCGCTGCAGGAGGAAAAAGAAGACATCCGCGCCGAGCTGATCGCCGAAGTCGGTGCGACGGTGGGGATGACCTACATCGCGCAGCTGGAGTGGCCGCTGGCCGACGCCATCCGCTACCCCGCGGCGCTGATCTCGACGTTCCCGTGGGAGCGGATGCTCGACCAGGACGCCAAGATGGGCGTGCCCTACAACCGCGTCGTGGTCAAGGAACCGATGGGTGTCGTCGGCGCGATCACGCCGTGGAACTTCCCGTTCGAGATCATCAGCAACAAGGTGGGCCAGATCCTGGCCACCGGCAACACGATGGTGCTCAAGCCGGCCATCGAGACGCCGTGGAGCGCGCTGCGGTGGGGCCGCATCATCGCCGAGAAGACCGACATCCCCGCCGGCGTCGTCAACATCGTCCCGGCGTCGGACAACGACATCGCCCAGGTGCTGGCCACCGACCCGCGAGTCGACATGGTCTCGTTCACCGGTTCGACCGCGGTCGGCAAGCTGATCCAGCGGCTGTCCGGGGACACCATGAAGCGCAACATGCTCGAGCTCGGCGGCAAGTCGGCGTACCTGCGTGCTCGACGACGCCGACATGGACATGGCGCTGCCCGGCTGTATCGGCGCGCTGATGCACTCCGGTCAGGGCTGTGCGCTGGCCACCCGGATGCTGGTGCCGCGCTCGCACTACGACCAGGCCGTCGAGGTCGCCTCGGCCACCTTCGGCGCGCTCGCCGTCGGCGACCCCGCGGACCCGAACACCTTCTGCGGGCCGCTGGTGTCGGCCAAGCAGCGCGACCGGGTGCTGAACTACATCGAGATCGCCAAGCGCGACGGCGGCCGCGATCACCGCCGGCGGCGGTGTGCCCGAGGGCCTGGACCGCGGCTACTTCGTGGCGCCGACCGTCGTTGCGGACGTCGCCCCGGACCACACGATCTTCCAGGAGGAGGTCTTCGGTCCGGTGCTGTCCATCACGCCCTACGACGGCGGCGACGACGGTGCGGTCGAGATGGCGAATAACTCCACGCTACGGCCTGGCCGGCGGGATCATGGGCTCCGACGAGCGGGCGATGGCCGTCGCCCGCCGCATCCGCACCGGCTCGCTGATGATCAACAGCGGCATGTACTACGGCGCCGACGCTCCGTTCGGTGGATACAAGATGAGCGGTATCGGCAGGCAGAACGGCATCGAGGGCTTCGAGCAGCACCTGCAGACCAAGACGATCGGCTACCCCGCTAGTGACCGACATTCTCAGCGGCATCCGCGTCGTCGAGTTGGCGGCGTGGACGTTCGTCCCGGCGGCCGGGGCCGTGCTGGCCGACTGGGGCGCCGACGTCATCAAGATCGAGCACCCCGAGACCGGCGACCCGCAGCGCGGCTTGATCAGCTCCGGCATCGTCACGGGTGCCGGTGGCGTCAACCACTTCATCGAACAGCCCAACCGCGGCAAGCGCAGCATCGGCCTGGACACCTCCACGCCGGATGGGCTGGAGCTGCTGATGAAGCTCCTCGAGACCGCCGACGTGTTCGTCACCAATCTGCTGCCCGACTCGCGGCAGCGGATGGGCATCGACGTCGATCAGGTCCGGGCCCGCAACCCGAAGATCATCTACGCCCGCGGGCACGGCTACGGCACCAAGGGCGACCTGGCGTCGCAGGGCGGCTTCGACCTTGCGGCGTACTGGGCGCGCGGCGGCATCGGCGACGCCTACTCCGCAGGCGACGGTTCGTATCCGCCGATTCAGCGGCCGGCGTTCGGCGACTCCTACGGCGGGCTGGCGATCGCGGCGGGCATCGCCGCGGCACTGGTGAAGCGAGAACGCACCGGCGAGCCGTCGGTGGTCGACGTCTCGCTGCTCAACGCCGCGATCTGGCAACTGGGCCCCGACATCGTCGGCGCGGGCATCACCGGACAGGACATTCCGAAGTTCAACCTCGACGAGATGCCCAACCCGGTGGCCAGCATCTACAAGACCCGCGACAACCGGTTCATCGCGTTCGTGCTGCTGCAGGCCGACCGGTTCTGGGCGGACTTCTGCACGCGCCTTGGACGCACCGATCTGATCGACGACGAGCGGTTCGCCAGTGCGGCGGTGCGTTTCGGCAACCGCGTGGAGTGCATCGCCGAGCTGCGCCGCAGCTTCGAATCCGAGGATCTTTCGCACTGGGAGAAGGCATTCGAAGGGTTTGACGGGGTGTGGGACGTCATGCACACCGCCCACGAGGTGCACAGCGACCCGCAGGCGATCGCCAACGGATACCTGCCGCGGGCCACCAACACCAGCGGCATCGAGTTCGCCCTGGCGGCCAGCCCGGTGCAGTTCGACGAAACCCCGCTGGAGCTCGACCGCGCCCCCGAGCACGGGGAGCACACCGACGCGCTGCTGGCCGAACTGGGTTACAGCGAGGACGAGATCATCGAGTTCAAGATCAATTCGGTTGTGCTGTAGTGGGATCGGAGGATCTGGCCCGGCGGTTCCTGCACGTCAACCTGAACTGCGAATCGCTCGACGCGACCGAGGCGCTCTACGCGGGCAAGCTCGGGCTGTCCGCGCGGATGCGAACAGACCCCGGAGTGGCAACGAACGGGTCAGATCCTCGGGCTCGACGGCGAAACCTACTGTGAAACATCGTTTCTCTACGACTCGCGGGGCGGTCGAGGCGGCTGCGCATTGGAGACGATCGAGTACCGACGCCCAGCGCTGAAGCGTGACCCGAGCAGCGACCCGGCCCGCCCCGGCATCCGGTCGACGTTGATGACCGTGGCCGACCTCGCGGGCACCGTGGCGGCGCTACGGGCTGCGGGTGTCACGGTCGGCGAACCCGTCGACGGTCTGATCTCGGGCGCCAAATCGGTGCTGGCGACCGACCCCGACGGCGTGGTCATCGAACTCGCCGAGACCACCGGCGCAGACGCCTCCGGCGCGGCGTTGTTCGGCGGAATCCGCATCGCGGCCATCGATGCGCTCGCGACCGGGGAGTTCCTGACCGCGATCGGTTTCGTCGAGGTGCAAGCGCCTGCGCTGGTCGACGTCGCCGGTGACCAGCTGGATCCGGGTGGACCCGCTTACGGGGTGGAATGCGTGGTGTCGCGGTACGCGGTCCCCGAGGACGCCCATCAGTTCAGCGTCACCGTCGTGGCGCATCCCGACACTCGACACCAGGATCCGGTGCCATGGGGCGGCAACCACCAGGGGCTGTACCGGTGTGCGATGCGGGTGGAGGACACCGAGAAGGCACTTGCGGCGGTGCCGGATTCCGTTGAGGTCAGGGGTGATCCGGTCTGGTGTCCGCTGCCGGGCACCAAGATCGAGGGCCTCTACATCGCGTTCCTGCGCTCACCCGACGGGGTGGTCTTCGAGTTCGTCGAACGCCCGCTGAAGTTTTTCACCCGCTGACTCGGGATCTCGGCGCCGGTCCGGGCCACCCGCGACACTAGGCCGTCGGCAACGGTCCGGCCAGGCCGCGTGGTGACGTGCCGTACAGCCAGCTGACCGCCTGGCCGATCTCGGAGAACTGCAGCGAAGCACCGTCTTTGGCGTGGTAGCGGGCGGGCGCCTCGGCGAAGCCCTCGATGCGGCTGAGCTTGTGCCCGTTGATGCGCAGGATCTGCCCGGTCAGCCACGCCGACTCCGGCGACTGCAGCCACGCCACCACCTGCGAGCTGCGGGCGGGGTCCAGTGCGGGGTCGTCGGCCTTGTCGCCGCCGAAGAAGTCCTCGCTGATTCGGGTAACGGCCAGCGGCGAAATCGCGTTGACCGCAACCCCGTAGCGTGCCGCCTCCATCGCGGTGACGACGGTCAGGTTGGCGATGGCGGCCTTGGCGGCGCCGTAGGCGCTCTGGCCGACATTGCCCCACAGTCCCGCGCCGGACACGGTGTTCACGATGTGCGCGTCAATCCGATTGCCGGCCTTGGACTGCGCGCGCCAGTACTCGCAGGCATGCTTGGTGACCGCGAACGTGCCCTTGAGGTGGACGGCGATCACCGCATCCCAGTCGGCCTCGGTGGACGTGGCCACCATCGAGTCGCGCACGATGCCCGCGTTGTTCACCACGCCGGTGAGCGTCCCGAACGTCTCGACCGCCGTGTTGATCATGTCGGCGACGTCGTCCCAGCACGAGACCGAACCGGTGTGTGCGACCGCCTTGCCGCCCGCCGCCTCGATCTCGGCGACGACGTCGGCGGCGGGTCCTGCCCCGTCACCGGCGGTGCCGTCGCGACTCACGCCGGGGTCGTTGACGACGACCGACGCACCCTGGGCGGACAGCGCCAGGCAGTGGCCACGCCCGATGCCCCGCCCGCCGCCGGTGACCAGGACGACGCGTCCGGACAGTGGTGCAGCTCGGATTCCGTTCACAGCGCTCCTTTACTGAAACAATTCGCTGATGAGCGCGCGTCGCCGCGACCAGTCGGCGCCGCGCAGGTCGGCGTGGCCGGCCTCGGTGACGATCAGGTCGACGTCGTGGGCCGGGGTGGACGCCGGGCCGGCTCAACTGGTCGACCAGCGGCGAGTTCCCGTTGACCGTCGTCGGGACCGCGATGATCGACAGCCCGCCGCGGCTCATCCGGGCCGCTGCGCAGTAGTCGGGATGCCCGCCGATGCCGCCGACCACTTTCTCGCCGCGGCCTTCGACGTTGATCTGCCCGAACGGGTCGATCTCGATGGCGGTGTTGACCGCGACGAACGGTTCGCCGCTAGCCAGCCGGGTGACGTCGTGGGTGTAGTCGATGCCGCGCAGTATCGGCTTGCCGTCCGCCCAGTCGTACAGCTGCGTCGGTGCCGAACAGGTAAGTGGCCGAAGGCATGTCGATCAACATTCCGCGCTGTGTCGATGTCGACGCACGGCGTCGGTGAGCAGGCCGGTGTCGATGCGCAAGGGCACCGGCGTTCGCCGCAGCAGGGCGGTGCCGAGCTGCCCGGGCCCGTACTGCAGTCGCGCGCCCTCGGGCACGAACCGCAGCACCGCGTCGGCGAGCGCGTCGTGGACGGGTTCCGGGTCCTTCTGCGGCATGCATGCCGGGCCGTCGCCGCTGCGACCGCACACCTCGCACGGCGCCGGGATCCAGCGGCGGACCCGGCATCGGCGCACGGCGAGGTGTCGTCGAGGATGGCGAGCACCTGGCACGCCGGCGTCGACGAGTCCGCGCTGCCAGGACACCTCGGTGCCGAACTGCAGTCGCCCGCCCCGCTCGGCGAGCCGGGTGACGAGCACGTCGGGACGCAGCACCCCGGCCAGCAGCGCGGGGATCGCGCTCAGCCGGGTCGGCACGAAACGCGCTGTCGGGCTGAGCAACACCTTCCGCACGCCCCAGCCGGGCATCAGCGCGACGATCTCGGTGAAAGCGTCGGCGTCGATGCCGTCGAGCGGGGCGGGTACCCAGCCCAGCATCAGCCGCACCGAGCCGACATCGCGGGCGACCGCCGAGACGACCGCCCCACCGATGTGCCGTCATCGAGACATCGCAACGCGCCGACGCCGTCACCGAGCGCGACGGTCGCACCCGGCCACAGCTGGGCGCGCAGGGCAGCCGCGAACCCGGAGGCGTCGAAAGCCGCTGTCACCGAGGCCTTCTGCTCTTCGCGCAAGCGCTCATCGTCGCCTGTCTGCTCTTCGCGCAAGCGCTCATCGTCGCCTGTCTGCTCTTCGCGCAAGCGCTCATCGTCGCTGTCTGCTCTTCGCGCAAGCGCTCATCGTCGCTTCGCTCTTCGCGCAAGCGCTCATCGCGGCTCTTTGGGCAGCCCCAGCACCCGCTCACCCAGGATGTTGCGCTGAATCTCACTGGTCCCGCCGAGGATCGTCTGCGCGCGACCGACCAGCATGTGGTGCACGAGTTCGTTGTCCGCGGGATCGGTGCACGCGTCGGTGCCGAGCACCTCGGTGGCCAGATCACCCAGATCGCGGTCGGTTTCCGAGGTCATCAGCTTGAGCACCGAGAACGCCGCCGACGACGTGTCGCCCGCATCGATGGCACGCTGCCAGGTGTACCGCAGCAGCCACATTCGCGCCCACAGCTTGGTCATCGACCGCGACAGCACCGGGTCCAGCAGATCGTGGTCGCGGGCCGCGTCGACCATCCGCTCGTGCAGCCGGAACATCGTCACCGCTTGCGAACCCAGCGTCAGCCGTTCGCGGCCGAGGGTGACGATCGCGATCGCCCAGCCCTGGCCCACCTCGCCGATCAGGGCGTCATCGGACAACTCGGCGCCGTCGAAGAACACCTCGTTGAACTTGCTCTCCCCATCCATCTGCGTCAGCGGCCGCACGCTGACGCCGGGCGTGTCCATCGGTACGACGAACATCGACAGGCCGCCGTGCTTGTCGGGGCCGGTACGCGCGAGCAGCAGGCCGTAGTCGGCCGAGTTCGCGGCAGAACTCCAGACCTTCTGGCCGTTGATCCGCCAGCCGGTCGGCGGTCTGCTCGGCCTTGGTGCGCACGCCGGCGAGGTCGGAGCCGGCGCCGGGCTCGGAGAACAACTGGGTCCAGATGTCGTCGCCGAGCCGGATGGGTTCCAGATAGCGCGACTTCTGCTCGTCGCTGCCGAACTTGATCAGCACCGGCCCGACCAGGTCGACGCCGGTGATGCCGAGCTGACGTGGCACCCCGGCACGGGCGCACTCCTCGGCGAAGATCGCCTGGAACGGGACCGACGCGTCGGCGCCGCCGTACTCGACCGGCCAGTGCAGGCAGGCGTACCCGTGTTCGGCGAGGTATTTGTGCCAGGCCCGGCCGGGCTCGACATCGGCGGCCGTCGGGGTCGGCCCGTAGTTGCGCAGACCCGCCGGCTTCGGCGCGTTCTCCAAAAACGAGTGGATCTGTGCCCGAAAGCGCGGCGGTGTCCTCGGCGGGCTCGGCGGCTACCGACACCTCACTTCCCGTCGCGATGGTCGGTGTATTCGTCGCGGACGGACTCCATCGCATTGAGCCGCCGCTCGAGCAGCCGGATCTCCGGATCGTCGGCGTTTGTTGCCGTCAACTCGTCGAGTCGGGCCCGGGTGCGACCGATTTCGTCGACGAGGCGCTCACGCGCCTCGTCCTTGGTCAACAGGTCCTGGTCCGTCCAATCCGAAACCGGAAGCTGCTCAATCCTGTCCATGTCTTGTCGCTGCCTCCGTGTCCCTCCCGTGCCGTCCTCCGCGCTGCCGTTACTTCGCGCCGTGCCCTCGCCCTCCCGTGCCGTCACGCCGCGCGCGGGAAGTTGTAGAACTCGCGGGCGTTGAGCTCGACGATGCGATGGACCTCGTCGTCGGGCACGTCCTTCAGGCTTGCGCGGCGCGTTCCCGGCTCTGCGGCCAGAACGAGTCCGAATGCGGGTAGTCGCACTCCCAGGTGATCCGGTCCACGCCGATCCAGTCGCGCACCGCCACCCCGAAGTCGTCCTCGATGAAGCAGCCGTGGATGTGCTTGCGGAACAGATACGACGGCTCGTGCTCCTGGTTGATGTTGTTGTAGAAGCGATGCTTGCGCCACACGCTGTCGCACCGTTCCAGGATGTAGGGAATCCAGCCGATGCCGCCCTCGGACAAGCCGATCTTGAGCTTCGGATGCCGGTAGAGGGTGTTGGAGAACAGCCAGTCGGTCATCGAGGTCATCGACATGGTGCCCATCAGCGTGATGAACACCGCGAACGGCGCGTCGGGGGCGATCGGTGGGGGGAACCCGCCGGATCCGAAGTGCTGCGCCAGCACCAGGCCGGTGTCCTCCATCGCCGACAGCAGGGGATCCCAGTGGTCGGAATGCACCGACGGCAGGCCCAGCTTGTCGGGTAGGTCGGGGAAGGTCACGCACTTGGCGCCCTTGGCGGCAACGCGGTGGATTTCCTTGACGCTGGCATCGATGTCCCAGAACGGCAGCATCGCCACCGGAACGAACCGGTCCGGCGCGTCGCGGCCCACTCGTCGAGGTGGAAATCATTCCAGGCCGCCGAGCACAGCCGCGCCAGTTCTTTGTCCTCACCCTCGAAGAACACCGCGCCGGCGAACCGCGGGAACGACGGGAAGCACGTCATCGCCTGCACGCCGTCGATGTCCATGTCGGCGACCCGGGCCTTCGGGTCATAGCAGCCGGGGATCATGTCGTCGTAGCGGACCGGCTCGATGCCGTACTCCTCGGGCTTCTTGCCCGCCACCGCGTTCAGGCCGATGTAGGGGTAGATGCGGCCCTCGTAATCCCACACCTGACACATCTGACCGGTGTCGGGGCGCTCCCACTCGATGATCTTGGGCCCGGCGTCCAGGTATTCGTGGGGAGCCGGTCGCTCCACACCTTGGGGTGTTCGATCAGGTGATCGTCGACGGAAATCAATTCCATCCAGGGCTGCAACGGCACAGGTGCTCCTCGTGGGATGCGGTGAAGCATCGAGCAAAACATCAAAACATTTAGTTATTTAGCACGTGATTCTAGTCACCGGGCCATCGGCCAGCAAGCGACCGGCTGCCGGCGCTCGCAATGGCCTGTCACAGCAGCTTTTTCTCAGCGCGCGAGCCGGTCCCAGTGCTGGTCCGGGCCTGCCGAACACCACCTCGTCGGTGCGGGCGCGCCGGAAGTACAGATGCGCGGAGTCCTCCCAGGTGAAGCCGATGCCGCCGTGAATCTGGACATTCGCGTTTCGCCGCGTCGCGCAACGCCTCCGAGCACACCGCCTTGGCCATGCTGGCGCGCCAGTCCGATTCGCCGGCATCCGCGGCATCCGAATCGTCGAGCGACTCCAGTGCCGCCTGCGAGGCCGACCGCGCCCACTCGAGGTCGACCAGCATGTCGGCGCACTTGTGCTTGATGGCCTGGAAGCTGCCGATCGGCCGGCCGAATTGCTCACGCGTGCGGGCGTAGTCGGTAGCGATCTCCAGCACCCGTTCGCACGCGCCGACCTGCTCGGCCGACAGCACCGCCAACGCCAGGTCGACGTTGCGCTCGACGACGTCGTCGACGGGGCCGTCGTCGACAGCCCGTGCCCGACAGCCGGATCGCAGCGCCGGTGAAGCGTGATGGTGGCCATCGGCCGGGTGCCGTCGAGGACGCGCTCGGCCTCGACGACGACGCCGTCGACGGAGGGGTCGAGCAGGAACACCGCCGGCTCGCCCGTCGTCGATCGGCAACCACGACGAGATCGTCGGCGGCGGAGCCGCCGAGCACGTGGCGCACCGCGCCGTCGATGGTCCAGGCATCTCCGCCGGGGGCGGCGCGTGAGCGTCACCGCGGACGGACGCCACAACCCGCCGTCGCCGGTGAGAGCCGCGGCGGCGGTGCGGCGGCCTTCGATGCAGCCCGGAGAGTCGCTTGTCCGCGTCGGGGTCGCTGCCCTGTCAGGTCGAGCAGCAGGCCGGTGGCGAGCACCGTGGACGCCACGAACGGCACCGGCGCCAGCGCGCGGCCGAGTTCGTGGGCGACCACACCCAGCGCGGACGCGCCGTAGCCTGCTCCGCCGAGCTGCTTCGGGCAAGCGCGATGGCGGCCACCCCGACCTGGTTGCACAGCACGTCCCACAGCGCGGTGTCGAAGCCGGAGTGCCCTGCGCCGCCACCGTCGTCGTAGGCGACGGCGCGCACGCGCTCTTCGGATGCCAATCTCTCACAGGCCGAGCGCACGGAGTGTGCCAGTTCCTGACGTTCGTCAGCGGACAACGCCGTCATTGGGTTCCTCCTGCGATCTGCTGGGCCAGCTCGGACTTTGGCGACCTTGCCAAGCCCAGTCAGCGGGAACTCGTCGACGAGGAGCAAGCCGCTCGGGCCACTTCTGCTTCATCAGCCCGCGTTCGTCGAGGAACGTGCACAGCTCGTCGAGGGTGACGTCGCGATGGCGTGGCGAACGACGCACCACCGCGCACACCATCTCGCCGCGCAGTTCGTCGGGCTGGCCCAGCACGGCGATCTCGTCGACGAGGGGATGGGCCAGCAGTTCGTTCTCGATCTCGTCGGGGGCGATGTTCTCGCCCTTGCGGATGATCAGATCCTTGGTGCGGCCGGTGACCACGATGCGCCCGTCCGGCCGCAGGTGGCCGCGGTCGCCGCTGCGGAACCAGCCGTCCGCGGTGAGCGCGTCAGCCCACTGCGTCGTGCTGCAGGTATCCCGGCGTCAGGTTGGCGCCGCGCACCTCGATTTCGCCGTTCGCGCTGATCCGCACCTGCGATCCAGGGATGGGCCGGCCCGCGCTGTTGCCAGTTGCTCGTCGGTGTCGGTGGCCTCGCTGACGCAGACCATCGGCGCCTCGGTCATGCCGTAGGCGTGCACGACGGGTACGCCGCAGGTGTTCACGCACCTGCTTGTGCACCTCGGGCGGGCACGCGGCGCCCCCGCCGATCAACATCCGCAGCGAAGGAACATCAGCAATCGGTTGTCGGCGCGGCCATCTGCGCCGCGAGCAGCATCTGGTAGAACGCGGTGCTCGCTCCGGTCACCGTCACCTGGTGCTCGGCAAGCACCCGGGGCAGGTCGTCTGCGGAAACCTTGGGGATCAGCAGCACCGGAAAGTCGCCGAACAGAGCGGTGGCGAGATAGACCATGCCGCCGATGTGCGCGATGGGAAAGGCGATCGTGCCGACTTCGTCCGGGTGGCTGCCCAGGCCCGAGATAGGGCGGCGTATCCGCGGCCGGCGCTGAGCAAGGTGGCGTCGGAGTGCCGCACGGCTTTCGGGCGGCCGGTGGTGCCCGAGGTGAAGTACACCCAGCGCGGCTCGTCGGCCGAGTGGGGCCGGTCCAGTTCGGGATGTGGCCTTGCGGGCCGGCGACGGCTGGAGATCGGTCGGACGAGCGTCGGCGAGGCACCGTGACGGTAGGTATCCCGGGTGCGAGCATTGGCGGCCGTCGACTCGTCGACCACCAGGATGTCGGCGCGCGCGACTTCGAGCGCCGCGCACACCTCGCGGCGGCGATAGAGGTGCAGCACCGGGGCCTGCATGACGGGCATGCGGGCCAGCGCCAGCATCACCACCGCCGCGTTGACGTGTGAGGGCAGCTGCCAGGCGACCGTCATGCCCGGACGCACGCCGGCATCCCCAACCACCGCGGTAGCCGATGGCCAGCGCGGCGACCTCGCGACTGGTCAGCGTCTCGCCGGCGACGTCGCGCAGCAGCGGACGATCCGGTCGGCTCGGCGGCGCACTCGTCCAGCAGCCCGGCGATGGTGCCAGCCGTCACTGCGCGACCTCCTCCTATTGACAAAGCCCCGGATCGCCTCGGCGGTCTCATCGGGACGGTCCAGCATGACGTAGGTCGAGCTGTCCGCGATGGTGCGCACAGAAGCGTTGGGGAAAGTCTCGGCGAGCCGTTGGGCGTGCGACAGCGGAAACATCTTGTCGCTTGTCCCCCACGCCATCAGCACGGGCCGGTCCCACTGCTTGACCGCGTTCACCGCGGCCATGGTGTAGCTGGGTTTCAGATCGGCGGTGAACCTGGCGGCCTCGCGCGCGCACCGCGGCCGAGGTGAGGAAGCCGCCGAAAATGGCGGGCCGCCGCGCAGCGTCGATCCCATTGAGGGTGACGGCCGACGTGAACACCTTCAGCCCCGGCGCAGTCGTCAACCCCTTCAGCACGATCGAGCCCAGGGTCTGATTCAGCGCACACAACCGCACGATCGGCACGAAGGAACTCGGCGGGAAGTGTTCGAAGCTATCGCAATTGGTGAACACCAACTTCGACACCCGGTCCCAGTTGAGCATGGTGTTTCCCAGCGCGGCGAGCACGATCCCGCCGCCGGTGTCGTTGGCCACCAGCGTGACGTCGGACAAATCGAGCGCCTCGAGCAGGTCGACGATCAGCCTGCCCGACGCCGCAACGGTGAGATCGACGTTCGCGCCGACCGGTTCGGCCTGAGCGCCGAACGGCAACGTCGGTGCGATGCAGCGGTGGCCGTCGGATAGTCGGTCCACCACGTCCTGCCACAACCGCCCGGTGACATAGGCGCCGTGGACGAACACCAGCACCGGTCCGGAACCCGTGTCGGTGTACTCGATTTCGACATCAACATCGCCGATGCCAACGACGACCGACGCCACCGGTCAGCCCCTGCGCGGGCCGGGGGTGAAACTGACCGGTAGTTCGCGCACGGCGTACACCTCGCCCGCGTCCTCGAACAGTTTCGGCTCGCCCGCCAACTCGAAGTCGGGCAGCCGCTCCAGTACCTGGGTGACCATGACGTCGAACATCATCTTGGCGTAGTGCGAACCCAGGCAGCGGTGCATGCCCACGCCGAACGCCATGTGCTTCTTGGCGTTCTCGCGGGACAGATCGAGTTCGTCGGGGTTCGGCGAACATGGCCGGGTCGCGGTTGGCCGCCGCCCACATCAGGATCGCCCGGTCGCCCTGGCACAGCGGCTGGCCGTGGAAGTCGGCGTCGCGCGAGACCGTGCGCGCCAGCCCGAGCGTCGGCGTGTACAGGCGCAGCAGCTCGTCGGTGGACTTCTTGACCAGGCTCGGATCGTCGATGAACTTGACGCGCAACTCAGGGTCCTTGCACAGCCGCAACAGCACGTTGCCGGTGAAGCCACTGGTGGTGTCCATCCCGCCGAGCATCATCAGCACCGTGTACATGGTGATCTGGCCGTCGTCGAGCGGTTCGCCGTTCAGCGTTCCGCGCAGGATGTCGCTGAACAAGTCGTCGCCGAGGCCTTCGGCGCGGCGCTGCTCCATGTGCTTGACGATCTCGCCGAACATCTCCATCCCGGCGATTGCGGCCTTCTCCGGATCATGGGCACGGTCGTGCACGGTGGTGTGCACCCAGCCGACCCAGTCCATGAACCGCGACTCGTCGAAGTTCAACAGCCGCAGGATCAACCGCGCCGGCAGCGGCGTCGTCAACTCGCCGACGAGGTCACACTCGCCGCGCTCGATGAAGGCATCGATCGCCTCATCGGTCATCTCGATGGCGGCCTCGCGGAACCGCTCCGCCGAGCCCGGTGAGAACCGCTTGAGGGTGACCTCGCGCAACTCCTGGGTCTCCGGAGGATCCGACTCGATCGGCAGAATCGGCAACGGCAGCTCGCTGGCGGGCACGCCGACCGACGGGTAAGAGTTGAACAGGTCGTCGTCGCGGGCCGCTTCGAAGACCGATGCGTAGTCGACCAACGCCCAGAAGCCTTCGTAGTGCTCGGAATGTGCGACCGGACAGCCCGATTCGCGCATCTGCACGGAACCGGCCGTAGGGGTCCTCGCGGAACTCGGGCGAGTGGTGGTCGAGGTCGACCTCGGCGCGTGGGCGCGAGTTCCGCCTGGGTGTCGGTCATCGGCACTACTCCCTTCGGTTGGCGGCTACCTGGACTGAGGATGGCGACGGCTGCGGTTCCGGGTGCCCCGTACAGCTGGGCCAGCCCGACCTGCGGATCGTTGGGTACCTGACGGTCACCTGCGGTGCCGCGCAGTTGCTGGACCAGCTCGAAGACCTGGCGAAGGCCGGACGCGCCGACCGGTTCGCCGTTGGCCAGCAGGCCACCGTCGGTGTTGATCGGGCAGCCGGCCGCCGATCTTGGTGGCGCCGTCGGCGAGCAGCGCCTCCTGTTCGCCGTCCTTGCAGAGACTCGTCTCGGCCATGTGGATGATCTCGGAGCCGGAGTCGGTGTCCTGCAGTTGCGCGACGTCGATGTCCTCGGGGCCGATGCCGGCGAACTCGTAGGCGGCGCGGGCGGCCTCGGCGGTGGTGCCGGGCACGATCGGCAGCTCGATGGAGGTGCGCAGCAGTTCGTAGGCGCCTTCGCGGCGGCTGCGCAGCGCGGTCGAGCGCAGATAGATCGGGGTGTCGGTGTACTGCTTGGCCGCGTCGGCCCGGCACACCACCACGGCCGCGGCGCCTTCGTTGGGATTGCAGTACATGTATTGGCGCAGCGGGGCGTTGACGATCGGCGAGCTCAGGATCGCGTCGACGCTCATCGGCTTGCGGCGCCACGCGTGCGGGGCCAGCGCGCCGTTGTCGAAGTTCTTGGCGGCAACGCGGGCCAGCGTCTGGTCGGTGATGCCGTGATCATGCATGTAGCGCATGATCTTGGTGCCGAAGTAGTGCGTGGTCAGGAACATGCCCTGGTCGCCGTACCACTGGGGCAGCCCGGACACCGACGGGTCGGCACCGAAAGCGCCGCGCGGATGCTTGTCCAGCCCGACGCCGACCGCGATGTCGGCCTCGCCGAGTGCGACGTCGCGAGCCGCCAGGGTCAGCAGCGAGTTACCGGTCGCGCAGCCGCTCAGCGTGGCCCGCGCCGGGCAGCCCCGTCATGCCGACCAGGCCGGTCATCGCCTCGGGGTTGGCCACCTCGAGGCTGCCTGCGTACAGGCTGCCCACGTCGGACAAGTCCACCCCGGCGTCGCGCAGCGCCCTGCTGATCGCCACGGCGCCCATTTCCAGCGCCGACCGGTCCTCGTACCGCCCGAACGGATGAAGTCCGACCCCGATGATGGCGATGTCGGGCGTGCTGCTCATTGCGTTCCCTCCGGCATGCGTCACTGTCGAACCCGCCTGCGGCAGGAGTGCGCGTTGACTCAGATGCCACTAAGCCTATAACTATATATCTGATTCTCGAGCCGGGTCTAGAATCGCCGTAATTGCGGGTGAAGGCTGAGGGCGTTGAGCATTTCGTTGCTGCTTGGAGATGGCGGTGTCGGCGGACCCCGATCGGGTTGCCGTGGTGGACGGCGCCATCCGGTTGACCACCGCGGAGCTCAGCGAACGCTCGCCGACGGCGGCGCCGGCGTGATCCCGCCTCGCGGCGCTCGCACGTCGGCGTATGTCGGCACCGGGCGGGGCCATGCTGCCGCTGCTGATCTTCGCCTCGGCGCGCGCGGCAATGCCGTTCACGCCGATCAATTACCGGTTGGGCGCCGGGGGTCTCCAAGAGCTGATTCAACGGCTACCCCATCCTCTCGTGATCGTCGACGATCGCTACCGCGACATGGTCGGTGACCGCCGCCAAGCGCGTGCTGAGCTCCGGGGAGTTCCTGGCCGCGGCGCGCACCGCAGAACCGGCTGCGGAGTTCGCCGATCCCGATGACGTGGCGATCGTCTTGTTCACGTCGGGCACCACGTCGAAGCCCAAAGCGGTCGAGCTGACCCACGCCAACCTGACCAGCTACCTCACCGGCACCGTCGAATTCGATTCGGCCGACGCCGATGACGCGGCGCTGATCTGTGTGCCGCCTTATCACATCGCCGGGGTCAACGCGGCGATGTCGAACCTCTACGCCGGCCGAAAAATGGTGTACCTGAGAAACTTCGAGGCGCAGCGAGTGGGTGCGGCTGGTCGCGGCGGAACGGGTGACGACCGCGACCGTGGTGCCCACCATGCTGGACCGCATCGTCGCCGCGCTTGAGGCCGAGCCGGTCGAGCTGCCCACGCTGCGCAACCTGGCCTATGGCGGGTCGAAGGTGGGACTTCCGTTGGTCCGCAAGGCGCTAGACCTGCTGCCGAAGGTCGGATTCGTCAACGCCTACGGCCTGACCGAGACCAGCTCGACCATCGCGGTGCTGACTCCCGACGACCACCGCGATGCGCGCGGCAACACCGACGAGGCCGTCGCCAGGCGGCTCGGCTCGGTCGGCCTGCCGGTGCCCGGCATCGAGGTGCAGATCCGCGACGAGAACGCCAACGTGCTCGGGCCGGGCCAGGCCGGTGAGCTGTTCGTGCGTGGCGAGCAGGTGTCCGGCACCTACACCGGCATCGGATCGGTGCTGGACGCGGAAGGCTGGTTCCCCACCAAGGACATCGCGACGCTCGACGAGGCGGGCTACCTGTTCATCACCGGGCGGTCCGACGACACCATCATTCGCGGTGGCGAGAACATCGCGCCCGCCGAGCTGGAGGATGTGCTCGTCGAGCATCCGCACGTGCACGAGGTCGCCGTCGTCGGCGTGGAGGATCCGCAGTGGGGTCAGGCCATCGTCGCGGTGGTGGTTCCCGCCGCGGGTGTCGACCCGGACGCCGACGAGCTGCGTGAGTACGCGCGGAAGTCCTTGCGGGGATCACGCACCCCGGACCGGATGGTGTTCCGCGACGAGCTGCCGACGAACGCGACGGGCAAGCTCCTGCGCCGGGAGATCATCGACAGCCTCCGGGACGCGAACGTCGAAAAGTAAAGGAATTCACCATGATCAAGAACGGCACTCGGCTACAGAGCCAGGTGTGCGACACCCAGGTCATCGTCGTCAGGGCCGCTGAGAGCCTCGACGACCTGCGCTGCGGCGGGCACCCGATGGTGGCGATGGACGCCGACAAGTCCGGCGATGCCCCCGATCCGGCGATGTCCGACGGCAACGCGATGGGCAAGCGTTATGTCGACGAGACCGGCGCCGAGGTGCTGGTGACCAAGGCGGGAGCGGGCACGCTGAGCGTCGGCGCGACGGCGCTGGCGCTGAAAGAGGCCAAACCGCTGCCGGCCAGCGACTGATCGCTGGGTCAGGCGTTGGCCATCACCGGCGGCTTGACGGCCGCCGGATCGGGATTGGCGATCGGCAGCCCCAAGAAGCGGCGGGCGTTGTCTCCCATGAAGTCGTAGGTGCGCCGCTCGTCCATCCCCTCGGCGTACTTCCAGTAACCCTTCGCCTCGGCCAGACCCTCGGGATGCGGCCAGTCCGAACCGAACATCACTTTGTCCCACCCGACGGTGGCCACCACGTCGGCGACCTTGCCCTCCCAGAACGGGCTGACCCACACGTTGCGGCGGAACACCTCATGCGGATGCTCGGGAAAGTTCTGCGGCATCTTGTTGTACGTCGACTGCAGATCGTCGAACAGCGGTTTGATCCACGCACTGCCGTTCTCCACGCTGGCGATGCGCAGCTTCGGGAAACGGGTCAGGGTGCCGTGGCAGATCAGGCTGGTCAGCATGTCGGCGATCTCGCGGTGCCCCAACGCCGTCCACTTGAACGCGCGACATCTCGAAGGCGCTACTGGTTGACGGGGGCTCCCACATGTCGATGTACTCCTGCAGCGGAGGTTGGCTGGCGTGCAACACAATCGGCAGCCCCGCAGCCTCGACCTCGCGCCAGAACGGATCGAACTCGGGCAGAGCGGGGGAGCGCCAGCCCCGGTAGCCGTTCACCGGCGCCGGCTTGATCAGCGCGACCTTCGCGCCGTTGTCCAGGATGTACTCGAGTTCGCGACGCGCCTCGTCGAGGATGCCGAGGGTGAGCACCGGAGTCGAGTAGACCCGGTTGGCGTGGGTGAAGCCCCAGTGTTCGAGCATCCACTGGTTGAGCGCGTGGATGATCGCCGCGGTGAGGTCGGGGTCCTCGGCGGCGGAGTGCTCGACGAGGTTGGCGAGCGTGGGGTAGTTCAGCGTCGCGTCGACGCCCTGGCGGTCGAGCTCGGCGATGCGGTCCTCGGGATTGCGCGCGCCGGGTGGGGTATCGATGCCACGGCCCGACATCTCCCGCATCGACAGGCCCTCGGGGTTCTGCCCGGAGTAGAACTTCTCGTGTGCGCCGGGCGCGGCGACCCGCTCGAACGTCGGGTTCGGCATGTAGTCGGTGATCTTGTTCAGGATCGCGATCCGGGTGCGCTTGCCGATCTGAACGAACTGCACCTTCGGCGCGAACTCGTCGGGCAGATACCGGGTCAGCGCGTCGGGGGTCTCATACATGTGCTGATCGGCATCGAAGATCGGTGCGTCCGTGAACTGGCTGGTGAACTGCGTCATCGCTGCGCCTCTCGCTGCTCCACATCGGGCTTGGATACGAGCTTCGCGTAACCTGACGAATGTGTCAAGTTATTCTCGCTTCGGCGCCATCCAGCCACTGTGAACTGGATCGATTGCACTTGACAATATCGTCATATATGGTCTCGGCATGACCGTGACCTCGGCGCCTGTCGGGCAGTTGGACGGCGGCCGCGGTGAACGGACCCGCGCGGCGATCCTGGATGCCAGTCGGACGCTGTTCCTTCAGCGTGGCTACGTGGGCACGCCCATCAACGCGATCACCGAGGCCTGCGGCATCTCCCGGGCCGGGTTCTATACGTACTTCAAGGACAAGCGAGAGGTCTTCAACGTCCTTGGCGAGACCGCCTACCACGATGTGCTCACCGTGATCGACGAGTGGGACGAGATGACCGCACCGTTCGCCCCGGCCGACGTGCGGGCCTGGGTGGGGCACTACTTCGACTACATGGACAACCACGGTGCATTCGTGCTCTCCGCGGTGCATTCGGCGCCCAACGACGACGCGTTCCGGATGTCGCGCAACCGCATGGTGACCCGTGCGTCGTGGAAGTTGGGGCAGTCCATCGCCGGCGCAGGCGCGCATTCACCGGACGTCATCGGTGTCGCGGTGATGGGGTTACTGGACCGGGCCTGGCATACGGTGCACCAGCAGACCGTGGCCGTCGACCGCGACGAGATGATCGCCGTGGTCGCCGAGATGATCGTCGCGATGGCGAGTCGTTAGGCCGGGCGAAACGCAAAGGTCAGCAGAGACTGGCCGGCCTCGGTCTGCAGCGTGGTGGTAGCGGACACCATCGGCTGACCGATCCGCAGGTCGCCCGCCGAGGCGTCGATGATCAGCGACTCCACCAGCACCCCCTCGGCCAACTCCACAAAGCCCACCACGTACGGCCGGAACGTCTTGGGATCGCGGTTCCCCTTGTAGGGGAGCGGCGGGGAAACTCCTGCGTCGTGAACGTGTAAAGCGTCCCCTCCGTGGACAGTTCCAGCGGCTCGATGTCGGCCCGGACCTCCGGGCTGGCGTCGAACAGCTCGGGACGCTCGGCGGGGAACTTCACCGCCCCCGACGAACGCCGCCGGGATCCGAACAACACCGCCCGTTCGCCGTCGACCCGGAACAGCCCCTCGGCGATCAGATTCGTGGTGGCCATGTCTCTCCCAAGATCGTCGAAGTGCCGGGCTGGTTGTCCAGCGAGCGCGGCCAGTCTATACCGTTAAATAGATATCGGTATTTCGGGTGCACGGCGACGGGAGATGTCGGTGAAGGTGTTCAAGTCCGTGGACGACGCGGTGGCCACGATCGGCGAGGAACTCGGAGTCAGCAGGTGGGTGGACATCGACCAGAGCCGCATCGACGCCTTCGCCGACGTCACGATGGATCATCAATGGATTCACGTCGACGTCGAGAAAGCCAGGGCCGAGAGCCCGTACGGCGCAACGATTGCGCACGGCTTCCTCACCTTGTCGATCATCCCCGGCGTCAGCAAGGACAACTACCGCGTCGAGAACGCGAAGATGGGCATCAACTACGGCCTGAACAAGGTGCGGTTCCTGGCCGCGGTCACCGCGGGCAGCCGGATCCGGGTCCGCTCCGAACTCGCGGACGCCACCAGGGTCGGTGACGACGCCGTCAACCTGACCGTTCGGCACACGGTGGAGATCGACGGCGTGGACAAACCCGCCGCGGTCGCCGAACTCATCGCCCGGTTCGTGTTCTGATGGCTAACCTCACCAACGTGACTGGTGGTCCGTTCGACGGCAAGGCGGTGCTGACCGGAGCAGGCAAGTCCCAGGTCGGGCGCCGGCTGGGCCGGACGGGACTGGATCTCACGCTCGAGGCGGTGCTCCGCGCGATCGAAGACGCGGGCATGGCCGTCGACGACATCGACGGCATCGCCAGCTACCCCGGTCCCGGCGTGCCGGACCCGGGCTTCTCCGGTGCCGCCATCCAGGAGGTGCGCAACGCCCTCGGCCTGCGCTGCCGGTGGTACGTCTCGGCGTTGGAGACCGCAGGCCAGATCGGGCCGGCGATCGAGGCGTGCATGGCGGTCACCCTCGGGCTGGCCAACCATGTCGTGGTCTACCGGTCGGTGTGGGAGTCCACGGCCGCCCAGCAGGCCGGCGGCGGCCGGGCGTCGGTGTTGTTTTCCGGCGGCAAGGTGCCGCCGCACCTGGAGTGGGTCGCGCCGTTCGGCGCCTTGTCGGCGGCGAACTGGTTGGCCATGCCCGCACAGCGATACATGCACGACTACGGCCTCACCCGAGAGCAGCTCGGTCGGATCGCGCTCAACGCGCGCCACAACGCCGGGCTCAATCCGGACGCGGTGTACCGCGAACCGATGACGATGGACGACTACCTGGGCGCCCGGATGATCTCGGAGCCGCTGTGCCTGTACGACTGCGACGTTCCGTGTGACGGAGCGACGGCGGTGATCGTGTCCCGGCGCGACGCCGCCACGGGTCTGCCGCGTCATCCGCTGACGGTGGAATCCGTCGGGCCCGGCATGTTCGAACGCGCGACCTGGGATCAGCGCTCCGACGTAACCACCATGGCCGCCCACGATTCCGCCGCGACGCTGTGGCAGAACACCGCGATGACGCCCGCCGACGTGGACATGGCCCAGATCTATGACGGCTTCTCTTTCCTCACCGTGATGTGGCTGGAAGCCCTGGGGTTCTGCGAGCACGGCAAGGTGGGGAAATTCATCGAGGGCGGCGACCGGATCGCGCTGGACGGCGCGTTGCCGATCAACACCAGCGGCGGTCAACTCTCCGGCGGCCGGCTGCACGGCATGGGGTTCCTGCACGAAGCCTGCGTGCAGATGTGGGGCGAGGGCGGCGACCGGCAGGCGCCCAAGACCCCCGAAGTGGTTGCCGTTGGGGTCGGCGGTGGCCCGGTGGCCGGATCGATGTTGTTGAGCAGCCGGTAATTACCGTGACCGGAGGCGACGCCGGCCTGACGCTCGGCGATGTCGTCACCGACAACGCGGTGCGATTCCCGGATGTGCCCGCGTATCGGTTGGGTCGACAGACCGTCACCCACGCGCAGCTGCGTGCTCGTGCGGTGCGGTTGGTGTCAGCGATGGCAACCGCCGGTGTGCGGCGCCAGGACCGCATCGCGGTGCTCAGCCGCAACAGCGTCGAGTTCGGTGAGGTGATGGCGGCAACGCACGTCAGCGGCATCATCATGGCGACCGTCAACTTCCGGCTGTCGCCCGGTGAAATGCTTGACGTGCTGCAGAGGGTGCGCCCGTCGATTGTGTTCTGCTCCGACGAATTCGCTTCGGTGATAACAGAACTCGCGCCGCGACTACCGGTCGCACCGATGCTGGTGTCCATCGGCGGGCCGGGTCGCACCGGCAGTCGCACCGCTACTGTCGACTTCGAGGAGTTCGTCGCAGGCGGCGACAGCGGGCAGCTCCCGTTCGCCGCGCGCCCCGACGACATCGCCTGCCTGCTGTTCACCAGCGGCACCACCGGGGCGTCGAAGTGCTGCATCCTCGGGCAGCGCGAGCAGCGGCGGGTGGCGTTCACCATGAACGTCGAAATGCGCACGGGCAGCGCCGACCGGGGACTGATCAACATGCCGATGTTCCACGTCGGGGCGATGGCGATCATCGGGGGCCTGCACGCCCGCGGCGGCACGGTGGTGCTGCAGCAACAGTTCGACGTGGCCGAGGCGGTGCGGCTGATCTCCGATGAGCGGATCACGCTGGTGCACTTGGCGCCGGTGATGTTGCGGGCCTTGCTCGACGAGGTGACCGACGCGCGGGCGCTCGAGAGCCTGCGGACCGTCATCTACGCGGCGGCGCCGATGACGGTGAACACGCTCAAACGGGCGCTGTCGGTGCTGCCGCGGGCGGGCTTTCTCAACCTCTACGGGCAGACCGAGGCCATCGTGTCCGGGTTGCCGCGGGAGTTGCACGACGTCGACGGTCCCGGCGCGGCCACCGCGTTGCGCTCTGTCGGTTTTCCGTTCCCCGGTGTGCGGGTGCGGATCGTCGGCGACGACGACCGCGATGTGCCGGTCGGCGAGGCCGGCGAGATCGTCGTCGGGTCCGACTCGCTGTTCCGCGGATACTGGGAGGATCCGGCGGCGACGCTGGCGACGCTGCGCGACGGCTGGTGTCATACCGGCGACATCGGCCGGTTCGATCACCGCGGGCTGCTGTACCTGGTGGATCGCAAGAAGGACATCATCATCACCGGCGGGGAGAACGTGTACTCGCCGGAGGTGGAGGAGGTCCTCGGCGGGCTCGACGGGGTCGCGGCCTGCGCGGTGGTCGGCGCGCCCGACGAGAAATGGGGCGAGGCGGTGTGCGCTGTGGTGGTGCCGACTCCGGGCGCCTCCCTCACGCTCGAGGCGGTCCAGGACTTCGTCCGGTCCCGCCTCGCGGGCTACAAGGTGCCCCGGCGACTCGAGCTGGTGCCCGAGTTGCCGGTGCTGGCCAGCGGCAAGGTCGACAAGAAACGTCTGCGCGCGGAGGTCGCGGGGTGAGCGGGCTAGCCGGGCTGTCCGTACATCGCGACCACGACAGAGCGGTCGAGGCTGTTCTGCGACCACACGCCGATGGCGGTATTCGCGCAGTCCTGCATCATCGCCCGGGACGGCGGATCCCACCACCACTGGGCGAGGATCTCGATGTCGCTGATCGCGATCGCCGGGTTGGTCGCGACGGTCTCGGTCGCCTTTCCGACGAAGCCGGCCGCATTGGCCCGGTCCTGTGGGGTGGAGCCGTCGGAACCGATGTCGCCGTTGATGTCCCGATTGTTGAGCACGTCCAGGGTGTGCACGCGGGCGGCGTCGACCAGCCGACCGTCCACTCGCGGATCCGTCGTGCAGCCGGTCTGGTGCTGCGCGGTGTAGATGTCGGCGAACACGCTCTCGTTGAGCCGGCTGTTGTCCGCATGCGCCGGCGCCGCCACCCCACCGGCGACTACAGTCAACACAGGCAACAGCAATGCGTAGCGCCGTGCCCCGTTCCATGTCATGCGTGCCTCCCGAGTTTGCGAAGAGACTACCCGGTAATAAGCTAAATGAATTACGCTTTCGACCGTATGAAGCTTAAGCCGTTCCTCGGTCTCGCGTTAGCCCCGCTGTTCTGCGCGGGCGCGCTGCTCGCCGGCGCGCCGACGGCGTCGGCCGACAACGTGGCATATCTGGTCAACGTCACGGTGCGGCCGGTGTACCACTTCGCCGGGCCCGACCAGGCGCTCGCCTATGGCCACGGCATCTGCGACAAGATCGCCCAGGGCAGGCCGTACGCGCAGCTCGTCGGCGACATCAAGGACGACTTCAACACCAATGACGAGTTCTCGGCCTCGTACCTGATCAGCCAGGCCGCCAACGAACTGTGCCCGGCCGAGATCTGGCAGTTGCGAAACTCCGCTGCGGGTTACGTGGCGGCACCGAACTGACCCGGCAGTGACCCCGGCCTGACATCCGGCAGCGACCTAGGAATCGAGGTGGATCGTGCAGAGCCGATTCAACGCGGCGGCCTTGGCGTTGCTTGTGGTCGGCGGCCTCGCGGGGTGCTCCAGCCCGGCACCGGCGTCGCCGCCGCCGGGCACCCTGCCCGCAGGCACCGCGAAAGTGGACCTCAACGGCGCAGACCTGGACACGACGCACTCCGTGAGTTGCACCAACATCGGGTCGCTGACGACGATCAAGACCGGAGACGACAAGGCCGGCACGGTGTCGTCGGTCGACAACGCGCACGGGCTGACCGTGCAGTCCGCCGAGATAACCAACCTCGGCGGGTTCACCGGCAGTTACTGGGCGCAACTGGGTCCCACCGCCAAGGTCCAGGTGATCGGTCGCACGTTCCTGATGACCGGCAGCGCGACGGGGTTCAATGTCGACAACCCGATCCGCACCACGGAGACGTTCTCGATCACGGTGGCCTGTTAACTCACGGAGGAGTGACGGTGAAAGTTCGTCTCGACCAGTCGAAGTGCGTTGGTCATGCGCAGTGCTATGCCGCGGATCCGGACCTGTTCCCGATCGATGAGTCCGGCTACAGCATCCTCGAAGCCCACGAGGTCAAGCCGGGCGACGAGGAGAAGACCCGCGAGGGCGTCGCCGCGTGCCCGGAACTGGCGCTCATCCTCGAGGAGGACTGACTGGCGGCTTGCCAAGGCGCTTGCCAGCACACTGCTTACATAGTAACCAAGTTAACTTTGTCAGTGATGTCGACAGCCGATTGGCGCTCCCGGCTCGAGGGCCTGCTCGCCGAGTCGTCGGCGCGAGCAGGCCGCCGACTCCGCCAAGCCCGACCGCATCGAGGCCGCCCGCGCCTGGCACGCCAAGCTCGTCGACAATGGGCTGGCCGCCCCGGGTGGCCGAAATAGGTCGGCGGCCTGGAGCCTGTCGCTGGAAGATCAGCTCGACTACTACCGGATGACCACGGCTGCGGGGGCGCCGCCGCACCCGTGCCCGCTGTCGTTCATCCTCGCGCCCACGCTGATCGCGCACGGCACCGCCGGCGCAGAAGGAGCGGTTCCTGGCACCGCTGCTGCGCGCCGACGAGTTCTGGTGCCAAGGGTTTTCCGAGCCCGGCGCGGGCAGCGACCTCTCGTCGCTGTCCACCCGGGCCGTCCGCGACGGCGACGTGTACCGGGTCACCGGCCAGAAGGTGTGGACATCGATGGCCGACCGGGCCGACTGGATGTTCGCGCTGGTGCGCACCGGAGCTCCGGCGCGACAGCCGTCGGACGGCATCACCTATCTGCTGATTCCGATGGACAGCCCGGGCATCACCGTGCGCCGCTGCGCGATATCAGCGGCGCGGCGCACTTCGCCGAGGTGTTCCTCGACGACGTCGAGGTGCCGGTCGACAACCGCGGTCGGCGACGAGGGCGCAGGGCTGGTCGATCATGCGGACCTCGCTCGGCCACGAGCGGGCCACCGCGTTCCTGGCCGACGAGTTCAAGTACCGGCGGACCGCCGACCAGGTGATCGATCTTGTGGTGTCCCGAGCGGCTCGACGACCGATCCGCTGGTCCGCCAGGACGTCGCCCGGCTCGAATCGGGTGTGCGCACCATCGCCGCCAACAGCGCCCGCGCGTTGGCCGCCGTGCTGCGCGGCGAGGATCCCGGCGGCGTGGCATCGGTGAACCGGCTGGTGAAATCGGAGTTCGAACAGCACATGCATGCGCTGGCGCTGCGGGCCGTCGGGTCCCTATGCGGCGCTGGGCAGTCGCGCATCCGACGCCGATCGACAAGGGCCGCTGGACATTCGGCTACCTGATGAGCCGTGCCACCACGATCGGCGCGGGCACCGCCGAGATTCAGCGCAACACCATCGCCGAGACCGTGCTCGGGCTGCCGTCGCACCGCGGCGAGGGCACGGCGGGCAGCCGCGGTGGTTCCCGGCGCGCCGCTGGCCGTGCGCCGAGGAGGACGAACGCGAGCTGCGCGAGGTGCTGGCGAAAACGTTGGCCGCCAAGGTGGATGTGGCGGCACTGCTCGACCCAAGCGTCCGCATCGATGCCGTCGACCCCGAAGCATGGTCGGCGCTCGTCGAGTTCGGCCTGCCGGGCCTTGCCGTCGACGAAGCGCTCGGCGGCGCGGGTGCGCGACCGGCGACTGCTGTACGCGGCGATCGAGGAGGCGGCCAAGGCGCTCGCCGCGGTGCCGCTCGTTCCGACGGTCACCGCGCTCGATGTCGCCGTCGCAGTGCGGCGCCAAGGCCGTCGCGCAGCGGATAACGGCAGGCGCCGCCGCCGCGTTCGCGGTTCCGCTGAACGACGCCGGCTGGGTGACCACCGGGCCTGAGCTGCCCGAGTGGGACGGCCGGCGGCTGACCGGTGTGGTGCCGATCGTCGCGGGAGCGCCTGCCGCCGAGGTGTTGTTGGTGCTGGCGCGGCGCCGGCCGACGGCGAGGTCCTGGTGGCCGTCGACCCCGGCGGTCGACGGGCGTCGACGTGGCGGCTCATCAGCCGCTCGACCTGACCGCGACGGTCGGCGCGGTCACGTTGACCGACGCCGCGGGGGAAGTGCTCGCCGACGGCGCCGACGTGCGGCACGGGCTGCAGCAGGCGCGTCGGCACGCGCTGCTGGCGGTCGCGGCGGATTCGGTCGGAGTTGGTTCGCGCGCGCTGGCGATGTCGGTGCAGTGGGCCGGTGAGCGCCACCAGTTCGGGCGCCCGATCGGCAGCTTCCAGGCGATCTCGCACCGCTGCGCGGACATCCTGGTGGCGCTGGAAGGCGCCCGCAGTCAGGTGATGGCCGCCAGCGACGGTGACACGGCGGCCGACGCCGACGAGTCCGAGTACCTGGTGGATCTGGCGGCCGCCGCTGCGTTCGACGCCGGCGGTGGCGGCCACCGAGGGCGCGGTGCAGATCCACGGCGGCATCGGCTTCACCTGGGAGCATCCCGTTCATCTGCTGTTGCGCCGCGCCGCGGCCAACGCCGTGTTGGTCGGCCGCGCGGAGGCGTTGCGCGACCGCGCGGCCGGCGCGGTGCCTGAGTCGATAAGCGCACCGGAGGCGACGATGGAATACGGCATGGGTCCCGAGTTGGCGGAGTTCCGCGCCGAGGTGCGGGCGTTCATCGCCGAGCACGCACCGGCGATCCCGCCGCGGGCCGGAGTGCGCAGCGCCGAGAACGACGCCGAGTTCAAAGCGTTGCAGGAGTGGACCGGCACGCCTGTACGAGGCGGGCTACGTCGGATCGGATTGGCCGGCGGAATACGGCGGCCGCGACGACCGCTCCGCCGAACACTCGATCATCGTCGGAGAGGAGCTGGCTCGGGCGCGAGTGCCCGGCGCGCAGAGCGGCAGCGTGCTGGCGTCGCATGCGCTGATCCATTACGGCACCGACGAACAGCGCCGGCGGCATCTCCCCGAGATTCGCGCGGGCCGCGAACTGTGGTGCCAGCTGTTCAGCGAGCCGGGTGCGGGCAGCGACCTGGCGTCGCTGCGCACCCGCGCGGTGCGCGACGGCGACACGTACATCGTCGACGGTCAGAAGGTGTGGACCACCGACGGGCACTGGGCGCGATACGGATACCTGCTGGCGCGCACCGACGCCGACGCGCCGAAGCACAAGGGCATCAGTGCGTTCATCCTCGACATGTCGGCGCCGGGCGTCAGTGTGCGGCCGCTGCGCGAGCTGACCGGTACCTCTGATTTCAACGAGGTGTTCTTCGACGGCGTCGAGGTGCCGGCCGACGCGATGATCGGCGCGCCCGGCCAGGGCTGGGCGATCGCGAATGCCACGCTCGCCCATGAGCGCACCAATGTGGGCGGCATCGTGGTGAAGCTGAGATTGGCCATCGACGGACTGGTCGCGCTGGCCTCCCGGGTCACCGTCGACGGTCGCCCGGCCATCGACAGTGATCGGGTCCGCGACCGGATCGGTCAGTTCAGCGCCGAGGTGGAGGCGTTGTCGGCGTTGACGTACGCCAACCTGACCCGCTGGCTTCGGGGCAACGAGCGCATGCACGACGCGGCGATGGGCAAGCTGATGTTCAGCGAAATCAACCTGGAGATGGCGCGATTCGCCGTCGAACTGGGCGGCGAGGCGGGTGTGCTGGTCGAGGGCGGACGACAACGCGCTCGACCATGGCCGCTGGCAGGACGAGTGGCTGTATGCCCGCGCCTACACGATCGCGGGCGGCAGCTCGGAGATCATGCGAAACCTCATCGCCGAGCGCGGGCTTGGCCTGCCGCGCTGCGTGACGCAGGCGTGCGGCGCGGTGCTCGGCGACGGATCCGTCGACGGCCTCATCGACCTTGATCCGGCGCAGGAACAGATGCAGGTCGTGCTCCCAGGTGAATCCGATGCCGCCGTGCACCTGCAGCGCGGTGCCGGCGACCTCGCTGGCCGCGGACTTCGCGTAGGCGACGGCCGCAGAGGCGGCGCGCGCCCGGACGTCATCGGCAGCGCCGTCCAGCGCCAGTGCGGCCGCCCACAGCGTCGCGCGGCCGGCCTCCACCCCGACGGCCATGTCGGCGCAATGGTGTTTGACGGCCTGGAACGAGCCGATCGCCGCGCCGAACTGTTCACGCTGGCCCGGCGTAGGCGACCGTCATCTCGAGCAGCCGCGCCGCACCGCCGAGCGCGTCGAACGCGCGGTGCACCGCCAGCGCGTCGCGCACGTGTCGCAGTGTTCCGGCGGGCAACGCCACCCAGTCGAGCGGCCAACCCGTCGAGGTCCAGCCGCGCCCAGGACCGGCTGAGATCCAGCGTCGTCATCGCCAACAGTTTCGGGTCGCGGACCAGGGCGACGAACTCACCGTCATCGGTTCGCCGCACGACGGCGAAGCCGTCCATGTCGGCGGCCATCGGCACCGGGCTGGTGGCCCGCTCGACCGCGCGGGCCGGCCCGACGAGCAGTTCACCCTCGGCGGCCGCGCCCGCCTCCTGGCATCCCGGCGCTGCTCGAGCAACCAGCAGCCGATCGCCAGATCCGCGATCGGCAACGAGCTGGCCGCGTGTCCGTGCTCCTCGCTGCACACCGCAAGGTCGACATGCGTTCCGCCGACTTCCGGGGTCAACAGCGCCAGCAGGCCCGACTCGGCGGCATGGGCGACGGCGGCCGGATCGACGGTGATCGGCAGCCGTGTCGAGGGTCTGCGCAGGCGCGCGATCGGGTCGTTGCGGTGCCAGCCAGGACCGCTCCGCATCGGCCAGTTGTTCCTGTTCACCGGTCAGCCCGAAGTCCACTCTTCGACCCCTTCCAGTAAGTTGACCTAGTAAACCATGTCGACTACGTTTGATGAAACGGTTGCACGCGGAAGCGATCGGAAAGTGGCGATGACGAGCATCCACGAGGCGCTGGCGACGGCTGTGGAATGCCGACGATGACGCCCGGATGCTTCAGTGCGACGGGCAGCTGGGTGACCTGGGGGCAGGTCCGCGCGCTGATCGAGCGCATCGACCGGGAACTGACCGCGGCGGGTGCGGACCCGGTGGCCGGGTCGCCGTTGTGCTGGGCAACCGCATGGAGTCGGTGGCGGCGCTCATCTCGATCTTCCGGGCCGACCGCACGCTGGTCACGATCAGCCCACTGCAGCCGGCCGGGCGGCTCAGCGCCGACCTCGCGGCGTCCGGCGCCGACTATGTGCTGGCACCGCAGAGCGCTGTGGACCGAAGAGGTATTCGCCGACGCCGTCGCCGAACTCGGCGCCACCGCGTTCAGCGCTGGACGGCGCCGAGGTCGTTATCCGCGCCGAGGCTACTCGCGAACCGCGTGACGGCGATCCGGCGATCGCGATCGAGATGCTGACCTCGGGGACGACCGGCGCCGCCAAGCGTGTCCCGTTGAGGCGCGCGCAACTCGAGGCCTCGCTGGCGGCGGCGTTGCAGCACAACAACCGGCCGGAGGCCACGGACAAGCCACCGTTGACCGGCGCCGTCGGCATGGTGACGCTTCCGATCGTGCACATCGGCGGGCTGTGGGCGCTGCTGCAGTCGCTGGTGGCCGCCCGCCCGATCGTGATGCTGGAGCGGTTCTCGTTGTCCGGGCTGGCACACCGCGATCAAGGAACACCAGCCCATCCTGGCCGGACTGCCGCCGCCCGCGATCGCGAGGTGCTCAACTCCGACATCCCGCGAGAGGATCTGGCGAGCGTCCGCGCCATCAACTCCGGAACCGCGCCCGTCGATCCGGTCTTGGTGGACGCGTTCGTGGAGCGGTACGGCATTCCGATCCTCATCACCTACGGCGCGACCGAGTTCTCAGGCGCCGTCGCCGGATGGACGTTGAAGGACTTCCACGCGCGTGGGTCGACAAGAAGGGCAGCGTCGGACGGCCATTTCCCGGCGTGCAACTGCAGGTGGTCGATGAGGGCGGCGCGGTCCTCGGCGCCGGGCAGACCGGCAGGCTTGCAGGTCGGCCTCGCCGCAGGCCGGCGCGAGCCGGAGACTGGGTCACCACCAGTGATCTCGCGCATCTCGACGACGATGGATACCTCTACATCGACGGCCGTTCCGACGACGTCATCGTGCGGGGCGGGTTCAAGATCGCACCGGAGACGGTCGTGCGGGCGCTGCGCGCGCACCCGATGCGGTCGCCGACGCCGCGGTCGCGGGCTGGCCGGACGCCGCGGCTGGGCCAGATCCCCGTTGCCGCAGTCGAACTCAGATCCGCGATGGCAGCAACCGATGGCGAGTCTGCGGGCCCACTGCCGGGCCACGCTGACGCCCTACGAGGTGCCCGCCCAGGTGTTCGTCGTCGACGAACTGCCGCGCGGCGCGGCGCTCAAGGTCGATCGCCGCCGACTCGTCGCGACGCTCGAGAAGCTCGCTGCTGGCTAACTCAATCCGATGGAAAGGTGACGTAATGGGAACACGTGCGGGTCGCGTCGAAGGAAAAGTCGTTCTGGTGACCGGCGGTGCCAGGGGTCAGGGCCGCAGCCACGCGGTGAAGCTGGCCGAAGAGGGTGCCGACATCATCCTGTTCGACATCTGCCACGACATCGAGACCAACGAGTATCCGCTGGCCACGCCGCGTGACCTCGAAGAGGCCGGACTCGAGGTGGAGAAGACCGGCCGCGGGCCTACACCGCCGCAGGTCGACGTGCGTGACCGCGCGGCGGTGAGCCGCGAACTAGCCAACGCGGTCGCCGAATTCGGCCGACTCGACGTCGTAGTCGCCAATGCCGGCATCTGCCCGCTCGGCGCGCACCTTGCCGGTGCAGGCCTTCGTCGATGCGTTCGACGTCGACTTCGTCGGCGTGGTCAACACCGTCCACGCCGCGCTGCCCCACCTGACGTAGGGCGCGTCGATCATCATGACCGGGTCGATCGCCGGCCTGATCGCCGCCAAGATGCCGGCAGGCGCGGGCGGACCGCAGGGCCCCGGCGGAGCGGGTTACAGCTACGCCAAGCAGCTGGTGGACTCCTACACGCTCCGGCTCGCCGGCCAGTTGGCGCCACAGTCGATCCGCGTCAACGTCGATTCATCCGACCAACGTCAACACCCCCATGCTCAACAGCGACCCGATGTACCGGCAATTCCGGCCGGACCTCGAGCATCCGACGCCGCGATGACGCACTGCTGGCCTTCCCTGCCATGCAGGCCATGCCGATTCCTTATGTGGAGCCTCAGGACATCTCCAACATGGTCTGTTTCCTCGCCTCGGACGAGTCCCGCTACGTCACCGGCAGCCAGTTCAAGGTCGACGCCGGCGCAATGCTGAAGTTCTAGGAGGATTCCGATGACCACCACCGAGAAGCCTCCGGCGCCGACAGCAGCAGTCGAGGGCCGCATCACCGACGAGGACATCGAACGGGCCAAGGCGCAGATCGGCATCGCCGTCAACCAGCGCGACGAGGCGTGGAACAAGCTGCCCCAGGCCGACGCCATCACCCATTTCGCGTTCGGATGCGGCGACGACAACCCGCTGTTCCACGATGCGGAGTACGGCCGCGGCACCCGCTGGCACGGCCAGATCGCACCGCCGACCTTCGCCATCGCCACCGGGCCTGGACCAGACGCCCGAAGTTCACCGATCCGGAGCGCAAGAAGCTGTTCCGCGGGTTGTTCCGCGGCACCGGCAAGTACTACTCCGGCGTCAAATGGACGCTGGTATCAACCCATTTACGCCGGCCGCCCGGTGCTGATGGAGGCCTACACGCTCGACGTCGTGGTGAAGGAGAGCGAGTTCTCCGGCGGGCGGTCGGTCAAGGAGACCTACCGGTTCCTCTACGTCGACGCCGACGGCAACCCGATCGCCACCCGCGACGAGTCCTACATCAACGCCGAACGGCACGGCTCCAAGAAGTCGGGAAAGCTCGCGGGCATCGAGCGCCAGCACTGGACCGAGGAGGAGTTCGCCGAGGTCGAAGCGGCGTACGAGGCCGAGGAGCGGCGCGGCGCTGAGCCGCAGTGGTGGGAGGACGTCAACGGTCGGTGACGAGCTGCCGCCGGTGATGAAGGGCCCGCTGACCGTGGTGGACATCATCAGCATGCACATGGGCTGGGGCTGGGGCGGTTACGGGGTCGGGCCGCTGAAGTTCGCCCATCAGCTGCGCAAGCGGATGCCCGCCTTCTATCAGCCGGATGAGTACGGGGTGCCCGACGTGGTCCAGCGACTGCACTGGGATCCCGAACGTGCTCAAGCGCTGGGTATTCCGGCGCCCTATGACTACGGGCAGATGCGCGCCGCCTGGGTCAGCCACCTGCTGACCAACTGGATCGGTGACGACGGCTGGCTGGCCGAGATGGATCTGCAGCTGCGCGGGTTCAACTATCACGGCGACATCCACCGGTGCACCGGCGCGGTGACGGCGAAGGGTGACGGGGCCCACCGACGCGGTGTCGCTGGAGGTGTTCGCCACCAACCAGCGCGACGAGGCGACCACCAAGGGCACCGCGAAGGTGCTGTTGCCGTCAAGAGAGACCGGTGCGGTGGCGCTGCCGGTCCCCGACGGATCTTGAGAAGGCGGGGGCTCAGGTGGTTTCCCGGGTGTCAGGAAGAGTCGGCGAGGAGATGCGCCGACTTCACGGAGAGTGAAGACGTGAAGCATGAAGAGACTCGTTCTGGAGCCGGAGCACGAGGCGTTCCGCGAGACGGCCCGGCAGTACATCGAGCGTGAGATCGTGCCGAACGCCGAGCAGTGGGAGAGCCGACCGCCTCGTCGACCGCTCGGCATACGTCGCGGCGGGCAAGTACGGCCTGATCGGGTTCAACATGCCCGAGGAGTTCGGCGGTGGCGGGTCGGAGGATTTCCGGTTCAACGCCGTCATCGACGAGGAGACTCCCCAAGTAGGGAGCGGTCGGCCCCGTCCCTGAGCACTGCAGAACGACGTCGTCGGCCCGTACTTCAAGGCGCCTGGCAACGACGAGCAGAAGCAGCGCTGGCTGCCCGGCATCATCAGCGGTGAGACGATCGTCGCGATCGCGATGACCGAACCCGGCGCGGGCAGTGACCTGGCAGGCATCCGGACCTCCGGGGTGCGCGACGGTGGCCGTAAAGACGCGGACTGGATCGTCAACGGCTCCAAGACGTTCATCTCGTCGGGCATCAACTGCGATCTGGTCGTGGTGGTCGCCCGCACCGATCCGGAGGCCGGGCACAAGGGCTTCACGCTGCTCGTCGTCGAGACGGACATGGTGGGATTCAGAACGCGGCCGCAAGCTGGACAAGATGGGCCTGCACTCCCAGGACACCGCCGAACTGCACTTCGAGAACGTGCGGGTGCCGGCCACCAACGTCCTCGGCAAGGAGGGTCGCGGCTTCTACCACCTGATGCACAACCTGCCCGTCGGAGCGGTTGTCCATCGCGATCTCGGCGATCGCCGGGGCACGCGAAACATGGCGCCAGACGCTGCAATACGCCAAGGACCGCAAGGCGTTCGGCCAGCCGATCGGCAGCTTCCAGCACAACCGGTTCCTGCTCGCCGAGATGGACACCGAACTGGACTCGGTGAGCAGTACATCGACCGGTGCCTGCAGGCGGTGGTCGACGGGGAACTGACCGCGGTCGAGGCCGCCAAGGCCAAGTGGTGGTGCACGGAGACCGCCAAAAAGGTCGTCGACGGATGCGTGCAGTTGCACGGCGGCTACGGCTACATGAACGAATACCGGGTCGCGCGTGACTATGTCGACGTCCGCATCAGACGATCTTCGGCGGCACGACCGAGATCATGAAGGACATCATCGGCCGCGATCTGGGGTTGTGACGGCGTCGCGATGAACGGCGTCTCGGCCAGTCGCGACGGCGGGATCCTGCGGATTGACGTTGGACCGCCCGGACAAGCTGAACGCCGTCGACACCCCGCTGCTCACCGAGCTGGCGGCCCGGCTCGCTGAGGCGGCGGCCGACGAATCGGTGCGTGCCGTGCTGCTGACCGGCGCCGGGCGCGCGTTCTGTGCGGGCGGCGACCTGACCGGCGGGGACACGCAGGGCGCCGTCGAGGCGGCCAATGCGGTGGTGCGGGCGATCACGGCGCTGCCCAAGCCGGTGGTCGCGGGTGTGCACGGAGCGGCCGTCGGGTTCGGCTGCCCGCTGGCGTTGGCGTGCGACTTGGTCGTCGCGGCGAGATCGAGCTATTTCCAACTCGCTTTCAGCCGGGTCGGCCTGATGCTCGACGGCGGAGCGTCGGTGCTGTTGCCCCGGCGATCGGGCGGGCCCGCGCCACCCGGATGGCGTTGACCGCCGAAAAGGTCTCGGCGGCAGACGCATTCGAGTGGGGGATGATCTCGCACGTGGTCGACGACGCCGACTACGAGGCGGAGCTCGCCGAGGTGATACGGGCGGTCGCCGATGGCCCGACGCAGTCCTATCAGTGGATCAAACGCGCATTGGGCGCCGCGACGTTGTCCGATCTCGAAACGGTGCAGGCTATTGAGGCCGACGGTCAGCAGCGCTTGCTCACGACATCAGACTTCGCCGAAGGCGCGCGCGCCTTCCGCGAACGGCGTGACCCGGAATTCTTGGGACGCCGAGTACCGGGTACCCATCCATTCACCGCACTGGAAGGAAGACCGCTTCATATGGACCTGAATCTGGCCGGTGCGGCCGTGTGCGTTCAGGGTGGCAGCAAGGGCATGGGACGGGCGGCCGCGGAGTGCTTCGCCGCCGACGGCGCCCGGGTGGCGGTCATGGCTCGAGGACGCGAGGCGCTCGACGACACGGTGGCGCGACTGACCGAACTCGGCAGCCCCGACGCGGTGGGGCTTTCGGTGGATGCGAGCGATGCGACGAGCATCATCAACGGTTTCGCTGAACTGGCCGAACGATGGGGCGAGCTGAACTCACTGGTCTGCGCCGTTGGGCCCGACGTCTCACAGCTGCCCTGGGACCAAGTGTCCGACGAACAGTTTCTCGATGCCTTCATCGTCGGCGCGTTGAGCGCCGTTCGGTCGGCGCGCGCGGCTCTTCCCTTGCTTCGGGCGGCCAACTGGGCCCGGATCGTCAACCTGGCGGCCATGTCGGCGCGCAGCCAGGGTTTCGGCTTGATCGAATACACCGCCGCAAAGGCGGCGTTGACCAGCATCACCAAGAACCTGTCGCTGGAACTTGCGCCGGACGGAATCCTCGCCAACACCATTTCGCCGGGCACCTACATCTCCGACCAGATGGTGCGACACATCGCCACGCTGCCCGCCGACGCAGGGGTCAGCGCAGACGACCCAAGGTCGGTGATGGCCTACATCTCGGAATTCTTCGGGGTGCGTGCGGATCTTGGCCGCGCAGGCATCCCGTCCGACATTGCGCCGGTGATCTGCTTTCTGGCGTCGGAACGCAACACATACACGACGGGAGCGAACGTTAACGTGGATGGCGGTTCCAACTTCTACGCCTGATCAACCTGCTCGACGGCCGTTAGCGAATCGCACGTGACATTACTAACCTAGTAACCTATGTTTGAGGTGGATCCACCGGGCCGCGCAAGGACGGATGTGGGGCGATGCAAAAACCGATGACAGGCGTCCGTGTCCTCGAGGTCGCGCAGTACACGTTCGTGCCCTCGGCGGGTGCCGTGCTCGCCGACTGGGGAGCCGACGTCATCAAGATCGAAAACCCGGTGACCGGAGACGCTCAGCGCGGCTTGGTCACGGTGTTGGGACGCTCGGCGTCGAAGCCTGGGGAGTCCTTCGCGCCGATCATCGAGGCGCCGAACCGCGGTAAGCGCAGTGTGGGTCTGTCGCTTGCGCTCGATCAATCGCGACCGGTGTTCGAAGAACTCGTCCGCCGCAGCGATGTGTTCCTGACCAGCCATCTGCCGCAGGCCCGGGCGAAGCTGCGCATCGACGTCGACGACGTCCGCCGGATCAATCCCGGCATCATCTACGTCGCGGGCAGCGGATTCGGCGCTCGCGGGTCCGACCGCGACACGGGCGCGTACGACGCGACCGCGTTCTGGGCGCGCGGCGGCAGCGCCGACGGCGTCACGGCAGATCACGCCGACGGACCGGCGTTCATGCCGGCGGGCGCCTACGGCGACAACATCGGTGGCATCACGATCGCGGGCGCGGTTGCGGCGGCGTTGTTCGGCAGGCAGGCCACCGGGGAGCCGTCGGTCATCGATGTCTCGCTGCTCGCCGTCGGCGCGTGGACCATGCAGTTCGACGTGAACCTCGCCATGCTCTACGGCTGTGCGCTGCCGAAGGTCGACAGCCGCATCAAGGCCATCGGCAATCCGCTGACCGGTGCCTATCGCTGCGCCGACGGCCGGTTCATCCAGTTGTCGATGCTGCAGCCGACCCGCTACTGGCCGCAGTTCTGCCGGCTCTTCGGCCTCCACGATGCGGCGGAGGACGAGCGATTCGCCTCGCTGGAGTCGTTGGCGGCCAACGCCGATGAAGCCGATAGCCCTGGTCGCGAACGCGATCGGATCCCGAACCCTCGACGAATGCAAGCGGCTGCTGAACCAGGCAGGCGGCCCATGGGCGCAGGTGCAGAACGCCTGGGAGGTCGCCAACGACGAGTCGTTGATCGCCAACGGCTCGCATCGCCAACGTCGTTGATGCGCAGGGCAACACGCAGAAGCTGGTGGCCAGCCCCGCGCAGTTCGACGAGGCCTCCGCCGACCTCCGTCGCGCACCGATGTTCGCCGAACACACCGACGAGGTGCTGCGAGAACTCGGCATCGGCGACGACGAACTGCTCGACCTCAAGTTCGACGGCGCCATCACCTGACACCGATTCACTGCCGCAGGCGGCAGCGCTCGACGAGGATCTGCGCCAGCCGTTCCGGGTGGCTGATCATCACCTCGTGGCAGGCGTCGACGGGAATCACCGTCTGCACGCCGCCGAGCGCCTCGATGCTGGCCCGTTGCGAGGAAACGCGAAAGCGCCCGATCACGGGTCGTCAGAATCCAGGTGCGGGGCACGTCGTCGGGCAGATCCGCTGCGATCGACGGTCTCGGCGGGAATCCGCGCGGACTCCGGGTACAGGCGCGACAGGGTGAAGTCGTCGCTGCTCCGGCGTCATGCCGTTGCAGAACGCATACCGTGCGGCGAACTTCGGCACCTTCATTGGCTTGCCGATCTTCGCGGCGCGCCGGGCGAACCAGGCCAGCGGACCGCCGAGGGTGTCCACGATCGCCTCCCCCTGCGGCGGCACGAACGCGGTCGCGAGAATCATCTCCCGCACCCGCGCCGAGCCGAGCTTGGCGACGACACCCGGCACCGTCACACCGGCCATGGAGTGGCCGACGATCACGATGTCGCCGAGGCCGGCCTCCTCGATGTCGGCGACGACGGAATCCACCCACTCGCCGATGGTGGCGGTGGCCAGGTCTCCCGGCTTTGCGCCGTGGCCGGGTAGATCCACCGCGAGCGTCCGCAATTCCGGTGCCTGACGCCGCAACTCGGCGAGCGACCAGCTCCCAGCAGTCGCCTGCGTGCTCGCCGCCGTGGACGAGGACGAGGTCGGGCAGTGCCATCAGGCCGAGTCCTTCCGGTCAGCGGTGCACGAGTCGGGATGCGCAGCAAGTCGATGTCGGTGCGGAAATCGGTGAGGCTCCTGCTGGCCGGCTCGATGGTGATCCAGGTGACGCCCGCGTCGGCGTATGCGTCGAGTCGGGGCTCGACCGCCGCGCAGAACGCGTCGCTGTCGCCGCTGGCCAGCAGTGCGGCCTCGAACGGCATGAACGCGACGTCGGCCGCGCCGCGACCCAGCTCCGCGCGCGCCTTGTTGACCTGGGCGATCCAGTCGCCCAGTGTGGCAATGTCTTCCAGTGGACGCGCGCGGGTGATCGCCGCCATCTCACCGGACGCCGCCATCGGCATCCAGCCGTCGGCCACCTCGACAACCCGGCGCTGGGCGGCGGCGCCGTTGCCGCCGATCCAGATCGGCGGCCCACCCTCGGTCCGCGGAAGGGGAAGGGCGAGATGGCCGTTCACCCCGAACTCCGGTCCGTCGTGGTCGCGCCCTGCCCACGTCGCCCGCCACGCCTGCGATCGCCTCGTCGAGCAACGCGCCGCGGCGGCCGAAGTCGGCGTTCAACGCCTCGAACTCCGATTTCAGGTAGCCGGCCCCGGTGCCCAGCGTGAAGCGTCCCCCGGACAGCACATCAAGGCTGGCGGCCGCCTTGGCGGTCAGGTACGGGTTGCGATACCCCGACACCAGGATGTAGGTCATCACCCGGATGCGGGACGTCGCCGCCGCGGCGAAGCTCAGTGACACAAACGGATCGAACGCGTGGTGTCCGCCGTTGGCCAGCCAGCCCTTGTCGGGGTAGGGGTGCTCGGACATGGAGAAGGCGTCGAAACCGGCCTGCTCGACCAGGTTTGCCACGTCGCCGATGCTGGCGCCCTGGCCCCACTGATCCCAGTGCTTGACCGCACGCATCGGGAACATCAGGTTGTAGCGCATCGAGTTCCTATCTCAACGGCCCTATTTCAACAGCGATCTGGCGATGACTTCGCGCTGGACTTCAGTGGCTCCTTCGCCGAGCCGCTTGACCCGCAAGTCGCGGAACCAGCGCTCCAGCGGCAACTCGGTCGGAGAGCCCAGCGCGCCGTGGATCTGGATGCACCGGTCCAGAACTTGTAGGCGGCCTCGGTGCCGAACATCTTGGCCACCGACGCGTCGACGCGGACATCGCGTCCAGGTCGGCGTTCCAGGCGGCCTGGTACATCAGCAGCCGGGCGGCCCGCAGCTCCACCTCGCTGTCCGACCAGCATCCACTGGATGCCCTGCTTGTCGGCCAGCTTGCCGCCGAACACGTCACGGTCGCGGGCCCACGCGCAGGCCATGTCCAGCGCGCACTGCGCGATGCCGATCGGGCCCGCCGGGTAGATGATGCGGCCGTGCACCAGGAAGTCGCTGGCCAGCGAAAAGCCCTGTCCCTCCGCGCCGATCAGCCGGTCGGCCGGGATCCGGACATTGTCGAAGTGCAGCTCGTAGGGCGCGAACGACGCCATCACGCGGATGCGGCTGAATGTGACGCCCGGCGTGTCCTTTTCGAGAATGAACGCCGAGATGCCGTTGTCGACCTTCGCCGGTGCGTGCGTACACCACTCCCCAGTCGGCGTGCGGGGCGTGCGAGATCCACATCTTGGAGCCGTTGAGCACATAGGCGTCGCCGTCGCGCGTCGCCTTGAGCTTGATCGCCCGCGCCGGGTCAGATCCGCCCGAGGCCTCGGTGATCGCGGTGTAGGCCTTGGACATGGTGCCGTCGATGACGGGCCTGGCGTACTTCTCGAACTGCTCGGGCGATGCCTTGAACATGATGTTGGGCGGGTTGCCGCCGAACGCGCCGAGGGCCGGAAAGAACGCTCCCATCCGGCATTTCGCGGCCTCTTCGGCGACCACCACCTGGCCGAGCACGCTCAGCCCGGCGCCGCCGTACTCCTCGGGCGTCTGCAGTGCCCACAGCCCGAGCTCCCTGCGCTTTGGCCTGCAACTCGACGAGCTGTTCGCGGGGCAGGCCGACCGCGTCGTGGTCGAGCTTCTCCTCGATCGGGTGCACGTGCGCATCCATGAACCGCCGCACCGTGTCGCGCAGCATCACCAATTCTTCCGGCAGCTCCCATGCGCCAGTAGGGCTCTTCGGCCATCAGACCCGCGCCGCTGCTGCCGCCCGCAGGTCGCGCGCGCTCTGCAGCTGCGGCTCGTGGTTGGCCTCGTACTGCTCGATCCACTCGTGCGGCAGCTTGCCCCACGCCTCGCCGATCCGCAGCCGCTGCTCGGAGCTGAACACCTCCGCGGCGACCACGTCACCGACGAAGATGGTGTTCTCGTCGTTGTCCAGCGACGCCCGTGATGCGGCACTCGACATAGCTGTGTGCGTCGAGCAGGATCGGCGCGCCCGTGACACCCGGCTTGGTGCGCAGCGTGGAGATCTTGTCGCCGTCGCGGCGCTGAACTGCCGCCGAGGGTCATCAGGATCTCCATCGACTTGTCGATCTCGTCCGGGCCGGCCGACAGCATGTGCATCACGAAAATGCCGGAGTTGACCAGCATGTCGTGCGTCTTGTTGTACTTCGTCAGGCTGACGGTCGCGCGGGGCAGTTCCGGCACGATGCTGGCCGAGCCCGCCGACAGCGACATCAGCCCATTCCGAAACCGCCGTCGATCGTGGTGACCGCCACCGGAAATGGCCGGAGTCCGGCCAGCACGGCTTGTCGGCGGCCGTCGAGGTCGAGCGTCATCTGTATTCCTCCTGTCGATTGGATTGAGGTCAGCCGAGCGTGAACGGGTCGCGGGTGTCCCCGGACAGCTCCACCCACACCGCCTTGGTCTCGGTGAAGTCTTTGACGGCGTCGATGCCGTTCTCCCGGCCGATGCCGCTGTAGCCCGATGCCGCCGAACGGAACATGCGGCGCGACAACGCGGTAGGCGTTGACCCACACCGTGCCTGCCCGCAGCTTGGCGGCCACCCGGTGCGCGCGGTGGACGTCCTTGGTCCACACCGCCGCGGCCAACCCGAACTCGGTGCCGTTGGCCGCGGCGACGGCCTCGTCCTCGTCGGCGAAGGTCATCACCGCCAGCACGGGTCCGAAGATCTCCTCGGCGACGGCACGCATCGAGGAGTCGACACCGGTCAGCACCGTCGGCTTGACGAAGTAGCCGCCGAGGTCGGTGGCCGGCTCGCCGCCGTAGGCGATCGTCGCACCCTGCTCGCGCGCAGAAGCGAAGTGCGACAGCACCTTCTCGTACTGCGGCTGATTGGACACCGGGCCCATCTCGGTCGTCGGGTCCTTCGGGTCACCCAGCTTGATGGTCGCCGCCCGCGCGACGATGCTTGTCCACCAGCGCGTCGGCGACGCTGTCGTGCACCAGCAGCCGTGAGCCCGCCAGGCACGTCTGGCCGGTGGCGGCGAAGACGCCGGCGATCACCCCGTTGGCCGCGGCGTCGAGGTCGGCATCGGCGAACACCACCTGCGCCGACTTGCCGCCGAGTTCGAGCGAGAACCGGGTCATGTTCTCGATCGCGGCCTTGCCCACCTGAGATGCCGGTGGCCGTGGATCCGGTGAACGCGATCTTGTCGACACCCGGGTGCGACGCCAGCGCGGCACCGGTCTCCGGACCCCAGCCGGTGACGACGTTGATGACGCCCGGCGGAAAACCGGCCTCGGCGAACAGCTTTGCGAACGCGAGCGTCGATGTCGGGGTGTGGTCGCTGGGCTTGACGACGAACGTGCAACCCGCGGCCAGCCCGGCGGCGAGCTTCCAGGTCAACAGCAGCAGCGGTGAGTTCCAGGGCGTGATCGCGCCGACCACGCCGACGGGTTCATGGCGGGTGTAGACGAAGTAGTTGGGCTTATCGACCGGTATGACGTCGCCCTGCAGCTTGTCGGCCAGCCCGCCGTAGTAGGAGTAGTAGTCCGGCAGCGACCGCATCTGGCCGACCATTTCGCGAACCAGCTTGCCGCCGTCGCGCACCTCGAGTTCGGCGAGCTGCTCGGCCTCGCGCGCGATGATCTCGCCGAGGCGCCAGCAGCAGCTTGCCGCGGGCGGTGGCGGTGAGCTGCACCCCACGGTCCGTTCAGCGCAGCCCGGGCGGCGGCCACGGCGCGGTCCACATCGGCGGCCCCGCCGTCGGGCACGCGTGCCCAGGGCCTGCCGGTGAAGGGGTCAACGCTGTCGTAGGTCGAACCCGATGCGGCGGCGGATGATTCGCCCCCGATCAGCAGGTCGAACTGGACCAACTGCTCGATCGCTGTGTCGGTCATCTGCCTCCTCCTCATCGAGTTCGCGGCTTCTTCTTGTTGTTCAACGAGTCGGGGCTGGCTCCGGCGTTGCCAAGGTCGGTGAAGAACTTGCCGTGGCGGGCGGCGACGCTGGGGGTCAGATCGCGGGCCTCCCACATCGCGCGAACCGTGCCTTGAACACCATTGGGTCTGCGCGCGGCGATTTCGGCGGCCAGTTCGGAAGCCCGGACGCGTAGTTGATCGTCCGGGACGACCTCAGTCACGAGCCCGATGCGCAGAGCGGTCTGCGCAGACATCCGCTCCTCGCTGCCGAGCAGCGCCCACCGCATCACCTCGCCGTAGGGCACGCCGAGGGCCAGCATGCCCATCGGCTCCAGCGCCGAGACGATGCCCGCATTGGCATGTGGGTCGAAGAACGTGGCCGTCTCGCTGCAGATCGAGAAGTCGCACTCGTTGACGAAGTACATGGCGCCGCCGGCCACGATGCCGTGCAGCGCCGCGATCACCGGCTTCCACACCTTGTGTGCCTTCGGTCCCAGCAGTTCGCCCGGATCCTCCTGGTTGAAGATCGGCTTGTGCTTCCACCAGGTGCCCTCGGTCACGTCGATGCCGGTGCAGAAGGCCCGTTCGCCGTTGGCGCACAGCACCGCGACCCGGATGTCGTCGTCGTCACGGACCCGGGCCCAGACCGTGGCCAGTTCGGTGGCCATCTGCTCGGTGAAGCTGTTCAGCTTCTCGGGCCGGTTGAGCGCCACGGTGGCGACGTGGTCGGTCACCTGGAATTCGATGGTGGCCAGGTCGGTCTGCTCGGTCACGGGCGCTCCTCGGTCGATCCGGTGGATACCGGCATCTTCGCACCCGACTCGCTCACATGGTTCACCTGGTTAGCGATCTCGCGTTTGAGGATCTTGCCCGCGGGGCCCAGCGGGAACTCGCGCCAGTACACGAACCGGCGCGGCTGCTTGTAACCGGCCAACTCGGCGCGGCACAGCGCGGCGAGTTCGTCGGTCAGCGCGTCCTGGTCGCTGACGTGGGACTTGGGAATCACCACGGCGACCGGCGTCTCACCCCACTCGGGATCGGGCACCCCGACCACCGCCACCATGTCCACGTCGTGGTGCTGGGCGATCACCCGCTCGATCTCGGCCGGGTAGACATTGAACCCGCCGGAGATGATCAGATCGGTTTTGCGACCGGTGATGTGCAGATAGCCCTCCTCGTCGAGGTAGCCCAGGTCGCCGCTGCGCAGCCCGTCGGGCCGGAACGTCTCCGCGGTCTGCTCGGGCCGGTTCCAGTAGCCGATCGCGTTGGCGGGGCTGGTGATGACGATTTCGCCGACGTCGCCGGGTGGGGCGTCGTCGCCGTCGACGTCGATGACGCGGATCGACGCACATCGGGGTCTCCTGCCCGCATGAGGTGGCGATCGACGTTTTGCCGGCGACGATGTCGCGGTGATCCTGCGGGGTGAGAATCGTGGCCTGCCCACCGCATTCGGTGAGCCCGTAGCGCTGCTGCAGGTCGCAGCCGAGCAGGTCCATCGCCTTGCGCGCCAGGCCCGGCGGCACGGGCGCCGAGCCGTAGGAGATGCGCCGCAGGCTCGACATGTCCCGTGGTGGGCCGTTCTTCGAGGATCGCCAGCGTGCGGTGCAGCATCGTCGGGATGAACGTCGTGAAAGTGATTGCGCTGCGCTCGATCTCGTCGATCACCGCCTGCGGGTCGAACCTCTGATGGATCACCATGGTCTGGCCGAGGTAGAGCCAGGACACCGTGCGGACCATGCCGCCCGCGGTGAAGAACGGCGTGGTGGCCAGCATGACGTCCGAGCGGTTGGCCTCGGTCACGAGGTTGGTGTCGGCCGCCTGGTAGAGCAGGCCGCGATGGGTGTGCATCACGCCCTTGGCCCGCCCGGTGGTGCCGCTGGTGTAGAGGATGACCGCGACGTCGTCCGGCGTGACGTCGCGACGCCGCGGCGCTGGGCTGCGGCCTGCGCCAGCGCCGTCTCGTAGTCGGTGACCAACTCGCTGGTGCCGAGCGCCGACTGGCGCCCACGCCCAATACCAGTGCCAGCTCGGTCAATTCGCCGCAGGAACTTCTCCACGTGGTCGGCGTGGATGATCACCGCGCGCGCGCCGGAGTCGTCGCGGACGTGGGCGACCTCGTCGGGCGCCAGCCGGATGTTGACCGGCACCGCGATCAGCCCGGCCTTCGCCAGCCCGAACGAGATCTCCGGCCATTCAAGGCAATTGCGGGCGATCACCATCACCCGGTCGCCCGGGTACCAGCCCGCCGGCCGGTCAGGAAGGCGGCGAGCCGACGGGCCCGCTCGTCGACCTGAGACCAGGTGAGCGCCCGGTCGGCGTCGACGAGCGCGCGCTTGTCGGGGTAGCGGCGGGCGTTGTTGGTCGCGATGTCACCGATGAGCATCAGATCAGGAGGCCTTCATATCAGGAACGCCAGTGTCTCGACCGGGCCGCCCGCGTCGATCAGGTGCACGATCTTGCGGATCAGCCGCGGGCCCTCCGGCGACCGGCGAATCGTGTGGACAACCCGGCCGGCCCAGAAGCGTTGGCGCACACGGTATTCGAACAGCGCAAAGTTGGACTCCACCGTGACGGTGTCGCGCCGGCGTGCTCCACGACCTCGCTGTTGGAGACGACGCGACGCATCACCGACGGCGGCGTCTGTGAGTGCCGGTTGCCGGTGTTGAGCTGAGCCACCCGGCTTTTGATCCGTCGCCGGTTGTCGTTGATGTAGGCCAGCGTGGTTCGCGGGTCGTCGTCGGGGTGCATCGGGACGCGGTACATCGACCGTGTCGTCGTCATCGGCCCACAGCGCCTCCCACTCCGAATAGCGGCCCTCGTCGGCCAGCCGCGCCTCCAGATACAGAAACGACAGGATCTCGGCGTCCGGCAGCGGCCGCAGCGTCGGGCCGTGCCGGTTGGGTTTCGACGGTCATCGCACGCGTCATGCCTCCGGCGACGAGGCCTTCCCGCCGACGACCGAGGCCCAGTGCGAGTAGAAGCCCGCGCTGCGGAGTCTCGGCGCTCTTGTCCCGGTTGATGATTCCGGTCTCGTCGGTCGATGTCGTCGTCCATGCCGCGCGCCAGCATCAGCCACTCGGGCAGCTCGGCGGCGAGCCCGGCCTGGTTGCGCATGCCGATCTCTCCGTCGTCGGCGATCAGGAATCCCGCCGGGCCCATCGCCCCCTCGGAGCGGCGCAGCGTGCGTTCGTTCAGCGCGTCCTGACCGGGTATCAGGACCGCGGTGGTGTAGGCGATGGTGCGGTCGGGGGCCTGCGGCTCGACGAACATGACGTTCATCTCGGCCAGGAACAGGTTGGGCCAGATCAGCGTGTGCGGTGGACCCACCACCAGTGCGTCGTGCGCCTGCTCGGGGCCGTAGGCCCCCTCGAGTGCGTCGACGTAGTCGGCGAGCTTGGCCCGCGGGATGCGGCCGTACCAGACGAATTCCTCATCGAGCTTCCGGTATTCGTCGCTGTAGTCGATCTCCGAATGGCCGTCGCCGATGTCGCGGACCAGCACGTCGACCTTGGTCGGGACGTGCGACACCTTGGCGGGCTTGATCGCGTCGTACACCGAGGCATGGGTGAACAGCGCGTGGTAGCCGTCGACGTTGTTCTCCACCACCATCTTCCAGTTGGCGTGGTGCAGGTGCTTCATCCAGTTGGCCCGCAGGTCGATCTTGCGGGTCGGGGGACAGGTTCAGCAGGCGGTCGATGGCGTGCGTCGCCTTGCCGAGATGCTCGCCGCAGCGAGATGCCGTCGGCGCCAGTGACGCGAAGACGAATCCGCCGTAGCTGTCCACGCGGGGCGCCTGGGCAAGGCCCAGTTCGGAGCGCACCTGCGTTGAACGCCTCGCCGTAGCCCTCCCGCATCGGAACACCCTGCAGCGCACCGGTGTTGCTGAACGTCCAGCCGTGGTACGGGCACCGGAACGAGTTGGCGTTGCCCTTCTCGGCGTTGCACAGCTTGTTGGCGCGGTGGGTGCAGCGGTTGAGCACCACCCGGACCACGCCGTCCTTGCCGCGCGCCACGACGACCGGGTCGTGCCCGATCATCCGGGTGAGGTAGTCGCCCGGCTCGCTGACCTCGCTCTCGTGCGCGACGTAGACCCAGCCGGTCTTGAAGATGGTGTCCATCTCGCGGCGGAAGATCTCGGCGGAGGTGTAGACCGAGCCGTGCACGCGGTCGCTGCGCATGACGGCGGCGACGTCGAAGTCGTCGGTAGCAGGGCGTATTCGAGTGTCGTCACTCGGTCCTCCAGGATGTCGATGGCCGGGATGGCGACGTCGCCGAGGCGGCGGAAACCGATGCGCACCGCCGTGCCGATGGGCGGTGCGGTGTCCGTGGGTTGCAGCGGTCGTCATCACGATCCGGTGCCCGCTCGCCAGCTCGACGTCGACGATGGGGTAGGGGCCAGTGGCGTGCACCAGGCCGGGTTCGCGCCGGTGCATCAGCGTCGCGGCATGTACGATTCCGCGCGGATCGACTGTGCGCCAGTCGCGTTCGCCGTGCGCCGCAGCCGTCGCAGATCTCCTGGTCGAGTTCGAGCGGCAGCGCGCAGGCCGCGCAGAACGGCAGCGCGAGCTCGTTGCGCGAGGCCGCCGCGTCGTACAGCGGCGCCGGACGACGTCGTCGTCGGCGGCGGGCGCCAGTGCGCTGTCCAGCAGCCAGTCCTCGACCGCGGTGGCGGTCATGCGGCGCGCTCCAGCACCAACGCGGCATGGTGGTCCATTCGGCCGCCGATACCGCCGACCAGCGCCACCGTGGCCCCGGGAACCTGACGTTGCCCGCCGGTGCCGCGCAGCTGGATCACCGCCTCGGCCAACGGCGTCATGCCCTGCAGGTAGAAACCGGACAGTTGGCCACCGCCGGTGTTGGTCGGCAGCGTGCCGCCGGGCCCGGTGTGGCCGTCGCGCACGAACGCGCCCGCGGGCACGTCGCCGGTGAGCCGGTATTCGTCGAGCAGGGCCAGGGTCACGATCGAGAACGGGTCGTACAGTTCGGCGACGTCGCAGGTCCGCTCGGGCCATGCCGGCCTGGTCGAGCGCGTCGTGCACCGCGCGGCCGCCGCCGCCGAACCACGACTCGGCTCCGGCGCGACGGCGCCGCACCGGATGCTCGCGCCCGGTGCCGCGGACCCGCAATCGGGTGTCGCCGACCGAGGGCCGGCCGGTGAGCACGACGGCGACCGCGCCGTTCACCGGCCGCGCGCAGTCCAGCAGCCGAAGCGGTTCGGCGATCATCGGGGAAGCGTCATAGTCGGCGTCGTCGAGCGGTTCGCGGTTGACCGCGTCGGGATTGCCGCGCGCCCAACGCCTCGCCGTGGTGGCCACCGCGCGCAGCGCGTCGGCGCCGGTGCCGGTGACGTGCAGCCAGCGCTGGGTCAGCAGCGCATACGTCGGCACCGAGCCAAGCAGCCCCGAGGCCCGCTCCAGCCCGCGCACCCCGACGTTGCCGCCGCTGTGTGCGTAGGTCGAGCCCTGCGCCCCGGCCGGCCACCAGGGGCGCGTCGGCGAATACGCACAGTACGGTCGACGCCTCACCGGTGACGATGGCGTGGCGTGCGCGCTGGATCATGGCGATGGTCGTGGCGCCTTTGATCTCGACGTGCTCCAGCAGGCGCAGATCCGAGAAGCCGGCCGCGGCGGCGAATCCGACGCCCAGCCGGTCCGGCCGGACGCCCTGCGATGAGCCGACCAGGATCCCGTCGACATCGGCACGCCCGATGTCCGGCGTCGGACAGCGCGGCGGCGCTCGCCTTGACGGCCAGCGTCGAGCGGCGTCGCGCCCGGCCGCAGCGACATCGCGGTCATGCCCAGGCCGACCAGATCGGCATCGGCGGCGTCACGGCCGCTCCGTTGGCCGGCGCTCGCCGCGGTAGTTGCCCACCCGCACCCACTCCTCGCGGTCCTCGGGGGTGGCCAAGGTGAAGCTGGCCAACTCCAACGGACACAAGAAGACCTGCTCGCCGCCCTCGAGATCCTCGACGAGCAGGCGGGGGCCGTTGCCGCTGACGTCCAACGACAACCGCACGGCCGCGAACTCGTTGACCAGGTCGGCGAGGACGCGGCGTCCGGCCGGAGTGTTCACCTGCCCAGTATTACCGCATACAAGTGTCAGAATCAATGGAGGAAGATGCAATGCCCGCTCGCGTATCGCGCGTAGGCCGAGCGGTGTGAGCCGTTCTTCACATGGGAACATTGAGCTTGTGCGACGATGAGGACAGCGCGAGGCGACGTCAGCACTAGATGACAGATGTGTCAGATATGGACATGCGAGAAGGTGAGATGAGCCAAGTACAAGCACCGGCCGCGGCGGTCGACGTGAGCCGTGATCGACACGGACGAACTACCGCAGCATCTGGATGTATCTCAAGGAGCTCGAGTTCCGGCAGGGGTTCGTCGACATCGCGAGTCAACGGCGTGCCCGTCCGTACCCGTTATGCCGAGGCCGGCGGGCCGGACAAGCCGCACGCCATCCTGCTGCACGGCACCGGCGGGCACTGGGAGACGTTCGCGCCCAACCTCGCCGCACTGTCCGAGCACTTTCACTGCGTGGCGATCGACATGGTCGGCAACGGGTTCTCCGACAAGCCGGACTACGACTACGAGATCGCGGTCTACGTCGAACACGTGCTGGGGGTGATGGACCACTTCGGCATGGCGTCGGCCAACTTCATCGCGATGTCGCTGGGCGCGTTCGTCGCGTCCGCGGTGTCCGTCGGCCACGCCGACCGGGTGGACAAGGTGATCCTGATGTCGCCGGCCGGACGGGAGGCGTCGGCGTCGAACATGGCGCGCATTCGAGCGGAACGAACCAAGGCGGTCAACGAGCCGACGTGGGAGTCACTGCACGCGGTGTTCGCCCACCTGATCGCCGACGAGGCCAACCGGCTGCCCGATCTGATCGGTCTGCGCCAGGCCGTCTATCGGCGCGACGACACCCGCGACGACCATCGACCATCTGCTGATCCTGCAGGACGAGAAGGTCCGCCACCGCAACCTGATCCCCGACGACAAGTGGCGCGGCATCAAGGCGCCGGTGATGATCGTGGCGTCGGGCAAGGATCACGGTGTCTATCAGGACACCGCGACGCATCGATCGCCGGACCTGATCCCGAACGCGGAGGTGTTCGAGATGCCCGTCGGTGCGGCACTGGCCGCACTTCGAGGATCCCGAGGCGTTCAACCCGCGGCCGCTCGAGTTCCTCACCAAGTGAGACTGTGCCGATGACGCGGCCGCGGCGAGACGAGATCGCCGACATCGCCCGTCGGCTCTACGACCGCCGAGCAGGACGCGCAAGCCGATCCGGCAACTGTCGCTGGACTATCCCGACATGACCATCGAGGACGCCTACGCGGTGCAGCGGGCGCTGGTCGAGCTCAAGGTCGCCGACGGGCGGGTGGTGAAGGGCCGCAAGATCGGGCTGACCTCGAAGGTGATGCAGCGGGCGGTGTCGATCGACGAGCCCGACTACGGCGCGCTGTTCGACGACATGTTCGTCGAGGACGGCGGCCACGTCCCGGCCGGCCGCTTCATCCGGCCGCGCGTCGAGGTCGAGCTGGCGTTCGTGCTGGGCGAGGCAGCTGTGCGGGCCCGGCGTCACGTTGTTCGACGTGCTGCGGGCGACCGAGTTCGTCACGCCGGCGCTGGAGATCCTCGACGCCCGGGTGCAGATGTCGGACCCCGAGACCGGCCACCTGCGCACCATCGTCGACACCATCGCCGACAACGCCGCCGACGCCGGGCTGGTCCTGGGCGGCCGGGTAGTTCCGTCCGCTAGGACGTCGACCTGCGCTGGGTGGCGGCCCTGCTGATCCGCAACGGCACGATCGAGGAGTCCGGGGTGGCCGCCGCGGTGCTCAACCATCCCGGCAACGGCGTCGCGTGGCTGGCGAATCGTCTTGCCCCGCATGGGGTTTCGCTGCAACGCGGCGAGGTGATCCTGTCCGGGTCGTTCACCAAGCCGGTGTTCGCCGAGCCCGGGCGACACCTTCGTCGCCGACTACGGCCCGCTGGGCACGGTGTCGGTGGACGTTCGATCCGGAGGCAGGGTCGTGACGAACCGGTGGACGCAGCGCATCGGCGGTGCGCGACCCGCGGATTCGGCATGTGGGTGGCCTCGGGCAGCGGCTACGTCACCGAGATCTGCGCGGGGTCCGGGCATCGACTGGGTACTGCTGGATCAGGAGCACGCGCCCAACGATCTGCGCACCACGCTCGAGCAACTGCAGGTGCTGGCCGGCTATCCCGGACGTCGACGTGCGTGGTGCGCCCGCCGGCGGCCGACCCGGTGGTCATCAAGCAACTGCTCGACATCGGCGCGCAGAACATCATCGTGCCGATGATCGACGGCCCCGGGGAAGCAGTCGCGGCCGTGGCGGCCACGCGTTACCCGCCCGCCGGCATCCGCGGGGTCGGCAGCGCGTTGGCCCGGGCGTCCCGCTGGAACCGCATTTCTGACTATCTTGTCACCGCTGACGACGACGGTGTCGTTGACCGTTCAGGTGGAGAGTCGTGGCCGGGCTGGCGCTGCTCGGCGAGATCGCCGACGTCGACGGGGTGGACGCGGTGTTCATCGGTCCGGCCGACCTGGCGGCCTCGATGGGCAAACTCGGGCAGCCCGAGCATCCCGACGTCGTGACCACCATCGAGAACGCGCTGGCGACCATCGTGGAGCACGGCAAGCGCGCCGGGGTGAACGCGTTCAACGAGTCGATCGGCACGCCGCTACATCGACGGCCGGCGCGAGCTTCGTGTTGTGGGAGCGGACGTGGCACTGCTGGCCCGCGGTGCCGAAGAGCTGGCCGCGAGGTACCGCAGCGCCGATGACCGACGCATTGTTTCTGACTATCGTGTCACCTAGACTCCGGACCATGGACCTCGACTTCACGCCTGATCAGCTCGAGTTCCGCGACCGGGTCCGCACGTGGCTCGACGAGAACAAGCCGACCGAACCGCGTCCGCGCGACGACGCAGGTATCCGCGAATACGACCTGGCCTGGCAGCGCACCCAGTGCGGAAGGCGGCTGGGCCGGCATCGCCTGGCCCACCGAATACGGCGGCAAGGGGCTGACCCTGCTGCAGCAGCTGATCTGGTACGAGGAGTACGCCGCGCGGGGGTTCCCCGGCATCGACGCGTGCTTCGTCGGTAACTCGCACGCCGGGCCGACCCTGATCACCCGGGCCACCGACGAACAGAAGTCGTTTCACCTGCCGAAAATTCTTGCGCGGCGAGGTGATCTGGTGTCAGGGCTTCTCCGAACCCGACGCCGGATCGGACCTGGCGGCGCTGCGCACCAAGGCGGTCATCGACGGCGAGCACCTGGTGGTGTCGGGGCAGAAGCTGTGGACCAGCTTCGCCACCGTCGCCGACTACCAGGAATTGCTGGTGCGCACCGACAGCAGCCGGCAGCAAGCACACGCGGCATCACCTGGGTGATCTGCGACATGAGCGCGCCGGGCATCGACGTGCGCCCGATCGAGACCATCGAGGGCGGCTCGGAGTTCTGCGAAGTGTTCTACGACAACGTCCGCATTCCGATGTAGCAACGTGGTCGGCGATGTGGGCGAAGGCTGGTCGGTCGCGATGGCGACGTTGTCCTTCGAGCGTGGCACCGCGTTCACCGCCAACCAGGTGCGGCTGGCCAAGATCATCGAGGACCTCATCGACTACGCCCGCGACCACGTCGGCCCGGACGGCCGCAGGCCCGCCATCGCCGACGACGAGATCGCGCGGCGGCTGGCCCGGGCGCGCGCCTCGGTGGCGTCGCTGCGGGCGCTGACCTACACCAACATCTGCGAGGCGATGAAGACCGAGACGCCCGGCCCGCGGGGCTCGATCGTCAAGTTGATGTACGCCGAACTGGCCAAGGAGATCGGCAAGTTGGCGATGGACATCCTCGGTCCGGCCGTCGATCCGCGTATCGTCGCGGTGGGACGTCGACGGCTGGGTCGGCTATTACTACTACAGCTTCTCCCAAGCCATCGGCGGCGGGACGTCGGAGATCCAGCGCAACATCGTCGGCGAACGCGTGCTGGGGCTGCCGCGATGAGAGGAGACGATCGGTGGATCTGCTGCCCGGAGCCTGAGCAACTCGAAATCGTCACGGCCGCAGGCGAATTCCTCGCCGAACGGATGCCGGTCGAACGGATCCGCGCCGACCGCGACGCGGAAGTCGCCGGTGCCGCGAGCGACGTCTGGCGAGAAGGCGCCGAGCTGGGCCTGCTCACGCTGGGCCTCGACGAGGAGTCCGGTGGGCTCGGGCCGGCCGCTTCGACGACGAGGTGCTGCTGCATCATCGAACTGGGCAGGCGGCTCGCGCCGGGGCCGTTCCTGGCCGCGACGTCTGGCTGCGCGGGTCGCGGCCGAAATGCGGCGATCGACGCGCTGGCGCGAGCGGATCGGCTCCGGGGACGGCCCTCGTCGCGCTGGCGGTGTTGCGCGGCGACGGCGACGTCCGCCCGATCAAGGGCACGTTCGACCTGTTCGACCCGGCGGGCGCTCGCTACGCGCTGCGTGGTGGCCGCGAGGGCGCCGCGCTGGTCGACATCGCCTCCTTCGGGCGGCACCGGTCGTCGTCGAATCGGCAGACCCGGGAACCCGGATGGCAACGGCCACTGTCGCAATCCGCCGAACCATTGCACTGGCTGCCGGCCGAGGAGGAATGGATCTGGGGCCGCGCGATGGTGCTGTCGGCGGCCTTTCTCACCGGCCTGGCCGTCGGCCGCCGCAGCGCTGGCGACCGAATACGCCAAGACCCGAGTGCAGTTCGGCAAGCCGATCGGCGTGCACCAGGCCGATCAAGCACGCCTGCGTGGACATGGAGATCGCGGCCGAGGCCGCGCAGGCGCAGACGTTCTTCGCCGCGATCGCGTTGGCAAGTCCGGACGCACCGACGCACTGCGGCAGGTGCTTTCGGCCATCACGGTGGCCGGGTCGGCGGCCGTCGACAACGCCGCCGCGGGCATCCACGTGTTCGGCGGAATGGGCTACACGTTCGAAAACGACATGCACCTGTACCTCAAGCGCGCCCACGTGTTTCGGCACCTGTTCGGTCGAACCCACCGACGTGCTGGCCGAGCTGCTGGCCCAGGACCGCGCACCAGTGAGCGGCACGGTCGCCATCGCCGGCGTGGCGCTGTCGGACGTCGGCCGCGTCGACGACAAGGGTCCCTACGAGCTGATGGCGCAGGCCAGCCGCCGGGCGCTGGCCGACGCCGGTCTGACGCCCGCCGACGTCGACGGGTTGGCCTCGACCGGTCAGGGCACGCTGCCTCCGGTCGATGTCGGCGAGTATCTGGGGCTGCGGCCGCGCTGGGTGGACTCGACCGCGGTCGGCGGCGCGTCGTGGGAGGTGATGGCCTCGCACGCGGCCGACGCGATCGCCGCCGGGCACGCCGATGTGGTGCTGCTGACCTACGGTTCGACCGCCCGCGCGGATCTCGAAAGGGGCTGCGCGGCGCCAACATCAACTGGGGCGCCCGCGGCCCGCTGCAGTGGGAGGCGCCCTACGGGCACACCCTGATCTCCAAGTACGCGATGGCGGCGCGCCGGCACATGCACCAGTACGGCACCACCATCGAGCAGCTCGCCGAGGTCGCGGTGTCCGCGCGGTTCAACGCAGCCGACAACCCCGAGGCGTACTACCGCGACCCGATCACCATCGACGATGTGCTGGCCGGGCCGATGATCGCCGACCCGTTCACCAAGCTGCACTGCTGCATCCGCAGCGACGGCGGCGCCGCGGCCGTGCTCGTCAGCGCGCGACCGCGCAAAGGATCTGCGGGCTAAGCCGGTGTGGGTGCTCGGCTCGGCCGAGACCACCTCGCACATGTTGACCTCGCAGTGGGACGACCTCACCGTCGGGCCTGCGGCGGTGAGCGGCCCGCTGGCGTTCGCGCGCGCCGGGGTGCGGCCCGCCGACGTCGACGTGGCCGAGATCTACGACGCGTTCACCTACATGCTGCTGCTCACGCTCGAGGACCTCGGCTTCTTGCCCGAAGGGGGAGGGCGGCGCGGTTCGTCGAGAAGGGTTCGTTGCGGCTGGGCGGCGAACTGCCCACCAACACCGACGGCGGCGGCCTGTCGGCGTGTCACCCGGGTCAGCGCGGGCCTGTTCCTGCTCGTCGAGGCGGCCCGTCAGCTGCGCGGCGAGTGCGGACCGCGGCAGGTACCCGACGCCAAGATCGCCTGCGTCAGCGGCACCGGCGGATGGTTCTGTTCAAGCGGCACAATGATTCTCGGCGCCCAGGAACCCTGAGAACCGTAGGAACCGGCGTGCGCCGTCACCGTCTGAGTTCCCAGCCCGCCCAGGTGCCGATCATGACGGGACCGGTTTCGCCGTTGCGCTGCGTAGTAGCCCTGCGGGTCGAAGACCTTCGTCTCGGGGTAACGCCACGGCTGGGCGGTCTCGGTGGCGATGCCGGTGGCGCGGATGACTCCGAACGACAGGCCGTACGCCGACATAGACGACGCTCATCAGCGCCAACGCGATGACGAACGCACCAACATACGGGCGGCCGGCGAAGATCCTCATACGGCGGGCGACGGACTCCGACCAGGTACGCCCGGAGTCGTCGACCCACATCAGCGGCGCGGCGGTCGACAGCATAATGCCAAATAACACCGCCTCCCAGATCAGCGGGAACTGGTGCGGCAGTGCCGGCGAAGATCGAACCGAACGGAATGACCTGGGTGTAGGTGTAGAGGCCCATTCGGACGAACAGCGCCTCCATGACGCCATCCCACACGATGCAAATCCCCAGGGACAGTGCGAGTATCGCGAGTCTGGGACGCCGCACCAGCCAGGACCCCAGGGCTGCCCGCGCCGCGATCCTCCGGTAGACGGTGAGGGTGAACCACGCCGGAATCAAAAAGAAGTAGCCGTAACCGATGATGACCGCCCACGGCTCGACGGTCGGGGCAAGGTTGAACCAGAACCAGTCGACGTCGAAGTGGAACATCCGCGGGTCATAGGCCGCATAAGGCGCCCAGTTCATCACCGGGTCCAGCCACGTCAAACTCGTCGTCACCGCGATCATCAGCAACGTCGGTGTCGGTTTGCCGGATCGGCGCGACCTGACGATCGCTGTTCCCCAGACCGCGAAAAACATGACCAGCGAGCCGATCTCGAAGTAGATATACCAGTTGGAGATTCCGAGGAACTCCGTCCGCGACGGCACGAACGAACCCGCGGGGCGGCCCACCCGGGTGCCCTCGACACGGCGGCTCGAATTCAGGGCGGCGTAGGCGAGCGTGACGACGCCGACGACGATGGCGCCCCACGCCGGCGGGCGTCAGGTGCCCGAACCGTTCGGGGCTCTGCGGTTCCGAACCCCGATCGAGGGTTCTCATGAAGGTCATGTCGTGAAGAGGTCGCCGAGGGATTTCTGGACGTCACTTATTCCGCCGTGATCACCGGTGCCCGCGTAGGCCGGCTCGGGACCCTTCCCGTCATTGGGCCGCCACGGGTTGCCCTCGTCGGCGTTGTGCGCGGTGAACCCGGCCTCGGGGAAGTTGTACCAGCGCCGGGTGTTGTGCTCGACCATCTGCGCGACCTCGTCGTCGGGCACCTCGGCGAACATCTCTTCGGCCCGGGCGCGGCTTTTGGGCCAGAACGAGTCCGAGTGCGGGTAGTCGCACTCCCAGGTGATGTTGCCGACGCCGATATCGTAGCGGTTCTTCACCCCCGTCTCGTCCTCGATGAAGCAGCCGGAGATGTTGCGCCGGAACAACTCCGACGGCGTAATGGTGGGGTGGATGTTCTGGTAGTACTTGTGCTTGCGCCACACGTAGTCGGCCCGCTCGATGAGATACGGCATCCAGCCAACGCCGCCCTCGGAGAACGCCACCTTCAGGTTCGGGTGGCGGTGGAACACCGGGGAGAACAACAGGTCGGTGCACGCCGCCATCGACGTGGTGCCCATCAAGGTGATCATCACCGCGAACGGCGCCTCCGGGGCGATCTGCGGGGGGAAGCCACCGGAACCGAAGTGCATCACGGCGGTCAGGTTCGTCTCTTCCATCGCCGAGAACACCGGATCCCAGTGGTCGGTGTGATAGCTCGGCAGGCCAAGGTTGATCGGGTTGTCCGGCAACCCGATCGCGCGGCAACCCTTGGCGGCGACACGCTCGATTTCGGCGACCATCAACGCCGGGATCCCACAGCGGCACCATCGCCATCGGGATGAACCGCGCCGGGTCGGTGGCGCACCACTCGTCGAGGGAGAAGTCGTTCCACGCCTGCACACCCAGCAGTGCCAGCTCCTTGTCCTCGCCTTCGAGGAAGATGGTGCCGCAGAACCGCGGGAACGACGGAAAACACAGCATGGCCTCGACGCCGTCGATGTCCATGTCGGCGATGCGGGCCTTGGGGTCATAACAACCCGCGATCATGTCGTCGTAGCGGACCGGCTCCAACCCGTACTCCTCAGGTCTCTTACCGGCGACCGCATTGAGCCCGATGTAGGGGTAGGGACGGTCCTCGTACAGCCAGGACTGCATCGGCGCCAAACCGTCGCCGCGCGGGATCTCGACGATTCGCGGGCCGGCGTCGAGGTACTTCGACGGCAACCGGTCGGCCCACACCCTGGGGTGCTCGATCAGGTGATCGTCGACGGACAGCAGCTTCATCGATGGCTGCAGCGGCATAGCCACACTCCTCTACGAATGGGTGCTCAGTCCCGCTGAGACCTGCGAGCGGAAGCATCTTTCACAGAACTCGTCCGCGGTGCGGCTCCGGGGTCGAAGCGGCGCGCAAGCAGGAACGCCCCGACCGCGAGTCCGGCCAGCCAGACGACCAGGATCAACGTGCCGACCGCGCCGTTGGCCTGGATGCCGGCGGGTTGCGGGGCAATTTCGGCATACGGCTGTGCGGGCCCGGCAACGGTGAGCATTCCGGCCAGCTTCGTGATGGCGTGGGGCGCCATCGTGGCCAGGTAGACCGCGTGGGTCACCGCGATGTAAGCCACGGCGACGGCGACCGTTCGCAGCGGTCCAGGCCGCACCTTGGTTGCCACCCACCTGTCCAGCACCGGCTCGTCGTCGATGCGACGGCCCAGCAGGTACGTCGCCACCATGATGAACAGCCCCATGGCCAGAAAGCACGTGACCGGCACCTCGGCGGTGGTCCCGGGAAACACGGTCAGACCCGGGGTGGTGCGGGCAAAGGTCCAAAGGTGAAGAAACGACGCCTGACTCGTTTCGATCACTCCGTCGAACACCATGCCGACCGCCAGGCCGACACCGAGCAGTGCGTACGGTTCGCGCCAGCCATATCGCCGGACGGCCCACCGCGCAATGGGCACCGCGATCGCCGCAGGAAGGAGGAAGTACATGATGTAGCCGGTCGGGGCGATGACGGGCAGGCCGCCCTGTGTCAGATTGATCAGCGGCCACCGGGGAAGCCGATAAAAGTCGGGGTGGAACACGGCGAACATCACGTTGTCATAGGGGGATTCGAGCCACGACATGACGAAAATCCCCAACGCCAACCACAGCCCGGGATGCACTCGATGTTGCCGCACACTCAGCCACGTGTATGTCCCGACCAGAGCCAGCAGGCTCACCCAGCACAAGCCCTGGAACAGGGCGACGCCCCAGTACATAGCTCTCCCTTGACGCTCTCCCTTGACCGTGCGCTCCAGGCGCGAAACACGCGTCTGGTGACGGGCATCACGGTAGGAGGGTAGCTCGCCGTAGTCAAGTACGCACCTGACTATCGACCGTTAGGGCTGTTCAGGCCTGTACTTGCGGTTACCATGGCGGTGATGACTTCGACTGCCAGCGGGAAACCGCGCCGACCATCCCCGAGGAAGGCGCGGGCGCAGCACGCGCCTCGAACCGGTCCGCGGATCCGCAGGGGCACGGCGCCGGCGCTGCTGTTGGCTGCCGCGCAGGAGCTGTTCGCCGAGCGGGGGCCGTATGCCACCACGACGCGGCAGATCGCCGAACGTGCCGAAGTGTCAGAGGATTTGATCTTCCGCTACTACGGCTCGAAGAACGGCCTGCTGCAGGAAGCGGTCATCCGCCCGATCGTGGAGCTGCTCGAGTCGTTGCGCCCTCGCTGGATCGAGGCCCAACAGCAATCGCCGGGCAGCACACCGAACACCGAGCACACGCTCGAGTTCATCGGCCAGCTCTACGATCTGGTGCACGGCAACCGGACCGTGGTGATGACGATGATGCAGGTGCTGATCGGCGGCCCGGGGCACCTTGACGACCCCGTGCACCAGCTGGCCAGCCAGATGTATGAGCCGCTGGAACCCGCGTTTCGAAACTTCCTCGACGCCAACGGGTTTCGTGACCAGAACCCCAACCTGCTGCTGCGGATGATCATGATCCTGGTCGGCGCGACCGCGGCGTTCCTGCCCGGAACGTATCCCGACGCCGGGGAGGTACCCGACCGCGAGCGGGTGATCGAGGAGCTGGCGTCGTTCATCCACTTCGGGCTCAGGCGCCCCACCTAGCGACGTCGGAATATCACCACCGTTCGTCGGCTCCCGGCGCCGGCAGCTAGTGGTGTGAATACTTGACTAAGAACGGGGCGCCTGCCTATGGTGACGGCAGTCACAATCGAGCCCGGGGAGGCGCCTGGATGGAACTCGATCTCAACAGCTGGATGACCGACCCGGTCATCGGCAACAATCCGTGGCCGATGTACGCCGGCCTGCGCGATTTCGCGCCAGCGGTGTCGGCGCCGTTCAGCCGGTCACGCAGCGGCAACGTCGTGATCCTGTCGCGGTACGACGACGTCCATCGCGCGCTGCGGGCCCCGGAGTTGTTCGAGGCCAACGGCGCCAACGAGATGGGACAGCAGCGCCCGGTCATCCCGCTGGACATCGATCCGCCCGAACACGCGAAGTACCGCAAGCTGTTGGATCCGTTGTTCTCGCCGCGCGCGGTGGCCGCGCTGGCCGACGACACCCGGACCATCGCCAGGGAGATGCTCGCCGCGGTTGCCGAGGCGGGCCACGCCGATTTCCATCAGGCCTTCACGGTGCCGTTCCCGTGTCGGGTGTTCCTGAACGTCGTCGGCTTTCCCGCTGACGACCTCGACCTGTTTCTGCGCTGGAAGGACGCCTTCGTTCACGGTGAGGCGGTCGCGGGCAGTGGCGACCTGACGGTGTTGCGGAAACTGTGGGCCGCCACGGCCGCCGAGGTCTATGCCTACTTTGACGCGATGCTCGATCGCCGGATCGCCGAACCGGCCGATGATCTCGCGACCCGGCTGGTCCAGGCAGAGATCGGCGAGCAACCGTTGTCGCGCAACGAGATGCTCGACATTCTGTTCCTGCAGATGGCGGCCGGGTTGGACACGGTCACCGCGACACTCGACTGTGTCCTGACGCGGCTGGCCCGAGACGTGGACCTGCAGAAGGCGTGCCGCGGCGAGCCCGAGCACACCCGCCAGATCGTCGAGGAGCTGCTTCGCGTCGAGACACCCGTGTCACTGGTGTTGCGGTACGCGACGCAGGACATGGTGATGCACGACGTGGCGATCGCGAAGGGTGACCTGGTGATGCTGCTTCTGGGCGCCGCCAACACCGATGACCGCGTCTTCGATGACCCGATGACCACCGATATCCACCGCGACAATTCCCGCCACATGGCTTTCGGGGGCGGTGTGCACCGTTGCCTCGGCTCGCATCTGGCCCGCCAGGAGCTCAAGGTCGCGCTCGAAGAAATCTTCGCCACGCTCGGCACGTTCACCGTGCCCGAGGGCCAGGAGGTCAACTTCGTCCCGGGTATTCGCACCGCGGTCAGCCTCCCGCTCGAATGGACCTCGGCCGCCGTACCCGCCGGGCGATGACCCGCGACATCAACGCCGACATCCCGGCCGGCCCGTCGGTCAAAGTCGGTGTCTGCCTGGACTTTCCGATCGAGGACGTCAAGCAGACCTTCCTCGACGCGGTCCGGCTGGCGTTCGACGAGGCCACCGCGGCGGGCATCCTCGACCGCCCGGTGCGGCTGATCGTCAAGGACGTGGAGGGACTGCCGCGCGGCGATGCATTCGACGTGGTGCGCGCCTGGCAGGAACTCGTCGACGACGGCTGCGTCGCCATCATCGGCCCCTTGATCAGCGACAACTCGCTCGCCGTGAAAGAACACCTGGCCACGGCTGCCGCGCAAGGTGCCGACCATCACCTGGAGCGGCACCGACCGCCAGTACGACGAGTACATGTTCGGCTTCGGCAACGGGTCGCTGCCCGAAGAGGGCTACCTCATCGCAGAGGCCATCGCCGATCGCGGCTTGCGCACGGTCGGGGTGGTGTTCGAACGCGCCGCCACCGGTTACGAGTACCTCGAGTTCTTCACCGACGCCTGCCGACGCGAGGGTCTCGAGATCGTGCACAGCGAAGGCGTCGGCCAGGCCGACCGCGACATCACCGCGACGGTCGCTAACCTGATGGCCCGCAAGCCGGATGCGCTGGCGTACTTCGGATTCGGGCTGCCCGGGATCGAGATGAACGCCGCCCTTGCCGCGGCGGGATGGAATCCACCGCGGTTCATGTGCGCGGCCTTCATCAACTGCTATGTCGTGCCGCAGTGGATGCGCGGCCTGCAGGGCTGGATCGGCGTCGACCAGTACGACGAACAGAATCCGGTGGGTCAGGCGCTGCAGGAGCGATTCGAGGCCCGGTTCGGCTACCGGCAGCAGAACTGCGTCCCCACGCTGGCATTCGACTGCGGCGCCGCACTGGCCCGCGGCATCGGACACGCTCAGACCATCACCCCGGTCGGGGTGCTCCGTGGCCTGGAGAAGGTCAAGGCGCTGCCTGCGGCGACCGGCGGCCCGGGTACCCGTATCTCGCTGGGCCAATGGAATCGTCGCGCCTGGCATGGCGTCGACTACCTGGTGCTTCGCGAAATCAACGAGGATGCGACAGCCACCCGCCTGGTCACCAGATTCCGTCGCTGACGCGCCCGCTGACGCGCCGCCCGAGCGCGCGTCGTCGGACCCAATTGCGACAAAGCGTCTCCGCATCCGATGCAAGGTGCACTACGTTAAATAGATATATGTATGTCTGATAAGGAGCGATTCATGGGAAATCTGGACGGGCGCGTCGCACTGATCACGGGCGCCGCGCGCGGGCAGGGCCGTGCCCACGCGGTCCGGCTTGCCACCGAGGGCGCAGACATCATCGCGCTGGACATCTGCCACGACATCGACACGATGGACTACCCGAACGCGACCGCGGATGAGCTCGACGAAACGGTGAAGCTCGTCGAGAACGAGGGGCGCCGAATCATCGCGCACCAGGCCGACGTTCGCGACGCCGACGCTCTCGAGAAGATCGTGCGCGACGGCGTCAAGGAACTCGGCCGCCTCGACATCGTCATCGCCAACGCCGGCATCATCCGGCTCGGCGACGGTGGTGACCGCCGCCAGGTCTTCCGCGACATCATCGACGTCAACCTGATCGGCGTGTGGAACACCGTGGAAGCGGCCATCCCCGCACTGATCGACGGTGGCCGCGGCGGATCCATCGTGCTGACCAGTTCGAGCGCGGGCCTGAAGGGCACCGGCACCGACCGCGCAGGCGGGCAGGCCTACACCGCGGCCAAACGTGGACTGGTGGGGCTGATGCAGGTGTGGGCGAACCACTTGGCGCAGTACTCGATCCGCGTCAACACGATTCACCCGACCGGGGTGGCCACCGGCATGGTGATGAACGAGGCGATGGCGGCGCTGGTGGCCGCCGAGGACGTCGCGGTGACGGCGATGCAGAACGCACTGCCGATCCCGGTGCTGATGCCCGAAGACATCGCGGGCGCGGTCGCGTTCCTGGTGTCCGACGAGGCGAAGTTCATCACCGGCACGGCCTGGCCACTCGATGCCGGCTTCGCCGTGCGATAGCAGAACTAATGGATTGACATTAATCTTGGCGGCTGCCAAGCTGGCGTGGCGCGCGTCACAACGTTGCGAATTCTGCGAGGAGCGATCATGGCGTCAGCCACATCCGAGGGTCCGCTCGCCGGCGTGGTGGTCGTGGACCTGTCGACGACCTTGCCGGGTGCGCAGGCGACGCAGTTCCTGGCGGACTGCGGCGCCGACGTCATCATGGTCGAGCCGCCCGACGGCAGCCCGCTTCGGCAACTCGCGGGCTGGCCCGCACTGCTGCGCGGCAAGCGCAGCGTCACCCTCGATCTCCACGACGACGCCGACCTCGACCGGTTGCGCGCGCTGCTGCGCCGCGCCGATGTCATGGTCAACACGCTGCGGCCGGCCACCGCCCAGCGCCTCGGCCTCACTCACGACCTGCTGGCCGAGCGCGTATCCGCGACTCGTGGTCGGCGCCATCACCGGTTGGGGGTCGACCGGTCCCTGGCGCAACTACAAGGGGTGGGAAGCGCTGGTCATGGCCAAGACCGGCGTCATGCACGAAAAGCGCGGGCTGACCCCGCGTCCCGGGCCGGCCTACATCGCCGCCCAGCTATGCGTCCTGGGGCGCGGCCCACGCTGCGGTGCAGGGCATCCTGGCCGCGCTGCTCGAACGGGAGTCCAGCGGCCGCGGCCAGATCGTGGAGACCAATCTCGTCACCGGCATGGGCTCGATGGACCCGTACAACTGGTTCTACGAGATGGTGCTCGAGCGGTATCCGGGCGCCTACGAGCCGATGGACGCCGCCTACGACGACCAGGGGCGGCCCGCAGGCCTACCTCATCTACGCGCTGCTGGTGGCACCGACGAAGGACGGCCGGTGGCTGCAGTTCGCCCAGGTGTCTCCGCGGCTGATCGGTGCCTGGCTGACCGAACTCGGCCTGATGGACGAGATCGCCGACCCGAAATGGCAGGGCTTCCCGATGCTGCCGACGCCCGAGCTGCGCACCGAATGGTGGGACATGATGCTCGAGCGGGTGCGCGCCCGCACGCTCGCCGAATGGCAGCAGGCGATGGCGGACAACAAAGATCTCAGCGGCGAGCTGTTGCGCAGTCCCGACGACTCGCTGGACCACCCGCAGACCGCCCACGAAGGCCGCGCCGTCACGGTGATGGACCCCGATCTCGGTCCGGTGCGGCAGCCGTCGACCCTCATCCACGCCGACGGCAAGCCGCTGACCACGCTGCGGCCCGCGCCGCGACTCGGCGAGCACAACGGCTCGGTGAGCTTTGACGAGGCGCCGGACGCGGCGCCGGCCGCGGACCAGAAAAGTCCCGACGCGGCGCCGTCGCAGCACCCGGCTCCCGACGCACCGCCGCTCGAAGGGCGTGACGGTGCTGGAGTTCGGCAGCATGTTCGCCGGGCCCGTACGGCGCGACCCTGCTGGCCGACCTCGGTGCGCGCGTGATCAAGGTCGAACCGCTGGAGGGCGACAACATCCGCAACCTGGTGGCCTTCCCCGAAGCAGGCGGCGGAAAGGTGTTGCAGGGCAAGGAAAGCGTCGCCGATCGACTTCACCAAGCCCGAAGGCCTCGAGCTGGTCTACGAACTGGCCAAACGGTCCGACATCGTGCTGCAGTGTTTCCGCGGCAAGGCGGCCGAGCGGGCCGAAGATCGACGAGGCGTCACTGCGGGCGGTCAATCCCGAACCTGGCGTTCGTGACCACCTCCGGGTACGGCGTCGACGGACCGTTTTCGCACCGCGCCGCCTACGCACCCTCGGTCGGCGCGGCGTCCGGGCCTGTCGTTGATCGACAGCCACGACGGCGGCCAGCCACCCGTCGACCTGGATGACACTGCACCGCAGAGCGGTGCAGACTGCACGCGGGCGGGGCGGTGCCCGCCGTGCAATCCGACGGGATCGCGGCGCACGGTGTCGGTTCGGCGTTGATGGTCGCGCTGTATGCACAGCGCCGCGGCATCACGATGCCGAACCTGGTCACCACCATGCTCGGGAACCGTCCAGCAGGCATGATCACCTACAACACGGGTTACGCGCGGCCGACCGGAGATCCGGCGGGCGACGATCGTTCTTCGGTATGAATGCGCTCTACCGGATGTACAGCGCGGCAGACGGTTTCGTCTTCCTTGCCGCGCCGCTGCCGCGCGAGTGGCCGGCACTGGCGAAAGCCATGGCGCCCTACGTCGACCTGCACGCCGACGAGCGATTTGCCAGACGCCGAATCGCGGGCGCAGCACGACGACGAGCTCATCGCAAGCGTTGACGCCGGTGTTCGCGACGAAGACCAAGGCTGGAGTGGGAGGCCGAGCTGACCGCCCAGGATGTCGGATGTGTCGAGGTGGTGGAACGCAACTCCGAACTGGTGCTGCAGACCGACCCCTACTTCGAGGCGGGCTATGCGGTGCAGGCCTACAGCCCGATCTTCGAGGAGCACCGCCGGCTGGCCCCGTTGTGCCGGTTCTCCCGATCGCGCTCCAAGGCCGACGCGGGCTGCACGATCGGCCAGCACACCGATGCGGTGCTGCGCGAGATCGGGCTCGACGACGCCACGGATCGCCGACCTGCGCGCACGCGAAATCGTCGGCGGCAGTTAGCGTTCAGGCGTCGTCGTTCGGCCATCAGCGCGCGGGTTTCGTAGGACACCGGCGCGGTGAGCATGCCGACCCAGGTGTCGACGTAGTTGTGCAGCTGCGCCTCGCTCAGGCCGTGGCCGGATCGGGCGGCCGCAGCGAGAACGCTGATCAGGCCGATGTAGAGCTGGAACGTGCGGCCGCGGCGGATCCGTTCGGGCAGGTCCTGAAGCGCGGCGTCGACGAGTTCCTCCAACCGCTCCTGCGTCCACTCGTCCTCGAGATGATCCGGCCAGTAGTCGACTCGGGCCCGCGGATCCTCGCTCAGCCGGGCCAGGAACGGCACGAACATCTCGCCTGCCGCGATGCTGTTGGCCAGCGGGCGCACCAGCAGCCACACCACCGCGCGGGGGTCGGCTTCCTTGCCTTCGTCGCGCATGCGGGCCAGCATCTCCTGGCGATCCGCCCCAAGGACCGTGCTGGCGGTAGGCGATCAGCGACCGGATCAGGCCATCGCGGGAGCCGAAGTGATACCGGATCACCGACGTGTTCGACTGTCCGGCCGCCTGCTGGATCTCCCGCAGCGTCACCGCCTCGATGCCCTTGGTGGCGAACAGGCGCTCGGCGACCTCCATCAGCATCACCCGGGTCGATTCGCCAGAAGAGTTGCGGCGACGCGCCACGGTTCGGTGCGTCGTCATGGTCCCCACGTTCGCTCATCCGGCCAAAAATAGTAATGCAATCCCATTAAAAAGTCTGGACTTCGGCGAGATCGGCCTGGCATCATCGAATGGAGCACATCGGCCTGGAGGGCCAATGACCAAGATCTGGACGAACTCGGGTGACTCCCACTTTCTGGAGCCCGACGATCTGTGGCGGTCCCGGCTGCCCAAGCGCGCTCGCCGAGCTGACGCCGCGCGCCGAGAAGGATCCCGACGGTGAGTACGAGACCGTCTCGGTCGACGGACAGATCTTCCGGCGCAAGCTGCCGTCGTCGGCGATGGAGGCCTTCATCGAGGAGAGCATGAAGCCGCAGGGCATCCGCGACGCCAAGGCCCGGCTGGGCGACCTGGACAAGGAGGGCGTCTGGGGCGAGGTGATCTTCCCGTCGCTGGGCATGTGGGGCTCGACGTTCCGCACACCCGAACTGCTCAAGGCGTGCATGCGCGCCAGCAACGAGTGGGCGCTCGAGGAGATCTGCGCGGTGTCACCGCGGTACGTGGTGACCGCTCAGGTGTCGACGCTGGTGGTCGAGGACGCGATCGAGGAATTGCACTGGGCGGCGGACAAGGGCTTCAAGGCGGTGTTCCTGCCGACCACGCCACATCCCAGCGCCCCCGACTGGCACCGCAAGGAGTGGGAGCCGTTCTGGGCGGCCGCCGAGGAAGCCGGCATGGTGATCGCGTTCCACATCGGCACCGACCCGGTCGACATGACGGTCGGCGGGGCCAGCGGCGGCGCGGGCATGGTCTACCGCGGGCCGGGCGGCGCCGTGATGAACTACGCCGAGACGACGTTCTCGGGCCAGCGCGCGGCGATGAAGATGGTCGCCTCCGGCGCGTTGGATCGCCATCCCGACCTGAAGGTGCTGATCTCCGAGGGCGGCGCCACCTGGGTGCCGTTCCTCGGCGACCGGATGGTCGAGGGGTATCGCCAGCACCATATGGCGGTGCGGCCCAAGCTGAGCCGCAGCCCGAAGGAGATCCTCTACAGCCAGGTCTACGCATCGTTCCAGCACGACGAGACCGCGGTGGCGGCCTTCGAGCACATGGGCTACCAGCAACGTGATGTTCGGCAGCGACTATCCCGCACATGGAGGGCACCTTCGGCCACACCCAGGACACGCTGAAGGGGCTCTTCGACGGGATCAGCGACGAGACCCGGCTGCGCATCACCCAGGGCACGTTCTACGAACTGTTCCCCGAAGTGCCGCCCGATCCCGGCCGAAAAGTCCTGAGCGAGTGCCAGATTCATCGGGACTGCGCGACGTCGCGATCGTCGGCATCGGCGCAACGACATATTACAAGCGGGGTGGGTCGTTGCCGAAGATCGATCACCGAGCTTGGCCGGCGAGGCCATCCTGGCCGCGTGCGAGGACGCCGGGCTGCCCGTCACCGACATCGACGGGTTCGCCTACTACTCGGGCGCCAGCGCGGGCTACACCGAGAAGATGGACACCGCGGACTTCATGGAGACCCTCGGGATTCCCGAAGTCCGGTTCACCGCCGCACTGACCTCCGGCGGAGGTGGTTCGGCAGGCGCGATCGGGCTGGCACGCGCGGCGATCGTCGCCGGCGACGCCTCGCGTCGTCGTCACGGTGATGGCGCTGCAGCAGTCCAAACAGCGCCTGGGCTCGGTGTTCTCGGCGGTGCCGCCCGACCCGATCAACTCGTTCCTGCAGCCCGTCCGGGCTGTCGGGGCCCGGTCATCTGATGTCGGTGATGGCCCGGCGGCACATGCACCTCTACGGCACCCGGCGCGAGGCGTTCGCCGAGATCGCGCATCTCCACGCGGGCCAATGCGCGCAACCGCCCCAAGGCGATGCACCGCGAACCGCTGACGCTGGAGGACTACTTCAACGCGCGGATGATCGCAGAACCGTTGTGCCTCTACGATTTCTGTCAGGAGACCGACGGCGCGGTCGCGGTGATCACCACCAGCGCCGACCGGGCCAGGGATCTGCGGCAGCCGCCGGTGCCGGTGGTCGCCGCCGCCCACGGGGGCGTGCGCGACTGGGGCCGGGCGTTCGCGTGGATGGGGATGCCCGACGAGTACTTCGCCTCGTCGGGCAACAAGCCGATCGCCGCGCGGCTCTACGAGCAGGCCGGCATCACCGCCGCCGACATCGACGTCGCCCTGCTCTACGACCACTTCACCCCGATGGTGCTGATGCAACTCGAGGACTACGGGTTCTGCGAAAAGGGGGAGGGCGGACGCGTTCGTCGAAAGCGGAGCGATCCGCTATCGACGGTGGCTCGATTCCGGTCAACACCCACGGTGGTCAGCTCTCGGAGGCCTACATCATCGGCATGACGCACATCATGGAAGGGGTCGAGCAGATGCGCGGCACGGCGATCAACCAGGTCCCCGACGCGGAGCTGGCACTGGTCACGGGCGGCCCGGCCAGCCTGCCCGTCAGTGGGCTGATCCTGGGACGCGCCGCATGAGCACCGCCGCGATCGCCCTGGCCACCACCATCCCGGGCGAGCACGTCCGGATCGCGGTCAACCACGACCACCGAACCGTTCTGGCAAGCCGCGAAGCAGCGGCGGCTGGTGGCGCCACAGTGCGCCGACTGCGGCAGCTTCCGGATGCCGCCGACACCGTTCTGCCCGAATTGCCAGTCCTCGGCGATCGAACTGGGTTGACCTATCCGGGGAGGCAACGGTGTACAGCTTCGCCGTGGTGCACGGTTTCCCCGGAATGCCCGACCTCCTCCTGGTGCCCGCGGTCCTCGATCTGCCCGACGCGCCGGGCGCCCGACTGGTTTCCAACATCGTCGACGTCGCGCCCGCCGACGTCGCGATCGGAATGCGAGTGCAGCGTCGACTTCTCGCCGATCACCGACGGCTGGATGCTGCCTGTCTTCCGGCTGGCCTCCACCTGATCGAAGGGAGTGATCAGCCGTGTCCGACGACAATGCCCTGCACGAGAAGCCGCTGGAATTCCTCACCAGCATCGCCAACACCGGCGGGTCGTGCGACGGCCAGGCGATCCTGCCCGAGAACGGTCACTACCGATGCACCTGCTCGTGCGACAACTGGGACATCGAGGTCGAAGACCCGCAGGAAGGACTGCGCCAGGCGAGAATTCACACCGGGAGTGCTGAATGACCAAGGTCATCGGGTTCGTCGGTGCGGGACAACTCGGCGAACCGATGCTGGCGCGATTGATCGCTGCCGGCCACGACGTGCTCGTCTACGCTCGCCGGCCCGAGGTGCGCGACAGCGTCGCATCGAAGGGCGCGGCCGTCGCAGACTCGGTGGCCGATCTTGCCCGGCAAGCCGACATCCTGATCTCGTGCCTGTTCTCCGACACTCAACTCAACGAGGTTGGTCTCGGTCCCGACGGTTTCATCGCCAACGCCAAACCAGGCTCCGTGTTCGTCTCCCACACCACCGGCACCATGTCCACCTTGACCGCGCTGCGCGACAGCCACCCCTCGCCACCGCTCATCCTCGATGCCCCGGTGAGCGGCACGGTCGAAAGCATCGTCGCGGGCACGCTCACTGTGCTGCTCGGAGGGCCGAGCGATGCCGTGCAGATGGTCACGCCCGTGTTGGCCGCGTACGCCGACCCGATCGTGCCGACCGGCGAGCTGGGCAGTGCACTGGCCATCAAGCTCGTCAACAACGTGTTGTTCTCGTGCAACGCCCAGCTTCTCGCCGCGGCAATACAACTGGGCCAAGCACTCGGCGTCGACGCCGACGCCTTGCTCTCCGCGCTGCAGGTGTGCAGCGGCGCGAGCCACGCGGCGGCACAGGCCCATCGCATTGGCGGGATCGACAGCTTTACCGAGAAGGCAACGCCGTTTCTGCGCAAGGACATCGCCGCCGCTCGGGAAGCGGCCGGCGAGGCGGGCGTGGACCTCGGCATACTGGGCGTGGTCGTGGACTCAGGACCGTTGGACCTGTGACGCGCCCGTCACGCCGTTGCCAACGCGGGTGGCCGGAACGGCTGTGTCTGATAGTGCTTGGCCATCGCACTTCCCGCGGGACCGAGAAGCATCTGCATGCGCTGGGTGCGCCGGTTGAACAACCGAACCAGCTCGGCGTCGTGCCGACCGTCGTCGGCGAGGACAAACCGCTCGAGTTGTTCTTCCCCCGCCGGCCAACTCGACGGTCGTTCGCCGAGCACTGCCTCCAGGTCCGTCAGGTCGTCCTGCTGCACCAGCCTGCCGATCTCATCGACGCGTTGGAGATGGCGGGCGAGCCGGAATCCGGCACGGGCTTCGTAGGCGGTCTTCTCGTCGGGGGCGGCGAAATCCCGCATGGACTGCACCAGGTATGCCAGCGCGGTGGTGATGGGTGTGCGCTCGTCGGGGTCCGGCGCCGCGAGCGTCTCCAACGATAGACCGAGATTCTCCGCGATCGCCTCCATCGCCATCCGATTGGTCAGGCAGCACCAGTACAGGTTCATCATGTAGTTCGACCCGGCGGTCGGTTCCACCAGGGCACGGTGAAAACTCAGCTGGTTGCTGAGCGTGAACGCGATGTGGTGCCATTCGATGGCATCGAGATCAACAGGTGCATCGGTGATTTCGGCGTAGCGCGCGTACAACTCGTCGAACTGCCCATAGTCGTAGGTGGTGCCGCGCATGCGCCAGGCGCCAAGGTCGATCATCGGGTCCCCGACATGTCCGAGCTCCAGATCGAGCAGACCGACCAGATGCTGTCCGTCGTGGTGGAACTGTCCGGAGTCCCACACCACCGGAGCCTGCCTGTCCTTCGAGTCGACGGGGTTGCGACGTAGCCAGCCCAGCGCGAATTCCAGCAACGGGTCTGCGGCGACCTTCGTCTCGCGGTAGGTGCGCTCGTATTCGAGCAGACCCGCGATGCCTGCGGAGCCCGGATCGCCGGCGTGAAAAATGCCCGCATCGACGAACGGGCCGACATCGAGCGCATGCAGACGCGCGAGCGCCTGCAGATATTCGTCGACGATCCGCCGGCGGGACGCGTCGGAGACGTCCGCGAAATCCTGCTTGCCCGCCAGCCGGTCCATCACATAAAAGCGGGGATCGTCTGACCACAGATGCACCTCGGCCACCGGGATGCCCCCATCATGCAGCAGACGCTGAAAGGTCATCTCATGGGCAAGTGTGAAAGGCATCAGCGCGTCGACGCGCTCGCCGCGAACGCACACCTCGCGCTGCTCGTCGTCACGCTCGACCGTGGCGAACCATGCAGGTCGCCATCTGGCCTGCTGCTCGATGTGCAGCACCCTGCCCAGGTTCGCGTCCAGCACATCCCTGACGGCGTCGGTGGTGAACTCAGTCATCCGTCTCCCATCGTCCTAACTGCCGAGTCGCAGGCCGGTGTTGCGGGTGCCGAAGATGTCGGTGGCCATGATCGTCCCGAGCTTGTCTGCATCCCAGCGCTTTTGGCCGTTCGACACCGCCGCGACGGGATGCCAGCCCTTGAGCAGCTGAAGATCCTCGCCCATCGCGCGGATCACCTGGCCGCTGACATGGCCGGCCTCCGGGCTGGCCAGCCAGGCCACCACGGGTGAACCCAGTGACGGGTCCTTGGGGTCGAACTCGTCCTCGGAGCGCTCGTCGGGTTCGATCGGCGCGGCGCGCCGGGCATGGACGCCGACATCCGGGTGCGCCGCCCGGGCTGATGATTGGCGGTGGCGCCGATGGCGCCAACTCCAGGCTCAGCGTCTGGGTCAGGCCGACGATCGCCGCCTTGGCCGCGCTGTAATTGGTCTGCCCGAAGTGGCCGTGCAGTCCCGCGCCGGAGGTGGTGTTGATGATCCGGCCGTAGACTTTCCGCCGGTTTCCTTCGACTCTGCGCGCCACTTGCGGGCGACCGCCCGGCTGGTGAGCCAGCTGCCGCGGACGTGTACCCGCATCACCAGGTCGAAGTCGTCGACGGTCATGTTCCAGATCGCCTTGTCGCGGACGATTCCCGCGTTGTTGACGACGATGTCGAGCCGGCCCAGCTGCGAGTAGGCACGTTCGACGGCGAGGTCGACCTGCTCCTCGTCACCGACATCGCTGAAGTCGGAAACTGCTGTGCCGCCGCGGCTTTCGATGATCGCCACCACTTCGTCGGCAACCTTGCCGGTGCCCTCGCCTGACAGGGTGGTGCCGAGATCGTTGACGATCACGGTGGCGCCGTGCTTGGCCAGTTCGAGCGCGTGGCCGCGGCCGATGCCGTGCCCGGCCCCGGTGACCAGCGCGACTTTGCCGTCGAGTAGTCCGGTCACTGGGCTCCTCGGTTGGGGTGAAGACCGTCAGATACGGGCTGTCGGGATCGGCGTCGTCGACCGGGCGAAACGAAGCGGTGACCGGCATTCCGACCCGAAGGTCGTCGGGGTCCGCGCCTTCGATCGTCGTCATCAGCCGCGGGCCTTCGGCCAGTTCGACGATCGCGGCCACATACGGCAGTCGCTCCTTGAACGGCGCCAGATCGTTCACGTAGACAGTCGAATACGTGTAGAGCGTGCCTGCTCCACTGGCCTGCACCGGCTGAACGTCATCGCTCCAGCAGTACGGGCAGAACGGCCGCGGATAGTGGTGCACCCTGCCGCACGCCGCGCATTCGGCGATCAGCAATTGACCCTGCCGGGCGGCCTCCCAGTAGGGCGCGCTTGCCGAGTCGATGGTCGGGATGTCAGCGCGCGCCACCTTCACCACGCCGGTGAACTCGGTCGGTCGTTTGTCCATGAACGCCTGCACGCCCTCCGTGGAATCGTGCGCGTACGACTGGATCTCCTGCGCCATCGCCTCCGCGACGAACGCGCCGGACGCGGTCGGTGTCGGGGGAGTCGTTGAGCAGGCGTTTGGTGAACGCGATCGCGGTGGTGGGCGCTGCCGCGAGCCGGACGGCGAAGTCGGCGACTGTGGTATCGAAGTCGGCGGCGCTGAACGACCCGGTTCACCAGTCCCAGCGTCAATGCTTCTGCGGCAGTCAGCCTTTCGCCAAAGAACGCCATCTCCTTGGCCTTCTGCATGCCGATCCGGCGCGGCAGCAAGTAGCAGCCACCGCCGTCGACGACCAATCCCCGCTTCACAAAGGATTCTGCGAAATACGCGTTTTCGGTGGCGACCACCAGATCTGAGGCGTACACGAGGTGGGCGCCCACGCCCGTCGCCGCGCCCTGCACGGCGGCGATCACCGGTTTGTTGCAGTCCAGCACGCTGGCCACCAGTTTCTGTGCGCCGTTCATGATGCGCCGCATCGGGTCCATCACTCGCTTCTCGACCGTGGCGCGCCGTTCGGCCAGCGACCCCACGTCGGCGCCGGCGCAGAAGTGCTTGCCGTTGGCGCGCAACACCACCACGCGCACCTTCTCGTCGGCATCGGCGGTCGCCAGCAGCGCGATCAGCGCGTCACGGTCGTCGGGTCGTACCGCGTTGGCGGCTTCGGGCCGGTTCAGCGTGATGGTCATGACGCCGGCGGTCGGCTCGGACAGGATCGTGCTGCGTGTTCATGGTGTGTAGCTGGCCTTCAGATGTTTGATGCCGTTGACGAAGTTCGACCGCAGCATGACCGGTTCGCCCACCGAGGCGATGTCGGGGTAGCGGTCGAACAGCATCTGGAACGCCACGTTGAGTTCGAGCCGGGCCAGATGGGCGCCGAGGCAGAAATGCGGCCCGGGACCGCCGAAAGCGACGTGGTTGTTGGGTTTTCGCGCGATGTCGAAATCTCCGGCTCGGCGAAGACCGCGGGGTCGCGGTTGGCCGCCGGATACCAGACCACGACCTTGTCACCTGCGTTGAAGGTGTGGGTACCTCGACTGCGAGTCGGTCAGCGTCACGCCGTCGCGGGTGACCGTGCGCCGAAAGTGGATCACCGGGCTGGCGTAGCGCAGGATCTCCTCCACCGCGGTCGCCGCCATGTCGTCGTAGTTCGGCGACAGGCGGTCGCGCTGTGTCGGGGTGACCGCTGAGGATGTGCAGCCCGTGGGTCAGCGCGTTGCGGGTGGTCTCGTTGCCCGCGCCGATCAGCAGGATGAAGAACTTCGCCAGCTCTTGCGGCGTCAGGTTCTCCTCGTCGGACGTGACCAGCTTGCTGATCACGTCGTTGGGCGGGTGGGCGATGCGGTCCTCGGCGATTCGCTTCAACAGCTCGATGAGCTTCTCGCTCGATCTCGGTGATGGCCGCCTCGATGCCCGCGGCGGTCTGGTCGGGTACGTACTCGGGATCCGATGCACCGAGCACGACGTTGGTCGCCCGCAGGATGAACTGTTCGTGCTCGCGTGGAACGCCGAGCATGTTGTCGATGATGCGCAGCGGCAGCAGGGTCGCGAAGTCGGAGACGAAGTCGCATTGGCCCGATGCGGGCATCTCGTCGAGGATCTCGGCGGTGGTCTCTTCGGCCAGGCCGCGAAGCTCGGAGAGCATGCGCGGGGTGAAGCCGCGCGAGACGATCTTGCGCAGCCGCATGTGTTCCGGGATCGTCCATGTCGATGATGGAGCCGCGGTACTCCCGCATCTCGGCGGTCTGATCGAAGATCTGGGTGCCCTGCCCGGAGCTGAACTCGGCCGGCCGCCTGCTGATGTCGACCACGTCGGCGTGAGTGCCGACCGCCCAGAAACCGCGGACCTTCGGCGCGTCGGGTCGATTGGTCCGGACGAACACCGGGCCGTCCGGCGTCCCGAAGCCGCCGGTAGAGGTCCGGTCTCTCGGCCGGGCGCTCCTGCCACCACCCCAGGTCGATCAGCGGGGCGAACTCACGTTCGTCGGTATGCATGAGCACCTGGCAATTCTGGCATTAGTGTCACTAAAGTACAACCGGCTATGGCCAGCAAGAATACGAGAATATCAGGCAACACCACCATGCTGTGTTGTACTGTTCTGACTATCCTGTCATTACCGCGAAGGGGTGCGTGAGTGGATCTGGGACTGCGTGACAAGGCCTTCGTGATCATCGGCGGATCGGCGGGAATGGGTCTGGCCGCCGGGCACGTACTCGCCGCAGACGGCGCGTCGGTGGTCGTGGTCGGACGCGACGAGGCCCGAGCCAAGGATGCCGCCGCCGCACTGTCGGAGTCCGGCGCCTCGACCGCATACGGCCTGAGCCCACGACGCGAGTCGTCCCGGTGAGGCGGTGGCCGCCGTCGGGGAGGCGGTCGGGCTGCTCGGCCGGTTGGACGGGATCGCGATCACGATGGGCACCGCGGGCATGATGCCGATCGACTCCGACGACGAGGCGTGGGAGGCCGCGTTCCGCGATGTGCTGCTGGCCACCACCCGTAGCGTGCAGGCGGCGCTGCCGCATCTGGCTGCGACCAAGGGCGCGATCGTCACGACGGCCGCGTACTCGGCCCGCTCGCCACACGAGCCGCGGCTGCCGTACGCCAGCCTCAAGGCCGCGGTGTCGACGTTCACCCGCGGCATCGCGCGTACCCACGGAAAGGACGGCATCCGGGCCAACTGCATCGCCCCGGGCGCGGTCGAAACCGATGCGTTGCATGCGATCCGCGGTTATGTCGCCGAGAACAAGGGGTATCCGTACGAGGAGGCGCTGGAACGCGCGCTGGTCGAGGACTTCGGGTTCGATGCCGCGCTGGGACGGCCGGGACAGCCCGACGAAGTCGGCGCGCTGATCGCTTTTCTGCTGTCGCAGCGTTGCGGCTTCCTTACCGGGCAGACCATCGGTGTGGACGGCGGGGCGCCATGAACCTTCGCGTCGGCATCATCGGGGTGGGCTGGGGAAGCCATGTCCAGGTCCCCGGCTTCCGCGCCGCGGACGGCTTCGAGCCGGTGGCGCTGTGCGCCCGCACGCCCGAGCGACTGGAACGTGTCGCGGGCAAGCTCGGCATCTCCGAGACGTCCACCGACTGGGAGTCGTTCGTCGCCCGCGACGATCTCGACGTCATTTCCGTGGCGACCCCGACGGTGATGCACCGCGACATGACGTTGGCGGCGCTGGATGCCGGCAAGGCCGTGCTGTGCGAGAAGCCGTTGGCAGGCGACCTGGACGCCGCGCGCGACATGGTTCGCGCCGCGGACAAGTCCAAGCCGTCCCACCGCCTGCTGCTTCGAGAACCGTTGGAATCCGGACTGGTTGGCGGTCGCCGCCCTCGTCGGCGAGGGCTTTCTCGGCAAGCAGTACGTCGCCAGGGTGAGCCGCAGCGCCTCCTACTGGCATCCCAGTCATCCGCCCCAGGCGCGCTGGATGTACGACCGCGACCAGGGTGGCGGATACCTGGCCGGGATGCTGGTGCACGATCTGGACTTCCTGTGCAGCCTGCTCGGCCGACCGGAATCGGTGTGCGCCGAAGTCCGCACCAGTGAACCGGTTCGCGAACTGCCGGACGGCGAGACCCTGACCGTCACCGCCGACGACACCGCGGCGCTGTTGATGCGGATGGAGTCCGGGCTGACCGCCATCCTGAGCGTGTCGGTGATCGGCGCGCACGCCGACCACTACCGCCTTGAGTTGTTCGGCTCCGACGGCACCATCATCGGCGACGGCGACCTGCGTTCGGCGGCAACTATCTGGCGGGCACGGCCGCCGCCGACGGCCTGAGTCCGCTGGCCGTCAACGAACGCGAACCCGCCCACCCCGAACATCTGCCAAAAGGACTGGCCGGACACGCCGCCAGGGCGATGGCGCTGATGCTGCAGGACTGGCTGCCCGCGTTCGACGGCGGACAAAGCGCGGCGGCGACGTTCGACGACGGGCTGCTCAGCCTCGCCGTGATCGACGCCGCGCGGCGCTCAGCCCAGGGCGGCGGCTGGGAGCGCGTGCACGCGACCGTGTGAAGGCGCCCGAATACCCGTAGACGCCGGCCTCGGCCGCCGGATAGATCAGCACCCCACGGATATTCGCCCCGGCATGCATGTCGGCATAGCCGTCGTTGACCTTCTCCAACGGATACGTCCTGGTCACCATCGACTCCAAATCGACCTGACCCGCACTGGCCATTTCGAGGATCTTGGGGATGTCCGCGCGCGGATTGCCCGACCCGTACAACGTCCCCACGATCTGCTTCTCGGTCAGCGTGAGGTCCATCAGGTTGGCCCTGATGTCGCGCTCCAGCATCGGGTGGATGTTGGTGACGACCAGTCGTCCGCGCTTGGCCGTCATGGCCAGCGCCTGCCCGATCAACTGCCCGTCGCCGACCCCCATCGCGCAGATGAACCGGTCGGCGCCCCGGTCCCAGGTTGCCTCGGCGACAACGCCTTTGGCCTCCGCCCAGTCCGCGGCGGTATGGGTGGCGCCCATCTTGCGGGCCTCGTCGCGCTTGTACTCCGACGGATCGATCACGGTGATCGTGCGGGCACCGGCCAGCCGGGCGCCCTGCACGGCGGCCGCGCCGATACCGCCGACCCCGGCGACCACCACGGTGTCACCCGGCCGCACATCCGCGGCGTAGACCGCCGATCCCCAACCGGTGACGAATCCGCACCCCAGCAGGCACGCCAGATCGAGGCGATAATGCTCGGGGATCTTGACGCAACTCGCCTCGTGCACGACGGTGTGGTGCGCGAAAGACCCCACCCCGCAGGCCAATGCGAGGTCCTGACCGCCGGCGTGATGACGGGCGGTGCCGTCGTAGATCTGCATGCCCGAGTAGATCTTGGCGCCCAGGTCGCACAGGCTCTGATGACCCGTCGAGCAGGACCGGCAACGGCCGCACGACGGGATGAAGCTGAACACCACGTGGTCGCCGGGGGCAAGCCAGGACACGTGGTCGCCCACCGCCTTCACCACGCCCGCGCCCTCGTGCCCGCCGATGCACGGAAGCCTGATGGGCATGTCGCCGGTGACGAGGTGGTCGTCGGAGTGACACATGCCGGACGCGTGCAACTCCACCAGCACCTCTTGCGCCTTCGGCGGGTCCAGGTCGATGGTCTCGACCGACCACGGGCTGTTGCGCTCCCAGAGCACCGCCGCCTGCGTCTGCATCAGCTGTCCTTTCTGGACTGACGGACGATGGCCTGATACTCGACGAAACCGGCGATGCCCTCAGGGCCGCCTTCGCGGCCGATGCCCGACATCTTGAAACCGCCGAACGGGCTGCCGAAGTCCAGTACCGCAGTCGAATTGATCGCCACCGACCCGGCTTGCAGCCGCGACGCCACGGCCGCGGCTCGGTCGTCGTCGGCCGACCACACCGCACCGACCAGCCCGTAGCGCGAATCGTTGGCGATGGCCACCGCCTCCGATACCGGGTCGCCGCCCGAGTCGTCGTACCCGATCACCACCGCGACCGGACCGAACACCTCCTCGCGCGCGATCTCCATGTCGTTGGTGGCCGCGACCACGCGCGGGGGTGACGAACCACCCGGGCCCCTCGGGGCGCCCTCCGCCGGTGAGGATGGTGGCGCCGTCGGCCCGCGCCCGCACCAAGAACCCCTCGATCCTGTCGCGGGCGGCCTCGTTGATGACGGGGCCGATCTGGGTGGCGCGGTCGGCCGGGTCGCCGACCACCAGCCCGGCGACCGCCGCGGTCAGCGCGCCAACGAATTCGTCGTATCGGCTGCGGGGCAACAGTATTCGGGTCAGCGCGGCGCACAACTGGCCGTTGTTGCCCATCACCCCGGCGACGAGCCCGGCCACCGTCGATTCCAGCGGCGCGTCGGGTAGCACGATGGCCGCGGACTTCCCGCCGAGTTCGGTGCTGCATCGGCGGATTCGCGACCCGCACGCCGCGGCGATCTGGGCCCCCACTGCGGTGGACCCGGTGAAGGTGACTTTGTCGACACCGGGGTGCGACGTCAGCGCCTGCCCGGTGGCCGCCCCGCCGTTGACGACGTTCACGACGCCGTCGGGAAGCCCGGCCTCCTCTATCGCCTCGGTCAGCACACCGATGCTCAGCGGCGCGTCCGGTGCGGGCTTGAGCACGACGGTGCATCCGGCGGCGAGCGCAGGCCCAAGCTTCAACGCGGCGATGAAAAGTGGGGTGTTCCACGGGATGATCGCGCCGACCACACCGACCGGCAGCTGACGAACGTGCACCGTGCCGCCCGCCGTCGACGGGCGGGTGGACTCGAACGGGTAGTCGGGTGTGATGGCCGCATAGGCCCGAAGCACGCCGACGGCCGTGAGCACCTGGCCGAACGTGCTCCAGGATCGCGGTGAGCCGATCTCAGCGGAGGTCAGGTCGGCGAGCACGCCCTTGCGGGCGGTCAGCGCGTCGGCCAGCCGGCCAAGGGCCGCCGCCCGGTCCGCCGCAGAGGCATCACGCCACGGCGATGAGACCAACGCCGCGCGGGCGGCCGCGACGGCGGCATCCACCTCGGCATCGCCGGCGCTACCCACCGTTCCCAGCAGGTCCCCGCTCGCCGGCGAGCGCACCTCGAGCCGGCCTCGTGCGCCACTGTCCGGCACCCACTTCCCGGCGACGTAGCTTGCCGCGAACTCCAACATAACGGCTGATTCTGGCACCAATGTCATCTTTGGACAAGCGCCTCATACATGCAGAAATCGGATATTCGGTTTCGCCCGGACCAATTTTCTGACAGTATTGGTCACTATGAGTTCATCGCCGGAGGTGACCGACGGCCCGCCATCGGGACAGCCATGGGAGGTCATCGTCGAGCGCGGGAAGATCGCCGAGTTCGCCGACGCCATGGGTTCCGACAATCCCGCCTACCGCGGGCCCGACGCGATGATCCCGCCGACCTTCCTGACCACCGCGGCCCGCTGGGCGCCGCCCGGTTCTCGGGTGAGCGTCGGGTTCGACCGCAAGCGGTTGTTGCACGGCGAGCAGGAGTACGTGTTTCACGCCGCGCCGCCCAGCTCCGGCGACGTCCTGACCGCACAGGAGCGGATCGTCGAGCGCTTCTCCAAGCCCGGCAAGCGTGGCGGGACGATGCGGTTCGCGACCGTACTCACCGAATATCGGTCCGCCGACGGGACGCTGGTCGCCGAGGCCAAGGCCACCTTCATCGAGACGGCCGCGCGATGAGCCCCGGCGAAGGGCATGGGACCCAGACCGCCCCCGCCGAAGTGCAGCTCGGCGCCACGGCCCCGCCACGGGAATTCGGCCCGATGACCCGGCAGATGTTCGTCCGCTATGCCGGCGCGTCGGGAGATCTCAACCCCATGCATTACGACGACGAGCTGGCGCGTTCCGCCGGCTACCCGTCGGTCTTCGGCCAGGGGATGCTGACCGCCTCGCTACTGGCGACATTCGCCACCGACTGGCTCGGCGCCGACACCATTCGCCGTTTCGCGGTACGTTTCCGCGAGCAGGTCTGGCCCAACGACGTGCTGACCTGCTCCGGCACCGTCGCCGCGATCGTCCCCGACGGACAGTGCGACCGGGTGACGGTGGAGCTGGCCGCCACCAGGCAGACAGGCGGCGTCGCGGTCACCGGCACCGCCGATTTCCTCCTCCCGCGATGCGCGGCGTCGCGCGGCGCCGACGGCGCCGATCGGCCATAGGCTGGTTGCACCATGTCCGAAGCGTCCATCGTCCGCCGCGCCAGCTACGGCCCCTCCAGCCCTGAGGTTGGTGCCCGCGGCGCCAGCACGCGGACCCGGATCACCGAGGTGTCGCTCGAGCTGTTCGGCCGTCTCGGCTACTTCGACACGTCGGTCGATGCCATCGCGAAGGCCGCCGGTGTTTCGCGCGCCACGCTCTACCAGTACTTCCACGGCAAGGACGAGATCTTCCTGGAACTGCTCAACGAATGCGGCAGCGCGCTGTTCCGGGTGGCCCGCCGGATCGGTCCACTGGGGCCCGACGAGGTCGGCTTCGACAACCTGAATTGGTGGCTGGGCGAGTGGAGTTGGGTATTCGAGAAGTACTCGACGATGTTCGTGCAGTGGACGGCGATCGCGACGTCGGACACCAAGGTGCGCCCGCAGATCACGTCCTTCGTGCGCAGTTACAACCATCGCGTCGCCGAGCGGCTCGCCGCATCGGGTGTGAACGGCCTCGATCCCGAGGTGGCGGCGATGACGATGACGGCGCTGGTGCACCGCATCAATCTGTTCGTGCACACCGATCGCGCCTACGGGCGCAGCGCCAAGGCGGCGGTCGACACGTTGTCGGTGTTTCTTCAGCTCGCACTGTTCCCCGACACCCCGCCGTCGGTGTTGACCTCCTTGCGCCTGCACGCCAGCGCCGATCCGGCCGCAGACGTCGCCGCGATCGCCGTACCGCCTGCGCCCGACATCGCAGGTCTGTCGATCAGTGACCGCACCGCCAACCTGAGCAAGCGGGCGGTCAACACGGTCACCGCCCTGGCCGACGCAGGCGCGGAACAGTTCCGGGCACGCGGGTATCGCAGCACGAGTGTGGACGACATCGTCGAGGCGGCCGACGTCGCGCGTGGCACGTTCTACAAGTACTTCAGTGACAAGCAGGATCTGCTCACCGCGGTCGGCGCCGAAATCTACGAAGCCGGAAAGGCGTTCGCTGACCGGATCGCCCACGTCGACCCGCTCGACGACGAGCCCACCCTGCGGCACTGGGTGGCCACCTACGTCGAGTTCTACGACCGCTATTCGGGCTGCATCGATGCGTGGGCCGAGGGCACCGCCGACAATCCCGTCATCGTCGCCGATAGGGGAGAACGGTCAGGTGCTGATGGATATCGGCGCGGCCAGGATGCTGATGAATCGGTCTGGGCCCTACCCGTTCGATCCGGTCGTGGCCGCGCTGATCGTGCGCGCACTGGTGACGCGGGTGCCGCAGGCCGCGCTCGATCTGCCCGAGCCCATCGACGAAGACGGCGTCGTCGATCTGTTGATCACCTGCATCAACCGCGGGTTCTTCGGTCACCCGACGTAGCGACCGCCATCCCCGTGATCCATTCGGGCACCGGCTCGTAGACAAGTGGAGTAACGGGCCTTCCGCCGCCTGCGGCGCCAGCGGCGACCCAGGTCCGGATCTCGTTAGCGCCGGCGCCGGCCTGCGCGTGCGCTGAATCAACGAGGCGGGTGAGCGCCGCCACGTCCCAGGTTGACATCGCCTGCAACACTTCGGCATCCCACTCCGGCCGTATCTTGTTGCGCGCGTCCGCCGTCCCCGCGGCGATGATTCGCGCCCGCTCGTCGTCGCTGAGTTCGTAGGCGTCGACTTCCAGGCTCGGCGGCGAATGGGATAGTCCGCCGGTGCCGATCAGCAACACGCGCTGATCCGCCGCGTCGAGGAACCGCGCCACCGCGGCGCCGAAATCGGCGACTCGCCGACCGGTCGGCAGCGGGGCTGTCGCACAGTTCACCGCCACCGGAATGACCGGCTTGGCGTCCAACTCGCCCAACAGATCCCGAATCGGCTGTGCGAAGGCATGGTCCAGCCCGATGTCGCGACACACCGCGATGTCGAATCCCTCGGTAAGCAAGTGTTCGCACAGCCCACGAGCCACGTCGGCGGAACAGCGATGTCGCCGGCGGGATGCCGGCCTTCCGCGATGATCGACGCCGACAGTGCCACCCCGAATGTCGGCACCACAGTGGTGAATGCGCGGCGGTGGTCACCGCCGAACACGATCACGATGTCGGGGTCGAAGCTGCCCACCTCGTCCGCGGCCTCCGCCAGACCCGACCGGAACTCGAGCCCGAACGCCTGCTCGACGTCGCGCTCCTTGCCGGGGCTGTGGCTCGCGCAGACCACCAGCCGGCGAGGCGCCGAAGTCATTCCGTCACGGAAATCGCGCCCTCGGGGCAGTTCGCGGCGGCGTTGCGTGCCTGCTCGGCCTGCGCGGGCGGCACTTCACCTTCCCCGATACCATTCCCCGATCACGTGGCCGTATCCCTGGTCGTCGTCCGCGAAGACGTTGGGCGCCAACGAGTAACACATGCCATGGCCCATGCATTTGGCGGAATCGATCGTCGCCCTCATGCGGGACCTTCGGCCTCGATAGTCAAGTGCAGGGAGTCAAGGCCGACCGTTCCCCGTGGCCAGTGCACCCGGGGCGTCGTGCCCGGCGTGATGCGATAGTTCGGGATGAGCCTGTGCCATTCCTCGTAGAGCACCTGCATTTCCAGCCGCGCGAGATGTGAGCCGAGGCAACGATGTACGCCCATGCCAAAGCTCATGTGCCGATTCTCGGTGCGGTGGAAGTCGATCTCGTAGGGGTTGGAGAACATCTGCTCGTCACGATTCGCCACGGCCAGGTAGCTGGTGATCCGACTGCCCTCCGGAAGTGTGTGCCCGGCCACCGTCACCTCCTCGGTGCTGACCCGGGGGATGAACGGGGCAGGCGGATCCAGCCGCAGCAACTCCTCCATCGCGGCAGGGTACCAGCGATGGGTCGTTCACGATTTCCTGCCGCCTCTCCGGGTTCTCGGCAAGGCGCTGCATGCCGAAACCCAGCGCATCCATCACGGTGTCCAGACCGGCAAGGATGAAAAGGAAGCACAGGCCGATGGCCTCTTCATCGGTAAGGGCATCGGGCGGTTCGATGCTCAGCAGCTGACTGAGCACGTCGTCTCCTGGGGCGCCGCGGCGCTTCTGGATGAGCTCGGTGAGGTACACGAAGAGTTCGAGAGCCTTCTGCATACCCTCTTGAGCCGCTTCGTCAACCGATGTCTGGCCCGAGGCCGCGCTGAGATTCAGGACGGCGTTCTTCCACTCGATGAACTGGTCCCGCATGTCGAGCGGCAGCCCGAACAACGTGAGAAACACCTGGATCGGGAACACCGCGGCGACCTCGGCGATGAAGTCGCATTCTCCGCGTCGCGCGATCGGCTCGATCAGCTCGACGACCTGCCTGCGCAGATCGGGCTCGAGGGGCTTGATCACGCGGGGACTGAAGAACGGCTGCAGGATGCGCCGGTAGCGAGCCTGCTCGGGAGGGTCGAACGCGATGGGCACCAACGGGACTGGACTGGCGAGTACGTCGAACGCCCGCTTCGACGAGAACACCGATGGGTTCTTGAGGATGAGTTCCACCACATCTCGGTGCGTGGCCGCGTAGCCGTCCTCCACTTCGACGAGGGCGTGCTCGTCCATCTGGTGCCACGCGTCGTCGCGGGCCTCCGGCATCGGGAGGTCGTCAGTGGAAACCTTGGGAAGTGCGTCGGTGGTCAATCCGTCCTCGATTCCTACTCCGTGCGCGGGCGTGCGAACTGTGACCGCGGTTACTCCTGAAAGTTTGCCACTACCGTCAGATATAGACAACACCCCGTGGCGCTGAACCAGATAGTGCTCAGCTGTCGAATCCAGTCCCACCTGGACTAATGGTCCGCTCTCCCGTCGGCGCGGCACAATTAGACATTGCCGTCAGACACCGTCGATCCGTTGACACTCTGACAGTGAACTGCCATCTTTGGAGATCGCGAGCCGCTAAAGGAGGCGTCATAGTGACAGACCTCAAGAGCACCGACCGCATCGACGGAGCGGGACCGGATTCACCCGTACCCGCGGATATCAAAACCCTTCGGCCGGTCCTCTTTTGGTCTGGCGTCGGTGCCGTCTGCGTAGTCTTCGCCACCTACGTCTATCTGGCGTGGATACTCTCGGGCAACGCCACGCCGGTCGACCCGGGACCCGACCCGATACCCGGTGTTACCCGCCTCGCGATGACCGCATTCCAGGTCGCGTGCCCGGTCCTGGCCGTCGTCGCGATCGGGTACGTGATCCGAAAGAGCCTGCGCGAGCGCCAATTATGCGTCGGAGGCAGCGATCGTCATCGGCTCGGCGATCGCGTGGTGGCACGATCCACTGATCAACTGGTTCCAACCAGCGCTCTTCTACAACGCCGGACTGGTCAACTTCGGGAACTGGACCGAGAACATTCCGGGCTGGTTGAGCCCGGACGGGCGCCTGATGGCCGAGCCGGTGCTGATGATCGGCATGATCTACATCTGGATGCCGCTGGCCATGGGGTCGCTGGCGCGCTGGGCGATGGGCAGGGCCAGGCGTCGTTGGCCAACGCTGGGCCCTGTTCGCACCTTCTGCTGGGGCTGGCTCGCAGTGTTCGTCATCGAGTTCCCGCTGGAGATCGTGGCCCTTCGCACCGGGCTGCTCGGGTATCCCGCGTCGATTCCTGCCCTGACACTGTGGGCCGGGCAGACGGTGCAGGTGCCGGTGTACGGGCCGGTGCTGTGGTCATTGGTGTTGAGTTCCACTGGCGCCCTGATGTTCTTCCGGAACAAGTTGGGCCAGATTCGAGTCGAGGCCGGCGTCGAAAGCCTGCGCTGGGCCGGGACCAAGACCACGGCCGTGCTGCGGGTGCTGGCGGTCACGGGTTTCCTGCACGTCGTGGCCATCGGCGTCTACGACATCCCGATCAACCTGGCAGGCCTGTACGCCGGACCGACCCAGACATATCCGTCCTATCTGCGGACGCAGTTCTGTGGGCCTGACACGCCGCGGCCCTGCCCCAACGGCACCCGGTTCGCCGACCCGTAGACCCGCTACTTCAACACCGACGGCAGCGCGGCGAACTCCTGCCGAATCAGATCGTCGAGCGCACGATTCGGGGCCGACAACCATCGCATGATTGCGCGCTCGACCAGCAGCATTCCGATCGACGCCGAGCAGCCGGCACTCGTCATCGGGTGACGCCAGCCGGCGCCGCTCGGCGATCACCTTCGCGACGGTGTCGGCATTGGCCCGGTGGTTCTGACGCTCACGGCCCTGCAGCACAAACGACGAGTCGACCGCTTCGTGATACTGAGCGATCCGCTTGCGGATGCGTTTCAGGCCTGGCGCCAGTAACGCGAAGGAGTCAGCCATGGCTTCGTAGTCCGACAGCGTGTCGTCCTGGGCAAGGAAGACGCCGCTGAACGCGTTGACGAAGCCGTACTCGCCGGAGAACAGAACCGATTCCTTGGTGGGGAAGTAGCGGAAGAACGTCCGCGGCGACACCCCGGCGGCGTCAGCGATCTCGTCTGTCGTCGTCTGCTCATACCCGTTGGCGCTGAACAGATTCAGGGCGGCCTCCAGCAGCGCCGTCCGCATCTTGTCCGCATGTTCGCTCCGCGGCGAACGATCGCCCCGCGCCATCAGGTCACCTCCTCGACCGTCTCGCGGTGCCCCGACACTACAGCGGCGCAGTGCAGCCACATCGTTGACACCCGTGGAAACCGCGACGATACTTTCGCAGTATATGACAGTCTACTGTCATAGGAAGCGCAATCGCCCGGGGGAAGGGAATTGACCCATGACGGAGATCGATGTCGCACGGCACCGCCAACATCAACGACCTGCCGTTTGCCACGGATCGTTCGCGCGCCTGGCGGGAGCTGCGCGAGGCGGGCGAGGCGGTGACCTCCGGCGAGGAGATCGTCTTGACCAGCGCCTCGGCGGTCGAGTTCGCGGCGAAGAAGCCCGAGATCTTCTCCTCCGCGCGCGCCTTCGACCGACTGGGCAGCCCGGTTCCGCTCGTTCCGATCGCCATCGATCCGCCGGACCACACCCGGTTCCGTCGCATTCTGGACCCGTTCTTCAGCCCCAAGAAGATGGCCGAGCGCGAGCCGGAGTTGCGCAGGCAGGCCGGCGAACTGATCGACGCGATCGTGGCCAAGGGCGACTGCGACGTGGTTCCCGATCTGGCCACACCGTTTCCCTCCCAGGTCTTCCTGACGCTGTTCGGCCTGCCGATGGCCGACCGCGACAGGCTGGTGGCTTGGAAGGACTCGATCCTGGAGTTCACCGACCCGAGTAGCGCTGAAGCGACGCCCGAGGTGCTCGCCCACGCATTGGAACTGTTCACCTATCTGACCGAACACATCGCCGAGCGGCGCGCCAACACCACGGGCACCGACATGCTCACTGAGCTGATGCAAAACAGCGAGGACGGCGGAATGTCCGACAACGAGATCCTCGGGCTGTGTTTCATGTTCGTGCTCGCCGGTCTCGATACCGTCACCTCTGCGGTGGGATTCTCGCTGGCGAAATTGGCAGGCGATGCCGAGCTGCGTCACCGGATCAGCAACGACTACAGCCTGATTCCGGCTTTCATCGAGGACATGTTGCGTGTTGACGGCCCGGTCCCGTTCGCCCCGCGGGTCACCACCGAGGAGGTCGAAGTCGCGGGCAAGGTTGGTGCCGAAGGATTCAACGGTCATGCTCTCCTATGGCAGCGCCGATCGTGATCCGCGGCGGTACGAGGATGCCGACAACGTCCATTTGGATAGCAAGGCAGTGCATTTCGCGTTCGGGCGGGGACCGCACAGGTGCCTCGGGTCGCATCTGGCGCGCCTCGAGCTGCGGCTCATTCTCGAGGAGTGGCACGCCCGCATCCCCGAATACAGCTTGGCGGACGGCAAGGAGCCTCAGATGCCATGGCCCACCGGAACGATGGCGCTCAAATCGGTCCCGCTGGTAGTGCCTGGCATAGCGACTTTCCCGAGCACGATGGTCTTCACGAAGCGCTCATCCGACTTTGGGAATGACCTCTTCGGCGACCCAGGCCATGTGGTCCAAGTAGGCATTGAAGTCGTCAAGGGGCGGCGGGTTGACCCAGGTGTCGGTGACGCCGCATTCGGCCAGCATGCTGCAGTTGTCGATCACCTGCTGTGCGCTCTGGCCGAATTGTGCGCGTGGGTCGTCGACGATCGCATGCTCCTGGCCGATCGACAGCATGGCGAGGCTGTAGAACAGCGAGAACGGGCGGCCGTCGAACCCGGGCGCCGACCGCAGGTAGTCCATCTTGGCGGGCAGCTCGTCGGGCTTGGTCAGCCATGGCGCCCAGCCGTCACCGAAGCGCGCGGCGCGGCGCAGCACGGCGTCGGCGTCGCCGCCCATCCAGATGACGGGATGCGGTTTGTGAATCGGCTTGGGGCCGAAGGCGATGTTGTCGAACTTCACAAACTCGCCGTCGAAACTGCGGTGTGTCGCTGTGCCACAGCTCGAACATCGCCGCCAGCGACTCGTCGGCGATGCGGCCTCGCTTGGAGAAGGGGACGCCGATCGCGTCGTACTCCTCCTTGAGCCAACCAACGCCGACGGTGACCTGACCGCGGCCGCCGCTGAGCCAGTCCAGCGTCGCGATGGATTTGGCCGCGATGACGGGACTGTGCAGGGGCAGGATCGTCACCATCGAACCGATGGTGATCGTCGAGGTGGCTCCCGCGAGGAAGGCCTGCGCCGTGGTGGCGTCGAAGTAGTGGTTGCCGGACAGCTCGAGGTGGCTGGTCGGCGTCAGATAGTGCTCCGGCAGGAACACCATTGAGTATCCGAGGCGTTCGGCGGTCTGGGCGGCCAGCGCGATGTCGCGACCGGTCAGGGCGTGCTCCCACGGCTGGGTGATCGCTGCGACGTGCATGCAGTCGGGCAGGTATACCGCGAATCTCATGATGTGCCTTCCGGGTTCGGCCGGGACCTGACGTCGGCGTTGACTATGACAGTCAACTGTCATAGTGTCGATGTTAGCACCGGCCGACGTGAAAGGCGTGTCTCGATGGCCCAAAACATCTTCGTAGTGCTGACCAACCCGATCGAGGGCGAGGACGAGGCATTCAACAAGTGGTACGACGCGCAACACGTGCCCGAGGTCCTCGACGTACCCGGGGTGGTCGCCGCACAGCGTTACGACATCGCGGAGGTGAATGTCCCCGACGACGAGGAGCTGCCCGCGCAGTTGCCGCCGCCGACACACCGGTACCTGGTCATCTACGAGCTGGACAACGACCCCGACGTGGTGATGGCCGAATTCCTCAAGCGCGTCATGGCGGGCACGCTGTCGTTGGGCGAATGGCTGGATCTGAGCACGATCTCGCTGACCGGGTGGACTCCGCGCGGCGACCGTGTGGTGGCGGGTTCCTAGTGGGCGAACTGCTGGCCGTCATGCATGCCCAGCGTGCCTGTCGGCGATTCGACCCCGACGGCAAGGTTTTGGACGCCGATCTCGAGCGCATGCTCCAGGCCGCGGTCCACGCCCCGAGCGCCGAGAACACCCAGCCGTGGTCGTTCGTCGTGGTGCGAAACGAGGAGGTACGGGCGCAGCTGGCCGACTGGTGGACCGAGACATGGAACGCGGGCGGCGGCGATTTCGTCCGGCAGAGCCTCGATGACAAGGTGCTGGTGGCCGACCTCGAATACGGTTTCAACCGAGGGGGATTCGCTGCGGCGCCGGTGGTGGTCGTGGTGTGCGCCGACACCGAACGGGTGCCGGAGATCTACGCGCCGTCCTCGATCTATCCCGCGGTGCAGAATCTCCTGCTCGCCGCGGCCGACCTTGGTTACGCGTCCTGCCTGACGACCGGGCTCACCACCTTCGGGGTCGACCGGGTCCGCGACGAAGCTGCAGCTGCCCGACACGTTGCTGCCCATGGCCGCGGTATACCTCGGCAGGTCGGCCAGGAAGCTGTCGCCGCCCCGTCGTCGTCCCGCCGCCTCGGTGACGTACCGCGAACAGTTCGGCAACCCCTGGTGACGACCGTGACGAGGTGAAGGACGGAGCATTGCCAATGCCGTTGGCGATAACCGAAGACCACCGCGCACTCGCCGACGTCGCCAGGGCGATGGTGGCCGGACGCTCCGGCACCGCGGGTGCCCGCCGGATTCTGCTCGACCGCGACATGCGTGGCCGTTGGTGGGCCGAGGACGGCCTGTGGAAAGAGATGGTGTCCACCGGCTGGCTCGGGCTGCACATCGATGAGGCCTACGGCGGCCAGGGCTACGGACTGCCGGAGCTCACGATCGTGTTGGAGCAGCTCGGTCGCGCGGCGATCGGCGGACCGTTTCTGCCGACGGTTGCCGCGTCGGCGATGATCGCGCAGGTCGGCACCGACGAGCAGCGCCGGCGGTGGCTGCCCCGGCTGACGTCGGGCGACGTCGTGGCCGGTGTCGCCGCCACCAGTGATGCGGTACACACGGATTCGGCCGTTACCGCCGAAGCGGTCGCCACGCTGGCCGAGCCGGAAGCCGACCTGTTTCTGCTTCCGGTGGGACACGACCTGCTGCTGGTCGAAACCGGCGACGGTGTCACCACCCGGGTCACCGACTCCGAGGATCGGCTGATGCGGCCGGTCACCGTCCTGAGTCTGCGCGCCGCCCCGGTCGCCGACATCTTTCCCGGTGCCGCGTCGGCCGCGACGAGGATCATCCGCCTGCTCGCGACCGCGGAAGCGGTCGGCGGCCTGGCCGCGTGCACCGAGATGGCGACGGAATATGCGGCGGCGCGCGAGCAGTTCGGCCGGCCGATCGGCTCGTTCCAGGCGGTCAAACATCACTGCGCGAACATGCTCGTCGACTCCGAACTGGCTGTTGCGGTTGCCTGGGACGCGGCCCGCGCGGCCGGTGCGGAGGCCGACCTGGCCGCCGCGATGGCAGCAGGGCATGTGCTTCCGGCGTATCAACGGGCGGCGCTGCAGAACGTGCAGATACACGGCGGCATCGGTTACACCTGGGAACACGACGCCCACCTGTACATCAGGCGGGCAACCGTGTTGCTCGCGTTCGTCGGCGGCGCGCCTGCGTTGCGTGACGCGGTGATCGAACAGCAGAGCGCCGGACTGCGCCGCCGGCACTCGGTGGACATGCCGCCCGAGGCCGAGCAGTACCGCGAGGCCGCAGAGCAGTTCCGCGCGGGCCTCGCCCGCACTGACGACGATGAGCAGCAGAGATACTGGGCCAGAAGCGGATACCTTCAGCCGCACTGGCCAAGGCCGTACGGTCGGGCAGCCGACTCCGTCGAGCAGTTGATCATCGAAGAGGTGCTCGACGGCCTCGACAAGCCCGATCTCGGGTTGGGTACCTGGGTGGTGCCCACGCTGCTGCAACACGGCAGCCAGGAGCAGATCGAGCGGTTGATGTGGCCCAGCCTCGAAGGAGAACTGCGCTGGTGCCAGTTGTTCAGCGAGCCGGGGGCGGGATCGGATGCTGCGGCGGTGGCCACCAAGGCCACCAGGGTCGATGATGGCTGGTTGGTGACCGGGCAAAAGGTATGGACCAGCGACGCAATGAACTGCCAGCGCGGGCTGGCCACGGTTCGGACGGATCCCAACGCGCCGAAGCACAAGGGGATCACCGCGATGATCGTCGATCTCGCCGACCCCGGTGTCGAGGTCCGTCCGCTGACCGAGATCACCGGCGAAACGCTGTTCAACGAGGTGTTCTTCAACGAGGTCTTCGTGTCCGACCACGACGTCGTCGGCGCCGTGAACTCCGGCTGGACCGTCGCGATGGCGACGTTCGGCAATGAACGCGTCTCGATCGGTGGTGGGTCGGTGACGCTGCCGGCCGACGAGCTGATCGGCCTGCTGGCCCGCTACCGGGCCGGCGACGGCGGTCTGGCACGCGAGGTCGGCGCAGTGCTCATCGAGGCGTATGCGCTTGCGGCGCTGAACCTTCGACAAGCAGCCCGCGCGGTGTTCGATGCCGGGCCGGGTATCGAGGGGAACATCGCGAAACTGTTCGGGGCCGAGCATGCTCAACGTGTCGCCGAACTTGCGCTGACCATCGCCGGTTCTTCGGTGCTGACCGGGGGCGAAGGCGGTGTGGTGCACGACTACCTGTTCAGCCGGTGCCTGACCATCGCAGGAGGGACGTCGGAAGTCCTCAGGAATATCCTCGCCGAACGAATCCTCGGACTGCCCCGAGAGCCGGCGGCGAACTAGATCGGAGAGTCGGAATGACCTGTGCTGTAGTGGGAATCGGTCGGACGGCGTACTCGCGGAAGTCCGGCAGGACTACCCGCGCCATGGCGGTGGCCGCGTGCCGGGACGCGATCGCCGACGCCGGACTGACCCCTGACGACATCGACGGTATCTGCACGTACATGGCGGGAGACTCCGAGCAGCCCATCTTCGTCGGATGGGCGCTCGGCATCGAGGAATTGTCCTGGGCGAACGCCATGTACGGCGGCGGCAACCTGGTGGCCGATCAGATCGCCACGGCGGCCGCCGTCATCGAGGCAGGTATGTGCAAAGCGGTCCTGGTGTACCGCTCACTCAACGGCCGCTCCGGCTACCGGTTCGGCCACATCGAGGGCCCGATGCAGGTGCAACATCACGACCAGTTCGACACCGCATCGGGTTTCATGGTTCCGCCGCAGTGGTTCGCCATGTGGGCGCGCCGGCATCAGCACGAATACGGCTCCACCAGTGAGGATCTCGGCCAGATCGCGATCACCCAGCGCACGCACGCCGGCCCCAACGAGCACGCGCTGCGCCGAGAACCGCTGACGATGGCCGACTATCTGGCCGCTCGCTGGATCAACGAACCGTTCCGGGTGCTGGACTGCACCTCGGAGGTCGACGGCGCGGTGGCGATCCTGATCACCGGGGAGGACATGGCCCGCGACGGCAAACAGCAGCCGATGTGGCTGGTCGGATCGTCGAACTCGCAGGGCGGGTCCGGATGGACCGAATGGGATGACCCGACCGAGATGTATTCGCGCACCGCCGGTCCGAAGATCTGGGAGAAGACCGGACTCACTCCGGCCGACATGGACGTGGCGTGCATGTATGACTGCTTCACCTACACCGTAATGGCGACGATGGAGGGTTTCGGCTTCTGTGAGAAGGGCGAAGTCGGGAAGTTCTTCTCGACGGGCCGGGCCACCTACGGCGGTGATGTGGTGGTCAATCCGCACGGCGGCCTGCTGTCGGAGGGATACATCCACGGGCTCAATCACCATTACGAAGCGGCGTTGCAGCTGCGGCATTCCGCAGGCGTCCGCCAGGTCGACGACGCACAACTGGCGCTGGTTACCGCGGGCGGCGGTCCTTTCGGCGGAGCGAACGTGTACAGCAGGGAGAAGCCATGACCAATCCCATCCTGCTGCCACCGGTTCCGGTCCCAGACCCCGACACGGAGCCGTACTGGGAAGGGCTGAAGAACGGCAAGTTGCTGCTGTGCCGCTGCGACGAAACCGGTAAGTGGATCCACCCTCCGCTAGAACGCAGCCGGTTCACCGGCGGCCCCGTGCATTTCGATGAGGTCAGCGGCGAGGGCACTGTGTTCAGTTACATCGTGGTCCGGCAGGCGCTGGTGCCAGGCCGCACGCCACCATACGTCGTCGCGCTGATCGAACTGGCTGAGCAGCCGGGGTTGCGGATCAACGCCGTCCTCGACGCCGATCCCGCGGATGTCCGCATCGGCCAACCCGTGGAACTCCGCATCGTCGACCTGGGGGACAGCGGTTACCGGATCCCCGAATTCGTCATCAAGGAGCCTGTTTAAGGAGTCCCTGAATTCTCGCTAGTCAATCAATGGTTGACTAGCAACTGAAGTCGGGTCTACTGTGACGGGCGTCTCACCGCTGCGACCACGGGAGCGCGTATGCACGTGAAAATCGAAAAGGCGGCCGCATGGCTCGGGCTGGCAATGGTCGGCGGGTTCCTGGTCATGTTCTGGATCATCGCCGGCCTCATCCCGCCGATGCATCCCAGCGACAGCGCCCAGCAGACAGCGCAGATCTACGCCGACCATGAGTGGCGCATCCGCATCGGTCTTGCCCTGATGATCCTGTTCGCATGGCTTTTCGCGCCGTTCTTCGCGCTGCTGTCCCGCCAGGTGCGGCGGATCGAGGGCTACTGGGGTGTCATGTCGCTCACCCAGGTGATGCTGAGCGTGACATTCCCATTCGGGTTCTCGCTCTGCGCCCTGTTCGCCGTCGCCGCCGCGTACCGCCCCGAGCGCAATCCCGATGTGACCCAGGCGCTCAACGACATGTTCTGGTTCATCTTCGTCGGACTGGTCGGGCCCCTGATCACCCAGGTGGTCATCCTCGCTTTTTGCGTGTTCATCGACAAACGCGAAGTGCCGAGCTTCCCGCGCTGGTTCGGCTACTTCAACATCTGGTACGCGATCCTCGGCGTGCCCGGATGTGCGATCTACCTGTTCAAGACCGGACCGCTGGCGTGGAACGGGCTGTTCGCCTTCTGGATTCCGCTGACGGTGTTCACCATCTGGATGATTGTGACGACGGTGATGCTGGTCAAGGCGGTCGATGTCGAGGCCGCCGAACGCGAAGCGAATGCCGCCGAACACGTGTGGGAACCGGCGGCGTGAGCCAGGCGGTGGCCCGACTGGTTGCGAAACCGAGAAGGGCGATGCCGCCGGGCAACTCGGGCGATCGTCATGTTCCCGGCGAGCCGGGAGTCTGGATCCTGCTGTTCGGCGACATGCTCGTGTTCGGCGTGTTCTTTCGCGACGTTCATGTACCAGCGGTCGCTGGCGCCCGAGCTGTTCGACGAGTCACGAAAGACGCTGAGCATCGGCATCGGCCTGGCGAATACGCTGATCCTGCTGACGAGTTCGTTGTTCGTCGTCACGGCGATCCGCGCGATCCGCTCGTCGCAGCGGGTGGCCGCCCGGTGGCTGCTGGTGGGCGCGCTTGCGTGCGGGCTGGCGTTCGTCGGCCTCAAGGCCGTCGAATATACCGCCAAGGTCACTGAGGGCCACACACCCAACCAGAACACCTTTTACCTCTACTACTTCATCCTGACCGGCCTGCACCTGTTCCACGTATTCATCGGAATCGTCGTCCTGAGCCTGCTTTTGACTCAGGCGCGGCAAACCTCGAGCTCAGCGTCACCAGGATGGCCCTCGTCGAGGGCGGCGCATGTTTCTGGCACCTCGTCGACCTGCTCTGGATCGTCTTGTTCCCGCTCCTCTACCTGGTGAGTTGACCATGACGCTTTCGCTATTTCGTGCGCGGTCCACGGTGGTGTGGGTCGTTCTCGTCGTCGCCACCATCGTGTCGTGGGCGGTGGGCTCAGAGCACGGGACCGGCTCAACCATCGCCGTCGTCGTCCTCGGGGTCGCCCTGTTCAAGGTGCGCTATCGTCGGCCTGGACTTCATGGAGCTGCGGCGCGCGCCGCTGCTGCTGCGGGGAATGTTCGAGGTTTACTGCGTCGCGCTGTGGTGCGTGCTGGCCGGCATGTACTCTGTGGCTGTGATGACGGCACGTCAGGGCAAGCGGGTCCGGCGCGGCAGTGCGCCGGGATTGATCAACGAGGCTGCTCGGGAGGTGTTCGCCGAGCGCGGCTACGGCGCGACGACGCGCGAGATCGCCTCGCGCGCAGGCGTGTCGCACGATCTGATCTTTCGCTACTTCGACAGCAAGGAGAAGCTGTTCTTCGACGCCGTCGTCGCGCCGTTGCTGGATGCGGTTGGCGGGCTGCACCGAACGCTGGCTCGGACCACCCTGCCCTGACGACGATGGACCACGACCGCCTGATCCGTCGCTTCACCGCCGGCTTCTACGAGTTCATGTCGGCGAATCAATCCATCGCCCGTGCGATGGTGCACCTGTTCGCCGCAGGCTCCACCGAAGGGGAACTCGAGCGGCTGCGTGCACGTATCAGTGAGACGTTGGCGCCCATGATCGCGCCCGTCGACGCGTACCTCGCGAGTGAAGGGCTGCGACACTCGTCGTCCGGCACTGCAGCTACGACTGATGATGTTGTTCGTCGGTGTGGCGGCCACGTTCTTGCGGAGCACCTACCGCCACGGATGACGAGGTGCCGAGCGCCGATGAGATCGTCGACGAGTTGTCTCGCTTCATGTCAAACGGACTGCGCGACGGGTAAACGACGGCCCAGGCTCACCGCAGCAGCTTGTCCGTGCCGAGGTCCGAGTAGGCCTCGGCGAACCGGCCCATGACGGCGCTGACGATCTCGACCGAATACATCTGCTCGGGCGCGATCGCCCACATGCAGAATCCCCATGCCGGGCTCTGCCGGTACGCGGTCCACATCTGCGCCCGGTCGGGCACCGTAGTCAATCCGGTGTCGAGCAGTCGGCCGCGGTAGTTGTCCAGGAGTTCCCGTTCATGCTCGCGGCGAAGCTCGGGGGCAGCGCGCCGATCAGTGCGTAGCCGACGTCGTGTGACCACGAACCGCGCCGAATCAATTGCCAGTCAAGGACACCCATGCGGCCGTCGGGCAGCGTGTAGGTGTTGCGCGGATGTGGATCGCCATGCAAAACGGTGATCGGTTCGCGCGACACCCGCTCCTGCAGGTTCCAGAACGCCGCCTCGATCCCGTCCATGTCGGTGCCGGTGGCAGCGAGTAACGCCGTCTTGTACGGCAGCCTCGACGAAGCGCGCGGATGATCGCGAACCCGTTGGCGCGCAGGAACTCTGCGAACCCGCCCGTGACGGGATGCTGGAGCCAGGAAAGGTCGCCGCCGTCATCAAGTCGCGTGCTGCCCCAGTAGGCGGAGTGCACCCGGCCCAGGGTTGTCAACAACTCATCGACCTGCTCGACCGAAAGGCCGTCCACCGCATCGGGAATCTCGGCTCCGCGCAGCGTGATGTCCTCACCGAGGATGAGAAACTGCGCAGGACCGTCCAGATGGTCGGCGAAATAGGTCGTCATGGTCTCGACGTCGAGGTCGCGCGCGGAGGTCGCGGTAGAACCTCGTCTCGTCGTCGTAGCAGCACCGTCCCGCCGCCGCCTTCGGACAGCGAGACATCGAAGTCCTCCGGCAGGTCGTGCACGGTACTCAACTGCGTCTTCACGAAGAGCCGCCGCGGCAGTGCGGTGTCAGGGTCGGCGTAGTCGACATCGAGGTGCAGGTGCGAGGTGGTGCCCTGCCAGGTGCGGCGCACCGTGACACCCGTGACGGTCGCGCCAGGATCGTGCCGACGAAGCAACGACGTCAACACCTCGGGCGTCACGTCGTCGGCGGAGCGCAACGGAACGGGCATGGCTTGGCTGGTCATCTGTGCATCCTCGTCGACGAATCCAATTATGACAGTCGACTGTCATACTATCAGCGATATGTCCCGGATTGTCCTGTTACGCCGCCACCGGACGAAACAACGGAAGCCACACCCGGCTCTCCTCTTCGCCCGACATCGCCGTCCAGTCTTCGAAGAACACCTCGACCGGCAACCCGACGTGGATGTCATCCCCCGACACACCGACGACGTTGGTGATGAGCCGAACGTCGGGCTCGTCGGCCAGCTCCACCATCGCGACGATGTAGGGCGGGTCGAGTCCGGGTATCCACGGCTGCCGATTGACGGTGTAGGCGGCAACGGTGCCCCTGCCGGACACCGGCTCCGGTGCGACGTCGGTGCTTCGGCAGCGCCAGCACGCCGGGCCCGGCGGATGGAAAAAGTGCCCGCAACCGTGACAGCGGTTGATCAGCAACTCCCCGTTGCGTCCACCCGTCCAGAACGCCGTCGACTCGGGTGTCGGGCTGGGCGCCAGCCGGGTCTGGGGTCTGCGGTATGCGGAATCGGTCGTCATGGGCGTCGTCATGACTAGGCCTCCTGCCAGTTGCAGCCGGTCAGGTCCGCGGACACGTCCCACAGCCTGCGGGCGCTTTCCGGATCGCGCGCTTTGGCGACGAGCTTTGTCGGTTTCGGCTTTCCCCACTGGTGGAAAAGGCCGCGGGGTGCGATGTATGTCCCGCTGGGCAGGTCCGTGGTCACCGCCTGAATGGTGGCGCGGGCACCGTCGGCGGGCCGCTGGGCGATGCGAGGCGACAGCGCCCGGCCTGCCCATTGCAACAGACCGGAACCGTCGCGGGTGATCTCGGTGTTCGTCATGCCGGGATCCGACGCGTACGCGGTGCGACCGCGCCGGGCCAGCTCCTGCACGAAGAGCACGTTCGCCAGTTTGGACTCGCCGTACGCAGCCCACGGGTTGTATCGGCGGCGGTGCCAGTTCAGGTCGTCGACGTGAATGCGGGCGAGCGCGTAGTTGCTGCTGGCCACGACGACGATCCGGTCGCGGATCCGGTCACCGAGCAGGCAGGTCAGGGCGAAATGGCCGAGATGATTGGTGCCCATATGGGCCTCGAAACCGTCGGCGGTCCGGGTCAGCGGCAGACCGAGAATGCCGGCGTTGTTGACCAGGACATCGACGTAGTCCACCGAGTCGGCGAACGTGCGGACGCTGGCCAGGTCCGCGAGGTCCAACTCGGCTACCTCAATGTTGCCGCTCACCGAGGCGGCGGCGTTATGCGCCTTGCTCAGTGTTCGGCACGCGATCACCACGTCGTGGCCTGCGGAAGCCAGCGCAGTCGCCGTCGCCCTACCGACCCCGCTGCTTCCGCCCGTGACGATGATTCGCACGCCGGCTTGGCCTCCTTAATGATGTCTGGTGTACTCAAACAGTAAACTATTTATCGCTTTGACCGAAAGACGTTAGGCGGCCAGCCAACCATCACCGGCCCTCTGGGCAAACGCCCACCAATTCCAGATCCAGTGCCGTCCGACCAGGTCAGCAGCGTTTGTGAAGCGAGATCACCGCAGCCGCTGATTATGGCCCGGCTCCGGGCACGTAGTTTGTACCCGACGAGCGTGTACACCGAGCCACCCAAGCCCGAAGTGCCACAGAGGAGCAAACATGGCAGACGACGCTGCCGCCCCCGAAGGGGAACCGACAGAAAAGGCGACGGACGGTGACGAGGACAGCGTCGCCGACTTCGACAAAGAAGCACCCGACAAAGAAGCCCCCGCCGAGGACGCGCCGGTCGAGGAAGCCCCCGGAGGAGGAAGCGCCCGACGAGGAAGCCGCGCCCGCCAAGCCGCGGATGTCGCATCTGACGGTGGCGACGATCGTCGGGCTGGTTCTGGTGGTGGCGCTCGCCGGACTACCGGCTGGCTGGGGTTCCGCACCTACCAGTCGCGCCAGGCCGATGAACAACGCAAGCTCTTCCTCGAGGTCGGCAGGCAGGGTGCGCTGAACCTGACCACGATCGACTGGCAGGAGGCCGACAAGGACGTGCAGCGCATCCTGGACTCCGCGACCGGAACCTTCTACGACGACTTCCAGAAGCGTGCGCGCCGTTCGTCGAGGTCGTCAAGCAGGCGCAGTCGAAGTCGGTCGGCACCATCGCCGAGGCGGGGCTTGAGCGCTCCAATCCGACAACGGCGCGCAAGTGCTCGTCGCGGTGACAGTCAAGACGTCGAACGCCGGTGCTCCCGACCAGCAGCCACGCGCCTGGCGGATGCGGATCTCAGTGCAGAAGGTCGGTGACGAGGCCAAGGTGTGCAACGTGGAGTTCGTGCCGTGAGCAAGCACAGCGAAGAGGACCAGACCGTGAAGAAGAAGAGACCACCGTGGCGGCCGACACGGATACCCCGCAAGCCGAGGAGACGGCGACCGAGGAGACGGCGACAAGACCGATGCGCCCGACGAGACCGATGCGGCCGACGAGGTCGACCGAAGCCGCCGACGAGCCAACCGAAACCGCCGATGAGGCATCGGAGTCCGCTGACACCGGAGAAGCCCAAGCGGCGCATCCAATGGGCGCGGGTGTTGGCGTTCGGTGTTCTTCCCGCGGTCGCGCTGCTGCTGGCGCTGGGCGCCGGATACCTGAAGTGGATGGACAATTCGGTGCGCGACTCAGCGCGATGCGCGCGACAGTCGATGCAGGCCGCCAAGGACAGCACCATCGCGCTGTTGTCGTACAAGCCCGACACCGTCGAACAACAGCTCGCCGCCGCCCGCGATCTGCTGACCGGCGATTTCCGCGACTCGTACACATCGCTGACGCACGACGTCGTGATCCCGGGTGCCAAGCAGAAGCAGATCTCCGCGGTGGCAACGGTTCCCGCCGCCGCTTCGGTGTCGGCCAATCCGGACCACGCCGTGGTGCTGGTGTTCGTCAACCAGACCGTGATCGTCGGACAGGATGCGCCGACCGACACCGCGTCCAGCCGTGCGGGTGACGCTGGACAAGGTCGGCGACCGGTGGCTGATCTCCAAATTCGACCCGGTGTAGCGTGGCCGAGCCACAGTGGCTCGACGTCGCGACGCCGGCGGTGTCAGCTGCGCGCGCTGTCGTGGGGACCCGAGCGACGCACCGATAGCGTTGTGCCTGCACGGTTTCCCCGACACCGCCTACGGCTGGCGCAAGGTCGCGCCGCAGCTGGTGGACGCGGGGTGGCGAGTGGTGGCGCCGTTCATGCGGGGCTATGCGCCGTCGTCGCTGCCGTCGGACGGCAGCTACCACGTCGGCGCGCTGATGGACGACGCACTGCGGGTACTGGACGCCGCGGGCCCGACGGGACGCGACGTGCTCATCGGCCACGACTGGGGCGCCATCGCCGGAGCCGGCCTTGCGGCGATGCCCGACAGCCCGTTCACGAAGGCCGTCATCATGTCGGTGCCGATGAGCGCGGCGTTCCGGCCTTTCGGCCGGGTGCCGCAATCTGCGCGGTTGGTCGCGAAACTGCCGCGGCAGCTGCTTCACAGCTGGTACATCATGTACTTCCAATTGCCTTGGCTGCCCGACCGTTCCGCGTCATGGGTGCTGCCGAAGCTGTGGCGGGAATGGTCGCCCGGATATCGCGCCGACGAGGACTTGCGCTATGTCGACGCCGCGATCGGCGCACCCGAGCGCTGGCGCGCCGCGCTCGGGTACTACCGCGCGACGATTCGCAACAGCCGCCCGCCCGCGCAGTACGCCGAACTGCATCAACATTGGTTGTCGGCGCCGCGGCTGCCCACCCTGTTCCTGCACGGCGCGGTCGACGGCTGTGCCGGAGGACTACACGCCGTGGATTGAACGGGTGTTGCCCGACGACAGCGAGATCGCGCTGATCGAGAACGGCGGACACTTCCTGCAGCTCGACCAGCCCGACGTCGTCGCGCGTCACATCGTCGACTTCGTGGCCAGCCGACCAGCCAAGCGACCTAGGCCTCGCTACGACTTCTTCAGCCCGGGATGGTTGCGCGCGACGAGCGGCAGCAGCAGCCGCCGAGGCAAATGGTGGTTGATCACCGACGCGATCCGGTTGGCCGCGCCGGGAATGATCACGCCCTTGCCCGATGCCAGTCCGTCGACCGCGGCCTTGGCCACGGCGTCGGGGTCCTCCCACAGGAACTTCGGCAGCGACTTCTCCGCTTCTTCGTCCGGAATGCCCGCCGCTTCACCGAAGCCCGTCTTCACTGGTCCCGGGCACAGCGTGGCGGCGGTGACGCCCGTGCCGCGCAGCTCTTCTCGCATCGCCTGGGTGTAGGACAGCACGAAGGCCTTGGCCGCACCGTATGACGCCTGGCCGGGTACCGGGCCGAACGCGCCGACCGACGCGACGTTGAGCACCGCACCCCGGCCGCGCTTGACCATGCCGGGGACGAACCGGCTGCACAGGTCGACCACCGCGGCGACGTCGACCTCGACCAGGTTGAGTTCGGCGTCTGGATCCGATTCGGCGACCGGGCCCAGGTTGGAGAGCCCGGCATTGTTGACCAGGATGTCGGCGAACGAGGCCGAGCGCCGCCACCTGGTCCGTGCAGGGCAGCGCGCTCGTCGCGGTTCGACAGATCGGCAGGCAACACGTGTGCCCGGCCGCCCAGCTCCTCGGCGAGGTCCCGCAGGCGGTCGGCCCGGCGGGCCACGAGCACCAACCGGTAACCGCGGCGGGCGAATTCGCGGGCGATCTCCTCGCCGATTCCCGAAGACGCACCGGTGACGACGACGACGCCGTCGTCGCTTGGAGGCAGGAAGCATGCGCGAGAGCCTAGCCTGTGACGATGACGGTCCGTCGGCTGTCTGCAATGGATGCGCAGACATATTGGATGTCGGCGAAGATTCCCAACGACACCGTCCTGCTGTATGGCTTCGCCGGCGTGCCGGCCGACCTTGAACAGGCACTCGAGCAGATCGCCGAGCGTGCCCGCGGCTGCGCCGACCTGACGGTGCGCATCGACGACGGGGGTCGCCTCACCTATCCCGCGTGGGTGCACCGCGACGTCGACCGCTCGCTGTTTGTCGTGCACGAACTCGACGGCGGCACCTGGGAGGAATGCCTGGCCCAGGTGAGCGTGGTCACCGCCGACCGGCTGGATGCACAGGTGGCCGCCTGGCGGCTGCACGTGTTCACCGACGTCGAGGGCGTACCCGGCGCGGTGGGCCCGGGCACGGTGGCGGTATTCCAGATCTCACACGCGCTTGGCGGCGGCGGCCGAACCTCGAACCTCGCAGCGATCATGTTCGGCCGACTCGGCGGCGTCGTACCCGGGATCGACGCCTGCGCCTGATGGCCTTTTCGCCCTGCCGATCCTGGGATTTCGTGCAGCCCGAGCGCATCGCCAGATGGTCGAAGACACCGACGCGGGACGGGTTCCGCCGCCGGCGGAGCTGCGTCCGGCGCTGCGGACGAATGCGCGGCCGGTGGGCCCGAGGCACCTGCGGATTGTGGTGCGAACGCGGTCCGACCTGTCTGGCCCCACTGTGACAGTCGCCGCGCTGTCAGCGGTGTCTGTCGCGCTCGCCGAAAATCTGCTCGCCGTCGGCGACGACCCGTCGTCCCTCGGTGCCGAGGTGCCGATGGCCAAGCCGCCGCCACGCTTGGCGTACAACCACTTCGGGAACGTCGGCGTCGGTCTCTATCCGGAGCTCGCCGAGCCCGAACGCAGCGTGCAGGATCGCCGCCGACCTCGACGCGCGGCGCCGTCGGGCCGCGCACCCTGCGATGCGCATGGCGGACCTGGCCTTCGCGGCGACGCCGGCGCCGTTGTTGCGTTGGGGCATGGACCGATTCGATCCCGATGTCCGCGTTGCAAAGGTGACGGGTAATGCCGTCGTGTCCAGCGTGAACTGCGGCGCAAGGGATTTCACCTTCGGCGGTGCACCCGTGACCGTGGTGTCCGCCGTCCCGGGCCTGTCGCCGATGATGGGCTTGACCCACGCGGTTTTCGGCATCGGCGACACCATCGCGATCAGCGTGCACGCCGCCGAGTCGGCCGTCGGTGATGTCGACGCGTACGTCGAGCGGCTAGCCGCTGCGCTCTAAGATCCGCGCAGCAGCCCAAAACCCCAATTGACGCCGAAACCGCGTCGCAGCGCGAGGTGGATCCAGATCAACGCATACGGCTCGAGCAGCCGGGCCAGCGTGAGGTCGCCTGCGTCGACGACCTCGAAGCCCAGCTGCGTCACCAGGTCGGCGGTCACTTGCTTGGCCGCCTCGTCGTCGCCGCAGACGAACATCACCGGCGCGGCGGGAAACTGGGGATGGTCCATCGACGGGGCGCCGATCTGATTCATCGCTTTGCACACCCGTGCACCCGGCGCCCACGCCGCGACCTGCTCGGCGCCGGACGTGGTGTGCCCGATCTCCAGCGCGCTGGCGTCGGGGGTGAGCGGGTTGGTGCAGTCGATGAGCACCTTGCCGGTGAGGTCCCCGCACGCCTTGACGGCCTGCTCGGTGCCCTGCCACGGCGTGCAGAGCACGACGACGTCGGTGCCCGCGACCGCCGTTTCGTTGGTCGCGGTGGGCGCGTCGAGATCGGCGTACTTGGCGTCGTCGGGGGAGCGGACGCCGTAGGTGATGTCGTGGTCGGTGCGCCATGCTCCGCCGAGAGCGCGCCCGACGTTGCCCGCTCCGATGATTGCGATCTTCATTGGGACTACGCTACGGCGCAGGGCGCTCGTCGATAAGAACGCACTTTGAGGTGAGTTACGTAACCGGAGGTTGGTGTGGACGACCAGGGCGGATGTCCGGTAGAGGCCACCCTCGGGGTCATCGGTGGCAAGTGGAAGGCCGTGCTGATCTTCCACATGATGCACAGCGGACCCCACCGCTTCGCCGAGTTGCGGCGCAAGACCACGGGCATCAGCGACCGCGTGCTGACCCGTCAACTGCGCGAGCTGGAGACCGACGGCATCGTGCAACGCGAGGCGTTCGCGGAAGTTCCGCCGCGCGTCGAGTATTCGCTGACCGAATACGGCCAGTCGCTGCGGCCGGTGACCGAGGCGATGTGCCAGTGGGGCAAGCAGCACATGGCGGCGGGCGTCGCCTAGCGCCGGTGTTATTCCGCGGCCCGCAGTGACTTGAGCCCGACATCCAGGGCCGCTTCGAGGTAGCCGAGATCGCCGGTGGCGAGCATGACGCCGACGCCGCCCTGGATGCCGGCGAGCAGGGCGGCGGCCACCCGGTCCGCGTCGAGCCGGGCGGCGATCTTGCCCTGTGCCTGCATGTGCCGCACGCCGGCCGCGATCTCGGCGTGCCATTTGCGCATGAGCGCCGAAGTGACGGCCTGCGCGCCGGGCGTGCTTCGGCCGATCTCGGACATCAGCACGGCGAGCGGGCAGTGCTGGCCCTGGCGCCGGTAGCGGTCGACGACGGCATCGCGCCAGCGCTGCCAGGCCGCCCACGACGTCAACGCGCCCAGATACGGCTGCTGGTCGTCGAGGACCATCTGGGCCTCGCGCTCGGCGACGGCGAGCAGTAGCTGCTCCTTGCCGTCGGGGAAATAATGAAACAGTTGGCTTTTGGAGGTCTGGGTGCGCGCGCGAATGTCGTCGAGCGTGGCGACGGCGACGCCGTGCTCGCGGATCTGCGCGGCGGCGCCCTCGATGATCCGCTGCCGTGTCGCCCGGCCCTTGTCGTCAACTTCTGGGCCGTCAATTCTGGACTTGCAGGTCCATTTTCAACAGCGTACCAGTGGACCCATGAGTCCAAACATCACGCGGCTGGCAGGCCGCACAGCACTGGTTACCGGGTCAACGGGCGGTCTCGGGGTTGCCATCGCCTCAGCACTGGCCGCTGAGGGCGCCTTCGTCATCGTCAGTGGCCGCGACAAGGCCCGCGGTGACGCCGTGGTGGCCGACATCCGCTCCACCGGCGGCAGCGCCGAGTTCGTCGTCGCCGACCTCGGCGCAGGGGAGCACGAGGTCCGCCGACTTGCCGAACAGGCCACCGCCGCCGCGGGTGGGCGGATCGACATCCTGGTCAACAACGCCGCGATGCTGCTCATGCCGACGCCGACCGCCGACATCTCCGAGCAGCTGTTGCGTGATGCGTTCGCGGTCAACGTGTTCGCGCCGTTCCTGCTGACCGGAGCGCTGGCGCCGGCGATGGTGCAGCGCGGGGAGGGCGCGATCGTCAACATCGGGTCGATCAACGGGCTGCGCGGCTAGGACGGTTCCGCGATCTACAGCGCCAACAAGGCGGCGGTGCACTCGTTCACCCAATCGTGGGCAGCCGAATACGGGCGGTTCGGTGTGCGGGTCAACGCCGTCGCTCCCGGACCGATCGCGACCGAACGCCAGGAGCAGTTCGCCGACCACGTGGCTCCGGTGCTGGCCCGCATCCCGTCGCGGCGGATGAGCACACCGGCCGAGGTTGCCGCGGCAGTGGTGTTTCTGGCCAGCGACGATGCCGCCAACATTCACGGCGCGATGCTGAGCGTGGACGGCGGCTGGGCCGCCGTTTAACACATGGCCTAGATTTTGTCGCATGACTGCGTATCACACGGCCATCGACACCGGACTGCTGATACTTCGGGTGGTGCTGGGTCTGACCCTGGCCGCGCACGGTTACAACAAATTCTTCGGCCCCGGGGGGCTGAAGGGCACCGCGGGCTGGTTCGACAGCATGGGCATGAAACCGGGCATGTTCCACGCCCGGGTCGCCGCCACCACGGAGATGGCGGCCGGGCTCGGGTTGGCGGTCGGGCTGTTGACGCCGATTCCCGCGGCAGGCTTTGTCGCGTTGATGCTGGTGGCGGCGTGGACCGTGCACCGGCCCAACGGCTTCTTCATCGTCAAGGAGGGCTGGGAGTACAACCTGATACTGGCGGTGTCGGCGGTGGCGGTGGCCACGATCGGCGCAGGCAAGTTCAGCCTGGACTATGCCCTCTTCCACACGTCGAGCCTCTATGACTTCCTGCACGGCTGGTGGGGCCTGGTGATCTCGGTTGTGCTGGGGCTCGCAGGCGGCATCGGGCAGCTGGTGATCTTCTGGCGGCCACCGGCGAAGTCCGACGCCTAATCCTCGGCCAACCCGAGCAGGACATCGGCCAGCACCGAGGGCCGTGAGTAGAACGGCGAATGGTCGCCGGGAAGCTCGATGAGCTCGGCGCCGAGCCGCTCGCGAGCGGTTTGCCTCGACCATGCCGGACCGCAGGATCCGATCGTCGCTGCACACCACGTATGTCGTTTTCACCGCCGGGAATTCGGCCAGGGTGAACGGGAGGATTGCCGGATACCCCGACTGCGGCCGAAGACGGTCGAGGGCGGCTTGCCTGACCGGTTCGCCGCAGTCGCCGTAGAACATCTCGCACGCGAGGTCGAGGTCGGTCCACACCTGCCGCAGCTGCTCATCCGGCACGCTCAACCCCTGGCGGAACACCGGGTTGAGCATCTCCGGTTCGTCATCGAGTTGATCGAACAGGCTGCGGCCGACGTCGGGGACCATGGCGCACAGATAGACCAGATGGTGCAGCGGTCGCCGGGCGGCCACCAACGGCACCGTATGCCCGCCGTAGGAGTGTCCGACCAACACGACATCGTCGCCGCGATCAGCGATGGCCGCGCACACCACGTCGGCGTAGGTGTCGAAGCTGGCGGCGCCGTCCTCGCTGGGCAGGTCCATCGTCACCACGTCATGGCCGGCCTGGTGAAGGAGCGGAGACAGCTGCTCCCAACACCAAGCGCCGTGCCAGGCACCATGCACCAGGGCAAACGTTGTCATCGGGTAAGGCTAAACCGATTCCACCCGGCTAGAACACGTTCTAGTCTGATAGGCCATGGGATTCCTGAAGCAGGACGCGCCCGTCGTCGACTACGAAGAGTGGAGTAAGGGCACCCGCGCCGAGAAGATCGTTCCGATGGCCAGGCACTGGGCCGAGGTGGGCTTCGGGACGCCCGTCGTGCTGCACCTCTTCTACGTCGTCAAGATCGTGCTGTACGTCTTGGCGGCATGGCTGATCGTCCTGACGACCAGGGGCAGTTGACGGGTTCACCAACGTCGCGTCCTGGTACGCCGAGCCGATCGTGTTCGAGAAGGTCGTGCTCTACACGATGTTGTTCGAGGTGATCGGCCTCGGCTGCGGATTCGGCCCGCTGAACAATCGGTTCTTCCCGCCGATGGGCTCGATCCTGTACTGGTTGCGGCCCAACACCATTCGGCTGCCACCGTGGCCGAACCGGGTGCCCCTGACCAGAGGGACGGCCCGCACGCCGGTCGACGCGGCGTTGTATGCGGCGCTGCTCGTGATGCTCGTCGTCGCGCTGTTCTCCGACGGCACCGGTCCGATCCCGGCGCTGGGCACCACCGTCGGCGTGCTGCCGATGTGGCAGATCTGGACCGATCCTCGGCCTGCTCGCGGTGCTGGGCCTTCGCGACAAGGTGATCTTCCTGGCCGCCCGCGGCGAGGTGTACGCGCCGTTCACGGTGGCGTTCCTGTTCACCGGCTACGGGGTGGACATGATCATCGCCGCCAAGCTGGTGTGCCTGGTGATCTGGCTGGGCGCGGCGACGTCCAAGCTCAACAAGCACTTCCCGTTCGTGATCTCGACGATGATGAGCAACAACCCGGTGTTCCGGCCGCGGTTCATCAAGCGGAGGTTCTTCGAGCACTTCCCCGACGACCTGCGGCCGGGTCGGCTGTCCCGGTGGCTCGCGCACTTCAGCACCGCGATCGAGGGGCTGGTCCCGCTGGTGTTGTTCTTCTCCCATGGCGGCTGGCCGACGGCGATCGCCGCGTTCGTCATGGTGTGCTTCCACTTCGGCATCCTGTCGTCGATTCCGATGGGGGTGCCGCTGGAGTGGAACGTGTTCATGATGTTCAGCGTGTTGGCGCTGTTCGTCGGGCATGCCCACGTCGGGCTCACCGACATGACCACCCCGCTGCCGATCGCGTTGTTCGTCGTCGTGGCGGGCACCGTGGTGATCGGAAACCTGTTCCCGCGCAAGGTGTCGTTCCTGCCGGGCATGCGGTATTACGCAGGTAACTGGGACACCACGCTGTGGTGCGTCAAGCCGTCGGCCGAGCAGAAGATCGCGCACGGCGTGGTTTCGATCGCGAGCATGCCGCAGGCCCAGATGGAGCGGTACTACGGCAGCCCGGAGACCGCGCAGATGTACCTCTACATGGGGTATGCGTTCCGCGCCTTCAACACTCATGGCCGCGCGATGTTCACCCTGGCGCACCGGGCGATGGCCGGGCAGAACGAGGACGACTACGTCCTGACCGACGGCGAGCGGGTCTGCAGCACGGCGATCGGCTGGAACTTCGGCGACGGCCACATGCACAACGAGCAGCTGATCGAGGCCCTGCAGGAACGCTGCCACTTCGAGCCGGGCGAGGTGCGCATCCTGTTGCTCGACGCGCAGCCGATCCATCGGCAGACCCAGCAGTACCGGCTCGTCGACGCCGCCACCGGCGAATTCGAAAGCGGTTACGTCAAAGTCGCCGACATGGTGACGCGCCAGCCGTGGGATGACACGGTGCCGGTGCAGGTGACGTGGTCGGCGGCGACCGCCAGCCCGTGACGTGTGCTCCTGGTCACAACGACGACCCGGGGACATCAGCCTACCAACCAGTAAGTTGACCTAGTAAACCAACTCATCTAATTTCGGTGAGAAAGCCCGTTCGGGCTGCAACCCATCTTCAAAGGAGAAGTTCCATGGCTGAAGCCGTCATCGTCGAGGCCGTGCGGTCGCCGGTCGGCAAGCGCAACGGCGGGCTGTCGGGGGTGCATCCCGGCGAGCTGTCCGCGCAGGTACTCAATGGGCTCGCCGAGCGGGCCGGGATCGACCCCGGGATCGTTGACGACGTCATCTGGGGCTGTGTGATGCAGGCAGGCGAGCAGGCGCTCGACATCGCGCGCACCGCCGTGCTCGCCGCGGGTTGGCCCGAGACCGTCGCCGGCGTGACCGTGGACCGGCAGTGCGGTTCCAGCCAGCAGTCGGTGCACTTCGCCGCCGCCGGCGTGGTGGCCGGGCACTACGACGTCGTCGTCGCGGGCGGCGTGGAGTCGATGTCGCGCACACCCATGGGCGCGTCGCTGGCCAACGGTGGTCACCCCTACCCGGAGGCGTTCCGTGGCCGCTACAGCCAGACGCCGAACCAGGGCATCGGCGCGGAGATGATCGCCGAGCAGTGGGACCTTTCCCGCACGATGCTCGACGAGTTCTCGCTCGGCTCGCACGAGAAGGCGGCGGCTGCACAGGATTCCGGCGCGTTCGATGACCAGATCGTGGCGATCAAGGACCAGGACGGAAATCCGGTGCTCAAGGACGAGGGCATCCGGCGCGGCACGCCCATCGAGAAGATGGCGCAGCTCAAGCCGGCGTTCAAGGAGGACGGCGTGATCCACGCCGGTAACTCCTCGCAGATCTCCGATGGCTCGGCCGCCCTGCTGTTCATGTCTGCGGAGAAGGCGAAGTCGTTGGGGCTCAAGCCGATCGCCAAGGTGCACACCGCGACGCTGGCCGGCGCCGATCCGGTCATCATGCTGACCGCGCCGATCCCGGCCACCCAGAAGGCGCTGAAGCGCTCGGGTCTCAAGCTCGAGCAGATCGGCGTGTTCGAGGTCAACGAGGCCTTCGCGCCGGTGCCGCTCGCCTGGCTGAAGGACATCGGCGCCGACGAGAAGAAGCTCAACCCCAACGGCGGCGCGATCGCCCTTGGCCACCCGCTCGGCGGCTCCGGCGCCCGCATCATGACCACGATGCTGTACCACATGCGGGACAAGGGAATTCAGTTCGGCCTGCAGACCATGTGCGAGGGCGGTGGCCAGGCCAACGCCACCATCCTCGAACTGCTGTGACCGACACGACGACTGCGCCCGCCGCTCTCACCGAGCGGCGGGGCAACGTCCTGCTCATCACGATCAATCGTCCCGAGGCGCGCAACGCGGTCAACAGCGCGGTGAGCACCGCGGTCGGCGATGCGCTGCAGGAGGCGCAGGACGATCCGCAGGTGCGTGCGGTGGTGATCACCGGCGCAGGTGAATCCTTCTGCGCCGGAGCCGATCTCAAGGCGATTTCGCGGCGGGAGAATCTGTTCCACCCGGAGCACGGCGAATGGGGATTCGCGGGCTACGTGCACCACTACATCGACAAGCCGACCATCGCCGCGGTCAACGGCACCGCCCTTGGCGGCGGCAGTGAGTTGGCACTGGCCAGTGACCTGGTGGTGGCCGAGGAGCGGGCGTCCTTCGGGCTGCCCGAGGTCAAGCGGGGACTGATCGCCGCCGCGGGTGGCGTGTTCCGGATCGTCGACCACCTGCCCCGCAAGGTCGCGATGGAACTGCTGTTCACCGGAGAGCCGATGACATCGGCCGATGCGCTCAAGTGGGGCCTGATCAATCAGGTCGTGCCCGACGGCACCGCGGTGGACGCGGCGCTGGCGCTCGCCGAGCGGATCACCGTCAACGCGCCGCTGGCGGTATGGGCCAGCAAGCGGGTGGCCAACGGCGTCGACGACGGCGTGATCACTGGTGACGAACCCGGCTGGGCCAGGACCATGCGCGAGATCGGAACGCTGATCAAATCCGAGGACGCCAAGGAAGGACCGCTGGCGTTCGCCGAGAAGCGCCCGCCGGTCTGGAAAGCCAAGTAGGAGAAAACCTTGAAGACGACTGGTATTCGAACCCGAGCACGAACAGCTGCGCGAGACCGCCCGCCAGTTCCTCGAAAAGGAGTGCGCGCCGCACGTCGAGAAGTGGGAGAGTGAGCGCCTCGTCGACCGCGAATCGTATGTCGCTGCAGGCAAATATGGCCTCATCGGGTTCAACCTGCCCGAGGAGTACGGCGGCGGCGGTGTCGACGACTTCAGGTTCAACGCCGTCATCGTGGAGGAGCTGTCGAAGTTCGGCCCCGCGACCCCGGGCCTGAGCCTGCAGAACGACATCGTCGGCCCGTACTTCGCATCGTTGTCGAACGACGAGCAGAAGCAGCGGTGGCTGCCGGGCTACATCACCGGTGAGCTCATCGGCGCGATCGCGATGACCGAGCCCGGCGCAGGCAGCGACCTGGCGGGCATCAAGACCTCGGCGGTCCGCGACGGCAGCAGTAAAGACGCGGACTGGATCCTCAACGGCTCCAAGACGTTCATCTCCGCCGGTATCAACAGCGACCTGGTCATCGTCGTCGCCCGCACCGATCCCGAAGCCGGCCACAAGGGCTTCTCACTCTTGGTCGTCGAGCGCGACATGGAGGGGTTCACCCGCGGCCGCAAGCTCGACAAGATGGGCCTGCACGCCGCCGACACGGCCGAGCTGCACTTCGAGAACGTCCGCGTGCCTGCTGACAACCTCCTCGGTGAGGAGGGTCGCGGCTTCTACCACCTCATGCAGAACCTGCCCTCCGAGCGGCTGTCCATCGCGATCGCCGCTATCGCGGGCGCCCGAGCCACGTTCAACGAGACACTGCAGTACGTCAAGGACCGCAAGGCGTTCGGGCAGCCGATCGGCAGCTTCCAGCACAACCGGTTCGTGATGGCCGAGATGGACACCGAGCTCGAGATCGCCGAGCAGTACGTCGACCGCTGCCTGCGCGCCTGCGTCGACAAGGAGCTGACCGCGGTGCAGGCGCGAAGGCCAAGTGGTGGTGCACCGAGCTCGGCAAGCGAGTCGTCGACAACTGCGTGCAGCTGCACGGCGGATACGGCTACATGAACGAGTACAAGGTGGCCCGCGACTACGTCGACGTTCGCATCCAGACGATCTTCGGCGGCACGACCGAGATCATGAAGGAGATCATCGGCCGCGATCTTGGCCTGTAACACCGCAGCAGAGCATGCTCAGGGGTTGATCGTGTTCTCGCCGATCTGGCGGCCCCAGACGTACTCGATCAGGATCGGCTGGCCCAGTCCGAAGTGGTTGTACGGAGCGATGCTGGCGCCGGTGTCCATGACCAAGTACGGCGCCGGCCACAAATCCCTGGTGATCGGCTGCCAACAGCCGGGCCGCCCCTCCGGCCCGCCCTGGGCGTTCACCCGCGGCAGATTGTCCGGATAGACATACGGATTCGGTGCGAAGACGATCTCATTGTTCAAATTGATCGAGTACCCGTTGCCGCCGACGGAGGCGGCGACCCTCGGTTGGGCGGTGTAGTCGTTGTGGAATGTGCAGTAGATCGCGGGGCTGTATTTGTCCAACAGCGCCGAGGTCGTGATGAGGTCTTTCGTACCGCGCACCAGATAGGGGCCGCCGCGTTCGAAGATGTCGCCGCCGGTGTTTCCGAACCCGACCGACGCCATCAAGGCCTGGTCCAGGTTCCCCTGTTGGTCGTTGAGGGTGCGCGCCGTCGTCACCGCGTGTTCGAGCCCGCTCCACAGATCCGGGGACGCATCGGCGTATACGTCCGCCAGGTCGGCCAACTTCTGGAAGTCGTAACGGATTTGCGGCATCTGCGGATTGAGGTCGGCCAGAATGTCGTTGCCGCTGACGACAGCTTGGCCGAATCGATCGCCCAACCCGTTGAGTGCCTCAGCGGTGGCGGCCAGCGTCTGGTTGAGCTTGATCGGGTCCACCTGTTGCGCGACTGACACGACAGTCTCGAACAGTGTGTTGAATTCGGTGGTGACCGACGATACATCGATCACGTCGGAACTGGTGATCCGTTGGGGTGCCGGGTTTTTCGGTGACGAGAACGCGACATACTTGAGGCCGAACACCGTGGTTGCCTTGACGTCGGCGTCCACATTCGCCGGAATGAGACTGATGTACTTCGGGTTTACTTTCAGCGTCAGCTTGGCCTTGGTGGCGCCGCCGACATTGACCAAGTCGACCTTACTCACTCGCCCGATCTCGACACCGTTATAGGTGACCTTGGACCCGCTATCCATCGACAGCCCGGCCCGGTCGGCCATCAGGGTCAGGGTGGTGGTCGGAATGAAATAGCCACGGAACTGCAAGAAGACCATCACCACGATCGCGACGAGGATCGCCATCGCGACCGCCAAGGAGGTCTTGACCGGCGGGTCATACACCCAACGCCGGAATCGTGCCTGCAGTGGCGTGGGCGGCGGGTGGACCGGTCGCTGACTGCGGGGCGCGGTCAAGCTCGCCGCCCATCAGTCCGCCACTGATCCACTTGTAGTCCTCGACCTTCAACGAACGACGGCTGCCACTAGGTCGTTTGACTCTTTCAAGCCAGGACGCACACTGCAAGCCGCTGGCCTCTCGCCGGCTCAGCCCGGCGGCGGGGCGCGGCTGTCGTCGTGGTCGTGGTGGTCGTCGCGGTCGTGGAGCTCGTGCCCGTCGGGGTGATCGGCGCCGGACCCTGCGCCGGATCCAGCACCGTATCGATCATGTAGATCCGCGCATTGCTGGCCTGGATTCCGCCGCACACTTCCTTGGCGGTGTCGTTGACCTTGATGTCGCCGCCCTTGCCCGTCACGTTGATCTCGGCGCCCTGCTGCGTGGGCCGCTGACCGTGCAGATCGTCGGGGCCGAGCAGGCCGAGGAACATGTGGTAGTAGACGAGCTTGTACAGGGCCGCCGGGTCGGCCTTGAGGGCGTCGAGCTGGCCGGGCGCCATCGCCGCGAACGCCTCGTTCGTCGGCGCGAAGATCACGTACGGGCCGTTGTTGATGACGTCGACGACGTTGACCGCCGGGTTGGCCTGCCCGGAGACCAGCGAGTTGAACGTGGAGATGTCCGGGATGCTGGCGAGCACGGTGCCGACCGGCTTGGTGGCGAAGTCCTTCCAGTTGGGCAGCCGCCGTCTTGAACGCGTCACAGCCTGACCCCTGCGGATCCGGGATCGGGGCCTCCGGCGTCGTCGGTGTCGGTGTTGGATCGTCGGCATTGGCGGTGATCGCCAGCGGCAGCGACACCACGATCGCGGCGATGCCCGCGGCAGCGCCCAAGGTCTTGCTGGTGCGAGTCTTCAACTCCGGCTCCTCGGCTCGTCAGGTCCCTCAACCCGCATCGCATGGTAAAGGCACCGAACGGTCAACGGCAAAATGACCGCCAGGTCGGAGCCCCGTTAAAGGCGCGCTGACCTGCGTCTAGACCTCCGGCAGCACCACGGAAACCACGCTGGCCAGATCCTCGGCCGTTTGGCCGAACGTGTCGGCGCCGCAACTGGCGTGCACCAAGGCGCCGAGCAGGCCGAACTCCAGCGTCTCAACGACCTCCGGCCATGCCCCCGACCGCAGCGCCGTGCGCACGCGCCGCTGCAATTCCGCGTGGATCCGCTTCCGGATCGCGCGCACGGACGGCTCGTCGCAGATCAGCGCGCTCGAGCAGGCCGCAGCTACTCCCGGCTCGTCCGCAAGGAGCATGACCAACTGGGAAAACTGCGTGGCGATCCGCGCCTGCGCGGACTGCTCGACGTCGACCATCAACGGCGCCGCACGCAACCGTTCGAGATAGATCTCGGCGACGATCGCATCCTTTGACCGGAAGTACGCGCAGACCTCGCCGTGAGATACGCCGGTGCGCTTGGCGATCGACGCGCATGGTGATGTTCGAGTACGGCACTTCCCGCAGCAACTCGACCGTCGCATCAAGCACCCGGCGCGCAATCTCGTCGTCAACACGGGTGCGATCGTCGTAGGACCGCAGGTAGACGACGTCACCCATTCGGGTCACCGCTCAGCAGGTCGGCCAGCGCGGCAGCCAGTTCGTGAAGGCCGGCCTCGAGCGAATACGTCTTGTCCACAGTCCAATTCACGATGCCGCCGGTCAGGGCGCCGACGATGATGTCGGCGAGCGTTTGGGCATCGTGCCGGACATTGACCTCGCCGCGCGCCGCGCCTTCCTTGACGAGTTCGAGGAACGTGTCGTGCAGGGCGGAACCGCGTTGAATGCCGTACCCGGTGGCGGCCAGCATCTCGGCGATCACCTCTCGGTAGGTGTCACTCGAACTGCTCAGGGCCGCCGCGATGTCGTCAAAGACCCCGATCAGCCGGGCGGGGATGGGTTCATCGGCCCGATCGAACACGACCTCGTGGAGGTTGAGCAGGCGGCGCTCGGCAAGCGCCAGCATCATGTCGTGCCGGGCCGCGAAGTGATTGAAGAACGTCCGGTTCGCCACATCGGCGCGCTCGCAAATGTCCTCGATCGTCGTGGCGGACACGCCCCTTTCCAGGAACAGGTCGAAAGCCGCACCCAGAATCCGGTCGCGCACCTCCTGCTTGCGGCGGTCCATCCTGTTCACCATGCCTACGCACGGTACGAGAAACTGCAGATAGCCGCAAGCGTGCAGTCATATGCACTACCGGGTAGCGGGAAATCCTGAATGGTGGCAGCGGGAACGACACGGCCGTCTCCGAGGGTGATCGTTGAAGAAATGCCGGCTCACTACATCGTCCAGGAAACGCTTCTGCGTGCATGGCTACACCCCTGAAATCAACGAAGAGACCACGCGATCGCCAAAGGCTTGGCTGTTCACCGCCGCAGTGCCCGATTCCGAAATGAAGTAGTGATGCCGGACAACGCCGATATCCGCGAGCAAGTGGCTGGCGAGGACGCAAACACCGCCGTCGACCGGCTGATGGTCAGGCACGCGCTGACTCAGTTGTCCGATCACCACCGCGCGGTGCTCTGGCGGTCGTATTACCTGGGCTGGACGCTTGCCCGGATCGCCGAGGACCTCCAGATCGCCGAAGGCACCGTGAAATCGAGGCTGCATTATGCGTTGCAGGCGCTGCGGCTGACGTTGCAGGAAACGACCTCCGTACCGTAACCCGCGTCAATACGATGACGCGCATGCCTGAGCCGCTGATCCTGCCCATTCGCGGGCGTGCCCCCTCGCTCCATGCCGAGAGCTGGGTCGCGCCGAACGCGAGCGTCATCGGTCAGGTCACGCTGGCCGCCAGGGCCAGCGTCTGGTACGGGGCCACGCTGCGCGCCGAGGCCGAGCCGATCGAGATCGGGTTCGGCACGAACGTTCAGGACGGGGTCACCATCCACGTCGACTCCGAATTCCCGGTCAGCATCGGCGCCGGGGTCAGCATCGGCCACAACGCGGTGCTGCACGGTTGCATCGTCGAGGACGATGCACTGATCGGTATGGGCGCCGTCATCCTCAACGGCGCCAGGATCGGCAAGGGCTCACTGATCGCGGCTGGCGCAGTGGTCCCACAGGGCGTCGCGGTGCCGCCGCGGTCACTGGTCACCGGCGTGCCGGGCGGTGTCCGCCGCGAGCTGTCGGACGCCGAGATCGCCAACAACCGGCACAACGCGGAGGTCTATCAGCGGCTCATCGAGCTGCACCGCGACGCCATCGGTTAGCGGCCACTCCGTACGGTGAGTAGCGTGCGAATCCTGGTTACCGGCGCCACCGGCTATGTCGGCTCGCGACTCGTCAGTGCGCTGCTGGACCAGGGCTACGACGTCGTCGCCGCCACTCGAAACCCCGACCGGCTGGCCGACTTCGGCTGGCATGACCAAGTATCCGGTGTCGAGCTGGACGCGCACGACGAAGCTTCGGCCGACAACGCGTTCGCCGGCGCCGGTCCGATCGACGTCGTCTACTACCTGGTGCACGGCATCGGCCAACCGGACTTTCGCGACGCCGACAACCGCGCCGCCGCCAACGTCGCCAACGCGGCCAAGGATGCCGGGGTCCGGCGGATCGTGTATCTGGGCGGGTTCGTCCCCGACGACGGCGAACTCTCCGAACACCTGATCAGCCGCGCCGAGGTCGCCGACTGTTTGAGCGTCGACGGCGGTCCGGACGTGGTGTGGCTGGGCGCGGCGATGATCATCGGCTCGGGGTCGACGTCGTTCGAGATGCTGCGCTACGTCGGCGACCGGTTCTGGTTGATGCCCATGCCGGCGTGGTCGGCCAATCCGATCGACCCGATCTCGATCCGCGACGTGCTGTACTACCTCGGCGCCGCCGCCGACGCCGACCGCGTTCCGGCTGGCGCGTACGACATCGTCGGTCCGGAGACCACGTCGTACGGCGACCTGCTGCGGGCCTACGCCCGGATATCGGGTAAATGGCGGGCGGCGCTGCCAATCAACGGGGTCGAACACCAGCGTGGTGTCGTGGATGACGGCCGCGGTGCTGCCCGTCCCAGGCGGCCTTGCCGCCGATCTGGTGGAGTCCCTTGACCATCCGATGATGGCCTCCGAGGCACGGCTGCGTGATCTCGTGCCGGACCCACCGGGCGGGCTGCTGGGCATCGACGACTCGATATCCCGTGCGCTGTCAAGTGATCGGCGCCGACCGGTCACCGCGCTGGCCGATCCGCACCATCTGGCCGATACCGATCCGCGGTGGGCGGGTGGCGACGCGGTGCGCATCCAACAGCTTGCCCGGGCCGTCACCCCGTCGATCGCGCGACCGGCGCTCGGCCTGCTCGGGCTGGTGCCGGGGCCCGTCGCGGGGGCGTTGCGCACCGGGCTGGACACGTTGATCAACTTCACACCTGGGTCCAAGCCGGCGTGACCCTGGCGGCCTCGAAGCACCCCGAACCGCAGGCGGTGATCCGGCGACGGCGGATCGTCGTCACCGTGGTGCTGGTGATCGGCGGTGCGCTGCTTGGGTATTCGTTGACCCGTCGACCAGGTGACGAGTCGTTCTACTGGCTCACGCTTGCGCTTGCGGCGGTCTGGGCGCTGGGTGCGTTCGCGTCCGGCCCGCTGCATCTCGGCTCTGTCCGGGGCCGCAACCGGCCGCCGGTGATCGCCGGGACCGTCAGTCGGTTTGGCGCTCGGCGGCGTGTTTCTTCTCGGCGGCCTGGTCGCCCGCGAGATTCCGGCCGTGCGTGAATTCATCGTCCGTGTCCTCGATTTCGCCAACCACGGTCCGTTGGTGCTGGTGGCGTTCATCACGGTGATCAACGGGGTCGCGGAGGAGCTGTTCTTCCGCGGCGCGCTCTACACCGCGCTGGGCAAGGCGTACCCGGCGGTGGTGTCAACGGTCATCTATGTGATCGCCACGTCGGCCACCACTGGAAATCCGATGCTGGGTGTCGCCGCGGTGGTCGTCGGTGCGGTGTGCGCCTGGGAGCGCCGCGCCACCGGCGGGGTGCTGGCACCGATGCTGACCCACTTCTTCTGGGGACTGGTCATGGTGCTGGCATTACCGCCGCTGTTCGGCGTCTAGCGCGGGTTAGAACAGGTCGTCGAGGGACGGAATCGTCTTGCGGTCGGCCAGCTTCTGAACCACCCACTGGTTCAACGAGACGCCCTGCTCGTGGGCCTCGACTGCCAGTCGCGAGTGCAGCGAAGGCGACGTGCGCACCCTGAGGTTGCCGCTGTACTGCCTGTCGGTCAGCGATGCCGGGGGCGTCGCGCCGGCCGCGGTCATCTCCGCGACGACCTCATCGATCATCCGCTCGACACCCTCGATCGCCTGATGAGCAGTCGGCGCCCGCGAATACTGGAACGGATACTCGAGGCAAATGCCGACGTACTCTCCGTACTCCGGCGAGTACTCGGCACGGTAGGTGTATTGGTTCATGCTCCGATCGTGGCCTGGCGCTCCGACAATCAGCTCGTCCACAACTTCAAAATGTGGTGCCGCCGGCGGCACCACGTTTCCAACTAGTCATATGGCCCAGCGCGTCCAGGCCGCCCGACGCGTGCCCCCCGGAGTTCAGGAGTCGCTGAACTTCGCCTCCCGGCGCTGCTGGAAGGCACGGGTGCCCTCACGGAAGTCGTCGGCCCCCAACAGCGCCAACTGGCCCTGCTTCTCCCGCTCCAACGCCGCCTCCAACTCCGTCAGCGTCGCCGCGTTGATCGCGTCCTTCGTCTTGCGCAGCGCCACCACCGGCCCGGAGACCAGTGTCGACACCACCTTCGAGACCTCGACATCGAACTGATCGGCCGGATACACCGCCGTCACCAGGCCCCACTCGAAAGCCTCCGCCGCTCCAATCCGCTCGGCCAGCAGCGCCATCCGCATCGCGCGGATGCGGCCGACCGCCGCGGCGATCAACGCCGACGCGCCACCGTCGGGCATCAGCCCGATCTTCGTGAACGCCAGCATGAAAAACGCCTTCTCCGAAGCCAATACGACATCACACGCCAACGCCAACGACGCCCCGACGCCGGCCGCAGGGCCCTGCACCACCGCGACCACCGGCTGCGGCAGATTCACGATCGAGGAGACCGCGCGGTTGGCGGCATCGAGGACATCGGCAGGCGTGCCGCTCGCCCCGGGGTGGGCCTGATCCTCCTCGCTGATGCCCGCGCCCGAGGAGAAGCCGCGGCCGGCACCGCCGAGCCGCACCACCCTGACCCGCGGGTCGCCGGCAGCGTGCTCCAGGGTGTCCGCGATCCCCGTGAGCATCGCCGCCGTCAGCGAATTCAGGCTGTCCGGGCGGTTCAGCGTCACCGACAGCACGCCGTCCGCGAGTTCGACGGAAAGGTCGATCGTCGTCATGGCTGAACCCTAGATCCGGACGACTTGGTTATACAAGTAAGCTATGTCGGCGGTCGACCAATGGAGGGCGGTAGAGCATGGCGGGACCACTTCACGGATTGCGGGTCGTCGAGTTGGCCAGCATCGGGCCCGGACCGCATGCCGCAATGATCCTCGGCGACCTCGGCGCCGACGTGGTCCGTGTCGAGCGCCCGGGAAAGCTCGGGGGAACGCCCAAGGCCAGCCGCGATGCCACCCTGCGTAACCGCCGTTCCGTGGCCGCGGACCTCAAGACCGACGAAGGCCGCGACCTGGTGCTGCAAGCTGGTCTCGAAGGCCGACGTGCTCATCGAGGGTCTGCGGCCGGGGGTGACCGAGCGGCTTGGGCTTGGTCCGGAAGACTGCGCGAAGATCAACGACGGGCTGATCTATGCGCGCATGACGGGCTGGGGCCAGACCGGGCCGCGCCGATTGCAGGCCGGCCACGACATCAACTACATCTCGCTCAACGGCGTGCTGCACTCCATCGGGCGTGCGAGCGAGCGGCCCGTCCCACCGCTCAACCTCACCGGCGACTTCGGCGGCGGTTCGCTGTTCCTGATCATCGGCATCCTGTCCGCGCTGTGGGAACGGCAGACCTCCGGCAAGGGCCAGGTGGTCGACGCCGCGATGATTGACGGCTCAAGCGTGCTGATCCAGATGATCTGGCAGATGCGGGCCAGCGGAATGTGGTCCGACGAACGCGGTACCAACATGCTCGACGGCGGCGCGCCGTACTACGACACCTACACGTGCGCCGACGGCCGCTATGTCGCGGTCGGCGCGATCGAGCCGCAGTTCTATGCGGAGATGCTCAAGGGACTCGGCCTGGACGGCGCCGATCTGCCTGACCAGAACGACGTGAGCCGCTGGCCCGAGCTGCGCGCCAAGCTGACCGAGGTTTTCGCTTCACGCGACCGCGACCACTGGGCCAAGGTGTTCGCGGACAGCGACGCGTGTGTGACGCCGGTGCTGGCCTTCGGCGAAGTCGAGGTCGAGCCGCACGTCACCGAGCGAGACACCTTCTATCGAGACGGCGATCACCTGCAGCCGATGCCCGCGCCGCGATTTTCCCGCACCGTGCCATCCACACCGAAACCGCCGGGAGTTCCCGGCGCCGACACCGAAGCCGTCCTGCGCGACTGGGCATAGCCGATACAGAGAGGAAAGCAATCAGTGGAGATCAGAGACGCTGTCGCCGTCGTGACCGGTGGTGCCTCAGGGTTGGGCCTGGCCACCACGAAGCGACTGCTCGACGCGGGCGCCCAGGTGGTTGTCCTCGACATCCGCGGCAAGGAGGCGGTCGCCGAGCTCGGTGAGCGCGCCGTGTTCGCCGAGACCGACGTCACCGACGAAGCCGCCGTGACCGCCGCGCTCGACATCGCCGAGTCGCTCGGCCCGATTCGCATCGTGGTGAACTGCGCGGGAACCGGCAACGCGATCAAGACGCTGGGCAAGGACGGGCCGTTCCCGCTCGACCTGTTCCGCAAGGTCGTCGAGATCAACCTGATCGGCACGTTCAACGTGATTCGCCTCGGTGCCGAGCGCATCGCCAAGACCGAGCCGATCAACGGGGAGCGCGGCGTCATCGTCAACACGGCATCGGTCGCGGCCTTCGACGGGCAGATCGGCCAGGCCGCCTACTCCGCGTCCAAGGGCGGGGTCGTCGGCATGACGCTGCCCATCGCCCGCGACCTGTCCCGGGACCTGATCCGCGTCGTCACCATCGCGCCGGGCCTGTTCGACACACCGCTGCTGGCGGGGCTGCCCGAGCCGGCCAAGGAGTCGCTGGGCAAGCAGGTGCCGCATCCGAGCCGGTTGGGCAAGCCCGACGAGTACGGCGCGCTGGCCACCCACATCGTGGAGAACCCGATGCTCAACGGCGAGGTGATCCGCCTCGACGGCGCGATCCGGATGGCACCGAGGTAGGAACGACAGATGACGATCACGACGAAGTTCACCGAGACCTTCGGCGTCGAGCACCCTGTCGTGCAGGGCGGCATGCAGTGGGTCGGCCGCGCGGAACTCGTTGCGGCCGTGGCTAACTCGGGTGCGCTGGGTTTCATCACCGCGCTGACCCAGCCGACACCGAAGGACCTGGCCAACGAGATCGCCAAGTGCCGCGAGCTGACCGACAAGCCGTTCGGGGTGAACCTGACGATCCTGCCGACGATCAACCCGCCGCCGTATGACGAGTACCGCAAGGTGATCGTCGATGCCGGCATCAAGATCGTCGAGACCGCCGGCTCGAACCCGGCGCCGCATCTGCCGATGTTTCACGACAACGGGATCAAGGTGCTGCACAAGTGCACCTCGGTGCGCCACGGCGTCAAGGCGCAGAGCCTGGGTGTGGACGGCATCAGCATCGACGGGTTCGAGTGCGCCGGTCATCCCGGCGAGGACGACATCCCCGGCCTGGTGCTGATCCCGGCGGCGGCGGCCAAGATCGACATCCCGATGATCGCCTCCGGCGGGTTCGCCGACGCGCGCGGCCTGGTCGCGGCGCTGGCGCTGGGCGCCGACGGCATCAACATGGGGACGCGGTTCATGTGCACGGTCGAGTCGGCCATCCACCAGAACGTCAAGGAGGCGATCGTTGCGGGCAGCGAACTGCGACACCGAGCTGATCTTCCGTCCGCTGCGCAACACCGCGCGGGTGGCGAGCAATGCGGTATCGCGCGAGGTGGTGGAGATCCTCAACCGCGGCGGTCAGTTCGCTGATGTCAAGGATCTGGTGGCGGGAACGCGCGGCGTCAAGGTCTACGAGGTCGGCGATCTCGACGCCGGTATCTGGTCGGTGGGCACCGCGATGGGCCTGATCAACGACATTCCGACGGTCGGCGAACTGGTGTCGCGCATCGTGGCCGAGGCCGAGGAGCTGATCACCGGCCGGCTGGGCGACATGGTCGCGCCCGATCCGAATGAGTCAGAAGAGAACGTGGCTTAAAAGGGATCTGGAAAAGGGCGATCGACGAAGGGCCAGACCAGGCCAAATTGTCGCGGGCGAACGCGCGTGCTGCGCGCTTGGTCAGACCGCGGTCGGCAGGGTGTGCCCGTCGTCGAGCTGCTCCGAGGTGTCACCCTCCACCAGGACATCGCCGTGGTAGAGCGCCTCGAAGTCAACCTTGATGACATCAGCACTGGTGTCGTCGATCCACATGTACTGAACAGTAGGTGTCACCATTAAGGAATCTTTGAGTCACGATTCGGAAAATGGTGGCAATTCTTACCGCCGGGTAGGTTCTGCGCTCCCGGAGCTGTGAAGTGCATCACCAGCAAACCTACGTCGGGTCGCGCCGCCACCGCCGCAGGGGGGCCAGGCCATTGACCATCATAAGTTATCGCTGATAACTTAGCGTCGGTATCCAATAACGTGATCGGGAGGACGCGACGTGCTGCAACGAATCGCACTGCTGGCCATTGCCGCGCCACGACGAATCATCGCGGTCGCGCTCCTTGCCATGGTGGCCTGCGGCATCTTCGGCATCCCGGTCGCCAAGCACCTGTCCGCCGGCGGCATGCAGGACCCGACGTCGGAGTCGGCGCAGCGCGAGCAAGCTGCTGGGCGACAAGTTCGGCCAGGGCGACATGGAGCTGTTGATCAGCGTGACTGACGACAACACGGACGGCGGTGCGCACGGGGCGGCGGCAACGGCCGTCGGGACGGATATCGCCTCCCAACTTAAGGGATCGCCGTATGTCGCCGAGGTGACCTCCGCGTGGACCGCGCCGGCGCCCGCAGCGCCCGCGCTGATCAGTAAGGACGGCAAGACGGGGCTGATCGTCGCGGGCATCACCGGCGGCGAGAGCGGGGCCCAGAAGCACGCCAAGGCACTGACCGACCAGCTCGTGCACGACCGCGACGGCGTCACCGTGCGTGCCGGCGGCGTGGCGATGACGTACGTGCAGGTCAACGGTCAGAGCGAAAAAGACCTGTTGACCATGGAGTCCATCGCGATCCCGCTGTGCTTCGTGGTGCTGGTCTGGGTGTTCGGCGGCCTGATCGCCGCGGCGCTGCCGCTGGCCGTCGGCGGGTTCGCAATTCTGGGGTCCATGGCGGTGCTACGGGCCATGACCTTGGTTACCGACGTTTCGATCTTTGCGATGAACCTGACCATCGCGATGGGCCTGGCGCTGGCCATCGACTACACGCTGCTGATCATCAGCAGATATCGCGACGAGCTTGCCGACGGCGCCGACCGCGGACCGCGCGCTGGTGCGCACGATGTCGACCGCGGGCCGGACCGTGTTGTTCTCCGCGATGACGGTCGCGTTGTCGATGGTCGCGATGGTGTTGTTCCCGATGTACTTCCTGAAGTCGTTCGCCTATGCGGGCATCGCGGTGGTGGCGTTCGCGGCGGTGGCCGCAATCGTGGTGGCGCCCGCGGCGATCGTGTTGCTCGGCGACCGGCTGGACTCGCTGGACGTGCGCTCGCTGGCACGCTGGGTCTTGCGCCGGCCCGACCCGGTGCGCAAGCCCATCGAGCAGAACTTCTGGTACCGCTGCACGAAATTCGTTATGCGCCGGTCGATTCCGATCGGCCTCGGCGATCATCGCGCTGCTGCTGGTGCTCGGCGCGCCGTTCCTTGGCATCAAGTGGGGCTTCCCCGACGATCGCGTGCTGCCGCCGTCGCTGTCGGCGCGCCAGGTGGGTGACGAGCTGCGCACCAACTTCGCGGTCGACTCCGCGCGAAACGTCGCCGTCGTCATTCCGGACACCGCGGGGATCACGCCCGCCGAACTCGACCGCTACGCCGTCGGCGCTGTCGCAGGTGCCCGACGTCTCGTCGGTGTCCTCACCCGGTGCCACGTTCGTCGGCGGCCGACCCGTCGGACCGCCGTCGGCCGCCACCGGATTCAAGGACGGCAGCGCGTTCCTCACGGTCGGCAGCACCGCGCCGCTGTTCACCGATGCCTCCGAAACCCAGCTCGACCGGCTGCGCGCCGTCAGCCCACCGGCCGGCCAGTCGGGTGCAGTTGACCGGGGTCGCACAGATCAACCGCGACAGCTCAGCGGCCATCACCTCCCGGCTGCCGGCGGTCCTCGGGATCATCGCCGCAATTACGTTCGTGTTGCTGTTCCTGCTCACCGGCAGCGTGGTGTTGCCGCTGAAGGCGTTGGTGCTCAACGTCTTATCACTGAGCGCCGCGTTCGGCGCACTGGTGTGGATCTTCCAGGACGGCCACCTCGGCGCGCTGGGCACCACATCGACCGGAACGTTGGTGGCCAACATGCCGGTGCTGCTGTTCTGCATCGCGTTCGGGCTGTCGATGGATTACGAGGTGTTCCTGGTCTCCCGGATCCGCGAGTACTGGCTGAAATCCACGAAGACCCGGGCCGACAACGACGAGAGCGTCGCGCTCGGGCTGGCGCGTACCGGCCGCGTGGTCACCGCTGCCGCGCTGCTGATGGCGATCTCGTTCTCCGCGTTGATCGCCGCGCAGGTGGCGTTCATGCGGATGTTCGGCCTCGGCCTGACGCTCGCGGTGCTGGTCGACGCGACCCTGGTCCGGATGCTGCTGGTACCGGCGTTCATGCATGTGCTCGGCCGCTGGAACTGGTGGGCGCCACGGCCGTTGGCCCGGTTGCACGAGCGCATCGGCATCAGCGAGTCCGGCGCCCCCGACATTCCCGACGTGGGCAGCCGCGAACGGGTTTCCGTGATGGACACTGGTTAGCGTGGCAGTCGAGCACTTACGCCGTCGCCGTGCCCCGCGCGGTTCAGGCGAGCAGTTGCGCGAGGAGATCCTCGACGTCGACCACCGAACTGCTGCTCGAGACGGGTCACGCCAAAGCGGTGTCCATCCGGTTGGTGGCGCAGCGCGCCGGGGTCACGCCGCCGTCGATCTATCTGCACTTCGCCGACAAGGACGCGTTGCTGGACGCGGTCTGCGCGCGGTACTTCGAGAAGCTCGACGAGCAGATGCAACACCTCGCCGCCGATCAGCCGTCGACGGTCGACGTGCTGCGCGCGCAGGGTCTGGCGTATGTCCGATTCGCGATGACGACCCCGGAGCTGTACCGCATCGCGATGATGAGTGAGGGCGGGCCCGGCAGCACGTGGACATGGCGCTGAACACCTCGGCTTTCGTGCACATGCGCAACTCGGTCGAGGCGCTGATCAGCGAAGGCATCTACCCGCCGGGCGATGCCACCACGCTGGCGCTGGAATTGTGGACGGTGGTCCACGGGATCGCCGCGCTGCTGATCTCGCGACCATATCTGCCGTGGGGCGACCCCGAGGCGTTCGCCGACCGGGTGATGAGGTCGGTGTGCCTGGGTCACATCGTGTCGGGCTCGATCGGGCCCGATGTGCCGCCGGCAGAGGGGATCGCCATGTTGAAGGGAATGCTCGATGAGCAGCAGCACCGTGGATAACCCGTTCTTTGCCCGAGTGTGGACCGTGATGGCACGCCACGAGCCCGAGTCGCTCAAGCGGCTGCGGCGGGAGAACCTGGCCGGCCTATCCGGCCGGGTCCTCGAAGTCGGCGCGGGAACGGGAACGAACTTCGAGTTTTATCCCGACACGGTGACCGAGGTCGTCGCCGTCGAGCCCGAGCGCCGGCTGGCGCGGCTGGCTCAGACGGCGGCCGCCGCGGCGCCGGTACCCGTCACGGTCAGCACCGACACGGTGGAGGGATACTCCGCGGCAGGCACCCCTTTTGACGCGGTGGTGTGCTCGCTGGTGCTGTGCTCGGTCGATCAACCAGACGATGTTGTGCGTCAACTGCTTTCGGTGCTCAAGCCCGGCGGTGAGCTGCGCTACCTCGAGCACGTCGCCAGCAGCGGTGCGCGTGCGCGGCTGCAGAAGTTCGCCGACGCCACGATGTGGCCGCGGCTGGCGGGCAACTGTCATACGCATCGGCACACCGAGGAGACGATCGTCGAGGCCGGGTTCAAGGTGTCCGGCGCGCGCCGCGAGTGGACGCTGCCGGCGTGGGTGCCGGTGCCGGTCGCGGAGTTCGCCATCGGCCGTGCGGTCAGACCGGCCTGATGCTCAGCCGAGCAGTGCGGGCAGCCGCTGTAGCAGTCCCGGCAGGGCACCCGCGGCGGTCTCCCGCAGCGACACCGTCGCGGCGTCGGAGAGCGGTGTGCGTTCTGGGTTCACCTCGATGACGGCCGTACCGTTGGCCAGCGCCAACTCGGGCAGCCCTGCCGCCGGATAGACGATCGACGAGGTGCCGACCACGATCACCAGGTCGGCGGCGGTCACCGCGTCGAGCGAACGCTGCCACGCCTCATCGGGCAGCGGCTCGCCGAACCACACCACGTTGGGCCGGATCAACCCGCCGCACGAACACCGCGGCGGGTCGATCGACGCGACCGGTTCGGCCATCGCGGGGAGCTCGTCGCGATACTCGCGTTGGCAACGGTCGCAACGGAATTCGAACAAGCTGCCGTGCAGGTGGTAGACGTGTTTGCTGCCGGCGCGCTCATGCAGATTGTCGACGTTCTGGGTGACGACGTGCACGTCGGCGTAGTCCTGCCAGGCCGCGACGGCGAGGTGGCCGTTGTTGGGCTGCACGGCGGCCATCATGTAATGCCGCCACAGGTACCACGCCCATACCTTGTCAGGGTGTTCCCGCCAACCCTCCGCACTCGATATCTCGTAGGGATCCACCTTCGCCCACAGGCCCGTTTCGGCGTCACGGAACGTGGGCACGCCGCTCTCGGCGGAAATGCCCGCTCCGCTGAGCACCGTTACTTGCACATCACCAAACTAGCGGGATTTGCGGGATACTGAGAACGTGGCCGAGTTGGGGGATTGGGTACGCGTCGATCCGCACGCTGCCAAGCCGCTTTTCGATCAGCTCAGGACGCAGATCATCGATGGGATCCGGGACGGCAAGCTGCCGCCGGGCACCCGGCTGCCGACGGTGCGCGAACTGGCGGGGAAGTTGAGCCTGGCGGTCAATACGGTGGCGCGCGCATATCGGGAGCTGGAGTCGGCGGGCGTGCTCGAAACCCGCGGCCGCTTCGGCACTTTCGTCGCCCGGGTCGATCCAGCCGACACCGCGATGGCGACCGCGGCGCACACGTTTGTTTCGGCGGCGCGTGCGCTGGGGATCGACAAGGCCGAGGCGATGCGATACGTCGAGGCGGCGTTCGGCTGACTAACCGAACTCCAGCAGCGTCAGCATCGGCCGGACCGGATCCAGCAGCGGGACTCGTTGCGCCGTCCATATCAGCGCGTTGAACACGTTGCCGCGGCCGGCGGGCATCGGCAGATCATGCACGGCGCGGATGCCCGGCACCGTGTTGACCAGGTCTGCCGCCTGCGAAACGGACAGGGTGAACGGCATGGCCGGGATCCGGTAGCGAAGCGAGGTGCGCATGCCGCGGCGGGCCCAGGACGCGAACCAGGCCGGCGGCAGGTCGAACATCATCTGCCCGCCGGGAAATCGTTTCGCGCACTCGGCGATGAGCCGCAGTGCCTCGTCGGGCTGCAGGTACATCAGCAGCCCCTCGGCGGTGATGAATACGCCGTGCTCGGTCTCGACCCGGTCCGTCCAGCTGAAGTCGAGCGCCGACTGTGCGCACATCCGCACCCGATCCGAGTCGGGAAGGAGTTTGCGGCGCAGCTCGATCATCGGCGGGAGATCGACTGTGAGCCATTGGAATTGGTCACCGATGCCGGCGGCGTCGAGGCGGTAGAAGCTGGTCTGCAGTCCCTCGGCCAGCGCGACCACCGTTGCCCGTGGATGGTCGATGAGATAGCGGCGGGTGGTCCTGTCGTAGGCGACGGCGCGCAGCGCCATGCCCTGACGACGGGAAAAGCCGAACTTCGCGAAGTCGTAGTCGATGGAATCGGCCAGCTGGATCGCCATCGGGTCGTCGATGACCGAATCCGGCCTGCGCGCCTCGTTCGCCCGCACCTGCAAGGTCAGCAGTGCGGTCTCGGAAACGCCGGTCAACACCGTGCCGTCGGCCTTCGCGGTCGGAGCCGAGCTCATCGCAGCACCTTGTCGACGGTGCGCAAATTGCGGGTGGTCGTCGAGGACTTGTAGCGCTTCTTGCCCATGGTCTTCCCGATCGTGGTGTCCAGCGTGCCGGTGTTGGGCACCTGCCAGTAGATGACCCCCTTGCCGCGTTTGATCTTCTCGTCGGGCCCGGCCTCGGCGCTGAGCGCGGCGAGTTCGCCGAGCACCTCCTCGTCGGTGACGAACGTGACGTAGGAGTGGTGGCCGTCGACCTCGCGCTCGAACGGGAATGCCGTCGGATATCGCCTCAACGGTCTTTATGTCGTAGGCAAGCACCCAGGCGTCGTATCCGAACGTGTCGCGCAACGCCTTTTCTGCCTTCTTCCGCACCGCGTCCACCCCGGAGCGGCTCTCCAGTAGGACGTTGCCGCTGGCCAAAATTGTTCGCACGTTTGTGAATCCGGCCTCTTCAAACGCCTTGGCCACCTCGGCCATCTTGAGGTTGACGCCGCCGACGTTGACGCCGCGCAAAAATGCTGCGTATCGGGTCATGCCGTTCATCGTAGATGCCGGTGCGGGCCGAAATAGAGACGTAGGCTGCGGACATGGGACGTCAGGTATTCGACGACAAGCTGTTGGCCGTGCTTTGCGGAAACTCGCTGGGCGTGCTCGCCACGATCAAGAGCGACGGCAGGCCGCAGTTGTCGAACGTGTCCTACTACTTCGACAAGCGCAACCTCGACCATCCAGGTCTCGATCACCGAGCCGCGGGCCAAGACCCGCAACCTGCGCCGCGATCCGCGGGCATCGATTCATGTCAGCTCCGACGACGGTTGGACCTACGCGGTCGCCGAGGGCGAAGCGAGCCTCACCCCGCCCGCCGCGGCCGTCGACGACGACACGGTCGAGGCCCTGATTGCGTTGTATCGCAATATCGCCGGTGAGCATCCCGACTGGGACGACTATCGGCGGGCCATGGTCGATGACCGGCGGGTCTTGCTGACGCTTCCGATCGCGCACGTGTACGGCATGCCCCCGGGCAGGCGATAAGCGGGAGACGGCACCGGGGGGCCGCGCTACGCTGCGGTCATGGCATCGGAGGGCAGCGAAGACGACACCAAACGGAAGTTCCGGGAAGCGCTGGAGCGGAAGAAGGCCAAGGCAGCGGGCAGTTCCGAGAACAAGGACCGGGGAGCCAAGCAACCACGGGCGCACGGTCCGCTCGAGCATCGCCGGGAGTTCCGCCGCAAGAGCGGCTAGTCCACCGATACGCTGATGGTCGCTGGCCAGTCGGCGCCCGGCGAGCAGCGCGATAACCATCACCGCGATGCAGTAGAGCCCCTGGTCTTTGAGGCCCCAGCCGACCGACGCGAGCGTCGCCGCGGCGGCGACGCACAGCAGCACGCCCACCGCGGTGCTGCGGGCGCCCGGCCGCGCGACAAAACCGCCATCCCATCCTGGCAGCGGGTTGTTCTCCAACGGCCGCAGCGTCACGAACACCACCGCGACCAACGCGCCCATGATCATCAGCTGTACCACCGAGAGCACGACGAACCCCGGCGAGCCCGGGTCGAACCGCGGATAGCCGAGGTAGTCGAACACCAGGTGCATGGCCAGCAGCAGCGGGATGTGCCAGAGGTACAGCGTCATCGCGCCCGAGTTGCCGATCGCGGCCAGCCACCACACCCGCGGCCGCCGTGCCCAGCGCGCAATCGCAGGCGCGGCGGCAATAGCGAACGCGCACATCATGATTGCGTGCCCGGCGAGGAGCAGCGATGGCGGTGTCATGTTCTTCAGCTGCTGAGTCTCGATGCCGACCAGGCTCAGCTCGTAGGGTCCGAACATCACCAGCGCGATGTTGACCGCGAGCATCACGACGCCGAGTGTCAGCGCCGCCCGCCCGGCCAGCAGGCGGCGGCGGTAGGCGACTCCGAACATGCCGGGGATCAGCCAGACGACCATGTTCAGGTAGCCAAGGGCGGACAGGCCGCCGACGTTGATCCGGATCGCGTCGACGATGGCGATGAACGCGTAGGCGCCGGCGACTGCGGCCGCCAGCCGGCCGGCGGTGGTGATGCGCGCCAACAGGGGCACCGTCGCGAGCACCAAGACGTACGCGCCAAGGAACCACAGCAGCTGAATGGAGATCCCGGCGACCGGCTCGTAGACATGCTGGGGCAGAACGGTGCTGAGCAGCGCGAGCGCGACCCACCAGAACGCCAGGTAGTAGAACACCGGCCGGTAAAGCCGGGTGCAGCGCCGCATCAGCCAGTTGCCCCAGCTGGTCCCCGGTGCCCAACTGTCGATGCAGGCCGCGGCGCCGGCGAAGAAGAACAGCGGCATGATCTGGAACACCCAGGTCAGCGCCTGGAATACCGGCGACGCGGTGAGCAGGTTGGTCCAGATGAACACGCCGTCGCGCAGCGTGCTGGTGGCCATGATGGTGTGTCCGACCACGACGCCGACCAACGACACGATGCGGATGACGTCGATCGCGCGGTCACGGGTCGCCGGCGTGCCGGCCTCGACCTCGGCCGGGCGCCGGAACAATGGGGCAACCGTCATGCCAGCAACGGTAAGCCAGGACCGGCTAGGTAAAAGCACTCAAATTTTCCGGCCGGCTGGGTCAGTCCACCCTCGTCGGCGCGTCGGCCACCTTCACCAGCTGCACCTCGGGCCGGGCCGGAACCTGGTCGGCGAGGAACCACCTGAACGCGAGATTGCCGCGCGGATAGCCCAGTGTGGTGAGGGAGTTCGGGTGCGCGGTCATCCCACGCGAGACCACGATCGTCACCGAGCCGTCGGCGTTCGGTACCGCGCTGTGGCCATTGACCGAGCTGCGCGCGTCGGCGACGCCGGGGGTCGCCATGAACTGGTTCCACACCACCAGGTTCCAGAACCTGCACGTCGGCGGCCGGCCGGTGATCACCAGCGCCTCGTCCTCGTCCAGGACGAAACTGCCGTACGCATAGCAGGCGTCGCGTGCCGACCAGCCGAAGTTGGCGTCGGGCACCTGATAGGGATCGGCGAATTGGTTTGCGGCCTGCGCGATCTCGTGTCCGAGCGTATGCGCGTCCTCGCTCCGCACGCCGACGGCCAGCGGCAGGATCGCGAACATGGTGCGCAGCCAGGCTGCGCTCGAGCGCAGGGCGGTCGCGGTCTCGGCATCGCTGTGCCGGAAGGGGGTGGGTTCGTCGAGCGCCTCGATATGCCAGTCGACGGGGCGTCCGGTGCTCGGGTCGGCCTGGTAGTCGCGCGTCATCAGGACGGCCGCCTGCGGCGTCGGCCCCAGCTCGAACGAAAAGTTGCCGTCTGCGTCGATGTCCAGGTCGTCGTCGCGCACAATCGCCACGATCTTGTCGGACCACGCCCCCGGCGACGGCTCGTTGTAGGCGGTCACCGAGAAGTAGCAGCTGTCGCCTTTGTTGCCGCTGATGCGGTAGCGCCGCTGGGGATCGACCGGGCACATGAAGTAGTAGGCGTCGGTGTTGTCACCGCCCCAGCGCCGGTCGGGCCGGCGCGGCGAGTTGACCTCCACCCACACCGGTCTGCTCGGGTCCGCGAAGAGGTAGGTGTCAAAGGCCACGCCCAGCGTCGTCGCGAGCATGCGGTAGCCGTCGGCGACATGCCGGTCGTCGGTGACCGCCCGATCGCCCTGGAGGAAGGAACGGTCAAGACTGCCAAGGGTTTCCAGCAGTTCGCGCCAGGCGGCGGTGGATTCGTGGGCCGTCTCGGTCATGTACTGATTCCTCTCGTGATACGGGCGGCGGTGCGCTGCAGCCACGCGTTGTCGAGCGCATCGCCCCGGGTGAGCAGGGCCAACAGAGTCGTGCCTGCGATCTCCTCGATGAGGTCGGCCGCGGTCACGTCCGGTCGGGTTTCACCGCGGGCCGCCGCGTCGGCCAGCCGCTCGGACAGGCCGCGCGCCAGGATGTCGCTGAACCGGTCGAGGAGTGCGGCGTGCAGGGTCAGGTCCGCGGCCATCTCGCCGACGAGTCCAGGCAGTGCCGCCCGCGCGGCCGGGGTGGTCAGCACCGTCACCGTGCGGCACAACATCTCGTGCACGTCGCCGGCAAGCGATCCGGTGTCGGGGAGCTCGGTGGTGTCGCCGAGCGGGAACACCGCCTCGTGCACGAGGTGCGCCTTGCTCGGCCAGCGCCGGTAGATCGCGGGCTTGCTGGTGCCGGCCCGCCGGGCGATCGCGTCGACGGAGAGCTCGGCGTAGCCGGTCTCGCCGAGCAGGTCGACCGTCGAGCGGAGCACGGCGCTGTCGATCCGTGGATCGCGGGGTCGGCCAATGTCTGGTTTCATTACGAAACTCAGAGTAACATAAGTCTCTGTGACCGACGCCACAGCACATCTCGTCCATCTTGACGACCTCGCCGAGCCTCGGTTCAGCGACCAGGCCGAGCAGATCCGCGACATGATGGCCGCGATGGCGGGCGACTGCCCGCTCGACTCGGATGTGCTGCACACCAAGGCGATTGAACAGACCGGCCTCGACGACTTCGGGCCCGACGACTACCGGGAACGACTCGATGTCTATCTTGCGGCGCTACACGACATCGACGACATGACCGGACCGGGCATCGTGAACTTCTTCGGCCAGCTGTCGCAGTGGCTCAAGAACCGCCTACTGCTGACCGACCTGGTGACCCGCCACCCCGAGATCCACGACATCGAGCTGCTGCCGCCGGTGGTCATCGCGGGTCTGCCGCGCACGGGCACCACGCATCTGCACAACCTGCTGGGGGCGGCATCCTCTGATCGGCGGCGCTCGGCTCAGGCCACCTTCCGCACACTGCCGTACTGGGAGAGCTTCGAACCGTTCCCGCTGCCCGCCGAGGCCGGGGTCGAGCCGGACCCCCGGGCCGCGCGTATGGACGTCGCGGTCGCGGTGATGAACACCCTCATGCCGCACTTCGCGCTCATGCACGAGATGACCACCGAGCACGTACACGAGGAGATCCAGCTGCTGGCCAACGACGTCTCCACGATGTTCATGGAGACCCTCGCGGACGTGCCGCGGTGGCGCGACTACTACCTGGCGCACGACCAGACATCGACCTACCAGTACCTGGCGACGCAGCTCAAGGCGCTGCAGTTTTTGCGGGGCGGCAGGCGCTGGCTGCTCAAGTCCCCGCAGCACCTCGAGCAGCTGCCGGTGCTCGAGCGGGTCTTCCCCGGCGTTGCGGTCGTCTGTACCCATCGCGACCCTGTGCCCGTTGCCCTTTCGATGGTCGCGATGCTCACCTACTCCGCGCGCATGCACCGGTCTGTGGTGCCGGTGGAGCAGATCGCCGCCGCCTGGATCGACCGCCTCGAATTGATGCTCGCCGCCCTCGCCCGTGATCGCGGCGCCATCGCACCGGAGCGGTCGATCGACGTGCGCTTCGACGATTTCATGGCCGACGAATTCGGTGTCGCCGAACAGGTTTACGGCCTGATCGGCGAGCCGGTGACCGACCACGCACGTACCGCGATGGCCGACTACCTGGCAGCCCACCAGCGTGGCCGCCTCGGCCGGGTGGTGACGTCGTGCGAGATGTTCGGCCTTGACGAAGACGACCTGCGGACGCGCTTCGCGCCCTACGTCAGCCGGTTCCTGCGCGCCTCCTGGACCAGAATCGCCGCCAGGCACAGGGTCGCCAGGATCCCAACGGCGACAGCGAAACTGACTCCGGCCGTTTGCAATCCCCATTGCCGGGCCGCCAGGCCTTCGCCGACCACCGGCAACGAGATCGCCACATAGGCGACGACGAAGTAGGTGGAGCTCACCTCGGCGCGGCGGTCAGCCGGCGTGCGCTCGGCGACCGCAGCCAGGCCGCGGGAGAAGCTGATGCCCTGTCCGATGCCCGACACCACGGTGGCTGCGACAAGCCCGGCCAGCGACGAAAGCTGCAGTGCCACCGCAAGGATCACCATGCCCACCACGAGGATCGCGCACCCGACCGCGACCGCGCGTTGCGGGTTGATGTTTCTGGCGGCCACCTGGGCCACCGCCGACGCAGCGAAGATCAAGCACGCGATGAGACCGGCCACGGCATGGTTGCCGATGCCGACGACCTGGGAAAGGAACGACGGCGCCACCGCGGCGAACAGCCCCGTCACCGCGAAACCCGCGAACGCCGCGAGGGCGGCGACGACGAACACGGCGCGCACCTCGACCGGAACCGACAGCCGCTGTGCGCCGATACCGCCCGTGCGCTGCGAGGTTTCCGGCACGACCAAGACCGCGACGCCGGCCAACGCCGCCAGCACGATGTGCACGATGAAACTCAGCTGTAGTGGCGCTGGCGCGTATTCGACCAGCAGACCTGCCAGCAGCGGCCCGATGCCCAGCCCGCCGATGTTGGCGACCGTCGCGACCGCCGCCGCCCTGGTGCGCCAGTTTTCCGGCGCCGCCTCGATGACGGCTGCGGTGGCGGTGCCGGTGAAGATGCCCGCCGACAGTCCCGACAAGCACGCGCCCGACCAACAGCAGCGGTACCGAGTCGGCGACCAGGAACACGGCCGCGCTCGCCAGCGCGAACACCACGCCGGCCAGCAGCACGGGCCGCCGGCCGATCCCGTCGGACCAGCGCCCGAACGCCAGCAGCGCGAACAGCACACCGCCGGCGTAGGTCGCATAGATCACGGTGGTCGTCAGCACCGCGAAGTGCATCTGCTGGGCGTAGAGGGCATACATCGGCGTCGGCAGCGTGGTGCCGACCATGATGGCCGCGAACGCATATGCCAGCAGGCGCGAAGCGAGCGAATCGTCGAGCGGTCTTCGGGCACGATCAACTCACGCGGCGCGGGCTGCGATAATCCTGGTAAGCGTCGAGCGGCGCGTCGCCGGCATCGGCGCCGGCCGGCGCAGTCCTAGACTGGCCGCGTGGCCGAAACTGCAGCTTAGTCCAAGATCCGGCGGCCGACGCGCTGCTGGAATCCAATCCCTTCGCGCTGCTGGTCGGCATGCTGCTCGACCAGCAGTACCCGATGGAGGCGGCGTTCGCCGGGCCGAAGAAGATCGCCGACCGGATGGGTGGTGTCGACGCCACCGAGATCGCCGACTACGACCCGGACAAGTTCGCCGCGTTGTGTTCGAAAACTCCTGCGGTGCATCGCTTTCCGGGGTCGATGGCCAAGCGGATCCAGACCCTGTCGCAGCTCATCGTCGACCGCTACGACGGTGATGCGGCGGCGCTGTGGACCGCAGGCGACCCCGACGGCGCGGAGGTGCTGAGGCGGATCAAGGAGCTTCCCGGGTTCGGCGAACAGAAGGCGAAGATCTTCCTTGCGCTGCTGGGCAAGCAATATGGCGTGACGCCGAAGGGTTGGCGCGAGGCCGCAGGCGAGTACGGCAAGGCAGGAGCGTTCATGTCGGTGGCCGACGTGAAGGACGCCGGGTCGCTGGAGAAGGTGCGCTCCTACAAGAAGCAGATGAAGGCCGCCGCGAAGGCCGCAAAGGCCTGACTCTCGTCGCGGCTAGCTGCGTTGGTGCTCGTGCTCGTGCTTGAGGTCGAGGTCGAGTCGGGCCAGCGAGGTGATGATGCCGGCGACGACCCGTCCGGTCGACGTGCCGGTGTCGAGGCCTTCCTTCAGCGTTCGCAGCCTGATCCCGCGGTCGGTGAGGTCGGCGATGGTTTGTGTCACTTCCGCGGCGGAGCGGCCGAGCCGGTCGAGCGCGACGACGATGACGGTGTCGCCCGAACGGGCATAGCTCACCATCGCGTGCAGACCCGCGCGCACCCGCTCGGCGGAGTCGGACAACTTGTCGGTGAACACCCGCCGCGGGTCGACGCCGGCAGCGTTGAGCGCCGCGAGCTGTCCCTCCAGGTTCTGCTCGACGGTGCTGGCTGTGGCGTAGCCCAGCGTGCAGGTCACGATCCCAAGGTCTCATGACACCCGTCGTCTGGGGAAGGGACGCGCGCGGTTGAGTCTGGCTAAGGGCCGAACTGTTATTCAACGGCTACATGCTGGCCGAACGCGACCCGCGGCGAGTGGCTGCTAGGCGTTGAACGGCTCGCCGTCGAACCGCTCGCGGCTGGCGAGCTCCGCGACGGGCTTGCGGGTGAGCTTGGTGAGCTGCCGGACCGGCTTGCCCATCGGCAGCAACGCGGCGATCGCGTAGTCGCCGGGGATGCCGAGCAGCTCCTTGACCCGCGGTTCCTCGGCCACCGCTATCGTTGTCAGCACGCCGCCGTAGCCCTCGTTGCGCGCGGCCAGCAGGATGTTCCAGACGAACGGGTAGACCGATGCGCCGGCGATGACGCCGATCGCGGTCGAGGTCTTGGTCGAATGCGGCGACGACGATGAGGTCGACGCAGACCACCAGCACGGCACCGGCGCATCACGCAGCGGCGCATCCAGGTCGGCGGCACCTCGATGGCGGCGACGTTTGCGCGTCGACCCGCATCGGCTGCACCGGATTCCACGGCCCTTCGCCGTTGCGTAGCTTGCGCGATGTAGCGGCGCGCACCCGGGACGGTCAGCTCGACGAGCCGGTCGCGGGTCGTTCGGGTCGCGGACCACGATCACGCGCGTGCCCTGCCGGTTGCCGCCGCTCGGCGCGAAACGGGCGTTGTCGAGGATGCGCTCGAGCACCTCGTCGGGCAGCGGGTCATCGGTGAATCGGCGGACCGCACCCGTGGTGCGCATGACGTCGTATAGCTCCATGCGATCCATCTTGCGCTGTGGGATGGTGAAGATATGAAGACACACCTGAACTGCCCGTGCGGCGAGGCGATCACCGGCGAGGACGAGGACGACCTCGTCGAGAAGGCCCAGGCTCACCTGTCCGAGGTGCATCCCGGCCGCGAGTACGACCGCGACGCCATCCTCTTCATGGCCTACTGACCTTCATGGCCTGCTGACAGCGCTCCAGGCGCCAGCTAGGGGACGACGGTCGAGCCGATCGTCGGCATGAACTGGCACTGCTTGTCGGCCGTGGTGACCTGGCCGAAGATCGTCGAGATGATGCTGCCCGAGCCGGTGTCGACGATGGCGGTCAGCGTCGTCGGCCCATCGGGGTTGATGTCCGGCCGCGGCTTGAGCGTGGCGCTGCCCGACTTGCCGGTGCGTCAGGTTGACCCAGGTGACGTTCAGCGGCAGCCTCTGCTCCGCCGCGGGAGCGGGCGTGCCGATCGCAGTGAACACGTAGGCCGTCTGGCCCGCCGCCGGTCCGGGTGCCGGGATCTTCGCCGGACCCGCCACCGAGATCGCGGTCGCCAGGACGTTGCTGCCGTCCTGCAAGCACCCGTTGCTGATCGACGGGTACAGGAAGTCCTGGGTCGGCGGGGCGTCCGGACCGAACGCAGGCGCCGCCGCGGGCGCAGGAGCGGGTGCGGGGGCCCGCGGCCGGATCGGGCGCACGGGACAGGCTGCCGGCGCCGGCGTGCCGGAGCGGCCACCGGTGCGGCCTCGGGAACCGGTGCGTCGGCCGCCGGCGCTGCCGCCGGAGCGGTCACCGGTGCGGCGTCGGGAACGGGTCCAACGGCGTGTGCCGGGTCGACGCCCGGCAGGCAGGTGCGCCTCCGTACCGGGCACCGCGCCGGGCGCGGGAACGTGCGCGACGAACTGGTTCACCGCCGTCGCCACGTTCTTCGAGTCCGGCGGGGCCGCCGAATCGCCTGCGAACACCGCGGCGGCGGCCATCAGCGTCGAGGCGGCGTTGGTCGGATCGGCCGCGGCCCGCTGGATGGCCGGGCCGATGCTTTGCACCGCCGACAAGCCCGGCGCCTGCCAACCCGTCGATCGGCAGCGGTGGCGCCGGATCGGCGTTGGCCACCGGCGTCACACCGCCAAGCAGTAGCGCAGCCGACGAACCGACCGCCGCTGCGGCGCAGGCGAACGTCGTCCTGATCGATGACATGGTGTCCCCCGATTCCTGGTTGTGGTTGTCGATGCGCTGCCCAGGCGCCGCCGTCACGGCAGCGCGGACAGCGGCATCAGCAGCGGCGACAGCGCCCGCGCTTGGCAGCGCTGCCGGTGCCGCGGCGGCCGGAGCTGCGGCGGCGGAGCGCAGCGGCGGCCGGTGCCGCGGCGTGCCGCGGCGATGGCCGGCTTGGCTGCGGCCGCCAACAGCCCGGCGGGCATCAGCGCCGCCAGGTCACCGGGGAACGAGACCTGTTGCGGCAGTGGCACCGGAAGGAACGGCACGTTCGGCATGGTCACGTCTCGCCGACGGGATCAGACTCTGCGCGGCGCTCGCGGTGCGGCCACCGCGGCGGCGCGGCGGCCGGAGTCGCAGACTGCGGAAGAGTGATCGACGCGGTCGCGGCAGGCGCGGTCGCGGCGGGCGCAGGTGTCGCGGGCGCGGCAGCCTGCGCGCCGCCGAGCACCGAAGTGAGCCCCTGGATCAGCTGCGTCGCGGCGGCCGGGTTGGTGGCGAGCTGCTGGAGGAACGGCAGACCCGGCACGCTCGGGGCGCGGTGCGGCGCGGCGCCGGATCGGCTGCGGCCGTCGCGCTGAGCCCCAGCGCGGCCCCAGCCGCACCGGCGGCAGCGATCATGCTGGTGGCAAGCATTTTTCTGGTGAATTTCATTGTTCTTCCAATCCGTTTGACGGCACGCCTGTTCCCGAAGCTACGGAGTTACTGGTGTTACTCAAGTGACACGTGTGGCGGTTATTCAACCGTTACGGATGCGAAGGGATTCGGTGACCGTGGATAGAGTCGGGGCATAGACGCCATCGACGCCACACGACGAATCCGCGAATGCTGCGGTGGCCGCCGCGGCGCCGGTGCTGTTGGCGCTCAGCATCGCCGCGCGCCTGGCCTGGACCTACCTGGTGCCCAACGGCGCCAACTTCGTCGACCTGCACGTGTACGTCGGCGGTGCGGGCGCGCTCGATCACCGCGGCACGCTCTACGACTACGTCTATGCCGACCAGACGCCCGACTTCCCGCTGCCGTTCACCTATCCACCGTTCGCCGCGGTCGTCTTCTATCCGCTGCACCTGATTCCGTTCGGGATCCTCGCGTTCGCTTGGCAACTCGGCATCATCGCGGCGCTCTACGGGGTGGTGCGCGTCAGCCAGCGGCTGCTGGGGGACTCCGGCGGCGATCGGCGTATCGCAATGGTGTGGACCGCGGTCGGCATCTGGCTCGAACCGCTGCGAAGCAACTTCGACTACGGGCAGATCAACGTGGCGCTGGTGCTGGCGGTGTTGTACGCGGTCTACAGCGCGCGATGGTGGGTATCCGGGTTGCTGGTCGGGCTGTCTGCCGGGGTGAAGCTCACGCCTGCGGTGTCGGGGTTGTACTTCGTGGGGGCGCGGCGATGGGGCGCCGTGGTGTTCTCGGCGGTGGTGTTCCTCGGCACCATCGCGGTCTCGGCGTTGGTCGTCGGTGACCAAACCCGTTACTACTTCACCCAATTGCTCGGCGACGCCCGCCGCGTCGGTCCGATCGGAACGTCGTTCAACCAGTCGTGGCGAGGCGGGATCTCGCGGATTCTCGGGCACGACGCGGGCTACGGACCGTTGGTGTTGGCCGGCGATCGCGGTCACCGCGGTGCTCGCCGTGTTGGCGTGGCGCGCCATCGGCGGCGCGATCCGACCGGCTCGGTGCCATCGTCGTCGTGCAGTTGTTCGGGCTGCTGCTGTCGCCGATCTCGTGGACGCACCACTGGGTGTGGCTGATCCCGCTGATGATCTGGCTGCTGCACGGACCCCTGCGCGACCGGCTGGGCGCGCGGGTGCTCGGCTGGGGCTGGCTGGCCCTGACCCTCGTCGGGGTGCCGTGGCTGCTGAGCTTCGCGCAGCCGACGATCTGGGAGATCAGCCGGCCGTGGTATCTGGCCTGGGCCGGCCTGATCTACATCGTCGCGACGCTGGTGACGCTGGCGTGGATCGCGGCTACGGGTTCCCGACGATCCCGTCGATCTCCCGGGCCATCTGGACATCCTTCTCGGTGATACCACCCTCGGAGTGGGTGACCAACGCGAAAGTCACTGTCCGCCAGCGGATATCGATGTCGGGGTGATGGTCTTTTTCCTCGGCCCGTTCGGCGACGCGGCGCACGGCGTCGATACCGTCAAGGAAGGCGGGAAATTTGATCGAGCGGCGCAGTGCGCCGTCGGCGCGTTGCCAGCCGTTGAGGTCGGGCAGTGCGGCGTCTACTTGATCGTCCGTTAACACAGCCATACGGCTTAACCTACCTCCGCACGGGGCTGGTCCACCGCCACTGGCACCCAACGGAATTCTCCAGCAAGATCGTGGATGTGCGAGATCCCGTCTGGGTCGGCTCAACAGCTCCGACGTCGCCGCAATCCCCCGCCGCGACCCGAACCGACGTGCGCGTGGCGGCTCGGGCGCTGCAGTCCGGCCGTGACGGGCCGACTGTCGTGCGGCGGCGCGTTTCCGTGCCGGCGGTGGCGGGCGGCGGCCTGCTTGTCGCCTTTCTCGTCGTCCTCGCCGCATCGGTGATATGGGTCTCCGAGGACTCGACGGCCCCGCGACAGCCACCGACTGCACCGACGACCTCGGCGCCCACCCCCAGCCCCACCGTGGTCGCCGGACCGATACCGCTGCCGGCCACCCCGACTCAGCTGCCGCCCCCGGCCGAGAACCCGACGGCGCCGGTAGACGCGATGCCTCCTAGCCAGGTGACTGCCGAGACGCTCACGCCTGCCCCACCCCGCGCCGCGACACCTGCGGCTGCACCAGTTGTTCCCCCGGCTGTTTCCAGACGGATAACGCGCCGGATACCGTCGCGGGCGATGTCGAACCCAAACCCGGACCAGATCGTCGTTGCCGGTGCACTGATCTCGGGTTCCTTGCTGCTGGTGGCCCAGCGGGCGCGGCCGCCGGAGCTGGCGGGCCTGTGGGAGCTGCCGGGTGGGAAGGTGGCGGCGGGGGAGAGCGAGGCCGCCGCCCTGGCCCGCGAACTGCTCGAGGAACTCGGCGTCGAGGTGACGGTCGGGCCGCGCATCGGCGCCGACGTGGCGTTGACTGCGACCACGACGCTGCGCGCTTTCCGGGTGCACCAGACCGGCGGCGCGCTGCAGCCAAACGATCACCGCGCACTGCGGTGGGTCGGCGCCGAGGAGCTCGACGACCTGGCGTGGGTGCCCGCCGACCGCGCGTGGGTCGGTGAGCTGACCCTCGCGCTGCGGACCGACCCGCCAGCTGCACGTGACGGGCGTCTCTCGTTTTCGTAATCGGCCGCACCACACTGCGACAATCACCGGCGTGGAGTTCCGCAACGTCGCCATCGTGGCACACGTCGACCATGGGAAGACGACCCTCGTCGACGCGATGCTGCGTCAGTCGGGCGCGCTGACGCACCGGGGCGACGACGCCACCGAGCGCATCATGGACTCCGGTGACCTGGAAAAGGAAAAAGGCATCACGATCCTGGCCAAGAACACCGCCGTGCACCGCCACCACCCCGACGGCAGCGTGACGGTCATCAACGTGATCGACACCCCGGGTCACGCGGACTTCGGCGGCGAGGTGGAGCGCGGCCTGTCGATGGTCGACGGCGTGCTGCTGTTGGTCGACGCATCCGAGGGGCCGTTGCCGCAGACGCGGTTTGTGCTGCGCAAGGCGCTGACCGCGCACCTTCCGGTGATCCTGGTGGTCAACAAGACCGACCGGCCCGACGCCAGGATCGCCGAGGTCGTCTCCGAGAGCCATGACCTGCTGCTCGACGTCGCCTCCGACCTCGACGACGCGGCCGCCAAGGCCGCCGAGCACGCGCTCGGGCTGCCCACGCTCTACGCGTCGGGTCGCGCGGGGGTGGCCAGCACGGTCGAGCCCGCCAATGGCGAGAATCCCGAAGGCGAGAACCTGGACCCGCTGTTCGACGTGTTGCTCGAGCACATCCCGCCGCCCAGCGGTGACCCCGAGGCGCCGCTGCAGGCGCTGGTGACCAACCTCGACGCGTCGGCCTTCCTCGGCCGCCTCGCGTTGATCCGCATCTACAACGGCCGGCTGCGCAAGGGTGAGCAGGTCGCATGGATGCGTGAGGTGGACGGCGTTCCCGTCGTCACCAACGCGAAGATCACCGAGTTGCTGGCCACCGAGGGCGTCGACCGCACTCCCACCGACGAAGCGGTCGCCGGGGACATCGTCGCCGTCGCCGGCTTCCCCGAGATCATGATCGGCGACACGCTGGCCGACCCCGAACACGCGCATGCGCTGCCGCGGATCACCGTCGACGAACCGGCCATCTCGGTGACCATCGGCACCAACACCTCGCCGCTGGCCGGCAAGGTGCCCGGCCACAAGCTGACCGCACGGATGGTTCGCAACCGGCTCGAAACCGAGCTCGTCGGCAACGTCTCGATCCGCGTCGTCGACATCGGCCGGCCCGACGCGTGGGAGGTGCAGGGCCGTGGCGAGCTGGCGCTGGCCGTGCTCGTCGAGCAGATGCGCCGCGAGGGTTTCGAGCTGACGGTCGGGAAACCGCAGGTGGTCACGAGGACGATCGACGGCAAGCTGCACGAGCCGTTCGAAGCCATGACGATCGACTGCCCCGAGGAGTTCGTCGGCGCGATCACCCAGCTGATGGCCGCCCGCAAGGGCCGGATGGAGGAGATGGCGAACCACGCCGCGGGCTGGGTCCGGATGGACTTCATCGTGCCCAGCCGCGGGTTTGATCGGCTTCAGGACGGATTTCCTCACGCTGACCCGTGGCACCGGCATCGCGAACGCCGTCTTCGACGGCTACCGCCCGTGGGCCGGCGACATCCGGGCCCGCCACACCGGTTCGCTGGTGTCGGACCGGTCCGGCTCGATCACGCCGTTCGCGATGATCCAGCTCGCCGACCGTGGCCAGTTCTTCGTCGAACCCGGCGAGGACACCTACCAGGGGCAGGTCGTCGGCATCAACCCGCGCGCCGAGGACCTCGACGTCAACGTCACCCGCGAAAAGAAGCTGACGAACATGCGCTCATCGACGGCCGACGTCATCGAGACGCTCGCCCGTCCGCTCGAGCTGGACCTCGAGCAGGCGATGGAGTTCTGCGCCGGCGACGAGTGTGTTGAGGTGACGCCGGAGGCGGTGCGCGTCCGCAAGGTCGAGCTCGACGCGACCAGCCGGGCCCGCAGCCGCGCGCGGGCCAAGGCCCGCGGTTAAGGTCTGATGTCGCCTGCCGTGGCGGCTCGTAAGTCTGATGTCGCCTGCCGTCGCGGCCTCGTAAGTCTGATGTCGCCTGCCGTCGCGGCTCCTACCCTGCCGATACCCTGAACAGCGTGTCGGCACCCCCACAAGCGTCGTCGTCGCGCTCTCCGCGCTGATGGTGGTGGTGTCCGGCTGCACCGTCAGCCCCCCGCCGGCACCGCAGAGCACCGACACATCGAAGTTCACGACACCGCCGCCACCGCGGGCGACGCAGATCATCATGGCCATCGACTCGATCGGGCCCGGCTTCAACCCGCATCTGCTCTCCGACCAGTCGTCGGTGAACGCAGCGATCAGCTCGCTGGTGCTGCCCAGTTCGTTTCGGCCCGTTGCGGATCCCGCGTCGCCGACGGGATCGCGCTGGGATCTGGACACCACCCTGCTCGAGTCGGCCGAGGTGACCACGCAGAACCCGTTCACCGTCACCTACAAGATCCGCCCGGAGGCGCAGTGGACCGACAACGCCCCGATCGGCGCCGACGACTTCTGGTATCTGTGGCACCAGATGGTCAGCCAGCCCGGCGTCGTCGACCCGGCGGGCTATGACCTGATCACCGGCGTCCAATCCGTGGAGGGCGGCAAGACGGCGGTGGTGACGTTCTCCCAGCCGTATCCCGCGTGGCGCGAGCTGTTCAACAACATCCTGCCGTCCCACATCGTCAAGGACGTACCCGGCGGATTCGCGGCCGGGCTGGCGCGCGCGCTGCCGGTCACCGGGGGCCAGTTCCGGGTAGAGAGCATCGACCCGCAGCGCGACGAGATCCTGCTGGCCCGCAACGACCGGTACTGGAGCCAGCCCGCCAAGCCCGATCAGGTGCTGTTCCGCCGCGGCGGCGCGACTGCCGCGCTGGCGGATTCGATCCGCAACGGCGACACCCAGGTCGCTCAGGTGCACGGTGGCGCGGCGGCGTTTGCGCAACTGTCCGCGATTCCCGATGTGCGGACCGCGCGCATCGTCACGCCACGGGTCATGCAGCTGACGCTGCGGGCCCAGCGGCCCGCACTCGCGGATTCCCAAGTGCGCAAAGCGATTTTCGGCCTGCTCGACGTCGACCTGCTCGCGTCGGTGGGTGCCGGTGATGACAACACCGTCACCCTCGCGCAGGCTCAGGTGCGGTCCCCGTCCGACCCGGGCTACGTGCCCACCGCGCCGCCGGCGATGACGAAGGAGGCCGCGCTCACGCTGTTGGCCAATGCGGGCTATCAGGTCGAGCCGGTTGACGAATCGCGCGCCGCCGACGCCGGGCACGCCCGTGCCGGAGAACAACCGCGGGCGCATCACCAAGGACGGCGTTCCCCTGTCACTGGTGCTCGGGGTGGCGGCCAACGACCCGACCGCGGTCGCGGTCGCCAACACCGCCGCCGACCAACTGCGCAACGTCGGCATCGCGGCGTCGGTGGCGGCGCTGGATCCGGTGGCGCTCTACGGCGATGCGCTGGTCAACAACAGAGTCGACGCCGTGGTCGGCTGGCATCAGGCCGGCGGCGATCTCGCGACCGCGCTGGCGTCCCGATACGGCTGTCCGGCACTGGAGGCGACGGCGGTATCGACCACCACCGCCGTGACGACATCGTCGCCGTCGCCGTCACCGATCACCGTCGTCATCACCGTCAGCGCCCACCGTCGCCGACAACCGTCACCGCGCGCGCGGCCGCCACGCGCCGACCAGACGCCGACCACCACCGCGACGCCGACCACCCCGAGCCCGGCGCCGGAGTCCGGTCAGCTCGTCCAGGCACCCAGCAACATCACCGGCATCTGCGACCGCAGCATTCAGCCGAAGATCGATGCGGCGCTCGACGGCACCGAAGACATCGGCGAGGTGATCAACGCGGTCGAACCCCGGCTGTGGAACATGTCGACCGTGCTGCCGATCCTGCAGGACACCACGATCGTCGCGGCGGGCCCGAGCGTGCAGAACGTCAGCCTGTCAGGGGCGGTGCCGGTTGGCATCGTCGGCGACGCCGGAAAGTGGGTCAAGACCCCCGCAGTGATCGGGTCACTCACTTCACACAGGGGGTGTGCGCTCCTGCCATCTCGGTGAGGTCGGTCGGTGCGGGCGCCTGCGTTCCGCTGGCCGTGGCGTCGACCGTGGTGACCGGGGCCGCGACGGCAGGCGTGCCGCTGTCGGTCGCGTATTGAGCGGCGGGGAAGTCGGCGCCGATCGTCAACCGCACCGTGTCAGCGGCGACGGCGTCGGAAGCGGTGGCGGTGAGCTGCAGCCGATCAGCGAGCAGGTGCGCTGCCTGCTCGGCGCCGGGTCCGTAGGCGATGGTGCTCTTCTCGGCCAGGCTCGTCGGCGGTGGTGACCGTCCCGGCGGTCAGTCCGTCGGCGCCGAGGGACTGCTCGAGGGTGGCCCCGAGGCCTTCATGGTCGGTGGCGTTGACGACGTCGAGTGTCGTTGGGGTGGAACTAGATTGACTGGGGGCGGCGGGGTCCGAGGGGGATCCGTTGGTGAAGACGTTGTGCACGATGGCCCGGATGCCTTGCACGTCGATCATGTTGACGTCCTCGCCCGCGGTGTCTTGACCGAATTCACTGATCGGCAAGGTGTAGAGCGTCAGTGCGCTGTCGCTCAGCGTCGCGGCGCGGTCGACGAAGTCCGCGAGGCCGAACCCGGCGTCCACGGCGATGTTCTGCTGGGCCACGTGCAGCAGGTTGCGTAGGTCACTGGGCGAGGACAGCGCTCCGCCGTGGCGCAGCGCGGTCACCAGAGACACGATGAACGCCTGCTGGCGCCGGGTGCGGTCCAGGTCGGTGAACATCTCGTCGTTCTCGTCGCGGCGTTGGCGCACGAACGCCATCGCCTGTGCGGCGTCGATCTGCTGCACGCCCCGGTGGAAGTTCGCACCCGAGAAGCTGTCCGAGGTGTCGGCATTGAGGCAAACGGTGATCGGCTGCACGACCTGCGCGATCTGAAAGAACGCACCGAGGGTGACTTCGATGAAGTGGTCGATCGGCACCCCCAACAACTTGCGCATGGTGGCGATCTCGGCCTTGCGGCCCGCTTCACGCGCCGTCTGCTCGCGGGCGGACTGTGCGACGCTGTCGCTGGTTGAGTCCAGGGTCTGCTGGTACGCCAGCCCGTACGCCTGCTTGACCTTGCCCTTGCACACGCCGCTCGGGCACCCGGGCAGATCGACGTAGTCGTCGCGGGGCAGCGAGACCGCGCTGATCGGACCGTTGCCGCCCGGCACGTGCAGCAGGATCAACACGTTGGCGTTGTAGCCCCCGACGGTTTCGTCGCCGGCGTGCAGCGCGTCGTAGATGTCCTGGGGAAGCGGCTGGCCGTGCTGGTCCAGTCGGCTATCCAAGCCCATGATCAGGATGTTCTGCGCACCGCCGACCGACGCGGGGCCACCGGCCAGGGCCTGTGAGGTGGTGATGCCGCCGGACAGATTGCGGTAGCTGGCCCAGCCCACTGCGGTGACGGCCAGCACCGCGACAGCAGCCAGCCCGGCCACCACCCGAGCGGCGGCGCGGCCCCGGCGCCGGCTGCGCTGTGGAGGAAGCCGGTGCCGCGGGCCGTCCACCAACGGGATCGGGTCCGTATCCCACTCTGAGCTGGCCGGTCGTCTCATAACTGAGCTTGCATTATCCCGAAACCTCCTGAGAGCGGTACCGCGGCCTCACAGGAAGCGGGTCGGTCAGGACGGAATCAGGACGGAATGGGCCCATCGGCCCGCCGCTCCCGCAGCAGCCGAAGGCCGTGCGCCGCGTAGGCGGCGATGGCGAACACCACGAGCAACCAGTACGGCGGCCTGGCCAGCTCCCACACGAACAGCGCCGCGAAAGCCGGTGCGCGCTGGGTGATCGCGAGCACGCCGGCGCGCGCACGTCAACGAAAGGGCGGCCACATGGATGTCGGTTCCGGCCCAGTGATTGAGCACAAGCGCGACAACCGATCCCGCGGCGGCTCCCGTCGCCAGCGCGGGCGTCAGCATGCCGCCGACCGCCCCCGCCCGCAGGAACAACGCCGTCAGCAGCGGCTTCAACACCAGGATGACGGCCGCCGCACCGAGCGTCAGGCCGCTGTTCAAGCTGACCGTGAGGATGCTTCTGCCGTTGCCGGGCAGTTCCGGCCACCAGATTGAGCAGATGCCGGTCAGCAGTCCGGCCGCGGCGACGCTGGGGATCAGCATCCACGACCGGAACTGCACCTTCGGTCGCGCGGTGGCCATCACCCGGTTGAACGCCAGCCCGACCGCGCCCGCCAACGGTGCGATGGCCAACGCCAGAAACGCGAACAGGTAGGACAGGTGTGCGCTGGGCCAGGTCAGTGCGTGGTCGAGATGGGTGACCGGCGAGGCCACGGCGACGGCCAGGCTCGAGGTAATCAACGCCGCCCCCACGGCCCGTGGATGCCACGTGCGCAGCAGGATGCTGGCGGCGAACAAGGCGCCGCCGAGCGGAACGCTGTAGACGGCGCCGAGCCCCGCCCCGGCCGCACACGCCAGCAGGATCTCGCGGTCGCGCGGCGTCAACGACCACCGCGCGGTGCCGAGGTCGCTCAGTGCCGCAGCGAGTTGGCGCGGTGCGCCTTCACGACCCAGCGACGCGCCCGCCCCGACCAGCAGCACCTGCAGACCCGCATCGATCGACAACGACCACCGGGGCAGCGGCTTCGGGCTGGTGATCGCCGCGGACAGCGGTGGGACCTCGGTGCGCCGTCGAAGAATCCACCAGCCACCCCCGGCCAGCGCGCCACCGACCATCGGGCCCAGGGCCCGCCGGACCGGACTGCTGTCCCCGACGCCGGTGAGCAAGGTGCCGAATGTGTAGTGGTACGTGAGGTGTTCGACACTATGCAGCAGCAGGGTCGTGGCGGCACCGGCCACCCCGGCGAGCAGGCCGACGACGACGATCGCAGCATGCGAATTCGACGGTGCGCCGCGTCACCCGCTGAATCTATGCCAGGCCTGCTCGATTCGCTCCGGCAAGCAGCGGGCAAGCTGGTGCGAATGGAGACGCCGCGGCTGCTTTTCGTGCACGCCCATCCCGACGACGAGACATTGGCGACGGGCGCGACGATCGCCCACTACGCCGCACTGGGCGCCCAGGTGCGGGTGGTCACGTGCACCCTCGGTGAGGAGGGTGAGGTGATCGGCGAGCGCTGGGCCCAGCTGGCGGTCGACCAAGCAGACCAGCTGGGTGGCTTCCGCATCGGTGAGTTGAGCCTGGCACTGAACGCGCTCGGTATCGACGAGCCGATATTTCTCGGCGGCCCGGGCCGGTGGCGAGACTCGGGGATGGCAGGCACCCCGGGGCGGCACCGGCAGAGATTCATCGACGCCGATCCGCGCGAGGCGGTGGGCGCGCTGGTGAGCATCATCCGCGACCTACGTCCACACGTCGTCGTCACCTACGACGCCGATGGCGGCTACGGCCACCCCGACCACATCCACGCCCACACGGTCACCGAAGGCCGCCGTCGCAGCCGCCGGCGGGGCCGAGTATCCGGGCGAACCATGGACTGTGCCGAAGGTGTACTGGACCGTGATGGCGAAGTCCGCGATCGCCGCAGGGTTCGACGCGTTCGAGGATCTGCCGCCGGACTGGATCCGGCTCTCGATCGACGACGTGCCGTTCGGCTACCCCGATGACGCGATCGACGCGGTGATGGAGGTTCCCGACCAGCTGCCCGCGAAGGTGGCGGCGCTTCGTGCGCACGCGACCCAGGTGACTGTCGCCGCCGACGGTCGGTCCTGCGCCCTTTCGAACAACTTCGCGCTGCCGATCGGGGCAATCGAGCACTACGTCCTGGCGGCGGGCGAACCGGGCGACCGCGACGACCGCGGGTGGGAAACCGACCTGCTGGCCGGGCTGAACCTGGAATAACGCGACCGGCGCGCGGTAAGCTGCCGACAAGTCGGCGGCGTGCGGAAGGGATGGCGATGGACCCGGACATGGATCCCAACCTGCAGCACTGGCAGGACCGCGCAGACAACTATCAGTGGGTGTTCGGGTCGCTCGTCTCACTGCTAGACAGCATCCCGACCTGACCCGGCTGCGTCCCGCCGTTCTGGCATTACTTGCGCTCGACGGCGTGTTGTCGGCCGTGGCAGGGGCGTTCTTCCTTCCGCTTCGAATCGGATCGGTGCCCTTTCCGATCAGCGCGCTGCTGAGCGGCCTTGTCAACGCCGCGCTGGTATGGGCCGCACTTCAATGGACGTCCGCACCACGGGTCGCCGGATTGCCGTTGTGGTGCTGGCTGCTGACCATCGGGGGGCTGAGTTTCGGCGGCCCGGGTGACAGCATCGTGTTCGGCGGTGTGGGAATCATGCAGTACGCACCCCTGCTGTTGATCGTGGTGGGCGCACTGCCACCCGCTGCGCTGCTGTGGCGCGCTACCCGTCGACCGGTTGGGACTACTGTGGCCGATATGCGCGGCGCAGCGGTTTCAGAATGTGAGACACGCGGATGATTTCCGACGACCTGGGGTTACAGGGGAGTGGCTCTGAACCCCCAGCGCGGCGCCGATCTGCCCAGCCCGGTGGTCCCCCAGAAGTCCGGTGCGCCCGGCTCTGCCGCGCTGCGGCGGGTGTTGCGGCGGGCCCGTGACGGGGTGGCGCTCAACGTCGATGAGGCCGCGATCGCGATGACCGCCCGTGGCGAGGACCTGGCCGATTTGTGCGCCAGCGCGGCGCGGGTTCGTGACGCCGGCCTGCAGGCGTCCGGCCGCAGCGCGGGCCGAACGGCCGGCTGCCGGTGTCCTACTCGCGCAAGGTGTTCATCCCGGTCACGCATCTGTGCCGCGACACCTGCCACTACTGCACGTTCGTCACGGTGCCGGGCAAGCTGCGCGCCGCGGGCATGGGCATGTACATGGAGCCCGACGAGATTCTCGACGTGGCCCGCCGGGGCGCCGAATTGGGTTGCAAGGAGGCGTTGTTCACCCTCGGTGACCGGCCGGAGACGCGGTGGGACGAGGCGCGGCAGTGGCTCGACGAGCGCGGCTATGACTCGACGCTGGATTACGTGCGCGCGATGGCGATCCGGGTGCTGGAGGAGACCGGGCTGCTGCCGCATCTGAACCCCGGCGTGATGTCGTGGTCGGAGCTGTCGCGGCTCAAGCCGGTGGCGCCGTCGATGGGCATGATGCTGGAGACCACGTCGCGGCGGCTGTTCGAGACCAAGGGGCTGGCGCACTACGGCAGCCCCGACAAGGATCCGCGCGGTGCGGCTGCGCACGCTGGCCGACGCCGGCCGGTTGTCGATCCCGTTCACCACCGGGCTGCTGGTCGGCATCGGGGAGACGCTCGTCGAGCGCGCCGAAACCATCCATGCAATTCGTCGGTCGCACAAGGAATTCGGGCACGTCCAGGAAGTCATCGTGCAGAACTTCCGGGCCAAGGACCACACCGCGATGGCCGCGGCGCCCGACGCGGGCTTCGAGGATTTCGTCGCGACGGTGGCGGTCACCCGGTTGGTGATGGGGCCGAAGATGCGCATCCAGGCGCCGCCGAATCTGGTGTCGCGCTCCGAGTGCCTGGCGTTGATCGGCGCCGGTGTCGACGACTGGGGCGGGGTGTCGCCGTTGACGCCCGATCACGTCAACCCGGAGCGGCCGTGGCCGGCGCTGGACGAACTCGAGGCCGTCACCGCCGAGGCCGGCTACGACCTGGTGCAGCGGCTGACCGCGCAACCGCAGTACGTGCAGGCCGGCGCGGCGTGGATCGACCCGCGGGTGCGCGGTCACGTCGACGCGCTGGCCGACCCCGACACCGGCCTGGCGCGCGACGTCAACCCGGTCGGGCGGCCGTGGCAGGAGCCCGACGAGGCGTCGGAGTCGTTGGGCCGCACCGATCTGCACGCGGCGATCGATTCCGAGGGCCGGCTGCACCGAGACCCGCAGCGATTTGGGCAGCGCGTTCGGTGACTGGGAGTCGATCCGCGAGAAGGTCGCATGAGCTCGCGGCGCGGGCACCTGAGCGCATCGGCACCGACGTGCTGGCCGCGTTGCGCTCGGCCGAGCGCGATCCTGCCGGCTGCAGCGACGACGAGTATCTGGCGCTGGCCACCGCCGACGGTCCGGCGTTGGATGCCGTTGCCGCGCTGGCCGATTCGTTGCGCCGCGACGCTGGTGGGCGACGACGTGACGTTCGTCGTCAACCGCAACATCAACTTCACCAACATCTGCTACACCGGCTGCCGGTTCTGCGCGTTCGCCCAACGCAAGGGAGACGCCGACGCGTACTCGCTGTCGACGGCCGAGGTGGCCGAGCGGGCGTGGGAGGCTCACGTCGCGGGCGCGACCGAGGTGTGCATGCAGGGTGGCATCGACCCCGAGTTGCCGGTGACGGGCTACGCCGATCTGGTGCGCGCGGTCAAGGCCCGGGTGCCGTCGATGCATGTGCACGCGTTTTCCCCGATGGAGATCGCCAACGGGGTCACCAAGAGTGGCACCAGCATCCGGGACTGGTTGACCGCCTGCGTGAGGCGGGACTCGGCTCGATTCCCGGGACCGCCGCCGAAATCCTCGACGACGAGGTGCGCTGGGTGCTGACCAAGGGCAAGCTGCCGACCTCGATGTGGATCGAGGTCGTCACCACCGCGCACGAGGTCGGGCTGCGGTCGTCGCTCGACGATGATGTACGGCCACGTCGACCAGCCGCATCACTGGGTCGGCCATCTCAACGTGCTGCGCGCGTATCCAGGACCAGACCGGCGGGTTCACCGAGTTCGTGCCGCTGCCGTTCGTGCACCAGAGCAGCCCGCTGTATCTGGCCGGCGGCGCGCGGCCCGGGCCGACGCACCGCGACAATCGCGCGGTGCACGCGCTGGCGCGAATCATGTTGCACGGCAGGATCTCCAACATCCAGACCAGCTGGGTCAAGCTCGGCGTCGAGCGCACGCAGGTGATGCTCACCGGCGGCGCCAACGATCTGGGCGGCACGCTGATGGAGGAGACCATCTCGCGGATGGCGGGCTCGGAGTTCGGCTCGGCCAAGACCGTCGAGGAACTGGTCGAGATCGCCGCGGGCATCGGCAGGCCGGCTCGCCAGCGCACCACGACATACGCGCCACTTGCCGCATAACATCGGCATGAACTATGACGACCCCATACAGTGACCGCCGAGGAGCGCCATGACCACGATCAGCGGTATTCCCGCGCACGCTCTGCTTGTTCACGCGATCGTGGTGCTGGCGCCGCTGACCGCCCTGCTGGAGATTCTGTGCGCGTTCTGGCCTGCGGCGCGGCGCCGGCTGGTGTGGCTGGTGCTCGCGTTCGCCGTGGTGAACCACGGTGCTCACCCCGCTCACCACCTCGGCGGGCGACTGGCTGTACCACCAGTTGGCGCAATGACAGCGCGATCCTGCACACCCACACAGAGCGTGGCGAGTGGATGATCTACTTCTCGGTCGCGCTGCTGATCGTGGCGGTTGCGCTCGCGGTCATGCACTGGCTTGAAGGCAGATCCGATAAGCGCCGAACGGTCGCCACTGTCGCCGTCGCGGTCCTCGCGTTGGCGGTGGGCGTGTCGTCGATCATCGCTGTCGTTCTGATCGGCGACTCCGGCGCGCACGCGGTGTGGGGCGCCGTTCGCTGATCGCGTGAGTAACGCCAGGGCGAGATTTCGTCGTCATTCCCGCCCTGGCGTTACACTCGCGGACTCAGGCTTGCTTGAGCGCCTCGATGTCGAGGGTGATCGTGATCTTGTCGCCGACGACCGCTCCGCCGGTTTCCAGCGGCATGTCGATGTCGATGCCGAAGTCCTTGCGGTTCAACACGACTGACGCGCCGAAGCCGGCCACCTCACCGCGGCCCATGCCGGGGTTGACGCCGTTGAACTCGAGATCCAGGCTCACTGGCTTGGTGACGCCCTTCAGAGTGAACTCGCCGTCGAGCACGTAGTTCTCGCCGTTGGCCCGCACGCCGGTCGACCGGAACGTGGCGGTGGGGTACTTGTCGACCTCGAAGAAATCGGCCGACTTGATGTGACCGTCGCGCTGCTCGTTGTTGGTGTTGACCGAGTCGACGGCGATCTCGGCTGTCACCGACGGTGTGCCGTCTTCGGCGACCACGATCGCGCCGCTGAAGTTCGTGAAGGTGCCTCGCACCTTGCTCACCATCAGGTGGCGTACCGAGAAGCCGATCGACGAGTGAACCGGGTCGATGGTCCCAGGTCCCCGCGCTGAGCTGGGTGGTTCCGGTGGCTTGAGAAGTTGAGGTCATGTGTGTCTCTTTCACCTAAGGGTGTCGGCCTGCCCGACGCCTTCCAGGCAAAACGGACCGTAGTCCGAATCAATTCCCGGCTGCGAGACATCAAAGTTCCCGGCCGCCGACGTTAGAGTCCGGGCCGCGGACGTTAAAGCCGGGCGGCCAGCTCGGTGCCCTGGCGGATCGCCCGCTTGGCGTCGAGTTCGGCGGCCACCGCCGCACCGCCGATGACGTGCGGGTTGATGCCGCGGCGGCGCAATCCGTCTTCGAGGTCGCGCACCGATTCCTGGCCGGCGCAGATCACCACGTTGTCGACCTCGAGCAGACGCCGGCCGGAGCGATCCGGCCCGAAGCTGATGTGCAGGCCGGCGTCGTCGATGCGTTCGTAGTTCACGCCCGACAACTGCTGCACGCCCTTGGCCTTCAGCGAGGCCCGGTGCACCCAGCCCGACGTCTTCCCCAGGCCCTTGCCCTGGGGGCCCTTGGTCCGCTGCAGCAGGTACACCGCACGCGCGGGCGGCGCGGGCAGCGGCGTCGTCAGCGCGCCGCGTACTTCCTGTGGATCCGCCACGCCCCACTCGGCCTTCCACTCCTTGAGGATGACCGACGGCGACCTGTATTCGTCTGCCGGCTCAGCCGGCGTCGTCACGAGGAACTCGCTGACGTCGAATCCGACCCCGCCCGCGCCGACCACCGCCACCGTCTTGCCGACCGGCTTGCCCGTGATCGCCTCCGGGTAGGTCAGCACCATCGGATGGTCGATGCCCGGCGATGTCGGGCATCCGCGGCGATACACCCGTGGCCAGCACCACCTCGTCGAAGCCGGCGAGCTCATCGACCCCCGCGCGGGTGGCAAGTCGGACGTCGACGCCATGCTTGTCGAGCATCCGCGTGTAGTAGCGGATAGTCTCGCTGAATTCCTCCTTGCCGGGAATCCTTCGCGCCAAATCGAATTGGCCGCCGATCGCTTCGCCCGCCTCGAACAGCGTGACGGCATGCCCGCGCTGTGCGGCGGTGACCGCGGTGGCCAGCCCGGCCGGTCCCGCGCCGACCACCGCGACCCGCTTGGCGCGCCGCGTCGGCCCCAGCACCAGGATGGTCTCGTGGCCCGCTCGCGGATTGAGCAGGCACGACACCGTCTTGTGCACGAAGGCGTGGTCAAGGCATGCCTGGTTGCAGGCGATGCAGGTGTTGATCTCATCGGCCGCGCCGGCCTGCGCCTTGCGCACCCAGTCCGGGTCGGACAGCAGCGGGCGGGCCATCGAGATCAGCGCGACGTTGCCGTCGGCGAGGATCTGTTCGGCCGCCTCCGGCATGTTGATGCGGTTGGACGCGACCACCGGAATATCAACGTGCTCGGCCACCGCGTTGCTGATGTCGACGAACGCGCTGTTGGGCACCGAGGTGACGATGGTCGGCACCCGCGCCTCGTGCCAGCCGATGCCGGTGTTGATGATCGTCGCGCCTGCCGCCTCGACTTCAGTTGCCAGAGCAATGATTTCGTCCCAGCTCTGGCCGTCCTCGACGTAGTCGGCCATCGACATCCGATAGCAGATGATGAAGTCGGCGCCGACTGCAGCGCGGGTACGGCGCACGATCTCGACCGGCATCCGCCGCCGCTTCTCCGGCGTGCCGCCCCAGGCGTCGGTGCGTTTGTTGGTGCGCGGGGCGAGGAACTGGTTGAGCAGGTAGCCCTCGCTGCCCATGATCTCCACGCCGTCGTACCCGGCCTCGCGGGCCAACTCGGCGCAGCGGGCGAAGTCGTCGATGGTGCGCTCCACGCCCCGTGCCGACAGCGCGCGAGGACGGAACGGGTTGATCGGCGCTTTGATCGATGACGCGCTCACCGAAAACGGGTGGTACGCATAGCGTCCGGCGTGCAGCACCTGCAGCAGGATCTTGCCGCCTGCGTCGTGCACCGGCGCGGTGATCCGGCGATGCCGGCGGGCCTCCGACGACGACGTCATCTGCGCGGCGAACGGCAGCAGCCACCCGGTGCGGTTCGGGGCGTAGCCGCCGGTGATGATCAGCCCGACGCCGCCGCGGGCCCGTTCGGCGAAATACTCGGCGAGCCGATCGGTGTCACGGGCGCGGTCCTCCAGGCCGGTGTGCATCGAACCCATCACCACCCGGTTGCGCAGTGTGGTGAAGCCAAGGTCCAACGGCGACAGAAGATTTGGATACGTCACGTACTGGCCTTCGAGCGCTCTCGCGTACGCGTCAGCGCCGCCAGCACCTCGTCGAGCCAGTCGATGGCGCTGTCCTCCGCGCGGATACCGCCGCGCAACACCAGGTATTGGTGCAAGGCGCTGCCGCTCAGGCCGCTGGGGTCGGGAAAGTGTCGCTTCTCGAATCCGCGGTAGGTGTCGAGCAGGTCGGCGCGCTCGGCCCGCAGCGCGGCCACCTGAGCGCGCACCGCCTCGGCGTCGCCGTACGCTGCGCCGCGAACCTTGATCGCAATGTCGCGGGTGCGGTTGTCGGCCACCGAGCTGCCGCGTCCCGACAGCGGTTCGGCGATCCAGCGGGCCAGCTCGGCCCGGCCGGCGCCGGAGACGGTGTAGACCTTCTTGTCCGGCCTGCCCTGCTGCACCACGGGCGTGACGCGCACCCAGCCGTCGTCTTCCATGCTTTTCAGCGTGCGGTAGATCTGCTGATGGGTGGCCGCCCAGAAGTAGCCGATGGACCGGTCGAACCGGCGGGCCAGCTCGTAGCCGGAGCCGGACTGCTCGCACAGCGACACCAGGATCGCGTGGGGAAGCGCCACGCGGGCAGCATAGGGCGCCCGCGCGGCCTATGCAACTTGTTGCACTGCAACCAAGCGCATAGGCCGCGGACGCGTCAGGTCAGCACCAATTCACATCGACATTGGTGCCGTAGTTGTTGACGTGCACCGAGCAGTCGACCGGCCGAACGTTGGCACCGTGGGACTGCGTCGAGTAGATCGCGTCGTGACCGGGGGTCACATAGCCAGGCGACGCCATCGCGGGGCCGGCCAAGCCGAGGGTGATCGCGGCGAATGCGCCGGCACTGGCCAGGCCAAGGGTGAACTTCTTCATTTCGGGGTTCCTTTCTCCCGGCTTAGTCAAGCTAAGCAGTTGCCATATCGTTACAACACCGCGCAAGCGTGCCGTGCTTCCGTCGCGGGGTCCGATTTCGCCCGAGTCGCAAGCCATCACAGTCGCGCTGCAGATGTGGGCGGAGTCACACCGCGGGGCGGCCCTAGGCGACCTGTATGTGCAACGTCTAGTATCAGTAACCACGCGCCACCCCTAACCGGGCGCGGCCCCACTGACAGGAGATCGAGGAGAGCTTCGTGACGTACACGATTGCCGAACCCTGCGTCGACATCAAAGACAAGGCCTGTATCGAGGAGTGCCCTGTCGATTGCATCTACGAGGGCGCACGCATGCTGTACATCCACCCGGACGAGTGCGTCGACTGCGGCGCATGCGAGCCGGTCTGCCCGGTCGAGGCCATCTACTACGAAGATGACGTGCCCGACCAGTGGAGCGGATACACCCAGATCAACGCCGACTTCTTTGCCGAGCTGGGATCGCCCGGCGGCGCATCCAAGGTGGGGATGACGGAAAACGACCCGCAGTCGGTCAAGGATCTGCCGCCGCAAGGCGAGGACTGATAACGGCTCGCCCCCAGCTTCGTAAGCGCGTCTCCGCGTCCTTGCCGGTATTCCCCTGGGACACCCTGGCCGACGTCACCGCGCTCGCACGATCGCATCCCGACGGCATCGTCGACCTGTCGGTGGGCACCCCGGTCGATCCGGTGGCGCCGCTGATCAGGGCGGCGCTGGCCGCGGCCAGCGCCGCGCCCGGTTACCCGGCCACCGCCGGCACCCCGGCGCTGCGGGCATCCGCGGCGGCAGCGCTCAACCGCCGGTACGGCGTGACCGGGCTGCCCGACGACGCCGTGCTTCCGGTGATCGGCACCAAGGAACTGATCGCGTGGCTGCCGACCCTGCTCGGCCTGGGCCACGACGATGTCGTCGTGGTGCCCGAACTGGCCTATCCCACCTACGAAGTCGGCGCACAGCTGGCCGGCTCCGCAGTGCTGCGGGCGGACTCGCTGACCCAGCTCGGCCCGCAGACGCCCGCGCTGGTGTATTTGAATTCGCCGAGCAACCCCACCGGAAAGGTGCTCGGCGTCGAGCATCTGCGCAAGGTGGTGGGCTGGGCCCGCGAGCGCGGTGCGCTGATCGCGTCCGACGAGTGCTACCTGGGGCTCGGTTGGGACGCCGAGCCGGTTTCGGTACTGCATCCGTCGGTCTGCGACGGCGACCACACCGGGCTGTTGGCCGTGCACTCGCTGTCGAAGACGTCGTCGCTGGCCGGCTACCGGGCCGGGTTCGTCGCCGGCGATCCGGCGGTGGTCGCCGAGCTGCTGGCGGTCCGCAAGCACGCGGGCATGATGGTGCCCACCCCGGTGCAGGCCGCCATGGTCGCCGCGCTTGACGACGACGCGCACGAACGCGAGCAGCGCGAGCGGTACGCGCGGCGACGGCAGGCACTTCTGCCGGCGCTGCAGTCGGCCGGGCTGACGGTCGACGACTCCGAGGCCGGGCTCTATCTCTGGGCGACCCGCGGCGAGCCGTGCCGCGACACCGTCGCGTGGCTGGCGCAGTACGGAATCCTGGTGGCGCCCGGCGAGTTCTACGGGCCGAACGGGTCACGCCACGTCCGGGTGGCGTTGACCGCGACCGACGAGCGGATATCGGCTGCCGCGCAACGGCTTGCCGAACATGCAATACCGTCGCCAGCATGAGCGATTACGACGTGGAGGCAGCCGACCGGCTGCCCTTCACGACCCCGGAGAAGGCCTCGCGCTACCGCACCGAGAACTACCAGGGCGCGGCGGGGCTCAACTGGTACACCACCGATCCGACCCTGCAAGCCACGATGGCCTACTACCTGCAGCCGGCCGAACTCGCGTTCGCCGAGCCGCACCTGACGCGCTTCGGTGCGCTGATGGCAGGGCCGGTGTCGCGCTGGGCCGAGGAGACCGACCGAAACCCGCCGCGGCTCGACCGCTACGACCGGTGGGGACACGACGTCAGCCGGGTCGTGATGCCCACGTCGTTCATCGAGTCCCGCCGCGCGGTCCTGGATGCTCAGAAGGCGTTGCGTGACGACGCCCGGCAAGCCGGGGTGAATCCGTCGCTGACGCTGTTCGCCTCCAACTACCTGCTCAACCAGGCCGACATCGGAATGGGATGCGCTCTTGGCACCGGCGGCGGCATGGTGAAGTCGCTGGTCGCCGCGTACGCCCCGCCGGATGTGCGCGAGCATGTGCTGGCCAAATTCGCGTCGGGCGAGTGGGAGGGCGAGACCGCGCAGCTGCTCACCGAGCGCACGGGTGGGTCCGACCTCGGTGCGCTGGAGACGACGGCGACGCGTGACGGAGATACCTGGCGGCTCAACGGCTTCAAATGGTTCGCCTCGAATTGCAACGGCGAGGCGTTCGTGGTGCTGGCCAAGCCCGAGGGTGCGCCCGACTCGAGTCGCGGTGTCGCGACCTTCCTCGTCCTGCGGACCCGTCGCGACGGCTCCCGCAACGGTGTCCGGGTGCGCCGCCTGAAGGACAAACTCGGCACCCGATCGGTCGCTTCGGGGGAGATCGAGTTCGTCGACGCCGAAGGATTCCTGCTCTCCGGCGAAGCCAGCGACGACGCGGCCCCTCCGACGGCAAGGGCCTTGGCAGGATGATGGAGCTGACGAATGCGGCGCGCCTTGGCATTGCGCTGTTCGCGCTCGGCAACGCGCGGCGGGCACTGGTCGAGTCGCTGTGCTACGCCCGGCAGCGGCACGCGTTCGGCGAGGCCCTGATCGACAAGCCGCTGATGCGGCGCAAGCTGGCCGAGATGATCGTCGACGTCGAAGCCGCCCAGGCCCTCGTGTTCGACGGCACCGGTGCCACCAACCACCGGCAGCCCAAGAGCGTGCGCCAGCGCATCGCCGTGCCCGTCACCAAGCTCAAGGTCTGCCGGCTGGGCATCACCATGGCATCCGACGCGATCGAAATCCACGGCGGCAACGGCTATATCGAGACCTGGCCGGTGGCCCGGCTGCTGCGCGACGCCCAGGTGAACACGATCTGGGAGGGTCCGGACAACATCCTCTGCCTCGACGTACGTCGGGGGATTGAGCGCTCCAATGCACACGAGCCACTGTTGGCGCGCCTGCGTGACGCCGTGTCGGTCTCCGACGACGACGACACCACCCGCCTGGTGTCGCATCGCGTCGAGGATCTCGACGCCGCGATCACGGCGTGGACGAAATTGGACGGCGCGGTGAAAGAAGCGCGGCTGTTCCCGCTGGCCCAGTTCATGGGCGAGGTGTACGCCGGTGCGCTGCTGACCGAGCAGGCGGCCTGGGAACGGGCGCAGCGGCAAACGGACCGTAAGGCCCTCGTCGCTCGGCTCTACGCGGCGCGGTATCTGGCCGACCGGGGGCCGCTTCGCGGCATCGACACCGACGGCGACGAGGCGATCGAGCGTTTCGACGAGTTGGTCTCAGGCGCGGTGACTGTCTAACAGGCCAAGCGACATCGCGGTGGTCACCGCGGCGGTGCGATCCGACACGCCCAGTTTGTTGAATGCCCTCAGCAGATGGGTTTTCACCGTCGCCTCGCTGATGTGCAGCAGCCGGCCGATCTCCGCGTTGGTGCTGCCCTTGGCGACCTGACTGAGCACCTCGACCTCGCGTGACGACAGCGTGGCCGACGCCGGTTGGCGGACAAAGTGAACCAGGCGATCGGCGACCGTCGGCGCCAGCACCGTCTTACCGCGAGCGGCGTCACGCACGGCATCGGCCAACTCGGCGCGCGAGGCATCCTTGAGCAGATATCCCGCCGCGCCCGCTTCCACCGCGCGCAGGATGTCGGTGTCGGACTCATACGTGGTGACGACGACGATCCGGGTGCGCGGGAGCGCCGCAAGGATCCGTTCGGTCGCGGTCACGCCGTCGACGTCGGGCATCCGCAGATCCATCAGAATCACGTCGGGGCGCAGAGATTCCGCCAACGCGATCGCCTCGGCGCCCGAACCCGCCTCGCCGACGACCGTGAGGTCGTCTTCTGCGTCGATCATCCCGCGCAGGCCCTCACGGACGACCGGATGGTCATCGACCAGAAGGACTTTCGTCGGCAGACCCGTCATGCCGGGACCTCGACCGTCACCGTCGTCCCGCCACCGGGTGTCGGCGCCATCCACATCGTGCCGCCCACCTGGGCCACCCGCGTCCGCATTCCGCGCAGCCCGAATCCGTCGGCGTGCCCGTCGGCCAGACCAATGCCGTTGTCCGCGACCGACAGTCGGACACCACACTCGACCGGCGACAGCCCCACCGTCACCGTGTTCGCTTGAGAATGCTTGCGGATGTTGGTGAAGGCCTCCTGCGCTGCCCGCAGCAGCACCACATCGGTCGCCATGCCCAAGGGCGGCAGCACGCCGTCGACACGGATCGTGGCCGTGATGCCGCTCTCTGCCGACAGCCTGTCGCATTGACGTTGGATGGCGGCGGGCAGCGAACCTTCATGCAGCGCGCTCGGAGTCAGCTCGGCCACCATTGCCCGCGCCTCGGCAAGGTTTTCCCGTGCGGTGGTGCGGATGAGCTCGACGTGTCGCTTGGCCGCCGCGGTGTCGCTGTCCAGTTCCGGTTCGACGGCCTGCGCCAGCGCGACGATGCTGGTGAATCCTTGGGCCAGCGTGTCGTGGATCTCCCGTGCCAGCCGCTCGCGCTCCGCCGCCGCACCGGCCTCCCGCGAGAGCCGGGCGCTCTCGGCCCGGCTCGCGGCGAGCTCGGCGACGAGCCCTGCCAACCTTGCCCGCTGCCGCAGTGATCTCACGATCACCGTCCCGATCACCGGGGCCGCGACGACGCCGACGAGCGTATCAGCAACCGCCACAGGCATGTTCGGCCAAGCCGTGCCGTGCACCGCGAGCGCGAGCAGCAGCGGTGTCACCGTGACCGCCATCGATACCACGAGTGCGGCCGGTAGCGGCAACGTCGCGAAGACCAGGGGATACATCGCGGGTATCGCCGCCACCGCGGCGGGCGCGGCCGACACCCCGAGGACGAACAGCCCGACCACCACGCACACGAACGCCACTGCCGGCCGAAGTGAATTCTTTCGTGCCGATCACGCGGCGGCCGAATGTCAGGGTGCACACGATGATGCCGGTCAGCGCGCGCGATGGCGAGGGGCATGTTGCCGGGGGCACGGTCCTTGAGCAGCACCACGGCCACCATCCCGACGAGACACCCGCCGACGATGTAAACGTCCCACAGCCAATGCCAGTCGTCGGCCTGCGGAGCGTGCTGGCTCATTGGCCGATGCTAACCCCGGCTCGGCACCCAGTTGCCGTGAAAACCGTGCGGCACCCGGACCGGAAGGTGCACGGTCGCGACGGTTTCCAGCGTCTGGCCATCGAGCAACACCAGATCGCTTCGGTCGGTGGACCGGTCGTACACGAACCCCATGGCCACCCCGTCGTCCTCGGCGGCGTCTGCCGTGGCGGGGACGAACACGAACTCGCCGGGTTCGCGCCCGGCCCGAACGCGACCGACTCGGTACGCCGCGTGGCGGCATCGTGTTTGAGGATGGCGTCGGGTGTTCCCGTCGCTCCGTCGGAGTACCCGACCGCATAGCCGTACCGGTGGCGCAGGCCGACCAATCGCTCGTCGACGCGCGGGAATTCCTGCGGTGTGTCATCGAGCCGTTCTTCGCTGACCTTTCCCGCGCCCAGGTCGACGGTCCACCGGTCAAGTGACGGGGTCTGGGGGACGATGTACGGTCCGCTGTCGAAGACCGAGGCATGGCGCACCACATCGAGCACGATGCGGCCCGCCCTCCCCACTGGCCTCGTCATACGAGTTGAGCGGATGGAAGACATAACACGGCTGCACCTCGAACCAGCGGATGTCGGCCGCGGTGCCCTCGCGCGGCAGCACCCCGATGCGGGCCTGCCGCTCCGGCGCCCACCGATATGGCAGTCCGTTGGCCGGTGGCCGCGAACGCTCGGACCCACGCATGATCGCGCGCAGCACGAAATCCGGTGCGGCGTGGCGTTCGGCGAGCCGGGTGAGCATCCCGGCGACCGCCTTGGCCGGCCTGCTGGTCAGCCCAGCACCGAAGTCAAGGGCGACCGGCAGGTCGTAGAGCACGACGTACTTCTCGGTCAGCGAGAAGTCGTGCATCATCGTCTGCGCGTCGAGGCGGATATCGACGGTGCGGCGCACCTTGCCGTCGACGCCGGTCACCGTGTATTGCACGATGTTGCCGCGCATGGGGTTATAGGACACGGCGTGTAACTCACCGGTTGCGGGGTCACGCTTGGGGTGGGCGGTGTAGCCGCCGAACAACGTGCCGCAGAAGTCGGACGGGCCGACGGTTTCCAGTTCGTCGGTCAGTTCGTACGGGCGCACTCCGCTCTCGGTGATGACGAATGTCTTGCCGGCATGACCGATGATGTTGGTGTTGGCGGCGAAGTCAACGCCGCCCGTCTGCGGACCGCCCGGCCAGGTTTCACCGAGCCGGCGGGCCACGTCGGCCGACCGCACATACCGGTTGCGATACCAGTGCGCGTCGCCGCCGCGCAGCCGAAGACCGTGCGCCATCCCGGTGCCGAGGAACCAGTGGTACTTGGCGGGGTCGGGATCGTCGATCGGGTTGGGTCCGGTGCGCAGATAGCGGCCGTCGAGGTACTCCGGAATCGTCCCGGTGACGTCGAGGTCGATCGCGGTGATCTCCTCGCGTACGGGCGCGTAATTGCCGTTCAGGTACGGGTTCTCCGTCTCGCGGACGGGTGCGGCAGTGGTCATGTGTTGATGCTGCGCTCCGCGGCGCCTTCCGCGCGACCCCCTGGCGGTTGAATTTCGGTGTCCGTCGACCGGTTGACGGCGCTCAGCGCCGCATCGCACGCAGCCCAAGGGCAAGCACCAGCCGGTCGTCGGGGTCGTCCAGCGACGTCGACAGCAGTTTTTCGATCCGGCGGACCCGATAGCGCACCGTGTTCGGGTGCACATGCAGCCGCTGCGCCACCGCGGCGATGTCGCCGAAGCCGTCGAGATATGCCTGCAGGGTGTCGGCCAGCATCGGGTCCTGGTCGCGCAGTTGCCGCACCCGCGGGTCGATCAGCCGCGGCTGCCGCGGCCACCTGCGAGACGATCTCGTCGAGCAGCACCGTGGTGCGGGCCTCGTCGAGCGAGCTGACCTGTCCGATGGCGCCGGGGTGCCGCTCGGCGCTGTCGAACACCCGGTCCACTTCGGCGCGCGCCGCCGCGGCGCCGGCCAGCCCGGTCAGCGGGGTGGCGATCACCGCACGCAACTCAGCCCGAATTCTCGTCGCAGCGCCGCCGACCACGCCGCGCACCCACGACGTCACCGACGACGATCCGCCGGTCTTGGGCAGCAGCACATACACCCGCTCGCCCGCCGACGCGACTTGTGCATCGGCTCGAAACGCGCTGGCGCTCAATGCAATCACGTCGGCCGCGGACCGAAGCTTCGACGCCGGCGAAGCCGATCAACGCGGCGCGGCCGTCGGCGGCGATGCCGAGCTCGCGGGCGATCGCGGATATCGCGTATCGGCGTCCCGACGTCGCCGCTGTGCTCGCCGCGTGCAGGCCGAGCAGTTCCTGCACCCGCACGGTGTGCGTCGACGGCGCGGCCGCCAGCCGCGACATGATGCGGGCCGCCAGCACCGCGCCGCCGCGCAGGATCTCCTCGACGTCGTCGGCCAGCGGCCGCCGACCCCTGCTGCAGCCAGATCGTTCCGGCGAAACCGGGCCGCGCCGCCCGTCGGACGTGCGGCAGATGGATGCCGACGGCGAGGCGTGGTCGTAGCCCCAATTCCGGGCGCTCGGCGACCCGGACCACGTCGGCGCTGGCGCGCAACGCATCGAAAATGCCCCACTGGCCGATCCACTCCAGATGTTCTGGCGGGCCGGCGCGCCCCAGGATCGTCAGCCGGCGCAATTCGTCGGCCTCGTCGCTGGACGCCGAGTACGCCAGCACGTGGGACGCCTCGTCCTCGATGCTGATCATGCCGTGGGTGCGGTCGGCGATGGACTGCGCGAGTCCGAACAGGTCGGTGCCGGAGTCGTACCGCGGGTCGCCGCGGTCGCCGTGGTGTTCGAAGGCGTGGTTGACCAGTCGGTAGAGCAGCTCCCAGCGGGCCCGCGGTTCGACGGCCACCACCGCGATGCCGAGCGCGACTGCCCGCTTGACGGCGGCGGGCGACGGTTCCTTGACGAAGATGGCCGCGGGCACGCCCCCGGGCTGCTGCAGCGATCCAGCGCACCGCCTCGGCATCGGACACGCCGAGCAGGAAGAACAGGTCGGCCGAACCGGGCCCGACGGCGAGCCCGAGCCGCACGTCGTCGGCGTCGACGAGCGCGACCGAACCCACCGGCATGTCCAGGCCACGCGGCGCCTCGACCAACGACACCATCGTGCGATCGAGGGCGAGCAGAAGCTGCCCGAGGCCCAGCCCGGAGGTCTGCACCGCCATCCCGCACTCCTTTGTCCGATTCGACTATAGATGCCAGCCCGTGTTGTCGGATCGGCCATCGGTTTGAGCGTCGCAGCACGGGCATTCTTGCTGCATGGACGCCATCACCGAGGTTCCCTTCCCCGCCAACGAGCCGATCCATGAATATGCACCCGGTTCGGGTGAACGCGCCCGGCTGACCGAACAGCTTCGGGCGCTTGCCGCTGACCCGATCGACCTGCCGCACGTCATCGGCGGCGTCCACCGCATGGGCGGGGGCGAGCGCCTCGACGTGGTCCAGCCGCACCGGCACGCCAGCCGGCTCGGCACCTTCACCAACGCCGAGCACGCCGACGCCTCCGCCGCGATCGAGGCGGCGATCGCCGCAAAGGCCGACTGGGAGGCCACCCCGTTCGACGAGCGGGCCGCCGTGTTCCTGCGCGCCGCCGACCTGATGGCCGGACCGTGGCGGGAGAAGATCGCCGCGGCCACCATGCTGGGCCAGTCCAAGACCGCCTACCAGGCCGAGATCGACTCACCGTGCGAGCTCGTCGACTTCTGGCGGTTCAACGTCGCGTTCGCGCGGCAGATCCTGGCGCAACAGCCGATCAGCAGCCCGCGGCGTGTGGAACCGCACCGACTACCGGCCGCTGGAGGGCTTCGTCTACGCGATCACGCCGTTCAACTTCACCGCGATCGCGGGCAACCTGCCGACCGCGCCGGCGTTGATGGGCAACACGGTGGTGTGGAAGCCGTCGCCGACCCAAACCTTCGCCGCCTACCTGACCATGCAGCTGCTGGAGGCCGCTGGTCTGCCGCCGGGTGTGATCAACCTGCTCACCGGCGACGGGATCGCGGTTTCCGATGTGGCCCTTGCCGATCCGCGGCTGGCCGGGATCCACTTCACCGGGTCGACGGGCACGTTCCAGCACCTGTGGCGCGAGGTCGGCGCCAACATTGACCGCTACCACACCTACCCGCGGCTGGTCGGCGAGACCGGCGGCAAGGACTTCGTGGTCGCGCACCGCCTCGGCCCGACCGGATGTGCTGCGCACGGCGCTGATTCGCGGAGCGTTCGACTACCAGGGCCAGAAGTGCTCGGCCGCGTCGCGGGCGTTCATCCCGCGCTCGGTGTGGCAGCAGATGGGCGACGACTTCCTGTCGGCCACCGAGGCGCTGCGCTACGGCGACGTCACCGACCTGACCAACTACGGCGGCGCGCTGATCGACGAGCGGGCGTTCGCGAAGAACGTCAAGGCGATCGAGCGGGCCAAGAGCGCGGCCGGCGTCACGATCGCCGTCGGCGGCGAATACGACGACAGCGAAGGGTATTTCGTCCGGCCGACGGTGTTGCTGTCCGACGATCCGACGGACGAGGCGTTCTGCACCGAGTACTTCGGCCCGATCCTGTCGGTGCATGTGTACGCCGACGACGAGTACGACCGCATTCTCGGCGTCGTCGACAAGGGCGCGAAGTACGCGTTGACCGGTGCGGTGATCGCCGACGACCGGGCGGCGGTGCTGGCCGCCGAGCAGCGGCTGCGCCACGCGGCGGGCAACTTCTACGTCAACGACAAGCCCACCGGCGCGGTCGTGGGCCAGCAGCCGTTCGGCGGGTCGCGGGCCTCGGGCACCAACGACAAGGCCGGCTCGGCGCTGAACCTGCTGCGCTGGACCTCGGCCCGCTCGATCAAGGAGACGTTCGTCCCGCCGACCGACCACAACTACCCGCACATGGAGACCGAATGATGACCACTGGCCGTCGGCTCTTCGCGCCAGCGCTCATCGCATGCCGTCGGCTCTTCGCGCAACCGCTCATCGCGCGTTCCACCGGCTCGCGCGCCCGGCGATCCTGGCCGCCAGCAGGCAGGAAGGGTTACGGCGGACCGCCGAGCGGCTGCCCGTCACTCGTGAGGTGGTGCACCGGTTCGTGCCCGGTGAGACCGTCGCCGACGCCATGAACTCCGTTGAACAACTGCGGTATTCGCGACGCTTGGTCAGCATCGACTACCTCGGCGAGGACGTCACCGACGTCGACTCGGCGAACGCGACGGTCAACGCCTACCTCGAGTTGCTCGACGCGCTCGGCGGCCGCAGCGAGCCCGCGTCGAAGGTGCGGCCGCTGGAGGTGTCGCTGAAGCTCTCAGCGTTGGGCCAGGCGTTGCCGCGCGACGGCGAGAAGATCGCGCTGGAGAACGCGCACACGATCTGTGAGCGCGCACAGCGGGCGGGCGCGTGGGTGACGGTCGACGCAGAGGACCACACCACGACGGACTCGACCCTGTCGATCGTGCGGGACCTGCGCACCGAGTTCGACTGGCTGGGCACGGTTTTGCAGGCCTACCTGAAGCGCACCGAGGGTGACTGCCGTGAGTTCGCGGCGTCGGGGGCGCGGATCCGGTTGTGCAAGGGCGCCTACGACGAACCCGCATCGGTGGCGTACCGCGCCGCCGATGCGGTCACCGAGTCCTACCTGCGCTGCCTGCGGGTGCTGATGGCCGGGACCGGCTATCCGATGGTGGCCTCCCACGATCCGCAGATCATCGAGGCGGTGCCCGCGCTGGCCCGGGAGAATGCGCGCGGTGTCGACGATTTCGAATACCAGATGCTGTACGGCATCCGCGACGCCGAGCAGCGGCGGCTGGCCGAGGAGGGCAATCACGTCCGGGTCTACGTGCCCTTCGGCACGCAGTGGTACGGCTACTTCGTGCGCCGGCTGGCCGAGCGCCCGGCCAACCTGACATTCTTCCTGCGGGCGCTGGCCGAGCGCAGGCACTAATCGACTAATTGAGGTCGAATCTGGTGGCGCCGTGCGGGCTCGGCCGTGCCGAAGGCGAACACGGTGGCCGGCGTGACCCGGTAGACGTGCCATGGCGGCGGGCCCGCCGACGGCGCGCTGTATTCGGCGGTCAAGGCGTCTCCCTCGACCTGCGCGGGCCACCCCGCTCTGACGTATTCGTCGGCGACGCAACGCAGCTCGTCGGCGTCGGTAACGCGCGCCGCACTGCCCTCGATCACCAGGTCAAACGGATGCGTCGCGACGCTGACGACACACCGTGGGTCCGCGGCGATGTTGCGCGACTTGCGGGTGCCGGGTCCGGACGTGAAGTACCAGACGCCGTCGAGTTGGACGAAGCCGACCGGCGTCAGGTGCGGCGAGCCGTCGGCGTTGATCGTCGACAGCCAGGCCGTGTGCCGGTTCGGCCCGCCGGTGTCCGGCGCCTGCGTGATCGGAGAGTCCAGCGTTTCGCGGACCCGCTCCCACTCGATAGCCGCCATTTCGTAGCCGGCGAGGTTCTTTGCTTTGGCGTTCATGCCCGTATAGACCGGCCTCGGTCGATGAACTCATCGCCCCACTTCAGCGAGCGTTCAGCAGGGGATCGGCTACCCGCATCGCCGAGTAGCCGCTGTTGAGGGCGGGTGACCCCGGGCCAACTCCAGCACACGCACCGAGAACTGTTGTTGAGCGGGCGCCCAACCATTAGTCTGCCTTCATGTCGAGCAGCGCCGCTGACGAGCAGACACGGGTTGGCCGGGAGGCGACGCGGGAAGCTCTGATCGAGGCGACCGCCCAAATCATGCTCGACGAAGGCTATGCAGCGGCGACGTCGCGGCGGGTGGCGGCCAAGGCCGGCGTCAAGGCGGCCCTCGTGCACTACTACTTCCCGAGCATGGATGACCTGTTCGTGGCCGTGCTGCGCGACAAGGCCGAGACGAACCTCCAACACCAGCGTCAGGCGATGGCCGAGGCCGAACCGCTGCACGCGTTGTGGCAGCTCAGCGGTGCGCAGGACGCGCATTTGTTCGCGGAATTTCTCGCGATGGCCAACCACCGCAAGGCCATCCGCAGCGAAATCGTTTCGTACGCAATGCGTTTCCGCGATATCGAAGAAGGCGCGATGACCCTGGCACTGAAGGCCCGCGGCATCGACCTCGAACTGTTTCCCCCTGTCGTGATGTCGATGATCATGGGCAGCCTGGCGCGCATGGTGTTCCACGAACAGGGCCTCGGCATCACCCGCGGCCACGAGGAAGCCAAGGTTTTCATCGAACAATGCCTCGAGCGCTTCGAAATGCCCTCGTGGGCTCCACAGCCAGAGGAGAGAATCGTCTGATGTTGCGTCTTGCCAAGCGCACGTGGGTACTGCTGGTGATCCTGGTGGTGGTGCTCATCGCGGCGTTCTGTGTGGACCGCTTCCGCGGCTTCTTCGGCCATACCGTGCTGACCAAGCCGGGCGCCGGCCTGGTCAATGACCCCGCCCCGTTCAACCCCAAAGTGGTGAAATACGAGATTTTCGGCGACGGCGCCAGCGCGACGATCAATTACCTGGATTTGGACGCGCAGCCGCAGAAGGCCGAGAATACCGCGTTGCCGTGGTCGCTGACCCTGACCACGACGGCCCCCGCGGCCAGCCCGAACATCATCGCCCAAAGCGACGGTGACACCATCACCTGCCGCGTGACCGTGGACGGTCTGGTCAGAGACGAGAGGACCTCCGACGGCGTGAACGCCCAGACCTTCTGCCTGGTGAAGTCCGCATGAGCAACACCCACGTCGGCGCGCACCCGATGATCCCGCGCTTCATCCGGCTGTTCTCGGTGCCGATCTTTTTGGGCTGGCTCGCGATCGTGGTGCTCGTCAACATCGCGGTTCCGCAGCTTGAGGTGGTCGGCCAGGCGCACTCGGTGTCGCTGGCCCCCAAGGACGCGCCGTCGCTGCAGGCGATGCAGCGCGTCGGCAAGGATTTCAAGGAGTTCGACTCCAACAGCTCGGCGATGATCGTGCTGGAAAGTGACCAGCCCCTCGGCGACGCTGCCCACAAGTTCTACGACCAAATGATCACCAAACTCGAGGCCGACACGAAGCACGTCGAGCACATCCAGGACTTCTGGGGCGATCCGCTGACCGCCTCAGGCGCCCAAAGCGCCGACAACAAGGCCGCCTACGTTCAGGTCTACCTGGCCGGCAACCAGGGCGAGAGCCTGGCCAACGAGTCCGTGCAGGCCGTCCGCAGCATCGTGGACAGCATGACGCCGCCGCCGGGGTTAAAGGCCTATGTCACGGGCGCTGCGCCGCTGTCCAACGACCAGCATCACGCCGGCGACAAGAGCGTCAAGCTCATCACCGGGGTCACCATCTGCGTGATCTTCCTGATGCTGTTGTTCGTCTACCGCTCGATTGTCACGGTGCTGCTGGTGCTGGGGCTGATGTTCATCGAGCTGTCGGCGGCCCGGGGGATCGTTGCGGCCCTTGGCTATTACAACCTGATCGGGCTGTCGACATTCGCGGTCAACCTGCTCACCACCCTGGCCATCGCGGCAAGTACCGATTACGCGATCTTCCTCCTCGGCCGCTACCACGAGGCACGTCAAAACGGCGAGGACCGCGAAACCGCCTTCTACACCATGTATCACGGCACCGCCCACGTCATCCTGGGCTCGGGTCTGACCATCGCGGGGGCGACGTTCTGCCTGTCCTTCACGAGGCTGCCGTACTTCCAGTCCCTGGGCATCCCACTCGCGATCGGCATGCTTGTTGCGGTCGCGGCGGCGCTGACCATGGCGCCCGCCCTGCTGACCATCTGCAGTCGCTTCGGGCTCTTCGATCCGAAGCATAAGATGCGGACGCGCGGCTGGCGCCGCGTGGGCACCGCCGTGGTGCGGTGGCCGGGCCCGATCCTTGCCACGTCGGTGGCGCTCGCCTTGGTCGGCCTGTTGGCGTTGCCGTCCTACAAGCCCGCGTACAACGACCGCAATTACCTGCCGCCGATATCCCGGCCAATGTGGGCTACGCGGCCGCCGACCGGCACTTCCCGCAGGCCCGGTTGAACCCGGAGATGCTGCTGGTCGAGACCGACCACGATGTGCGCAACCCGGCCGACATGTTGGTGATCGAGAGAATCGCCAGGGCAATCGCCCACACCCCGGGGGTTGGCCGCGTGCAGGCCATCACCCGGCCGCGGGGAGTTCCGATCGAGCACACCTCGATCCCGTTCCTGATCAGCGCGCAGGGCACCAGCCAGCAGATGAACCAGGACTACATGCAAAACGTCATGGCCAACATGCTCAAGCAGGTCGGCGACATGCAGACCACCATCAACACGCTGACCAAGATGTCGAGCCTGACGCTGCAGATGGCCGCGACCACGCACGGCATGGTCGTCAAGTTGCAGGGCACCGTCGTCGACATCAAGGAACTGCGCGACCACATCGCTGACTTCGACGACTTCTTCCGGCCGCTGCGCAACTACTTCTACTGGGAACCGCACTGCTTCGACATCCCGCTGTGCTGGTCGATCAGGGCGGTCTTCGACACCCTCGACGGCATCGACGCGTTGTCCGATGACATCCAGTTCCTGTTGCCCGACCTGGAACGCCTCGACGTACTGCTGCCGCAGCTGGCCGCGTTGATGCCCTCCCAAATCGCGACGATGCAGAGCATGCAGCACATCACGCAGACGATGTATCAGAGCCAGAAGAGCCAGCAGGACCAGCAAAAGGCGTTGCAGGAGAACCAGAACGCGATGGGCCAGGCGTTCGACGCCTCGAAGAACGACGACTCGTTCTACCTGCCGCCGGAAGTCTTCGACAACGCCGACTTCAAGCGCGGCCTGAAAATGTTCGTCTCACCGGACGGCAAAGCCGTTCGCTTCATCATCGCCCACGAAGGCGACCCCGCGACCGCCGAAGGCATCCGGCTGATCCCCCAGATCAAGAGCGCGGCGTTCGAGGCCATCAAGGGCACCCCGCTGGAAGGCTCGCGGATCTATCTGGCGGGCACCGCGTCGACCTACAAGGACATGCAGGAGGGTTCGAACTGGGACCTGCTGGTCGCCGGGATCGCGTCGCTGTGCCTGATTTTCATCATCATGCTGTTGTTGACTCGGGCGGTGATCGCCTCGGCGGTCATCGTCGGGACGGTGCTGCTGTCGCTGGGCACCTCATTCGGCATGTCCGTGCTGATCTGGGAACACCTCGTCGGCAAGCCGCTGCACTGGATGGTGCTGGCGATGTCGGTGATCATCCTGCTGGCGGTGGGATCGGACTACAACCTGTTGTTGGTGTCGCGATTCAAAGAGGAGATCCCCGCCGGCATCAAGACCGGCATCATCCGGTCGATGGGCGGCACCGGGGCGGTGGTGACCTCGGCCGGTCTGGTGTTCGCGTTCACCATGATGTCGATGGTGGTCAGCGACCTCGTCGTGGCTGGGCAGGTGGGCACCACGATCGGCCTCGGCCTGCTGTTCGATACGCTGATCATCCGCTCGTTCATGACGCCGTCGATCGCGGCGATGATGGGACGGTGGTTCTGGTGGCCGCAGCGAGTACGTACTCGGCCGGTGCCTGCGCCATGGCCGACGGTGCCGCCGGATTCGGCGGAACCTCCCGTCCGTGTCGGCGCGGCTGGGGATGAGAATTTAACGGGCCCAGTCGGCCAGCAGTGAAGCGTCAGCCATCGCTGGCCCACCTCCATTAGCGGCCGGCCAGCAACAGCAGCGCCCACCCGGCGATGGATTGGGCGTCGGTGATGTCACCGTCGCGGATCATCCGTTCCAGCTGCGCGCGGGAGAACGACTCGCTGCGCATGTCCTGCTCTTCGTGCTCGCGGTCGTGCTCACCCTCGGTAAGGCCGGTCGCGAGGAACACCCGTCCGCGCTGGCTGCTCATTCCCGGCGCGACGTCGAGCGTGCCCAGCAGCTCCATCGAGGCGGCCCGCAGCCCGGTCTCCTCGCGCAACTCCCGCTCAGCCAGCTCGGTCGGCTCGAGATGCTCCTGGTCCGGCGCCGTGCCCTGCGGAAACTCCCAGCGCCGCATGCCCAGCGGATAGCGGAACTGCTCGACCAGGTGGAAGCGGTCGCCGTCATGCGGGATCACCAGCGCATACGTCGGCTTGTCGACCACCGCGTAGATGCCGGTGCTGCCGTCGGGACGCCGGATGTCGTCCTCGCGCAGCGTCAGCCAGTTGTTCCGGTACACCTCGCGCGACGCCACCTGATGGATCTGGTTCACGCGCCCAGTATCGCCTGAGCGCGCGGATGGGTAGTCTCACCGAACATGCTGCTGGCTTCGCTCAATCCCGCCGCGGTCGCGGCCGGCGCCGACATCGGCGACGCGGTGCGCATCGACGGCGCCGTGCTGAGCCGCAGCGATCTGGTCGGCGCGGCGACGTCGGTGGCCGAGCGGGTCGGCGCTGCGCAGCGGGTCGCGGTGCTGGCGACTCCGACCGCGACGACGGTGCTGGCGATCACCGGGTGTCTGATCGCCGGGGTGCCCGTCGTCCCGGTGCCCGCCGATGTCGGCGCCGCCGAACGCCGCCACCTCATCACCGACTCGGGCGCGCAGGCCTGGCTGGGGGAGAAGCCGCAGGAGACCGACGACCTGCCGCATGTCCCGGTGCGCCTGCACGCCCGGTCGTGGCACCGCTACGCCGAGCCGGCGGCGGACGCGACCGCGTTGATCATCTACACCTCGGGCACCACCGGTCCGCCGAAAGGCGTGGTGGTGAGCCGTCGCGCCATCGCCGCCGACATCGACATGCTCGCCGAGGCCTGGCAGTGGACACCCGACGACACCCTGGTGCACGGCCTTCCGCTGTACCACGTTCATGGCCTGGTGCTCGGGCTACTGGGCTCGCTGCGCATCGGAAATCGGTTCGTGCACACCGGAAAACCCGTGCCGCAGGCGTATGCGGCGGCGGGTGGCTCGATGTATTTCGGGGTGCCTACGGTGTGGTCGCGAGTCGTCGGCGACGCCGACGCGGCGCGGGCACTGGCGACCGCGCGGCTGCTGGTGTCGGGCAGTGCGCCGCTTCCGGTGCCGGTCTTCGACGGGCTGGCCCGGCTGACCGGCCACCAGCCGGTGGAACGCTACGGCAGCACCGAGTCGCTGATCACGCTGTCCACCCGCGCCGACGGTGAGCGCAGGCCCGGCTCGGTGGGGCTGCCGTTGACCGGCGTGCGGACCCGACTGGTCGACGAGGACGGTGCGACGGTGCCCCACGACGGGGAATCCATTGGGCGCCTGCAGGTTCAGGGCCCGACGATGTTCGACGGCTACCTCGACAGGCCGGACGCCACCGCCGAGGCTTTCGACGCCGACGGCTGGTACCGCACCGGTGACGTCGCGGTGATCGACGGCACCGGCATGCACCGCATCGTCGGCCGCGAGTCGGTCGACCTGATCAAGACGGGCGGCTTCCGCGTCGGCGCGGGCGAGATCGAGACCGCGCTGCTCGGCCACCCTGGCGTGGCCGAGGCCGCCGTGATCGGCGTGCCCGACGACGACCTCGGCCAGCGGATCGTCGCCTTCGTGGTCGGCGACGCCGAACCCGCAGCGTTGATCGAGTTTGTTGCCCAACAGCTCTCGGTGCACAAGCGGCCGCGCGAGGTGCGACTGGTCCAGAGCCTGCCGCGCAACGCGATGGGCAAGGTGCTCAAGAAGGAGCTGACCGGATGGGTCTGACGCGAGCGATTAGTTCGCGTGCAGCGCCTCGTTGAGGGTGATGCCGCTGCCGTCGCGGGCCACCACCTCGACGGCACCCGAGAGCGAGTTACGCCGGAACAGCAGATTGTTCGCGCCCGACAGCTCGCGCGCCTTGACCGTCTGGCCGTCGGCGGTCAAGCACCTTGGTCCCCGCCGTCACATACAGGCCGGCCTCCACGACGCAGTCGTCGCCGAGTGAGATGCCCAGCCCGGCGTTGGCGCCCAGCAGGCAGCGCTTGCCCACCGAGATGACCTGGGTGCCACCGCCCGACAGCGTGCCCATGATCGACGCGCCGCCGCCGACGTCCGAGCCGTCGCCGACGACCACACCCGCCGAGATCCGGCCCTCCACCATGGAGCTGCCGAGCGTGCCCGCGTTGAAGTTGACGAAGCCCTCGTGCATGACGGTGGTGCCCGACGCCAGGTGCGCGCCGAGCCGAACCCGGTCGGCGTCGGCGATCCGCACGCCCGAGGGCACCACGTAGTCGACCATCCGCGGGAACTTGTCGATGCCGTAGACGGTCACCGGCCCGCGGCGCCGCAGCCGCGCCCGCACCAGCTCGAAGCCGTCGACCGCGCACGGCCCGTGGTTGGTCCACACCACGTTGGTCAGCACGCCGAAGAAGCCGTCGGCGTTGAGCCCGTGCGGGGCGACCAGCCGATGCGAGAGTAGGTGCAGCCGCAGGTAGGCGTCATAGGCGTCGGTCGCCTTGTCCTCAAGCGACGCGATGGTGGTGCGCACCGCCACCGTCTCGACGTCGCGGTCCTCGTCACGGCCGGTCAGCGCCGCCAGTTCGTCGGGGACCTCGGCCACCGAGAGGCGCACGGTGCCCGACGGACCGTCGGCGCCGAGTTCGGGCCCAGGGAACCACGTGTCGAGGACGGATCCGTCGGCGGCGATGGTGGCCAGGCCGACGCCTGCTGCGGAAGTCACGTCGCTAAAGGCTACTGGACTAGCCTTGGAGGTTGTGGGCCTGGATTTGCGGGGCGACCCGATCGCGCTGACCGCGGCGTTGGTGGACATCCCCAGCGAGTCGCGTCACGAGCAGCGCATCGCCGACGAGATCGAGGCCGCGCTCCGCGAGCAGACCACCGGCTTCGAGGTGGTGCGCAACGGCAACGCCGTGCTGGCCCGCACGAATCTTTCCCGGCCGTCGCGGGTTCTGTTGGCCGGCCACACCGACACCGTCCCCGCCGCGGGCAACCTGCCCAGCAGGCTTGACGGCGACGAACTTCACGGCTGCGGCACCTCCGACATGAAGGCCGGCGACGCGGTGTTCCTTCACCTGGCCGCGACCGTCGCCGACCTCAAGCACGACGTCACGCTCGTGATGTACGACTGCGAGGAAATCGAAGCGGCGGCAAACGGTTTGGGTCGCATCGAACGCGAGCTGCCCGACTGGCTGCGCGCCGACGTCGCCATTCTCGGCGAGCCGTCGGCAGGGTTCATCGAGGCCGGCTGTCAGGGCACGCTGCGCGTCGTCGTCAGCGCCGCGGGTACCCGCGCACACTCCGCGCGATCATGGCTGGGCGACAACGCTATTCACCAGCTCGGCGACGTCTTGGCGCGGCTCTCGGCGTATCGGGCCCGCACTGTCGACATCGACGGCTGCACGTATCGCGAAGGGCTGTCCGCGGTGCGCATCGACGGCGGGGTGGCCGGCAACGTCATACCCGACGCCGCGTCGGTGACCGTGAACTTCCGCTTCGCGCCCGACCGCGGTGTCGACGACGCGCTCAAGCACGTGCACGACGTGTTCGACGGGACTGGACGTGCAGATCGAAATGACCGACTCCGCGCCGGGCGCGCTGCCGGGGCTGACGAAGCCGGCCGCCGCCGCGCTCGTCGACGCGGCCGGCGGGCAGGTGCGCGCCAAGTACGGCTGGACCGACGTCGCGCGCTTTGCGGCGTTGGGCGTCCCTGCGGTCAACTACGGACCCGGCGACCCCAACCTCGCGCACCGCTCCGACGAGCGCGTCGAGGTGGCCCAGATCAGCGCGGTGACGGCCATGCTGCGGCGATATTTAACCGGTTGACCGCGCAGCGCCTGCCGCTGACCGCGTCATCCCGATGGCCGCGAGCTGTGCCGACGCGTCGCGCAAGGCGTCGGCGTCGTGAGCCGTCACCGCGCGGGCATGTGCGAGTGCCAGTTCGCCGAACACGCAGTCGATTTCGGCGCTCAGCCGGGCAATGCCGTCGGCGGCGCGGATGTCGCCGAACCGTGCCGCATCGTGCAACGCGCGCAGCGCCACAGCAGTTTGACCGCCGCGCTCGGCGCTGCGGGCGGCCTCGCGGGCGGCCGCGATCGCTCCGTGGTTGTCCCGTCGCGCCCACATCGTCCAGGCCCGCGCCAGGGCAAGCTCCGGCGCGAACAGCATCGACTTCAGGCCATGGCGGGACTCGGCCCGCGACAAGATCTTTCCGGCCTCGACCGTCTCGCCCAATTGCCCGAGCGCCTGCGCCAATAGCATCCAGGCCAGCGGCCCCCACGAATACCCGGTCGGCGCCAGCGCGGCCGCCGCGCCGCGCAACAGCGCCGCCGCCGACTCGAGCTCACCCTTGGCGATCAGGACGTCGGCCACCAACACCTCACCGATCGCGCGGCCCGGCTGCTGCATCTGAGCGAAGTCGGTGAGCTGCTGGCCCAGCGCCTGGGCGCGGTCCAGCTCGCCCGCCATCACCAGCGCGGTCGTCTGACCGAAGCCGCTGGTGAACCGCAACAGCCCGGGGTGTCCCGCGGCGATCGCCCGTTCGGCCAGCGCGTCGACCTCGTCGAACCGGCCCATCCGCGCCGAACTCAGCGCCGCCGCGGCCGCCGCCCAGCCCACCGCGGTGTCGTCGGCCGCAGGCGATGCCAGCACCTCGTCGGCGATCTGTTTGGCGCGGCTGGGGCTGCCCGCGTTCATCGCGAACGTCGCCGACAGCGCGTCGAGCGTGGTCTGCGCGGCAGGCGACGACACCCTGCCGCGCGTCGTCCGCAGGAACGCTGTCGCCCGCTCCGGTTCGCTCAGCATCCAGAACTGGTTGGCCGCGCGCGGCAGCGCCCACGCCATCAGCTCGGTCTCGGACAGTGTCGAGGGGTCAACGTCGGCGAGCACGGCTTCGGCCTCCCGGCCCCTGCCCTGCCACGCCAGCGCATAGGCCAGGGTCAGCCGCGTCGCCAGCTCGGGTGACCGGTCCAGCGCGGCCCGGCCCAACCGGTCGCTGAGTTCGAGGTCACCCAGCCGCAGCGACTCCTGGGCCGCCTCGGCCAGGTCCGCCGCCGGCTGCGGGCTGTCACTGTCCAGCGACAGCACCGCGAGCCGTAGCCGGTCCACCACGCCGCCGGGCCGCGCGGCGACCAGCCGCTCCACCAGCTCCGTGCGCAGCCGCCGGCACTCGGGTCCGCCCATCGCGCCACGAACCGCGTCGACGTAGAGCGGGTGCGCCGGACGGACGCGGTCCCCGTCGACGACGATGGCGCCTGCGGTTTCGGCGTCGCTGACGGCGTCGCGCCCCGCGAGCGCCGACACGTCGGCGAGCGACAAGGGATCCTCGACGGCCAGATACTCCAGCACCCGGTGCCCCGGACCCGGAAGGGCAGAAACGAACTCCTCGACCAGCGTGGCCTGCCGGCTGTCGTCGTGGCCCGAGGGTGCGACGTCGATGCGGGCCAGCAGGTCGTCGCGCCACAGCGCCGAAATCTCGTCGGCCACCGGCCCGTTCGGCGCGACCGTGACGATCAGCTTCGCCGCGCCACTGACCGCCAACTGGTAGACCAGCGCCGCGGACAGCTTGTCCAGCAGATGTGCGTCGTCGACGATCAGCAGCCTGCCGTCGCCAACCGACTCCCGCGCCGTACGCAGCACCGCTGCTGTCTTACCCGTGCCGGGCACCTCCATCAGATGGCTGAAGGCGGAGAACGGAACCGCGGGCGCCGTCGCATGCACCCAGTCGACGCGACCGAACTGCGGCGCCAACCGGTCTGCTGCCGTGCGTGCCAGCCACGTCTTGCCGACCCCCCCGGACCCGATCAGCACCGTCCCGGCTCGCTCGCGGACACCCGTCTCGATCAGTTCCAGTGCGGGTTCGTGCGGCGCGGGTTGACCCGCTGCTCCTCGCGTGCGCACCACCCACTCAACAGGCACCGCCGGAGTCTATGGCTACGTTGGCTACCTTGTCCCTGTGTCTCCAGAACCCCGACCGCGAATGGGCGGTCTGCGTGTACTGCGCGTCCGGGCCAACGCATCCCGAGCTGTTGTCCTTGGCGGCCCAGGTCGGAGAAGCGATCGCCGCGCGCGGCTGGACGCTGGTGTCCGGCGGCGGCAACGTCTCGGCCATGGGAGCGCTGGCCGCCGGGGCCCGCGCCCGCGGCGGCCGAACCGTCGGCGTCATCCCCAAGGCGCTGGTGCACCGAGAGGTCGCCGACACCCAAGCCGACGAACTGGTCATCACCGACACCATGCGCGAGCGCAAGCAGGTGATGGAGGACCGCGCCGATGCGTTCCTCGCGCTGCCCGGTGGCATCGGCACCCTCGAGGAGTTCTTCGAAGCCTGGACAGCGGGTTATTTGGGCATGCATGACAAGCCGGTGGTGCTGCTCGACCCGTTCGGGCACTACGGGGGCCTGCTGGTGTGGCTGCGCGGGCTGGTCGACAGCGGTTATGTCGCCCAAGCTGCGCTGGACCGGTTGATCGTGGTCGACGGACGTCGATGCGGCGATGGCGGTGTGCGCGCCGAGTGACAGCGGTCACTAGGGTGTTGCGCACGTACGAACCTCGGAGGGGACACACCGATGACCGACGATAAATCGGGGACCCGCAGCAGCGTCGGGCTGCTCGACATCGCCGCCCATGTACCGGGCCTGCTGATGGACGCGCCGGTCATCCTGCGCGGTGTGATCACCGGATTCGGGGCGCGCCCGTCGGCCAAGACCTCGATCGGCAAGGTCTTTCAGGAGCGCGCGGCCCGCTACGCCGACAACGTGTTCATCAAGTTCGGCGACGAGCAGATCACCTACCGCCAGGCCAACGAGACGGTCAACCGCTACGCCGCCGTGCTGGCCGCGCGCGGCGTCGGGCACGGCGACGTCGTGGGCGATCATGCTGCGCAACTCGCCGGAGTCTGTGCTGCTCATGCTGGCCACGGTCAAGTGCGGCGCGATCGCAGGAATGCTCAACCACCACCAACGAGGCGACGTGCTCAAGCACAGCTTCGGCCTGCTCTCCTCGAAGGCCATCGTCGCCGAGACCGACCTGATCGAGCCGATCACCGAGAGCGGCGCCGACACCACCGGGCTGATGACCGTCGACGAGCTGCAACAGCTCGCGTCCACCGCGCCCACCCGCGACCCGGCGACGACGGCGGCGGTGCTGGCCAAGGACAAGGCGTTCTACATCTTCACCTCCGGCACCACCGGTATGCCGAAGGCCAGCGTGATGACGCACTACCGATGGCTGCGGGCGCTGGCCGGCTTCGGCGGCCTCGGCATGCGGTTGCACAGCAACGACACCCTGTACTGCTGCTTGCCGCTGTACCACAACAACGCGTTGACGGTCGCGCTGTCGTCGGTGCTGAACTCCGGCGCGACGCTGGCGCTGGGCAAGTCGTTCTCGGCGTCGAAGTTCTGGGACGAGGTCATCCGCTACGCGCCACCGCATTCATCTACATCGGCGAGATCTGCGCCTACCTGCTCAACCAACCGCCCAAGCCGACCGACCGCCAGCACAAGGTGCGGGTGATCGGCGGCAACGGGCTGCGCCCTGCGATCTGGGACGAGTTCACCCAGCGGTTCGGCATCGAACGGGTCTGCGAGTTCTACGCGCGCCAGCGAGGGCAACACCGCGTTCGTCAACATTCTCAACATCGACAAGACCACGGGCCTCTGCCCGACACCCGTCGCGTTCGTTGAGTACGACCCCGACACCGGCGAGCCGTTGCGCGGCGCTGACGGCCGGGCGCACAAGGTGCGCACCGGCGAGCCGGGGCTGCTGCTGTCGAAGGTCAGCAACTTCCAGCCGTTCGACGGCTACACGGACACCAAGGCCAGCGAAAAGAAGTTGGTGCGCAACGCTTTTCGGGACGGCGACGTCTGGTTCAACACCGGCGACCTGATGCGCTCGCAGGGCTTCGGGCATGCGGCGTTCACCGACCGGCTCGGCGACACCTTCCGGTGGAAGGGCGAGAACGTCGCCACCACCGAGGTCGAGGCGGCGTTGTCCACCGAACCGCAGGTCGAGGAGGCCACGGTGTTCGGCGTCGAGGTGCCCGGCACCGGCGGGCGCGCCGGCATGGCCGCGATTCAGCTCAAGGAGGCCGAGGAGTTCGACGGCAAGGCGCTGGCGACGGCGGCCTACGAGCGGCTGCCCGGCTATGCCGTGCCGCTCTTCGTCCGCGTCGTCGGCGAGCTGGCGCACACGTCGACGTTCAAGAGCCAGAAGGTCGACCTGCGCAAGGAGGGCTACGGCCCCGATGTCAAGGACCCGATCTACGTGCTGGCCGGCCGCGACGAGGGCTACGTGCCGTTCTATGACGCCTACCCCGACGAGGTGAAGAGCGGCAAGCGGCCCAAATAGCGAAAATCGCCAGTTCGCCGCCACTAAGTAGCCTGGAGGGCGTGTTGTCGACCTTCTGCGGCCGCCCGGTGGCCGGCGATCGCGCGTTGCTCATGGCGATCGTGAACCGGACACCGGACTCGTTCTACGACCGCGGCGCCACCTTCACCGATGAGGCCGCGAAGGCGGCCGCCCGCCGGGTGATCGACGAGGGCGCCGACGTCGTCGACGTGGGTGGCGTCAAAGCAGGTCCAGGCGACGCCGTCGGCGTCGACGAGGAGATCGCCCGGGTCGTGCCGTTCATCGAATGGCTGCGCGACAGCTTCCCCGACCAGCTGATCAGCGTCGACACCTGGCGTTCGGCGGTGGCCAAGCAGGCCTGCGCGGCCGGCGCCGACCTGATCAACGACACCTGGGGCGGTGTTGATCCTGGCCTGGCCGAGGTCGCCGCCGAGTTCGGGGCGGGCCTGGTGTGCTCGCATACCGGCGGCGCGGCGCCGCGGACGCGGCCGTTCCGGGTCAATTACGGCACCTCTGAGCGCGGCGTCGTCGACGACGTGATCGCCGAGGTGACCGCGGCCGCCGAGCGCGCGGTCGCCGTCGGGGTCGCCCGTGACGCGGTGTTAATCGATCCGACGCACGATTTCGGTAAGAACACTTACCACGGTCTTAGTTTGTTGCGCCACGTAAAAGACCTTGTAAACACTGGATGGCCCGTCCTGATGGCACTCAGCAACAAAGACTTCGTCGGGGAAACTCTGGGTGTGGGCCTGACCGAACGCCTAGAGGGCACCCTGGCAGCAACCGCCCTGGCCGCTGCAGACGGAGCCGCCATGTTCCGTGTGCACGAGGTGGGGCCCACCCGACGCGTGCTGGAGATGGTCGCGTCGATCCAGGGCGTGCGCCCACCAACGCGCACGGTGAGGGGGCTCGCATGACACTGGTACCTGAACTGCCGGGGACGGACGTCGTCACCGGGCGATGGCTGTCCGACCACAGCTGGAACAGGCCGTCGTGGACGGTCGGCGAGCTGGAAGCCGCCAAGGCCGGCCGCACCATCTCGGTGGTGCTGCCCGCGCTGAACGAGGAAGAAACCGTCGGAACCGTCGTCGAGACCATCACGCCGCTGCTCGGCGGCCTGGTCGATGAGCTGATCGTGCTGGACTCCGGCTCCACCGACGACACCGAGATCCGTGCGGTCGCGGCCGGTGCGCGGGTGATCAGCCGCGAGAGCGCGCTGCCCGAGGTCGCGCCGCAGCCAGGCAAGGGTGAGGTGCTGTGGCGGTCGCTGGCCGCCACCGCCGGCGACATCGTGGTGTTCGTCGACTCCGACCTGATCGACCCCGACCCGATGTTCGTGCCCAAACTGGTCGGGCCGCTGCTGACCACCGACGGCGTGCATCTGGTCAAGGGGTTCTACCGGCGGCCGCTGAAGATCAGCGGCAGCGAGGATGCCAACGGCGGCGGCCGGGTCACCGAGCTGGTCGCGCGACCGCTGCTCGCGTCGCTGCGGCCCGAACTGAGCTGCCTTCTGCAGCCGCTGGGCGGCGAATACGCAGGCACCCGCGAGCTGCTCACCTCGGTGCCGTTCGCGCCGGGGTACGGCGTGGAGATCGGGCTGCTGATCGACACCTACGACCGGCTGGGCCTGGACGCCATCGCCCAGGTGAACCTCGGCGTGCGCACGCACCGCAACCGGCCGCTGACCGAACTCGCGTCGATGAGCCGCCAGGTCATCGCCACCCTGCTGTCGCGCTGCGGGGTGCCGGACTCCGGGGCCGCGCTGACGCAGTTCTTCGCCGACGGCGACGACTACACCCCGCGCACCTCCTCGGTGTCGCTGGACGACCGCCCGCCGATGATCACGGTGCGGCCGCGCGGCTAGCTGCTCGTCGGGTGCTGGCCGTCCGCCCCTGACGCCGACTGTCACCGCCATCGGGCAAAATCGAGAGCGTGACCTTGGTTCTGCTGTACCTGGTAGTGCTGATCCTGGTGGCCGTCGTGCTGTTCGGGCTCGGCAGCGCGCTGTTCGGCCGAGGTGAGCCGTTGCCGCCGCTGCCGCGCGCCACCACCGCCACCGTGTTGCCGGCCTCCGGCGTCACCGGCGACGACGTCGATGAGGTCAAGTTCACCCAGACGCTTGCGCGGCTACAAGACCAGCGAGGTCGACTGGGTGCTCGACCGGCTGGGCCAGGAGCTCGACCAGCTGCGCGGCCAGCTCGCCGCGGTGCGCGCGGCCCACGGCATCGGCGATGACGGCGAGGAGGCCGACGAGCGGGTCGAGGGGGGCGCCCACGCGCTTGCGGATGACACGGACCAGGTGTGACCGTCGAAGACGACGGCCGCATCCGGTGCGCTTGGATCGACCAAACACGGTTGGCCCCAGCCGATTTCCTGCTCTACCGCGACTACCACGACACCGAATGGGGGCGGCCGCTGCGGGAATCCGCCGCGCTGTTCGAGCGGATCAGCCTGGAGGCGTTCCAGAGTGGCCTGTCGTGGCTGATCATCCTGCGCAAGCGGGAGAACTTCCGCCACGCGTTCCACGGGTTCGATCTCGACCGCATCGCCCGCTACACCAAACGCGACATCGACCGGCTGATGGCCGACACCGGGATCGTGCGCAACCGCGCCAAGATTGAGGCCACCATCGCCAACGCGCGTGCCGCCGCCGACCTCGACGTCGATCTCGGTGAGTTGCTGTGGTCGTTCGCGCCGCCAGACCGAGCGCAGCGGCCGCGGCCGGCCGATCTGTCCGAGGTCCCCGCGGTGAGCCCCGAATCGACGGCGATGGCCAAGGAATTGAAGCGCCGCGGCTTCCGATTCGTCGGACCGACGACGGCCTACGCGTTGATGCAGGCCACCGGAATGGTCGACGACCACACCGCGGACTGCTGGGTTCCGCGGCTCGGTAAGGCGCCCTCACGGCGGCCATAGCCGGGTCTTTGCACACCGCACGCCGCGGATAGGGAACAATGGGGGCAGATCTGTACGCCCGCCGACGCGGGCTGGCTCATGTGGAGGGAGCACTCGATGGCGGCGATGAAGCCCCGGACCGGCGACGGTCCACTGGAAGCAACCAAGGAGGGGCGGGGCATCGTTATGCGGGTACCACTGGAAGGCGGCGGCCGACTCGTCGTCGAACTCACCCCCGACGAAGCGGCAGCGCTCGGCGACGAGCTCAAGGGCGTCACCAGCTAGCGCGACTCGTACGCCGACAATCTACGAAGAAACCTTCCGGTAGATCTCCAACGTCTGCTCGGCAATGTGAGCCCAGGAAAATTCCTGGATACAACGCTGCCGCCCGGCCTGACCGAACTGCCCCGCCCGTTGCGGATCGGCGACCAACGAGTTGACCGCCTCGGCCAGCCGCCGCTCGAAGAACGCCGGGTCGTTCGCGTCGTAGTGCACCAGCAGACCCGTCTGATGGTCCGCGACCACCTCCGGTATGCCGCCGACATCGGATGCCACTACCGCCGTCGCGCACGCCATCGCCTCCAGATTCACGATCCCCAACGGTTCGTACACCGACGGGCATACGAAAACCGTTGCCGCTGAGAGTATTTCGCGGATCTTGACGATGGGCAGCATTTCCCGGACCCAGAACACGCCGCTGCGCACGCGCGCCAATTCCTGCACCGCCGAGGTCACCTCGGCCGCGATCTGCGGGGTGTCCGGAGCGCCGGCACACAGCACCAGCTGGACCTCGGGGGCGAAGTGGTGCGCCGCCGCGATCAGATGCGCGACCCCCTTCTGCCGGGTGATCCGCCCGACGAACGCCACGATCGGGCGGTTCGGGTCGACGCCGAGCTCTTCGAGCACCGACTCGCCCGGCTGCGCCGCGCGGTCTTTCTCGCTCCTCGCGTCCGCGCCGCCTTTCTCGCTCCTCGCGTCCGGGTACCAAACGTCGGTGTCTATTCCGTTGCGCACCACGTGCACCCGGTTGGGGTCAAGCGCGGGATAGGTCTGGAGCACGTCGTCGCGCATGCCGGAGCTGACCGCGATCACCGCGTCGGCGGCCTCGACCGCGGTTTTCTCCACCCAAGACGACACCCGGTAGCCGCCGCCGAGTTGTTCGGCCTTCCACGGCCGCATCGGTTCGAGCGAATGCGCGGTCAAAACGTGCGGAATGCCGTACAGCAGCGCGGCCAGATGCCCGGCCATGCCGGTGTACCAGGTGTGTGAATGCACAACCGTGGCGTTCGATGCCCCGTTGACCATGTTGAGGTCCGCCGACAGCGTCGACAGCGCCGGGTTGGCGCCCTTGAGAGCCGGATCGGGCTGATGGACGAACGCACCGGGACGCGGGGCTCCCATGCAGTGCACGTCGACCTCGCACAAATGGCGAAGCTGCGCGACGAGCTCGGTGACGTGTACCCCCGCCCCGCCGTACACCTCGGGTGGATACTCCCGAGTCATCATCGCCACCCGCATAGGGACGACGGTATCCAAAAACACCGAGTCGTCGCGGCCCGCAGGACCCAAATACCTTGACCGACACAAGCGATCAATAGCCGCGAATGCCTAGCCGCGGCGTGAACCTGCGGATAGGTTTGGATCATGAGGGAGTTGCCACACGTACTTGGCATCGTCCTGGCCGGCGGGGAGGGCAAGCGGCTCTACCCATTGACTGCCGACCGCGCCAAACCGGCGGTTCCCTTCGGCGGCGCCTATCGCCTCATCGATTTTGTGCTGTCCAATCTGGTGAATGCGCGATACCTGCGAATCTGCGTGCTGACCCAATACAAGTCGCATTCGCTGGATCGCCACATTTCCCAGAACTGGCGGTTGTCCGGGCTTGCCGGCGAGTACATCACGCCGGTGCCGGCCCAGCAGCGGCTCGGCCCGCGCTGGTACACCGGCTCTGCCGACGCGATCTATCAGTCGCTGAACCTGATCTACGACGAGGATCCCGACTTCATCGTCGTCTTCGGCGCTGACCACGTGTACCGGATGGATCCCGAGCAGATGGTCCAGTTCCACATCGAGAGCGGCGCAGGGGCGACGGTCGCGGGCATCCGGGTGCCGCGGGCCGAGGCCAGCGCGTTCGGCTGCATCGACGCCGACGAGTCCGGCCGCATCCGCGAGTTCATCGAGAAGCCGGCCGAGCCGCCGGGCACGCCCGACGACCCGGAGCAGACGTTCGTGTCGATGGGCAACTACATCTTCACCACCAAGGTGCTCATCGACGCCATCCGTGCCGACGCCGACGACGATCACTCCGATCACGACATGGGCGGCGACATCATCCCGCGGCTGGTCACCGACGGCATGGCCGCCGTCTACGACTTCCACAACAACGAGGTGCCCGGCGCCACCGAACGCGACCACGGCTACTGGCGCGACGTCGGGACACTGGACGCGTTCTACGACGCCCACATGGATCTGGTGTCGGTGCACCCGGTGTTCAACCTCTACAACAAGCGCTGGCCCATCCGCGGCGAGTCCGAGATGCTGGCGCCGGCGAAGTTCGTCAACGGCGGCTCGGCACAGGAGTCCGTGGTCGGGGCGGGCAGCATCATTTCGGCTGCGTCGGTACGCAATTCGGTGCTGTCATCCAACGTCGTGGTCGACGACGGCGCGATCGTGGAGGGCAGTGTGATCATGCCAGGCACCCGCGTGGGCCGCGGTGCCGTGGTGCGCCACGCGATCCTGGACAAGAACGTCGTCGTCGGGCCGGGCGAGATGGTCGGCGTTGATCTGGAGAAGGACCGCGAACGGTTTGCGATGAGCGCAGGGGGAGTGGTCGCGGTCGGCAAGGGGGTCTGGATCTAGCCGTCTGGATCTAATCCAGCACAGCCAGACTGAAGCGACGCAGCCGTTGCGGGTCGGCGTCGATATCGATTTCGGTGATCTTGTCGCCGACGACGCCAACGCGCAGCACCAGTGCCAGCTTCCCCTTGGGGGCGACGACGATCCCGACCGCCCCGTCGACCAGTGCGGGCTCGGCGAACCGCGAATTCGCCGAGAAGGCCCGCGCATTGGCCGCCACCGTCGTCGCGCCGCGGAACGTCATCGCGGTGCCTGCCGCCGCCGCGTCGACGCGCAACACCACATCGACATCGAGCATCGCCAGCAGCGCATCGAAGTCACCGTCGCGGGCCGCGGCGAGGAACGCGTCGACGAGTCGGCGTTGGTGCCCCAAATCCGCCGCGGGGTCGGGCGTTTTTCCGCGCACCCGGCGTCGGGCGCGCGAGGCGAGTTGTGCGGCGGTGTTCTCGCTGCGGCCCACGATCGGCGCGATCTCGGCGTACGGCAGATCGAACATGTCGTGCAGCACGAACGCGAGCCGCTCGGCCGGCGAGAGCGTCTGCAGGATGACGAGCAGCGCCACGCCGATGGAATCGGCAAGCACCGCTTCCTGTTCGGGGTCAACGGCATCGGGTGCGGCGATGGCAGGGGCTTCGTCGAGCGGTTCCTCGGGCCGCGCGCTGCGGGCCCGCAGCATGTCCAGGCAGATGCGCGCGACGACCGTCGTCAACCAGCCGCGCAGATTACGGACATCGCCGATGTCGGCGCGGTCCATCCGCAGCCACGCTTCCTGCACGGCGTCGTCGGCCTCGCTCACCGAACCCAGCATCCGGTAGGCGACCGCCCGCAGATGCGCACGGTGCTGTTCAAACGGCTCTGCCGTGCACGTCGTACCTCCGCCGTCATAGTCCGCCCCCGTCATCCGTCATCACTTTGACGGATGACTGCCCGCTGGCATGACAGGATGGGACGACATGAGGACACTGCGGGCCGTGTTCATGGTGCACGGTGTGATCACGCTGGCGGGCGCGTTCGTGCTGACCGTGTTTCCCACCGCGATCCCCTCGGCGGCGGGCATCGCGATAACGCGACCCGACTATCTGCTCGTCTATCTCGTCGCTGCGGCGGAGCTCGCCGTCGCGGTGCTGTCGTTCGGCGCTACCCGCATCACCGACTGGGCGGCCCTGCGGCTGATCGTGACGACGTTTGTGGTGCTGCATTCGGCGAGCGGCGTGCTCGACATCGCGTACATGGCACTGACGCGGCCGAATGCGACCTTGATCGCGAACACGGTTCTGCGTTTCGCGGTGGTCGCGGTGTTCCTCGTCGTGTGGTGGGCCGCCCGCCGTCACCAGACGCCGGGCACCAGCCGGTAGTGCACCCGCTGGGCGTAATCGCTATAGCCGGCCAACTGTTGGGTCAGCACCTTCTCCTCGTCGAGGATCCGAAGACGAGCAGAAGCCCGCGATCACGAACAAAAGTCCCCAATAGGACCCGAGCGCCAGCGGGATGCCGATCATCAGCACAACGTTGCCGAAGTACATCGGGTGGCGGACAACGGAGTACAGGCCCGTGGACACGACCGTCTGGCCGGACTCGACCTTGATGTTCGCGGCGGCGTATCCGTTTTGGATCGTCGTGATCATCGCTATCAGAAGTCCCACGGCGACCAATACGTCGCCGACGACGCAGACCGCCGCAGGCACCGAGGACCAGCCGAACCGAAAGTCCAATGCGCTCACCACGATCATCGCCGCCATCGACGAGGAACGCAAACGTGATGATGATCTTCTGCAGCGGCCGTGTCTCGGCCGCGGGCCCCGCCTGCATCCGCCGCCTGAGAGCGGCCGGATTCGTCGCTGCCAGATAGATGCTGGGGATCGTCGTCGACGCGCCGAAGACCGCGATGAATGCCCATCCCTGCCAGTAGTCGAACGTGCCGGCGGGCCAGAACACCAGCAGCCCGAACACGACGAGACCGATCAGGCCCGACGTGATCCCCTGAAGAGCGACCTTCATGTCTTTCACCCTTTCCCTAGATTGCGTCGCGGCTGCGATAGATCCAGCCGGAGACCAACGTCAGTGCCGCGGCGACGACCACCATGACGGTCAGCGTGACGACGGGGTAGTTCACCGGGGCCGTGGTGCGGCCCACCGGCGACAGGCCGATCAGCCAGTGCGGCAGCCGAAGCAGCGCACCCAGATACAGCGACACCACGACGAAGGTGACGGCCAGCCAGCCGATCCACGAACGGCGCACGGCGACAGCGAACGCCGCGACACCCGCGAGGACCGCCATGGCAGGCACATATGCCAGCCCGGCCAGCGTCAGCCGCGCGATGGTCTGCGGTTGGCCGAGCGTGATGCCCGCGCCAAGCCCATTGCCTAGGCCGGCGAAGAACATCAGCACGGCCGACCCCACCAGTGCCGACGCCACGGCGGTGAGCAACCACCGCCAGCGCGACACCGCGCCGGCCAGCACGGCCTCGCCCAGCCCCGCTTCCTCGTCGCTGTACACCCGCAGCACCGCACCGACGACGTAGGCGGTGGCGGCGGCCGCCAGGAACTGCGTCAACGTGGTGTAGACACCGTCGGTGCCCTGCGTTGTAAGGATCCGTGCGAGCAGCGGGTTGGCCTTCGCCGCGTCCAGCAGTGATTTGGTCATCGAGCCGAATGCCAAGCCCGCCAGGAACAGCCCGACGGTCCAGCCGATGGTTTGGCCCCGCTGCAGCGTGAGGTGCAGGCCGAACACGCCCGTGATCGGACGCGCGTTCGGTCGCTCGCCCGACGACGGGATGTTCCCGTCGTCGTACTGCCGCCTGCTTTCCAGCCACGCGGCCAGCACCATCAGCCCGATCGCAAGTGCCACCAGCAGAGCGAACGGCCACCACCGCAGGTCGACGAACGCGCGCATCTGCTGGGCCCATGCGATGGGTGAGAACCAGCTCAGGGCGCTGCCCGAGGTGTTGATGACATCGCCGATGCCACGGATCAGCGCGGCCAACGCCAGCGTCGCCATCGCCGCTCCGGAGGCGGTCCGCCCCTGACGCCACAGCTGGGCGGTGACCGCGGCCACCGCACCGAACACCATGGCCACCCCGGTGATGCCAAGGCACATCGCCGCGGTGTCGACGATCGAGAAGCCGGTCGCGGACATGGCCAGCGTCATGGTGACAGCCAGCAACGGCGTTCACCCCGCCGACGAGGATCAGCGCGGCATACGTGCGGGCATACCTGCCGACGACCGATGACAGCACTAGTTCGGCTGCACCGCTTTCCTCCTCGGCGCGGGTGTGCCGAATCACGGTCAGGATCGACAAGATCGACGTGGCGACGATCATCGTCAGCATCAGTTCGTTGGCCATCATCGCGCCGAGGTCGGTCTCGTTGCCGCCAAACATGGGCCCGCCCAGCATCGTTCCGGCGGGCGTCTTGAGCAGGTTCACCCGGGCCAGCCGTTGCGGCTCTCCGGGGTAGGCCAGTTTGATCGCGTTCGGGGCGTAGGCCATCATCAGCGTCAGGAGCACGATCCACACGGACAGCCGGACCCGATCGATGCGCAGCGCGAGCCGAAGCAGGCTGGGCACACCGGTGAACGGCGATCCCGGCTGGAGCGCCTCGTGCCGTCCGAGCGGTAGTCATCGGTTGGCTCCCTGGTATTCGCGCAGGAACAGATCCTCCAGCGACGCGGGCGTCACGGTCAGCTCTTCGATGCCGAGTTCAGTGAGATGTTCCATGACGAAGTCCAGGTCGTTGCGGTCCACCGAGAAGCGGAAGCCGCCGTTCTGGTTACTGAAGTCGTGCACGTACGGAACCTGCTGCAGCACACGGGCGTCACCGCGGGTGCGCACCGCGATGGTGGTGCGCATCAGGTGGCGCAACTCATCGAGCGTGCCGGACTTCACCGCATGGCCTGCGCGGATGATCGTCACGTTGTCGCAGAGCTTCTCCACCTCGGCGAGAATGTGACTGGACAGCAGCACGGCGGCGCCGCGGTCGGCGACCTCTTCAACACAGGTCTGAAACGCCTTCTCCATCAACGGGTCCAGGCCCGAGGTCGGCTCGTCGAGGATGTAGAGCTCGGCGTTGGTGGAGAACGCGGCCACGATCGCCACCTTCTGCCGGTTGCCCTTCGAGTAGGTGCGCGCCTTCTTGTGCGGGTCGAGTTCGAACCGCTCGATCAGCTGGTCGCGGCGTCGGGTGTCGACTCCGTTGCCGCGCAGGCGGGCCAGAAAGTCGATGGCCTGCAGGCCGGTCAGGTTGGGCCACAACGTCACATCGCCGGGCACGTAGGCGATGTGCCGGTGCAACGCGACCGCGTCGCGCCAGGGATCGCCGCCGAGCAGCCGGACGGTGCCGCCGTCGGCGCGGAGCAGACCCAGCAGCACCCGGATGGTGGTCGACTTGCCCGCGCCGTTCGGCCCGAGAAAGCCGGAGATGTCACCAGGGGCGACGGTCAGGTCAAGGCCGTCGAGCGCCTTGGTGCGGCCGAAAGACTTGGACAGGCCCCGGATTTCGACAGCGAGCTGCGGCGGTGCTGTCCTATTATCCCGCTGCAGGGGCGGGGTTGCTTGAGCCGTCATCGCCGTGTTCTCCTTCTTGAGTTGTAGTGAACGGGATGCCTTTTTCGCGCGTTTCAAGGAACGCGTCGTACATGGTCGAGTCGGCCATCAGACCTTGGGTGTAGATCTCGAGGGCAGGCAGCACCATCTCTTCGCCGTAGTCGCGCAGCACGGCGCGCAGATCGGTTGGGTTCTCGTGCATTTGCAGATACATCAGGAAGCCGCCCCCGCCGGACATGCCCAGGTACCGGGCGCGGGCGCGCGGGTCGCGGCTCGGCTTGAGCAGCCCGCTCCGCACGCCCTCCTCCAGGTACTCCTCGGCGTTGTCAATCATTCGCTGCCACAACATCTTTGCCAGATCGCTGGCCGACTGCATGCTGCGCACCAGGTAGGCCATCAACGGGGCGTAAGACTCGATCTCGGCCATCTGGGCGAACCAGTCGGCGGGGTCTTTGGTCTGCAATGACGCCGACTTGCCGCTGCGGATCTCCTCGGCGACGTAGTCGTCGCACGCCTTCCGCAGGCCGTCCTTGGAACCGAAGTGGTGGATCACCAGCGCGGCGGACACGCCCGCCGCCTCGGCGATGCTTCGAAGCCCGACGGTGAACCCATGCTCACCCCACTGCTCGATCGCGGCGTCGCGGATCCGGGCGACGGCCGTTCGATCGTCTGACACTGAACGCATGTTTAGTACGCTAAACGCGCGTTCAGCCGATGGTCAAGCAGCCACGCCGTCAGGAAGCCGTAAAAGATCTCGTCAGTCGCGCGCGGCGGCCAGCAGGCCGTCGCCGAGCGGGATGAGCACCGGCGTCAGCCGGTCGTCCTCGGCGATCAGCCGCGCCGCTTCACGGACGGCGCTGACCTCGGCATCCTTGGCGTTCGCGTCGCCGGCACGTCCGCCGAGTGCGGCGCGGTGCACGACGATCGCGCCGCCTGGCCGTAGCAGCCGCACCCCTTCGAGGACGAACTGTGGCTGGTCGATCGGATCGCCGTCGATGAACACCAGGTCGTAGGACTCGTCGGCGAGCCGGGTGAGCACGTCCTGCGCCCGGCCGCTGATCAACCGGGTCCGCGACGGCCCGACGCCGGCCTCGGTGAACGCCTGCTTGGCCATGCGCTGATGCTCGGGTTCGACGTCGATCGTGGTGAGCACGCCGTCCTCGCGCATGCCCGAGAGCAACCACAACCCGCTGACACCCGCGCCCGTGCCGACCTCGACGACCGCCTTGGCGCCGGTCAGCTTGGCCAGCACACACATCAGCGCCCCGACCGCCGGAGTGACCGCGCCTGCGCCGATGTCGACGGCCCGCTCACGGGCGGCCGCGACGATCGCGTCCTCGGAGATCGACCCCTCGGCATGCGTGACGATCGATTCGGCGCGGCTCGCTGGCTGGATGTCGCCGCCCTCGCGGCTCGCTGGCTGGATGTCGCCGCCCTCGCGGCTCGCTGGCTGGATGTCGCCGCCCTCGCGGCCTCGCGTCGCACCCGCCGGGTCGTCGGTGCTGGCCATGCCCGCAGCGTAGAGCTAACCGATGTGGGCCGCGCCGCGACACGCCCGCGCCCAATGGCGAGAATCACACCCCGAAAAGGCCCGTTTTGGCTGGTCGGAAAATCGATGGGAATCTTTCTCAGGAAATGTTCAGATTGCTCATATGCCAGCCACACCCGCATCGGAGAGCGTAGCGGGCATGGAACACGGCGGACGCTGGCGTTATGGGAATAAGCATATGGATCAGCGTGTTGCCGTCGACATCGAGCCGTTGATGTTCGTAAGTGACGGCTGTGACCAGGAGGATCTGACGACCACAACGAACGCTGGCACCCGCCTCGATGGCACACCTCGAGCAGTACACCGACGGGGATTGGGTGGTGCCGTCCGAGGAGTTGACCGGCACCGCGGTGTTCGATGCCACCGGCGACAAGACCACCATGCCGTCCTGGGACGAGCTGGTGCGTCAGCACGCCGACCGGGTGTACCGGCTGGCCTACCGGCTGTCGGGCAATGCGCACGACGCAGAGGACCTGACGCAGGAGACCTTCATCCGCGTTTTCCGCTCGGTGCAGAACTATCAGCCCGGCACGTTCGAGGGCTGGTTGCACCGCATCACCACGAACCTGTTCCTCGATATGGTCCGCCGGCGTGGCCGCATCCGGATGGAGGCGCTGCCCGAGGACTACGACCGGGTGCCGGCCGACGAGCCGAACCCCGAGCAGATCTACCACGATTCGCGGCTGGGACCCGACCTGCAGGCTGCGCTGGACTCACTGCCGCCGGAGTTCCGCGCCGCCGTGGTCCTGTGCGACATCGAAGGTCTGTCCTACGAGGAAATCGGCGCCACGCTGGGCGTCAAGCTCGGCACGGTGCGCAGCCGGATTCACCGCGGACGCCAGGCGCTGCGCGACTATCTCGCCAGCCACGCGGACGACACGGCCAAATCCGCTTGACGGTTCGCGGGTGTAGGCCACAGTTTGCCGCGCTACATTCGATTCAGCACCGTCGATGCGACGACGTGGCCAACCGAGAGGAGCTGGGTGATGGTCGACCCGGGACACGTGTTCCGCCGCGCATTCTCCTGGCTGCCCGCCCAGTTCGCCTCGCAGACCGATGCACCGGTCGGGCCGCGGCAGTTCGGGTCCACTGAGCACCTGTCGACCGAAGCCGTCGCGGCGTTCGTCGACGGCGAGCTGCGGATGGCCGCGCACCTGCGCGCGGCACACCATCTGTCGCTGTGCCCGCAGTGCGCGACCGAGGTGGAGGCCCAGCGCCAGGCCCGCGCCGCGTTGCGGGACTCGTGCCCGATCGTCGTTCCCAGCCGCACTGCTGGGGATGTTGTCCCAGATTCCACAGCATGCTCCGCCGGAGCCACCCGACCAGGTGGATCAGCCGCAGTTAGCCTGCCGGCGCACCGCGCAGCCGGCGCAAGCGCCGGTAGGGTAGATGCGGAGTCGAGCAGTGACCTGCGCCGGCCATTGCGGGCGCTCCGATAGAGAGTGATGAACGGGTGACCAATCTGGACCAGTCCGGGCGCGAACGCCTCGCGCCGCGCCCTGTGTCGCGTCCACCCGTCGATCCGGCTTCGCGTCGCGCGTTCGGCAGGCCGGACGGTGTCGATGGCTCGTTCGTGGGTCTGGACCGCTACCGCGATCAGGGTGAGTACACACCGAAGGACCAGGCGCCGGACCCGGTGCTGGCCGAGGCGTTCGGTCGGCCCTACGGCGCGGCCGAGACGCTGCAGCGTCACCCCGCCGATGCCGGCGCGCTGGACGGCCGAACGCGACGGCGAGGGCGCCGACGGAGCCGACGACCCGTGGCGCGATCCCGGCGCCGCCGCGGCGCTGGGCGTCCCGGCATTGCCAAAGACCGCCCCGGCCCCGTCGGCCGCCGCGATGGGCAAGCTCGGCGTGCGCGACGTGCTGTTCGGCGGCCGGGTGTCCTATGTGGCGCTGTCGGTCCTCGCCATCACCGCGCTGCTGATCGGCTTCGCCGGCGGCTGGGTCGGCCGCAAGACCGCAGAGGTCGTCGAGGCGTTCACCACGTCGAAGGTGACGCTGCAAACCCCCAACAACTCCGCGCCACCGGAGGGCCAGTTCGCGAAAGTCGCGGCGGCGATTGCCGATTCGGTGGTGACGGTCGAGGCCGTCAGCGATCAAGAAGGTTCTCAGGGCTCGGGCGTCGTGATCGACGGCCGCGGCTACATCGTCACCAACAACCACGTCATCTCCGAGGCCGCCGCCAACCCCAGCCAGTACAAGACGACAGTGGTGTTCAACGACGGCAAGGAAGTGCCTGCCAACCTCGTCGGCCGCGACCCGAAGACCGACGTGGCCGTGCTGAAGGTCGACAACGTCGACAACCTGACGGTGGCCCGGTTCGGCGACTCCGAAAAGCTGGTGGTCGGCGACGAGGTGATCGCCGCGGGCGCCCCACTGGGTCTGCGCAGCACCGTCACGCACGGCATCATCAGCGCCCTGCACCGCCCGGTGCCGCTCTCCGGTGACGGCTCCGACACCGACACCGTCATCGACGGCGTGCAGACCGACGCGTCGATCAACCACGGCAACTCCGGCGGCCCGCTGATCAACATGAACTCCGAGGTGATCGGCATCAACACCGCGGGCAAGTCGCTGTCCGACAGTGCCAGCGGCCTCGGCTTCGCGATTCCGGTCAACGAGGTCAGGCGGGTCGTCGACACCCTGATCAAGGACGGCAAGATCGCCCACCCGACGCTGGGCCTGACCGCTCGCTCGGTGAGCAATGACATCGCCTCCGGCGCGCAGGTCGCCAACGTGAAGGCCGGCGGCGCGGCCGAGAAGGGCGGGATTCTGGAGAACGACGTCGTCGTCAAGGTCGGGACCCGCACGGTCGCCGACGCCGACGAGTTCGTCGTTGCGGTGCGCCAGTTGACAATTGGTCAGCCGGCGCCGATCGAGGTCGTCCGCGACGGCCGCCACGTGACGCTTACCGTCACGCCCGGCGCCGACAACAGCACGTAGAGATGTTCAACGTGGGCTGGGGCGAGATGCTGGTTCTGTTGATCGCCGGTCTGGTGATCCTGGGACCGGAGCGGCTGCCCGGCGCCATCCGGTGGACGTCGAGCGCGCTGCGGCAGGCCCGCGAGTACATCAGCGGCGCGACCAGTCAGCTGCGCGAAGACCTCGGCCCGGAATTCGAGGATCTGCGCGAGCCGCTCAGTGAGCTCAACAAGCTGCGCGGCATGACACCGCGGGCCGCGCTCACCAAACATCTGCTCGACGGCGACGATTCGATCTTCACCGGCAGGTTCGACGATCCGCTCACCCCACCCGCACCGCCGGCGACCCCGCCCCTGCGCCGGCGCATCCGGAGCCGCCCGCCACCACGCCGTTCGACACCGACGCGACCTAGCGGCCCGCGGGATCCAGGCCCAGCGACATACCGGCCAGCCCGCGCTTGCGACTTGACAGCGCGTCGGCGATGCTGCGCAGCTCCTTGCCGGCCGCCGAATCCGGTGCGGACAGCACCAGCGGCACCCCGGTGTCGCCCGCAGCCACCAGCGCCGGATCCAGCGGCACCTGGCCGAGCAGCGGCACGTCGGCGCCGACGGCGCGGGACAGGTTCTCGGCGACCTGGCGGCCGCCGCCCTCGCCGAAGAGCTGCATGGTCGTCCCGTCGGGCAGCAGCAGCCCGGACATGTTCTCCACCACGCCGGCGATGCGCTGTTTGGTCTGCAGCGCGATCGCGCCCGCCCGCTCGGCGACCTCGGCCGCGGCCAGCTGCGGTGTCGTCACCACCAGGATGTCAGCGCCGGGGATCAGCTGTGCGACCGAGATCGCGATGTCGCCGGTGCCGGGCGGCAGGTCGAGCAGCAGCACGTCGAGGTCGCCCCAGTACACATCGGCCAGGAACTGCTGCAGCGCCCGGTGCAGCATCGGGCCGCGCCAGACCACCGGGGTGTTGCCCTGGGTGAACATGGCGATCGAGATGACCCGCACGTCGTGGGCGATGGGCGGCAGGATCATCGACTCGACCTGGGTGGGCCGATCGGTGGTGCCCATCATCCGCGGCACGGAGTGGCCGTAGATGTCGGCGTCGAGCACGCCGACCGTCAGCCCTCGGGCGGCCATCGCGGCGGCCAGGTTGACGGTCACGCTGGACTTGCCGACGCCACCCTTGCCCGACGCCACCGCGTATACCCGGGTCAGCGACCCGGGCTGGGCGAACGGGATGACGGGCTCGCGGGCGTCGCCGCGCAGCATCTTGCGCAGCTCGGTGCGCTGCTCGTCGTTCATCACGTCGAGGGTGACCGTGACCGCGCCGGTGCCGGGCACGTCGGCGACCGCCTGGGTGACCCGGTCGGAGATCTCGGTCTTCTTCGGGCACGCGGAGGTGGTCAGGTACACCTCGACGTGTACGCCGGCCTTGGCGTCCACGGTGACGCTCTTGACCATGCCGAGCTCGGTGATCGGCCTGCGCAGTTCGGGATCGATCACCTTGGTCAGCGCGGCGCGAACCGCGGATTCCAGCTCAGTGGGAGGTTGGGACATCAACGCCGAGTCTAGGCCGCCGGCGCAGGGCCGCCGACCGGCTGGTCGCCCGGTGCCGGTGCAGGCTGCCCGGGGGCCGGACCCTCACCCGGAGCTGGTGCCGCGGGCGGCACCGTAATGCAGAACACCGCACACTCGGGCTGCGGCTGCTGGGTCGGCTGCTGCATCCACGGCGGCAACGAAGGCTGCGGCTGCTGCTGTGGGGTCGGCGGGCTCACCGGGGCCGACGGCAGCGGCCCCGGCAGCGGTCCCAGCTGCTGACCAGGAACGAAGCCAGGCAGGTAGCCGGAGATCCCGTTCGCTCCGTCGCCGAGCCCCATCAGCGGCATCATTGCCAGCGGATCGGTGGCAGGCAGCCCGAGGGCGTTCATCGGCAGGCCGGGCCCTAGGCCTTCGTAGTTGTCCAGGTGCATGTCGCCGATCGGGGGGACTGGCCCGATGATCGGCGGCAAGTCCACCGGCACCACGCCGGTCGCGTAGGCGGCGGCCCAGCCCAGCACGTTGCGGGCATAGGCGACCGAGTCGTTGTAGCGCAGAATCGCGGCCATCACCTGGCCGGGATCGCGCAGGTTCAGCCCGCCGCTGCACAGATATCGGGCCGCGGCCAGCGAAGCGTCGTACACGTTCTGCACGTCGGCTTTGCCGCTCGCCCGTCGCGTCGCTGGCGTACTTGGCCCAGGTGCCGGGCAGGAACTGCATCGGGCCCAGCGCGCGGGCATACACCACGCCGCCGGCGGTGCGACTCTGCACGATGACCTCGTTGCCTGGCAGCGTGCCGTCCAGCGCGGGACCGTAAATTGGCTGCAGCGCGGTGCCGTGCGCGTCGGTGGCGCCGCCGTTGGCGTGTAGCGATTCGATGCGTCCGATGCCCGCCAGGAGATTCCAGCTCACCCCGCAGCCAGGGGCTACCGCCGCCATAATCCGCTCCGCGTTGCGATACGCCGACAGCGCTATCGTCGGAATACGAAGTGCCCCAGGTGAATTCACCACAACAGCGGGCGGGGGAGCAGAGGCCGCCGCGGCGGCGATGTGAAACGCAGTCGGTGTCTTGGTCAGCGCTACCACCGACGCGCCGGAGCTACTGCCGGTCGACGGCTCGACGGCCGCCAGCGTCGTCACCTCGGAGTCGCGAATCGGCGCGACGGGCGACGGTGCAGACGCGCCGACAGCGCAGGCGAAGACGACCGGGGTGATGATCAGCATGCCGACGGCACCGCGCAGGTGAGGAGCAGAACCGGCACCGCGTTGCGCGAGGAGCAAATCTGGCACCGCGCATGTGAGGAGTACGACCGGCAAGCGCGCGTATCACACGTTCTGCCCGGCGCCGCGCTGCCTGGAGGGCGGCTCCTCCCCCTATGTGCACTCAACCGTCCTTGGTCTGCGGTGACGTGGGAACTCAAGTCACCATACCTAGTCTCGATTCGACCGTTGCAGCAATGGCGACAGCTGCTTCACCCCAGCCGTTTGGACCGCCGCTCTGCACCGTCCGACTTGGCCGCCCCGTCCGTGCCCTCGGTCAACCTGTCGGTCAGTTCCTCGAGTTCGCGGCGCAGGTAGTCACGAGTGGCGACCTCGCCGACGGCCAGCCGCAGTGCGGCCAGCTCGCGGGCGAGGTACTCCGTGTCGGCCTTGGTCTGTTCGGCGCGCCGGCGGTCCAGGTCCAACGACACCCGGTCGCGGTTCTCCTGGCGATTCTGGGCCAACAGGATCAGCGGCGCCGCATACGCGGCCTGCGTGGAAAACGCGAGGTTGAGCAGGATGAACGGATAGGGGTCCCACCGCAGCTTCACCGCAGAGAGGTTCAGCGCGATCCAAATGACGACGAGGCCGGTCTGCCACGCCAGATACCGACCGGTGCCGAGATAGCGAGCGATCGATTCACTGAATTGTCCGACCGCCTCGCCGTCGAGGTTGACTGCAAAGCGGCGACGCGACGTGCGTGGGGTATCCAGCCGCTGGCGCGCCGACAAGTCGCTCATGTCGTCCCTTCCGCCGCCGCTCGGCCGACCACTTCCGGCACGGCGCCGGACAACTCAGGTTCCTCATGCTCCCGCCAGTCGTCGGGCAGCAAATGGTCGAGTAAGTCATCGACGGACACCGCGCCCAGCAGGTGGTTTTCCTCGTCGACGACCGGACCGCAGACCAGATTGTAGGCAGCGAAGTAGCGGGTGATGGAGCTCAGCGAGTCCTCGGGGCCCAGATTGGGCAGGTTGGTGTCGAGGATGCCGCTGACCAGGGCGGCGGGTGGTTCGCGCAGCAGCCGCTGCAGGTGCACGCAGCCCACGTAACGCCCCGTCGGCGTGGCGGTGGGCGCCCGCGTCACGAACACCAGCGACGCCAACGCCGCGGTCAGGTCGGGATCGCGCACCCTCGCCAGCGCCTCGGCGACGGTGGTGTCCGGGGCGAGCACCACGGGCTCCGACGTCATCAAGCCGCCCGCGGTGTCGGGCGAGTGGCTGAGCAGCCGTCGCACGTCCTCGGAATCCTCGGGATCCATCCGGCGCAGGAACTGCTCCGCGTCGGCCGGCGGCAACGTGCCCAACAGGTCGGCGGCGTCATCGGGATCCATCGCCTCGAGCACATCGGCCGCGCGCTCGGCCTCCAGCTGCCGCAGCACGTCGGCCTGCGCGTCTTCGGGCAGCTCCTGCAGCACGTCGGCGAGCCGCTCGTCGTCGAACGCCATGACCACCTCGTAGCGGCGCTTGGCGGGCAGCTCGCGAAGCGCTTCGGCGACCTGGATCGCGCGTTGGCCCTCGAATTGTTCGAGCAACTGGGCCACGCCCTGGTCGGGCATCGCGAGCCCGGACGGGTTCAGGCCGGCCACCCGATTCCACTCGGCGACGGAGACGTTGCCGCGGCGGCCGAGCCTGCGCTGCGGCCGCACGGCGACCTTCGTGACGACCCAGTCCCGGGTGCGGGTCTGCTCGATGCCCAGATCGATCACGACGACGTCGATTCCGGCCAGCTCCGGCAGATCCGGGTCGTCGACGCGGACCCGCGTTTCGATCACCTCGCCGAGCACCAGCGCCTCGTTGGGGCGCTGCGAGAACCGGCGCAGCGACACATTGCCCGTCGCGAGCGTGACGGCACGCTCGATGGCCGTCACGCGCAGGATCGGAACGAAAATCCTTCGGCGGGTCAGCAATTCGACGACAAGGCCCAACACTCGCGGCTGATGGCCGGTGACGCTGATGCTGATGACCACATCGCGGACACGGCCGATGGCCTCGCCGTCGGGACCCAGCACCACCATCCCGGCGAGTCGGGCCGCATAGACCCTGTTCACCGCAACCATGTCTGTAGAGGGTAGAGACTGTGCTTGTGGAAAACGCGTACCGGCCCCGTCGAACCTGCCTTTCGGTTCCTGGGAGCAACCCGAAGATGGTCGAGAAGGCAAAGAACCTGCCGGCCGATGAGGTGTTCCTCGATCTGGAGGACGCCGTCGCGCCCGATGCGAAGGCCGACGCCCGCACGCAGGTCGCCGTCGCACTCGCCGAGCCGGGGTGGGCGGGCCAGCTGCGCGGGGTGCGGGTCAACGACTGGACGACGCCGTGGACCCACGCCGACGTCATCGAGGTGGTCTCGACTGCGGGCGCATCGCTGGACATTGTCGTGCTGCCCAAGGTGACTGACGTCTCGCACATCCACGCGCTGGATCTGCTGCTGAGCCAGCTCGAAGCCACGCACGGACTGCCGCTGGGCCGCATCGGAATTGAAGCGCAGATCGAAAACGCGCAGGGCCTGACCAACATTGACGCGATCGCGGCGGGCCCTCGAGTGCAGGCGCTGGTGCTGGGGCCCGCAGACATGGCGGCGAGCCTGAACATGCGCACCCTTGAGGTCGGCGAACAGCCGGAGGGCTACGACGTCGGCGACGCCCATCACCATGTGCTGATGCGGATCCTGATCGCTGCCCGCACACACGGCGTCCTCGCGATCGACGGACCGTATCTGAAGATCCGTGACGTCGACGGTTTCCGGCGGGTCGCCGGCCGGTCGGCGGCGCTGGGCTATGACGGCAAATGGGTGTTGCACCCCGACCAGATCGCGGCAGGCAACGAGGTCTTCAGCCCGCGGCAGAAGGATTACGATCACGCCGAGTTGATCCTGGAGGCCTACCAGTGGCACACGTCGCGTGCCGGCGGGGCCCGCGGTGCGGTGATGCTCGGCGACGAGATGATCGACGAGGCCAGCCGCAAGATGGCGTTGGTGATCGCGGGGAAGGGCCGCGCCGCAGGCATGGTCCGCACGGCCGAACCGTTCCGGCCCGCCAACTAGGGGCCGCTGGTGGTCATCGTCAATGAGCCGCCGAAAACACCATCACGAGCAGCCAACCGAATACAGCTACTCCGCCGAGCGCGATGCCGGCGATCGCCAATCCCTGGCCGCCCTCGCGGGTCTGCTTGATCTGGTTCAGCGCGAGGATGCCGAGCACGATGCCGACGATGGAACCGATGCCGCACAGCACACCGATGGCCGAAGCGACCAGCGACGCGATCGCCATCGAGTTCATCTTCTGGGCCGGCGGCCCGTAGGCGGAGTAGTCCGGTGCCGGATAGCCGGGAGGCGGCGGGCCGTAGCCGGGAGGAGGGGGGCCGTAGCCGGGAGGAGGGGGGCCGTAGCCGGGCGGCGGCGGGCCGTAGCCGGGAGGCGGCGTGCCGTACGGCGGCGGCGGGGCGGCGTACGACGGCGGGTAGGGCCCCGGATAGTCCGTCGGCGCAGCGTAGTCAGGGGGCGGAAAGCTCGGCGGCGGATAGTCCGGCGCCTGCGGGTGTCCGGGCGCCTCATAGCCAGGCGCCGAGTAGCCGGGTGCCTCGTATCCGGGCTGCTGGGCGTACGCCGATGGCGGTACCTCGGAGTGGCCGCGGCCCGTCCTGGGAATGCTCGATCGGCGGCGCCTCGTAACCGCCCGATGACGGCTCGGACGCCCCGGCACTGGAGTCGGATGATGCCGTTTGGCCTGCGTCCTCGCCCGGATTTGTCATGCTGATCAACCTAGCGTAAGTGCAGGGCACCATTGCGGCCGTCGAAGCGTTGGTCTCAGGAGGAGAAGCGCTACGGAATATAGCCGCGCACAGAGGAGATTGAAGAGCGATGACCAGCCCGTTTCAGCCTGGACAGAACCCCGGCGGGACGCCGGGTACCCCGACGGCCCGACGCGGTGGGCCGGCCGCTCTGCCCACCCCGCCGAAGGGCTGGCCGATCGGCTCGTACCCGACCTATGCCGAGGCGCAGCGCGCGGTGGACTACCTATCCGATCAACAGTTCCCGGTGCAGCAGGTGACCATCGTCGGCGTTGACCTGATGCAGGTGGAACGGGTCACCGGCAGGCTGACCTGGCCGAAGGTGCTCGGCGGCGGGGTGCTGACCGGAGCGTGGCTGGGGTTGTTCATCGGCCTGATCCTCGGTTTTTTCAGCCCCAGTCCGTGGGGCGCGCTGGTCACCGGCCTGATCGCCGGTGTGTTCTTCGGCTTGATCACCTCGGCGATCCCCTACGCGATGGCGCGCGGCACAAGAGATTTCAGTTCGACGATGCAGCTCGTCGCAGGCCGCTACGACGTGCTGTGCGACCCGCAGAGCGCAGAACACGGCCGGGATCTGCTGGCGCGCTTGACGATCTAGCGCCCATTCCCCGCGAGAGGACGGGTCGGCAGCCGACACGCCGGTCGTAACAGGGAGTTCTGCGCACGCTCGCGATTGAGTAACGGTGTGCGACGCGCGCGCCGAACGTGTTGCAAATCACGCGTATCTGGCTCTACGGTTTGCCCGCGGGAGGTTCCCGTTGGACGGGAGGCGAGTCGGTGCGCGCTGGGCGGCTGGGTGCTGCGGCATTGGCCGCCCTGACGGCGGCGTCAACCCTGGCGGCGTGCGGTTCGGGCGGCGGCGGACTCGTCATCAACTACTACACCCCGGCTAACGAGATGGCGACCTTCACCGCAGTCGCCAAGCGGTGCAACGAACAACTCGGCGGCCGCTTCACGATCCAGCAGGTCAGCTTGCCCAAAGGTGCCGACGACCAACGGCTCCAGCTGGCTCGACGGCTCACCGGCAATGACAAGACGCTGGACGTGATGGCACTCGACGTGGTGTGGACCGCCGAGTTCGCCGATGCGGGTTGGGCTTTGCCACTTTCGGATGATCCGGCCGGCCTGGCCGAAGCCGACGCCACCGACAACACGCTGCCCGGGCCACTGGCGACCGCCAAGTGGCGGGACAAGCTGTACGCGGCGCCCATCACGACAAACACCCAATTACTTTGGTACCGCGCCGATTTGATGGATCAGCCGCCGACGACATGGGACGGCATGGTGGCGGAGGCGACCCGGCTGCACGCGGCGGGCAAGCCCAGCTGGATCGCCGTTCAGGCCAAGCAATACGAGGGTCTGGTCGTGTGGTTCAACACCTTGCTGGAAAGCGCTGGCGGTCAAGTGCTTTCCGACGACGGCAAGACCGTCACGTTGACCGACACGCCTGAGCATCGCGACGCCACCGTCAAGGCGCTGCAGATCATGAAGGCCGTTGCTACCGCGCCCGGCGCCGACCCGTCGATCACCCAGACCGACGAGGGCACCGCGCGGCTGGCAGTCGAGCAGGGCAAAGCAGCGCTCGAGGTGAACTGGCCGTTCGTGCTGCCGTCGATGCTGGAGAACGCCGTCAAGGGCGGCGTCAGTTTCCTGCCGCTGGACAAGCAGCCCAACCTGGCCGGCAGCATCAACGACGTCGGGACGTTCTCGCCCACCGACGAGCAGTTCAAGGCCGCGTTCGACGCCAGCAAGGAAGTGTTCGGGTTTGCGCCGTACCCGGGCGTGCAGCCGGGTGAGCAGGCCAGGGTGACGTTGGGCGGGCTCAACCTCGCGGTCGCCAAGACGAGTCAGCACCGCAAGGAGGCGTTCGAGGCGGTCCGCTGCCTGCGCAACGTCGAGAACCAGCGGTACACGTCCGTCGAGGGCGGCCTGCCTGCGGTGCGCGCCTCGCTCTACGACGACCCGCAGTTCCAGGCGAAGTATCCCCAGTACGCGATCATCCGACAGCAGCTCACCAACGCCGCGGTGCGGCCCGCGACACCCGTCTACCAAGCGGTGTCGACGAGGATCTCGGCCACCCTGGCCCCGATCACCGCCATCGATCCGGAGCGCACCGCCGACGAGTTGACCGTGCAGATCCAGAAGGCCATCGACGGTAAGGGGCTGATTCCATGACTTCCGACCGCCCCCGGTCACCGCCGCCAAGGCGCCGGCCGCGCAGACCGGCGGCGCCGACGACAAGACGTCGGAGCGGCGACTGGCGTTCCTGTTGATCACCCCGGCGGTCCTGCTGATGCTTGCGGTCACCGCCTACCCGATCGGGTATGCGGTGTGGCTGAGCCTGCAGCGCTATAACCTCGCCACCCCGAACGACACGTCGTTCGTCGGGTTGCAGAACTACGCGACCGTGCTGTCCGACCGTTATTGGTGGACGGCGTTCGTGGTGACGCTGGCGATAACCGTGGTTTCGGTGGCCATCGAGTTCGTGCTGGGCATGGCGCTGGCGCTGGTCATGCACCGGACGATCTTCGGCAAGGGCGTGGTGCGCACAGCGATCCTGATTCCGTACGGCATCGTCACCGTCGCCGCGTCGTACAGCTGGTATTACGCGTGGACACCCGGCACCGGCTATCTGGCCAATCTGCTGCCACAAGGCAGCGCGCCGCTGACCGAACAGATCCCGTCGCTCGCCATTGTCGTGCTTGCCGAGGTGTGGAAGACGACGCCGTTCATGGCGCTGTTGCTGCTCGCCGGGTTGGCCCTGGTACCGCAGGAACTGCTCAACGCCGCCCAAGTCGATGGTGCTGGCGCGTGGAAACGGTTGGTCAAAGTGATTCTGCCGCTGATCAAACCGGCGATTCTGGTGGCGCTGCTGTTCCGCACGCTGGACGCGTTCCGGATCTTCGACAACATCTATGTGCTCACCGGCGGTGCCAACAACACGGGCTCGGTGTCAATCCTTGGCTACGACAACCTATTCAAGGCGTTCAATCTCGGGCTGGGCTCGGCGATCAGCGTGCTGATCTTCGCTGCGGTGGCCATCATCGCGTTCATCTACATCACGATCTTCGGTGCGTCGGCCCCGGGATCATCCGACCAGGGTCGGTTGTGAAGAGGGAGATGTGATGGCCGAGCGGGTCGGCGCAGGACGTGCGACGGGTTGGACCGTCGTCAACATTCTGGTCGTCGTGTACGCGCTGTTTCCGGTGCTGTGGATCCTGAGCCTGTCGCTGAAGCCGACGTCAAGTGTCAAGGACGGCAAGCTGATCCCGTCGCAGGTCACCTTTGACAACTACAAGGGGATCTTCCGGGGCGACATCTTCACCTCGGCGCTGATCAACTCGATCGGCGTCGGGTTGATCACCACGGTGATCGCGGTGGTCATCGGTGGCATGGCGGCCTATGCCGTTGCGCGACTGGCGTTTCCCGGTAAGCGGCTGCTGGTCGGGGTCGCGCTGCTGATCGCGATGTTCCCGCAGATCTCGCTGGTGACGCCGATCTTCAACATGTGGCGCAGCATCGGACTCTTCGACACCTGGCCCGGCCTGATCATCCCGTACATCACGTTTGCGCTGCCTCTGGCGATCTACACGCTGTCGGCGTTCTTCCGGGAGATTCCCTGGGATCTGGAGAAGGCGGCGAAGATGGATGGCGCCACGCCCGCTCAAGCGTTCCGCAAAGGTGATCGCGCCGCTGGCCGCGCCGGGCATCGTCACCGCCGCGATCCTGGTGTTCATCTTCGCGTGGAACGACCTGCTGCTGGCCTTGTCGCTGACGGCGACCCAGCGGGCCATCACCGCGCCGGTGGCGATCGCGAATTTCACCGGCAGTTCGCAATTCGAGGAGCCGACCGGATCCATCGCGGCTGGCGCGATGGTCATCACCATCCCGATCATTATCTTTGTTCTAATCTTCCAACGACGGATCGTTGCCGGTCTGACGTCCGGTGCGGTGAAGGGATAGCTCGATGGCCGAAATTGTGTTGGACCGGGTGACCAAGAGTTACCCCAACGGCGCGACGGCCGTGAAAGACCTGTCGATCACGATCGCCGACGGCGAGTTCATCATTCTGGTCGGCCCGTCCGGCTGCGGAAAGTCGACCACGCTGAACATGATTGCCGGCCTCGAGGAGATCACGTCGGGGGAGCTGCGCATCGGCGGTGAGCGGGTGAATGAGAAGGCGCCCAAGGATCGCGACATCGCGATGGTGTTCCAGTCCTACGCGCTCTATCCGCACATGACGGTCCGCCAGAACATCGCGTTCCCGCTGACACTGGCCAAGCTGAAGAAGGCCGAGATCGCGCAGAAGGTCGAGGAAACCGCGAAAATCCTTGACTTGACCGACTTTCTGGACCGCAAGCCCTCCCAGCTGTCCGGCGGTCAGCGCCAGCGGGTGGCGATGGGCCGCGCAATCGTGCGCAATCCCAAGGCGTTTCTGATGGACGAGCCGCTATCGAACCTGGACGCCAAGCTGCGGGTTCAGATGCGTTCGGAAATCTCGCGGCTGCAGCACCGACTGGGCACCACCACCGTTTACGTCACACACGACCAGACCGAGGCGATGACGCTGGGCGACCGGGTGGTGGTGCTGCTGGCTGGCACGGCCCAGCAGATCGGCACCCCGGACGAGCTCTACAGCAGCCCTGCCAACCTGTTCGTCGCGGGGTTCATCGGGTCGCCTGCGATGAACTTCTTCCCGGCCACGCTGACCGACGTGGGTGTGCGCCTGCCGTTCGGTGACGATCACGCTGACCCAGGAGGTGCACGACCTGCTGGCACAGCACCCGACGCCCAACAACGTCATCGTCGGGGTGCGCCCGGAGCATCTCGAGGACGCCGCGCTGATCGACACCTACGCGCGGATCCGCGCGCTGACGTTCGAGGTGACGGTCGACTTCGTCGAATCGCTCGGAGCCGAAAAGTACGTGCATTTCAAGACCGAGGGCGGCGGCGCGCAGGCGGCCCAGCTGGCCGAGCTGGCCGCCGACTCCGGCGTCGGTGAAAACGAGTTCGTGGCAAGGGTTTCCACCGAGTCGACGGGTGACGCCGGGCCAGACCATGGAGCTGGCGTTCGACACCTCCAAGATCGCGATCTTCGACGCGGACACCGGGGCGAACCTGACGATCCCGCCGCCCGAGCCGACGCCCCGCGCCTGCGCCCGAGCCGACACTGCCGCCCCTGCGCCGAGCGTCCGACACCGCCGCCCCCGCCCGCGCCCGAGCCGGCACCCGAGCCCCCACCGGCGCCCGAGCCCCCGCCGCAGGCCGAGTGATCGACGTCCTGGCCGAGGTCCGCGCGCACCTGCGCGCGCACTTCGCCGGGGCCGGAATCACCGCGGAACCCGACGGGGCCAGCGTCACGTTCCTTGGCGCCGAAGCGCATCGAGATCCTGCGCTTCGGCCCCGCCCGCTGACGGCGTCAGTCACTATGTGTCGGTTGGCTGTTCGCAACATCCGATGTTCGACCCGACCGAGATGGTCACCGACGCACTGCACGGGCCACGCGCCGAGGTGGTGGTCGCGTTGCGCGGGCCGTCGCCGAGGGGGCTGGCGCGTTCCCTGGCGATCGTGGCCGCGGCGCCCGCCGTCGAAGGGCTGATGCTGGAGCCGGACGCGCTGATCGATCTCGAGACACCGCTGTGGGAGCCGGCACCGTTCACCGCATTCCTGTTGGACCGCAGTGACATTGACGACGTCCCGCTGACGCCGCCGATTCCGCCCGTGACGCTGTTGTCGGCCACCCCGATCACCGCGACCGAGGCGGCCTGGGTGCGGCTCAAGGGCGCCGACGCCATGCGCGAAGCCTGGGCTCAGGACGGTGTCGACGTGCTGGACCCGTCCCGGCCTGCAGCGCAGCCGAGCTGAGGACGCTGCCCCACCCGCTACGGCGCGGATTCTCCGCTCGAGGAGGCCCAGCGCCAACTCGACATCGCCATCGGCTGGGGCCGCTACGGCGCGCTGTATGACTACGACAGGGTCAGCGACCAGATCACCGCTGACCCGGCCGCAGGCATTCACCCAGGTGCTGCGCCGCAGGCGAACGCGGCGATGGGCGCCGCTGGGCCCGGCTAGCGCGGCGCCCGGCCGGGCGCCAAGGCCGGACCGGAGATTTCGGGCGCCCGTGGGTGCGCTAGTTTCGTCCCGGACCCAACACGCCCGCGGTGCGGGCAATCCAAATCTGCCCAAGGAGCGTCCGACGTGAGCACAACTCCCCTCAAGGTCGCGGTCACCGGTGCCGCCGGCCAGATCGGCTACAGCCTGCTGTTCCGCCTGGCGAGCGGATCGCTGCTCGGCGCCGACCGCCCGATCGAACTGCGTCTGCTCGAGATCGAGCCGGCACTGAAGGCGCTCGAGGGTGTCGTGATGGAGCTCGACGACTGCGCGTTCGCGACGCTGGCCGGCGTCGAGATCGGCGCGGACCCGACCAAGATCTTCGACGGGGTGAACCTGGCCCTGCTGGTGGGCGCGCGCCCGCGTGGCCCCGGCATGGAGCGCGGCGACCTGCTCGAGGCCAACGGCGCGATCTTCACCGCGCAGGGCAAGGCCCTCAACGAGGTGGCCGCCGCCGACATCCGCGTCGGCGTGACCGGAAACCCGGCCAACACCAACGCGCTGATCGCGATGACCAACGCGCCCGACATCCCGCGCGAGCGGTTCACCGCGCTGACCCGCCTCGACCACAACCGGGCGATCTCCCAACTGGCGAAGAAGACCGGCGCGGCGGTCAGCGACATCAAGAAGATGACGATCTGGGGCAACCACTCGGCCACCCAGTACCCCGACGTGTTCCACGCCGAGGTCGGCGGAAAGAACGCGGCCGAGGTCGTCAGCGACCAGGCCTGGATCGAGGACGACTTCATCCCGACCGTCGCCAAGCGCGGCGCGGCGATCATCGACGCCCGCGGCGCCTCCTCGGCCGCGTCGGCCGCATCGGCGACCATCGACGCCGCCAGGGACTGGCTGCTCGGCAGCCCCGCCGGCGACTGGGTCTCGATGGCCGTCCTCTCCGACGGCAGCTATGCCGTGCCGGAGGGCCTGATCTCCTCGTTCCCGGTGACCACCAAGGACGGCAACTGGTCGATCGTCCAAGGGCTCGAGATCGACGAGTTCTCCCGCGGCCGCATCGACAAGTCGACCGCGGAGCTCGCCGACGAGCGCAAGGCGGTCACCGAGCTCGGCCTGATCTGAGCGCGGTGTTCGCGACCCGTCGGCGCTGTCGTTAATTAGTCCCAGTAACCTCGAGGCCGTGTCCGAATCGGTGCGCGAAGACGTGAAAACCCCGCAGGTTGTGATCGGCGACGAAGAGATCTTTGCGGCCCATGTCGCCGGCAAGATTTCCGTCGAGCTGAAGGCCCCGCTGGACACCCAGCGCGCGCTGTCGATTGCCTACACCCCCGGCGTCGCACAGGTCAGTCGTGCGATCGCCGCCGATCACACCCTGGCCGCCCGCTACACCTGGGCGCACCGGATGGTGGCCGTGGTCAGCGACGGCAGCGCGGTGCTCGGCCTCGGCGACATCGGCCCCGCCGCCTCGCTGCCGGTGATGGAGGGCAAGAGCGCGCTGTTCAAGGCGTACGGCGACCTGGACTCCATCCCGATCGTCTTGGCCACCAAGGATCCCGACGAGATCGTGGCGACCCTGGTGCGGCTGCGGCCGACATTCGGCGCCGTCAGCCTCGAGGACATCTCGGCGCCGCGCTGCTTCGAGATCGAACGACGCGCCATCGAAGCGCTGGACTGCCCGGTGATGCACGACGATCAGCACGGCACCGCGATCGTTGTGCTCGCCGCGCTGCTCGGCGCAACCAGGCTGCTCGACCGCGACATGACCGCGCTGCGGGTGGTCATCTCCGGCGCCGGTGCGGCCGGCGTCGCATGCGCGAACCTCCTTCTGGCCATGGGTATTTCCGACATCACGGTGCTCGACTCCCAAGGCATTCTCCATCCCGGCCGCACCGACATGAACAGCGTGAAGGCCGACTTGGCGCAGCGCACCAACCCATCCGGCCGCACCGGCGGCATGATCGGGGCGCTCGAGAAGGCCGACGTGTTCATCGGGGTGTCGGCGGGTGTGGTGCCCGAGGAGCTGATCGCCACGATGGCGCCAGAAGCGATCGTGTTCGCGCTGTCGAACCCGGACCCGGAGATCCATCCCGACGTGGCGGCGCGGCACGCGGCAGTGGTGGCCACCGGCCGCAGCGACTTCCCGAACCAGATCAACAACGTGCTCGCGTTCCCCGGGGTGTTCCGCGGCGCGCTGGACGCCGGGGCCCGCAGGATCACCGAAATGATGATGGTGGCCGCGGCCGAGGCGATCTTCTCGGTGGTCGGCGATGATCTGGCGCCCGACAGGATCGTGCCGAGTCCGCTGGACCCGCGGGTCTGCCCTGCCGTGGCGAGGGCGGTCGCGGCCGCCTCGACCACATCGATCGGCTAGCCCATGGGCCCTCGCCGGCTGGCGGTGACGCTCGCCGCGCTGATCGCGATGGCGACGGCCGGCTGCGGAGGTCACGCCGGGCCGCCGTCGATCGCGGTCGGCTCCACCTCCGACGCCGAGTCGACGTTGGTCGCGCACCTGTACGCGGCGGCGCTGCGGTTCTACGGCAGCCCCGCACATGTGCAGTCCGCGCAGGATCCGGTGACCGAGTTGGATTCCGGACCGGTCCGCGTCGTGCCCGGCTTCACCGGCCGGCTGCTGGCCAGGTTCGAGCCCGACGCCAGCGCCCGCTCGGACACCCAGGTGTACCGCGCGATGGTGTCGGCGCTGCCCGAAGGTGTCGCCGCGGGCGACTACACGACATCCGCGCAGGACAAGCCCGCGATCGCGGTCGTCGGGCGCACCGCCGACGCGTGGGGCGGCCGTGATGTGACCGCGGCGGTCGGCAACTGCGCGAAGGTCGTGCCCGGCGCGCTGGCGGCTGCGCCCCCGCCCACCAAAGTCGGCTCGTGCACGATGCCTAAGCCACGCGAATTCCCGGACAACGCAACACTTTTCGCTGCGCTGCAGGCGGGCCAGATCAATGCGGCGTGGACGACGACCGCCACCCCGAACATACCGTCCGGGCTGGTGGTGCTCTCCGATAAAACGGCGTTGATCCGGGCCGAGAACCTCGTTCCGCTGTACCGGCGCAACGAGTTGGATGAGCAGCAGGTGCTGGCTGTCGATGAGGTGGCCGGCGTGCTCGACACCGGGTCACTGGCCGACATGCGCCGCCAGGTCGCCGAAGGCAAGGACCCGGGGCTGGTGGCCGACGCGTGGCTGGACGCCCACCCGCTCGGCCGCTGAACTCAATGCGCTTCTGGCGCCATCCGCGACATCACCGACGAGAAAAACCGCTGGTATCCCGACCCGCTTACCCGCACGATGAGGTCAAGCACCTTGGCGTCCGGGCCGACCAGCACCCGGGCCCTGTTCTTGCGGACGCCGTCGAGGATGATCCGGGCCGCCTTCTCCGGTGAGGTTCTGGCGAGCTTCTTGTCGAAGCTTTCGGTCAGCTGCTCCTTGTCGACACTGTCGACAGCCGTCATGTTGCGCACGATGTTCGTCTTGATGCCGCCGGGGTGCACGGTTGTCACCTTGACCGGATGCCCGGCCACCATCATCTCCTGGCGCAGCGCCTCGGTGAATCCGCGCACGGCGAACTTCGCGGCGTTGTAGGCGGCCTGGCCGGGCACGGAGAACAGCCCGAACACGCTGGAGATGTTGATGACGTGACCGTCGCCCGATTCGATCAGATGGGGCAGGAACACCTTGGTGCCGTTGACGACGCCCCAGAAGTCGACGTCCATCACCCTTTCGATGTCCTTGAATTGGCTGACCTCGATGTCGCCGGCGAACGCGATGCCTGCGTTGTTGTAGATCTGGTTGACCTTGCCGAAGTGCGCCTTCACCGCGTCGGCGTACAACTCGAACGCCTCGCGCTCGGTGACATCGAGCCGGTCGGCCTTCACCGGCGCGCCGATGGCCTTCAACCGCTCCTCGGTGGCCGCCAGGCCCTCGGTGTCGACGTCGCTGATCGCCACGCTGGCCCCCGAGCGGGCCAGCTCGATGGCCAGCGCCTGCCCGATGCCCGACCCGGCGCCCGTCACCGCGGCGATCTTTCCGGCGAAGCCCTCCATCAGCACACTCCCTCGTGTCGGTTGCTCGCCACGAGGCTAGTCGGTACCGGCGGTCCCGCCGACGGCGGCCCATAGGCACTCGCTCAGCGCGAACGCCTCGTCGAGAATCTCCTGCTGCTCGACCGCGTGCACCTTCGACGAGCCCGACGACGGCGCCGACATCGCCCGGCGCGAAATCCGTTTGATGCCGGTCAACTTGTCGGGCAGCAGCTCGGGCAGCGTCAGGCCGAATGTCGGCCAGGCGCCCTGGTTGGCAGGCTCCTCCTGCACCCAGAAGAACTGCTCGGCGTTCGGATACTCATCGAGCGTGTTGTTCAGCCGCCGCTTCGGCAGCGGCGCCAGCTGCTCGATGCGCACGATCGCCACGTCGTCGCGGTTGTCCTTGGCCTTGCGCGCGACCAGCTCGTAGTAGATCTTGCCGCTGGTCAGCAGGATCCGCCTGACCTTGCTGCGGTCGCCGGTGCCCTCCTCGTAGGTCGGCTCCTCGAGCACCGAGCGGAACTTCTGCTCGGTGAAGTCCTTGAGGTCGCTGACCGCAGCCTTGTTGCGCAGCATCGACTTTGGCGTCGCCACGATCAGCGGCCGGTGAATACCGTCGAGGCCGTGCCTGCGCAGCAGGTGGAAGTAGTTCGCCGGCGTCGACGGCATGGCGATCGTCATCGAGCCCTCCGCCCACAGCAGCAGGAACCGCTCGATGCGGGCCGAGGTGTGGTCGGGGCCCTGACCCTCGTGGCCGTGGGGGAGCAGCAGCACCACATCGGACAGCTGGCCCCACTTCGCTTCGCCCGACGAGATGAACTCGTCGATGATCGACTGCGCCCCATTGACGAAGTCGCCGAACTGGGCCTCCCACAACACAAGTGCGTCCGGGTTGCCGACCGAGTAGCCGTACTCGAAGCCCACCGCGGCGTACTCCGACAGCGCGGAGTCGTACACCATGAACCGGCCACCGGTCGGGGTGCCGTCGGTGCTGGTGGTGAGCAACTGCAGCGGCGTGAACTCCTGACCGGTCTTGCGGTCGATGATCACCGAATGTCGCTGGGTAAACGTGCCGCGGCGGGTGTCCTGACCGGACAGCCGCACCGTCTTCCCTTCGGCCACAAAGGAACCCAGCGCCAGTAGCTCGGCGAATGCCCAGTCGACCTTGCCTTCGTAGGCCATCTCGCGGCGCTTCTCCAGCACCGGTTTGACGCGGGGATGCACGGTGAAGCCGTCCGGGAACGCCAGATGTGCGTCGCCGATGCGCGCCAGCAGCGATTTGTCCACCGCGGTGCTCATCCCGGCGGGGATCATCTGGTCGGCCTCGACCGACTCGCTGGGCTCGGCGGCGTGCTTCTCCAGCTCGCGAACTTCGTTGAACACCCGCTCCAGTTGGCCCTGGTAGTCGCGCAGGGCGTCCTCGGCCTCTTTCATCGAGATGTCACCGCGGCCGATCAAGCGCTTCGGTGTAGGTCTTGCGGGCTCCGCGCTTGGTGTCGATCACGTCGTACATGTACGGCTGGGTCATCGACGGGTCGTCACCCTCGTTGTGTCCGCGCCTGCGGTAGCACAGCATGTCGATGATGACGTCCTTCTTGAACTTCTGCCGGAAGTCCACGGCCAGCCGCGCCACCCAGACACAGGCCTCCGGGTCGTCGCCGTTGACATGGAAGATCGGCGCACCGATCATCTTCGCCACGTCGGTGCAGTATTCCGACGACCGGGAGTCGGTCGGCGATGTGGTGAATCCGATCTGGTTGTTGACGATGAGGTGGATCGTGCCGCCGGTGCGGTACCCGCGCAGCAGCGCCAGGTTCAGCGTTTCGGCCACCACGCCCTGGCCGGCGAACGCGGCGTCGCCGTGCATCATCATCGGCACGACGGAGAAGCCGTCCGGCCCGTCGCCCTTGTCGAGCAGGTCCTGCTTGGCGCGCACCAGGCCCTCCAGCACCGGGTCGACGGCTTCCAGGTGCGACGGGTTGGCCACCAGCGACACCTGAATATCGTTCTCGCCGAACATCTGGATGTAGTTGCCGGTCGCACCGAGGTGGTATTTGACGTCGCCCGAGCCGTGCGCCTGCGACGGGTTCAGGTTGCCCTCGAACTCCGAAAAGATCTGCTTGTACGGCTTACCGACGATGTTGGCCAGCACGTTGAGCCGTCCGCGGTGGGGCATGCCGATCACGACCTCGTCGAGCCCGTGCTCGGCGGCCTGGTCGATCGCCGCGTCCATCATCGGGATGACCGTCTCGGCACCTTCAAGCGAGAATCGTTTCTGCCCAACGTATTTGGTCTGCAGGAATGTCTCGAACGCTTCGGCCGCATTCAGCTTGGACAGGATGTACTTCTGCTGTGCGACGGTCGGCTTGTCGTGCTTGACCTCGATCCGCTCCTGCAGCCACTTCTGCTGCTCGGGCTCGAGGATGTGGGTGTATTCGACGCCGACGTGCCGGCAGTACGCGTCGCGCAGCAGACCAAGCACGTCGCGCAGCTTCTTGTACTCCGCGCCGGCGAAGCCGCCGACCTTGAACTCGCGGTCCAGGTCCCACAGCGTCAGGCCGTGGGTCAGCACGTCGAGGTCGGGATGGCTGCGGAACCGGGTGTTGTCCAGCCGCAGCGGGTCGATGTCGGCCATCAGGTGGCCGCGGTTGCGGTAGGCCGCGATCAGTTCGATGACCCGCGCGTTCTTGTCGACGATCGAGTCCGGGTTGTCGGTGCGCCACCGCACCGGCTCGTAGGGGATGCCCAGTTCGCGGAAGATCTCGTCGAAAAAGTCGTCGGACAGCAGCAGTTCGTGGATCGTGCGCAGGAAGTCGCCCGATTCCGCGCCCTGGATGATGCGGTGGTCGTAGGTGGACGTGAAGGTGACCAGCTTGCCGACGCCGAGATCGGAGATGCGTTCCGCGCTGGCGCCCTGGAATTCGGCGGGGTACTCCATCGCGCCGACGCCGATGATCGCGCCCTGACCGCGCATCAACCGCGGCACCGAGTGCACGGTGCCGATCGTGCCCGGGTTGGTCAGCGAGACCGTCACGCCGGAAAAGTCCTCGGCGGTCAGCTTGCCGTCGCGGGCCCGCCGGACGACGTCCTCGTAGCCCGCGATGAACTGGCCGAAACGCATTGTCTCGCAACCCTTGATGGCGGCGACCACGAGCTGCCGGTTGCCGTCCTTGCCCGGCAGGTCGATGGCCAGCCCGAGATTGACGTGCTCGGGCGTCACCGCGTTCGGCTTGCCGTCCATCTCGGCGAAGTGGCGGTTCATGTTCGGGAACTTCTTGACCGCCTGCACCAGCGCATAGCCGATCAGGTGGGTGAACGAGATCTTGCCGCCGCGCGTGCGCTTGAGGTGGTTGTTGATGACGATCCGGTTGTCGATCATCAGCTTGGCGGGAATGGCGCGCACGCTGGTTGCGGTCGGCACCTCCAGCGAGGCGGACATGTTCTTCACGACGGCGGCGGCGGCGCCCCGCAGCACCTGCACCTCGTCGCCTTCGGCGGGTATCAGGGCAGCAGGGGGCTTGGGTGCGGCGGGCGGCGTCTGCTCCGGTTCCGGGGATTTAACGGGGCGGGTGACGCCGTCGGCCGGCGTCGACTTTCGCCGCCGGTTGCCCGTTGCCGGCAGTGGATTGCGCTTCGGAGGTTGGCTCGGGGGAGTAGTCGACCAAGAATTCATGCCAACTCGGGTCTACCGACGAGGGATCCTCGCGAAATTTGCGATACATCTCCTCGACCAACCACTCGTTCTGTCCGAATGGTGATGGTGAGCTCACGGCAGCAACTCGCCTCGATTCCTTCGCTTCAGGCAAGCGGTTTGGTTGACGCTCGCCACCCATATTCGCGCGGTCCGCGGTCACCCGCTTTCCGCCGCCTAAAGGCTAACGCTTCTGTCATCGGCCGAACCACGCTAACCGCAGTTCTCGTCGCTATGCGCGTGGGTGCGGGCAGCACGTGCAGCGACGCGGGCCACCGCGGCGGCGGGTTGCCGAACGCGCTGCGGGCGTTGGCGATGATCTTCTTGCCCATCACCCGGTTTCCCACCCCGCCGACGACCGCGCCAATGCCGACTGGCAGCAACTTGCCGAACGCGATCGCACCACGCTTGAGCGTGTAGCGCTTGACGAAGTAGCGCAGCAGCCGCGAATTCAGTTGGGACACGGCAGGCAGCGGCAACGTCGCCGCGCCGTCGGACAGCCAGGCACCGCTGGTGCGGCCCGGCCCGAGCAGGTCGGCGACGGCGTGCTTGCTGTCCTCGCCGACCAGCACCGCCAGCACCAGGGCGCGGCGGCGCTCCCGGTGTGCGGCGGGGATGCCGTACACCTCGGCAACGGCGAGCACGTAGACCGCCGTCGCCTCCAGGAACACCACGGTCTCGCCGGCGACCGCCGACAGCGCCGCAAGCGTCCCGATCCCGGGAAAGGCCGCCGCGGAGCCGACGGCGGTGCCGCTGGCCATCACCACGGCCAGGTAGTGCTTCTCCAGCTTCTTGACGACGTCGGCAGGCGTCGCGTCGGGGTTGCTCTGACGCAGCCGGTCGACATAGGCCTTCACCGCAGGCGCCTGCACGCGCGCGCCGCGTTCGATGATCTGCGAGAGCGCCTTGGCCGCCGCGCCGGGATTGTCGTCCGTCGTGGCCGGCAGCTGGCTCTTGGTGCTTGACCGAGCGCTCATGTGCGGGGCTCCCCCTAGTGGACCGCTGTTCGACCCTGTCCGAACCTTCAGGCTAACGCTTGTCAAACGAACGGAGGCCATCCGCGCGTGCCCGATCGTGATCGCGGTCACGGTCTGGGCGGCCGGGAAGAAAATATTGGTGTGCGGTGCTAACAACGGTCATGGCAATATCGCCCGACGTGAAGTTGCCAGGCCGTGCCCGCATGATCGTGGTGCTGGGCGCCTTGGTGGCGCTGGGCCCGCTGACCATCGACATGTATCTGCCCGCGCTGCCGAAGATCGCCGCCGATCTTTCGGTGTCGTCGTCGGTGGCCCAACTCACGCTGACCGGCACGCTGGCCGGGTTGGCCCTCGGTCAGCTGATCGTCGGGCCGCTGTCGGATTCGCTGGGCCGTCGCAGGCCGCTGATGGCAGGCATCGTCCTGCACATGCTGGCGTCGGTGCTGTGCCTGTTCGCGCCGAACATCGTCGTGCTCGGCGTGGCGCGCGGACTGCAGGGCGTGGGCGCCGCCGCCGCGATGGTGGTGGCCATCGCCGTGGTCGGCGACCTGTTCGCCGAGTCGGTCGCGGCCACGGTGCTGTCGCGGCTGATGCTGGTGTTGGGCGTGGCGCCGGTGGTGGCGCCGTCCCTTGGTGCCGCCGTGCTGCTGAGGGCCTCGTGGCACTGGGTGTTCGCCGTACTGGTCGTCCTGGCGGGCGGGCTGCTCCTGGTGGCGGCGCTGGCGCTGCCGGAAACGCTGCCTGCGTCGCATCGGCGGCCACTGAAGGTGCGCAGCATCGCCGCCACCTACGTCGAGGTGTTGCGCGACGTTCGCTTCGTCATCCTGGTGCTGGTTGCCGCGCTCGCCATGTCCGGCCTGTTCGCCTACATTGCCGGTGCGTCGTTCGTGCTGCAGGGCCACTACGGCCTGGATCAGCAGGCCTTCGCGCTGGTGTTCGGTGCCGGGGCGGTGGCGCTGATCGGTGCCACCCAATTCAACGTGGTGCTGCTGCGGCGGTTCGGCCCTCAGACGATCGCGCTGTGGGCGCTGGTCGCGGCGTCGCTGGGCGGCGTGGTCTTCGTCGGCCTCTCATTCGCCCACATCGGCGGGCTGGCCGGGTTCGTGTTGCCGGTCTGGGCGATCCTCGCCGCGATGGGCCTGGTCATTCCGAATGCCCCTGCCGTCGCGCTGGCTCGGCATCCCGACGCCGCGGGCACCGCGGCCGCAGTGCTCGGGGCGGCCCAGTTCGGCCTCGGTGCCGCGGTCGCGCCGCTGGTGGGGGTTCTCGGCAACGACGAGTTCGCGCTAGCCTTGGTGATGACGACGGGCATGGTGATCGCGCTGCTCGCTTTGCTGGCGGTCGGCGTGCCGGCCACCGGAACCGAGGACGACGTCACCGGAGACGCCGTCGCCGAACCAGCCTGACGTGTGCTACCGGTTGACCCCGACTTGTCGGGGCATACCTAGGTCCGTACCGTCGGCTGAATTGTTGTGTATCTGGTCGACCCGAGATGTTTCAAACGCTGACTACCCCGCAAGACGGCCGCGCTCGTTGGCAGGTGCGGCGGCAAGTCGACCCTTCTAAACATTCGCCGCCCGCGGGGAAAACCCGTGGCACGCGTTGTGGGCGATGCTGGTCGGCTTCTTCATGATCCTGGTCGACGCGACCATCGTCGCGGTCGCCAACCCGTCGATCATGGACACGCCTCGGCGCCAGCTACACCGCTGTCATCTGGGTCACCAGTGCCTACCTGCTCGCGTACGCGGTTCCGCTGCTGGTGGCGGGCCGCCTCGGCGACCGGTTCGGGCCGAAGAACCTCTACCTGGTGGGCTTGACGGTGTTCACCGCCGCGTCGTTGTGGTGCGGCCTGGCCGGCAGCATCGGGATGCTGATCACCGCGCGGGTGGTGCAGGGCATCGGCGCGGCCCTGCTCACCCCGCAGACCTTGTCCACCATCACCCGGATCTTCCCGGCCGAGCGCCGCGGCGTGGCGATGAGCGTGTGGGGCGCCACCGCGGGGGTTGCGTCGCTGGTCGGGCCGCTCGCCGGTGGTGTGCTGGTCGGCCGGCTGGGGTGGCAGTGGATCTTCTTCGTCAATGTGCCGATCGGCGTCATCGGGCTGGCGCTGGCCGTCCGGCTGATCCCGGTGCTGCCCACCCAGAAACACCGCTTCGACCTGGTCGGCGTGCTGCTGTCCGGGATCGGCATGTTCATGATCGTCTTCGCGCTGCAGGAGGGCCCGTCGCACCACTGGGCGCCGTGGATCTGGGGCACCCTCGCCAGCGGCATCGGGTTCATCGCCGCGTTCCTGATCTGGCAGTCGGTCAACCGCAACGAACCGCTTATCCCGCTGGTCATCTTCCGCGACCGCGACTTCTCGCTGTCCAACCTCGGGGTCGCGACCATCGGTTTCGTCGTGACGGCGACGTTCTTGCCGTTGATGTTTTACACGCAAGCGGTGTGCGGGCTGTCTCCCACGCGCTCGGCGCTGCTCATCGCGCCGATGGCGATCGCGACGGGCGTGCTGGCGCCGTTCGTCGGCAAGATCGTCGACCGGTCGCACCCACGGCCGGTGATCGGTTTCGGGTTCTCCGTATTGGCGATCGCGATGACGTGGCTGTCCATCGAGATGACGCCGACCACGCCGATCTGGCGTTTGGTGCTGCCGCTCACGGCGATGGGCATCGGCTCGGCGTTCATCTGGGCGCCGCTGGCCGCGACGGCCACCCGCAACCTGCCGCCCCAGCTCGCCGGCGCCGGTTCGGGCGTCTACAACGCCACCCGGCTGGTGGGCTCGGTGCTGGGCAGCGCGGGCATGGCGGCGTTCATGACGTCGCGGATCAGCGCCGAGATGCCCGATGCCGACCCAGCCGGATCAGGGCGAAGGCTCGGTGACTCGGCTTCCCGCGTTCCTGCACGAACCGTTCGCCGCGGCGATGTCGCAGTCGCTGTTGTTGCCGGCGTTCTTCGCGTTGTTCGGCGTGGTGGCCGCGATGTTCCTGTTGGGATTCGGCAACGCCGAGCTGCTCGACGACGGTGCGGACTCGGATATCGGACATGAACGACGCGGACCGCAACGCCGGTTATGCGGTCGAGTACGGCGGCGACGAGGCGTTCGTCGACGACGACGAGTACCTCGAGTACACCGTGTCATGGGACGAGCCTGACCACCCCGAACCCTGGTGTGGGACGAGCCCGACCCCGCCGAACCCATCGAGCGCCGGCCGCAGCCCGTCATGCGGCCGCGCCCGTCGTGCAGGCCGCGCCCGTCGTGCCGGCCGACGACAGCGTCACCGAGCCGATGCGGTCGCGCGCCGACCACCTGCTGCACGCGCCGGCCGATGCGTGGCGCGGTGACCCGGTCGAGTCGTGGCACTCCCTGCTCGACGACGAGCGCGACGAGCCCGCACCCGAGCCGCCTGCGCCTCGAGCCTGCGCACGAGCCGTGGCGCGGCATTCTCGACGAGCTGCTCAGCGACTTTCCCGCCAAACCCAAGGCTGAACCGATCGGCTTCGCGCACAACGGTTTTCACGTCGATGACGAACAACGGTTCCAACCGCTTCCGGCGCCGGCCCCCGAAGAGACGAGGCCGTCACGGCACGCGCGGTCAGCGCGGCACTATCGACCCGAAGGCGAATCGGAGAAGCGTTCGTTCTGGTTCGAGTCGCACAGCAGGCATTCCAGCAACGACCCCGACGACGCGTCGAGCTACGGCAGGCACTCGATGCCCGGCCGCGACTAGCCAACCACCGCTAGCCAAACAACACCGCGGGGTTGAGGTATCCGGACGGGTCGAAGGCCGCCTTGACCGTGCGCATCGCCGCGATATCGGCATCGGTTCGCGACATCGACACGTAGTCGCGCTTGCGGCTGCCGACGCCGTGCTCGGAGCTGACGTTGCCGCCGCAGCGCGCGATCAACTCCATCATCGCCGAGTACAACTCGCGCTCGCGGTCGCCGTCGAGCGCACATCGCACCAGGTTCAGGTGCAGGTTGCCCTCGCCGATGTGGCCGAACAGCACGGGAATCGCGTCGGGGGCATGCGCTGGCGACCAGGTCGGCCGAATCAGCCGCGAACCCCTCGACCGCTGACAACGGCAGGGACACATCGAATTTCAGCGGCGGCCCGTACACGCCAAGCACCTCGGCGATCGATTCGCGGACCTGCCACAGCCGCTGCTGTGCACCGACGTCGACGCCGACCGCCGGCTCGCCCGACACGCGCGCATCCTCGAGCGCGTCGGCCAGCCGCTCGGTTTGGTCGGTGTCGCCGGCCAATTCGATGAGCAGCTGCCAGGCGCCGCTGACGGGCGCGGCCACCCCGACGTGCTCGGCGGTCAGCGCGCTGGCGCGGGCGTCGATCAGCTCCAGCGCCGCGATGCCGTCGGCATCGCGGAACGCACGGCCGGTTTCGACCAGCGCGTCGAGGTCGTCGAACCCGCAGATCGCGGTCACCCGGTGCGGTGGGGCCGGGTACAGCCGCAGATCGAGCGCGGCGATGACGCCGAGCGTGCCTTCGGCACCGACGAACAGCGACGCCAGGTCGTAGCCGGTGTTGTCGCGGCGAACCTGGCTGTGCCGGTGCACCAACGACCCGTCGGGCAGCACCACATCCAGGCCGATGACCTGCTCGCCCATGTTCCCGTACCGAACGGTGCGCAGGCCGCCCGCGTTCGTCGATGCCATCCCGCCGACCGTCGCCGAATCGCGCGCGGCCAGGTCGACCCCGAACACCAGACCGGCGGCGGACGCCGCCGCCTGCACTGCGGCAAGCGTCGCGCCGGCACCGACGTGGATGCGCCGCTCGATGACATCGACCTCACCGACGTCGCGCAGCCGCTCCGTCGACAGCAGCACATCGTCGTGTTCGGGCACGGTGCCCGCGACCAGCGATGTCCGGCCGCCCTGCACGGTGACGTACGTGCCGGCGTCGCGGCAGGCGCGCAGCACGGCGGCGACCTCGTCGGCCGACCCCGGCCGCACCAGCACGCTGGCCTGCCCGCGATAGCGCCCGGTGAAATCGACGCTGCGGCCGTCAAGCACGTCGGGATCGGTGATGACGTGCGCCGCGCCCACGATCCCGGCCAGTGTGTCGGTCAGGCGTCATCCGCGTCGGTGTATCACACGGCGCCAGCGACAGGAACGCGCCCAGCTCGACCAGCCGGTCCGGGGTGGACGGCAGATACTCGGTCAGCGACGGCGAGCGCACGATGACCGCTGCGTACTTGGCGCGGCTGACCGCGACGTTGAGCCGGTTCCGGTTGAGCAGGAACGAGCATTCCGCGCGGGGACGTCATCGATCGACGACGCTGTCATCGAGATGAACACCACCGGGCGCCTGCGCGGCCCTGGAACTTGTCGACGGTCCCGACCTCGACGCCGGTGCAGCCCGGCCGCGTCGAAGCTGGTCGCGCAGCTGCAGCACCTGCGCGTTGTACGGCGCGACCACGAGCACGTCGCTCGTGCTGCAGCGGGCGGGTGCCGTTCTCGTCGGTCCACGGTGCGCCGAGCAGTCGCTCGATCTCGGCGACGATCGCGGCCGCTTCCTCCGGGCTGCCGGTGGAGTTGCCGTCATGGTCGACGGTCAGCACGTCGCACGCCGGGCGGCATGACCGTCGAGCCTGCGCGCCGCGGTCGGCGTCCTCGTGCGATCAGCCGGCCGTCGTAGGACAGCGCGCGAAACCGGCGCGCACACCGCGGGGTGCATCCGATAGGAGCGGTCGAGGAAGTAGCCGTGTTCGGCGGGCAGCGTCTGGTGGCCCGTCGATCAGCCAGCCGAGCGCCGACGTGTCGACCGGCTCGGGGTGATGTCCCTGGCTGACCTGCGGCAGTTGCTGCGGGTCGCCCAGCAGCATCAGGTTGCGGGCTGCGCGGGCGACCGCGATGGTGTTGGCCAGGCAGAACTGGCCGGCCTCCTCGATGACCAGCAGGTCGAGGCTGGGCGGTCGCGACCCGGTTGTCGTTGGCGAAATCCCATGCGGTGCCGCCGATCCACGCAGCCGTCGTGTGTCGGCGATGAAGCCGGCGTACTGCCTCGTCGTCGATCTCTTGCCAGGTCGATCGGCTGGCCGTCGCATCGGTGCCGGGCTTCTTCGCCGACCCGGGTCGCGTCGACACCTGCCGTCGATGATCGTCGCTGAACAGGTTCTCAACCACCGCATGTGACTGCGCCACGACGCCGACCCGCCAGCCGTGATCGTTGACCAGTGTCTTGATGACGCGGCGGCGGTGTAGGTCTTGCCGGTGCCGGGCGGCCCGTGCACCGCGAGATAGGACGAGTCGAGGTCGAGCAGTGCGGCGGTGATGTCCTCGTGATGTCGTCGTCGTGACGCGGCGGAGCGCGCGCCCGCTGCGCGTGCGAGGTGTTGCGCGCAGCAGAATGTCGGTCACCGCGCATCGCGCGGCAGAGTCCGTCGCGGACAGACGCAGCGGCGTCGGCGGCCGGTGCCTCGATGGCCTCCTCGCAGGTTTGCGGTGCGGATCGGCTGCGCCGGGGTCAAGGCCGAATGGCAGCTGGGTGAAGTTGCCCTCCGTCGGGCTCCGCTCCTCGACGATGACCTCGACTCGGAATCCGCGACCTCGGCGGTTGTCGAGCACTCGATGACGTCGCGTGCCGGCGCCCGGCGATCCGGGTGCTCGTCGATCGAGGCCCGCGGGGCGCGGGCGGGTCGTAGAGCGCGTACGGTCTGCCGTCCAGCGTGCCGCCGCTGCGAGCGCGCCGGTCAGCCGCACGTGGCGCTGCGGGTTTGCGTGCGTGGCGGCTGGTGCCAGATCCGTCGACGACCTGGCGTCTGTCGGCCAGGAATACGTCGCTGCGTGTCACCCCATTCGTCGACGGGATTGTTCAGCCGGTCGAAAGTGCGCCCACCAGAACGGCTTGTCCTCGCGCTGGTGGTACCCGCGCGCAGCGGCCATTGAGCAACGCGACCGCCGTCTGTTCGCGGGTGCGGCTGCCTCGACGCCGTCCCCGGCGAAGTCGCAGCAGCGCCTGCGCCAGTCGTCGTCGATCGGCGGCATCGCCTCGTCCTGCTGCGGCGGGTGCGGGTCAGCGTGGTGGACGCCGGATTCGATACGCCCGCAGCAGCAGCCAGTCCCGCAGCCTGCGCGTCGATCGGCAGTCGTACTCGTTGTAATCCTTGATCTCCTTGAGCACGCGGCGGCTTCGTCGTGCGCGGCCGTCGTCACGCAGCGCGCAGTAGCGCTCGTACTGCGGTGATGGACGCGGCCGCGTTGGTGACCTCGCCGGACCGCAACTCGGAGCCCATGTACAGCGGCTCAAGCGACTTGAGCTGAATACGATCCGGCGCACCGACCCGAAGGCTGCTTGCGCACCGATGGGGAACAGGTCGACGAGCACGTCGGCTCCGCAGCAGATCGTCGACCTCGTCCTCGCCGACCCCGTAGCGGGAGGCAAGGCGCAACAGCGTGGTCTTCTCGTAGGCTGCGTAGTGGTAGATGTGCATCCCCGGGTAGCGGCTGCGACGCTTGCGCACCATCTCCAGGAAGTCGACCAACGCCTGCCGCTCAGTGCGCCTGTCCTGCGGCCCAGATCGGCCGGAACTTGCCGCCGGTCGTCGAGGACGCCCCACATGTACTCCAGGCCCCACGTGACCCCGTCGTCAGTCCACAGCGGGTCGCCTTCGAAGTCGAAGAACAGGTCACCGGGGTCTTTCGCCGGCAGCAGGCCCCGAGCGCGCTCCGCGTCTGCGATCTCGAACTGCGGCACGCCCGTGTCACGTTCGAGCACCTGCAGCCGTGCCTGCGTGCGCAGCCCGGCGACGGTGCTGGCCGCCATGCCGTCCACCGTTCCGGTGGACGCCGCGAGGTCGGCAACGGTGCCGATGTCCTGCGCCGATCAGCGTGTCTCGCTGTGTCATCCGCATGCCGGCGACCAGCAGCAGATCGTCGTTGGCGACGACGTTGGGCACGCAGAACTCGGGCACCGCAAGCACGCCCGCACCGACGGATCCGCCCAGGCGACCGGCTCGCCCGCGGCCAGATGATTGTCGAGCAGCGCCTGCAACTGGTCGCGCTGCTGGCGATACACCGGGATCAGGTCGTCGACCGGATACTCGACCATCGGTTGGTCGCCGAGGATCAGTCCGGCCGTCAGCGCCACCGGCACACCAATGGCGCGAAGCGCATCGGCGTAGCCGGCGATCTGCAGTAGCGCCTCGACCTTGCGCGTGCCGGGCCAGCTTGGTGTCGAGCACCCGGTAGCGGTCGCCGTCGAGCACCACGAAGTCGGCGAAGCCGACGAACCGGCCGTCTAACAGTGCGGCCTGGTAGATCACCGCTGGCGCGGCGGTCACGACGGCCTCGGCGGTGGCATCGGGCGGCGGCGCGGAATGCCGGCAAGCGTGTACGCGGGCCGGCCGATGCGGACAACGCCGTCGCCGTGCGCGGGCCGTCAGCTCGTCGAGCGTGCGCTGTTCGTGCTCGTCGCCGAGTTCGGCGGTGCGCGCCAGCAGTTCGTCTCTTCGACCTCAAGCTGCGGTCCCCAGCCGAGCTTGCGCGTCGAACGAGCGCAGCAGCGCGTACTCGCAGCGGGAGGCCGCGGCGAGGTCAGATGCGCTGTAGATGACTCGGTCGTCGGTGACGAACACGCTGCCACTGTAGGTGAGCCGGCCGACATCGAGAGTCCAGCTCAGTGGGTGTTGGCGACGAGCTCGACACCGTTGCCGTTCCACCGGAACTTCACCACGCTGGCCAGGCCCTCGACGCCGCCGGAGTAGCGAAGCGCGATGGTGTCGCCGGTGGTGGCGGAGTCGTCGATGCCGTTGAACCCGTAGGTGTCCGGCACCCCGGTGGGGATGAACTTGCCGAGGTGGAACAGCACGGCGCGGGTGCTCGGGTTGGCGGAGTTGGTGTTGGCCTTCACGATCACCGCCGACAACTGCGCGCATTCGTTGTAGTTGCCCGCCAGCGGCTCGGGGTTCCAGGCCTGATGGCTTCGCGAGTCGCGGGGTAAGCCGGAAACGGCCTTGACGATCTCGGGCGCGGCCAGGTTGACCGCGCACGGGTCGGCCGCCGCGGCGGTGGTTGGCGTTACCACCGGTGGGGGCGGTGCCGGCGGCGGGGCGGTCGCCCGGGGCGCCGGCGCGACCGTCGGCTCCGGCGTCTTGGACACCGTCGAGTCACCCGAACCGCATCCCGCGGCCGTCAGCATCGCCGCCGCAATCAACACGGCCCATTTCACCTTTCCCACCGTTCCATGCGGAACCTCGCGGATTGTGCGACACACCGGTCGACTCTCGGAACGAGATGTCGGTGGCCGGGTTACAGTGCGACGTGTGACGCGGGTTGTGAAGGTACGCGTGCTTCCGACTGAGGCCGAGGCGATTGCGTTGGAGGCAACGCTGCGCACCAGTAATAGTGCCGCCACCTGGCTCGCGGCTCGCATGCATGCTGAACGACTGCATCGTAGGCACGATGCACAGAAGCGGTTCTACTCCGAGTTGCGGCGGCAATTCGGGTTGTTGTCGCAAACAGCGATTCGGGTAATCGGCAAGGTTGCAGATGCCTACACGGCGCTCCGCGCGAACACCTGCGCTGGCAATTACGGTCCGCCCGGATCGCGACGCCGCGCACGCGTGCACGGCACACCGATCCGCTTCCGCGCTGACGCGGCACAGCCATTCGACGCCCGGTGCTTGTCCTGGCAGATTCCAAACAGCGCGGGTACCCGAGAGGCGACGGTGTCGATCCGGTCGGTGCATGGCCGGATTACGCAGTGTCCGCGTATTGCCGCGCCCCGGGATCTGGTTGCTGTTGCGCAACAGCCAGATCGGGGAGACCGACCTGATCCATCGGGATGCCAAGTGGTTTCTATATGCGAGCGTGGAGGCACCTGAGGCGCTGCTAGGCAGCCCGCTAACGGATTTCTCGGCGTTGACATGGGCATCATCAACATCGCGACCACCAGCACTGGTGAGAAAGCGTCCGGCACCAGGCTCAACCGTTACCGGAAACGACAAGCGAGATTGCGGGAACGGCTGCAGGCCAAGAAGACCAGCTCGGCGCGGCGGTTGCTGAGGAAGCGGCGCCGCAAGGAGAGCCCGTTTTGCCGCCGACGTGAATCACCAGATTTCCAAACGCATCGTGGCCGAGGCTGAACGCACCGGATGCGGTATCGCCGTCGAGCAATTGACGGGAATCCGTGACCGGGTACGGCTTCGCAAGCCCCAACGGGCCACGCTGCACTCGTGGGCGTTCGCCCAACTCGGCTCGTTTCTGGCCTACAAGGCCAAGCAGGCCGGTGTCGCGTTCGTCGAAGTCGACCCCGCTTACACATCGCAGACATGTTCTGCCTGCGGCCGGGTCTACAAGAAAACCGCCGCTCCCAAGCGGTATTCGAGTGTGACCGGTGTCGCTTCGTTGGGCACGCCGACCACAACGCAGCGATCAACATCGCCAGCCCGTGGTGTCGAACGCTGGGGCGAAGTCATGCGTCCGCACGCAGCGCCTACCCTGACAGCCAGTTAGGCCGGCAGCAGCACGCCTATCGGCACACGCTCGGGAAGTGACGGTGTAAGGCCCGTCCGTCCGGGACGTACCCATGACAAAATGGCACCGTACCGCCAACGCCACGGGTCGTCAGACAGGCGCGCGGCGGGGAAATGCGGTCCCAACCACTAGACTTCCCTCGACATGACGTCCTCCGAACCGGACCCGACCAGCGCCGATGTGACCTTCGCTGACCTGCAGATTCACCCGTCGGTGCTGCAGGCCGTTGTCGACGTCGGATATGAGTCGCCGTCAGCCATTCAGGCGGCGACGATTCCCGCGATGATGTCGGGCGCCGATGTCGTGGGGTTGGCCCAGACCGGGACGGGAAAGACCGCCGCGTTCGCGATCCCGATCCTGTCCAAGATCGACCCGACGAACAAAGCCACCCAGGCGTTGGTGCTGGCGCCCACCCGCGAGTTGGCGCTGCAGGTGGCGGAGGCGTTCGGCCGCTACGGTGCCCACCTGCCCGCGATCAACGTGCTGCCGATCTACGGCGGCTCCTCCTACAGCGTGCAGCTGTCCGGGCTGCAGGCGCGGTGCGCAGGTCGTGGTCGGAACACCGGGGCGGGTGATCGACCACCTCGAGCGCGGCACCCTCGACCTGTCGCGGCTGGACTATCTGGTGCTCGACGAGGCCGACGAGATGCTGCAGATGGGCTTCGCCGAGGACGTCGAACGAATCCTCACCGGCACCCCCGAGTACAAGCAGGTGGCGTTGTTCTCGGCCACCATGCCGCCGGCCATCCGCAAGATCACCAAGAAGTATCTGCACGACGCCGTCGAGGTGGCGGTCACGGCGAAAACCACGACGGCGGAAAACATCACGCAGCGCTACATCCAGGTGGCGGGGCCGCGCAAGATGGACGCGCTGACCCGGGTGCTCGAGGTCGAGCCGTACGAGGCGATGATCGTCTTCGTCCGCACCAAGCAGGCCACCGAGGAGGTCGCCGAGCGGCTGCGGTCACGGGGGTTCTCCGCGGCCGCCATCAACGGCGACATCCCACAGGCGCAGCGCGAACGCACCATCGCCGCGCTCAAGGCCGGCAGCATCGACATTCTGGTCGCCACCGATGTGGCGGCCCGCGGCCTCGACGTCGAGCGCATTTCCCACGTGCTGAACTACGACATCCCGCACGACACCGAGTCCTATGTGCACCGCATCGGGCGCACCGGCCGGGCGGGCCGGTCGGGGCAGGCCCTGTTGTTCGTGTCGCCACGCGAGCGCCACATGCTCAAGTCGATCGAAAAGGCGACCCGGTCAACGCTCACCGAGGCCGAACTGCCCAGCGTGGACCACGTCAACGCGCAGCGCGTCGCGAAGTTCCGCGACTCGATCACCGATGCGTTGGGCGCTCCTGGCTTCGAACTGTTCCGGCGCATGATCGAGGACTACGAGCGCGAGAACGACGTGCCGATGGCCGATATCGCCGCCGCGCTGGCGGCGCAGTCACGCGACGGCGAGCAGTTCCTCATGTCGGAACCGCCGCCGGAGAAGCGTCGGCGCGACGACCGGCCCGAGCGGCCCGACCGGTCCGGCAGGCCCGCGCGCAAACCGGGTGACGGGATTCGCGACGTATCGCATCGCGGTTGGCAAGCGGCACAAGGTGAGTCCGGGTGCGATCGTCGGCGCCATCGCCAACGAGGGTGGGCTGCACCGCAGCGATTTCGGGCACATCTCCATCCGGCCCGATCATTCGTTGGTGGAGCTGCCCGCCAAGCTGTCCCAGCAGACCGTGAAGGCCTTGGAGCGGACCCGCATTCAGGGAATTCTGATCAATCTGCAACCTGACCGGCCGCCACGGAAGGCCGGGAAGAACAGCCACAAACCGAGATGACGCTGTCGAAGGACGCGTCGAAGGACGTGTCGAAAGACTGTCAAAAGATGATGCGGCGCAGGGCGGCCTCGAGTCGGTTTCCACCGGCCGGGCGCGTCGCCTCGCTGACCGGCATCCGCGCGGTCGCGGCGATGTTGGTGGTGCTCACCCACGCCGCCTACACCACCGGCAACTACACCCACGGCTACCTCGGGTTGGTGTACTCGCGGATGGAGATCGGCGTGCCGATCTTCTTCGCGCTCTCGGGATTCCTGTTGTTCGGGCCGTGGGTGAAGGCCGCCGAATCGGGTGGCGCGCCGCCCTCGGTGCGCCGCTACACCTGGCACCGGGTGCGACGCATCATGCCGGCCTATGCGGTGACCGTCGCCGTGGCCTATGTCCTCTACCACTTCCGCACGGCCGGGCCGAATCCCGGCCACACCTGGATGGGGTTGCTGCGCAACCTGTCGCTGACGCAGATCTACACCGACCACTACCTGTTTTCCTATCTGCATCAAGGCCTTACCCAAATGTGGAGCCTGGCCGTCGAGGTGGCGTTCTACGTGGTGCTGCCGCCGATGGCCTACCTGCTGCTGGTCGTGCTGTGCCGACGGCGTTGGCGGCCAGGGCTATTGCTGACCGGGCTGGCGGGGCTGGCGTTGATCACGCCTGCGTGGCTGATCCTGGTGCACACCACCGACTTCCTGCCCGATGGCTCGCGGCTGTGGCTGCCGACGTACCTCGCGTGGTTCATCGGCGGCATGATGCTGGCGGTCCTGCAGTCGATCGGAGTGCGTGCGTACGCGCTGGCGTGCGTGCCGTTGGCGGTGGCGTGCTATTTCATCGTCTCCACGCCGATCGCAGGCGCGCCGACCACGTCACCGGCCGAACTGCGCGAGGCGCTGTTCAAGGCCGCGTTCTACGCGGTGATCGCCGCGCTGATGATCGCGCCGCTGGCGCTGGGCGACCGCGGCCTGTACGCGAAATTCCTTGCCAGCAGGCCGATGGTCTTCCTCGGCGAGATCTCCTACGAGATCTTCCTGATCCACCTGTTGACCATGGAGGTGGTGATGGTCGAGGTTCTGCACTTTCCCATCTACACCGGTTCGATCGTCCTGCTGTTCCTGGCGACGTTCGTGGTGACGGTCCCGCTTGCCTGGCTGCTGCACCGCTTCACCCGCGTCCGCTCCGGTTAACACTCCGCGAACCCTTTTCCGCGCCCGTCAAATACCCTCCTGCGGCGGACGAGGGCACATAGTCTGACACCATGCCCAGCCCGTCGGTGCGCCGCGACATTCTGCCCATTCCGGATCCGCAGTACGTGGGCCTGACGACCTACGACGCCAAGGACCCGAACACCAAATACCCGCCGATCACGACGCTGCGGCCGCCCGAGGGCGCACCGAACGTGCTCATCGTGCTGATCGACGATGTCGGCTTCGCCGCCTCGTCGCGCCTTCGGCGGGCCGTGCCACACGCCGACCGCCGAACGGCTGGCCGCGGAGGGTCTGAAGCTCACCCGATTCCACACCACGGCGCTCTGCTCGCCGACCCGCCAGGCGATGCTGACCGGGCCGCAACCACCATTCCGTCGGGATGGGCGGCATCACCGAGATCGCGACGTCGGCGCCCGGCATACTCCAGCGTCCGGCCGAAGGACAAGGCGCCGATCGCCGAGACGCTGCGGCTCAACGGGTATTCGACAGCCAGTTCGGCAAGTGCCACGAGGTGCCGGTGTGGGAGGCGTCCCCGGTCGGGCCTTTCCATCGCGTGGCCGACCGGCGCGGCGGTTTCGAGCATTTCTACGGGTTCATCGGCGGGGAGGCCAACCAGTACTACCCGGCGCTGTATGAGGGCACGACCCCGTCGAGCCGGAGAAGTCACCCGAGGAGGGCTACACCTGACCGAGGATCTCGCCGACCGTGCCATCACGTGGGTGCGCCAGCAGAAGGCACTTGCTACCCGACAAGCCGTTCTTCATGTACTTCGCGCCGGGCGCCACGCACGCGCCGCACCACGTGCCCAAGCGAGTGGTCGGACAAGTACAAGGGCAGAGTTCAACGAGGGCTGGGATGCACTGCGCGAGCAGATACTCGCCAGCGCAGAAGGAACTCGGAGTGGTGCCGCAGGACGCCGAACTGACCAGGCCGCCACGACGAGATTCCCGGCGCTGGGACGACATGCCCGCCGAGCTCAAGCCGGTGCTGGCCCGGCAGATGGAGATCTACGCCGGGTTCCTGGAGCAGACCGACCACCAGGTCGGCCGGTTGGTCGACGCGATCGACGAGCTCGGGGTCCTCGACGACACGCTGGTGTACTACATCATCGGCGACAACGGCGCGTCGGCCGAGGGCACGCTGAACGGTGCCTTCAACGAGATGGCCAAGTTCAACGGGATGGCCGCGCTCGAGACACCCGGAGTTCCTGCTGTCCAAGATCGACGAGTTCGGCACCCCGGCTCCTACAACCACTACGCCGTCGGCTGGGCGTGGGCGATGGGCACGCCGTATCAGTGGACCAAGCAGGTGGCCTCGCACTGGGGCGGCACCCGCAACGGCACCATCGTGCACTGGCCAAATGGCATCGGCGGAGCAAGGGCGAGACCCGCAACAGTTCCACCACGTCATCGATGTCGCGCCGACCATCCTCGAGGCGGCCGGTATCCCCGCGCCGGTCATCGTGAACAGCGTCGCGCAGGCCCGCTGGAAGGCGTCAGCATGCTGGCGACGCTGCGCGACGGCGACGCCGCCGAGAGCCACGACTGCAGTACTTCGAGATGTTCGGCAATCGCGGCATCTACCACAACGGTTGGACGGCGGTAACCAAGCACCGCACGCCGTGGGGCTGGCCGAGCGCGCTGGCCGCCTGGACGACGACGTGTGGGAGCTGTATGCGCCCGCAACGACTGGAGCCAGGCCCACAACGTGGCGGCCGAGAATCCCGAGAAACTGGCCAGAGCTGCAGCGGCTCTGGCTCATCGAAGCGGTCAAGTACAACGTCGTTCCTATCGACGACAGGTCCGTCGAGCGGTTCGACCCCGACATCGCCGGGCGGCCCAAGCTGATCAAGGGAACACCCAGATGCTTTTCTCGGGAATGCGGGTCGGCTGAAAACAGCGTGCTGAACATGAAGAACAAGTCGTCTCGGTGACCGCCGAGGTGACCGTGCCCGAAGCCGGCGCCGCCGGTGTGATCGTCACCCAGGGTGGCAGCGTCGGCGGGTGGGCGCTCTACGCCCATGAGGGCCGAGTGAAGTACTGCTACAACTTCTTTGGCATCCAGTATCGACATCGCACCGCCGATGAGCCCATCCCCGCGGGCAAGCACCAGCTGCGGATGGAGTTCAAATACGACGGCGGCGGGCTGGCCAAGGGCGGCGACGTCACGCTCTACTACGACGGGAAAGCGGTCGGCACCGGCCGAGTTGACCAACCGAGCCGATGGCCTTCTCTGCCGATGAGGCCTGCGATGTCGGGTCGGACACCGGCTCGCCCGCCTCACCGGACTACGGGCCGACGGGAAACAAGTTCTCCGGTGAGATCGCCTGGGTGCGGCTCGATATCGGCGAGGACGGCCATGACCATCTCGTCGACCGCCGACGACAGCTCCGTATCGCGATGGCGCGGCAATAGCACCGGCCCTCACCTCACCTCCCGCGCCGCGGGCACCACGATCGGAACGACGAACTCTTCGAACATGGCGCGCTCGTCGGCCTCGTCGCGCCCGGGAAAGATCAGCATCGACGTCATCACCCGCACCAGCCACCGGGCCCGGTGTGCCACCACCTCGGGCTCGTCGGGAGCCAGCGAGACCACAAACGCCTCAGTCAACGCCTTGATCACCTCGGACTGTTCGGCCATATCCCCGCCGATCGGCCGTTGCGTGGTATCGAACCACGATGCCAGCGCAGGGCTCTCGCGCACATTGCGCAGCGACGCGATCATGCCCTCGATCAGCCGTTCGCGCGGATCCACCACGGCGGTGATCTGCTCGGTCATGTCGCGGTACAGCCGGTAGCTTTCCCGGTGCACGTAGGCGGTGTAGAGCGCCTCGCGGTTCTCGAAGTACCGGTACAGCGTGGCGCGGGAACAGCCCGCGGCCGAGGCGATTTCGTGCATCCCGACGGTGGCGGCCTCCTTCACGGCGAACAGCTCACCGGCCGCGTCGAGGATTCGGTCCGCGGCCACTTCGGTGCGTCGCGCGGCCAGCCAGTCGCCGGGCATCAGCTCGTCACCTTGAACGGCACGGACAACGGTCGACGCACGTAACTGCCACCGGCCCAGACGATTCCGGACTCGTCGACCTCGAAATCCGGGCATCGCGCCAGCAGCTCGGTCAGCGCGACGCCCGACTGCATGCGGGCCGCCGCGGCGCCGAGGCAGAAGTGGGCGCCGTGGCTGAACGTCAGGATGTTGCGCGGGCGGCGCCGGACGTCCAGTTCGGCCGCGTCCGGCGCCGTATTCACGCTCGTCACGGTTGGCCGACCCGTACAGCAGCAGCACGCGCCTGCCCGCCGGGATCGTGGTGTCGCCGATCGTCACGTCGCGGGTGGCCGTGCGGGCCAGGCCCTGCACCGGCGACGTCAGCCGAAGGAACTCGTCGATGGCCTCGGGGATCAGGTCGGGGTTCTCGACCAGCAGCCGCCGCTGGTCGGGCCGCTGATGGAGCAATTGCGCGGTACCGCCGAGCATCCCGGTCGTGGTGTCGTTGCCGCCGGTGACCATCGTGAACGTGAAGGCCAGGATCGACAACACCCCGGCGATGTCGCCGTCGGCGCCGACGCCCGCAGCCACCAGGTGCGAGACGGTGTCGTCCTCAGGCTCGACGCGACGCCGTTCGATCAATGCGGTGAAGTAGGCCATCATGTCGCCGAGGGCGTCGCCGAGCCCGCCCAACCCTCCCGCCACGCCACCGGCGGTGGTGTTGGCGGCGACGATCGCCTCGGTCCACCCGTCGAATTGGTCGCGGTCTTCCTCGGGGACCCCGAGATAGTGCGCGACGACCATCGACGGCAGCGGCTTGAACAACTCGGTGACGATGTCGCCGCCGCCGTTGGCGCGGATGCGCTCGATGCGCTCGATGACGAATTCGCGAACCTTGGGTTCGACAGCCTCGACCTGCCGCGGCGTGAAGCCCCGCGACACCAGCTTGCGGAATTCGGTGTGCACCGGCGGGTCCTGCATCACGAACGGCGGATTGTCCTGCAGGCCGATGAGTTCGAGCTCGCCGTAGTTGACCGTCAGCCCCTGCGCCGACGAAAACGTCTCATGGTCGCGGGCGGCCGCCCAGATGTCGGCATGCCGCGACATCACGAAGTAGTCGGTGATCCGGCTTGTCCGCCGGGCACCACGAGATGGACCGGATCGTGGTCGCGAAGCGCCTTGTACATCGGCCACGGCTCCGGCCACGTCTCGGCGTCGGCCAGTTGGAAGCGGACGGGCGAGCCGTGAGACAAAGTGGCGGTCATGTCTTATGGGTACGACAGACCCTGGGGTCGTGTCAATAGCTGTGATCAGATTGCCGCACCGGGGTTGAGGATGCCGTCGGGGTCAAGCGCCTGCTTGATCCGGCGGTTGAGCTCCATCGCCTCGGGTCCGAGCTGGCCCGCCAACCAGGGCCGTTTCAGCCGGCCGACGCCGTGTTCGCCGGTGATGGTGCCGCCGAGTCCGACCGCCAGATCCATGATCTCGCCGAACGCCTTCTGGGCCCGCTGCGCCATCGCCGCGTCGGCGGGGTCGTACACGATCAACGGGTGGGTGTTGCCGTCGCCGGCGTGGGCGATCACCGAGATCATCACGTCCTGGTTGGCGGCGATCTTCGCCACCCCGCCGACCAGGTCGGCCAGCGCGGGCAGCGGCACCCCGACGTCCTCGAGCAGCAGTGAGCCCTTGGCCTCCACCGCGGGGATCGCGAACCGGCGCGCGGCCACGAACGCCTCACCCTCGTCGGGGTCGGAGGTCGAAAACACTTCTTTGGCACCGTGTTCGGTGAACACCGCGGCCATGAACTCCGCGTCCTCGGCACCGGAGGGTCCGCGGTCGTCGGTGGCGGCCACCATCATCGCCGCGGCCGAGCGATCCAGGCCCATCCGCAGCTTGTCCTCGACCGCGTTGATCGCGGTCGAGTCCATGAACTCCAGCATCGACGGCCGGATCTTGCCGGTGATCGCCACGCACGGCGCCCGCGGCGGCCTGCACCGAGTCGAACGTCGCCACCACCGTGCTCGCGACGTGCTGGGGCGGCAGCAGCCGCAGCGTGACCTCGGTGATCACCCCGAGCGTGCCCTCGCTGCCGACGAACAGCTTGGTCAGCGACAGCCCGGCGACGTCCTTCAGCCGGGGCCCGCCCAGCCTCACCGCGGTGCCGTCGGCCAGCACCACCTGAAGGCCCAGGACGTAGTCGGTGGTCACGCCGTACTTCACGCAGCACAACCCGCCGGCGTTGGTGGCGATGTTGCCGCCGATGCTGCAGATCTCGAACGACGACGGATCAGGCGGATACCACAGCCCGTACTCGGCGACGGTCTTCTTCACCTCGGCGTTGAGCAGTCCGGGCTGGACCACGGCGGTACGCGTCAGCACGATCCACCGAAATGTCCCGCATCTTCTCGGTGGAAAGCACGATGCCGCCGTCCAGCGCGGTCGCCCCGCCGGACAACCCGGTGCCCATGCCGCGGGGCACGACGGCGATCTTGTTGGCGGTCGCCCAGCGCATCACCGTTTGCACCTCTTCGGTGCGGCGCGGCCGTACCACGGCCAGCGGGGTACCGGCGCTGGGATCGGCGGCCCGGTCTTGCCGGTAGGACACCAGGATGTCGGGATCGGTGACGACCACGCCCTCGGGCAACTCCGCGATCAGGGCCGCCAACGCGCTCATGGGTCTGATGCTACGAGGCACTCATGTTCTCTGGTCCAGCTCACGCAGGGCCGGCAAGAAGATCGCGACCACGCCGAGCACCAGCATCGGCAGCGACAACGCAAGGAACGTCGCATGCAGCCCGGCGGCGTCGGCCAGCGGCCCGGCCAGTATCAACCCGAGCGGTCCGGCCGCGTAGGCCAGCGATCCCATCACCCCGACCACGCGGCCACGCAGATGCTGGGGCGCGCGGGTTTGCATGACGTAGTTGTAGATCGGCGCGATCGGCCCGTACACGAGCCCGACGACCGCACACAGCACGAGGATCAGGGGCAGCGGCGGCAGGAACGCGATGATCGTCATCACCACCCCCAGCGTCAGCACGGCGGTGAGCATGACGGCCCGCCGGCTGGCGTACTTCGACAGCAGCGCATAGCCCAGCGCGCCGATCAGGCCGCCGATGCTCAGCGCCATCAGCACCCAGCCCAGCTCCGCCGGTTCCTTGCGGTCGGTGAAGTACTTGGGAAACAGCACCGACTCCATCGGCATGTAAAGGCCGGTGGCGGCGAGGTCGACGAACGCGAGGGTGCGCAGCACCTTGGTGTTCCAGACGAACTTCAGGCCTTCGACGATGCCCGCCCACACGCCGTCTGGCAGGGTGCTGCGGTCCGGCTTGCCCGTGCCTTCCAGGCGCAGCACCGCGGTCGCGAGGATCGACAGCCCGAACGCGGACGCGGTCACCCACATGGTGTTGACGCCGCCGATCGTGGCGATCAGCAGACCGCCGATGCCCGGTCCGACGATGTAGGCCAGGTTGAAGATCGCCTCGTAAACGCTGTTGGCGTGGTCCAGCGTCCAGCCGGCGCGGGTGGCGCCCTCGGGCAGCATCGTCTCGCGCGCGGTCATCCCGGCCGGGTCGAAGAAGGCCCCGAGCGCGGCCAGCCCGGCGAGCACCGCGACGTTGATCACCTGCACGCCGAATGCGAGTGCCAGCACGGGGACGGCGGCCACCGACAATGCGGACAACGCATCGGAGATCAGGGCCACCCGCCTGCGGCCGAGGTAGTCCACCGCGGCGCCGGCGATCAGGGTCGCAGCCAGCAGCGGCAGGGTGCCCGCCATCGCCACGATCGAGGCGTCCAGCGCAGAGCCATTGCGCTGCAAGACAAGCCAGGGAAACGCGACGATCGAGATACCGTTTCCGGCGCCGGCCATCAGCGCTGCGAACAGGATCACGAACAGTGGGCCGCGCTTGGTGTTGTTCATGGGGTATCGCGGCCGAATCTAACAGCGGCCGGGGTCGCTCGGCACGCGATTTTGCCGCGCATGCACAGTGGTCGGGTGAAGCTGCCCCATCCGCGTACCGGCGTGATGTTCGATTCCCCGGTGCCGCCCGGCTCCGGCTGGCCGGGTGATCCCGCCACGGCGCGGACCGCGGTGGCCGAGACGCCTGCGCACGTCGCGTCGATGGCCGCGGCGGTCAGGACCGTTGAGGAGCTCGACGCCGCAGGTGTCGGTGTGCCGCGCGTGCCCGCGACTGGTCGAGTGGCGCGAAGAGGTCGCCGTCGTCAAGCGCAAGTCGTTCGCCGACCAGCCGTACTGGGGGCGGCCGATTCCGGGCTGGGGGTCGGCGCGGCCGCGGGTGCTGATCATCGGATTGGCGCCCGCCGCGCACGGCGGCAACCGCACCGGCCGGGTGTTCACCGGTGACCGTTCGGGCGACTTTCTGTTCGCGGCGCTGCATCGAGCCGGACTGGCCAACCAGGCGGTGTGTGTCGACTCCGCGGATGGGTTGGTGCTCAACGACACTCGGGTGGCCGCGGCGGTGCGTTGCGCGCCGCCGGGCAATGCGCCGACACCGGCCGAACGCGCGACGTGTGCACCGTGGCTGGACGCCGAGTGGCGCCTCGTCGGCTCCGAGGTGCGGGTGATCATCGCGCTCGGGGCGTTCGCCTGGCGGGCGGTGTTGCAGATGATCCGCTCCGCCGGTGGCACGGTCGCCACGCCGGCCCCGCAGTTCGGGCACGGCGCGACGGCGACGCTGGGCAACTCCGAGGTGACGTGACGCTGATCGGCTGCTACCACCCCAGCCAGCAGAACACGTTCACCGGCAAGCTCACCCCGCAGATGCTCGACGAGATCTTCCGGCAGGCCGACCACCGCCGAGCGGTGGAATTCGGTACGGGAACGCGCGAGGCCGGAGGCGCGTTGTGAGCAAGATGCGCCTTTCCGTTCTTGACCTCGTGCCCGTGCGCACCGACCAGTCGACGTCCGATGCGCTGGCTGCGACGGTGCAGCTCGCGCAGACCGCCGACCGCCTCGGCTACACCCGCTACTGGCTGGCCGAGCACCACAACATGCCGGCGGTGGCGGCCACCAGCCCGCCGGTGCTGATCGCGCATCTGGCGGCGCAGACGTCGCACGTGCGGCTGGGCTCGGGCGGCGTGATGCTGCCCAACCACGCGCCGCTGGCCGTCGCCGAGCAGTTCGCGCTGCTGGAGGCCGCGCACCCCGGCCGCATCGACCTCGGCATCGGCCGTGCCCCGGGTCCGATCCGGTCACCTCGATGGCATTGCGGGGCGCGGCAGGCCGCGACGACCGTGACATCGAGGCGTTCCCGGAGTATCTCGACGACGTGGTGGCGCTGATGAGTGCGCGGGGCGTCCGGGTGCCGCTGCCGCGGGATCTGATGCGGGAGAACTACATACTCAAGGCCACGCCGGCGGCGGTGACCGAGCCGACGCTGTGGCTGCTGGGGTCGTCGATGTATTCCGCACATCTGGCCGCCGCCAAGGGTCTGCCATACGTGTTCGCCCACCACTTCTCGGGGCAGGGCACCGCGCGAGGCCCTCGAGGTGTATCGCACCGAGTTCAGGCCGAGTGACCTGGCGTCCGAACCGGTGACGTTCCTGACGGTCAACGCGGTGGTGGCCGAAACCCGCGACGAGGCAATGGCTTTGCTGCTTCCGAATTTACAGATGATGGCGCGGCTGCGGACGGGCCAGCCGCTCGGCCCACTCGATCTCGTCGAGGATGCCGAACAACAGGACCTGACCCCGCAGGCCCTGCACGTGGTTGAGGGAGCCCTGCGCCGCGCAGTTGTCGGCACCCCCACCGAGGCCGCCGATCAGGTGCGCGCCCTTGCCGACGAGTTCGGCGTCGACGAGGTGATGGTCAACCCGGTCGCATCGGCGCGCCGCGGTACCGATCCCGCGACCGCGCCCGCCCGCGTCACCACGCTGGAGCTGCTGGCCAAGGAGCTGTTTTAGGGCGCCAGCCTGACCACCGGGATCGGCCGAGACGTTCGCTTCTGGTATCCGATGTAGCGATTCTTGTTGCCCCGCATGTTGTTGACGATCTGCCAGAGCCGCGGGTAGTCGGGATCGTCCGGCGTTACCGGCTGTCGCGGTCACGCTGAATCGCTTTGGGCCGACGTTGATCTCGACATGCGGATCGGCCTTGAGGTTGTGATACCAGCCGGGGGCCTTGGGGTCACCTCCCTTTGACGCAACGACGAGATAGTCGTCCCCGTCGCGGGCGTAGCTGAGTGAATTGGCCCGCTTCTGACCGGTTTTTGCGCCGGTGGTGTGCAGGATCAGATTTGACGGGCCGCCGGGGATCGTGTGGCCGATCCGGCCGTCGGTGCCCTGGTAGATCTTGTCGTGCAGCATCAGCAGCGGGGCGCCGACGTTTTCCTCGAGCCATCGGGAGATATCCATGCCGTCAGTCTTGTTGAGCCGCGTCCAGTTGCGCCAGTGCCTGCCGCAGCAGCCTGCCGGACTCCTCGCGGTCCGGGTCGCGTCGCAGCAGCATGCCCTTGGCGAATGACAGCTTGTCGCCGCTTTGGCGCGGCAGAACGTGCAGGTGGATGTGGAACACGGACTGGAAGGCGGCCTTGCCGTCGTTGATGACGACGTTGTTGCCGTCGGCGTGCAGCCCGGACTGGCGTGCGGCCCTGGCGATGCGTTGGCCGATGGTCACCATGGCGGCGACGGTCTCGGGCGGCGTGTCGGTCAGGTCGACGGTGTGGCGCTTGGGGATGACCAGGGTGTGGCCGCGGGTGAACGGGCGGATGTCGAGGATGGCCAGGTAGTCGTCGTCCTCGTAGATCCGGACGGCCGGGGCCTCACCGGCGATGATGGCGCAGAACACACAGGACATCCCGCCACGGTATCGGCTGCGGCTGGCACACTTCATCAACGCCGCCACCCACCGAAATTAGGACGTCACATGAACCCGACCGAGCTCGCATTCGCCGGCGCCGCACAACAGGCCCGCATGCTGGCCGACGGCGCCGTCACCGCGCCCGCGCTGCTGGACGTCTACCTCGACCGCATCGCCCGCCTCGACCCCGAACTGAGGTCGTATCGCGTCGTGCTGGCCGACAGCGCGCGAGCGGAGGCGGCCGCCGCGCAGGCCCGGCTGGATGCGGGGGAGCGGCTGCCGCTGCTCGGCGTGCCGATCGCGATCAAGGACGACGTCGACGTGGCAGGCGAGGTCACGACGTACGGCAGCGCGGCCCACGGTCCGGCCCGCGAGCAGGACGCCGAAGTGGTGCGGCGACTGCGCGATGCCGGGGCTGTCATCCTCGGCAAGACCGCGGTGCCGGAGATGATGCTCTGGTCGTTCACCGAGACCCTCACGTTCGGCGCGACCCGCAATCCGTGGAACACCGACTACGCGCCCGGCGGCAGCAGCGGTGGCAGCGGGGCGGCGGTGGCGGCGGGCCTGGCGCCGATGGCGCTTGGCTCCGACGGCCTGGGCTCGATCCGCATCCCGTCGACGTGGTGCGGGCTGTTCGGGATCAAGCCGCAGCGTGACCGGGTGCCGATGGCGCCGCACGACGACGCGTGGAACGGCATGAGTGTGAACGGTCCGATGGCGCGCACCGTCGAGGACGCCGCACTTTTCCTGGATGTCACGGCGCCTGGCGGAGAGTTCCGTCGCCGCCGCGCAGCGACCGCCTGGCCGGTTGCGGATCGCGTTGAGCATCAAGGTTCCTCCACCCCTGGCGGCTCGCGTTGGCAAGGCGCAGCGAGCGGCGATGGACGAGGCGGGCACATTGCTGCGCGAGCTGGGCCACGACGTCGTCACGCGTGACCCTGATTACCCACCGGCGGGCGTGTACGGACAGGCGCTGCCGCGCTACTTTCGCGGGGCCTACGACGACGTGAAGTTGCTGCCCCACCCCGAGCGGCTCGACCGCCGCACGCGCGCGTTCGCCAGGATCGGCGGGTTGTTCTCGGACCGCAGAATGAACGCGATCCGTGGGGCGGAAAGTGAAGTCGCCGAGCGTGTTCAGTCGATCTACGACGACGTCGACGTGGTCATCACGCCGGGCACCGCGACGGGCCCGTCGCGGATCGGGGCATACCAGCGGCGGGGGGCGATCTCGACGCTGGCACTGGTGTCCTCCCGCGTGCCATTCCAGGCGATGTTCAATGTCACGGGCCAGCCGGCAGCGGTGGTGCCGTGGGGCTTGGACGGCAAGGGCGTGCCGACGTCGATCCAGCTGGTGGGCAGGCCCTTCGACGAGGCGACGCTGCTTTCGCTGGCCGCGCAGATCGAGCAGGCGCGCCCGTGGGGACAGCGCCGGCCGCCGGTGTCTTAACCGCTGCTGATGGCTTCCCGCCAGGCCGCCAGCTTGTCGGCGTAGCGCATGGTCTGGGCGGGGCTGGTCGACGGCAGCCGCCGGTATCGAAGATCGGGCGCGAGAAGATCGGGCGGGACGCGGACCAATCGGTTGAAGTTCTTCTCGGCCGCGGCACCGTTGAAGAACACCCGTGCGAGATCGGGATGCCGCCCGAACAGCTGGCTAAAGTCGTTGGCCACCATGCTGTCTGGCTCGACCGCTGAATCCAGGCTGCCGACGCGACGGCACGACCGCAGTACGTCCCACACCGCCACCCCACGGGCCGTCAGCTGCGCGGTGCGGGCGTCGTACGGCTGCGTCGGCGTCGAATCCGAAGACTTCGCCGGTGATCCTCCAGAACGCGTTTCGCGGATTGGCGTAGTACTGCTGCGCGTCCAGCGACATCACGCTCGGCATGTTGCCGAGGATCAGCGTGTGCGCACCGTCGCCGATGATAGGCGGCAGCCCATGACGCAGCGGCGTAGTCACGAAACCAAATACTGCCCCGTGGTGGCGGTATACGTTGGGCCCGTGGCCGAAGACCTCGACATCGATGGCCTGCTCGACGGCCTCGAAGGACAGGCGCGCACCGAACGGGCGGAACTGGTCGACTGGCTGCTCGGCCAGGGCTTCACCGTCGAGCAGATCCGGGGCGCCGTCTCGCCGATGCTCCTGCCGGCGGGTCGCATCGTCGGCGATGACGGTCGGTATGTGTCCGCCCACAAGATTTGTGATGAAACCGGCATCGATCTGGAGCTGCTCCAGGCGATCCAGCGCGCACTCGGCATGCCAAGGGCCGACGATCCCGACGCGGCCATCCTGCTGCGGGCCGATAGTGAAGCCGCGGCTCGCGCCAAGGTCTTCATCGATATGGGCCTGAGTCGCGAGCAGGTGATCGCCGTGACACGGGTGCTCGGCCGCGGTCTCGAGCAGACAGCGGAAGCCATGCGCCAAGTCGTTCTCGAGGCCATTATCCAACCCGGCGCCACGGAATTACAGCTCGCGCGGGCCTACCAGGGCCTGGTGCAGCAGGTGTCGCCGTTGCTCGGCCCATTGTGTGAGGACGTGTTGCGGGCGCAGCTGCGCCACACGTTGGAGACGGAGGCGGTGAGCGTCGCTGAGCGCGCCGCCGGCACCATTCCTGGCGCACGCAATGTCACCGTGGCGTTCGCCGACCTCGTCGGGTTCACCCGCCTCGGCGAGGCCGTCCCGCCGGAGGAGCTGGAAAACCTGGCCAGCCGGCTGTCTGACCTCGCTTACGATGTCGTCTCGCCACCGGTGCGCTTCATCAAGACGATTGGCGACGCGGTGATGTTGGTCAGCACCGACCCGGTTGCGTTATTGCGGACGGTGCTGAGACTTCTCGCCGCCGCGGACAAATACGACGACTTCCCCCAACTGCGGATTGGACTCGCATCCGGATGCGCGGTCAGCCGCGCTGGCGACTGGTTCGGCAGCCCAGTGAACGTAGCCAGCCGGGTGACCGGCGTCGCGTACCCGGGCACGGTACTGGTCTCCGAATCCGCCCGTGAGGCGATTGGATCGGCCGATGGTTTTTCGTGGTCCTTCGCGGGCGGCCGCCACCTCAAGGGCGTCAAGGGCGAAGTGAAAGTCTTCCGCGCTCGCAGGGCTGACCAGGATGCGGACGGGGATTAGGTTGTGGCCGTGGCCGAAGACTTCGATCTGGAAGCCTCGGGGCTGCTCGACGGCCTCGACGACAAGACCCGCGCCGAGCGCGCCGAGCTGATCCCGTGGCTGCTCGAGCGGGGCATCACCGTCGAGCAGATCCGCGGTGCGCTCACGCCCGCGTTGCTGGCCGCGCGAAAGATGCTCGGCGACGACGGCACCTATGTCTCCGCCCGCGAGACCAGCGAAAAGACGGGCATTGACCTCGACTTGCTCGAGCGCATTCAGCGGGCGATGGGACTGCCCCGCGTCGACGACCCCGATGCGGCCGTGTACATCCGCGCTGACGCCGAGGCGGCCGCGTTTGCCCAGAAGGTCGTCGACATGGGCATGGAACCCGACCAGATCGTCGAGATCGCCCGGGTACTCGCCGAGGGTTTGTCACGTACGGCCGAAGTGATGCGGTACTCCGCGTTGGCCTCGATCCTGGATCCAACGGCCACGGAGCTGGAAATCGCCAAGAATTCCGAAGCCATGCTGCGCGAGGTCGCTCCGTTGCTCGGGCCGCTGATTCACGACTCGCTCCTGGTGCAGCTGCGGCATCAGATGGAGACCGAGGCGGTCAACGCCAACGAGCGTGCAGAGGGACAACGTCTGCCCGGCGCCCGGCTGGTCACCACCGCGTTCGCCGATCTCGTCGGCTTCACCAGCCCTCGGTGAGCTGGTGTCGCCAGAAGATCTGGAGCGAACTGGCGCACCGGCTGGCCGACCTCGCCCATGAGGTCGCGGTCCCTCCGGTGCGCTTCATCAAGACCATCGGTGACGAGGTGATGTTGGTCAGTCCGGACCCGGTGGCTCTGCTGGACGCGGTGCTGGATCTCGTCGATGCCACCGACGCTGACGACGACTTCCCCCGGCTGCGCGCCGGGATCGCGACCGGCATGGCAGTGAGCCGGGCCGGCGACTGGTTCGGCAGTCCGGTCAACCTCGCCAGCCGTGTCACCGGGGCGGCGCGACCGGGTTCGATATTGGCGTCGGAGTCGGCGCGGGAGGCGATCGGGGACGACGACCGATTTGTGTGGTCATTCGCGGGCGCCCGTCGCCTCAAGGGCATCAAGTCGGAGGTCAAGCTGTTCCGTGCCCGTCGGGCTACCGCCGGAGACGATTGATTTCAAACCTCTTGCCTCACTTTGGTTTCACTGGTTTCATACTCGAGATTTTTGTCGGTCATTCGAACTAGTGTTCGATATATGAGTTCGGGTGCGGTGACGGATCGCGAGGAGATCTTTGCGACCTATGCCGATTGGGAGGCCGCCAACCAGAAGGTGGCCGAGCTGTCGTTGGACGTGCTGACGCATACCGAACTGCTGGACCTGCAGCATCGCCGCGAGGCTGTCGCCCGCAGCCTGCCCGCGGTCGATCATCAGATCATCAATCGGCTGGTCGCCGAGGCCGATCCGAAAGCGCTTGGCGGCACGAATCTGGCTGATGTGTTGTCCACTCGAATGCGCATCAGCAAGGGCGAAGCCAACCGGCGAATCAAACGGGCGGGGCTTCTCGGGCCGCGGCGAACCATCACGGGTGAACCCTTGCCGCCGACGCTGCCGAATGTTGCCGCCGCGCAGGCCCGCGGCAAGATCGGGGCCGAACACGTCAACACAATTACTGGCTTTTTTGACGATCTGCCTGGCCACATCGACTACCAGACCCGCGAACTGGCCGAGGCCGACCTGGCGCGGTTTGCAACAGGACTGGGACCGACGCAGTTTCGGGCGGCCGCCGACCGGTTAGCGCTGCTGCTCGACCAGGACGGCGACCCGCCCGATGACGCCGACCGAGCGAGGCGTCGCTATCTGACTGTCGACAAACAGAGCGTCGATGGGATGAGCCGCGTCCACGGCCTGCTCGACCCCGAAGCCCGCGCCACCATCGAGGCGGTGTTCGCGAAATGGGCCGCGCCGGGCATGTGCAATCCGGCGGACGAAACACCGTGTGTGGACGGTGAACCGCCCGACGACTTGGTCCGGGGTGATTGGCGCTCGCAGGGCCAGCGCAACCATGACGCACTGAAAGCCATGGGCCGCAGCGTGTTAGCGTCGGGCGAGCTCGGCCAGCACAACGGCCTACCGTGCACCATCATCGTATCCACCACACTGAAAGACCTCGAGTCCGGCCACGGGCATGCCGCCACCGGCGGTGGAACGCTGCTGCCGATGAGTGACGTGATTCGGCAGGCGTCGCAGTCGCATCACTACCTGGCGGTGTTCGAAAACCACACCGAGGTCCCGCTCTACCTCGGCCGGAGCAAGCGGTTGGCCTCAGCTGGACAGCGAATTGTGCTGCACGCCAGGGACCGCGGCTGCACCCGTCCGGGCTGCACCGCTCCGGGTTATTGGTGTCAAGTCCACCACGTCGACGGCTGGGCCAAGGCCGACGGGTCCACCGACGTCACCCACCTCACCCTGGCCTGCGGCCCCGACAATCGTCTCGTAGAAGCGGGCGGGTGGACAACGCGCAAACGCGAAGACGGCCGCATCGAATGGATCCCACCGCCTCACCTGGATTCCGGCCAGACCCGGGTGAACGACTACCACCATCCCGAGAAGTATCTACTGCCCGACGATGATCCCTAGCGAGCGCGACGGAGTGAATCGGCGCAGTCTCAGGCTGTTGCTGACGACGAAGACGGAACTGAACGCCATTGCAGCGCCGGCGATCATCGGGTTCAGCAGTCCCGCCGCAGCTAGCGGCAGCCCTGCGGCGTTGTAGGCGAACGCCCAGAACAGGTTGCCCTTTATCGTCGTCAATGTCTTGCGCGACAGCTGGATCGCGTCCGCAACCGCGCGCAGATCATCGCGCACCAACGTGAGGTCGCTTGCCTGAATAGCGACGTCGGTGCCGCTGCCCATCGCAAGGCCGAGATCCGCTTGCGCGAGCGCGGCTGCGTCGTTGACGCCGTCGCCCACCATTGCGACGACCTTGCCGTCGGCTTGCAGACGCTTGACCGTCTCCATCTTGTCCTGGGGGAGTACTTCGGCGATCACCTCATCGATGCCGACCTGCTTGGCGATCGTCCGGGCCGCCGTTTCGTTGTCTCCCGTGAGCAGGATCGGCGCCAACCCGAGGGCCCGCAGTTCGTTGATGGCCTCGGCCGACGTCGGTTTGACCGTGTCGCCGACGACGAGCACTCCGCGTGCCTTCCCGTCCCAGCCGACCACGACGGGCGTCCTGCCTTCGGATTCGGCCTCAAGCATGGCTTTTGAGAGTTCCTCAGGCAGCTCCAGCAGCCGCCGCCGCCCCACGATCACCGTGTGCCCATCCACGATGCCGCGCGCCCCCAGGCCCTCGAGGCTGGTGAATTCCTCAGCGCTGGGGAGGTCGCCCACCTTGTGACGTGCGCCGGCCGCGATCGCCGTGGCGATCGGATGCCCGGACGAGTCCTCGAGACCTCCGGCCAGCCGCAATACCTCGTCGGGTCGTTCACCGCTCGCCGTGATCACGTCCAGCAATGTCATCGTGCCGGTGGTGACGGTGCCCGTTTTGTCCAGCACGATGGTGTCAACCCGGCCGGACGCTTCAAGCGCTTCCGGTCCCTTGATCAGGATGCCCAACTGGGCTCCCCGGCCGGTCCCGACCATCAACGCGGTCGGCGTGGCCAGCCCCAGCGCGCACGGGCACGCGACGATCAGCACCGCGACCGCGGCGGTGAATGCCGCTGCCGCCGACCCGTTCGTCGCGAGCCAGAACCCCAAACGTCGCCACCGACAGCGCGATGACGATCGGCACGAACACCCCGGAAATCTTGTCCGCCAGCCGCTGGGCCTCGGCCTTGCCGTTCTGCGCATCCACCACCAGGCGCGCCATCTGTGCCAACTGCGTATCGGAGCCAATGCGGTTGGCCCGCACCACGAGCCGGCCATCGACAACGACCGTCGCCCCGACTACCTGGTCGCCGGGCTGCACGTCAACAGGCACCGACTCCCCGGTGAGCATCGACGCATCCACCGCGGAATTGCCGGTGACCACGACGCCGTCGGTGGCGATCTTCTCGCCAGGACGCACCACGAATTCGTCGCCGACCGACACCTCGTCGATCGGAATACGTTGCTCGACACCGTTGCTGAGCACCGAGACATCCTTGGCACCGAGTTCAAGCAGCGCCTCGAGGGCCGCACCCGCACGGCGTTTGGCTCGAGCCTCGAAATAGCGTCCGGCGAGCATGAACGTGGTCACGCCGGCGGCGGCCTCGAAATAGATGTTGCCGGTCCCGTCGGTGCGCGCGATCGTCAATTCGAACGCATGCTTCATCCCCGGCATGCCCGCGGTGCCCCAGAACAATGCGTAGACCGACCAACCGAGCGCCGCGAGTGTCCCCATCGAGATGAGCGTGTCCATCGTTGCCCTGCCGTGCCGCAGGTTGGCCACCGCCGCCCGGTGGAACGGCCATCCGCCCCACACCACGACCGGCACCGCCAGCGCCAACGACAGCCATTGCCAGTCCGTGAACTGCAGCACCGGAACCATCGCGAGCGCGATCACCGGAGCCGTCAGCACCGCCGAGATCAACAACCGGCGCCGATGCAGCGCGGTCGGATCGACATAATCCACGGCGTCGATCGGCGCCTGCGGCAGATGCGCGCGGTAACCGGCCTCCTCGACGGTCGCCACCAACTGTTCGGGCGTGACCTCGTCGCCGTACTCGACGCGGGCCCTCTCGGTCGCGAAGTTGACCGTCGCGGTCACCCCGTCAAGCTTGTTGAGTCTCTTCTCGATTCCCGCCGCACACGACGAACACGTCATCCCGTCAATCGAGAGGTCGACGGCCGTGGTGGTGTCCATCTGCCATGTGTACCATACCCCCCTAGGGTATGCAACCATCCAGCTGGAGCACGCGCATCCGAAACCCGTGCACCCGAAAGGTGACCGGCTGTCGCGCGTGGCAGCATCTGCGGTCATGCGCATCCTCGTGCAACGGGTGACCTCGGCGTCGGTGACGGTCGGTGGTGCCGTATGCGGCACCATCACGCCGGACGGCCAGGGGCTGCTCGCCCTCGTCGGCGTCACCCACACTGACGACGCCGCGAAGGCCCGGCGCCTTGCCGAAAAGCTCTGGCAGCTACGCATTCTCGATGAGGAGAAGTCGGCCAGCGACGTCAGCGCCCCGATTCTGGTGGTCAGCCAGTTCACGCTGTACGCCAACACCGCCAAGGGCAGGCGCCCGACCTGGAACGCCGCCGCGCCGGGCGCCGTCGCCGAGCCGCTGGTGACGGCCTTCGCTGACGCACTGCGCGGCCTCGGCGCGCGCGTCGCGACAGGCGTATTTGGCGCCCACATGCAGGTCCAGCTCGTCAACGACGGACCGGTCACCGTACTGCTCGAGTTGTGACCTTCTGGTGGCATCCTGATGTCATGGCAAAGGAAATCGACCCGGTCCGGGCGCGAAGCGCCCTCGCGGTCATCAAGCAGAACCCCGGCATGGTGCTGTTCGCGCTCTCGCCGGCGATCATCGCGCTGGGTCTGGTTTGGTGGCTCCTCAGCCCGACCTTGGCCGTGCTGTTGCTGATCGGGATGGTGGTCGGCGGCGGTGCCTTCGTAGTGATGAAGCGCTAGTACTCATGAAGCGCTAGGCCGCCCAGGATCGCCGCCGCCACAGCGGGCACCCCCCCGCGGTTTGAGGCCGACCCGTCGCACCCCGTGGGATGCGGTCGCACGCATCAGGCCCAGTGCAAATCGGAACTTCCGTCGCGAATAGGGGTACCAGAGTGGCTCATTTGCCTGGACAGGGATCCGTGGTGTCGTAATGGCTTGTGGCCGACAGTATTTGAGCAATCCCTCGGCGCCGCCGTTACGTGCGCCGATCCCGGAGTCTTTCCAGCCGGGCATCGGCAGGGCGAATTGGAAGCCGTTGACCATCGCGTCGTTGATGTTCACCGCACCTGCCTCGAGGCGGCGCGCCACCCGCTCGCCCCGCGCGGGGTCGCGGGTCCAGACTGTCGCCGAAAGCCCGTAACGGGAATCATTGGCAAGCCGGATCGCCTCGTCCTCGTCGGCCACCTTGACCACCGGCAGGGTCGGGCCGAACGTCTCTTCCGTCATACAGGACATCGAGTGGTCGACGTCGGCCAGCACCGTTGGCTGGAAAAACGTGCCGACCCCCGTTGGCTTGCCACCGACGGTCACCCGTGCACCCGCGGCGACCGCTTCGTCGACATGGCGCGCCACGATGTCGCGCTGCGCCGCGGTGGCCATTGCCCCGACGTCGAATCGGTACCGGGAATCGTCCTGGCCTTGGCGCAGGCGGCTCACCTTGTCGGTGAGCTTGGCGACGAATTCGTCATAGATGGGCGCCTCGACGTAAACCCGTTCGATCGATATGCACACCTGACCGGAGTTGGACATCCCGCCCCAAGCGATGCCGTTGGCGGCGCGCTCAAGATCGGCGTCGGCCAGCACCACCGCGGGATCCTTGCCGCCGAGTTCGAGGCTGCATGGGATCAGGCGCTCCGCGCACGCCACGGCCACCTTGCGTCCAGTGGCTGTCGAACCGGTGAAGTGCACGTAGTCGGAGTTGGCGATCACGGCGCCACCGGTTTCGGCGTATCCAGTGGTCAACGAGAGCACCGGCGGCGCGCCGATTTCGGTCCATCCGCCGACGAATTCGACGGCGCTCAACGGTGTGACTTCGGAGGGTTTCAGCAGCAGGGCAGCGCCTGCGGCCAGTGCGGCGATCCCGTCGAGTGCGGCGTTCGCGAACGGGAAGTTCCACGGAATGATCAATCCAACGACCGGATATGGCCGGTAGACAGTGGTCAGCCGCTTGGTCATCATCAGCGGGCTGTGGGGCCTTGGATGGCGGTCGGTCAGGAAAGTCTCGGCGTTGCGGGCCCAGTAGTTCAGCAGGTCGGCCGACATGAATGGTTCCAAAGACGCTTCGGCCCGCGGCTTGCCTGTCTCCGACTGCACCACGTCGGTGATGTGCTCGGCGTTGTCGAGCATCCAGTCCTGGAACTTCAGCAGCCACGGCTTGCGGCCTTTGGCGCCCATAGCCTCCCATTCGGGTTGGTAGACGCGCAGTTCACGGGCCTTGGCGGCGACCGTTGCGGACGTATCCACGGGCACGGAGCCGGCGAGGGCGCCGTCGGCGGGGTTGCGCACCGGAATGGTCATCAGCTCCGGCTTGGCATGCAGGTCTGTCATGCAGAAAGCGTCACACTTCCGACGTCGTTCGGGGCGAGTATGTGCATACCCGTGCACGGTCAGTTCACAGGCGTTGGCCGTCCGAATCGCTGGCGTCATTGTTCACCACAGGCCAGCCGACAATTGTCCGTTCGCCTGCGGCGAAAGTGTTCCCACCAGGCTTGTAACGGTGTAAGCATGTAATCATGAGACATCATCACATGCATGGCCGGTCAGGCCGCTCCGGCGGCTGGCAGCAGGCACAGCAACCCGACGCAAGCGACGCCGCAGACTGGTTCGCCGGCCGGCTTCCCGACGGCTGGTTCGCCGGCGACCCGACGGTCGTCGTCGACCGCGAGGAAATCACCGTCATCGGCCGCCTGAAGGAACCCGAGGGCGCCGCAAGCACCGAAAGCGAAGCCCACGCTTCAGGACGCGTCGCCCGCTTCCGGGAGGAGACCCGTCCCGAGCGGATACGCATCGCCGAGGAAGCCGAGGCCCGGTACGGCCGCAAGGTCGCCTGGGGAGTCGAGGTCGGTGATCCGAGCTCGCCAGAGCGGATCCTGTTCACCCACATCGCCGTACCCGTGATGACGCGGCTCAAGCAACCCGAACGCCAGGTGCTCGACACGCTGGTCGACGCCGGGGTCGCGCGATCCCGCTCCGACGCGCTGGCCTGGTCGGTTCGGCTCGTCGGCGAGCACGCCGACGAATGGCTGGGCAAGCTGCGTGAGGCCATGAAGAACGTCGACGACGTGCGCGCCGAGGGGCCGGAGCTCTAGGCGCGTTCCCCCGGGCTACATATCCGTTCCACCGGGCTACATATCCGTCCCGCCGACTAAGCCTGGGTCATGGCCCAGTATTCGCCGCGGCGGGCCAGCAGTTCGTCGTGGCTGCCGCGCTCGACGATTCTGCCCGCCTCCATCACCAGGATGACGTCGGCATCGCGGATCGTCGAAAGCCGATGCGCGATGATGAAACTCGTTCGATCGCGGCGTAGCTCACGCATCGCGTGCTGAATCAAGAGTTCGGTGCGGGTGTCGACGGAGCTGGTGGCCTCGTCGAGGACCAGCAGCTGCGGCCGGGCCAGGAATGCGCGGGCGATGGTGATCAGCTGCTTCTCGCCCGCGCTGACGTTGCCGCCGTCGTCGCTGACGATGGTCTGGTAGCCGTTGGGCAGCGTGTGGACGAACCGGTCGACGTAGGCGGCCTTCGCGGCGTCGATTACCTCGTCCTCGCTGGCGTCCGGCCGACCGTAGGCGATGTTGTCGTAGATGGTGCCGCCCAACAGCCAGGTGTCCTGCAGCACCATCCCGATCCGGGAGCGCAGCGACTCGCGGCTGACCGACGAGATATCCACTCCGTCAACGAGAATGCGGCCGGAGTCGGGGTCATAGAACCGCATCAGCAGATTCACCAGCGTCGTCTTGCCCGCGCCGGTCGGCCCGACGATCGCCACGGTGCGGCCCGGCTCGGCCACCGCCGACAGGTCTTCGATCACGGGTGCGCCGGGCCGGTAGCTGAAGTTCACGTGCTGGAATTCGACCCGGCCCCGCGGCCCCTCGGCGAGGGACGGCAGCGCCACGTCAGGGTCCGGCGACTCTTCCTCGGCGTCGAGCAGATCGAATACCCGCTCCGCACTTGCCACTCCTGACTGCAGTGTGTTGTACATCCCGGCGACCTGAGTCAGTGGCTGGTTGAACTGGCGGACGTACTGGATGAACGCCTGGATGCTGCCGAGCGTGATCTGACCCGTCGCCACCTGCACACCGCCGACGACCGCGACCGCGACATAGCTGAGGTTGCCGACGAACGTCGTCGCGGGGCCGACGAGGCCGGAGAAGAACTGCGCGCCGAAGCTGGCGTGGTAGACGTTGTCGTTGAAATCCTGAAACTGTTCGATTGCCCTGGTCCGGTGGCCGAAGGTCTTGACCACCGTGAACCCGCTGTAGGTCTCTTCGATGTGGGCGTTGAGCCGGCCCGTGTTTCGCCACTGTGCGACGAACAGCCGTTGCGAACGCCTGGCGATCGCGCGGGTCACGAACAGCGACAGCGGCACCGTCACCACGGTGAGCAGCGTCAACAGCGGTGAGATGGTCAGCATCATCACCAGCACCGCGATCACGGTCAGCACCGATGTCAGCAGCTGGCTGATCGTCATCGACAACGACGTCTGAATGTTGTCGATGTCGTTGGTGAGCCGGCTCAGCACCTCGCCGCGCTGGCGCGAGTCGAAATAACTGAGCGGGAGCCGGTGTACCTTGTCCTCGACATCCGACCGCAACGCGACCATCGTGCGCTGCACCGTGACGTTGAGGATGCGTGCCTGAAGCCAAACCAGCAGCGCGGCAACCAGATACAGTGCCAGCGCCAGCAGCAGCGTGCGGCCGACGGCGGCGAAGTCCACCCCGCGACCCGGCACCACGTGCATGCCGGACAGCAGGTCGGCGAACGTGTTGTCCCCGCGTGCCCGCGCGGCCGCGACGGCCTGTTCCTTCGTCAGCCCGGCAGGCAGCTGGCGCCCGATCACGCCGTTGAACAACAGATCGGTGGCATGTCCGAGGATGCGCGGCCCGATCACCCCGATCGCGATCCCGCCGACGCCGAGCAGGAGCACAAGGGCGGTCAGCCCACGCTGCGGGGTCAGCCGCTTGACCAACCGGATTGCCGACCCTTTGAAGTCGCGGGACCGCTCCGTCGGAGCCTGTATCACGCCGCGGATCGGACGTGTCATCGGCCCGGCGGTCATCGGCGCCCTCCCGCCTCGGCGCCCAGCGACTGCGAGTCGGCGAATTCTGCGTAGGTCGGGCAGGTGGCCAGCAGTGTCTCGTGCGTGCCGACGCCCACCACGCTTCCGTCGTCGACCACCACCACCTGATCGGCCTCCGCGACCGTCGAAATGCGCTGCGACACAATCACCACCGTCGAATCGGCCGAGACATCGCGCAGCGAGGCGCGGACCCGTGCATCGGTGTGCACGTCCAGCGCGGAGAATGCGTCGTCGAACAGGTAGATCGCCGGGCGGCGGATCACCGCACGCGCGATCGCCAGGCGCTGCCGCTGCCCGCCCGAGAAGTTGATGCCGCCCTGCGCGACCGGCATGGCCAGCCCATCGGCGTGGGCGCGGACAAAGTCGTCGGCCGCCGCAACCCGCAGCGCTTCCCACATCTCGTCATCGGTCGCGTCGGCCTTGCCGTAGCGCAGGTTCTCGGCGACCGTTCCGGAGAACAGGTAACCGCGCTGCGGCACCAGTCCGATAGGTGACCACAACTGCTCGGTGTCGTAATCGCGGACGTCAACCCCGTCGACCTTGACCGATCCGCCGGTGACGTCGTAGAGCCGGCAGATCAGCGATATCAGCGTCGACTTGCCCGAACCGGTCGAGCCGACGATCGCCGTCGTGGTCGCCGGGCCTGGCGGTCAGCGAAATATCCTGCAGCACGGGGCGGTCTGCGCCCGGATAGCTGAACGTGGCACCGTCCAAGCGGATCTCGCCGCGAACGGTGTCGGGTCGCACCGGGTGCTGCGGGCTGGCGATGCCCGGCACGGTCGACAGCACCTCGGTGATCCGCTCGGCGCACACCGACGCGCGGGGCAGCAGCACCAGGATGAACGTCGCGAGCAACACGGCCATCAGGATCTGCATGAAGTAGGACAGGAACGCGATCAGCGAGCCCACCTGCATCTGGCCGTGGTCAATCCGCAAGCCGCCGAACCAGATCAGCGCGACGCTGGAGATGTTGATGACCAGCGTGGTGACCGGCAGCATCAGCGCCTGCCAGCGCCCCGCCTCCAGCGCGGAGCCCGACAGCGCCAGGTTCGCGACGGCGAATCGGTTGCGCTCGAAGGGTTCCCGAGCGAACGCTCGGATCACCCGGATACCGGAGAGCTGCTCGCGCATCACCCGGTTGATGCGCGTCGATCTGCCGCTGCAGCCGCCGGAAGATGGGCAGCAGGTGCGACACGATCCAGTAGTTGGCCAGCGCCAGCACCGGCACGCTGACCAGCAGCAGCCACGACAGGCCGGCGTTCTGGTGCAGCGCCATGAAGATGCCGCCGATCGACATGATCGGCGCGGTGATCAGCATCGTGCAGGTCAGCTGCACCAGCAGCTGAACCTGCTGAACATCGTTGGTGGTGCGGGTCAGCAGCGACGGGGCGCCGAATCGGGCCGTCTCCTCCGCGGAGAAGCCGGTGACATGGCTGAAGATCGCCGAGCGCAGGTCGCGTCCGAAGCCCATGCCGGCCCGCGACCCGAAGTACACCGCGCCGACGGCGCAGACGACCTGCAGCCCGGTGACCGCGAGCATGATGCCGCCGAGCTCGACGATCCGCCGCAGGTTGCCCTGAGCGACGCCGTCGTCGATGATCGCGGCGTTGACGGTGGGAAGGTAGAGGGACGCGAGCGTGCTGATCAGCTGGAGCCCCGCGACGATCGCGAGCAGCGATCGGTACGGCCGCGCGTACCGTCGCAGCAACGCCAAGAGCATCCCGTTACTGTCGCACACCACCCGCCACCTAGTTGTGTTCGGCAGGGCCACCTGAGAATTCGATAAAAGCGCTGGTCAACCGGCATGTCGCTGGGTGAGGTAGTGGCTACGGCTACAGTGCATGGCGTGACCCCCCGCAAGTGCGCGACCGGTCGGACGCGGTCGGCAAAGGTGCTGGCCGTGGCGGCCGCGGCCATGATTCCGGTGCTTGGGGCATGCTCGCATTCGAAGTCGAACTCACCAGGGGCGCCGCAGTCGCCCGCACCGGCCCAGAGCTCCGCGCACGGACCGATGTTTCCGGAGTGCGGCGGCATCACCGACCAGATCGTGGCCCAACAGACCAGGGTCACCGGCCTGGTGAACACGGCGCGCAACTCGGTCGGCTGCCAGTGGCTGCAGGGTGGCGGCATCCTTGGCCCGCACTTCTCGTTCACCTGGTACCGCGGCAGCCCGATCGGGCGCGAACGCAAGACCGAGGAACTGTCCCGCAACAGCGTCGAGGACCTCAACATCGAGGGTCACAGCGGCTTCATCGCCATGGGCACGGACCCGACGATCGGCAACAATCTGTGCGAGGTCGGCATCCAGTTTCAGGACGATTTCATCGAATGGTCCATCAGCTTCTCCGAGCAGCCCTACCCGGACCCGTGCGACGTGGCCAAGGAATTGACCCGCCAATCGATTGTGAACGCGAAATGAGCCGCCCTCCCGGTCGCAGGGCGCTGGCCGGCGTGATCGCCGCACTGTCTGTGCTCACGCTGCTGACCGGCTGCACCAGCACCGTCCATGGCACCGCGGCCAAGGCGGGATCCGGTGACGTTAATCGCAACAACGACTCGGCCAAGCAGTACCCGAACCTGCTGAAGGAATGCGAGGTACTGACCGACGACGTCCTGGCCAAGACCGTCGGCGCCGACCCGCTGGACATTCAGAGCACGTTCGTCGGTGCGGTGTGCCGCTGGCAGGCCGCCAACCCTGCGGGCCTGATCGACATCACCCGGTTCTGGTACGAGCAGGGCAGCCTTGACAACGAGCGCAAGGTTGCGCAGAGCCTGAAGTACCAGATCGACAACCGCTCGATCGCGGGGGTTGCCTCGATCGTCATGAAGCCCAATGATCCGAACGGTTCGTGCGGGGTGGCCAGCGACGCCGGTGGTGTCGTCGGGTGGTGGGTGAACCCGCAGGCGCCGGGCATCGACGCGTGCGGGATGGCGATCAAGCTGATGGAACTGACGCTGGCGACCAGTTCCTGACTAGCGGGCCACGTGGAAGCTGACCAGCGCGGCGCCGCTGAGCGTCAGCCGATCCCACGGTTCGCCGGTGCGAAGCACCGCGATGGCAGAAGTCGGAAACTTCGTCGAAATGCGTTCGGCTGCGGTGGCATTGCTGCCGTCCGCGGTGGCCAGGCCGAGCGCGACCGACGATATCGCCGGCTCGTGGCCGATCACCAGCAGGGTCTCGACATCGGGCCCGAAGCGTGATTCGACGCCGTTGATCTCCTCGATCACCATGCCGGGCGTCGCGTCGTAGAGCCGGTCGACGTAGTTCACCGGCGCGTCGATGCGGGTCCGCGCCAGGGTCTGGCGGGTGCGGGTGGCCGTCGAGCACAGCACCGCATCCACCGCGGGCGCGTGCGCCCGCAGCCAATCGCCTGCCAGCCCGGCTTCCCGCACACCGCGCGGAGCAAGCGGGCGGTCATGGTCGGCCACCCCCGCCGGGTAGTCCGACTTGGCGTGCCTGAGCAGCAGCAGCGTGCGGTACCGATCGGTCACCCGATAACGGTAGGGCATGCCGATGCACCTCCACCGAGTTGTCGGCGCCCGGACCTACACTCGCGGTGCCGAGGCAGACACCCCCGCAGGGAGAAACTCAAGAAAGGACGGGCCGAGATGCGATTCGTGCACACCGCCGACTGGCAACTCGGCATGACCCGTTACTTCCTGAACGGCGAGGCGCAGCCGCGGTATTCGGCCGCCCGTCGCGACGTTGTCGCCGGCATCGGGCGGCTGGCCAGGGACGCAGGCGCCGAGTTCGTCGTCGTCGCCGGCGATGTCTTCGAAGACAACCAACTCGCGCCGCGCGACGTCAGCCAGTCGCTGGAAGCCATGCGCGCCATCGGCATTCCGGTGTACCTGCTGCCGGGCAACCACGATCCGCTCGACGCGGCATCGGTGTACACCAGCGCGCTGTTCACCACCGAATGCCCGGAGAACGTCACGGTTCTCGACCGCGCCGGTGTGCACGAGGTACGCGATGGCCTGCAGATCGTCGCTGCGCCGTGGCGCTCCAAAAAGCCGACCAGCGACCTGGTTTCCGACGTGCTCGACGGGTTGCCGGCCGACGGGGTCACCCGCGACGGTGTCATCCGAGTCGTGGTCGGGCACGGCGGCGTCGACATCTTCGAACCGGACAAGGACAAGCCGTCGCTGATTCGGCTCGCTGCCCTCGAGGCTGCGATCGAGCGCGGCGTGGTGCACTATATCGCGTTGGGAGACAAACACTCTCGCACCCAGGTCGGGGCAACGGGTCGGATCTGGTACTCCGGCTCACCCGAGGTGACGAACTACGACGACATCGAACCCGACCCTGGTCACGTGCTACTGGTCGACATCGACGAGGACGATCCGAGCCGACCGGTAAGGGTCGATGCGCAACACGTTGGCCGCTGGCGCTTCCTCACGCTCTGCCGCACGGTTGACAGCAGCCGCGACGTGGCTGACCTCGACATCAACCTCGACTTGATTCCGGATAAGGAGCGCATCGTCGTGCGGCTCGGGCTCAGCGGGTCGCTGACCGTGACCGACAAGGCCGCGCTGGATGCGTGCCTCGACAGATACGCCAGGCTGTTCGCCGCGCTGGTGCCGTGGGACAAGCAGACCGACATCGCGGTGATCCCCGCTGACGGTGAGTTTGACGACCTCGGCATCGGCGGGTTCGCCGCGGCCGCGGTCGACGAGCTGGTCAACACCGCGCGGTCCGACGGCGAGGATGCCGACGACGCCCGTGCGGCGCTGGCCCTGCTGCTGCGTCTCGTCGATAACGGGGCAGCGTCGCATGAAACTGCACCGGCTCGTCCTAACGAACTATCGCGGTATCACGCACCGCGAAATCGAATTTCCCGATCGCGGTGTGGTGGTGGTCAGCGGCGCCAACGAGATCGGGAAGTCCTCGATGATCGAGGCGCTGGACCTGCTGCTCAACTCCAAGGACCGATCGACCAAGAAAGATGTCAAGCAGGTCAAGCCGACGCACGCCGACGTCGGCGCCGAGATCACTGCCGAAATCTCCACCGGCCCTTATCGGTTCATCTACCGCAAGCGGTTCCACAAGCGCTGCGAAACGGAGCTGACGGTGCGGGCACCGCGCCATGAGCAGTTGACCGGTGACGAGGCGCACGAGCGTGTGCTCGCGATTCTAGGCGAGACCGTCGACATGGATCTGTGGCAGGCGCAGCGCGTGCTGCAGGCGGCGTCCACTGCCGCGGTTGATCTGTCGGGGTGCGACGCGCTGTCGCGTGCGCTGGACGTGGCGGCGGGCGAAGCCGCAGCGCTCTCCGGTGCTGAACCGCTGCTGGTCGACCGCATCGACGCCGAATATCTGCGCTACTACACGCCAACTGGCCGCCCGACCGGCGAGTGGGCGGCCGCCATCAAGCGGCTGCAGGAGGCCGACGGCGAGGTGGCCCGCGTGCGCGGCCGCGGTGGCGGAGGTCGACGACGCGGTGCGCAGGCATACCGCGCTGACGGACAACCTGTCGCGGCTCTTTCAGGAGAGGGCAGAAGCGGCCAAACGTCTCACCGAGGCCCGCGCCGCGGCCGAGCTCGTCGCTGCACTGATCCAGCAGCTCAAACAGGCCGAGGTGGTCGCCGCCGCCGCCGATGCCACCCATAGCGCATCGGTCGCCACCCTGACCGAGCGACGACGACTGCGTGCCGACATCGACGAGCGGGTGGCCGCGATCGCCGGGCTGGAGGCGGCGGCGGCCGAGGCCACCGACGAGCTCACCACCGCAGCCGAAGTGCACGCGGCGGCCGAGGCCGCGGCGGGGCAGGCCCGAACCGGGGTCCAGACCAGCCAGGCCCGCGTCGACGCCGCCCGCCGCGCGGTCGACCAGCAGTCCGAGCGCGATGAGGCCAACCGGCTCGGAACCCGCCTCGCCAAACTCGACGCCGCGCTGCGGGAGCTCGACCGCGTTGACCGCGCGCTCGAGGGCATCGCGCTGACCGATGACACCATGCGTGCGATCGACGCCGCCGCCGTCGCAGTCGAGCGGGCCGCAGGCCAAGCCGAACTCGCCTCCGCCTACCTCGAACTCGTGGCGATCGCCGACGTCGAGGTGCGTCTCGACGGTGACGCTGTCGCGATCGAGGCCGGCGGCACGTGGACGGGCAGCGTCAATTCGCCGACCGAGATCGAACTGCCTGGCGTGCTGCGCGCGCGGGTGGTGCCAGGCATTCCTGCTTCGGACACCCGGGGCAAACTCGAAGCAGCCCAAGAGGTTCTGGCCGGCGCGCTGGTGAAAGCGCTGGTCGCGGATGTCGCTGCGGCACGACTGCTGGACCAACGTCGACGCGAGTTGAGCGCCTCGCGCGGGACGCTACATGCCACTGTCGAGGCGCTGACCGGCGAGGACACCGTCGACGAATTGCGAACGCGGCTGGCCGAATTGCACGCAGGCCAAACCGCCGAGCCAACATCGAGCCGTGCCGGCGAACCCGCCGCCCGCGTCGAACCCGCCGCCCGCGACGAACCCGCCGCCCGCGTCGAACTCGACGCCGCGGTGACCGCGCACAAGCAGGCAATGGCGGACTGCGAGACGCATCGCACGGTCGCCGAAGTCGCTGCCAAGCGGCTGGCGGAAAGGACGACGCGCGCCAATGTCGCCCGCGAGAAGTTGACCGCCGCTCAGACCGAACTCACCGCCGCCCGCGAGAGGCTGACCGTGCAGCGGTCGACGGCGACCGACGACGAGCTCGCCGTCAAGGCGCAGGCCGACGGTGAGCAGGCCCGCCGCGCTACCGGGCTCGTCGCCGAACTGGGCGCCGAGTTGGCCCGCACCTCGCCGGACACCGTCACCGCCGCGCTCGACGATGCGGTCCGCCGCGCCGACTCGCTGGCAAGCCGCCACGACGAGGCGGCCGAGGCGCTGCGCGAGGTGACCACCCAGCTCAGGATCTATGGCACCGAGGGCCGCAAGGGGCAATTGGATGCCGCCCAAACCGAACGCGAGCACGCCGAAGCGGAGTACCTGCGGATGCATCGACGTGCCCGCGCTGCCCAGCTGCTGCGCTCGGTGATGGCGCGCCACCGTAACGCCACCCGCCTGCGCTATGTCGACCCGTTCCGTCACCAAGTGGAGCGGTTGGGCCGCATCGTGTTCGGCGACAGCTTCGAAGTAGAGGTCGACAGCGGGCTGCGGATCTGCAGCCGGACCCTGGCGGGTCGCACCGTTCCGTATGAGTCGCTGTCGGGCGGCGCGAAGGAACAGATCGGCATCGTCGCACGGTTGGCGGGCGCGGTCTTGGTGGCCAAGGAGGACACCGTTCCGGTGGTCATCGACGACGCGCTCGGCTTCACCGACGCCGACCGGCTCACGAAGATGGGGGCGGTGTTCAACGCCGTCGGTGGCGATGGCCAGCTGATCGTGTTGACGTGCAGCCCGCAGCGCTACGACAGCGTGGCAGGCGCCCATCACATCGAGTTGACGGCCTGAGCAGACGCTCGAACGTGCACTGAACTCGTTGTCGCACACCCTCGCCGAAATCGGCCGAACCAAAGAACGTTCGACGGGGCACAATGACTGGTGATGACGATGAACGCCAAGCGTCGCCGGGCGCACGACAAGCTGGCGGCGCTGCCAGGGGTGCGGGCGGTGCGCCGGCCGGTCCGGCCCAGATCCGGCCAGCCGGCTCCGGGCGGCGACGACGAGTTCGACCTGTTCTATGTGCGTACCGGCCGCAAGTCAGCACACCCCTCGTCCTCATCCCCGGCGGCCCCGGGGTCGCCTCCATCGCGCTCTACCGGGGGTTTCGGCGACGCGCGGCGGCCGAGGGTCTCGACGTGATCATGGTGGAGCACCGGGGCGTGGGGATGTCCCGCCATGACGACAGGGGCGCCGACCTGCCCCCCGACGCGCTGACCATCGACCAGGTGGTTGACGATGTGGCCGCGGTCCTCGAAGACGCCCACGTGGACAAGGCCGTCATCTATGGCACCTCATACGGCACCTATATTGCCGCCGGAGTCGGTGTGCGGCACCCGGATCGGGTGCACGCGATGATTCTCGACTCTCCGCTGTTGTCGGCCGAAGACATCGACGCCGCCCGCGCCGCAACCCGCCGGTTGCTGTGGGACGGCGACACCGCCGAGACCGCGGACCTGGCCCGCAAGGTGCGCCAACTCGTCGATCAGGACAAATTCAGCCCGGCCGCCGCACAGCTGGCCGTGGCGGTGTACGGCTTCGCTGGGCCTGCGGTGCTGCGGCGCCAGCTGGACCTTTTGCTGGCAGGGCGCCGGTGGTTGTGGTCGGGCCAGGATTGGGCCGGGCGGTTTATGTTCGAGCGCAAGATGCCCTACCGTCACGAGCCCGACCTCGTCGGCCGCATCGGGTATCGCGAACTGAACTACGGCGCCGTTCCCGACGGAAAACCGCTCGACCCCGCCGTCGCGTATCGTGAGGTCGCCTCCGATACAATGGAATTCGAGGCCGAGCCGTTCGATCTCGTCGCCGAGATGCCCAAGTTCACCTGGCCGACGGTGGCGGTCTCCGGCGGCCGCGATCTGATCACCCCGCGCGCGGTGGCCCACAAGATCGTGTCGCTGATCCCCGGCGCGGTGCTGGTCGATCTCGCCACCGCCGGCGCATTCCGCCATCGACTTTCGCGAGCGCACGGCACTGGCGATCATCAAGGCCACCTATGACGGAGCGACCTCGGGCCTGCCGGCGCGCGCCAACAAGCTGGACGCGACGCCGAGCGGTCTCGGGGTCCGGTTGCTGGTCTGGGCCATGGCGGCCACTGCCGCCGTCGAACAGGCGTTGCCTGCCGCGGTTCCCCGCACGCTGGCACGCGTTACGGCTTCATGAAACCGATCGTCGTGTAGTCCGCGTCGGCCAGCCCGAATGCCCCGAAGTTCGCCAAAGTGCTTCGCACCGCGATGTTTCCGGGTGACTGCGTCAGCGGCAGGCTGAAGCCCTCGGCCCAGATCAGCTTGTCGGTCTCGTTGGCCAAATCGCGCGCCTTCGCCGGGTCGAGTTCTTCGAGCGTCTGCTCGATCTTGGCGTCGATTTCCGGACTGCCGATCTTGCCGAAGTTGCTTTCGCCTTGCGACGCGTAGATCTGCGGCAGCCCGGAAAGCGGAAAAGCGTCGCCCACCCAGGAGAACTGCGCGATATCGAAATCGCCGACGTTGATGTGGTTGGAGAAGAATCCGCCGCCGCCCTTGGCATCAAGATCCAGCTTGACTCCGACCTGGGCGAGGTTGTTCTGCGCGATCTGGGCGAACTGACGGGTGGAAAGCGAGTCGTACAGCACATCGCGGATGACGAGCTGGCGGCCGTCCTTCTCGCGGAATTGCCCGTTGAGTCGCCAGCCCAGGGCGTCCAGTTCCTGCTTGGCCTTCGCGGGGTCATAGGCGACGACCGCGCTGTTGTCCTGGTAGCCCGCCTGCCCGGCGACGTAGACGTGGTTGTTCAGCGGGACGGGGTTGTCCGCGAGACCCCGCTGGGTGACGTTGGCGATCGTCTGGCGGTCGATGGCCTTGGCGATCGCCAACCGCAGCGCCTTGTCGGCCAGGATCGAGCCGGGTGCACCGTTGAACGTGAAGTGATACCAACTGTTTCCGGGCGCGCGGCGAATCGAGATCCCGTTGGTGCGCTGCGCGACCGTCAGCTCGTCGAGCGTGGCAAGGCCGGTGGCGTCGATAGTGTTGTTCTGCAGGGCGGGGATTCGCGCGGCGTCGTCGAGCACCAGGTAGGTGATGCTGTCCAGCAGCGCGGGAGTCCCCCACCATTTCGGGTTGCGGGTCAGCACGATTCGCTGCGCGGTGCGGTCGAGACCGGTGACGACGAACGGCCCCGCCGACGGCCCTGGCCCATTGAGCTGAGCCTTGTTGAACGCGTCCGGCGTCGCGGTCATGCTCTTCGGCAGCAGCATGGTGTTGCCCGACAGCATGCCTCGCCACTCCGCGTACGGTTTGGCGAACGTCATGATCGCCTGCCGGTCGTCGACGCCACGCGTCACCGATGCGACGCGGTCGGACCCGTTGGGGCTGGCGACTCGCAAAAGCCTTGTCCTGACCGCTGGTGGCGTGGACCTGGGCGGCGATGTCCTCCCACGTGATCGGGGTGCCGTCGTTCCACATCGCCTTGGGGTTGATGGTCCAGGTCACCACCTGCGGGTTGGTGCCGGTGAGTTCGGCGCCGGTGAAATAGTCGGTGTCCAGCGTCATCGACCCGTCCGCGGCGATCTTGAACGCCCGAGGCATGCTGGCCTTCAGCATGCCGGCGTTGTCGGCGTCGTTGCCGTCGATTTGCAGCGGGTTGAAGTTCTCCGGAAACGCGGTCAGCGCCAGCCGCAGATTGCCGCCCCGCTGCAGGGTGGACACGTCTTTCGGGTTGATGTCGTCCGTCGTGCCGAGCGCTGCGGATCCGCCCGCCGACGGCGTCGCCTGCTTGCCGCCGGAGCAGGCGGTGAGGGTCAGACCCGCAGCCAAACCCACGCTGAGGGCGGCCACGGCGAAGCGTCGGATCTTCATGCGGACAGACGTTACCTGCGATTCGGTTTTCGGCGGGTCACCACAAGAAGTGGGTCAGTGTCGCCGCGGTGGTCGTCGCCGCGGTGTGTCGTCCAAAACTTCAAAACGTGGTGCCGCCGGTGGCACCACAGTTTTCAGGGCTATCTCATATGGCCCCGGCGCGTCCAGGGCGCCCGGCGCGTCCCCGACGGGCTCGGGAGCAGGAGTCAGCGACCGGGGAATGACAGCGGTTGAGGAACTGCGGCGAGCAACCGGCGGGTGTAATCGCTTTGCGGATTGGCGAACAGCGCCTCGCCGTCACCCTGCTCGACGATCTTGCCCTTGTACATCACCGCGACCCGGTGAGCCAGATGTTTGACGACCGACAGGTCGTGTGAGACGAACAGATACGACAAGCCGAACCGCTCCTGCAGGTCCAGCAGCAGGTTGATGATGCCCGCCTGGATCGACACATCAAGTGCGGACACCGGTTCGTCGAGAGCCAGAATCTTCGGCTGTAACGCCAGTGCCCGCGCGATGCCGACGCGCTGCTTCTGCCCGCCGGAGAACTCGGCCGGATACCGGCTGGCATCCTCGCGGCGCAGCCCGACGATGCCCAGCAGCTCGGCCACCCGCTCGTCGGTGCGATTCTTGTCAAAACCGTTGGCCTGCAACGGTTCAGCCAGAACATCGAACACCGGAAGCCGCGGATCCAGCGACGCGACCGGATCCTGGAACACCACCTGCAGGTCCGCGCGCACCGCGCGCCGGGAATGCCGGTCGAGCGTGGCGACGTCGGCGCCGAGAACCTCGATCGAACCAGACTGCGGCGCCGACAGATCCAGGATCTGGTGCAGCGTCGTGGACTTGCCCGAGCCGGACTCGCCGACGATGCCGAGCGTGCGCCCCTGCTGCAGTTCGAAGCTGATGTCGTCGACCGCGCGCACCTCCCCGACCTGCCGGCGCAGCACCACGCCCTTGGTCAGTTTGTAGGTCTTCACCAGGTCGCGCACCCGCAGCACCACCGGTGCGTCGGCGTCGGGCGCCACCGCGGGCGGCTCGGTGGACACCCCGTAAATCTCCGCCGCGCTCCGGCCTGCCACCTGTTCGGTGCGGATGCACGCCGCTCGATGGCTCGCGCCCCGCCCAGCTCCCGCCCCAATCTCGACCAGCTCCGGTTCGGCGGCGCGGCAGTCATCGATGGCCAGCGGGCAGCGTGGCGCGAACGGGCAGCCCGGCGGCAGCGCCGCCATCGACGGCGGCGCGCCGGGGATCGGCACCAGCCGGGCACCCTGCGGGGCGTCCAGCCGCGGCACCGAGCCGAGAAGTCCGGCGGTGTAAGGCATTCGGCGGTCGCGGTACAGCACGTCGACGTCGGCTGCCTCAACGGCGCGGCCCGCGTACATCACCAGCGCGCGGTCGGCGAACTCGGCGACCACCCCGAGATCGTGGGTGATGATCAGCACGCCCGCCCCGGTGACGTCGCGTGCGGTCCGCAGCACCTCGAGGATCTGCGCCTGCACCGTGACATCGAGGGCCGTGGTCGGCTCGTCACAGATCAGCAGGTCGGGATCGTTGGCGATGGCGATCGCGATCACCACGCGTTGGCGTTCCCCGCCCGAGAGTTCGTGCGGGAAGGCGCTGGCCCGGCGGTCGGGCTGGGCGATGCCGACCAGTTCGAGCAGTTCGACGGCACGGGTGCGGGCCGCCCGCCTGCCGATGTCGCGGTGGTGAACCTCGAGCGCCTCGGCGATCTGGTCGCCGACGGTGTAGACGGGTGTCAGCGCGGACATCGGGTCCTGGAACACCGTGCCGATGCTCTTGCCGCGGATCCGCGACATCTCGTTGTCGGACAACCCGAGCAGTTCGTCGCCGTGCAGCCGGATCGATCCGGACACCTCGGCGTATTCCGGCAGCAGCCCGATGACGGCCATCGCGGTGGCCGACTTGCCCGCGCCGGATTCGCCGACGAGCGCGACGACCTCACCGGGATCGACATGAAAGTCAATGCCGCGCACCGCGTTCACGCGTTCGGCATCCGTCGGGAACGCCACGGTCAGGTCGGTCACGGTGAGCAGACTCATGTCCGCGGCCCCCCGCGCGCTTCGCGCCTTCGCAGCGGCCTGGCGCCGGGATCCAGCGCGTCGCGCAGGCCGTCACCGGTGAGGTTGGCGCACAACACGATCAGCACCAGCACGCCGGCCGGGAACAAAAACACCCAGGGGAACGTCGTCGCGGAGTTGGTGCCGTCCTGGATCAGCGTGCCAAGCGATACGTCGGGCGGCTTGATCCCCAGTCCCAGGAAACTCAACCCCGTCTCGAGCATGATGGCCGCGCCGACGTTCAGCGCGGTGTCGATGATGAGGAACGACGCCACGTTGGGCACGATGTGCCGGACGATGATGCGGCGTGTTGCTCACCCCCATATACCGTGCAGCGGCGACAAATTCGCGTTCGCGCAGGCTCATCGTCATCCCGCGGACGATGCGGGAGCTGATCATCCAGCCGAAGACCGACAGCAGCACGATCAACCAGATCACGGTGGCCGACTGCCTGCTGTGCGATGTGACGATCGCGATCAGGTAGAAGCCCGGCACCACCAGCAGCAGGTCGACGATCCACATCAGGGTGCGGTCGCGCCAGCCGCCGAAGAAGCCGGCGATCGATCCGACGGTCGCGGCGATGGTGGTGGAGATGAACGCCACGCAGACCCCGATCAGCATGGATTTCTGCATGCCGCGCAGGGTTTGGGCGAGCAGGTCCTGGCCGATGGCGTTGGTGCCGAACCAGTGCTCGACGCTGGGCGGCTGCTGTAGCGCAGTGAAATCAAGATCCGTGTAGCTGTACGGCAGCACCGGCGGCAGCAGATAGCAGCCGACGAACAGTGCCACCAGCAGCAGCAGGGAGACGACCGCGGTCTTGTTGCGCACAAACCGGCGCAGCACCAGCGTGCGTCGCGAGGCAAACCGGGCCAGGTCGACACCCGACTTGGCGGTGGTGGCGGTCTGTGTGGTGACGGGTTCGGTCACGACACCCGAACCCTCGGGTCCAGCGTTGCGTAGATGACGTCGGACAACAGCCCGGCCAGCAAGATCAACGCGCCGGAAAAGACCGTGATCGCCGCGACGATGTTGACGTCTTGGGTCGCGTAGCCCTGCAACGCCCATTCCCCCATGCCGTGCCAGCCGAAGATCTTCTCCACGAACACCGAACCGGTCAGCAACCCGGCGACGCGAATAGGCGAACAGCGTCGCCATCGGGATCAGCGCGGTGCGCAGGCCGTGTTTGAACAGCGCGCGGCGCCGCGACAGGCCCTTGGCCCTGGCGGTGCGGATGAAATCCTGGCCGAGCACGTCGAGCATGGCGAATCGTTGATACCGGCTGTACCCGGCGGTGTACGCGAGCGCCAGGGTAAACGTGGGCAGCACCAGGTGCTGCAGCCGGTCGACGAACTGGGCCCACACCCCAGCCCCACCAACCAGGTCCGGCGACGTTTCGCCGGTGTACTCGAACAGCTGCACCCCGAACACCGAGTTGACCCGCAACGCGCCGAGGATCAGAACGTTGGCCAGAACGAATATCGGCGTGCTGATCACCAACAGGGACAGCACCGTGATGACGCGATCAGACAGCCGGTACTGGCGGATCGCCCCCCATGCGCCGACCACGACGCCGAGCACGGTGCCCATCACCGTGCCGATGATGAGCAGCCGCAGGGTGACCCCGATGCGCCGCCCCAATTCGTCGGCGATGGGTTGCCCGCCGATGGTGGTGCCGAAGTCGCCGTGCACCACCCCGGCCACCCAGTGGCCGTAGCGCAGCGGGATCGGCTTATCGAGGTTCAACTCGGCGGCCTTGGCGTCGATGACGGCCTGCGGCGGACGTGGATTGCGCTGCAGCAGGCTGTCCAGCGGTTGGAAGCTGACCGATGCCAGCGCGAAGATCATGAACGAGGCCATCGCCAGCAGCACGATGTAGTTCAGCAGCCGCCGCAGCAGGAAGCCCGTCATCGGCAGCGCCCTAGCCCTTCCCTACGTCACCGGGGTGGTTCGTGCCCCGATTCAGGATCTTCAACGGTTCGTCGCATCCTATTGCCCCAACCTGCACGTTTATCGATGTGCATTGCCGATGTTGGTGACCGTGGCCGTCTGACCGGTGCGCGTCGCGCGCACGACCACCTGGTCGGCCACGGCGAACGGCGGCGCTCCGGCGTTGCCCGCCGTGCTCGGTATGACGTAGGTCTGGCTGTAGCCGTCCTCGCTGCGCACGGTGATCGACGTCGGCGAAATCGCGGTGACCGCACCGGTCTGGGTGAGCTCGGTGGTGTAGCCGCCTGCGCCGTCGGGCACCACGAACTCCCCGTGCAGCGACGTCGGGTCGACCTCGGCCGGGCCGGGCCCGCCGGCGGTGCCGTGCTGGCCGCCGAGCCCGCCGAGGACGCCCTGGCCGACCGGCGCGCCGGCACCTGGCCCTGCTTTGTGGGGCGCGCCGACGGCGACACGGGGAGCGCCCACGGTGGCGGCGTAGATCGCGGCACCACCGACGCCGGCGATGACCGCGGCGACCGCCACGGCCGCCGCGGTTCCGCGCAGCCCCCAGCTGCGGGGGGAGGGCTGCGGCGCGCCCAGCACCCCGCTCGGTGCCGGTCTGGTCCGTGGTCATCCGACCACGATGCAAGCCGTTCATGTGAAACCGCTGTGCGTCTTATCAGCCGACACATAGACAAGGCACAGTCGAAACCCATGGGGACCGCCGATAATGAGCCCGTGTCGAGTGCAAGCGGTATCTCTTTCAACGAGAACGAACCCGCACGCGTTGTCATGCAGCGCGCCGACGGCAAGCCCATCCACGTGCTGGTGGTCGACGACGAGCCGGTGCTGGCCGAACTCGTGTCGATGGCCCTGCGGTATGAGGGTTGGGAAATCGCCACGGCAGGCGACGGCGCTTCTGCCATCGCGTCGGCCAAGGAAACCCCGCCGGACGTGGTGGTGCTCGACGTGATGCTTCCCGATATGAGCGGGCTGGACGTGCTGCACCGGCTGCGCGAACAGATTCCCGGCCTGCCGCTGCTGCTGCTGACCGCGAAGGATTCCGTGGAAGACCGCATCGCCGGGCTGACCGCGGGCGGCGACGACTACGTCACCAAGCCCTTCAGCCTCGAAGAGGTGGTGCTGCGGCTGCGCGCGCTGCTGCGGCGGACGGGGGTGAGCAGCGAAACGGGCGGCGCCAAGATCGTGGTCGGCGATCTGGTGCTCGACGAGGACAGCCACGAAGTGACCCGCGCCGGCGACGTCATCTCGCTGACGGCGACGGAGTTCGAGCTGCTGCGGTTCATGATGCGCAATTCCAAGCGCGTGTTGAGCAAGGCACAGATCCTGGACCGGGTGTGGAGCTACGACTTCGGCGGGCGGTCGAACATCGTCGAGCTGTACGTGTCGTATCTGCGCAAGAAGATCGACTCCGGACGCGAGCCGATGATCCACACCTTGCGCGGTGCCGGGTATGTCCTCAAGCCCGCGCGCTGACGGGGGCCGCAGCCGCTTCCGCTCGCCGCGGACCTGGTCGCTGCGGACCCGGCTGTTGGCCATCCCAGATCGTCCTGCTTGCCCTGGTGTGCGCGGCGATCGGGGTGGGCACCGAGTTTGCGCTGCAACGCTTTTTGACCAGTCAGCTCGATGACCGGCTGGCGGAAACCGGTCGCCGGTCGGTCGGGCTGTACGAGTTCGATTCCGCACCGGCACCGGACACGGGTTCGATGCCGGGAAACCCGGATCCGTCGTCGTATCGGGGACACCACTTCAACCGTGACGATGACGGCCCCGGCCCCGCCTTCCTCAACGCCCCCGGCCAGGCGGCCCGCACCGTCGGAGCGGTGACCTCGCGTGGCACGTCGATCGACGCCGGTGTGATCACCGCCGACGGCAACCGCGCCGGCGTCAGCGCGACCGCAGCTCAACAATTGGCCGCCATCCCGCCCAACCACAAGGCGACCACCCTGGACCTCGACGGGCTGGGCCGCTACCGCGTCATCGCGATGCACGCCCGGGGCAAAGGCGTGACGATCGTGACGGGGCTGCCCACCTCAGACGTCGACGACACGCTGCTGACGGTGCTGATCATCTTCGGTGTCGTTGGGGCGATCGCGCTGGTCGGTGGCACCACGGCGGGCATTGTGATCATTCGCCGCCAGCTGGCCCCGCTGTCAAGGGTTTCCGAGGCGGCCCGGCAAGTGGCCGACCTCGAACTCGACCGCGGCGAGGTGCGGCTGCCGACGCCGATCGTCAAGGTCGATCCGGCGAGCGCACATACCGAGATCGGCCAGCTCGGCTCGGCGCTGAACCGGATGCTGGACCGCATCGCGGGCGCATTGTCCGCGCGGCACGCCAGCGAGACCCGGGTGCGGCAGTTCGTCGCCGACGCCAGCCACGAACTGCGCACCCCACTGGCCGCGATTCGCGGCTATACCGAACTGGCGCAACGCAAACGAGACGACCTCCCCGACGACGTGGCCCACGCCATGAGCCGCGTCGAATCCGAGACCGAACGGATGACGCAGCTCGTCGAGGACATGTTGCTGCTGGCGCGGCTGGACACCGGGCGGCCGCTGGAACGCGAACAGGTCGACCTGTCCCGGCTCGCCGTCGACGCGGTCAGCGACGCCCACATCGCGGGCCCCGACCACAAGTGGGTGCTGGACCTGCCCGACGAGCCCGTCATCGTCGTCGGCGACGAGGCCCGGCTGCAGCAGGTGCTGGTCAATCTGCTCGCCAACGCCAGGACCCACACCCCGCCCGGCACGTCGGTCACCACGTCGTTGGACGTCGACGATCCGGCGATGACGCGCCGTGCTGACGGTCACCGACGACGGTCCGGGGATCCCGGCCGGCTGCAGCCCGAGATCTTCGAGCGGTTCGCCCGCGGTGATTCGTCGCGGTCCCGCCGGGGCGGCAGCACCGGGCTGGGCCTGGCCATCGTCGCGGCCGTCGTCAGGGCCCACGACGGCACGATCGACGTGCACAGCGTGCCGGGCAAGACGCAGTTCGTGGTGAAGCTGCCAGTAGATTCACAGGCAATCCACAACACCGCCAAATCCGACGCCTAGCGGGCTCAACGAAGATCGATTCGATGTCGACCCTGGCTCTGCCCGCCGAGGAGACGCGACCACGCCCGAAACCCGCGGCTGGTGTGCGACGTCGCGTCCTCTCCCGGCTCGGCGTTCTGGGCTGCTGGCCGCGACCGCGGCGCTGTATCTGTGGAACCTGTCGGCCAGCGGCTGGGCCAACGCGTTCTACTCGGCCGCCGCGCAGGCCGGGGCGAGCCAATTGGACCGCGATGCTGTTCGGGTCCAGCGACGCCGCCAACGCCATCACCGTCGACAAGACGCCCGCCGCGCTGTGGGTGATGGACGTGTCGGTGCGGCTGTTCGGGCTGAGCTCGTGGAGCGTGCTGGTGCCGCAGGCGCTGGAGGGGGTCGGGGCGGTGGCGCTGCTGTACGCCGCCGTCCGCCGGGTCAGTGGCGATGGTGCCGCGCTGCTGGCGGGCGCCGTGTTCGCGCTGACGCCGGTGGCCGCGTTGATATTCCGGTTCAACAATCCCGACGCCCTGCTGGTGCTGCTGCTGGTCGCGGCCGCGTACTGCGTCCAGCGCGGCGTGCGAAACCGACAGCAGCCGTCGGTGGCTGATCGCCGCGGGTGTCTTGGTGGGCTTTGGGTTTCTGGCCAAGATGCTGCAAGTGGTCCTGGTGTTGCCCGGTTTCGCCGCGGCGTACCTGGTTGCCGGCCACGGTCGGATGCGGCGCCGGGTCGTCGACCTGCTCGCCGGCGCGGCCGCGCTGGTGGTGTCCGGCGGCTGGTTTCTGCTGCTTGTGCGAGCTGTGGCCGGCCGATAAGCGGCCCTACATCGGCGGTTCGCAGCACAACAGCATCGTCGAATTGGTGTTGGGGTACAACGGCCTCGGCCGCCTGACCGGTGACGAGACGGGCGGGCTGGGCAACCTCAACGTCGACGTCGGCTGGGGCCGGCTGTTCGGCGCCGCCATGGGTCTGGACATCGCGTGGCTGCTGCCCGCCGCGGTGATCTGCGTCGCGGCGGGGTTCGTCATCACCCGACGTGCACCACGGACGGATCCGGTGCGGGCGGCGCTGATCCTGTGGGGCGGCTGGCTGGCGGTGACCGCAGTGGTGTTCAGCTTCGCCAGCGGCATCGTGCATCCCTACTACACCGTCGCGCTTGCGCCTGCGATCGCCGCATCGATCGGGATCGGCGCAACGCTGCTGTGGCGCCATCGCGCCGACCTCCCGCCGCGACCGCGTTGTCCGGCATTGTCCTGGTCACCAGCATCCTCGCGGCGGTGCTGCTGTCCCGGCACAGCGACTGGATGCCGTGGCTGCGGGCGACGGTCGCGGTCGGGGGAGTGGGGGCGGCCGCGCTGCTGCTGGTCGTCGGGCGGCTGCGCCGGGCCCGTGGCGCCCGTGCGGTGGCGGCGCTGGCGGTCGCGGTGTGCCTGGCAGCGCCGGCCGGGTACGCGGTCGCGACGGCGGCCACCCCGCACAGCGGCGCGATCCCGGCGGTCGGGCCGGCCCTTCGCGGCTTCGCGGGCTTCCCCCACCCGCCGGGCTGCTTGACTCGCCGGCCCCAGGGCCGGTGCTGACGGCGATGCTGTCGGCCGATGCGCACGATTTCACCTGGGTTGCGGCCGCCATCGGCTCGAACAACGCCGCGGGCTACCAGTTGGCCAGCGGCGCGCCGGTGATGGCGATCGGCGGTTTCAACGGAACCGACCCCTCGCCGACGCTGGCCCAGTTCCAGCGCTACGTCGCCGACCGGCGGATCCACTACTTCGTCCGCGGTAAGATGGTGATCGGGCACTGGGGCTCGCTCGCCGCCGCCACAGGCAGCCACGAGTCCGCCGATATCGCCGAGTGGGTGCAAGCCCACTACGCCCCGCTGACCGTCGAGCGCGTGCTGATCTACGACCTCACCCAGCCGCCGAAGAACTCATAGCTCAGGCATAGCTTCACCCAACGGCGCACACACGCTACTGCTCAACCATGGAAGTCATGACAGACATCGCTCTCGAACCTGCCGCCTGCTGGGATAACCGGCCCGCTTCGAATCGCGGCCGAACGCCGCCCTTGCGGCTCGCGCCGCCGGGGTGCCCGTGCTCGACATCGTGGTCCCGGTCTACAACGAGCAGGCCGCCCTCGCCGATTCGATCCACCGGCTGCACCGCTACCTTGGCGAGCACTTTCCCGTTTCCGGCGCGCATCACGATCGCCGACAACGCCAGCGTCGACGACACCCCCTGGATCGCCGCCGAACTGGCCGCCGAGCTGACCCGACGTGCGGCGTGGTGCGGCTGGAGCAGAAGGGCCGCGGCCGTGCGCTGCACGCCGTGTGGTCCACCTCGGACGCGCCGGTGCTGGCCTACATGGACGTCGACCTGTCGACGGACCTGGCGGCGCTCGCCCCGCTGGTCGCGCCGCTCATCTCCGGTCACTCGCGACCTGGCGATCGGCACCCGGCTGGGCCGCGGCGCGCGGGTGGTGCGCGGGCCGAAGCGCGAGATCATCTCGCGCTGCTACAACTTGATCCTGCAGTCGCACGCTGTCCGCGGGCTTCTCCGACGCGCAGTGCGGCTTCAAGGCCATCCGCGCCGACGTCGCCGAGCGCGCTGCTGCCGCATGTCGCCGACACCGGCTGGTTCTTCGACACCGAGCTGCTGGTGCTCGCCGAGCGCAGCGGCCTGCGTATCCACGAGGTCCCGGTGGACTGGGTGGACGACCCCGACAGCCGGGTCGACATCGTCGCCACCGCGACCGCCGACCTCAAGGGCGTCGGACGGATGTTGCGCGGCTTCGCCAACGGCTCGATCCCGGTGAACGCCATTGCCGCGCAGCTGGGTTCGTCGCAGCTGACGGCCGCACCCGGGTCGCTGTTCCGTCAGGTGGTCCGCTTCGCCGCCATCGGCGTCGCGTCGACGCGCGGCCTACCTCGTGCTGTTCACGCTGATGCAGGGCTTCGCGGGCGCGCAGGCGGCCAACCTGCATCGCGCTGCTGGTCACCGCGATCGGCAACACCGCCGCCAACCGGCGCTTCACGTTCGGGGCGCGGCCGCGCCAACGCGGGCCGCCACCAGGTCGAGGGCCTCGTCGTGTTCGGGATCGCGCTGGCGATCACCAGCGGGGCGCTCGCCGGGCTGCACGCCCTGGTCCCCGCGCCGCACCACTTGGTCGAACTCTCGTGTTGGTGCTGGCCAACCTCGTTGCCACCGCCGTGCGCTTCGTGCTGCTGCGCGGCTGGGTGTTCCACCCCGGCAGATCGCACTGATGACGATCACCGCCGACATGCCAGCGCACCCGACGGCGGAGCCGCAGGATCCACCGGGGCGCCGCGACGGCATGCTCACCCGTCTGGTTCGTGGCGACGGCGCCGAGCCGCGGTGGGTCCGCCCCGCCCTGCTGGCGCTGCTCGTCGCCACCGCCGTGCTGTATCTGTGGGCGCTTGGCTCGTCGGGCTGGGCCAACAACTACTACGCGGCCGCCGCGCAGGCGGGCACCCAGGACCTCAAGGCCTGGCTGTTCGGCTCGCTCGACCCCGGCAACGCGATCACGGTCGACAAGCCGCCTGCCGCGATGTGGGTGATGGGCCTGTCCGGCAGGCTGTTCGGCTTCAGCGCATTCACCATGCTGCTGCCGCAGGCGTTGATGGGCGTCGCCTCGGTCGGACTGCTGTATGCGACGGTTCGGCGGTGGAGTGGTCCGGCCGCCGGCCTGATCGCCGGCGCGGTGCTGGCCCTGACGCCGGTGGCGTCGTTGATGTTCCGGTTCAACAACCCCGACGCCCTGCTGGTGCTGCTGCTCATCGTCGGCCGCGTACTGCACGGTGCGCGCGACCGAGACGGCGAGCACCCGGTGGATCGCGTTGGCGGGCTGCGCCGTCGGCTTCGCGTTCCTGACCAAGATGCTGCAGGCGTTCCTCGTCGCCCCTGGCCTGGCGCTGGTGTTTCTGGTGGCGGCGCCCGTCGGGCTCTGGCAGCGCATCGGCAAACTGCTCGTCGGGGCGGCCGCGATGGTCGTGTCGGGCGGCTGGTATCTGGCACTGGTCAGCCTGTGGCCGGCCGGTTCCCGGCCCTACATCGCGCGGTTCGACCGACAACAGCTTGCTCCAATTGGCGTTGGGGTACAACGGGATTGAGCGAATCACCGGCAATGAGGGCCATCCGGGTGGCGGACCTGGTGTTCGCGGCGAGATGAACCTGTTCTTCGGCGGCAGCCCGGGGATCGGCAGGCTCTTCGGTCCGTCGATGGGTGTCGAGGCGTCGTGGCTGCTGCCCGCCGCGTTGATCGGTCTGCTTGCGGGCCTGTGGTTCACCCGGCGTACCGCGCGCACCGCACCCGTCCGCGCGGGCCTGCTGCTCTGGGGCGGCTGGCTGCTGGTGACCGGCGTGGTGTTCAGCTTCATGGGCGGCACCGTCCACCCGTACTACACCGTCGAGCTTGCGCCTGCGATCGCCGCCGTCGTCGGGATTTCGGTGTGCGAGCTCTGGCGCCGCAGGGAAAACCTGACGCCGAGGATCGTCATGGCGGTGATGGCTGCGGTCACCGGTGTCTGGGGCTTACGTCTTGCTGGACCGGACGCCGGATTGGGCGCCGTGGCTGCGGTGGGTGATTCTGGCCGGCTCGATCGTGGCGGCCTTGGTCATTGCCGTCGGCGTGCCCAAACTCGGCAGGCTCACCGCGGCGGTGACCATCGCCGCGGCGCTGTTGGGGCTGGCCGCGCCGGCCGCGTTCGCGCTCTACAACGTCACTCACCCGCACGGCGGCCCGGGAACGATGTCCGGTCCGCCTCGCCCCGCCCGGTGGCCCCGGCGGCGGCTTCCCCGGCGGCCCCGGCGGGTGGGCCGGTCGCCCAGCCCGACAACCCGGCACTCGATCGGCTCGTGCAGAGCGCGGGCAATCGTTGGGCGGCAGCCAGTGTCGGCTCGTTCACGGTGAGCAGCCTGGAACTCAAGACCGGTGCGTCGCTGATGGCGATCGGCGGTTTCACGGGTGCCGACAACTCGCCGACGCTCGCGCAGTTCAAGCAGTACGTGTCCGGTGGCCAGGTCGGCTACTTCATCCCCGGCGACAAGCGTGGCCCGCACGGCGACTCGTCGGGCAGCGGCGCCCAAATCACGCAATGGGTGCAACAGAACTTCACGCCCATCCAAGTCGGCGGCACCACGGTGTACGACCTCAGCCAATCGCGCTGATCCCGAACGTGGATTCCGTTGCCTGAGATAGGCACACGGACCCGACGGCCGCCCTCGTCCCCCGCCAGGGCGGCCGTCGCCATGTTGTTATCGTCAGCGTCAGAGCTCACCGAGGTCAAACTTGAGCCAGGGCGTACCGCAAACGCCAACGCGGGCCAGGTCTGCGGTCAATGATGTGCACATGGTCCTGGAGCACACGACGCCCGCCGACGAGACCGGCGCCGCCGCGCAGCTCACCGAATCCGGCCCGGGACCCCTCGCGTCGAGCAGCTTGCGGACCCCGTTTCCGCCGATCGCCGACTACGCCTTCCTCTCCGACTGCGAGAACACCTGCCTGATCTCCTCGAGCGGATCGGTGGAGTGGCTGTGCGTGCCACGACCCGATTCGCCCAGCGTGTTCGGCGCCATTCTGGATCGCGGCGCGGGGCATTTCCGGCTCTGTCCCTACGGCGTCTCGGTGCCTGCGGCCAGGCGTTACCTGCCGGGCAGCCTGATCCTGGAGACCACCTGGCAGACCCACACCGGCTGGATGATCGTCCGCGACACGATGGCGATGGGCCCATGGCGCGACATCGAATCGCGGTCGAACACGCATCGCCGGGTACCGATGGACTGGGACGCCGAGCACACCCTGCTGCGCACCGTGCGCTGCGTGAGCGGCACGGTCGAACTGGTGATGGACTGCGAGCCGTCGTTCGACTACCACCGGGCCGGTGCGAACTGGGAGTATTCGGCCGGTGGATACGGGGAAGCCATTGCGCGGGCCAACGGCGATCCGGACGCGCACCCGACGCTGCGGCTGACCACCAACCTGCGCATCGGGCTGGAGGGTCGCCAGGCGCGAGCGCGCACGAGGCTGAAAGAGGGCGACAACGTCTTCGTGGCGTTGAGTTTCTCGAAGAATCCCGCGCCGCAGACCTATGACGAGGCCGTCGACCAGATGTGGACGACCAGCGAGTGCTGGCGGCAATGGATCACCATCGGCGACTTCCCCGATCACCCGTGGCGGTCGTACCTGCAGCGCAGCGCGCTGACGCTGAAGGGGCTGGCCTACTCGCCGACCGGCGCGCTACTCGCGGCGAGTACCACGTCGCTGCCGGAAACCCCTCAGGGCGAACGCAATTGGGACTACCGCTACTCGCTGGATGCGAGACTCGACATTCGCACTGTGGGGTCTCTACAGCCTCGGCCTGGACCGCGAGGCCGACGACTTCTTCTCGTTCATCGCCGACGTAGCCGGGGCCAACGACGCGCAACGCCAGGACCTTCAGGCGATGTACGGCGTTGGCGGGGAACGCAGCCCCGTCGAAGAGGAGCTGCCCCACCTGTCCGGTTACGACAACGCGCGCCCGGTGCGCATCGGCAACGCCGCCTACAACCAGATGCAGCACAACATCTGGGGCACGATGCTGGACTCGGTGTACGTACACGCCAGGTCCCGCGAGCAGATGTCGGAGACGTTGTGGCCGGTGCTCAAACATCAGGTCGAGGAGGCCATCAAGCACTGGCGCGAGCCCGATTGCGGCATCTGGGAGGTGCGTGGCGAGCCGCAGCACTTCACGTCGAGCAAGATCATGTGCTGGGTGGCGCTGGACCGTGGGGCCAAGCTGGCCGAGCTTCACGGCTGGATGACGGAGACACAGGAGTGGCTCGCCATCGCCGAGGAGATCAAGGCCGACATCCTGGCCAACGGCGTGGACTCCCGCGGCGTGCTGACCCAGCGCTACGGATCCGATGCGCTGGACGCGTCGCTGCTGCTGGCGGTGCTGACCCGGTTCCTGCCGGCCGACGACCCGCGGCTGCGCGCGACGGTGCTGGCCATCGCCGACGAGCTGACCGAGGACGGGCTGGTGCTGCGGTACCGCGTCGCCGAGACCGACGACGGATTGTCCGGCGAAGAGGGGACTTTCACGATCTGCTCGTTCTGGCTGGTGTCCGCGCTGGTCGAGATCGGCGAGATCCGCCGGGCCAAGCACCTGTGCGAGCGACTGCTGTCGTTCGCCAGCCCGCTGCACCTCTACGCCGAGGAGATCGAGCCGCGCACCGGCAGGCACCTGGGCAACTTCCCCCAGGCGTTCGCCCACCTGGCTCAGATCAACGCCTTGGTGCACGTCATCCGGGCCGAAGAAGACGCCGACGGCTCCGGGGATTTCCAGCCGGCCAACGCCCCGATGTAGGCCCGCTCACCCGATTTTGTAGGTCGCGATGGCCTTGGCGACCGGTTCCGCCTCCGGCGTGACGACGTCGACATCGACGTTCACCAGCGTCTTGCCGCGCCGCAACACCCGTCCGATCGCAATGAGGTCGGTCGCGCGGGCCGGCGCAGAAACTGCATCGACATCGACGTGGTCACGCCGCGCAGCGAGCCCGGCACTTCCGCATCCGCCCAGGCCGCCGCCATCACCGCGACATCGGCCAGCGCCGCGATCGCGCCGCCGTGCACCATGTCGGCGATCGTCACGTTGGTCGGCTCCCACGGCAGGCGCAGCCGCACCTCGTCGGCGTCGAGGACATCGGCGACGATGCCGAGCTTGGCGACGAACGGCGAGGACGGAATGAACTGGGCCATGACGTCCGCGCCGGTCTGGGGTCGGGCGGGAGTTGACATGGCTCCAGTATCGGCGGCAGATCAATTACCTCTCGGGTAAGTCGCCCTCCGTTCGCGCCAAGAGCGAGCGTTGACATCGCAGGCTCAGGCTGGTTTCATACTAGGTTATAGTGATAAAGCTGACCATATCTACCAACTTAACGAGGAAGCGATGACGGCCACTCAGGAGCTCACCCAATCGGGTCGCTACGAACTCAGCCATCTGCGCGCGCTGGAAGCCGAGGCCATCCACATCATTCGCGAGGTGGCCGCCGAGTTCGAGCGGCCGGTGCTGCTGTTCTCCGGCGGCAAGGACTCCATCGTCATGCTGCATCTGGCGCTGAAGGCCTTCCGGCCGGGCCGGTTGCCGTTCCCGGTGATGCACGTCGACACCGGGCACAACTTCGACGAGGTGCTCGCAGGTCCGCGACGAGCTCGTCGCCGAGTCCGGGGTGCGGCTGGTCGTCGCCAAGGTGCAGGACGACATCGACGCCGGCCGCGTGGTCGAGACCATCCCGTCGCGCAACCCCATGCAGACCTTCACGCTGCTGCGGGCCATCCGGGAGAACAAGTTCGACGCCGCGTTCGGCGGCGCGCGCCGCGACGAGGAGAAGGCCCGCGCCAAGGAGCGGGTGTTCAGCTTCCGCGACGAGTTCGGCCAGTGGGACCCCAAGGTGCAGCGGCCCGAGCTGTGGAACCTCTACAACGGCCGGCACCACAAGGGCGAGCACATCCGGGTGTTCCCGCTGTCCAACTGGACCGAGTTCGACATCTGGTCCTACATCGGCGCGGAGAAGATCACCCTGCCCTCCATCTATTACGCGCACCAGCGCAAGGTTTTCGAGCGCGACGGGATGCTGCTGGCCGTGCACAAGTACCTGCAGCCGCGCAAGGACGAGCCCATCGTCGAGAAGACCGTGCGGTTCCGCACCGTCGGAGATGTCACCTGCACCGGCTGCGTGGAATCCCTTGCGGGCACGGTGTCCGAGGTGATCGCCGAGACCGCCGTGTCGCGGCTGACCGAACGGGGCGCGACCCGCGCCGACGACCGCATCTCCGAGGCGGGGATGGAAGACCGCAAGCGTGAGGGGTATTTCTGATGAGCGCTTGCGCGAAGAACGGCTCTGGAGCGTGGCGGAACGAATCTGATGACCACGCTGCTGCGACTGGCCACCGCCGGGTCCGTCGACGACGGGAAGTCCACGCTGATCGGGCGGCTGCTGTACGACTCCAAGGCCGTGATGGAGGACCAGCTGGCCTCGGTCGAGCGCACCTCCAAGGAACGCGGACACGATTACACCGACCTCGCCCTGGTGACCGACGGCCTGCGCGCCGAACGCGAACAGGGCATCACGATCGACGTCGCCTACCGCTACTTCGCCACGCCCAGGCGCAAATTCATCATCGCCGACACCCCGGGACACATTCAGTACACCCGCAACATGGTCACCGGCACGTCGACCGCGCAACTGGCGATCGTGCTGGTCGACGCCCGGCACGGGCTGCTCGAACAGTCCCGCCGGCACGCGTTCCTGGCGTCGCTGCTCGGCATCCAGCACATCGTGCTCGCGGTCAACAAGATGGACCTGATCGGTTGGGACCGTGAGCAGTTCGACAAGATCCGCGAGGACTTCCACGAGTTCGCCGCCCGCCTGGATGTCCATGACGTGACGACGATTCCGTTGTCGGCGCTGCTGGGCGACAACGTCGTCACCAAGTCGGTGAACACCCCGTGGTATGACGGTCCGTCACTGCTGTCGCATCTCGAAGAGGTGTATATCGCCGGCGACCGCAACCTGATCGGATGTGCGGTTCCCGGTCCAGTACGTGATCCGGCCGCAGACCCGCGACCATCACGACCATCGCAGCTACGCGGGCACCGTGGCCAGCGGCGTGATGCGGCCCGGCGACGAGGTGGTGGTGCTGCCGGCCGGGAAGACCATCGCGCATCACCGCGATCGAGGGCCCCACCGGCCCGGTCGACGAGGCGTTCCCGCCGATGGCGGTGTCGATCAGCCTCGCCGACGACATCGACGTCTCCCGCGGCGACCTGATCGCCCGGCCCAACAACCAGCCAAGAGTGGCACAGGAATTCGACGCCACGGTGTGCTGGATGGCCGACGCAGCGTCACTGGAGCCGGGCCGCGACTACCTGATCAAGCAGACCACCCGCACCACCCGGGCCAAGGTGACCGCGCTGGACTACCGGCTCGATGTCAACACGCTGCACCGCGACAAGTCGCGCCACCGCGCTCAAACTCAATGAGCTGGGCCGCATCTCACTGCGCACCCAGGTGCCGCTGCTGCTCGACGAGTACAGCCGCAACGCGGCCACCGGCTCGTTCATCCTCATCGACCCCGACCACCAACGGCACGGTGGCGGCGGGCATGATCCTGCCGCTACGTCTCGGCGCGCACCGTCGAGCCCGAATACCGTGCGGCACGAGTCGCTGTGCAACGCCGAGGACCGGCTGTCCAAGGGCCGGACGGTGTGGTTCACCGGGCTGTCCGGATCGGGCAAGTCCTCGGTGGCGATGCTGGTCGAGCAGAAGCTGCTCGAAAAGTGGTTGTCCCGCTTACGTTCTCGACGGTGACAACCTTCGCCACGGCCTCAACGCCGATCTCGGGCTTCTCGATGGCCGACCGCGCCGAGAACCAGCGCAGGCTGGCCCACGTCGCGGCGCTGCTCGCCGACTCCGGCCAGGTCGTGCTGGTGCCCGCCATCAGCCCGCTGGCCGAGCACCGCGAGCTGGCCCGCAAGGTGACCGCCGAGGCCGGGCTCGACTTCTTCGAGGTGTTCTGCGACACCCCGCTGGAGGACTGCGAGCGACGGGATCCCAAGGGGCTGTACGCCAAGGCGCGGGCCGGGGAGATCACGCACTTCACCGGCATCGACAGCCCGTACCAGCGGCCGAAGAACCCGACTTGCGGCTCACCCCGGACCGCACGCCGGATGAACTGGCGGCCATGGTCATCGACCTGTTGGAAACCGCAGAAGTGAGTGATGAACGACCACGAGGTAGCCGCCCCGTTGGCGACGGCGGCAGGCCGAACTACTGCTCGAGGTGCGCATCGAGTTGGCCGGCGCCAGCGAGGCCGAGCGGAAAGATGCGGGGGACAAGCGCGTCCCACGAGTTTCTGATGGAGGCGCTGGCCGCAGAGCGGCCCGGCGACGCGGTGCTCTCCGAGGAGGGCGCCGACGAAGGCAACTCGATGCGGCTCGACCGCGGAGCGGGTGTGGATCGTCGACCCGCTCGACGGCACCAGGGAGTTCTCCGAACTGGGCCGCCAGGACTGGGCCGTACACGTCGCGCTGTGGCAGTCCGGTGAACTGGTGGCCGGCGCGGTCGCCCTGCCGGCGCAAGGCATCACGTTGGCGACGCCGACGTGCCCGCGCCGCCCGCCAGCGCCGGACAAGCCCCGGATCGTGGTGTCGCGGACCCGGCCGCCCGCCGTCGCGCTGGCCGTGCGCGACGCGCTGGACGGCACGCTGGTCGAAATGGGTTCTGCGGGTGCGAAGGTCGCGTCCGTGGTGCAGGGATCGCCGACATCTACGTTCACGCCGGCGGTCAGTACGAATGGGATTCCGCGGCGCCGGTGGCGGTGGCCCGTGCCGCCGGACTGCTCACGTCGCGCATCGACGGCTCGCCGCTGGGCTACAACCAGCGCGACGCACTGCTGCCCGACCTGGTGGTGTGCCGGCCGCAGTTCGCCGACGCCGTGCTCGCGGTCACGGGACGGCTTCCAGTACGCTCGGCGCCATGGCCAACCCCACCCTGCGCGTCCTGGCCGATCTGCCGCTACGAGCCGGCCAGCCTGGCCGAATCGACCCTGATCCTGATCGACTGCCAGAACACTTACACGCGCGGAGTGATGGAGCTCGAGGGCGTGCAGGCCGCGCTCGACGAGGCCGCGGCGTTGCTCGACCGCGCGCCGCTCGGCGGGCATCCCGATCATCCACATCCAGCACGACGACGGTCCCGGCTCGCTCTATGACATCGAGGGGGAGAGCGGCGCGATCGTGTCGCGGGTGGCGCCGCGCAATGGCGAGCCGGTGGTGGTGAAGAAGTATCCGAACTCGTTCGTGCAGACCGACCTCGACGAACGTGCTCAAGACCGTCGATACGCCCGAATCTCGTGCTCGCCGGATTCATGACGCACATGTGCGTGAACTCCACTGCCCGTGGGGCGTTCAACCTCGGCTATTCGCCGACCGTCGTCGCCGCCGCGACGGCGACCCGCGCGCTGCCCGGATTGGGTGACGCCACGGTGCCCGCGGAGGTGATGCAGGCCGCCAGCCTGGCCGCCATGGCCGACCTGTTCGCCGTCGTCGTGCCGGGCGCGTCGGACATCCCGGACTGACGGGCCTGAGAGAATCTGGCCATGCGAATGTCGGCCAAGGCGGAGTATGCCGTCCGGGCCATGGTGCAGCTCGCCACCGTCGACGACGGTGTCCTGGTCAAGACCGACGACCTGGCCAAGGCCCAGGGCATCCCGCCGCAGTTTCTCGTCGACATCCTCTCCGATCTGCGCACCGACCGGCTGGTGCGCAGCCACCGCGGCCGCGACGGCGGATATGAGCTGGCGCGCCCCGCCGCCGAGATCAGCGTCGCCGATGTGCTGCGCTGCATCGACGGCCCGCTGGCCAGCGTGCGCGACATCGGCCTCGGCGACCTGCCGTACTCGGGACCGACCGCGGCGCTGACCGACGTCTGGCGCGCGCTGCGGGCCAGCATGCGATCGGTGCTCGAACAGACAAGCGTCGCCGACGTCGCCAGCGGTGCACTGCCCGAGCACGTCGCGAAGATGGCAGGCGACTACATCGGCCAGGAAGAGCAGCGCGGTCACTCCGACGGCTAGGTGACACCGACACCGCCTCAGTAGCATGAGTCGTGCATCCCTGGGAGGTCGACGATGACTGACGCGTTTGTGCTCGGCGGTGTTCGCACCCCGTTCGCCCGGTATGGCAGCTCGTTGTCCCATATCCGGGTCGATGAGCTGCTCGGCATGACCATGACAGGCGCGTGCGAACGCGTCGGCGTCGACCTCGATCAGATCGAAGACCTCGTGGCCGGCTGTGTGAACCCGGCCCACGAGGGCATCGGCGATGTCGGCCGGTGGGCGGCGCTGGCCGCCGGTTTTCCCGACAGCGTCGCCGGTGCCACCATCAACCGGTTCTGCGGCTCGTCGGTCAGCGCGACCGTCAACGTGGCGCATGCGATCAAGGCAGGCGACCTTGGCGTCGGGATCGCGTGCGGGGTGGAATCGATGTCCCGGTCGGGTTGGGCGTACATGAAGGGCGACGCACCGTTCGCGCCGCGCGGACCGGTCTTTCTGCTGGACACCATGTGGGCCGGGGCCGGCGGCCCGCCCAACCCGATCCTGCTGGCCCGCAACGCCTACATCAGCATGATCGAGACCGCGCAGAACGTCGCCGACCGCTACCACCTGACGCGTGAGGAGATCGACGCGTTCGCGCTGCGGTCCCAGCAGCACGCCAAGGCCGCCCGCGACTCCGGTCGACTGGCCAAAGAGATCATGCCCGTGCAGATTTCAGCGACGAAGAAGACCCCCGCGCGCACGTTCGAGCATGACGAGTTCATCCGCGATGACACCACCGCCGAGCAACTGGCCGCGCTGCCGGTGCAGGCCGGCACGACGCAGATGACCGCCGCGAACTCGACGCCGCTGACCGACGGCGCGAGCGCGATCGTTCTGGCGTCGGGCGAGCGGGCGGCCGAACTCGACGTGGAGCCACTGGCGCGGTTCGTGTCGTCGGCGGTGTACGGGATCGACCCGCTGATCATGGGCTGGCGCCGGCATGGGCCCTGCCCCTGGCGATCAAGCGGGCCGGGCTGACCCCCGAGCAGATCGACGTGTGGGAAGTGCACGAGGCGTTCAGCGCGCAGGCGCTGGGGGTGCTTCGCGAGCTGCCGAATCAGCTCGGTGGGTTCACGATTCCCGACGACAAGCTCAGCCCGAACGGCGGCGCGGTGGCCATCGGCCATCCGTTCGGGGCCAGCGGCACCCGATATGTGCTGACGCTGGCTACCGAGTTGCGCGAGCGCAACGTCCGCTACGGCGCACTCGGTGTGTGCATCGGCTCCGGCCAGGGCGTCGCCGTCGTCCTGGAAAACCCGCGGGCAGCCTAACCCCCGTACCTGAGCCGCACCTGCGTCAGCCGCCCGATCCGTATGGCCGGGTGAGGATCTCGAGGTAGTGCCCGGCCGGGTCCTGGAAGTACACGCCGCGGCCGCCGTCGTTGTGGTTGATCTCGCCGGGCCGGCCGCCCCTCGGGTCGGCCCAATGCTGCATGCCCCGCTCGCGGATGCGGCCGTAGATCGCGTCGAACTCGTCCTCGGACACCAGGAACGCATAGTGCTGTGGCCGGATGTCGTCGCCGTCGGCGGCCTGCGCGTAATCCAGACTGACGCCGTGATTGAGCGTCACCGCCAGAAACGGGCCGAATTCCCTGGCGGCCGGCAGGCCGAACAGTTCGGTGAAGAACGTGGCCGATTCCGCCCGATCCTTCGCGGCGACGATGGTGTGGTTGAACGTAATTGCCATGTGAATTCAGTGAACCACCGTCGGCGGCTGCGACGGCAACGATGCACGATAGACCCATGTCGGACGTCGAAGTGCTGACCGGTCCGCGGGTCACGATGCGTGCGCCCACCCTCGATGATGCCGACATGCTGTTCGAGCGCATCGCGTCCGACCCGGAAGTGGCGCGCTACATGTCGTGGCGCCCGCATCCCGACGTCGGCGAGACCCGTCGCGTCATCACCGATGTCTTCAACGTCGGCGGTGAGACCACCTGGCTCATCGAACTGCGAGACGGTGGCGGCCCGGTCGGGCTGTGCGGCTGGCGACGGCCGCACCCACACACCATCGACTTCGGCTATTGCCTTGGCCGCCGATGGTGGCGGCAGAAAATCATGTCCGAGGCGGTGCAACTGCTGCTCGACAAGGCCAGGCGCGACCCGACCGTCTACCGCGTGACGGCATACTGCCACGTCGACAACGCGGCGTCGGCGCGGTTGCTCGAACACTGCGGGCTCACCCTCGAAGGCCGGCTGGCGCGCTACACCGTGCTGCCCAACATCGGCACCGAGCCGCAGGACTGCCTGCTGTTTGGCAAGGCTCTCAGGTGAGGGCGCCGGGCACGGTGATACGAAGGACCGATGGCGTTCGATTTTCGCGATCTCGCTGTCCCGATCCTCGTCGCGCCGATGGCGGGTGGGCCGTCAACGCCTGAACTGGCGGCCGCAGGGACGAACGCCGGCGGGCTCGGCTTCGTCGCTGCGGGTTATCTGACTGCCGAGGTGTTCGCCGAGCGGCTCAGCGCGGCGCGCGGCCTCACGTCCGGCCCGATCGGCGCGAATCTGTTTGCCCCACAGCCGAGTGCGGGCACCGCGGCCGACATCGAGCGCTACGCCGAGGCGCTGGCGCCGGAGGCCGAGCGCTACGGCGCACAACTCGGCGCGCCGCGATGGGACGACGACCACTGGGCGGCGAAACTCGACGTGCTGCTCGATGTGCGCCCGGACGTCGCGTCGTTCACCTTCGGCGTGCCGAGCGAGCAGGAGTGCCGACGGCTGCGCGAGGCAGGCATCACCGTGGTCGGCAGCGTGACGACGCTGCGCGAAGCCCAGACCGCGGTGGCCCGCGGTGTCGACGCGGTAGCGGCGCAGGGCCCGTCGGCGGGCGGGCATCGCGGCACCTTCGACCCGGCCGCGCAGCCGGCCACCCAACCCCTTGGCGAGCTGCTGGCCGAGGTCAAAGCGGCCGTCGACGTGCCGGTCGTGGCGGCAGGCGGGTTGATGACCGCAGCCGATGTCGGGGGCGTGCTGGCGGCGGGCGCGGTGGCGGCCCAACTGGGCACCGCGTTCCTGCTCGCCGACGAAGCGGGCAGCACTCCGGTGCACCGCGCCGCGTTGCAGGATCGGCAGTTCACCGAAACCGCTGTCACCCGCGCATTTTCGGGCCGTTACGCGCGCGGGCTGCGCAACCGGTTCATCGACGAGCACGAGGCCGAAGCGCCTCTCGGGTATCCGGAGATCCACTGGCTGACCAGCCCGCTGCGCGCTGCCGCGGTACGGGCGGGCGATCCGCACGCGATCAACGTGTGGGCGGGCACCGGATTCCGCCAGGCCACGACCGGCTCGGTGGCCGACATCATGGCAAAACTCACCTGAAGCGATTCCTTTTCCCGTCCCGCCCGGTCTATACACCCATGGACACAACGCTCACTGACGTCGCCCGCGAGGTGCTCGACGGGCCGCACATCGCCGCGATCGCCACGTCGAACGCCGACGGTCGCCCGCAGTCGTCGCTGATATTCGTCAAACGCGACGGCGACACGGTGGTCTTCAGCACCATCAAAGGCAGGCTGAAGACCCGCAACATGGCGCGTGACCCGCGGATCAGCCTGCTCGTGGTCGACAAGGAGAAGGCCCGCTACGTCGAGATCCGCGGTAGCGTCGAGATCACCGACGATCCCGAGAAGCGATTGCTCTACGAGATGTACGAGACATACATGGGCGGTCGCGCCTCCGCCCGAGCCGGACGCCGAAAGGCTGATCGTGCGGATCACGCCGGAGAAGGTCTACCAGTTCCCGCCGGCCGCGGCATGAGCGATTTCATCCGCGACACCGAGCCGTTTCGCCGCGAACTGCTCGCCCACTGTTACCGGATGCTCGGCTCGGCGCACGACGCCGAGGACGTCGTTCAGGAAACCTATCTGCGGGCGTGGCGCGGCTATCGGCAGTTCGAAAACCGCTCGTCGGTGCGGACCTGGCTGTACCGCATCGCGACCAACGCGTGCCTGACGGCGCTTGCGCACGGCAGCAGGCGGGTGCTGCCGTCGGGGCTGGGCGGGCCGACCGACGACCCGGGCAGCGAGCCGGTGCCCGCGCCGGATGTGCCGTGGCTGCAGGCGATTCCCGATGCGTGGGTGACCGACGACCCGGCGGCCGTGGTCACCTCGCGCGAGAACCTGCGGCTGGCGTTGGTCGCGAGCCTGCAGCATCTTGCGGCCCAGCCGCGCGCGGTGCTTCTGCTGCGCGACGTGTTGGCGTTCCCGGCCGCCGATGTCGCGGCGATGCTCGACATCAGTCTGGCCGCTGTGAAGAGCGCGCTGCAACGGGCCAGGGCCCGGCTGCGCGAGGTCGCCCCGAGCGCCGACGAGGTCGTCGAACCCACCGAACCGCGGGCCCGTGAACTGCTCGAAAAGTACATGACCGCGTTCGAAAACGCCGACACCACGCTGCTGGCGGAGGCGCTGCGCCACGACGCCGCGCTGGAGATGGTCGGGTCGCGGACCTGGTTCTCCGGCCGGGCGAGCTGCCTGCCGTTCCTCGCCGGAGTGGTTGGCGTGCAGGGCGATTGGCGGATGATCGCGATTGCTGCCAACGGCCAACCCGCCGCCGCGGCCTACCGTCGCGACGAGGATGGCGTGCTGCGCGCGTTCGGAATCGCGACGCTCGACGTGACCGCGAGCGGGATCGCCCGCATCGTCGTGTTCGGCGATCCGGGCCTGGTCACGCTGTTCGGCCTTCCGCTGATCTTTGAGGCCGCGATATTGCGCACCGGCTCCTGACACCGGGCTAACGTCGACGACACCATGGTTACTGCTGACGGGCTGACCGGCCCCCGCTGCTGAGCAATCTGGGCCCGAACTGGTTCGCCTCGGTGATGGGCACCGGGATCGTGGCCACCGCGGGGGCGACCCTGCCGGTGCATGTCCCGGGTTTGAGGGCGTTCGCCGAGGTGGTGTGGGTCGGCTCCACGGTGTGGCTGGCCATGCTGATCGTCGTTGTCGGCGGGCATTGGGTGCGGCACCCGACCGTGGCGCGCAGCCACGCGCGCAACCCGCAGATGGCCCACTTCTACGGGGCCGCTCCGATGGCGCTGCTGACGGTTGGTGCCGGGGCGCTGCTGGTCGGCAAGGATCTGATCGGCGCACGCTCGGCCGTCGACCTCGACTGGGTGCTGTGGAGCGCGGGCACCCTCGGCGGCCTGTTCACCGCGATGAGCATCCCGTATCTGATGTTCACCCAGTACCACGTCGAGCCCGACGCGGCGTTCGGCGGATGGCTGATGCCGGTGGTACCGCCGATGGTTTCGGCCGCGACGGGCGCGCTGCTGATCCCTCAGATGGCCCCGGGCACCGGCAGGCAGACCATGCTCTACGGCTGCTATGCGATGTTCGGGCTGTCGCTTGTCGCGTCGCTGATCATCATCACGATGGTCTGGAGTCGGCTCGCGCACTTCGGCACGTCCGGTACCGCGCGGGTGCCGACGCTGTGGATCGTGCTGGGTCCACTCGGCCAATCCATCACCGCGGCAGGCCTTCTGGCCACGAATGCGGCGTTGGCCGTCGATCCCCAACTGGCCGACGGCATGGGTGTGTTCGCCATCCTCTACGGGGTGCCGGTGTGGGGATTCGCGGTGCTGTGGATCGCGCTGGCCACCGCGCTGACGATCCGGACGCTGCGCAAAGGGATGCCCTTCGCGCTGACCTGGTGGAGCCTGACCTTCCCGGTCGGCACCTTCGTCACCGGCACCACGCAGCTGGCCCTGCACACCGGATTGCCGGCGTTTCGCGTCGCCGCCGCCATCGCCTACGTCGGACTCCTGAGCACCTGGTGTCTGGTGGCGGTACGCACGTTGCGAGGTGGCCTGCGCGGCAATCTCTTCGCGCCGCCGTCGGCAAGCCCCATCCACGCAACGAAGGACCCGCCCGCCACCAGTCCGGTGCCGTGAGGTCGCGTGCGAGACTCGCAGGGTGACACCGACCGACCCGTTGATCTCCAATGTGTCCGACACTGCGCGCTGGGTCGCGACCTATCGCGCCGTGGAGTCGGCCCGGCCCGACGCGTTGTTCCACGATCCACTCGCCGACCGGCTTGCCGGCGAGCACGGCCGTGCCATCGTTGCCGCCGCGCCGCGAATGATGCGGAACGGCTGGTGGCTGGTGGCCCGAACCAAGATCATCGATGACGTCATCATCGAGGCGATCGGCGACGGCTGCGACCGGGTGCTGAACTTGGCCGCCGGTCTGGACACCCGGCCCTACCGGTTGGCCCTGCCACCGGATTTCACTTGGGTTGAGGCGGATCTGCCGGACCTGCTCGCCGAAAAGGAGCAAGCGCTTGCCGACCAGACACCTCGGTGCCGGTTGCGCCGACATGCGGTCGACCTGGCCGATCCGGCCGCGCTCGACGCGTTCCTGAACGAGGAGCTGGCGGGCGTCACCAAAGCCCTCGTGCTGACCGAGGGTCTGCTGATGTATCTGGAAGCCAGTGACGTCGCCGCACTGTCGACGGCCTTCAAACGGCCGGAGGTGGCCTGGTGGATGCTGGATTTCTCGACCCCGGGACTGCAGAAACGGATGAGCAAGAAGACCCGCGGGTATGATGCGAGCGCGCCGTTCAAGTTCGCGCCCGCCAATGGACTTGGCTACTTCGAAAACCTCGGCTGGCGGGTCGTCGAAGTGGAATCGGTGTTCACCGCGGCGTACCGGTTCCATCGGCTGCCGTGGTGGATGCGTGCGGTGGCGCGGCTGCCGCAGCCGGATCCACGCAATCTCGGTCAGAACGCCGTGGAGCGGGGTGGTCCTGCTGAGCCAGGCCTGATTATTTCGGAGCGGTGAGCTCCAGTGCGATGTTGTCCGGGTCGCGGAACTCCAGAATGTAGGACGGGCCGATGTCCTTGACCGGCTCGTGGTCGACCCCGAGCTCGTCGAGATGGGTTGCGGCGTCGTCCAATTCGTCCTTGCTTGGCACGCGGAAGGCGATGTGGTCCAGTCCGCAGCGGTCCTCGTGGAACCTGTCGGCCGCGACGGGCCGAAGCCCGATCAGCGCGCCGCCGAGGTCATAGATCACGCCGCCGAACAGAAATCCGAACGCCTCGCGGGTGGCCGCGTCGGCTCCTTCGGGTGACTCGAGCAGCACCCGCCAACCGAAGACGCTTTCGTAGAACTGCCGCGACCGCTCGATGTCGGTGACGGTGAGCCGGACGTGAGCGATGGAGGAGGCGGGGATCGGCATGGCCTCCATGGTGCCAGTGTTGGCGCCCGTCGCTATGCCAGAATCGCCGTCGTGCGAATTGGGATGACGATGCCGGTGATGGAGCCCGACCTGGACCGGGCAACGCTGAGGGCCTGGGCCCGGGGCATCGACGGCGGACCGTTCTCGTCGCTGTGCTGGGGCGAGCGCATCGCGTTCGACAACCCGGACAGCCTCACGCTGCTGGGCGCGCTGGCGGCCTGGACCGACCGGGTGCGGCTGGTGACCACCGTGATCGTGCCCCAGTTGCACGACCCCGTGATGCTGGCGAAGGGCCTGGCGACCGGCGATCTGCTCAGCGGCGGCCGGCTGACCGTCGGCATCGGCGTCGGCGGCCGCGACGAGGACTACCGGGCCGTCGGCGCCGACACCGGGACGCAGACGATGCGCGGCCTGGCCGAGAGCGTGGCGGTGATGAAGCGGATCTGGGCGGGGGAGAAGGTCACCGAATCCGTCGTGCCGGTCGGGCCGCGGCCGGTGCAGCACGGCGGGCCGCAGCTGTTGATCGGCACCACCGGCCCCAAGACCGTGCGCAGCGCCGCGGCCTGGGCCGACGGGCTGGCCGGCGTCACTGTCGACCTCGACGTCGGCAAGCAGAACGCGCTGTTTGATGTCGCCCGCCGGGCATGGGCGCAGGCCGGCAAGACCAAACCTCACCTGGCGACCTCGTTCTGGTTCGCCATCGGCGACGATGCGCAGCGGGCCCGGGCACAACTACATCGGCATCTGCTGCGCTATATGAACTGGATTCCCGCCAAGGTCGTCGATGCGATGGCGCCCACCACCGGATGGGCGGGCAATGACGCCGAGCTGCTCGACGTTCTGCACAAGTTCGCCGACATCGGCACCGACGAGATCCACCTCATCCCGACGAGCTCGGACATCGACCAGCTGCGCCGGGTCGCGGAGTTGGCTACGCAGTTCGCGCGTAGACACCCTAGGCCGGCGTGAGTTTGACCCGCATCTGTGCGGGCCCGCGCAGCGAGCTGTTGGTCGACCATCGGGTATCCCCGACAAGCTCCACCCGATCCACCCGCGTGACGAGCTGACGCAGCACGGCGTGTGCCTCCATCCGGGTCAGCTGGGCGCCGAGGCACAGGTGCGCGCCGAAGCCGAATGCGATGTGCTGGGTGGGATTTCGGTCCACCCGGTAGACGTCGGGGTCATCGAACACCTGTGGATCCCGGTTGGCGGCGCCGAACGACAACAGCACGCGGGCACCGGCAGGAATGGTGACGTCGCCGACCGGATAGTCGGTGCGCGCGGTCCGGTACATGTTCTGCACCGGCGACAAAAACCGCAGCTGCTCCTCGATCGCCATCGTGATCAGGTCCGGATCGTCGCGAATCCGCTGGAACTGCTCCGGGTTTCGCGCGAACGTGTCGAACATGCCGCCAAGCAGGTTGGTGGTCGTCTCGTTTCCGGCCAGCAGCAGCAGCATCGCGAAGTAGAACAGCTCGTCATCGGTGACGACGCCGTCCTCGTTCTTGGCCAGCAGCCTGCCGAGGATCGAGTCGGACTCCTTCAGGCCCCCCGCGGCGAACTGCCGGTGAAAGTAGCGGTAGATCGACTGGGTGCCGCTGACCGAGGCGGCGAACTTGCGCAGGCCGCGCCGCGTCAGCGCCAGGTCGGTGATCTGGACGGCGGCCTCCGACCAGCGCCGAAACTCGCCGACGTCGGTGTCGGGAATGCCGAGCATGTGCGCGATCAGCCGCATGGGCATCGGCACCGCCAACCGCTGCACCGCGTCGCAACCGGGGTTGTCCAGCACGTCGCCGACCAGCTCGGCGGCGAGCCGGTCGATCATCGCCCGCCAACTGTCCATCGCCGCCTTGGTGAACGCGGGCAGGATCTGGCGGCGCATCCGCGCATGCTGCTCGCCGTCGGTGGTGATCAGAGATCGGCAGCGAGAACATCGTCCTGGTGACGCCGTCGGCGCTGGACAGCCCCGCATCGGCGCGCGCTGCGGCGCGCACGTCGGCCAGCCGGGTCAGGATCCAGACCGACCGCTTGGGGTTGTAGTGCACCCGGGCGCCACCGTGCAGCCGCCGGTAGGCCTCGTGCGGCTGTGCGGCGGTGGCCGGATCCAGCGGATCGTAGGCCGTGATTTCGGCGCCGATGGGGCGGCCATAGCGGTGCCAGCGGGCGCGGACGCCCGCGACGGCGTTGATCCGGGCGGCATTGCCCAGCGGCTTCACCATCGAGCCGGCGGACTGCAGGTTCTGGCTGAGGGTCATCGGTGCGCCCCTTCGAGTACTATTACGGAAAAGACCGTAACGGTTATAACCGTAAACGACAAGGGCCGGGACCGTGGAATTGACCATCGACGAGTTGGCGCGCCGCGCCGACATGACCGCGCGCAACATCCGGGAGTGGCAGACCAACGGCCTGCTGCCGCCTCCGGAGCGCCGCGGGCGTGTCGGGATCTACACCGACGACCACACCTCGCGGATCGAACGCATCAAAGTACTTCGCGCCGAAGGCTTTCCGCTCGACATCATTCGCCGCATGCTCGATCGCTCACCGGAGTCGGAGCCAGACCTGCGTCGGCTGGCCTCGGAGGTCTTCGATCCCGCGAACCAGACCACGTCGATGGAGCTCAAGCGGGCCGAGCTGGCCGGCCGGCTGGGCGATGACGCGGAACGGCATCTGTCGGCGTGCGGATTGATCGAGGTGATCGACGACGACCTCATCATGATCACCGACACGTCGACGTTCGACGTCGTGGAGAAGCTGACCGCGATCGGGTTGCCGCTGGACAGGGTCGCCGCGGCGCTGACCCGGATGGCCGACCACCACGTCGCAAGTGTGCGGGTCCTCATCGATCTCTATCGCGAGCAGATCTGGCAGCCCTTCACCGACGCCGGTCTGCCGAGCGGGCAGTGGCACTCGATCGCCGACAAGACCGCTCAATTGCGGCCGCTGGCAATCGGTCTGGGCATCCAGGCGTTCCGCCGGGCGATCGACGAGGTGGTGGGCAAGGTGGCAGCCGAGGAAGCCGCTAAGTTTTTTTGAATTTAACGGTGCTGGTTGCGCCGCCGCGTGCGCAACGGCGTCGATGGCATCGGCCCGTCAGAACAGGTGCGGCATCGGAACCGATGGTGGCGGCGGCAACGGAATCGATGGTGGCGGCGGTAGCGGTATCGACGGTGGCGGCGGCAGCGGCACCTGGGGCGGTGGCGGCAACTGCGGAGGCGGCAGGAACAGGGGCAGCGATGGCAGGCCCAGCGACACCCCGACCGGAACGGTCACCTGGATCGGCGGTCGGCGGAATGTCGGGCGGCGGAATGTCGAACGGCGCCGGTGGGAGGTTGAGCGCACACAACGGGCAGGGCAATCCGTTGCCCACCGGAGCGGCGGGGGCTGTTCCTGGTGGGCCTGGCCGTCGGTGTCCGAGGTGGCGGGCGCCGTAGCGGCCGCCTGCTCGGCCGGCTGCGCTGGGGCGGCGGGATCGGCGCCCGCGACGCCGGCGCCGGATAGCAGCGCGCTCAGGCTCGCCGCGCCTCCGACCGCTGCTCCGGCCGCGATGAGCCTCAACTTCAAGATCACTCCTCAGCGTCGACTGGGCTCACCCTAGAGGGTGCAGACGTGAATGTCGCTGCGAGCAGAGCGATTTCGGCGCGCCGCCTGTTGGTTCCCCGTTACCGGAGCGGTCATGGGCAATGGCGCCCGGTTTCCCCTAACGGCGCGGATGCCAACGACGGCAAAGTTCGGCGGGCTTACCGAAATTTTCTTTCGGCCATCGGTCAGAGCACGCCGAGCAGCTCCAGGTCGGTGATGTACTTGACGATCACCGGCGCGGAGACATGCGGGATGTCCTTGTCCGGCCCGATCTTGTGCTCCTGCACAGCCGCCCGGAAGTGGTCCGCGGGAGCCAGCGATCCGTTGATCGGATGTTCGGGCCGCTGGTAGTTGTGCAGCAGCGGCAGCAGAGACGCTTGACGCTGTTTGTCGGGCAAGCCGCGCAGCGCCGTCTCGAACCGCGCCAGCCAGGCCGCATAGTCGGGCACCCGGGCGAGCTGGTAGCCGGCCTCGGTCAGCCAGTCGACGTAGGTGTCCATGCTGATGCCGTCGTCGTGCGGGTTCATCACGTGGTAGGTCTCGAAGCCCGCGACCACGTCGACGCCAAGGGTGGAGATGGCGTCGGCGATGAATTCCACCGGCAGCCCGTCGAAGTGCGCGCGCTGCCGATTGCCGTCCGCATCCAATTCGTAGAACGAATACGGCGCGATCCCGGTGGCCACCAGAGACAGCATCATGCGGGTGAACATGTCCGGCACGTTGAGCTGGCCGGCGTAGGTGGTGTCGGCCATGATCATGTCGCACCGGAACACCGAGACCGGCAGCCCGCACAGGTCGTTGGCCTCGCGCAGCAGCACCTCGCCGGCCCACTTGCTGTTGCCGTAGCCGTTGGCGTAGTTGTCCGCGATCGTGCGGGTGGGGCTCATCTGCCGGATGTCGGCTTCTTCGACGAACGTGCCCGGCTCGATGCCGTCACCGACACCGACCGTCGAGACGTAGATGAACGGCTTGATCCGGGTCGTCAGAGCGATGCGGATCAGCTCCGAGGTGCCAACGACGTTCGGCCCGAACAGCTGGCTGTAGGGCAGCACGTGGTTCACCAGCGCCGCGGGGTCGACGATCAGGTCGACGGTGTCGGCCAGCCGTTGCCAGGTCGCGTCGTCCAGGCCGAGGTTCGCCTCACCCTTGTCGCCGGCGAGCACTTCGAGATGATCGGCCGCCAGGGAGCGGTAGTGCTCGAGGAGTGTCGGATCACCGCTGTCGAACGTCGCGTCCAGGCGCTGCCGTGCGGCGGCGTCGTCCTTGGCGCGAACCAGGCAGATCACGGTGCCGTCGACCAGATCCATCCGTTCCAGCCACTGCAGCGCCAGATAGCGCCCGAGGAAACCGGTCGCCCCGGTCAACAGGACGGTGCGAACTTCGGGGCTCGCCTTGGGCAGTGACGGTGCGGCCGCGAGCGTCGCGGCGTCGAGGAACTTGTCCAACGTCAGATCGCGGGCATGCACCTCGGTCGCGTCAGCGCCGTGCTGCCGCCCATGAACCGACGCGTAGGTCGGCCGCTTGGTCCCGCCGGCGCGTGCAGCGTCGATGTAGGCCGCGATCGAGGCGATGTCGCTGGCGGGGCTGACGATCACGCCGACCGGCACGTCGACGTTGTAGATCTCCTGCAGCAGATTGCCAAAGCTCAACGCCGACAGCGAATCCCCGCCCAGATCGGTGAACGCGGCGTCGGCGGCTACGTCGGTGGACGCGGCACCGAGCAGCGCCCCGGCGGCCCGGCTCACGGTCTCCACCGTTGGCCGGTTCGCGCCGTCTTTGCGCAGTGAGTGCAGCACTGCGGCCTGACCGTCGGCCAGATCGGAGTAGAGCTGCTCGAGCACCGGGCCGTAATGCTCCTTCAGCTTGGGCCGGGCAAGTTTGCGGATGCCGGTCAACAGGCCGTTCTCCAGGGTGAACGGTGTCGTCTCGACCAGGAAATCACGGGGGATTTCGTAGGACTGCAGGCCTGCTTCCCGCGCGATGCTTCCCAACGCGTCGCTCAGCACCGACTTGACCGCGGCCACGTCGCCGCCGACGCTCGCCAGCGCGTCGTCGGTCGGAACGATCACGGCCAGCAGATATGAGCGGGCACTGTTGCCGTACACGAAGATCTGGCGAACCGACGGATGCCCGCCGTAGGCGGCCTCCAACTTGGAGACGGTGACGAATTCGCCCTGCGAGAGCTTGAGCACGTTGTTGCGGCGGTCGACGTAGACGAGCTGATCGGGGCCGATCTCGGCCATCACGTCGCCGGCAATAGTGTCTCCCTCTTCCAGCCGAAACCATTTCTTTCACGCTGCCATACAGCTTTACCATTTCCGCCGGCGCTTTGTCGGGAGTGCTATGGCATTCCAAACAGGTTTTGTCGTCCACTTTGATCGGCGCGCTCACAAACAGGGAGGGTCCGCTCGGCGTCTCTCGATTGCCGATAAATACTGTTTTCGTTCAATTTTGCGAAAAACATTCACCACGTTGTGCCTCCCAATCTACTGTCCGATCGCGCAGATTGGTCGGATTGAGCGCAGCTTCTTTGTAGGCGTAATCGGGATGGGTTTGTCGAAAATAGTTGAATGCTTCGGTCGCAGCGAAGAACGGTATCGACTGCGGGTGAAACTCGCGCTCTACGGATTCGTTGTTTATTCCGGACCTGGCTCAATACATTCAACAGGGTTTGCCTCTTGCCGGCGTCCGCCAATTTTTCTGCCGTTTCCAGTGCTTTCCGAACAATCTGTGTACTCTTTTCGATTTCGTTTTTGTTGGCGCTCCAACAAAGGAGTGATCTGCTCGGTGGTGTACGTTCGCGAAGCCCGGGTTGTTTCCAACATGAGTTTCGCACTCTCGAGTACTTCCTGTTGGGCGTTGTCCAGCAACTGGTTGCGAATGATGACGGCGATGGGAGCGAAATACCTGTCACTAAGATCGGGACGAAAGCCAAATTGAATTTGAGGAGCCATCTGAGACTCTTCGAAGGCCTGGCCACTCCGTTGTTCTTATCGGGTTGTTTGGGTAATGCCGGCGGAACGGAGGGCGGATCTTGTGCTGACGCGGTCTCCCTCCCGCCCGGGGCGGGTTCTTGATCATCGCCGATGAGTTGCTTGACCTGCTCAGTTAAAGCTCCGAGATGATTCTGCAAAGGCGGAGTGATGGCGTCCAGCCAGTGGACGGTCTCCAGGAAGTAACCGAGGCTACGGTTTGGTGAGACCGGGTCAGTGCGGAAAGGTATAACGGCTAATCCCAGAGAAAAAATGCTTTCGCGCCCAAAACCCCGTCGTACATGTTCGGAGTCATTCGCGTTTTCGGAGAATACCAGAACGAACACGCGGCAAGAGTCGATAGCGCGCATAATCCCGTCGGTCCAGTCGGCACCAAACGCAATGTCGCGCGGAGCAATCCAACAGCGAATGCCAGCCGACTCCAGGTGATTGCAGATCGCATCCGCTGTCAGCTTGTCTTTACTGGAATGGCTGATAAAGACCTTCGATGCCACGACCTAACTACTATTGGAGAAGGCGCTTTCAAATGTATGGCGCATAGGATTCGTTTGTTTAGCTCGTTATCTCCGTCCGATGCCCGTCCTTATCATACAAGTAGGTTTTGCCTTCCTCTTCATCTTTCGTTCGTTTATCGGGAACCGTCACAAAACGGCTGGTTCGCTGATAGCCCGCACATGCAGATCCAAACCGATTTCTCCTGCGGCTTGATCTCAAGGGGACCTTGATCAGATTTTATCACTCGGCGCATGAGAGAAAATGGCTCGGGAAAGCGGCGCTGTCGATGGCGGTAAGTAGAATTTCAAGGATAGACCTTGGAAGAGGATAGGGAGCCTTCGAGCGCCGCTGGTAAGCTTCACAGCTTGACGCCGACCGGACAGATTACAAAGTATTTGTCAACCCGGCTGCCGGGGAGGGGAAAACATTCTACTTTTTGTCCCAATCAAAAAACCAGGTCTCACGCATAGGTTTCTCAGTTGGAATCGGGCTTTGCTGCGTCATTCTCAAACGCTCACCGGTAAGGCTCCTGTGGCGCGACTGGCAACTCGCCGCTACCGTTCGGTGACCCGAGCCCCTTTGTTACGTATGTCTCTCGCTGAATATCTGCGGCAAGCGCACCGGATCCTGATCTTCACCGGCGCGGGGATTTCAACGCCCAGCGGTATTCCCGACTTTCGCGGATCCGGGGGTGTATGGACCAAACGCAGTCCAGTTTACTACCACGATTTCATGAACTCGGAAGCTGCCCGTATCGAACATTGGGATTACAAGCTGGAAGCTTGGACGGCCTTCCGTGCTGCACGACCGAACGTCGTGCATGATTCTATTGTGAAGCTGGAACGAGCCAGGAAAGTTCTGGCCGTAGTCACGCAGAATATCGATAGTTTACATTCTCTGGCTAGATAATTTTTTCGGATCACTTGATCGAACTCCACGGGACAAACGCTCTGGTGGAATGCCAAACCTGCTTATGGCGAGGCGAGCCCCAACCACACTTCGACTATTTTCGAATTCATCGTAAGCCGCCGCTCTGTGCGTGTGGTGGGTTCCTCAAGCCGGCCACCATCAGTTTCGGCCAGAATCTCGATCCCGCGACAATGGAAGGCGCGCGGCCGTTGCGGCGCAGGAGGCTGATCTGGTTGTAGCCCTTGGTTCGACTCTTTCCGTTTATCCCGCTGCTTCGTTTCCCCTGATGGCTGCTAAACGCGGTGTACCTTACGTTATTGTGGATGGAATGTAAACCGATCATGATCACGAGTCGTCCGTTATCACTACGACTTGACGGCGAACTGGCAGAGATTTTCCCGCCCGCGGTGGAGGAAGCGCTAGCACAGAATGCAGGAGCTGGGAGCTAGAATCCGGGAGCTAGATGGGACGGGCCGAACAGCGAGGACGCACGCCTCGTTCAATGCGGCGCGATTCGATTGGGCGCCAATATTGCTCGATTCGTATTTCTCTCCTAGCTCCTAGATTCTAGCTCCTAGCTCCTGTATTCTATGGACGTCGTATAGAAGGATCCCCCTAGTATGCCCCTCTACGAATATTTCTGTAAGAACTGCGACAAGAATTTCACAGTCACACTGACCATCGCCGACGCAGAAGAAAAATATTAAATGTCCGGAGTGTAAGGGTAAGAAAGTCGTACCGCAATTCCGGTCGTTTTACGCAAAGACTTCGCGAAAAAGCTGAGTTTCAGCTTCCCGGAGGCCGGAATTTAACTGTCTTTTTTGCTGCCTGATCTATCTCTTCGGGA
>CAVTDY010000022.1:0-170855 GCA_963733605.1 uncultured Actinomycetota bacterium
CGACCGAACGGCTCATGGCGTCCTCCCCCATGCAAATCCGGCGCTCCGATCTGCCTTGCGGGAGGAAGCGCTGGAGCATGAGCCGAAAAAGTGGAACCCGGTTTTTCGGAAAGATCATGCGCAAACAAAACCCTTTCGCGGCTGTTCGGAATAGTCGGGCTCACGCCGCCATTATTTCCCGTTCGGATGGCTGATGGCCCACACATAAGCGGCCACCGCCGCGACATCTGCATCAGTCAGCGGCGCGCCGCCGCGCGGCGGCATCGGCGGCGTGATACTTCGGGTGCGGCACGCCGTCGGTGATAGTGCGCGAAGCCCGGCGAACGTGCCGTCCGTGTCCAACCACTTGCCACTGACCAGCGATGGTCCCTCCGGCGATCCTTTCGCGTCGGTGCCGTGGCAGCCGACGCAGGTGCCGTCGGCAGCTTCGCCGTGAAAAATGCGATCGCCCAAGGCGACCTGTTCGGCGGTGGCGCCTGCGGGCACGGGCAGCGAGGCCAAGACCGTGCGACCGGCATCAGGATGCGTGCCCTCCGGCGGGCCGGGCTCGCCCGATGTCACGCCCGCAACCTTCGGCGCCCGGGGTGCGGGGCCGCATCGGCGGCGCCGTGATAGGTACGCGCCAGATACGGCCGTGAAGTCGTCGGAAATATAGAGGGCGCCGCGGGCGCATGGCGAGCCGGACGGCCGAAGCCGCCTGGCCCGGCTCTTTCACCGCGCCGGCAAAACCGTCGGCGAAGACCACGAAAGGTCCGGCGGCCTTGCCGTCGGCAAGCGGCTGAAACACCACGTTATAGCCGCCTTGCGGCTCCGGCGCGCAATTCCACGAGCCGTGGAATGCAACAAAGGCGCCGCCCTGATAGCCGGCGGAAAGGCCTTGCCGACATAGATCAAAAGATCGTTCGGCGCCCAATGGCCGGGAAAAGCCGCGACCGGCGCTTGCTTGCCCGCGCACACGCCGACCTCTTTGCCGTCGCCGCCATATTCCGGCGCCAGCACGAGCTTGCTCTGCAGCTGATCATAATAGCATTCCGGCCAGCCGTAATCGGCGCCCTTTGCAGGAGCACGATCTCTTCGGCGGGCAGCTGCGCGTTTTGCCGCGGTTGAAGTAGCGCGGCCAATTCTGCGAAAGCTGATCGCGGCCGTGCTGGGTGACGAACAGGCGGCCCGCGGAATCGAAGGCAAAGCCTTCGCCGTTGCGCAGCCCCGTGGCGTAACGCTCGGCCGACGAGAAATGCTGATCTTTTTTGTCGGCGTCATAGAGCCAGGTGCCGGCGCGATTCTCGAGCTCGGTGCAGGGCTGATGCCCGGGCGAATTGGGCATGCGATTCTGGAACTGGCAGGAATTGGTCGCTGAACCGAGATCGATGAACAGATGGCCTTCGTCGTCGATGGCGAAGGGGTGATCGGATGATCGCCGGTGAGCGGCAGGCCGGAAACGATGATTTGCGGACTTTCCGTCGGCGCGATGCCATCGCGTTGGCGGCGAACATCAGAAGATCATGTCGTTCTGTTCGGCGAGAGACCGTTCTTGTAGATGCGAATGCCGATACCGCCGGCCGACCTTGCGTGCCGCCGTCGCCGAAGCGCTCGACATAGTCGGCATGGCCGTCGCCCTTCAAGTCCTCGCGTGCGATCAGCAATACGTGGTGGAGTTGCCGCTGCCGCGTACCTCGTTCAGTTGCGTCTTGTTCATTGAAACGGGCATGGCCGCCGCGCTGCTGATCACCAGCGGAGCGCTGAAGCGCCGACCCGGTGTGCGCTTGTGCCTCGCGCATGGGGCCGGAGCGCTGCCGGCCATGATCGGGCGGAGCTCGACAAGGGCGCGCTCATCGCCGGGATGCCAAGCGCGTCGGCCGAACTGCCCAGCCGGCAGGCGGCCCGACTGTGGTGCGACTCGTTGACCTACCAGCGCTCTGCGTTGCTGGCGGCCATCGGCGTCGTTGGGGCCGACCACGTGGTTTTTCGGGATACCGACTCCCCCTTCCCGGCGATGCCCGACCACATCGACGACATCGTCAAGGAGCTTCCCGCCGACGTGTGGCAACAGATATGCCGCACCGATCTTGGAGGCATCGTGGCGCAGTTCCTCGGGTCTCGGCATGACGCACTACCCGCTGCTCGCGGGGACCGACGAGCACATGGCGGGCCTGCTGCGCTTCACGCTGCCGACCCCGACATTCCGGACGCGGAGAAGGACCCGGCTAACTGGCCCGCCTCGATGCGCGCCGACTGGGGGCCGACGACGGCGGCACGGCGGCCGCGGCACGGCACCGGAAGCGTGCTGCGGGAGAACCTGGCCCGGTGCCGGGAAGCGCTGGATGAATTCGAGCCCGATCTCGTGGTGGTGTGGGGCGATGACCAGTACGAGAACTTCCGCGAAGAGGTCATCCCGCCGTTCTGCGTGCTGGCCTACGGCGACTTGGAGGTGCCCGCGTTCGAGGTGATGAACGAGCGGGGCAGCCCGAACGCCTGGGGCAGGCCGGACGACATGACCGTCGCGTTGCACGGCGACGCGCGGGCGCCCGCGGGGGCTGACCGACGCGCTGATCGCCGCCGGCTTCGACATGGCCTACTCCTACCGCAAGCGCGACGGCGCGCACTTCCCGCACGCGATCCTCAACACCCAGCTGTTCCTGGACTACGACCACGCGGGCACCGAGTTCCCCTACCCGCTGGTGCCGATCACGGTGAACTGCTACGGCCAGCACGCGATCGCCCGCCGCGGCGGGCTGGCCCGGTTCGCCGAGATCTCCGACGAGCAGCTGGACCCGGTCGGGCCCGACCCCGGCCCGCTGCTTCGACCTGGGCCGCGCGGTCGCCCGCGGCGTTCGCCGACACCGACAAGCGCGTCGCGCTGATCGCCTCGTCGAGCTGGTCGCACGCGTTCTTCTGCGACAAGATCTGGCACCTGCGTCCCGACACCGACGGCGGATCGGCGGCTGTACGAGGCGCTGGCCGCGGCGACTACGCGACGTGGCGGCAGGTCACCGGCCGCCGAGATCGTCGAGGCGGGCCAGCACGAGATGCTCAACTGGTTCTGCCTGCTCGGCGCGATGTCCGAACTCGGCCTGCGGCTGGACTGGTCCACGCTTCGTCAGCACCGACGTCTTCAACTCCAACAAGTGCTTCGCGGTCTACCAGGAGGCCGAATGACCGACATCGCGTCGACTTGCAAACCGAGATTATCGACTCCGGCAGGAATCCAAACAAGCTATCTCGAGGCCGGTTCCGGGCCACCCGGTCCTCATGATGCACGGCTCGGGTCCAGGCGTGTCAGGACTGGGCCAACTGGCAGTACACCATCCCGGTCCTGGCCGAGAAGTTCCATGTGCTGGCCCCCGACATGGTCGGCTTCGGCGCCACCGAGCGTCCGGACCGACATCCGGTATTCGCTACGTGCCTGGACCGACCACGTGTGGGCGTTCCTCGACGCCCTCGGCATCGAGCCAGATCGCGATCGTCGGCAACTCGCTCGGTGGCCGCTGGCGCTGCAGATGGCCGAAGACGACGCCCGAGCGGATCTCCCGGATGGTGCTGATGGGCTCGCCCGGCGTGGGCATGACCCTCACCGAGGGACTGAAGCACTGCGGGCTTACGAGCCGTCACACGGAGACATGCGCGCTTTGCTGCGCAATTACTTCGCGGTCGACCCGTCGATGATCACCGATGAGCTGGTCGGATCCGGTACGAAGCCAGCGTCGCCGACGGCGCGTACGAGGCTTACCGCGCGATGTTCTTCGATCCTCGGCACAAGGGAGCCGAACTGGGCATCACCGAGGAGGAGGTGCGCGCGGTCGGCACGCCCGCGCTGCTCGTCCACGGCCGCGAGGACAAGGTGGTGCCGCCGAGGTGTCCTGTCGATGGTGAACCTGCTGCCCAACGCCGACCTGCACGTGTTCGCCACTGCGGACACTGGACCCAAATCGAGCGCGCCGCCGAGTTCTACGCGGTGGTCAAAGACTACCTCGGACCGGCCATGAGCACCGCGATCGATGCGCGCGCCAGATCCGGATCGTCGCCGATGATCCAGGCGCCCAGCGGTTCCGGGTACACCGGTCAGCAATGACATCGCCGGACATCTATCGCGCCGAGATGGAGCAGGTCTTCGCCAAGTCTGGCTGTACGTCGGGCACGAATCGGAGATCCCGAAGCCAGGCGACTACGTGCGCAGACCGCTCGCGCGGCCGCCCGATGTTCATGGTCCGCGGCGTCAGGAGAGTGGCAAGTCAACGTGTTCCACAACATCTGCACGCATCGCGGCGCGCTGGTGTGCCGCCAGGACCGCGGCACCGCCAAGGTGTTCCGTGCTTCTACCACGCCTGGTCGTTCGACACCGAGGGCGAGCTCAAGTCGGCGTGCCGGGCCGGGACGCCTACGGCGAGGAGCTCAAATCGCCGCGCTCGGCCTGCGGCCGGGTGGCCCGTGTCGAGGGCTACCGCGGGCTTCGTGTTCGCCAGCTTCGACCCCGAGATCGTCGACCTGCAGTCGACTACCTGGCCGGCGCCACGGAGTACCTGGACCTGGTCGTCGACGAGGTGCGGCGGCGAATGTCGAGCTGGTAACGGGCACCAACGAGTACGGCATGCAGCGCCAACTGGAAGCTGCTGGTGGAGAACAGCATCGACGGCTACCACGCCGCAGTCCACCCACGACACCTACTTCGAGTACCTGGTCGTCGATCGGCACCGACCTGCAGGGCGGTGTCAAGGGGCGACGCGGTCGCGCTGGGCAACGGCCACGCCGTGATCGAGTACTGCGCGCCGTGGGGCCGGCCGGTCGCCAAGTGGGAGCCGCTGTTCGGGCGAGGACGCCGTGAGCGAGATCGACCGACTGCGGCGCCGATCTCGTGAGCCGCCACGGCGAGGAGCGGGCCCGACGCTATGTCCGAGTTGAACCGCAACATGCTGATCTACCCCAACCTGATCATCAACGACATCATGGCGGTCACCGTGCGCACCGTTCATCCGTCGGCGCCAGACCGGGTCGACGTCACGGCCTGGGCAGCTCGCGCCGCGCGACGAATTGCCCGCGCTGCGGCAACGCCGGCTGGACAGCTTCCTGACCTTCCTGGGTCCCGGTGGCTTCGCCACGCCCGACGACATCGAGGCACTGGAGTCCTGCCAGCAGGGCTTCGCCGGCGGCGGCGTCGAATGGAACGACATCTCGCGCGGAATGGGCGCGCGCGCCGCTGGCCAGCGACGAGGAGCAGATGCGCGAGTTCTGGCGCCGCTGGCGACAGCAGATCGGGCTCCGCGGCAGACCGGGCAGGTGCACGGTGACCGCCGTGGCAGTCGGGGTGTCCAGGCAGCAGGTCGAGGATTTCCTGTACGCGGAGGCCGCATTGCTGGACGCGTGGTCGCTGGACGACTGGTTGCTGCTGTTCGACGAGGACGCCAAGTACGAGGTGCCCTGCAACGATGCGCCCGATGGCGACCCCGAGCACCGACCTGCTGCTCATCGACGACGACTGCGCGCGGCTGCGGGCACGGGTGGCACGGCTCAACAGCCGCCGCGCCCACCGCGAATACCCGCACTCGCGCACCCACCACCAGATCGCCAATGTCAGGGTGTTCCCCTCGACGAAGACGGTGAGATCGGCGTGACGGCCTCATTCACCGTGTGGCGGTTCCATGGCGACAAGACGAGCTGCTACGTCGGGCGCTACCGGTACCGACTTCGTGTGTCCACCAACGGGTTCCGGATCGCGTCCAAGCGCGCGGAGCTCGACATGACGGAGCTGCGCGCCGTCTGGGACGTGGCGATCATCCTGTGAGCGCCGCCCTGGCGGGCCGGACCGCAATCGTCACCGGCGCGTCGTCCGGCATCGGGTTGGGTATCGCACGGCGGCTTATCGCCGATGGCGCCCGCGTTTTCGCCGCGACACGATCTAAGGAAGACCTGGAGAAAGTCCTGAACCAGGTTGACATCGCGGCTGGATTCGTCGGAGAGCTCCAGCACGCGGGCGTGGCCGACGACTTGGTCGCGACGGCGGTCGGAACTCTCGGGCACGTCGACATCCTGGTCAACAACGCCGGCGGTGGCGTGATCCGGCCGACGCTTGAGCACACCGAAGAGTCGCTGCGATCAACCGTCGACAATAACCTGTGGACGACGATCTACTGCGTGCGAGCGGTGCTGCCGCACATGATTTCTCGCGGTTGCGGCCGCATCATTAACATCGGCGCCGATTCGGTGCGCACCGGTTTGATGGACCACGCAATGTACAACGCCGCGAAAGGCGGCGTGCATGCGATGGTCGCCGGCCTGGCGCGCGAGTTCGCGACAGCCGGGATCACGGCCAACACAGTGGCGCCGTGCTACATCCAAACCCCCGAACTGGCCGGACTGTTCGAAACCGGTGGTGCGCCACCGCGTCTCCTCGAAGTCGTCGAGCGGGCCACGGCCATCGTTCCGCTCGGCCGGCCCGGAACGCCGGACGAAGTCGCCGCGACCGTCGCCTTCCTTGCCGGCGAGGACAGCCGATTCATCACCGGCCAAACGATTTATGTCAACGGCGGCAGCAGCATGGGCTGATCAGAGCTGTCAGCCGGTGATGTCGCGTCCGAGCGCGACGCGGGCAATGCTCCACAGTTGCACCTCGTTGGCGCCCTCGTAGATTTCGCCGACCTTGCTGTCGCGCCAGATCGATTCCAGATGGTTGGTCTTACCGTCGGCGGTCAGCTGGCGAACGAAGCCGTACCCGCCGTGCACCTGGATGGCATCGCGGGCGACGTCGACGGCGACGCGGCTGCCGGTCACCTTCGCCATCGCGGCCTCGGGTTCACCCGAGCCGCGGGTATCGGACTTGCGCGCCGCCTTCTGATACAGCGAGCGGGCGGCCTCCAGGGCGATCGCGTGCTCGGCCATCCGGAACTGCCAATGCTGAAATGCCCCAAGCTTGGAGCCGAAAGCACTTCGCCTGCGCAGGTGCGCGGCGGCGTGGTCGAACGCGCACTGCCCCATGCCGACACCCATTGCGCCCACGCCCATTCGGCCATACGAGAGGCTTTTCAGCGCCGCGGCCAACCCTCGGCCCGGTTCGGCGATGACGTGGTCGTCGGGGACGAACACGTCCGTGAACTCGACGTCGGAGGTCAGTTGGAGCCGGTTGCCCATCTTCTTGTCGGGCTCGCCGACAACTACTGCGTCGCTGTGCATGTCGACGAGCAGCACCGCGTGTTCGCCGTCGACTACGCACAGCGTCGTCATGATGTCGGCCGCGCACGAGTTCGTGATCCATCGTTTGCGGCCGTTGAGACGGTATCCGCCGCTGACCCGCGTCGCCGTCGTGCGCATCGCTTCCGCTGACAGGTCGGTGCTGGCGTCGGGTTCGCTCGTAGCGAAGGAGCCGACGATCTCACCGCGCACGAGCCGGGGCAGATACTCGCCGCGGATGTGGGCGGGAGCCGCGTCAAGCGTGTCCCACCAGCAGGGCCTGCCCGTCGTACAGTGCCGACGCCACACCCGGCGTGTAGTACGCGAGCTCTTCGATCAATGTTGCGGCCGCCAACATCGGATCTGCAGCCCGCGGCCGCCGACGTCGGACGCGAACGGGATGGTGTACAACCCGGCCGCGGCCATCGCGTCGAGGATATCCCGCGGGAATGCGGCCTTGGACTCCTCGGCAGAATTCAGCGCTGCTGCGCGCGGCGCCAGCACGGTCTTCGCAAACTCCCGGGCCTCGGCACGGATCTTGAGGGTCTCGTCTGGGAGGAGCAGATCGTCGCAGAGCCGATCGGACGTGCGGGACAGGGCGTCGAGGGAGGAATTCATTCGGTTGGGTGCGGAAGTCATGGTTGGGAAATCAGGTTTGGCTCGAATGGCAGGCTGATGACGCCACGCATGAAGTTGGTTTTCATAAGTTGTCGGCTCGCCGGCGACAAAGTTGGGCATCTGTTGGTGCAGTTCACGGAATAGTGAGCGCAGCATCGATTTGGCAAGCTGGTTGCCGAGGCAAGGGTGGAAGACCGCCGCCGCCGAAGGCGACGTGGGGGTTGGGTTGTCGCGCCAGATCGAATGCGTCAGGGCGGTCGAACACCTCGGCGTCGCGATTGCCGGAGGATACATCATGACGACCTTGTCACCGGGCAGGATGCGTTGCCCGTTGAGCTCGTATTCGGCGACCGCGGTGCGCCGGAAGTTCAGCACCACCGATCCCCAGCGCAGGAACTCTTCGATCGCCGAGTTGATGCGGCCCTCGAAGTCCTCCCACAACCATTGGCGCTGATCGGAGAAATCGGTCAGCGCCTTGACCGCGAAGCTGGCCGTATGGCGGGTGGTGTCGGTGGCTGCGACGGCGAAAAGCACCATAACGGCGCTGATTTCGGGTCCGTAACTTCTTCACCATCGACCTCGGCCTGCACAGATTGGTCAACACGTCGTCGGCGGGGCACTCCCGCCGCTCCGCGATGAGCTGCTGAGCGATCTGGTGGATCTGCGTCGTTGCCTCGACTTGCACCTGGGCGCCGTCGCGTCCGGACAGCAAGACCGGATCGGCCCACGCCACGATCTCGTCGGCGAGGTGCGCGACGGTCGGCCGCAGCTCCTCGGGGACACCGAACACTCACCGAACATTTCGATCGGCAGGTGCCGCGAGATGTCGCTGACGAAGTCGATCGGCTCGCCTGCGACGACCTTGTCGCGCGCGGCGGCCACGATCCGGCGGGCGCGCGAGGCGATGTCGTCGTCGATGCGCTTGATCTGGGGCCTGGTAAACGCCTTGCCGACCAGCCCGCGGACTTTGTCGTGCTGCGGGTTGTCCATGGCCAGAAACGACATCGCCATCTGGCAGAAACACCGGCGGAAGCACGTAAACATGACGCCGTAGCCCGACACGAACACATCGGTGTTCTTACTGACCTCGACGATGTCGGCGTGGCGCACCACAGCCCAGAAGCCCGGATCGTCCTGTTGCGGGTGCAACGCCGATTCGATCGGCGGCTGCCAGCTGACCGGCCGCTGCTCTCGCAACTGCTTGAAAGTCAGGTCCCGGTCCTCGACGTTCTGCTCCCAAAACGCATCAGAGGAAACATTGAGTTCGTCGTAGACCCGGGTCGCGGCGACGTCATTAGTCGGAGCGACATCCGTGTCGTCGAACGGTGGTGAGGCCATGAGGAGCTCCTATCGGCGACTGGACACCGACCATCCAATCACCGCAGGTCAATGGCGGTAAGCACTCGTACGAGTGGTCTTGCCCTCCCGAAAAGGGGGACATCCGAGCAGGCCAGCCGGCCCGGCGAACATCGACCTTGACCCCCACACCCTTTCGCCGATATGGTCTGACCATTCGAATGTTTGGCGTAAGGAAGAGCGATGACGGTCACGTCTGGCGTCAGTGGCGAAGCGATGTGGGGCTACGCGCTGTGCGGCGGCAACGCAGGCGGGATGGAGCGACTACGACAGTTCTTCGACAAGACCGACCGCAGGCGAAACGGCGCCGCGGCCACACGCCTGGAAGGCGCGCGGTGATGACTCCCAACAACTTCACCTACGCGTCCGCGGACGGCAGGCAGCTTGCCGGATACCGCTGGGCCGCCCAAGACGGCCAGCCCGTCGCAGGCGTCGTCGTGCTGGTCCACGGCATGGGTGAGCACCTCCGCCGATACGACCACGTCGCCGAGGCGCTGACCTCAGCGGGTTTCGTGGTTTACGGCCATGACCACCGAGGACACGGCGCCTCGCTGGCCAACGGCGACGAACCCGGGCATCTCGGACCCCAGGGGTGGTCGGCACTGGTCGATGACCTGAATGTGGCGGTTGCCCAAGCGAAATCGGACCATCCCGGGCTACCTGTTGTCATCGTCGCGCACAGCATGGGTTCGTTTGCCACGCAACAGTTTCTGCTGGATCACGGCACCGACGTCGACGCGGTCGCCCTCACCGGAACCGCAGCTCTTGACCTTCTCGAGCCGGCCTTGGACCTGTCGAGCGATCTGGACCTGTCCGCCTTCAACGCCCCTTTCCAACCGGCGCGGACAGATTTCGACTGGCTGTCCCGCGACGAGTCGATCGTCGATGCCTATCTCGCTGATCCGCTCTGCGGATTCGGCATCGACGCCGCGTCGGCGAGAGACATGTTCGCCGGCGCGCGCCGCCTCGCCGACCCCTCCGAAGTGGCGCGCTTGCCCCACTACCTGCCTTTGTATATCGCGGTCGGATCTAAAGACCCCGTCAACGCGGAGCTCGCTCTTCTGTGGGCACTTGTGGACCGTTACCGCGACGCCGGTCTTACCGATGTCACCGTCCGCGTCTACGACGACGGCCGGCACGAGATCCTCAACGAGACCAACCGAACAGAGGTGATCGACGACCTTCTGAATTGGCTACAGAGGGTGTCGGCAGCTTCCGGCGGTGCACGACGACGCGTAGTAAGGATGTGCCAATGACTGACGACACCCGGGCCGACGGGCCCGCACCCAAGGACCTCGACGAGTGCTCTGCGCTGATCGTGGGCGGCACCGCCGGTATCGGCCTTGCCTCAGCCCGGGCGCTCGCCGCCGCCGGCGTACCGCGGATCGTGGTCGTCGGCCGCAACTCCGAATGCGGCGAGCTCGCCGCGAAGTCGATCGCCGAACTGGGTGCGGAAGCGCACTTCGTCGTCGGTGACGCCACCGATCCCACCGCCGCGGCCACCGTCGCGGCGGAGGCGGATCGGATCCTGTCGGGAATCGACATTTTGATGTGCACGACCGCGGCCGACGTCCGGCCTGAACTGTTCATCGACATCCCGACAACTGACATCGCTCGCATACTCACCCAGCTGAGCCTGCCCTCGATGCATATGGCCAGTGAGGTCCTGCCGGGCATGCGCAGCCGCGGTAGCGGCGTCATCGTCAATGTGGCATCCGACGCGGCGAAGACCGCCACGCCGGGCGAAGCGGTCATCGGCGCCGCCAAGGCCGCGATCGTGATGTTCACCCGAGCGATCGCCATCGAGGAGAAGCGCTACGGCATCCGCGCCAACGCACTGACGCCGTCGCTGGTCTACGGCACCGCGTCGACCGAGCGCATCACGAGCGACGGGTTCAGCGCAAAGCTCTTCGAGCGAGCCGCCAAGCAGGCGCATCTCGGTGTGCCGACAGCCGAGGATATCGCCGCGCTGACGGTGTTCCTGTGCAGCCCCGCGGCCGCGCGGTTGACCGGGCAGGCAATCAGCGTCAACGGCGGTATCTCTGCGGCATAAGCCGCCGCTACCCTACTGTGTCGCCAAGACCCGGTTCTGGCCTCCATGTAGAGGGCGATCGCCTCAGACCGGTTGATGGCCCCGATCTTGCGAAGGATTCGCTTCACGTGCGTCTTGACGGTTTCCACCGTGATGACAAGTTGGTCCGCGATTTCGGCGTTCGAGGCTCCCAGGACCAGCCTTTCGAACACTTCGCGTTCACGGTCCGATAGTGCAGCGGCCAATGTGGAATCCGGCGCGATGGTCGGGGGCTGGTCACTATTTTCGTATTCGACATCAAGGCTGATGGCGGCTGCGGCGATGCGGTCCGCCTCCTCGGTCAGCCGCGCCGCCGCACGGGCAATCGACGTGCGCTGTTGCTGCACCCGTTCGGTATTGAGCATCCGCTGATGAAGCAACGAATAGGCAGAGGCGAAAGTATCCAGTAGATCGATGTCACGTGCAGAGAGGCCGCCTTCGCTCCCGCGACTCACGTGAAGGAGTGCGACTACCCGCGATTCGGCGATGACCGGGGCGACGAGATAGTCCACGGAGCCGAGCAGGTCCCGGTACCCGGGCGCAGCGGGCACGTCATCCTCATTCGTCCGGATGGTGTCGCGCAAGCGAATACAGTGCCGTTCAGCGACGCATCCACGACGCCGGATCACGGTGGGGGCGCCAAGGCAGTGGTCGGATTCTTCGACGACGAATCCGTCGTCTTCGACGAACGACAACAGCGCGTTGGCGAAGCCGAGCGCGTCGCACAGTTCAGCACAGGCTTGACGGCCGAGCCCTTGCAGCGATCCGGCTTTCTTCACGCGACGGATGCTCTCAGTCAATGAGCGCACCACATTTCCGCCGCGACCGGCTTGTACCCCACGAGCTTCGACCTGCGCCTGCAGGAACGCGGTCAGCGGACCATGGCCGACCGGTGACGCGGTGTCGTCGCGGATGCCGCGTTCGCCGGTCAACAGTCGATCGGTGGTGGCGGCGGACATCGCGATGGCCTCGTCCACGGTCGTCGCATTGCCTGACCGTGAGATGCCGACCGCGCTACAAAGCTGTGCGTCGAGTTCGTTCAGCCTGGCCAGCATCGTGTCCGTGTTCATCGCGAACCTCCCGTCACAGGGGTGGCGATGCCGGCATAGACCGCGACCGCGGCCGCCCTGCTGGACGTATTGAGCTTCTTGGCAATGTGCTTCAGATGCGACTTCACTGTCCCCTCCGAGATCACCAGGCACCGGGCAATCTGCCCGTTGGTGGCCCCAGTCGCCACATACGACATGATCTCTCGTTCACGGACCGTCAACGTGGGCACGGCGGGTAAATCGCGGTGATAGTGAGCATCGTGTCGCTGTGCCGGCGTGGCGCCTGTCGCCGACCACAACGCCGGTCGGGTTGATCGCCTGAGCAGTTCATCGACGTTGGCGGACAGATTCTCCACTTCGACGTGTTGTTGGGCGGCCTTCTCCTCCAGCACCGCGCTCTCGAACGCCAGCGCCAGACACTCGGCGAAGGCCTCCAGTTGGTCGAGATGGTCCATCGTCACCACTCCGTCGGGTTCGGGACGGTCGGCATGCAGCATCCCAATTGCCCTGCCGCCAACGGTGATCGGGGCGGCGATATAGCCAAAGCAGCCGGAGACATTGATGAGCTCCTTGAAGGTGCGCTTGTCGTCCTTCGGCGACGGCACGAAGGCTCCGCACCGCTTGCGGATGAGTTCTGTCTCCATCGGCGCGTCCGCGAGTTGGATGTGGGCACCGTGTACGTAATCGAGGAACGGTCGCGAGTGGGGATCGGCCCCTTCGTCGTCGATGTACAGGTGCTGGGGCAGCCACACCGAGCCCCGCACGGTGGAGATCATGGTCCGTGCGAAACCAAACTGACGGCTCAGCACCACTGGGGCGGCGTAGATCATCTCGCGCGGCGACAGGCCTCGTAGCTCGCCTAGGGCGTTACGGATCTCCGTCAGGCACCTCATCCGTCGAGACAAGTCCTGATCGAGTAGTTCGCACTGCGCCCTCAGAATCGAGATCAACAACTCGCCAGTTGCCGTCGAATCCACGGTCGGCTCGGGCGACAGCGCGATGCGCTGCTCGAGGCGTTGCCGCAGATCGTCCAACTGGCACCCCAACGCGGTCGGCGGCCGGTCAGGACGCGGCAACGCGAGATGGTCGGCGGCGGCCGCAATCACTGCCTCAGCAGGCTCCACCACCGTCAAGTCCTCCGCGCTGCAAGCCATGGGCATTAGCGAGACCATCACCACTCCCCCTGTCTCATCTTCGGTCAACCGGATAAACGGTCATACCATTGGACCAAAGTATAGCGGGGTGTTAAGCAGCTCACAACGGATTGGCAAAAGTGCTGACAGTCACGCAGGCGTCAATATCTGGCGGACTGTGCCGCCACGACGGTTCGACCCCGTCGTCCTTGTACGCATCTGCGCTCAATGGTCTAATGGTCAGGCCATAGAGGAGGAACATGCACGCTGTGGTCATGCACGAGTTCGGGGCCGCCGAGGTCCTGCGTCCCGGCGAGTTCTCCGCGCCGGCCGAACGGCAGGGCTGGGTGACGGTTGCACTGCGCGCGAGCGCGCTGAACTGGCATGACGTCCTGGTGCGCCAGGGCCGGTACGGATCGCCGCTGCCGCACATCATCGGTGCCGACGGCGCCGGCGTGCGCACCGACACGGGAGAGGACGTGGTGGTGCTGCCGTCGCTCGACTGGGGCGGCCGCGACGACGCGCCGGTCGCCGACTGGGAGATCCTCGGCGACCACACTCCTGGCACCTACGCCGAACTGGTCAGCGTGCCCGTCGACTGCGTGGCCGCCAAGCCCGCGGGCCTGAGCTGGGCCGAGGCTGCGGCACTGCCGTTAGTCGGGGTGACGACCTACCGGGCCCTGTTCGTTCGGGGGCGGCTACGCGCTCGGGTGAGTCCATGCTCGTTGTCGGGGCCGGCGGCGGGATTGCCACCATGGCGATCTCCCTCGCGGTTGCCGCCGGAGCGGCCATCACGGTGACATCCTCTTCGTCCGACACCATCGAGCGCGCAGTGTCGGCCGGAGCCCGGGGCGGCGTGCTGCACAGCGAAGCGGAATGGCCCGAGCATGCCCGTGCCATGTCGCCGAATAAGGCCGGATTCGATCTAGTCCTCGACCCTGTGGGCCGCTGGAGCGAGTCCGTGCGCGCGCTGCGGCCCGGGGGCAGGCTTGTTGTGCTCGGCGCCAATGCCGCAGAGACCGCCCCGATGGATATCCGCAGCTTCTACTTCGGTCAATTCGATCTGCTCGGAACGACCATGGGCAGCAGCAGGGACTTCGCCGGCCTGCTCAACATGATCGATCGCTGTTCGGTGCGGCCGCCGATAATCGACCGCGAGTTCCCGCTTGACCGAGCCGCCGAAGCACACCAACACCTCGAGGGTGGACGCACGTTCGGCAAATGCGTACTGACGCACGACTAGGAGACCCAATGGCTGAGTCAGACGAACTGGTCGACTACCGGCTCGAACCCACCGGCCCGGACACCGACACGCTTGCGGCGTACTTGACCCTCAACGATCCCGAGCGGCGCAACGCGTTGTCCGACGCGCTGCTTGATCAGCTGTCCGAACTGCTGCAGCGCGCGGCCACCGACCCGCGGGTCAGGGTGATCGTGCTGACGTCGTCACACCCGCGGGTCTTCTCCTCCGGCGGCAACCTCGACGCGTTCGCCGACGACCGTCCAACGATCGCCAAGTACGCCGGCCTCTCGCGATTTCCTGCGTTGTATCGCACCCTCACCGGCATCGACAGGCCGGTTGTCTGCGCTGCCAACGGCGACGTGCTGGCCGGCGCGCTCGGGCATCGCCTTGGCCTGTGACCTCGTCATCGCCAAGGAGTCGGTCCGGCTGGGCTGCCCGGAGATCAACGTCGGCGCCTTTCCGTTCATGATCTCGGCATTGATCTTCCGCGCGACCGGTCGACTGGTCGCCAATGAGCTGATGATGACCGGGCGGCTGCTGAGTGCCACCGAGGCCGCCGCCGCCGGGTTGGTCAACAAGGTGGTATCCGACGCCGAGTTCGACGACGCCGTGCGCCAGTGGGTTGCAGACATCGCCGGCAAATCGCCGTTGCTCCTCGGCATGGGGAAGCGGGCGTTAGCGGCGACTCGAGATCTGCCGCTGGACGCCGCCTTGGACTACCTGCAAGCCCAACTCGCGTTGGCGTTCGCCACCGATGACCTCGCCGAAGGGGTGCTGGCGTTCAAAGAAAAGCGTTCGCCACAGTGGCGCAACACATGACGGCCCCGGAACCGGTGTTCCGTATCTTCCGGGCACCCCGCTGAGGGCTTGTCACGCCGCGCCAGCGATGTTACATTTCTGCATCGCGTGATGCCGTTACGAGTCGGGCTCAAATCAGCGATCGGCCGGAAATCGATCGGAAAGGAGCGAGACGTGGATCAGAAAACCAGCCTCAGATTCCAGCTCATCAGCGCCTGGTGTGGCCCCGCCTTCTTGGTCACCTTCGTGCTGTTCTGGGGGGTGATCGGGCACAACCTGCCGAATCCGTCACCCGCGTTGAGCGCGACAGACCTCGCCGCTCGCTATTCGCAGAACCTCGGGGAGATTCGGCTGGGCTTCATCGTCTCCCTCATCATCGTTTGTTTGTACATGCCGTGGTGTTCGTATATCAGCGCCCGGATGGCGAAGATCGAAGGCGGTTACCCAGTTCTGGCTAACCTTCAGCTCATCGGTGGCGCTCTGACCGTCATGGTCGTGTCGTTCAGCGCTTGCTTCTGGGCCATCGCGGCATTCCGGCCCGACCGGGACCCGGCGCTGATCCAGCTGCTCACCGATTCCGGCTGGCTGATCATCGACCTGCAGTATGCGTGCACCACGTTGCAGATGGTGGCGCTCGCCCTGGCCGTTCTCTCGGATCGGAAGAACAAGGGGATGCCCCTCATGCCGAACTGGGTGTGCTACCTGACCATCTTCTGCGCGGTCAGCTTCTTCCCGGCGAGCCTCACCGGCGTTCTGAAGACCGGGCCGTTTGCCTGGAATGGCGTCATGAGCTACTACTTCCCGTACTTCTGCTGGCTGTGCTGGGAAATAATTGCGAGCACCTATTTGATCAAGGATGTTCGTCGGCGCATGCGCGAGTTCGAGAACAGCCCTTCGGCGGATGGCGGGCCTCGGGCGACGGCTCTCGCTTCCTGACCTGCACCATCTGGCAGGTGCCCTTCGGTTGGCCGCCGCTGCCGTCCAAGCGATTCGACAGTGTTGCGACAAAAGTTCGCACGCCTCGGGCGCGGACGGGAGCGGCCGGCTATCCGTGCCTGGCGCCCTGCCGGCGTCATTGCTCAGCGGTGGTCGGGCAACGACCGGTCACCTCCTCGCTTAGGGAAAGTGTTGATGAGTAGTGCTGTGATGAGTCCGGAAACCGACACCCCGTTCGTAGCGGTAGGCGATCCAAAGCGGCGGCTGCCCGGCGTCGAAGGCGTGTGGGTGTTCGTGATGGCCGACATGACGGTCTTTGCCATCATGTTCGGGTCCTTCATGCTCGGCCGGCATCATAACCCCGCCCTCTTCGAAGCGTCCCGACACGCCCTCAACCCGAACTTCGGTGGCGTCAACACGCTCATCCTGCTCACCAGCTCGTGGTTTGCCGCGCTCGCGCTCGACGCGGTGCGGAAGTCCCGATTTGGTCTGGCGCAGCGTTTCCTCGGCGGCGCCTTTCTCTGCGGCCTGGCGTTCATGGTCTCCAAGGCCATCGAGTACACCGAGAAGTTGAACGCCGGCATCAGCCTGTTGACCAACGACTTCTTCATGTACTACTTCACACTGACCGGGATTCATCTGTTCCATGTCGTCGCGGGCAATGTGGTGCTGCTCGTGCTGTGGTTCAAGGCCCGATCCCGGTCGTTCGACCCGCAGCGGCCCGTCGTTCTCGAATGCGGCGCGATCTACTGGCACATGGTCGACCTGATCTGGATCATCCTGTTCCCGCTGCTGTATCTGGTGAGGTGAGTATGGAGCTGCTTCGCAAGCCAGTCACTATCGTGTGGGCCGCGTTGATGCTGGCCACCTGCGCATCGACCTGGTTGCTTTCGGGGAACTCGGTCACGCCCGAGGTGGCGACGGTGGCCATCATGCTCATCGCCGCCGTCAAGGTGCGGTTGGTGATCAGGCACTTCATGGAGGTGCGTCGGGCGCCACTGGCGCTGCAATTCGTCTGCGACGGCTGGTTGCTCGCGGTCACCGCGCTGATCCTGACCGTCTACCTGGTCTGATCCGGCGCTACTCCGTCGGCGTGCCGCCCGCCGAAGGCCGACCCGACACACGTCTCAGTGCTGGATCGGGCTGCATTAAAGAGATGGCTACGCGTGCACTGCCATAGGTTTGCATTGCCGATGCGTGAGCGCGTCGCGATCGACGTGTTTGTAGGACAAGTGATGGAGTTCGTGTATGTATCCCGCCGTCCCGGACCGTCACCTGCCGTCGATCACCCCGCTGACCGCGAGGTCGGTCGCGTTGAGCACTCTGCTCGGATACCACCCCCCGGCGCTTCCGGTTAGCGCCTTGGTGAAGGTCGGCGAGCTATTCGGGATCACCGACCGCGCCACCCGCGTCGCCCTGACGCGCATGGTGAAGGACGGCGAGGTGACCGTCGATAATGGGGTGTACCGCCTGTCCGAGCGGCTGCTGCTACGCCAGGCCGAACAAGATGGGCTCACCTCGCCCCCCACCCGGCGGTGGACTGGGGGGTGGGAGATGGCCATCGTCACGAGCACGACCCGGCCCTTGGCAGAGCGGGTGGCATTGCGTAAGAGCATGGTGCGGTACCGGATGGGCGAGTTGCGTGAGGGGGTGTGGATGCGGCCGGACAACCTTTCTCGTGAGCTCGACGGCGGATCATCGCCGACCAGTGCGAGTTTTTTGTCGGTCACCACGCTGACTCGCCGAGCCTGGCAGCGTCGCTCTGGGACTTGCCCGGATGGGCGGCCGAGGCGGACCGATTGCTGACGGTGCTCGATGAGGCAGAGAGTCTCGCCGAAGGGTTCATGGCTACCGCGGAGGTAATCCGACACCTGCTGCTCGATCCGTACCTGCCCGACGAGCTGCTCCCAGCCGGATGGCCAGGTGATCGACTTCGCGAGCGCTACACCGATTTCAACGCGAACTATTCGGAGCGTCTCCGAAAGTACAGCGGCGGATAGTCGGGGCCGAGGCGGCTTGCGCTTCGGCCCGCTCGGATTCATGGGCGCGATGCTGAATCCTGCCGGAACGATGATGCATCACGCGATGCAACGATGTATCGTGATTGAGCCGCGAACATGACTCGGACATGCCGAAGCGATGCTGACGTCATGGTGCAACTCGGGTCGACAACTGCTGTCGAGACGCAGCAACGACTCTTCACCGCGGACGGTCGCCACGCAGTCACAACGAGGAGGGCCATGACGGGACCGTTGAGCTTCTCGATCAGCGCGGATCAAGAGGCGCTGGTCAATGTCGCCCGCGGCTTCGGTGAGCGGCGGCTGGCTGCCTACTACAAGCAACGCGAGCAAGAGGGTGCGTTCGATCGCGCGACATTGCGGGCGATGGGCGACCTTGGACTCTTCGGGGTAGAGCTGCCTGAAGAGTATGGGGGCCTCGGACTTGACTGCACGACAGCGGGTCTCGTCCTCGAGGCCGTCTGCCGGTCCGACTACAACATCGGCCAGCTGATGGTGACGATTTCGTTGAGCGGCGCGATCATGGCCCGGCACGGAGATCCCGCGGTCGTCGCGCCGTGGCTGCGCGGCGTGACCGCCGGCGAGATGATCCCGGCCATCGCCTTGACCGAACCGGGCGGCGGATCGGACGCCGCGAAACTGACACTGCGGGCGACTAAAGACGGTGCCAGCTACGTTCTCGACGGCGAGAAGACGTCGACCAGCTTTGCGGCCCAGGCGGGGTTCGCGATCGTCTGGGCCCGCACCGGCGCTCAGTCCAGCGGCGCGCGCGGAATCAGCGCCTTCCTCGTCCCCCTGGACTTGCCGGGAATCAAGACCAGCGAGTTCGACGATCTCGGCGGTCGGTGCGCCGGGCGCGGGTCGATCCACTTCGACCGCGTCGTGATACCGGCAACGCACTTGATCGGCCGGGAAAATGACGGCTTCGTCCAGGTGATGCAGGGCTTCGACTACAGCCGTGCCCTGATCGGGCTTCAGTGTCTGGCGGTCGCCCGCCAGTCGCTTGACGAAACCTGGTTGTCCACCGCCGAGCGGACGAGCTTCGGTAAACCGCTGATCGCGCATCAGGGGGTGTCGTTCCCGTTGGCCGAGGCCGAGACCCAACTCGAGGCATGCCGATTGCTGTGCCTGAAGACGTTGTGGCTCAAGGACCAGGGGCTGCCGCATACCGCTGAGGCAGCGATGTGCAAGTGGTGGGCACCCAAGTTGGCGTTCGACACCGTCCAAACCTGCCTGCTGCTCAACGGTCACGGTGCCTACACCGAGGAAATGCCTTACGCACAACGCCTGCGAGATGTCCTGGGCCTGCAGATCGGCGACGGCACCGCGCAAATCATGAAGCTCATCGTTGCCCGACACAAGGCCGGCCGCGCCGCGGTCTCGGCATGACTCCGGAGGGACTCCGCATGGCCAAGGTGATCTACGAAAAGCGCGATCAGATCGCATACATCACGCTGAACCGGCCCGAGGTCCACAACGCCATCGACACCGAGACCGATGAGCTGCTGTTCGAGGCGTGGACAGATTTCCGCGACGATCCCGATGTCCGGATCGCGATCCTCACCGGGTCCGGCGACAAGACCTTCTGTGCGGGCGCCGACCTCAAATCGCATGTCGATCCCTGGCTCAACGCCGGGCCCGAACTCGGACGCAGCCTGCTGGAGAAGGGGTTCGCGGGCCGGATCACCCGAGGGCTGCATCGAACGCCCAAACCGATCATTGCGGCGCTCAACGGCTGGGTCATCGGGGGCGGCATCGAACTGGCCTTGGCCTGCGACATCAGGATCGCCTCCGAGCACGCGAACTTCGGGTTCTTCCACATGCGCCGCGGTATGCATTTCGCCGACGGGGGCATCGTGCGGCTGGTCAACACGGTCGGGGTGGGCATCGCGATGGAGCTGGAGCTGATGGGTGAACCCATCGACGCGCACCGGGCCAAAGAAGTGCATCTGGTCAATCGCGTTGTGCCCCACGGCGATCTGATGGCCACAGCCGAGGACATCGCGGCCAAGATTCTGCGCAATCCCAGGGCCGCAGTGGAATCAGCGAAGCAGACCATCCTCGAGGTCGTCGGCCGGCCATTGGACGACCAGCTCAGGCTGGAGTGCCTGTATGGCTATTCGACCATGGGCAATCCGGAGATCGTCGAGCGCCAGCAGGAGTTCCTCGAACGGCGCGACGCCGACCGGGTAACGACAAGCTCCGAACGCCACTGACGAGCCCAGGACGGAACACATGTCATACAACTCGATCTACCGTCGCGACCTGTTTCGTGACCAGATCGTCGTCATCACCGGCGGCGGCAGCGGTATCGGGCGTTGCACCGCCCATGAGTTGGCCTCTCTCGGTGCCCATGTCGCGATCGTCGGGCGCAACGAGACCAAACTCGAGCGTGTGCGCTCTGAGATCGAATCCGACGGTGGTTCGATTTCCACCCATGTCGCCGACATTCGCGATGAACACGCGGTCATCGCCACCGTCGAGCGGGTACTGGCCGACCATGGCCGCATCGACGGTCTGGTGAACAACGCGGGCGGCCAATATCGCGCTCCGCTGAAGACGATCTCGACGAAGGGGTTCGAGGCCGTGGTCAAAAGCAATCTGACCGGTGGATTCATCGTCATGCGCGAGGTCTACAACCGGTGGATGATCGATCACGGCGGCGCGATAGTCAACATGATCGCCGACATCTGGCACGGGTGGCCGCATTTCTCGCATTCCGCGGCGGCGCGCGGCGGAATGCTCACGCTGAGCGAGTGCGCGGCGACCGAATGGGCCGAATCCGGTGTCCGTGTCAACACCGTCGCCCCCGGATCGATCGCGTCGCAGGGTCTGGACACCTACGAAGACAAGGACACGGCGTTCATTCGCAATGACTTGACGCCAGGTATCCCGTTGCAGCGGTTCGGAACTGAAGCCGAAGTCTCAGCGGCGATCGTTTATCTGCTGTCCCCGGCGGCAAGTTACATCACCGGCTCCTGCATCCGCATCGACGGGGGAGCGCCGAACGCCCGCCGTGGATGGTGGGATCTGCAGCCGGCCAAGAACAATGTGGCCTTCGACGGGTTCCACCGGTCCTCGCTTCCCGCGATCCTCGACGAGGTGCCGTGATCCCTGTGCAGTCCCGGTGTGGCGTAACGCGTGAGCGGATGGATTTATCCCTCTTTCGAGTGATTACCCTTTCGGTCTGACCATTCTACGATTTGGGGTAGTGGTGCCCTCCGGCGTGACTCCCGGACGGTGGATCCCGAGAACCGAGGAAGCGCGATGAAGCCCAGCCCGTACACCGACCGCTATAGCCAGCGTCAGATTGACGACTACTACGGCTGCCGGGCTGTGGTCGACCGAGACGTTCAATGACCTGCTGGTCCGGCACGCCGAAGCCAGCCCCGACAAGGTCTTCGCGACCGACGGAACCCGGTCGCTGACGTTCCGCCAGCTCTTCGACGGCGCCCAGCGACTGGCCGTCGGTCTGCATCGGCACGGATGGCGGGCCGGTGACACCGCCGCCGTGCAGTTGCCGAGCTGGGTGGAATTCGTGCAGGTGCTGGCCGCGTTGTCGCGACTTGGCGTCATCGCCGTACCCATCATGCCCATCTACCGGCGCGAGGAAGTCGGCTACGTGCTGTCGAACGCCGGGATACGCGGCGTCTTCACGCCGGCGAGCTTCAAGAAGTTCGACTATCTCGACATGTATCTCGGTCTACGCCAAGAACATCCGGACCTCACGATCGTCGTCACCCGGCCCGACAGCGCCGCCGAACACATCATCGACGCCGACGACGGTGTGTTCAGCCTGCACGGGCTGGAGGCCGACACCGACGACGACAGCGCCCGCGAGGAGCTGGGCGATCCACCTGGCCCCGACGAGCCGTTCGTGATCGTCTACACCTCCGGGACCACGTCGCGATCGAAAGGGTGCGTGCACACCTTCAACACCTACTGTTCAGGCGCCCGAGCCCTGATCGCGCCGTTCGGTTACAGCGCAGCCGACGTCCAGTTCGGGCCGTCCCCGGTCGCACACACCACCGGACTGGTCACCAGCGTGCTGGTGCCCTTGCTGGTAGGGGCGTCGACACACTTGATGGCCGAGTGGGAGCCCGTCCGCGGCATCGAGGAGATTCAGCGTTTCGGGTGCACCGCAGCGGTGACCGCGCCAACGTTTCTGCATGGGCTGCTGTCCGAGTACGACGCTGAGCGCCACGATCTATCCTCCTTGCGGTTGTGGACGTGTGCGGGCGCGCCGATCCCCGCAGCGGTCGTCGAGCGGACCAGCGCGACGCTTCCCAACATCAAAGTGCTCAGCCTCTACGGGCGCAGTGAAAACCTGGTGACCACCTGCTGTTCCACCGACGACGACGTGTCGCGGGCCCTGACGTCGGACGGTTCGGCCCTGCCCGGCACAGAGGTCAGGATCGTCGATGCCGCAGGGAACGAAGTGCCTCGCGGCATCGAGGGTGACATCGCCTACCGCGGGCCCGCCCACATGATCGAATACCTCGCCAACCCCGAGGAGACAGCCTCCCTGTTTACCACCGACGGCTTTTCGAAGTCGGGCGATTTGGGGGTGATGACCGACGACGGGTACGTGCGAGTGACGGGCAGGACCAAAGACATCGTCATTCGCGGAGGGATGAACATCAGCGTCCGTGAAATCGAGGACAACCTCGTCGGCCATCCGGACCTCACGGCGTCGTCGTGTGTGGGCATGCCCGACGAGCGGCTTGGTGAGCGGGTGTGCTGCTACGTGCGTCACCGCACCGGACCATGTCACCCCGAGTGTCGAGGACTTGCGCAAGTTCTTGCTCTCCCACGGGATGCCGATTCAGAAGACGCCAGAGCGCGTCGTCTCCGTAGATGCCCTGCCGATGACGGCCACCGGCAAGGTCCTCAAACAGGAGTTGCGCAAGGACATCGAACGGCGCCTTGAGGCCGAGGCTGGCCGCGCCAGCGAAGTGGCGAGCCCGCGCTGATGGAGTTGACAGACAGCCCCGCCGAGGCCGAATTCCGCGCCGAGGCGTGCGCATGGCTGCAGGACACGCTGCCGAAGCTCGGCGGACAAGAGCCTGCACGCCTGGAGGACAAGCTCGACTATTGGCGCACCTGGCAGCGGCTGCTTTACGACGCCGGGTATGCCGGCCTGTCCTGGCCGAAGGAGTACGGCGGGGGCGGCGCGGACGCCAAACTGCGCGCGATATTCAACGAGGAGCTGGATCGCGCAGGCGCGCCGGAACGGCTCAACATCATCGGCGAGGACTTCGCGGGGCCCACGATCATCGAGTTCGGGACCCTGGCCAGCATGAGCGCTACCTTCGACCGATCCTGACAGGCGACGAGCTCTGGTGCCAGTTGTTCTCCGAGCCGGAGGCGGGCTCCGACCTGGCCTCGCTGCGTACCGCCGCAACCAAGGTGGACGGCGGCTGGCGCATTCAGGGCCAGAAGATCTGGACCAGCCGCGCCCAACTGGCGGCGCACGCGATCCTGCTGGCCCGCACCGGCGGCGGACCGCGTCATCGCGGCATCACATATTTCTTGCTCGCCATGGACAGCCCCGGTGTCGAGGGATCCGTCCCCTTGCGCACATGCTGGGCGAGCCCGAATTCAACGAGGTGTTCCTCGACGACGTGTTCATCCCGGACGACGGCGTGCTCGGTGAGGTGGACGGCGGTTGGAAGGTCGCGATGGGCACGCTGGCCTTCGAGCGGGTCGCCATCGCCACCGGCCGGGTGAACACCATCCGGGCGGTCGACGATTTGATCCGCCGAGATCGCCGGCCGCACCACCGACGACGGCACGCCGCTGGGTGCTGATCCCCTTGTGCGGCAACGGATCGCCGACCTGTACGGGCGCGCTCTGTGCACTACCTGATCGGACAGAGGGTCATCACCGGGGCTGCCGGCGGGACCGCCTGGCCCGGTCACCTCGATCGGCAAGCTGTTCTTCTGCCCGCTGGTGGAGGACATCGCCGACTTCGGGTTGGAACTCGGCGAGATGGGGGGCCAGTTCGGACTCGCCGAAGATGCCGCGGTCTCATCACCGGCGGACCGAGAGCGGTGGCTGCGGCTCGCGTATCAGGCTCGCGGCACTGCCATCGCCGGCGGATCGACGTTCATCCAGCGCAACATCGTCGCCGAGCGCATCCTCGGCATGCCCAAGAATTGAGATCTCGAGGTCAACGTGGCGAGCTACCAGTGGAATCCGACGCCTGAGGGCATCGAGCAGGCCAACGTGACGCGACTGGCCCGCTCGCACGGCCTGGCCGGCATCGACGAGTTGCGGGCGCGGTCGGTGGCCGATACGGCCTGGTTCTGGGACGCGGCCGCCGCCGATCTGGGTCTGCGCTTTCGCACGCCGTATAGCCGGGTGTTGGATCTGCAGAACGGAATTGAACATCCCGACTGGTTCGTGGACGCGACGATGAACATCGTCGATTCGTGCCTGCTGCGCTGGCGCGACGAAACACCTGACCGCGTCGCCGTCGTCCACGAGGACGAGGCCGGCCGGATCCGTGAGATCACGTTCAGCCAGTTGGCCACCGAGGTCGCCCGCGCCGCAAATGGCCTGCGCGAGCTGGGAATCGGACCGGGCGACGCGGTAGCGATCTACCTGCCTATGATCCCCGAGGCGGTCGTCGCGTGCTACGCGGTGGCGGCCTCGGAGCGATCCTGGTGCCGCTGTTTTCTGGTTTCGCCTCGACGGCGATCGCGTCCCGCCTGGCCGATGCCGAGGCCAAGGCGGTCATCGTGGCCGACGTCACGACTCGGCGAGGGCGCGCGCTACCCCTTCTGCCGCAGGTCGGCGCGGCGCTGGTGCATTGCCCGCAGCGTGCGGCACGTGGTGGTGGTGCCCAACGGCTCGGAGAGTGGAGAAGCCGGTCCTCCACAGTACGTTGGTGCGCAGATGGTTTTATGGTCACAGCTGACCTACCGCGACGCCCCGTTGGAGCCCGTCGAACTTGACGCGATGCGCCCGCTGCTGCTGGCATACACATCGGGAACCACCGGCGAAACCCAAGGGGGCGGTGCACACCCACGCAGGATTTCTGGTGAAGACGGCCAGCGAAGTCGCGTACTCGTTCGATGTCAAGCCAGGCGGGGTGTTCTGCTGGGTCACCGACATGGGCTGGATCATGGGCCCGCTGTCGGTGTTCGGTACCCACGCCAACGGCGCGACTCTCCTGTTGTACGAGGGCTCACCGGACAAGCCCGACAACAGCCGGCTGTGGCGGCTCGTCGAGCGCCACGGGGTTACCATGCTGGGCGTGTCACCGACCCTGGTGCGAGCGTTGAAATCCTCTGAGCTTGACCATATCCGGAGCATGGACTTGTCATCAGTGCAGGTGCTGGGTTCGACGGGTGAACCCTGGGACCCCGAATCTTACGAGTGGCTGGCCCGCGACGTGTTCGGCGGACGCGTGCCGGTGATCAACTTCTCCGGAGGCACGGAGGTCGGCGGATCGTTCCTGGCGCCCTATCCGGTCGAATCCATCCGCAGCTGCTCGCTCGGCGGGCCGTCGCTGGGGATGGACGTCGACGTCGTCGATGACACCGGCCGGTCCGTGCGCGGCCAGGTCGGCGAGCTCGTGTGCCGCCAGCCCTGGCCGTCGATGACGCGCGGTGTCTGGAAGGACGACGAACGCTACATTCAGGCGTACTGGTCGCGCTTCCCGGGCATCTGGACGCACGGCGACTTCGCGATGGTCGACGATGACGGCCAGTGGTTCATCCGTGGGCGCTCCGACGACGTGATGAACGTCGCAGGCAAGCGGCTGGCACCCGCCGAAGTGGAATCGGTGATGATCACCCACCCACAAGTCGCCGAAGCGGCAGCCGTCGGTATGCCCGACAGCGTCAAGGGCGAGGCGGTGTGGGCGTTTTGGGTCTCGCTATCCGACGACGGAACCGACGCGATCGACGACGCGACCGCCGAGCAAGTCGGCGCTGAGTTGGCGGCTCTGGTCGGGCGCGAACTGGGTAAACCGTTCACGCCGTCGCGGGTGTGGCGCGTGAACGCGCTACCCAAGACACGATCGGCCAAGATCATGCGGCGCGCCATCCGAGCCGCCGCCCTCGGCATCGACGCCGGGGACCTGTCCGGCGCCGAAAACCCCGATGCGGTCGGCGAGATTCGCCGGCTCGTCGCGGACCAGGCGTCAGCGACGGAGTGTCGGGTCGTCTAGTCCTACATCTCCATCAGTCGTCGACGCTGATGGCCTCGCGCTCGTCCATGGCCAGTGCGGCCTTGGCGTAGCTGTGCACATGGCGACGCATGCGCCGGGCGGCCGCCTCGGCGTCACCGCTTCGGATTGCTGTTGTGATCGACTTGTGGGCGCGATGCGTGACGGCTCGCACGTCGTCGTCGACGAACGCGGCGTTTTCCGTTCCGGTGTAGATGGCGTGCGACAAGGCAGTCATGAATCCGATCAACAATTCGTTGTGGCCAGCCATGGCCACGCCCACATGCCAGTCGAGGTTGGCCTGCAGGAACGCAGGCAAGTCAGCGTCCGGGTTGGCGATGTCCTTGTTCGCCTTGTCCAGCACCGCCAGGTCGTCGTCGGTGCGGTTACGGGCCGCGAGTTCGGCGCAGAACGGCTCCAGCGCCTCGCGGGTTTCCATCAAATCGGCCAATTTGATCTTCTGGCCGCGAATCATCAAGGTCACTGAGTTGGCCATCGATTTCGTCGAGGGTCGCTGGACGAAAGCGCCGCCGGCCCGACCAGCCCTGACCCGAACCAGGTTTTGCACCTCGAGGATCCGCAAGGCCTCCCGCACCGTGGCACGGCTCATCTGCGTTTGCTTGACGAGCTCGCGTTCCGCGGGAAGCGCCGTACCCTCGGTGAGCTCACCGCTGAGAATTCGTTCACGCAGTTCGCGGGCCAGCACGTCGGACGCCTTGGGTACTTCCACCGGAGTGAGCAAGACACTCGAACGTGTCGAGGTCGAATTCGACTCGACTGGTGCCATCGTCGCTCCTCCGCATACATTCGGCCTAAAGGTAAGACCCAATGTACCGGTCAGATCATTGCAACGGCCAACTGGTGACGCAGGCTCAGCGTGTTGGCCGTGGCGTTCAGCCTGTCAATGCCGAACGTGCCGTGTTTGGGATGCACAGGTTCGGGGGCCTATGCCAAGAATAGAAGTCGGGTTTACTGCGGATTCAGGCTTTTGCAGGTCGGGTTCTCAGAAGACCATCCGCGCGATGACCTCTGCCACCGCGGCCGGTCTATCCGACCCGTCGAGCTCGACTGTCTGGCGCACCGTCAGGTCAACCGTGGAATCGTCGACCTTCTTCGCGTCCAGGAGGTCCGAACGCAGGCGGACGCGGCTGCCCGCCGGAACAGGCGCCAGGAACCGCACCTTGTTGAGCCCGTAGTTGATGCCCATCTTCGCGTTGTCGACCCTGTAGTTGTCCCTACTCAATGCGGGAATGAGGGACAGCGTCAAGAACCCGTGCGCGATCGTCGCGCGATAAGGACTTTCAGTGCGGGCTCGCTCAACGTCGACGTGGATCCACTGGTGGTCGCCGGTGGAGTCGGCGAAGGCGTTGATGCGTTCCTGATCGACGGAAACCCATTGGGAGACACCGAGTTCCTGGCCGACGGCCTCAATACCCTCATCGATGGACGTAATGACTCGCACGAATCATCCTTTCGTTTGCGCTTGGATCCGGGCATGCGGATCAGCACCGCAGCGGACACGACGAGGATCAAGCCCCCGACGACCAGGGCCGTGGTGTCCAGCACTAAACCCGCTACCGCCAAGGACAATCCGGCATAGGTGTTAAGCAGCGAGATGACGACCGGTGCCAGCGACCGGCCGGGCTCGTCGGCGTCCGACGCGCGCTGTTCGACGTTGAACATCGCTGACCATACCCTGGCTCAGTTGCCCCGGTAGGCAGCGAATTCGGGCACCCGCTTTTCGTTGAAAGCGGTAACACCCTCCTGCGCTTCCGGCGTCTCGCCGAAGAGCTTCAAGTCGAGTACGCCATCTGGCCTACTGATGCGAACTGTTCGGTGTCGGTGTTGAACGACTGCTTCAAGACCTTCAAAGCCGTCGGCGAGAGCATCAAGATTTCATCGGCCCATGCCCGCACCTCCGACTTGAGCTCGTCGGCAGGCACCACCTTGTTGACCAGTCCCCACTTCTCTGCCTGCTCCGCCGAATACCGGCGGCACAAGAACCAGATCTCGCGGGCACGCTTCTCGCCGACTACGCGCGCCAGATAGCCGGTGCCGAAGCCCGCGTCGAAGGAACCGACCCGTGGACCGTTCTGACCGAACACGGCGGTGTCAGCGGCGATCGTCAGGTCACACAGCACGTGCAAGACATGGCCTCCGCCGATCGCGAACCCGTTGACGGCGGCGATGACCGGCTTGGGCACGTCCCGGATGACCCGATGCAACGTATCCACCTCGAACAGGCCGGTTTCCGACGGTCCGTAGTCGCCGGTTTCGGCGCGCTGCTTCTGGTCTCCTCCGGTGCAGAACGCCTTTTCCCCCGCCCCGGTCAGGCAGATGACCCCGACGTCCGGGCTTCCCCACGCCAATTTGAACGCCCGGATCAGTTCGTCGAGCGTGCGCGCCCGAAAGGCGTTGTAACGCTCCGGCCTGTTGATGGTGATCCAGGCCAGGCCGTTGTCGACCTCGTAGGAGATGTCGGTGAACTCGGTCATCGGTTGCCTCTCTTCGTTGAAAGCCAGGTCACTGTCCACAAAGTTATGGTCTTACCATATTACCAAAACGGTTACCGGTGGCGAAAAGCTGGATTTCCGGGGACCTCCTCACACCCGCACGAAATCCCGACGAATCTGCGCCAGTTCACCGATCGAGCCCTGTAGGTCGTCGAGCTCGGCGACGAGGGCCGCCCGACGATCCGCAATGTCGTCTGCGTCGCCCCCGGGGTCGAGCAGACCACGGTGGCGCGCCAATTTCACAGCGGTGCTGAACATTTCACCCGACACCGACTCCTCGGTGATGCGGTGCTGAAGCGACCATTGCCTGCCCAGGCGGAGGCACCTCGTGAGCAACTGCTGTTCGTCGACGTCGCGGCGCGGGACCGAGGTTGACCAGTTCCTCGGCCACCACTCGGTACGCGTCGACGAACGGCCTGAGCACCAGATGGGCCACCAGCAGGTCACTCTCATTCAGACTCCGCGCGGCCTCCTCGGTATCGAGCGGTGCGCTCCGGTCGTGGCTGCGTCCGTTCATGATCGCGAACTCATGCCACAACTCTTCGGCGAACTCGTCGCGTCCGGCGAAGAAGAAGTCGAACTTCAGCAGTTCTCGCACGGCTAATGCTCTCTCCCACCCAGTGCGTTTGGTTGCTTCCGGCGTCTGCACGATCGCCAGCAAGGCAAGTTCGGCGATCGCTCTCATGACCAGAACATGGATCGCACTGTTGCGGTAGACCGCAACGATCAGATGCTGGTCATCGCCAATCCCCCACACCGTTGTCGGCCCCTCGGAGTAGCTGGTCAACACACCAGAGCCGACCAAGTCATGCAGCGTTTGCGATACCGTGGCACGGTCGGTCAGGTCGGCACCCCCTGCGACGGGCCAGCCCCGGGCGAGAAGATAACGCGCCAGCGGTGCGACGGTGGCGCACACTTCGTCGAGGGTCAGGGCACGGTCTGCGCCGAGCATCGCGACGCACACGGCTGCCGTCGCAGTCACCGGCGTGGCCTGGTTGAGGCGGTGGCAGATGTCCAGCGCGATGCGTTCGACCACCTGCCGATCGGTCAGGCCCTCGGCGCGCAACGCGACCATTCGCTCATACAGCGGCACCGGCGACCCGAAGTTGATGTAAATGCGTCCCAGGCGATGCCGCAGGCCACGCGCGTAACTGAGCAGCCAGCGCGCGTTCTCTGGCCTCTTGGGAAGTCCGCGCGACTCCTCGGCCATCAGTTTGACTTCGTGCAGCGGCAACTGGTCGAACAGGATCGACACCGGGACGGCGAGGGTCTGCTCCGAGCGCACGGATTCGACCGCGTCGGTCACATACTTCAGCAACCCGTATCGCGGTGGCCGTAGTTTGCCGGTGCGCGTCCGGCCGCCCTCGATTGACCACACCAGGTTGCGGCCGTTGGCCACCATCTGGCCGACGAGCGCGCGCAGGGCCAGCCGGTAGACCGGCATGTCCCCCGTCGCGCGCCGCACAGGGATGAACCCGTTACGGCGGGCCAATGTGCCCAGCGGAAAGAAGTTGAGGTTGGCGCCGGCCAGCCCGAACGTCGGCGAAATGCCTCCCTGCGTAAGGCGTGGCGGAAAGGAGAACTGATCCAGGTAGGAGCGGTGCGAGATCAAGAAGATCAGGGCGTTGTCGCGGTCAAGTGCCCGCAGCTTGGCCAGGTCGTCGTCGTCGATGACGACCTGAAATCCACGGACCATCCACGCCGACCATCGCGTGCCAGGCGCGCACGACGGCAGGAACGTGTGTTGCCGCCATCTCGCGCACGTAGAGCGTGTGCTTCGGCCCGCACATCGGCTACATCGCGACCCAACTGTCGACGCCAATTGTGCTGTGGCCCTGAGAAATTCGTCGGAAGTCGAGAGAGCCTCAGCATCATCCGGCGACTGCGTGGGGCAGACCCGTTCGGGCGCAGCAGCCGCGCGAGCGATCCGGCAGTGACGTCATTTCCGCACCGTCACGGATGCCTTCGCGATCGCCTCCGACCACTGTTTGCCGGCATCGACGCCCGGCCAATCATCGAGGGTATCGACATAGAGCTGGCGCATTCGCGGCACCCACTCATCGAGATCGGCCTTGGTCCAGCTGGCAGTCGGAACCGGTTCGTGGACAACGACTTCGATGCGTGCCTTCCTGGGCCACTTTCGCGTTGCGCCACATGATTTCGCCGGCATTGCGGATGACGATCGGAACGATCGGAACTCCCGCGTCGCGGGCCAGGTGAAAGCCGCCCTTCTTGAACGCCCCGACTCTGCGGACTCAGCGACCGGGTGCCTTCGGGCGAAATGGCGATCGAAATGCCCGCGCGCAGCCTGTCCACCGCGGGCTGCATCGCCGAGATGGCCTTCGACGTGTTGGAGCGGTCCACGAAGGCGACGTCGGCCAGGGTGAGCAGCGGTCCGAGCACGGGTATTTGCTTCACCTCGGCCTTGGCCACCACCGTGAAGCCACGTTGCACGACTTGGAGGTGACGAGCGCGTCGATCAGCGTGCTCTGATGATTGATGAAGAACACCGCGGGACGGTGCGTCGTGTGTTGCTCGCCGATGACGTCGAATCCGGATATTGCCGAGTTGCCCTGCGAGGCGGCCGAACAGGGACGTGGCCAGGTCCACTCCGCCGCGGCTATCGTTCGTCAACACCCCGACGACCGCGCCCGCGCCCACCGCCGCGGCGAAGCCGCCGAACAACGCCGTCGTCCGAGCCAGCGCCATCGGATGGAATTGGCTTCGCTTGGTCTGGAACCGCACGACGTCCCACCCGCTCCGCGGCGTGGCGGGCCAGGACCGACGCCGGGTTGATCGGATGCGGGAAGCCGACCGCGTCGAGCAACGCGACATCCTCGTCGCCATTGGCATAGGCGTGGCAGTTCTTCAGTGGGATTTGTTGGCGTCTGGCGAATTCATTGACCGCGGCGGCTTGCCTTCCCCCCACGAGCGTGCGTCCTGCTAGTGGCCCGGTGAGCACACCGTGCTCGGTCTCGAGCTCGGTGCACAAGACGTGGTCGATACCCAATTCGCGGGCCATGGGCTGCGCCTGCATGCGCGTCGCCGATGTCGCGATGACAACGGTGTGGCCTTTGTTTTGGTGGGCGCGTACCAACCGCCATGCCCCATGGAAGAGCGCCCCGGCGATTTCTTGGGCGAACAGTTGTTCGCCCGAGTTCCATCAGGTCGTCTTCGGTGCGGCCCACCCAAACCCGGATTCCCTGCAGCATCAGGTCTTCGAACGCGGCTTCGTCGAGCGGGCCGCCGAGCGCGGCACGCAGCGTGCGCACGAACTCGTCGGGTCCGAGTTCGAAATTACGGGCGCGGTGAGCGATGAGAGCGCCGGCCGAGTAGCCCTGGATCAGGGTTCCGTCGAAGTCGAAGAATGCCGCGAACTTTCGGACCGCCAGGGCCGGACTTGATCTGCTCGATGAGCTCGTCGACCGTGATCACCGGCGGTGTGGTGTGGTCATCTCACTTCGCTTCCCCTTTGTGGGTGGGGCCATCGCTTCTGGGCCGATCCGCAAGCCCGGACCCGACACCGCGCGCGCATGCCTGGGTTGGGGCGGAGGCGCACGCGGTGCCGGGCGGGTGGCTTGCGGCCGTCACTCTGGCTCCGGCCATCCCACTATGAAGCAGTCGATCCGGTGCGGCCAAGAGTGTCGGGGCGAAATACCTCTTCTGCGGGGTGGAGAACCGCCCGATGTGGTGACGCGGCGGCGCGGCTCGGTCGGCCACACTCGCAGCACAGGGGTCAGCGCAGCCGACCCCACACCGGATTGTCGGGTCCGCCCGCGCGGAAGCGCCGTCGGGCCGAACGCCGCCGAAGAGAAAGGGGCAAGCGGATGCAGATCTCAGCCGCGGTGGTGCAGGAAGTGGGCGCGCCGTTCACCCTCACCGAGGTCGAACTTCAAGAGCCGGCACCCGATGAAGTGGTGGTGGAGATCGCCGGAGCCGGCATCTGCCACACCGACATCGCCGTCCAGCACGGGCACCTGCCGTTCCCGTTGCCCGGCGTCCTGGGCCATGAGGGCAGCGGAACCGTGGTGTCGGTCGGTGCCGACGTGACGACGGTCGCCGTCGGTGATCAGGTCGCGATCAGCTTCAACAGCTGCGGCGCGTGCCCCCAGTGCGCGAAGGGCCAACCGGCGTACTGCCATAGCTTCCTCGAATACAACTTCGGCGGGGTGCGCCCCGACGGATCGTCCGGGTTAGCCTCTGCCGGAACGAAATTGGGGGCCAACTTCTTCGGCCAGTCGTCGTTGGCGACCCACGCGCTGGCTCATCGAGCGCAACGTGGTCAAGCTCCCGCCGGGCGCCCCGGTCGAGCTCGTCGGGCCCGCTTGGCTGCGGCATCCAGACCGGGGCCGGCGCAGTGTTCAACTCACTCGACGTCCAGCCCGGGTCGACCGTGATCGTCGCCGGCGCGGGAGCGGTGGGCCTGTCCGCCGTAATGGCCGCCGTGGTACGCGAGGCCGCGTCGATCATCGCGGTCGACCTGCACGAGAGCAGGCGGGCGCTGGCCACCGAGCTCGGCGCCACCCACGCCATCGACCCGCAGGCCGGTCCGCTGGCCGAGCAGATCCGGGAGATCGCCCCGGCGGGCGCCGATTACGCCGTCGACACCACCGCGGTGACTCCCGTCGTCGAACAGCTGCTTGCCTCCCTTGGGATGCGGGGCATGCTCGGGTTGATCGGCGTGCCTGCCGACCCGCAGGCCGTCTTTTCGGTCGGGCTGTTCCAGCCGCCCCTGCTCGGGCTGACCATTCGGGGCATCGTCGAAGGCGACGCCGACCCGCAGACGTTCATCCCCTACCTGCTCGATCTGCATAGTCAGGGCAAGTTTCCGTTCGACAAGCTGATCACCACGATGCCGCTGGCCCAGATCAACGAGGCGGTCGAGGCCCAGCACCGCGGCGAGGTCCTCAAGGCCGTGCTGACACCCTGACCGAGCTCGGACGACATCCATGACGAACAACCGGCGCCGACGGACAACCACCGTGGCCACGGCGCTCCTGGCCGGCAGCGCCGTGGCCGCGGCGGCTATCCTCGCCCGGCGCGAGCGCAACAGGACCGCGTGCCGTAATCCCCGCGCTGGAGCTGACCCCGAGCCACCGCGCTGGAACCGGAACGCCGCTGCTGTTGCTGCACGGCATCGGCGCCATCTGGCGGGTCTGGTCGCCGGTCCTGCCGTATCTCGAGCCCCACCATGACGTCATCGTGCCGACCCTGGCCGGCCACGGCGGTGGGCCGCCACTGGATCCGCAGACTGCGCCGTCGATTCAGGCCTTGACCGATGCCGTCGAGGACGAGCTCGACCGGCTGGGCCTGCAGCAAGTGCACATCGCCGGCAACTCCCTCGGCGGGAGGATCGGAATCGAGCTCGCGCGCCGCGGCCGGGCGCGATCCCTGGTGTTGTTCAGCCCGCCAGGGGCCTGGCGGTCACAGCGCAGCATCGAGTTACGGGCAACCGGGGTACGGCTCTCGCTCGGCGCGCTCGGTCGCTACGCGTCGCGCGCCGACGCCATCGCCGCCAACGGCTTGCTGCGCTGGTCTCTGTTGGCCGGGCAGGTCGCCCACCCCAATCGCGTCCCACCCGAAGCGTTGGCGGCCTACATCCGGGCCGGCGGTCTGGCGCCGGTAGTCGCGCCAGCTGCTGCGGGAATTCCCGCTTCGCCAGGTGCAACCCCTGCCTGCCGTTCGGGACTATCCCGTCCGGCTGGTCTGGGCCGACCGGGACCGAGTGTTGCCGTTCGACGGTTTCGGTGCACCGATGCTCGAACGGCTACCCGGGGCGGAGCTGATCCGCCTTCACGGCGTCGGGCACGTCCCGATGTCCGACGACCCGGCCACCGTCGCGAAACTGATCCTGGAGGTAACCCGTGCCGTGGACAACGCGGCAGTGTCAACCGAAGTGGGCGATCGCAATGCCTAGCACCGACGACGACGCGCTTGCCTCATGGGGCGGAGGGCAAGACCTCAGCGCGTGGGAAGCATTGATGTGGCGCACCGGTGGCGACTACCGCACCCGCTCGACCGGGGTAATGATCGAGTTGCTCGACACCGAGCCGGACTGGGATCGGCTGGTGGCCGCCCACGATCGGTTTACCCAGCGGGTGCCGCGGCTGCGGGAACGCGTCGTCGAGCCGGCGCTGCCCCTCGTTGCGCCGGCATGGTCTCCGGACCCGCATTTCGACCTGGAGTATCACCTGCAACGGGTGCGGCTGCCGGGCGACGGGTCGATGGCCGAACTGCACGCCCTGGCGGCCCAGTTCGCCGCGCGCCCGCTGGATCCCGAGCGTCCCCCGTGGGAGGCCCTGCTCGTGCTCGGCGTCACCGGAGGTCGGGCCGCCTACCTGTTCAAACCGCATCACAGCCTGAGCGACGGGATCGGTCTGCTGCAATTGCTGGACTTGGCCCACGGGCACAGCCGGGAACCCGGACCCGCCGACGATAGGCCGATGCCCAAGCCTCGACGCCGACGGAGTCACCGGAGGGTCTGCTGGTAAACCGGTTCGCCGCCAAGGTCGTCAGTGCGCCCGCGGGTGCGGTGCGCGAGAGCGCTCCGCGTCGCCGGCCAGCTTCGCCGGCGACCCGATCGGAACGACGACCGACGCCGTTAAATTCGCGATGTCGCTGCGGCGCGTGCTGATGCCGCCGGATACACCCCACTCGCCCGCGCTGACCGGCAGCCGGATCCGGTTATCGGCTGGACACCTTCGACGTGGCGTTCGACGACCTGAAAGCAGCGGGACGGGCTGCCGGAGGTTCGGTCAACGACGCATTCCTGGCCGCGTCTGCTCGGCGGGGTCCGGCGCTACCACGAAAAGCTTTCTCTCACAGTCGATTCCATGCCGGTAGCGATACCGGTCAGCCTTCGCACCGACGCCGACCCGATGGGCGCCAACAAGTTCGCCGGCGCACGGTTCGTGGCGCCGGTCGGTGAACCGGATCCCACGACGCGCATCGCCGCCATCCACGACTTCATCGCCGACGCGCGCATGGAGCCCGCGCTCGGATTCCTCGACCTCCTCGCGCCGGTGCTGAGCCGCCTGCCAGGGATTGTGCTGACCCGCATCGCCGGTCGAGATGACCGGCCTATCCGACCTGCAGGCCTCCAACCTCGGGGCGATCGGTCGTCCGCTGTATCTGGCGGGTGCGCGGGTGACGCGCATCTACCCGATGGGTCCCCGACCCGGCATCCCGGCCATGGTGGCGATGTTGACGTACGACGGAACCTGTTGCATCGCCGTCAACTTCGATCCCGACGCCATCGCCGACGCCGCGGCGTTCTCGACTTGCCTGCGCGAAGGTTTCGACGAGGTGATTTCCCTGCGGGGACCTCGAAGCGAGTCGGTCCAGGCGGATGAAAAAGAACAACCACGGCAGGCGGAAGGACAGAGTCATGAAATTTGATGACGTCGTCGCAATCCTTGAAAAGCGGTCGGCGGGCCGGACGCCGACGTAGCCTCTCACGGTCCTTTCTGGCGGGGTGTCACGCGGGACCGATTCGTCGAAATGAAGGTCGGCGGGCGGAAACTCGTGACCCTCGGCGATGGCGCGAATTCAAATCTGGTGTTGTCGTTGAAAGGCGAAGCACCATTTGGTTCCGATCTGGACGACCCTCCGGTAGGCGCTGTGACGCCCGCCATGCCCGCGTACCTCGATCCCGTGCCGCCGGAGGAAATCAGCGCTATCGAGCAATGGATAAACGACGGCTGCCCGGCGGACTGAGCGGCTGTGAACGACCTTCGAATGCCGACGGGACCGATTACCCCCAACGTGGGAGCGATGACCCCCCGTCATGGTGACGCACAAAGAGCCCCGCGATGAGACTTGAGTCACCGGATCGCCCACGACCCTGTGGACGAGGCGTGGGCACCCAAGACACAGAAAGAGGACGTCCATGACGACCGCTCAGCAAGCCGAACCGGCAGTTCTTCCCGAAAAAATCGCCCGGCAGCTCGTGCTGCCCGAGGGCCACGCCGACCTCGCAGCGCTGTATGACGCTTACAAATGGATGCGCAACAACATGCCGGTGGCGAAGGCCGTCGTCGAGGGCTACGACCCCATCTGGCTGGTCACCAAGCACGCTGACATTCAGGAGGTCGAGAGCCTAGTCGGAGGTCTTTGCCGCCGGCGGCGGCGTAGAGAACCCCGGTTCGACATAACCCGATCCTGCAGAATAGCGCCGGCGACGCGTTCACCAAGCAACTCCTCGGCGGCAGCTTGCGCATCCTGGACGCCCTCCCGTATATAGACCCGCCCGAGCACACCCAAGCCAAGAACATGGCTTTCAACTATTTCAAGCCACCGTCGGTCAGAAAATTGGAAGACCAGATCCGCGACCTCGCCCGGGAGTCCGTCGACAATCTCAAGAAGCTTTCGGCCCGCGGAGAAATCGACCTCCTCGACGACTGGGCGCTGGGCTTCCCGCTGCACGTGATCATGACGCTGCTGGGGGTGCCGCCCGAGGACGAGCCGCGGATGATGGCGCTCACCCAGGAGTTCTTCGGCACCGCCGATCCGGAGCATCAGCGCGAAGACGTCGAGGCGCTGAGCCCCGGAGGCGATGGCCCAACAGTTCGCGGCCACCATCCAGGACTACTTCGCCTACTTCGACACCTTGGCCGAAGACCGCCGCGCCAATCCTCGCGACGACCTGGCCACGGTGGTCGCGTGCGCCAAGCTAGCCGACGGTGAGTACTGGCCCAAGTCCTTCGTGTACGGCTGGTACACGGCCATCTTCACCGCCGGTCACGACACCACCTCGGCAACCCTGGCCGGCACGCTCAAGGCTCTGGCTGAACACCCCGACGTGCTGGCGCGGGTCAAAGCGGACCCGAGTTTGGTACCCGACCTCATCCAGGAGGGCTTTGCGGTATCGTGGCACCGGTCAAACACTTCATGCGCGTCGCGCTGAAGGACTACACGTTGCGCGGACAGACCATCAAGGCCGGTGACCGGGTGATGCCGCTGTTCCAGTCGGGCTGCCGCGACGAGGACGTCTTTGACCACCCCGACGAATTCGACATCGACCGCAAGCCCAACAACCACCTCGCATTCGGCTTCGGTGCACATACCTGCGTCGGCCAGCACCTGGCCAAGCAAGAGCTGAAGGTGATGTTCGAGGAGCTGCTGCCCCGCCTGGAGTCGATCGAGATCCTCGGACCCGGCAGCGTGACGCAGACCAACTTCGTCGGCGGCCTAAAACACTTGCCCGCCAAGATCACCATCTCCTGAACGGCCGAGATCTCCATGACCACAATCGATTATCCGCAGCTCTACATCGGCGGCACGTGGACCGCGCCCGCCGGCCACGACACCATCGGCGTCCATTCCCCGGCTACCGAGGAGCGCATCGGTTCGGTGCCCAGGGGCACCGAAGCCGATATCGACGCCGCTGTCGCTGCGGCCAGGACGGCGTTCGACGCCCCCGACGGATGGGCGACCTGGGATCCGAAGGACCGCGCCGACGTCCTCGAACGGTTCGCGGTGGAACTGGAAGCCCGCGGCGCCGAAACGGCGCGACGGGTGTCGATGCAGAACGGGATGCCGATCTGGCTCGCCCAGCAGTTCGAGGCCGTTTTTCCGCCGCTGCTGGTGCGCTACTACAGCGACCTGATGACCAGTGCACCAGTGGAGGAATCGCGTCCCGGCATGTTCGGCGGCACATCGCTGGTGTCCAAGCAGCCCGTCGGCGTCGTCGGTGCGATCGTGCCCTGGAATGTCCCGCAGGGGATTACGTTCCTCAAACTCGCACCTGCGTTGGCCGCCGGCTGCTCCGTCGTCCTCAAACCGGCCGAGGAAACCGTGCTCGACGCGTTCCTCATGGCCGAGGCCGCCGCCGCGGCCGGCCTACCCGACGGTGTCATCAACGTTGTTCCCGGCGGCCGTGAAGTGGGCGCCTACCTGGTCGAGCATCCCGGCGTCGACAAGGTCTCGTTCACCGGCTCCACCGCCGCGGGCCGCTGGATCGCCGAAGCGTGCGGGCGGCTGCTGCGGCCGGTCACCCTCGAACTCGGCGGCAAGTCCGCGGCCATCGTCCTCGACGACGCCGATCTGGCCGCCTCGATCGAGCCGTTCTTCGGGTGCACCCTGCTCAACAACGGTCAAATCTGCTGGCTCAACACCCGGGTGCTGGCCCCCCGCAGCCGATACACCGAAATCGTCGACACCATCACCGATTTGGCGCGCTCGCTGACGGTGGGCGATCCGCTCGATCCGCGAGACCAAGGTCGGCCCGCTGGTATCGAAGCGCCAGCGCGAGCGCGTCGAAGGCTACATCGCCAAAGGCAAGAGTGAAGGCGCCCGAATGACCACCGGCGGTTAGCGGCCATTTGACCGAGGCTGGTTCCTCGAGCCCACGATCTTCGCCGACTTGGACAACAACGCGACGGTGTCACGCGAAGAGATCTTCGGCCCAGTGCTGTCGCTGATCCCCTACTCCGACGAGCAGGAAGCCGATCGCGATCGCCAACGACAGTGTCTACGGCCTGGGCGGGATCGGTGTGGTCATCGGATCCCGAACGCGCGACCAACGTTGCTCGCCGCGTTCGCTCCGGGACCGTCGGGGTCAATCACTACGTCAACGATCCCGTCGCCCCGTTCGGCGGCATCAAGCAAAGCGGGATGGGTCGCGAACTCGGCCCGGAAGGCCTGCACGCGTTCCAGGTCTACAAGACCATCTACCTGCCGCCCCCGCCGAATGCCGGTCAAGCACAGGCCACGCCGCTGTAATACGACTGGCGTCGAACTGATTTCGTGCCACGATCGGAGCAAGTAACCAATGTCTGCGCCCGCCGTCACCACGCCCGGTGCCAACGTACATGAATTCACAACCGAGCTGATCGTTCGGCACCGCAGCACACCGGCAGAAGGCGTGGTGGTGCTCGACCTGGCGCATCCGGAAAACGAAGACCTGCCGCGCTGGGAACCGGGAGCCCATATCGACTTGATTCTCGACGACGGCCTGACGCGCCAATACTCGCTGTGCGGTGATCCCCGCGATTCGGGCGTCTGGCGCGTCGGGGTCTTGCTTGATCCCAACAGTCGCGGCGGTTCGCGGTACGTTCACGAGAACCTCAACGAGGGCGCCACGGTGCGCGTGCGTGGCCCCCGCAACCATTTTCCGCTAGTCGACGCGCCGCACTATCGGTTCATCGCGGGGGGTATCGGCATCACCCCGATCTTCGCGATGCTCGAGGCCGTGCAGCGGGCAGGCGGCGACTGGACATTGCTTTACGGCGGACGGACCAGGGCGTCCATGGCCTTCGCGGAAGACCTTGCCGCAGCGCTATCCCGAGCGGGTCACCGTGTGGCCGCAGGACGAACGCGGTCTTCTCGACCTGGAATCGCTTCTCAAGGAGCCCGAGGACAACACGCTTGGTGTACTGCTGTGGGCCCGAGGCACTGCTGTCAGCGGTCGAGCAGCACTGCGCCCACTGGCCGGCAGGGATACTTCATATCGAACGGTTCGCCGCCAAGGCACCTACCGCAGAGGAGGCCGCTGAAGCGCTCGATCAGTTTGAGGTGGTGTGCCAGCGTTCCGGAGTCACATTTGAGATAACTTCAGACCAGTCGATCCTGGAAGTCCTTGAGGAAGCAGGCATCCCGATTCTGGGCAGCTGCTATGAAGGCGTCTGCGGCACCTGCGAGGCGAAGGTGCTGGAGGGAACCCCAGATCACCGCGACTCGGTGCTCACCGATGCCGAGAAAGCTGCCGGCGAAGTGATGATGCTCTGCGTATCGCGCTCTCGCACCGAAAGGCTGGTGCTGGACCTGTGAGAAGACCAACTACCCGAAGAAGTGCTGGTACGTCGCGGCCACCTGCGACGAGATCACCGAATCGCCACTGGGGCGTCGCTTACTCGGCAAGGATGTCGTGCTGTGGCGCGGCGCCAGCGGCGGCGTCACCGCATTCGAAAACCGTTGCGCGCACCGGGCATTCCCGCTGTCGCATAGTACGGTCGACGGAGATCGACTGGTCTGCGGCTACCACGGATGCACCTACGATACCGATGGCAAGTGCGTATACACGCCGACCCAACCCCAAGTCCCGACGGGGATGAGGGTGCGCGTGTTTCCCGTCCTCGAGGAGCCACCATTCGTCTGGATCTGGCTGGGACCGCCGGCCGCTGCCGCGGGCAGCCAACCGCCACGTATGACATGGATCAACGACCCGGCGTGGTCGACATTCGCGAGTGCCTGGCAGGTAAACGCCAACTACATGATGGTCCATGAACACTACCTGGACTTCAGCTACGCTCCCATCCTGCATAGGCGTGATGTGCCTGCGGAAATCGAGCAGCATGCCGGCATTCAACGACGTCGAAGTCACCGAAACCACCGTGTCCTACACTCGGCTCTTGCCGGATGCTGCAGCTCACTGACTGGGAGGCCGACGCCACCGGACTCGACCGCGGGCGTATCTTATAAACGTCGCGAGGGCGGCACGTTCGTCTCTCCGGCGATGCACCGCCAGTATTGGGAGATTGAAGGTCGCGGATGGCGAGCTGTACACCACCACCCGAACCCACGCCATCACGCCCGAGACGGAAACATCGACTCATGTGTTCATGCAGGCATCGCGTAACTACGGACTCGATGATGATGCGGTGACCGACCGGTCTGACGTCGTTCCTGGCCGAGGTTGCCCAACGCGACACCTCCATACTGGAGATGGCGTCCAACCACTCGGGCTACGACGGATGGCGAGGCGGCGTGGAATTTCAGGCGGACGCCGCCGCCCTGCGCGCGCGGCGCATCGTTGGGGTGATGTTGGCCAAAGAAGCGGGCCGGTCAGCGATCCGGCCCGGTCTCGCGCCCACCAGCAGAAGGGACTCGCTCAGCCCGCTTCAACCGCTCGTACTCGGCGGTTAGTGCCCAAAGGGCCGCCTCGCTGAAGCTGGAGATTTGGGGTAACTGGATTTCCTTGCACTCACGTCAACAACGTGCTCGACCTGAGCCGACTCAGGGCTGTGGCAGCCGCGCCTCGACGAACACGCTCTGCGGGGTAGCATCCTCCAGATCCGCGGCCACATGACGGTCGTTGCGCGCCATCAGATCCGGCGCAATCACGCCGGTCGCCTGCCAGCCGTGCGCCGACAGCCAGTCGATGACCTCGGTGCGCTCCTCCTCGTATAGCAGGTTGCCAGCTGTCGCGGCCTCCGGCCGTCCCAGCTTGGCCGCCGCCGACCGATACCGCTCCATCTGGTCCTCGCGCCGGGCGAAGCTTTCGGCGCTGAAGAAGTCATTGGTGAACGCCTCCACCGCAATCCGGCTGCCCGGCGCGCTCAGGCCCGCGATGCGCTCGAACAGCAGGTCCTGCGCCTCGGCGGTCAAATACGGCAGCAAGCCCTCCGCCGACCAGGCCGTGGCTAGGTTCGAATCAAATCCCGCTGCGCGCAGCGCCGCCGGCCAATCGTGGCGAAGGTCGACCCCAACCGCGACGTGAGCCGCGACCGGCGCAACCCCGTGCGACTCCAGCGTCGAAGTCTTGAACGCCAATACCTTTGGCTGATCGATCTCATACACCACCGATCCAACGGGCCAAGCCAAACGCCAGGCCCGGGCATCCAGACCCGCCGCCAGAATCACCGCTTGAGTAATCCCTTCGGCGGCCGCAGTCACGAAGAACTCGTCGAAAAACCGGGTCCGCGATGCCGTGTAGTCCATCATCGCGCGCATCCGGTCCTTGAACCGCGGATCGACTTCGACTAGCTCCGCGGGAACATCGTCGCTGAGGTAGAGGCTCCAAAGGCCGTCACCTGCCGCGTCGAGAAACATCTGTGCGTAGGGATCGCTGATCAGAGGATGTTCGCTGTTGGTCTCCGCCGCCCGGCCGGCGGCTACGCCGAGCGCCGTCGCACCGACGCTCTCGGTGATATCCCAGGAGTCGTTGTCAGTTCTCGTCATCAGTCTTCCCTTCGTTGCACCTCGCAGCAGACGCTCGCCGACGCGTTCTGAATGTGATTATATCAGCTAAGTATTGGCACGGATCGCCAAGGATGGATGGCCCGCAGTAGCCGTAATGCTGAGTTGATGGGAATGAGAAGCCGGCCAGGGCCTTTCGTCAAGCGCTCATTTCGGCGGCATTCTGATCCCGCCGTCCACCCGGACGACCTCAGCGTTCACGTAGGAGTTGGTCACCAGTTCGACGACCATCGAAGCCAACTCGTCGGGGCTGCCCAGGCGGTGCGGGAACAGCACGGACTCGCCCAGCTTCGCCTTGAAGGCCTCCGACCCCTCGCCTTCGCCGTAGATCGGCGTATCGATGAGGCCGGGCGCGATGGTGTTGACCCTGATTCCGACTGCCGAGAGGTCGCGCGCCACTGGCAGCGTCATACCCACGACGCCACCCTTGGACGACGAGTAAGCGGCCTGCCCGATTTGACCGTCGAAGGCAGCGACGCTGGCCATTGACACGATCGAGCCACGCTCGCCGCTGTCCATCGGCTCGTTGCGGCTCATCGCAGTAGCAGCCAGCCGGATGCAGTCGAAGGTGCCGATCAGGTTGATGGCAATGACCTTCTTGTAGGCGTCGAGGTTGTGCGCCGACGCGAACTGACCATCCTTGCCGATCGTGCGCTGTGCCCACCCGATGCCGGCGGAGTTGACTAGGACGCGCAGTGGGCCTAGTTCTGCTGCTTTTTCGACCGCCGACTCGATCTGCTCGGTGTTGGTGACGTCGACGCTGACGAAAGCGCCGCCGATTTCTTCAGCAAGTTCTGCCCCACGGCCCGCCTGTAGATCGGCGACGACGACTCTGGCCCCCCTGGCGGCCAGCTGCCGTGCAGATGCCGCGCCGATGCCCGACGCGCCGCCGGTGACTATTGCGCTAACTCCGTTGATATCCACGACGACAGATTAGGTCAGGCGGTGGTCTGGTGTGCGAGCGGGTCACGAGAGGCGTTGGCGGACAACGGGAGGTGATACCGCTGGCGGTTCCACCAGGGGCTGGTTGTCCGCTTTGGCAGCGTATTCGTGCTCATGCATCGTTACTCTCGCACGGGCGGCTATCGTGCCCGTACCTGGCCGCCAGGGACAGATACCGGTACCGTGCTTCAGCAACCGATCCTTCATCGACCGGCTGACTCTTCACGAGGCCGATGAGTTCGCGGAGGTACGGTTCGTCGTCACTGCCGACATAGGCGTCGAGCCACCTTCCGAACGTCATGAGCAGATCCTGAGGAAGGGCCTGCCGTGCACGCACGACCGCTGCGATCAGGCGGCCGATTGCCGAAAACGTTTCGCCGCCACCGAGTGCGACGTAGACGTCGTTACGTTCAGTCGCGGTGAGGTAGGGGTTGGCGGCTCGCGCGAGTGCCCACGCCAACTCGGCTTCGTTCACGATTTTTCCTCGGGTCAGCATCACCTGGGCTGGGTCCGTTGATCAAGCCCCCAGCCCGCGTAGTTCGCCGCCACCACGCGGGCTTGATCCTATGTGAGACAATGATTCTCACCGCACGCGCTCCGCGTCTCACGGGTGGAATCATAACGCATTCGCGCATCGACCTAGGCCACCTTGTCCAGCCTGAAGGGCATTCTGATGACAAGCAGTTTGTTAACGCCGCAGGCGCCACTTGGGCCGGTCGTTCTCTCCTCCCCTCCCAGCGTTGGCGACCCGGGCGCGACGTAGCCTGTCGCGTCGACGGGCCAGAATCTGTACCTCTGGTGGCCTGTGGCCGTGGTGCCGTCGGGGCACCGCTCCCAGTTCGGAAGGTCGCGGTCGACGATCCACGCATCGGAATTGTGGAGAATCGGTGCGGTCCAGCCTTGGTCGCTGATCACTCGGCCGGTGCAATCGACGGGTCCGTGCAGGTCGATGTGATGGTCCAGGTGCTCGTGACCGTCGCCTCGTCGTGGTACGAATCGTCCGTCTTAGCCCAGTCGCCGTTTGACGTGGCGGTGTAGATTCCGTTGAGAGCCAGGCCATCGTCGGATGCGTGGGCCGACGATGGTGTGCCCAGAGCGACCATTACCGTCACCGCGACCGCGGTTGCGGCGGCGATTACATGACGTGTGCGCGCCACTTGCTCCTCCAAACGATCGGCCGAATCTAGATGGGCAGCAAGTCCTTCCACGTTTTGGGCGCCGCGCCCGCCATGAGGTTCGACTGCTGATGGATCTGGCCGTCGGGCGTGACGTACACGCCGGTGCGCGGGTTGTACTCCGCCACGGCGACCGATGGACCCTGCGCGGAACCGCCGGTTCCGAATGAGCTCGGCGCCGCGGGCGCCGCGCCGCCGTCAGGACCGGGCGGAGGCGGTGGGTTCTCCGTCGGCGGTGGCTCACCCGCGGCGCGGGCGCCGACGGCGGCGGTGCTCCCGGGGCTCGGCGTTCCTTGCACCGGGGCAAAGATGTGGTCGCCGAAATTGACCCGGTCGTCAGGTGGGACCCCTGCGCGGCCAGGTTCGGATCGAACGGATAGGGACGGGCGTGCTGGCGCATCGCCAGCGGATCGTACGGCTTGTCGCTGTCACAGATCTCGACGGTCGGCGCGCGTTTACCGGGGTGATCCATGCAGGGGAAGTTGCGGGCACCGCGAACATCGATTGGTGAATCCTGGGGCAATTTGCAGTACAGCCCGTCAGGGGTGTCGATCTGGAGGTATCGGCTGGGGACCGCCACTGCGACGGCGGCAAGTAACCGACCGTGCAGGCTGGGGGTCGCCGAGGCTGAGGTAAAGTCGCCCACCGCGATACCCAGTCGGGTTGTTCGGAGGCGCGAACGTCTGCGTGGAGGCCGCCCACGGGGGCAACAGCACCAGCAGTTGCTCAAGCCCCGGGTTGTAGGTGACAGCGATCTGGCCGACGCGTGGTGAGATTGGCCAGTAGCACCGGCAACGTGGGTTTGACCTGCTCGAGTAGTCGGGCGGTGTCCTGCGCGAATCCCGGCCCATTTTGCAGCAGTCGTACGCACTGGCGGATCGTCGGCAACATTGGTTGGTGACTCCGGCCAGGCTGCGGGCCCATCGCCTGATCACGTCGGTGGTGTCGGCTTGTGAATCCAGCAGCGGTACACTGTCATCGACTAGCGTGCGGGTGCGGTCGGCGACTTCGTTGACGTCGCCGGCGATGGTGGCTGACCGAGTCGAACAGCGAGCCCAGGTCGTAGCCGGCGCCGTTGAAGCCCTTGAACGATTCGTCGAGCAGTTTGCCAAGGTTGTCTTTCGGGACGCTGTTGACCAGCGCGCTGACCTGATCGAGCATCGGACCGACCGCTGCGGAATGATGGTGTCGCGCAACGGGATTACCGAGCCGTCGCGGAGGTAGGGCGGGGAGTCGTTGTGCGGCCGCAAATCAACATATTGCTCTCCCACCGCTGAGATGCTGCGTACCTCCGCGCGCAGGTCCGCCGGGATGTGAGGCGAAGTGTCTAATTCCAGCGTTGCTTTCGCACCCGCGCGGGTCAGCGCGACGGAGGTGACCTTGCCGACCTGGACACCTCGGTAGGTCACGTTGGAGAAGCGGTAGAGTCCGCCGCCGGCGGGTAGCTCCAGCGTCACGGCGATCTTGTTGACTCCGAGCAGCATCGGCACCTGCAGGTAGGCGAATACCATCACCACCATGCCGACGATCGAGATGATGGTGAAGATCACGAGCTGGATTCGGACCAGCCGGCTGAACATCAGCCACCCATCCTTCGGCGGGCACCGACGCCATGCCAGGCGACGCCGGCGCGGGTGTGCAAGGTCGCCGCATCAGGGTGGCCCTCTGGGCCGGCGCCCTGAGCCGGGTACGAGCAGGTCCAGGAGGCTCGGCACGGCAATCGGCTGGCGGCGCGGCCGGTCGGTGGCGGCGCAACATCCGATGCGCAGCGGGTGTTTCGAGGGTATAGTAGGTCGTAGCCTGGGTCGCCGGGCGCCGGCGTCAGTCTCCATGCCTTCCTGACCCCAGTGGGTGCCCAACAGTAATCCCGCTTGAGACGCGGACGGTCAGGTCGAGGATGGAGTAAAAGATTGAAGTAGTCGCCGCGTACGCCACGGTCGAGAAAGTTCTGCCCGTAGGGAAATACGGTGGCATATGCCAGCGCGGTATCCAGATCCGGCCCAACGTCCGCTAGTGCTTGGATCGTCGGCGCCAGGTTCTGCAGGTCCTTCACCAGGTCGGCTTGGCTGTCGTGGACGAGCTCGTGTGGCGGTGTGGCAAAAAACCGAGTTTGTCCAGCGCGGCCGTGACCCGCGGCTCCTCGCTGTTGAGCACGTCGAGGGCGGGCGGGATCTTCTCAGCGCGCGTTTGATGATGTCACGTTGACCGGCGAATGTGGCTGCAACGCGGTTTAGTTCTGGATCAGCGAGACGAAATCGTCACGCTGCTCGTCGAATGTGCCGACGAAGGTATCGAGGCGAGTGAGCAGATCGCGGAGCAGGTCCTGGCGTCCTGATAGCGCGGCGTTGAAGTTGTGGACGATGTCGCCGAGCTGACCTAAACCACCGGCGTTGACCATCGCCGACAATGCGAGACAGCGTCTGCTCGGTCGACGGGTAGCTCGACGATCTGCTCAGCGGGATCGTGGCACCCGACTCTAGGCGCCCGGTCGGCGGCACGCCCATAGGCGGGTTGAGGTCCACATGCAGGGAGCCGAGCAGGCTGGTCTGACCGATCGCTGGCGACCGCGTTGGCCGCCACCACCACACCTGGCTTGACTGAGACTTCGACGTCGGCGTGCCAGTTCTGCACCGTCATATCGCCGACACTGCCGACTATGACGTCATTGATCATGACTGGTGAATTCGACTCCAGCGTACCCACATTGGCGATCTGGACGTGGTAGACGGTGGCGCCGCTCCCCCGGCCCACCGCGCCGGGTAACGGCAACGAATTGAGCCCGTGGAAGACGCATCCCGTCGCCGTCACCGCGAGGCTGCAAACGACCAGGAGCAGCCGAAGTGTCGATCGTGCGCCCATCATGACGGTGGTGTCCCTTCCGCGGGTAGCGGTGCTCCGGGCTGCGGGCCCCCGGCTGCCGGCGCCTCGGCAGGAAGCAACATGTCTGCCACGCTCGCCGGCCCGGCGGGCACCGGCGCTCCCGGATATAGCGCGGGCGAGGGAAAGGCCGGCAAATGATCGGGTGCCGACGGGCCCGGTGCTACCGCAGGCGGCTGCCCAGACCCCGGGGGGTTCAGCCCCGTATACGCCGATATCGAGGGCGGTGTTTCGGGCGGCCCGGGTGGCGGGCCGGCACCGTGATCGCCACCGCCCTAACACACCGGTCCATCGCCAGATTCCTCAGAATGAGCCGCGGGAAGACTTACCACGAAACGATCTCGAGTCGCCCAAGCGCCTAGCCTTCGACGTGTTCGGGCCCGTCGCCCTCTCCCCAGCGCGACGGGTCGGGATCAAATCGGCGCTGGCCCATGGCGTCGCCTCACCGACCGGCTTTCTCGTACGAAGTTCCACAAGAGAAAAACCTAGATCCACTAACCAGATCCTCATTTGTACGGCGGATCCGCCATCATCCGTCACGTCGATGAGAAGTCCGACATCGCGGATAACCCTACAGCCCTGTAGGTTCTCATTCTCCGTGGCGGATGGCGATGCCTCTACCTGCACGTTTGTAGAATTCTCGTCGAAATGGCGGACGGGTTTTTCTCATGTTCGTGGCGGATTCTAACCGTACGGTGGTACAAAATGCTTCGCGACAAGGATAAGCGAGCATGTCGTGCTGGTGAACAGCGCTAACGGGAATCGGGCGGGCCTCCCGATTCGCGCTTTGACTACCGCTGCCCGCCACTTTCAGAACCGATCGGTCCAAGACCGAAAGGCTTAGACCGCAACAGATCGACGACGCGGCCAGAAGACCTGGAATCAGGTTCGCTGCCGGGCTGCTAACGCGCGGTGGTCTCCCTGGTCCGTGTCCACGGCTGGCCGCCCGGGCGAAGCGCACATCCCTTACCCACCCGGCCTGCGAAATACCGCAGAAACGAATCTGGGAGTTACCAGTAGAGTCTCCGATTTCATCAGGAAGAATCCTCGAACGTCCCCCTATGCCCACGTTGCCGAGGTCGGACAGGTATCGTGGATATGTCCGGGGCACTGTAGATTTCATCTGTGTGAGCGCAACGGTGGCGGTGGCAACACGGTCCACGTTGATATGCGCGGCTGACTTGTGGCGACAACCGGAAGCGGAGAGTGCTAGGCCACAAACGCCTTGGGGTCCGCCGCACCCGAACTGCGGAGCGTCGATCTGCCGCCCACAGTCGGGTTGCGTTCATCCAGGCGCTCTCACCGGTACGCAGTCGAACCCAGCCTTGCTCATCGCCTGTGTTCACGGTCGTGGTTTTGCTGCGCAGGCTGGTCGGAAGCCTTCGGCGGCAAGCCACGCTCGGGCCCGCCCGCGCTGGCGCTCATTGGATAGCTGGTAGTAGCGCTGTAGCTCCTGGGGCCAGCGCGAGAGCACGTCTTTGAATCGACGGAAGGCGCCTGTCCCGGTGATCGCAATCTGCAGACGGTCAATGATTGCAGGATCGTCCATCGTGGCTATGAACAGTTCCATATCCCGGTAGCCCTCGCGCGAGCCTTCGTGCGCCACGTAGAGCCAGCGGTCCTCGTTGTCCTCGTCTCCGTCATCCTCGTCGCACTCCATGCTCTGTGGCCAGCATTCGCCGGACCTTAGGTCGATGCGGCCGCCGCCGTAGAGCGGATCGCCTTCTAGTAGCAAAGCCAGCTCCTCCAGATCGACTGGGAGTGAGCGAAGTAGCGGTGTGGGGCCCTGGCCCAGGGCCGCCTGCAGCTGGTCGGCCAAGTCCTCGTCCCCATCCCAGCATCGTTCCCGCAGCGCCACCGCGCATTGCGCGGCCAGTTCGACCGCTCCCGCTACATCCTGGGTGACGGCGTCCAGCAGGCCATCGCCTGCTAGCTGCAGCACGTCCCCCATCAGCCGTCCGCACACCACGCCCACCACGGACCCGTCACCGGTGTAAACCGCACCGCGTAGCGCCTTGACAGCCTCGCCGTCCCACTGGCTCACAAGACAACCGTAATCAGCAGCTCAAAGAACCCAGAAGTTCGAGCCCCAGAGCGGCCTGGATGGGATCGTCACCGTCGCGGCCGAACGCGCCGCTGGCCGGTAGCGGCTTGGCTTCCTTCATGGTGAGCTACGACGGCGCGTTGCCGGTGTTCGTCCGAACTCAGGCAGGTCGCAGGATCTCGCTGCTATAGTACAATATGCTATAGTCAACTTATGGTTGACCGGAGCGGATTGCTGCGGCAGGTGATGTTGGAAACGCACACCAGCCAGTCCGAGCTAGCGCGCATCAGCGGTGTTCACCAACCCAGCATCAGCCAATTCCTTTCCGCCAAGGTCGACCTCAGTGACGACCAACTCGATCGGCTGCTGTCGTGCATGGGTTACCGCCTCGAAGTCGAGAGACGCGCCGTTGTTCCCGACCTGACGCGCAGAGAGCGGCGCTCGTGGACGTTGCACCGCCAACTGTCAGCCCATCTGACAGATCGACACTGACGCAGTGGCGCCCCACTATCCTGGCCAATCTCGAACGGCTACGCGAGGGCGTTCGAGGTCAACCGCACATCCGAAACCTCGACCGATGGGAAGTATTGGTGCGTGACGGCGACGTGACGGCGCTGCACCGCATCCTCACCGGGCTCGATCGCGACTCTATTGAGATGCGGGAAGTAACACCGTTGAGCGGGCTGTTGTCTGACGAGGAACGGACCGAAGTTCTCCAAGCGGTGGATTGATGCGACGCGACCAGTTTGGAGCATGCCATCCGCACCGCCTGTCAGATCATCGGCCAGTCCGAGGTAATCGTTGTCGGCTCTCAGGCGGTCCTTGGCACGTACCCCGAGTACGAACTTCCTTCGCTCGCAACCAGGTCACTCGAAATCGACATCCTCCCCATCACCGATGACAACGACGAGACCATGCGACTTGCCGATCTTATAGTCGGCGTCGCCGGCGAATTCTCTCAGTTCGAGCAAACACATGGTTTCAGCATCGACGGAGTCGATCTGACAACGTCTGCACTTCCTGAAGGCTGGCGAACTCGGCTCGTAAAGGTACAGAACGAGAACACGGCCGCCGCGGGCGGCCACCAGCAGTACATCGGCTGGTGCCTTGACAAAGAAGACCTCTGCGTAGCAAAGCTCTGTGCTTTCCGGGAGAAGGACCGTAATTTCGTTGACGCCCTCATCACGGGCGGCCTAGTCGACCCCGGCACTGATATCCAGCCGCCTCCAGACCGTCCCTAGGGCTATCACTCAAGCATTGACCGCGCGACTGCATGGCTCGCATACCGGACGCAGCCAGACACATGATGCTTAGCCTGCTAGGGGGACCACCGAGGCGCGCGAGAAGAGTAGGAGAAGAATGCTCGACAACTACTATTGTCGAGTTGCAGGAAAGATTGACAGGACACGCCTGGCCTCTTTGACAAGACCTCGGCGGGTCGCGAGAGCTTGCTAATCTTCGCTGCAAAAGGCCAGTTCAACAGCCTTTGAATCGCGTCCGACGCCCCGCTAAACCTACTGACGGCGATGGCACCAATCGCTCGCCAGTCCTCGAGGCCAGCGCACTCTGGTTCTCCGTTCTGGGTGTAGGGTTTCAAACTCGCGACGGGTCCTGTCTCACGCGGGATCGGACCACAGCCACCTGGTGCGGATCATGGCGAGGATCGCCCGGATTGACGCCATCCGGCCCGTCGCCCTGGCCGCCGTCGGTGCAGGTGATCAGAACAGTGCGCCAGCTGGCGGCGGCATAGCGCGCCAAAGTGCCGCCGGTCTGGCTCGCTTCGTCATCAGGGTGAGCGTGCACCACCATCAGAACCGGAGGCCGAGGAGATAAGCCAGCGGTGTTTGGGATCAGATCGTCCCTCCCGAGGCGTTCCAGCTCACCTTGACGACAACCTTGCCTTTGGCGCGCCCTCTTTCGACGAAATCCAAAGCGTCCTTGGTCGATTCGAACGGAAAGACCCTTTCCACAACTGGGCGGATGGCGCCACGATTGCGAGTGCGATCGCATCGTAGTTCTGCTGTTGGGGCAACCACACCTGGGCGACGCCGAGCTCGTGGGCACGTCTGGCTTGAGCGATCACGTCATCGACGAGGTTGGGGCGTCGGGGCGGGCCATGAGAATGATTCCGGTGGACATGTTGGCAACCAACGCACCCAATCGGTTGGTCATTCCGGTCGAGTCATTGTGATAGAAAGTCGGGCCGCGTCAGATTGTTCGATGTCGCTGGCTGGCGCCCGCTGACGTGCCGACGCGGCCGGTGCCGTCACATCGCGGGCGTGTGATCGATCGGGTTGACTGCGAACCTCGTGGAGAGAGCCACAGTTCGTTCCAACTCTGCGAAGGCGCCGTTCGGGTGTCGATGGGCTTCATCCAGAAAGATCGAGCGCATCCGCGTGACGAAGTCGAGGCGCGGATACGCGGAGACGATCGCGGAGAGCGATTCGGGGCTCATCTCGTCGCTGCCAAGTCCCGCAACATCAACGGCCGCGCCCGCTTGTACGACGCGATGGACGGGGACCTCTTCGGCGACAAGATTCGTGTGCCGCAAGATCGCTTGCTCGACGAGCCGAATCCGTTCAAGCGGCCATCCTCGCCGTTCCAGGAACGAACACGCCAGATCAGCGCCGCTACGAACGAACTCCCACTCGGTTTTGTGTTCGTCGGTCAAACCGAGGTCGTGCAGCATCGAGGCGACGAACGCAGCCTCGTCGTCGACATCGTCGTCGGGCACCAAGCTTCGCCCGAACAGAAACGTTCGATAACTGTGGTTGAGCAGGTAAGGAGGCGCCGCGGCCGCGGCGAGGTCGGCGGCCGCCGCGGCCGCGGTTGTTTCCGGGATTGCGGGGATCATTCGCGCTCCGTGGTGTTGGACGGATGGACTGAACAAAATCGTCGCGCCGAGCGATCAGGTCCACAAGGTCAGACACACCTCAGATTCGGACATGAGCGGCCCGTCTCAGTACCTTTGTCGCGCAAGGTGTGCGGTTCCCCGGCGGGTAGTACTCAGCCGCTCTAGATTACTTCGACATAGACAGACCGAACTGCCTCTGCTGCATCGTTTTCGCTGGCGCCGCGCCCCGTCAATGAATGCTGTCGAGCCGACCGCGCTAACAATCTAAAGCGCTATCATCGCGAAATTGCCGATAGCAGCTCGTAGTCGACGCCGAGCATGCGATATGTCGGTTCAGCCCGTCGGTCGCAGGTGACGAGCAGCAGCTTGTGCTTGCGGGCGGCCGCGCCGACGAGACCGTCGTAGAGCGCACCGCCGGTCAGGCCCGCTTCAGCAAACTCCCGCAATAAGCTCTTCGTGTCCGTCGCGGACAGGAAGCGAGACTCGGGAAAATTCGTCTCTTGGAGCCGGAGTGCCGCCGGTGAGCTAAGGCGGTGGGGCGGGGGCAGTCGCGTGAGTACCGACAGCAGCTCCACCGCGGCATGCCCCGACATCCCGCGCCGGCATGGCAGGAGTCGGGCTCTGGCGGCAAGGTGAAATGGATTCTCGCGCTGCGCGAGTGCAAGTGCGGCGCTGGTGTCCACTAGTACGTGTTCAGCGTTGGTCGGCAAGGCGCAAGTCCCTGACTGCATCGGCGTCAAGCTCTGGCCCGCCACTAGGTAGGAGGAGCAGTCCATCCTCTTCGACGAGGTCGTCAGCTGCCACACTTTCGATGCGGATGGCTGCCCCATCGAGAGATATCTCCACCTCACCCGAGGTGATGCCCGACTGTTCGCGAAGCGACTTTGGAATTACCACCCGCCCGGCTTTATCGATGGTACTGCGCATACCATAAATATACCATCAATTTGGTACGCTATGCCGTTGTCGCCTCAGCCACGCTCCTATAGCCATCAAGCGCTCCTCCCCCCGGTCAAAAGCGTCCGGGAATACCGCCCAACACATTAATAGAGCTAATGCATCTGAAGAATCATTAGCTGTACTGATCAGATGTGCATCCATACCGTCAAGGCATGCGCTCGCCGCTGGTCCTCGGCTTCATCGCCTCGTTCACGCTGATCGCCGCGATCGGCGCGCAGAACGCCTTCGTGCTGCGCCAGGGCATCCGCCGCGAGCACGTGCTTCCCGTCGTCGCGCTGTGCACGGTGTCCGACATCGCGCTCATTTCGGCCGGCATCGGCGGGGTCGGCGCGCTCATCAGCGCCCACCCAAGCGCGTTGAACATGGCCAAGTTTGGCGGCGCGGTGTTCCTCGCCGGCTACGGGCTGCTCGCGGCCCGCCGTGCCTGGCGGCCGTCGTCGCTGACCGCGTCCGAGAAGGCGCCACGCCCGGCTGGTCGAAGTTCTCGTGACCTGTGCGGCACTCACCTTCCTCAACCCGCACGTCTACCTCGACACCGTGGTACTGCTCGGAGCGCTGGCCAACGAACACCGCGACGAACGCTGGTTTTTCGGCGTGGGCGCCGTCACCGCCAGCGCGGTCTGGTTCTTCGGCCTCGGACTGGGAGCGCGGCGACTCGCCGGCCTGTTCGCCTCCCGCCTGGCATGGCGCATCCTTGACGGCCTGATTGCGATAATGATGATCGGATTGGGCGCATCGCTTGCCTTCTCCTGATACACCTTCTCCTGACACAATGGCTTCATGGGGGTCGGTAACGAAATTCTCGGTTTGCGGGACCGCAAGAAGATCCAAACCCGCGATGCTATCCGCCGCGAAGCCATGCGGCTCATCGAAGAAAACGGATACGCGAACACCACCGTCGAACAGATCGCGGAGGCGGCCGAGGTATCGCCGAGCACCTTCTTCCGGTACTTCCCGTCCAAGGACACGGTGCTGATGGCCGACGATCTGGACAATGTCACCGTCGAGGCGCTCGGACGACAGCCCGCCGATATGCCTTCTTTGCAGGCTTTTCGGCGCGCCCTCGAGATCACCATGGCCACGCTTTCGGAGGAGGACTGGCGGTTCGAGCGGGACCGGCTGAGGCTGGTGCTGTCGATACCCGAACTCAAGGCCGCGCAGTTCGACGAGTACCGCCGTACCGTCGCGGGGCTCACCGAGGCCGATTGCCGCCGGACCGGACGCGAGCCCGACGACTTCGAGGTGCGCGTGTTCGTCGGCGCACTCGCCGGCGGTCTGATGGCCATCCTCGACCATCTGTCCGGTATGCCCGAGCAGTTGTATCGGGCACTGGATTTCATGGAGGCCGGTATGCCGTTAGGGGCTGCGGGAAGCGCTTCCTGAAGTCGATCGACGGCAGTCCTGACCGCCGTGGGCCGGCTGCCATAGACCGGAGTTCACCTGCAGGGCGGTGTCCGTTCGCCGTTGCGACGGCAACTGTGCGACAGGATGGCGGTGTGACGGCCATCGACTTTTCCCTGCTGGACGTGCCACGCGACGCGCCGCCCGAGGATCCCGAGGCCTACCTGCAGACCGCAATGGCCTGGCACTTCGGCGCCGAAACGGGTTCGCCGTTCTGGCTTCGCGCGGCCAAGGCCCTCGACTTTGACCCGCTGACCGAAGTGCGAACCTTCGCCGACCTGCGCCGGTTTCCCAACCTGGTCGACGAACTGCGGGGTGTCCCCGTCGAAGACCTCGTCCCGCGCGGTTACGGCTCACCGGCGCCGATCCCCCGCATTTTCGAATCGGGCGGCACCACGGGGGCGCCGAAGCGGACCGCGCAGCTGCCGGACTGGCTCGAGCAGGTCACCCGCTGGCAGGTCGAGGATTTCACCGCGGGCGGCTACGTGCCTGGTCGCGGGCTGGCCTGCCTGATGCCGAGCGGCCCGCATGGCGTGGGTCACTTTGACCGGGTAGTCGCCGAGCGGCTGGGATCGGCGTTCCACCCGATCGACCTGGATCCCCGCTGGGTCAAGAAGCTGGCCGCCCGCAACGCGACGTCGGAGATGGCCGCCTACGTGGACCACGTGTTGGAGCAGGCGAGATATGTGCTGGAGACCCAGGACGTCGCAAACCTGCACGCGACACCGCCGTTGATCGAAGCGATCGCCCGCGACGACGGTCTGGTCGAGCTGGTGAACAGCAAGATCCGCTACCTGCTGCTCAGCGGCGCCCACGTGGATATGGACACCCTCGACCTGCTTCGTCAGGTCTTCCCGAACAGCACGATCGCCATGGCGTTCGGAAGCACAATGGTGCTGTCGCAGGCCGCCACCCGCATGGACGGCGACTCGTTCGTCTTCGACCCGCGCTCGCCCTACATTGTCTTCTGGGTGATCGATCCGCGGACCGGCGCCGAGGTGGCGTACGGAGAACGCGGCCAGGTGGTGATGAACCACATCAGCAAGGGCATGTTCATCCCGAACAACCTGGAACGCGACACCGCGATCCGGATGCCGGGGCCCGACGGGCAGGTCGGCGACTCGGTCAGCGAGGTCGCACCCGTCGCGGTGTTCGGCGGTGAGCCCGTCATCGAGGGTGTGTACTGACGCATGACGGGCGACCTGGTTGACCTCGCCGCGCTCGGGCCCGACGGTGAGTATCGGACCCGCAACCGGGAGATCATCAAAGACACCACCGGCGTGCCGGTCGCGGAATCATCCGTCGTGCCAAGGCTGTTCGTCAGCAAGTCCATCGACGCGCAGCGCAAGCTGCTACCGATGCCGGCCGGGCAGCGTGAGGCCGCGCTGACGCGGGCCGCCGACATCTTCGTATCGTCGACGATCGCCGGACTCGACTTCGACAATTACGTCGAGCTCACCTGCCGGGTGTCCGGCCTGCCGATGGCCGCCGCGAGGGCGGGTGCGCACACCGTTGCCGAATCCCTGACCACCGCGTGCGATGCCGTGAATCCGGCCCGCCCATCCGGTGCGAGCCCCGACTGGCGCGAGCTCAGCACGCCTGCGGGCGGCGCAGTGTGGGCACGGCGCGGCGAGGTGCTCGCCGTCCACGCTCCCGGCAACGCCCCCGGCGTGCACGGCCTCTGGCCACAGGCCCTGGCGCTGGGCTACCGGGTGGCGGTCCGTCCGTCGCGGCGCGAACCCTTCACCGCCCACCGGCTCATCCATGCCCTGCGGCAGACGGGTTTTCGCGCAGGAGACGCGCTATACCTGCCGACCGACCACACCGTCGCCGACGACGTCGTCCACGCGGCCGACCTGGCCATGGTCTACGGCGGCCAGGACGTCGTCGATAGATACGCACAGAATCCGCGGGTGCTCACCAACGGGCCCGGCCGCACCAAGATCCTGATCACCGCGGAGTGCGACTGGCGCGAGTACCTCGACGTGATCGTCGACTCAATAGCCAACCTGGGCGGCATGGCCTGCGTGAACGCCACCGCCGTGCTGTACGAGGGCGATGCCGCGCCGCTGGCGGTTGCCATCGCCGAGCGGCTGTCGACGATCGAGCCGCTGCCGAACACCGACGAACGAGCGGTTCTGCCAACGACTTCCATCGACGCGGCGCGGGCTCTCGCCGACCACCTGGCGGCCAAGGCCGCCGGGACGGTGGCGATTCTGGGCGCCGACGGCGTGGTCGCCGACCTCGGCGGCGGGTTCGCCGCGCTCCGCCCTGCTCTGCACCTGCTGCCCGGACCCGATCCGGCCAAGCTCAACGTCGAACTGCCTTTCCCCTGCGTCTGGGTTTCGCCGTGGGCGCGGGCCGACGGTGTCGCGCCGCTACGAAACTCGCTGGTGCTCAGCGTGATCACCAGCGATGACGCGTTGGTCGACGAGCTGATGCGCGAGCCGACGGTGACGAATGTCTACCGTGGCCGCCACGCCACCCACTATTCGGCGCCGCACATCCCGCACGAGGGATTCCTGGCGGACTTCCTGATGCGCAACAAGGGCTTCATCCCGGCCTAGTTCCGGCCGCCGGCGAGTCCCCTCCCAGCGAGGACACGACCGTCATCGTCTGAAATCCGGGCAAAGCGGTTAGGCTCGCCGGGTGCGTGCTTCGTGGTCCCGGCGGAGTTTCCTCACGGTTGCTGCGGGGGCGGCCCTGGCCGCCGCCTGCAGCTCGCCGAAGCCGGGCGAGGTCGCCAAGGACGGCTCGATCACCGTCAAGCACATCTTCGGGGAGACCAAGATCCCGGCGCCGCCCAAGCGCGTCGTCAGCGCCGGCTTCACCGAACAGGACGACCTGCTGGCCGTCGGTGTCGTCCCGATCGCGATAACCGATTGGTTCGGCGGCGAGCCGTTCGGTGTATGGCCCTGGGCGCAACCGAAACTCGCCGGCGCGCAGCCCGTGGTGCTCAGCCTCGCCGACGGCATCCAAGTGGATCAGATCGGGGCGCTGAAGCCCGACCTGATCGTCGCCATCAACGCCGGGCTCGACAAGGACACCTACACCAAGCTCTCGGCCATCGCACCGACGATCGCGCAGGCCGGGCCGGACGCGTTCTTCGAGCCCTGGAAGAACCAGGCCGCCGCGATCGGTCAGGCGGTGTTCAAGGCCGACGACATGACCCAGCTGATCGCCGCCGTCGACGACAAGTTCGCACGCGTCGGCAAGAACAACCCACAGTTCGCCGGCAGGAAGGTACTGCTGCTCGGCGGGAGCTTCTACGAAGACGGCGTTCGCATCACCACGCCCGGCTGGCGCACGGACTTCCTCACCAACATGGGCTTCACCATTCCCGACACCGGCGGCGAGCTGGTGCCCCGCGCGAACATGGCGTCCGTGCTCGACGGCGCCGACGTGCTGATCTGGACCACCGAAAGCGACGACGAACAGGCCGCGCTGCTTGCCGATCCGATCGTGGCAAAGCTGCGCGCGACCATTGCGAACCGGAATGTCTTCACCGGCAAGGATCTCGCCGGTGCGATCGCGTTCGCGTCGACGCTGTCCTACCCGGTGGTGGCCGATCAGCTGCCGCCAATGCTCGTCCGTGCGCTGGACTGACAAGATATCCGGGTGACCAGCGACCAGACCGCCACCAACGAGCAGCATGCCGCGTTCGCTCAGGTGGGGTCGAAGTACTATCCGCCCTTCGTCGCGGTCTTCACAGCGCTGGTGATCATCTCCAACGTGACCGCGACGAAGGGCGTCGCGTTCGGCCCGATCATCACCGACGGCGGTTTCATCGTCTTCCCGCTCACCTACGTGATCGGCGACGTGCTCTCCGAGGTGTACGGGTTCAAGGCCGCGCGACGCGCGATCCTGCTCGGCTTCGCGATGAACATTCTGGCCGCCCTCACGTTCTGGGTCACGATCTATTTGCCACCCGCCGACTTCTACACCAACCAGGCGCACTTCGAGAACATCGTCCACGCCTACACCCAGCTCATCATTGCGGGCCTGGCGGGCTTCATCGTCGGGCAGACCATCAACGCGTGGGTCGTGGTCGCGATCAAGGAGCGCACCAAGGAGAAGCACCTGTGGGCGCGGCTGGTTGGCTCGACGTTCGCCGGCCAGCTCGGCGACACCCTGGTGTTCTGCAGCATCGCGGCGGGCGCCATCGGCATCACCACCTTCGGCGACTTCGCCACCTATACAGCACTGGGCTGGATCTACAAGACCGGAGTAGAGGTGGTCATGCTGCCAGTGACCTATCGGGTGATCGCCTATATCAAGCGCCACGAGCCGACCTATGGGGCCGCTGTATGAGCAATCGCTAAGGCTCCTCTGGCAAAGCTCATAGAGCCGTACCTTTCTTTGCTACTGGCGGGTAGTTTCTGGCTTATGAGCGTGACTGCGGATCTGATGGACGTCAGTCGAAGCACCGGCCCCATCACCATGCATGACTACGGCGACCAGGCGCTGTTGCTCGAGTTCGACAGCACCGCCGAAGTATTGGCGTGGGCGGACGCGCTGCGCGCAGCCGATCTGCTCGGCGTGCTGGACATCGTTCCCGCGTCACGCACGGTGCTGATCAAACTCGCCGGACCCCGCTATCAGGCGCCGACCCGGCAACGGCTGGGCAAGCTGTCCGTGACGGCCAAGGCCGCCTCGGACGTGACCACACCCATCGGCGGCCGCGCCGACATCGAGATCGACGTGGTGTATGACGGCGCCGACCTCGATGAAGTGGCCCGGCTCACCGGACTGAGCACCGACCAGGTGATCGCTGCGCACACCGGCACCCCGTGGCGGGTCGCATTCGGCGGATTCGCACCGGGATTCGCCTACCTGATCGGCGGCGACGGGCGGCTCGAGGTGCCCCGGCAATCCGACCCGCGGACCAGGGTGCCCGCCGGGTCGGTGGCGCTGGCCGGGGAGTTCAGCGGCGTTTACCCGCGCGAGTCTCCCGGGGGCTGGCAGCTGATCGGGCGCACCACCAAAGACCCAGCCGAATTGTGGGACGTCGACCGCGACCCACCCGCGCTGCTCAGGCCCGGCATGTGGGTGCAGTTCCGGGAGGTGCGCCGATGACCACTGCCGAAGGCGCGGCACCGCCGCGCGCCACACTCGAGGTCCTGCGCACCGGACCGCTCGCGCTGATCGAAGACCTCGGCAGGCCGGGCCTGACGCACATGGGCGTGACCCGTTCCGGGGCCGCTGACCGCCGGGCGCACACGTTGGCCAATCGGCTGGTCGCCAACCCCGGCGACCGCGCCACCATCGAAGTCACGTTCGGCGGGTTCTCCGCGCGGGTGCGCGGCGGCGACGTCGCGATCGCGGTGACCGGTGCCGACACCGACCCGTCGGTCAACGGAAAACCGTTCGGCACCAACAGCATTCACTACGCACACGACGGCCAGGTGATCTCGCTTGGTGCGCCCGCATTCGGGCCTGCGAACCTACCTGGCGGTGCGCGGCGGCATCGACGTTTCCCCCGTTCTCGGCTCGCGCTCCTACGACGTGATGTCGGCGATCGGTCCGCTTCCCCTTCGGCCCGGCGATGTGCTTCCGGTGGGCGAACACACCGACGAGTTCCCCGAACTCGACCAGGCGCCGGTGGCGGCCATCGCGCCCGACGCGCTCGAACTGATGGTGGTACCCGGTCCGCGTGACGATTGGTTCGTCGATCCAGACGTGCTGATCCGCACCAACTGGCAGGTCACCAACCGCAGCGACCGGGTCGGTATGCGGCTGGTCGGCATGCCGCTGGAGTACCGCTGGCCGAACCGTCAGCTGCCGAGCGAGGGCGCGACCCGCGGTGCAATACAGGTGCCGCCGAACGGTTTTCCGGTGATCCTCGGGCCCGACCATCCGGCCACCGGCGGCTACCCGGTGATCGGCGTGGTGACCGACGAGGACATCGACAAGGCCGCCCAGGCCCGTCCAGGACAGACCGTTCGGCTGCACTGGTCACGTCCGCGGAGCCCGTTCGAAAACTAACCGAGACACGGGTGGGTTGCGCTGGTAGACAGTCAGTGTGCCCACCCAGGACTCCTGTGCTCCTCGCGTGCGCGTCCACACCGCCCGCCTGGTCCACACGGCCGACCTCGACACCGAAACCCACGACGATGCGCGTCAAATGGTCATCGAGGCGTTCGCCGGCGAATTCACCGACGCCGACTGGGAGCACGCGCTCGGGGGCATGCACGCTTTGATCTGTTCTCACGGCGCGCTCATCGCGCACGCCGCGGTCGTGCAGCGCCGACTGTTATACCGCGACACCGCGCTGCGCTGTGGCTACGTCGAAGCTGTGGCGGTGCGCGAGGACTGGCGCGGGCAGGGCCTCGCCCGGGCGCTGATGGACTCCGTCGAACAGGTCTTGCGCGGCGCCTACCAACTCGGCGCGCTGAGTTCGTCCGAAGCGGGCCGGCACATCTACGCGGCGCGCGGCTGGCTGCCGTGGCAAGGGCCGACGTCGGTGCTCGCGCCCGCGGGGCTGACCCGCACACCCGACGACGACAACTGTTTGTTCGTGCTACCGGTTGGCCTCCCCACCAGTGTGGAACTCGACACCACCGCCGCGATCACCTGCGACTGGCGCGACGGCGACGTGTGGTAGTGACGCTGACGGCCAACGGCCGGCGCGCCGACTCGGACCTCACACGGCCGCTCTCAACAACGTGAGCGGAATTTCACGGCGGGGTGATCGCGCAGCACTTGCGGGCAATAAAGCCTTTCTAGCGTGGTCGCCATGTCGAACCGCATCACGGACTGGGATCCCGAGGACGCCGTCGCGTGGGAGGCCGGTAACAAGTACATCGCCCGCCGCAACCTGATCTGGTCGGTGGCCGCCGAGCACATCGGCTTCTCGGTGTGGTCCATCTGGTCGGTGATGGTGCTGTTCATGCCGGCGTCGGTGTACCACTTCTCGGTGGGTGACAAGTTCCTGCTGGGCGCGACCGCGACACTGGTCGGCGCCTGCCTGCGCATCCCCTACACCCTGGCCACCGCGACGTTCGGCGGCCGCAACTGGACGGTGTTCTCGGCGTTCGTGTTGCTGATCCCGACCGTCGGCACCATGTGGCTGCTGGCCCACCCCGGCCTGCCGCTGTGGCCGTACCTGGTGTGCGCCGCGCTGGCCGGCCTCGGCGGAGGCAACTTCGCGTCGTCGATGACCAACATCAACGCCTTCTACCCGCAGCGGCTGAAGGGCTGGGCGCTTGGCATCAACGCCGGCGGGGGCAATATCGGCGTGCCGATGGTCCAGATCGTCGGCCTGCTCGTCATCGCCACGGCCGGGAACCGGCAGCCCTACTGGGTGTGCGCGGTCTACCTGGTCGCCCTCGCGGTCGCGGGGATCGGCGCCGCGTTGTACATGGACAACTTGGAGCAGCACAAGATCGACCTGACCGCCATGGGCGCGATTCTGCGGGTGCGCGACACCTGGGTGATCTCGTTGCTCTATATCGGCACGTTCGGCTCGTTCATCGGCTTCGCGTTCGCGTTCGGTCAGGTGTTGCAGATCAACTTCGCGGCCGGCGGACAGAGCGCCGCCCAGGCGTCGCTGCACGCCGCGCAGATCGCGTTCATCGGCCCGCTGCTCGGGTCCCTGTCGCGGGTGTACGGCGGCAAGCTGGCCGACCGTATCGGCGGCGGCCGGGTCACCCTGTGGGTGTTCGCCGGGATGATCCTGGGCGCCGGGGTTCTGGTCGGGGTGAGCACGCTGCACGACCACACGCGGGGGCCCGCGACGGCCGCCATGCTGTGCGGCTACGTCGTCAGCTTCAGCGCGCTGTTTCTGCTGTCGGGCATCGGCAACGGGTCGGTCTACAAGATGATTCCGTCGATCTTCGAGGCCCGTAGCCGCTCGCTGGGTGTGACCGAAGCCGTGCGGGTGGCGTGGTCACGGGCGATGTCGGGCGCGGTGATCGGGTTCGCGGGTGCCGTCGGTGCGCTCGGTGGTGTCGGCATCAACCTGGCGCTGCGGCAGTCATATCTGAGCAGCGGGTCGGCGACCTCGGCGTTCTGGGTCTTCCTCGCCTTCTATCTGCTGGCATCGGTAGTGACCTGGGCGATGTATGTGCGGCGGCCGGTGTCGGCTCCCGTCACCGCTGCAGAACCAGCGGCGGACTTGGCCCGGACGTGACCTCCTTCGCGTCGGGTCAGGGCGGCAGGCCAACAACGGTGTTGTCCTGCTCAAGGCGGCTGGAACATCCGGGCAATGGCTGGGTAACCGAGTCGAAACACGCACTGAATACACATGGACCATGAGTGAGCCTGACTGGGCACCGCTCACTGGCTTCCGGGTGGCGGTGACCTCCGCCCGGCGCGCCGACGAACTGACTGCGCTGCTGGAACGCCGCGGCGCCACTGTGACCAGCGCGGCCGCGATCGCCATGGTGCCGCTGCCCGACGACGACCAGTTGCGCGAGCACACCGAGGCATTGATCGACGCGCCGCCCGACATCGTGATCGCCACCACCGGCATCGGCTTCCGTGGGTGGATTGCGGCGGCCGACGGCTGGGGCCGAACACACGAATTGCTGGTGGCGTTGGGCAAGGCTCGCGTTGTGTCCCGGGGGCCGAAGGCCACCGGTGCGCTGCGCGCTGCGGGCCTGCCCGAGGAATGGTCGCCGGAGTCCGAGTCGTCGCGCGAGCTGTTGCATTACCTGGTCGAGGGCGGCATCGCCGGCCAGCGCATCGCGGTGCAGCTGCACGGCGCGACCGACGGCTGGGATCCGTTCCCGGAGTTTCTCGATGAGCTTCGCGCGGCGGGTGCCGACGTGGTCCCGATCCGGGTGTACCGCTGGCATCCCGCTCCGCGCAACGGCGACTTCGACCAGCTCGTGGCGGGCATCGCGGAGGAGAAGTTCGACGCGGTCAGCTTCACGTCGGCGCCGGCGGTGGCGTCGGTGCTGATGCGAGCGGCCGAGATGGGCATCGAGGACCTCGTGCTTTCGGCGTTTCGGAGCGGGGTACACGCGATGTGCGTAGGCCCGGTGACGGCGAGGCCGTTGGTGCGGCTTGGCGTGCCGACATCGGCGCCGGAGCGAATGCGGTTGGGCGCCTTGGCCCGACACATCACCGACGAGCTGCCGCTGCTGCAGTCGCGCACGGTGCGGGTGGCCGGGCATCTGCTGGAGATCCGCGGCACCTGCGTGCTGGTCGACGGCGCCGTCAAGGCGCTCCCGCCGGCCGGGATGGCGACCATCCGCGCGCTGGCGCACCGCCCCGGTGCGGTGGTGTCGCGTAGCGACCTGCTCGGCGCGCTGCCCGGCAGCGGCACCGATACCCACGCCGTGGAGACCGCGGTGCTGCGCCTTCGAACGGGACTGGGCGACAAGCACATTGTCTCGACGGTGGTCAAGCGCGGCTACCGGCTGGCCGTCGACGACGAGTTGGCGCAGGCGCTGTGAATTTCGTGCTGGTGGCACACGGCACGCGCAAGCAGCGGGGTGTGCAGATGGTCGGCGATCTGGCGCGGCGGGTCGCTGCGACGCTCGGGCAACCGGTGCGCGTGTCGTTCGTCGACGTGCTGGGCCCGACGCCGTCCGCAGTGCTCGCGTCAATGGCCGGGCCCGACGATCGTGGTGCCGGCATTCCTGTCCCGCGGTTATCACGTCACCACCGATATACCCGCGCACGTCGCGGCAAGTGGTCATCCCGACGTCACCGTGACCGAAGCGCTCGGACCGGGGCCGCAGCTGGTGCGGGTATTGGCCGATCGGTTGATCGAATCTGGTTGGCGCCCCGATGATTCGGTAATCCTGGCCGCAGCAGGCACGTCCGACCTGGACGCCCGGCATGATCTGCACACGACCGCGACGTGGCTCTCGGCGATCACTGGTTCGCGGGTCGAGCTGGCTTTCGCCGCGACAGGCTTACCCAGGGTGCCCGATGCAGTGGCCGCGCTGCGCGGCCGCCGGCGCGGTCGGGTCATCGTCGCGTCGTACCTGTTGTCGGAGGGCCTGTTTCAGGACCGGCTGCGGGCTAGCGGTGCCGACGTGGTGACCGATCCGCTCGGCACCCATCCCGGGCTGGTGCGGCTGATTGCGACAGATTCCGTCGCGCCTGTGTGCCGATGGCGGCCTAGCCTCCGTGGAGGGAGGACTTACCCGCCGACCTGAACGTCGCCCTCCGCAGTGACGCGTGTCGCGTACACGGGAAGCGCGACGTCGGGGTCGTCGAGGCAGGTGCCGTCGTCAAGGGCGAACGCCTGCTTCTTGATCGGCGTCTGCACCGTGGCGCGCCCGGCGCGATCCCCCACGATGCCGCGGGACATCACCGCCGCCCCCGAGAACGGGTCGATATTGCCGACCGCCCGCAACGTCCCGTCGTCGAGGCGGAACAGTGCAGCCTGCGCGCCGTCGGGCAGCAGCACTCCCACCCCGCGGTTCGGGATCAGGTAGTCATAGCGGCACGCGGTGGTCCATGTCTGGATGTCGTTGATAAGAGTCATTTCTGGATTACCCCCGCACCTTAGGCATGCCGATGGGAACCGTGCGGCCCGACCGTTGCGTGAACACGACAGTGGGATCGGCGACATCGGGTGCGTTGACGAACGAGACGAACCGCGACAGCTTGTCGGGATCCTCGAGCACGCCCTTCCATTCGCACGCATAGCCTTCGACGTGGCGGGCGATGGCCTCCTCGAACTCCGCTGCCAGGCCGAGCGAGTCGTTGCAGACGACATCGCGCAGGTGGTCCATCCCGCCGTCGAGACCCTCCACCCACGGGGCGGTTCGCTGCAGCCGGTCAGCAGTGCGGATGTAGAACATCAGGAACCGGTCGATGTAGCGCACCAGCGTCTCGTCGTCGAGATCACTTGCGAGCAGCTGCGCGTGCTTGGGCGTCATGCCGCCGTTGCCGCCGACGTAGAGGTTCCAGCCGTTCTCGGTGGCGATCACGCCGACGTCCTTGCCGCGGGCCTCCGCGCATTCCCGCGCGCAACCCGAGACGCCCATCTTGATCTTGTGCGGCGCTCGCAATCCGCGATAGCGCAGCTCGAGGTCGATGGCCATCTGCACCGAATCCTGCTGTCCGTAGCGGCACCAGTCGCTGCCCACACAGCTCTTCACGGTGCGCAGCGCCTTGCCATACGCGTGGCCGGATTCCATCCCACCCTCGACCAGCCGCCGCCAGATCTCCGGCAATTGATCGACCCGCGCCCCGAACATGTCGATCCGCTGGCCGCCGGTGATCTTTGTGTAGAGGTCGAAATCCCTGGCGATTTCGCCGATCAGAATCAGCTGCTCGGGTGTGATGTCACCGCCGGGCACCCTGGGCACCACCGAGTAGCTGCCGTTGCGCTGGATGTTGGCAAGGAAATGGTCGTTGGAATCCTGCAGCGAGGCCTGCTCGCCGTCAAGAATGTGCTCGGAGCTCGTCGACGCCAGGATCGACGCGACCGCGGGTTTGCATATGTCGCAACCCTTTCCGGTGCCGAACCGTTCGATCAGACCCGAGAAGGTGCGGATCGATGTCACCGTGACGATCTCGAACAGCTCGGCGCGCGACTGGGTGAAGTGTTCGCACAGCGCCTTGGACTGCTCGACGCCCTCGGCCTCCAGCAGTTGCTTGAGCAGTGGCACACATGAGCCGCAGGACGTGCCGGCCAGCGTGCACTTCTTCAGGCTTGGCACGTCGCTGCAGCCGCCCGTGATCGCCTCGGTGAGGTACCCCTTCGTGACGTTGTTGCACGAGCAGATCTGCGCGCCGGCCGGCAGTGCGCCGACGCCCAATCCCCCACCGGCACTGTCGGCTCCGGCGGGCGCTATCAGGGCCATCGGGTCGCCGGGCAGTTGCTCGCCGACCATCGGCCGCAGCACGCCGTAGGCTGACGCGTCGCCGACCATGATGCCGCCCAGCAGCGTCTTGGCGTCGTCGGACAGCACAAGTTTGGCGTAGGTCTGGTTGACCGCGTCGTTGACCACCACTTCGAGGCAGTCCGGCGTGGCGCCCATCGCGTCGCCGAAGCTGGCCACGTCGACGCCGAGCAGTTTGAGCTTGGTCGACATGTCGGCTTCGGGGAATTCCGCGGCGCCGCCGAGTAGCCGGTCGGCCACGACCTCGGCGCTGGTGTAACCGGGGCCGACCAGGCCGTAGCACCGGCCCTCGATCGCAGCTACCTCGCCGATCGCGAAGATGTTGGGATCCGCTGTGGCGCAGGACGGGTCGGTGAGCACGCCACCACGGTCGGCGATCGCGCAATCCCGCGTTGCGGGCCAACTCGTCGCGGGGACGCACACCCGCCGCGAAGACGACCACACCGGCGTCGATGAACGTCCCGTCGCTCAGCGTGACCCGCACCGAGTCGTCCTCTTCGGACCGCCTGAGGGGCCGATTGCGCTGTGCAGGCCGGATTGTGTCGGTGCCGACACCGACATGCACCACGATGCCCAGATCGGTGACCATCCGGCCCAGCAGGGCGCCGCCGGCCTCGTCGAGCTGCTGGACCATCAGGCGGGGTGCCAGCTCGACGACGTGGGTCTCGAGACCGAACTGGCGCAGCGCGTTGGCGGCCTCAAGCCCGAGCAGACCTCCGCCGATCACCACACCCACGGAGGCCGTGCCGGTGCGGAGCGCACGCAGCGCGTCGGCGCGAATCGCGTCGAGATCGTCGAGGGTTCGATAGACGTGGCAGGACGGCAAGTCACGGCCCGGCACCGGCGGCACGAACGCGTACGAGCCGGTGGCCAGCACCAGCGCGTCATAGCCCACGCGCTCCCCGTCGGCTGTCAGCACCGTCTTGGTGACCCGGTCGACCTCGGCGACCCGACTCCCCAACCGCACCTCGACCAACTCGTCGCCGCGATAGTCGTTGCCGGGCAGTGCGAGCAGGCCGCGGTCCCAGTGCTCGGTGTATCCGGTGAGCCCCACCCGGTCGTAGGCGGCGTCGGTTTCCTCCGCGAGCACGGTCACCCGCCAGGCGCCGGCGGCGTCGCGAGACCGCAGCGCCTCGACGAACCGATGCCCAACCATGCCGTGGCCGACGACCACGACGTTTGATGTAGACCGCATGGCACACAGGCTAAGCAGCAGATATTGCCGCGATGTCGCCTCGTGTGAAGCGGCCATCACGGTGTGCTCACCACCGCCAACGCCCCAATGTGAGCCGTTCGCTCCCGGCGAACGCCCTGCCGGAACTTGAGCGGGGCCGACTCAAGTTCTATGGATAGCTGATCGGTGTGGTGCCGGTCACGACGAAAACAAGGAGATTCAGCGATGAGCAAAGTGACGCTGTGGGCCCGGCCCACCTGGGAGATCGACCGTTGGGTAAAGGAAGGCGTGTTCAACGGCTTCACGCCGGCAGCCGAGATCGTCAAGGACGGCGAGGACGCGGTGGTCCGCCTCGAACTGCCCGGCGTGGACGTCGCCAAAGACGTCCATGTCGAGGTGGAGCGCGGACAGTTGGTGATCCACGGCGAGCGCCGTGACGAGCGTGCCGAAGAGAACGAGGGCCGAACCCTACGCGAGGTCCGCTACGGGTCGTTCCGGCGGTCGTTCAAGCTGCCGGCACACGTCACCAGCGACGCGGTCTCCGCGTCGTACGACGCGGGCGTGCTGACTGTACGGGTCACCGGTGCCCACGCGGGCGCGGAGGCGCATCGCATCGCCATCGAAAGCAAGTAACGCACGCGACCGAATCCGGCGGAGTCTTGGGCTCCGCCGGATTCGCTGCCTGCCAGCCGCTTTAGGCCCCGAACGCCTCGCGAGCGTCGACCCCGATCACCCGCAGAAGGTTGGCCAGCTTTCGGTCCAGACCCAAACCGACCTCGGTGACCTCGGGGATGCCCAGGCTGCCGAACGCGGAGCTGGGCTGATCCATCGAAAACACGGCGTTGCCGTCGGAATCGCTGTAGACCAGCACCCGCAGCGGTGCGTACAGCAGCGCCCTGGCGTCGTGCCGGAACATGGTTTCGGCGATGGTGTGGTTTCCCAGCAGGTATTCGACCGCGTGGGTGCGGTGTCCGGCCAGGACCAACAGCTCGTCTGCGTCTATCACCGCGTACACCATCAAGTCGTTGGGTGCGTTGGCCGCAGCCGCGGCAAGCACGTCGTCCCAGCTGCCTCCCGCGGCGATGATCCGGCGCACCGATTCGGGGTCGAACGGCGGAGCAGCCCGTTCGAACGCGGCGCGGAACTCGGCGAACGGCGTGCCGGTGTGCACGTCAATGCGCGTCATGCTGTGCACGTGGGTGTGCGAATCGGTTGCCATGCGCCCGCCTCCTAGATGTGCCCGGCGTTCGGGGTTGTCGTCGTCAAATAGGGATTGACGGTGGTGGTCGGTGTGTCGGCTGTCGTCTCGGGGCCGTCGGTGGGCGACGATTCGGTTGGCCCGGTGACCACCGGATTGTCCTGGCTGGTCAGCACACTCGGTACCGAATAGCTGGTGCTGGACGTCGACGATGTGGTGTACGTCGACGACGTGTCCGACGACGACGGAATCGGCACCGTATCAGGAACCCGCGAGTTCGCAGAGGTGTGGACCACGGCCCACACCAGCAACGCCAACAGCAGCAGCCCAGCCACCCCGGCGGCCACTATCACCGGTTGCTGGTCGTGCCAGCTGCCGTCGTCGTCACCGCCCACGGCAGGAATGCTAAGCCCAGCGGGCCAGCATCTCCTCGGCCCGACCCGTCAGTGCGCGCTGAAGAAACGGGCCGAAGCTGATGCGGCCAACCCCAAGTGGCGCGAACGACGCGGGGTCGTCTTGATCGGGCAGCGCGATCACGTTGATCGGCAGCGGCAGCTCGGCGGCCAAGCGCCGCAATGTGTCCGGGTCGTGGCGGCCCACCGGGTAGAGCGAATCGGCGCCCGCGGCCGCTGCCTCTTTCAGCCGCGCTATCGCACGGTCGACACGGTCGGATTCCTCACCATCGGCCCGGATGAACAGATCGGTGCGGGCGTTGATCACCACATGCACGCCCGCGGCGTCGGCAGCCTTGCGAAGAGCACCAACGAGCTCGGCGTGCTCGCCGGACGACCGCAGCCGCCCGCCTTCGCTGTGCACCGTGTCCTCGATGTTGAGGCCCACGGCGCCGGCGTCGAGCAGGCCCGTGATGAGGCGGGCGGGCGATTCGCCGTAGCCCGATTCGATGTCGACCGATAACGGCACGTCCACAGCGGCGGTGAGCTGTTTGACGCGGGTGAGCAGATCCTCGAAGGTCATGCCCTCGTTGTCGGCCTTGCCGATCGAGTCGGCCACCGGATGGCTGCCGACCGTCAGCGCGGCGAACCCCGAATCGACCGCCAGCCGGGCCGACCAGGCGTCCCAGACCGTCGGCAGCACCACCGGATTACCGGGCTGGTGCAGAGCCAGTAGCGCCTCGGCGCGCTGCTGGAGAACCTGGCTGGACATGGGCCTACCTCCGCTTCTGTGGCGTGATCAGTCTCACGCTGAACTTCATAATGGGGCTAGCACCGGGTGTCGTACTGTGACGGGTGACACCCTTCAGCCCAAGGAGGTCAATTGTCCAGCACGACCGAACTTACCGAGCTACACGAGCTGATAGGCCACCTGCGGCGGTGCGTGACATCGCTGGCTTCGCGGTACGGGGACAGCCCCGCTACCCGTCGCATCGTCAACGATGCCGAACGCATCCTCAACGACATCGACCGGCTCGACATCGACGCTGAAGAGCTGGAGCTCGGCAGTGGCCTGAGCCGCCACCACCACACCGGCGAGAAGATCCCGATCCCCGACACCCCCTACGACACCGCCTTCTGGGGCGATGAGGACGACAGGGGAGTCGCCGGCTAGCCGAGCGGCCGCCGAATCGGGATACCACCACACCGAAAGGGAACAGTGAGCGCACCCACCGCCGACCGCAGGGCGACCGGCGTCTTTTCACCGAGCCGTGCCGAAATACCGCAACGCACCCTGCGCACCGACCGGTGGTGGCAGTCGCCGCTGATCGTGGATTTGGGCTTCGCCGCGTTTGTGATCTACGCGACAGTGCGGGCGTTCCTGCAGAGCAACTATTACGTCGCCGAATACCACTACCTGACGCCGTTCTACTCGCCGTGTATCAGCAAGGGATGCGCGCCGGAGGCCAGCCACTTCTGGCCGCAGCTCCTGCCCGACGTGTGGTGGCTCCCGTACGCGGCGTTGTCGCTGCCGTTCCTGCTGTTGTTCCGGCTGACCTGCTACTACTACCGCGGGGCCTACTACCGGTCGGTATGGCAGTCCCCCACCGCATGTGCAGTGGCCGAACCGCACGCGCGCTACACCGGTGAGACCCGGTTTCCGCTGATCATCCAGAACACGCACCGGTACTTCTTCTATATCGCCGGGATCATCTCGGTGATCAACACCTACGACGCGATCGTGGCGTTCCAGTCACCGTCGGGCTTCGGATTCGGTTTGGGCAACGTCATTATCGTCGTCAACGTCGTGATGCTTTGGGTTTACACGGTGTCGTGCCACTCCTGCCGTCACGTCGTCGGCGGCCGCCTCAAGCACTTCTCCAAACACCCCGTCCGCTACTGGCTTTGGTCGCAGGTGAGCAGGCTGAACACCAGGCACAAGTTGTATGCGTGGGTGACGCTTGGCACGCTGATGCTGACCGACTTCTACATCATGCTGGTGGCCAGCGGCACCATTCATGATCTCAGATTCATTGGCTGACAACAGTTTTCATATCTGGTTGGGACGAATAGTGAGGGTATATGGCTGAGGTCGAACGGCACCAGTACGACGTTGTCGTGATCGGTGCCGGCGGCGCGGGTTTGCGTGCGGTCATCGAGGCGCGTGAACGTGGCTTGAAGGTGGCGGTGGTCTGCAAGTCGTTGTTCGGCAAGGCGCACACCGTGATGGCAGAGGGCGGCTGCGCGGCGTCGATGGGCAACACCAACCCGAAGGACAACTGGCAGGTCCACTTCGGCGACACCATGCGCGGCGGGAAATTCCTCAACAACTGGCGGATGGCCGAGCTGCACGCCAAGGAAGCACCCGACCGGGTCTGGGAGCTGGAGACCTACGGTGCGCTGTTCGACCGCACCAAGGACGGGCGCATCAGCCAGCGCAACTTCGGCGGCCACACCTACCCGCGGCTGGCCCACGTCGGCGACCGCACCGGCCTGGAGATCATCCGCACCCTGCAGCAGAAGATCGTCTCGCTGCAGCAGGAGGACAAGGCCGAGCTCGACGACTACGAAGCCCGCATCAAGGTGTTCCACGAATGCACGATCACCGACCTGATCAAGGACGGCGAACGCATCGCGGGCGCGTTCGGGTATTGGCGGGAAAGCGGCCGGTTCATCCTTTTCGAGGCGCCCGCCGTGGTGATGGCGACCGGCGGCATCGGCAAGTCGTACAAGGTGACGTCGAACTCCTGGGAGTACACCGGCGACGGGCACGCGCTGGCGCTGCGGGCCGGCGCAACGCTGATCAACATGGAGTTCGTCCAGTTCCACCCGACCGGGATGGTCTGGCCACCGAGCGTGAAGGGGATCCTCGTCACCGAGGGTGTGCGCGGCGACGGCGGGGTGCTGAAGAACTCCGAGGGCAAGCGGTTCATGTTCGACTACATACCGCCGGTGTTCAAGGGCCAGTACGCCGAGACGATCGACGAAGCCGACCAGTGGCTCAAGGACAACGACTCCGCCCGGCGCACCCCTGACCTGCTCCCCCGTGACGAGGTGGCCCGCGCCATCAACTCGGAGGTCAAGGCGGGCCGTAACTCTCCGCACGGCGGGGTATTCCTCGACATCGCGTCGCGGCTGCCTGCCGAGGAGATCAAGCGGCGGCTGCCGTCGATGTACCACCAGTTCATGGAGCTGGCCGAGGTCGACATCACCAAGGAGCCCATGGAGGTCGGGCCGACCTGCCACTACGTGATGGGCGGCATCGAGGTCGATCCCGACACCGGCGCGGCCAAGACACCCGGGCTGTTCGCCGCGGGCGAGTGCTCGGGCGGCATGCACGGCTCCAACCGGCTGGGCGGCAACTCGCTGTCGGACCTGCTGGTGTTCGGCCGCCGTGCCGGGCTTGGCGCCTCTGATTACGTCCGCGCGCTCACCGACCGGCCGAAGGTGTCCGACGACGCCGTCGCCGAGGCGGCCAAGCTGGCATTGGCGCCGTTCGAGGGCCCGAGCAACGGGACGACGGCGGAGAACCCGTACACCCTCCACCTCGACCTGCAGGACACGATGAACAGCCTGGTCGGCATCATCCGCAAGGCCGAGGAGGTGTCCGAGGCGCTGACCAAGCTCGGGGAGCTGCGCGAGCGGTTCAAGAAAATGGCTGTGGAAGGCCATCGGCAGTTCAACCCGGGTTGGCACCTGGCCATCGACATGCGCAACATGCTGTTGGTCAGCGAGTGCGTGGCCAAGGCCGCCCTGGAACGCACCGAAAGCCGCGGCGGGCACACCCGCGACGACTACCCGTCGATGGACGCTGACTGGCGCAAGACATTGTTGGTGTGCCGCGCCATTGACGATGACGCCGTCGTTCCCGACATCAGCATCACCCGCGAGGACCAGGTGCCGATGCGGGAGGACCTGTTGGCAATGCTTGAAATCCAAGAGCTGGAGAAGTACTTCACCCCAGCCGAACTCGCCAACCATCCGGCAAGGAGAGGCTCATGAGCTACCAGGCGAAGCTACGGGTGTGGCGAGGTGACGACGGCGGCGGGGAATTGCGCGACTTCTCCGTCGAGGTCAACGAGGGCGAGGTGGTGCTCGACATCATCCACCGGCTGCAGCAGACGCAGGCAGGCGATCTCGCCGTGCGGTGGAACTGCAAGGCGGGCAAGTGCGGGTCCTGCTCGGCGGAGGTCAACGGGCGGCCGCGACTGATGTGTATGACCAGGATGTCGATATTCGACCCGGCCGAGACCATCACGGTGACGCCGCTGCGCACCTTCCCGGTGATTCGCGACCTGGTCACCGACGTCTCGTTCAACTACGAAAAGGCCAGGGAGATCCCGTCGTTCGCCCCGCCCAAGGACCTGCAGCCCGGCGAGTACCGGATGATGCAGGAGGACGTGAACCGCTCGCAGGAGTTCCGCAAGTGCATCGAGTGCTTCCTGTGCCAGAACACGTGCCACGTGGTGCGCGATCACGAGGAGAACAAGACGGCGTTCTCCGGACCCCGTTACCTGATGCGCCAGGCCGAGCTCGACATGCATCCGTTGGACACGCTCGATCGTCGTCCCGTGCAGGCGCAGGAAGAGAACGGTCTGGGCTTCTGCAACATCACCAAGTGCTGCACGGAGGTGTGCCCCGAGCACATCAAGATCACCGACAACGCACTGATTCCGATGAAGGAGCGGGCGGCCGACCGCAAGTACGACCCGGTGGTGTGGCTCGGGGATAAGTTATTCCGGCGAGGGTGACGAGCCGGAACAGACAAGCACCGTCGGCGAGGTTGACGCGGGCGATCGCGGGTACGCTACATGGTGCGGCCAATCAACGACGAAAGGCAGCCCATGAACATGCGAGAGCCTCATAGCATCAACGACATTCGCACCGCGATCCGTGAGCTGAGCGTGCGGGCCGAGCTGGCCCGTAAGGAAGGTCGGCCGCTCGACGCCGATGAGCTCGAGCGGCGAATCGACGGTTATCGCGAGGAGCTCGCCACCCGACCGTAGGTGCCGACTCCGGCGCCGGACTCACGCCCCAAGCCGACGAAATGTGCTGCGGTGAAAGACAATCGGCGGTACGTCGGCATGCACGGTGATGTCGCTGACCCGCAGAATGACGATGGTGTGATCCCCGGCGGCGACCAGCTGTTCGATGGCGCTTTCCAGCCAGACGCTTGTGCCCGCGACGAATACTGCACCGGACTCCCGAGAAACCGTCTCCAGACCCGCGAACCGGTCGCCGGTCTTGGCCGCCAACGCGCGGGCGGCGTCGTCGTGGGCTTCGCCGAGCACGCTGATCCCCAGGTAGGGCAGATCCTTCAGCTTCGGCCACGTCTCAGAGGTGTTCTGTACGCAGAACGACACCAGCGGCGGGTCCAGCGACACCGGGACGAAGGTACTGGCCGCCAGCCCGACTCGGGTGCCACCCACCTCCGCGGCGATCGCGATCACGCCGGAGGGGAAATGCCCGAACGCCTCCCGCAGTGTGGTGGGGCTCAGATCCGTGGGGCTCATCGCCTCCATCTTCACACGTATCTGTGAGCGGCGGCGAGGCTCTTCCCGGCGGTTCAGTCGGCTCAGCGCTGCACTTCGAACTCGGCCGGTTTCCTGTTCCCCACACCGCGACACCAAGCACCTGAACACCCGATCCGGGGGAGTTCGTGATGAACCTCACAGAACGGTAAACATGCAGTTCAGACAGCTGTCAACTGCGGTTTTGGCGCCCCGGCCAACTACTGGGTTACATAGGCAATGGAAATTGCTCACGGTCGCTTTGTGTTGAAGTTACTGAACGGTATAGTTCGGGCCAGTTACTGGTGGGTAACTTAGATCGCAAGTACCCAACCGCAAGTGGCATTCTCGACGAGGAGGAAACATGAGCCACTACAAGAGCAACGTCCGTGACCAGGTATTCAACCTGTTCGAAGTGTTCGGCGTGGACAAGGCGCTCGGTGAGGGCGCCTACGCCGACCTGGACACCGACACCGCTACCGAGATGCTGGCCGAGGTCGCCCGGCTGGCCGAGGGCCCCGTCGCCGAATCGTTCGCCGATGCCGACCGCAATCCGCCGGTGTTCGACCCCAAGGCGCACACCGTCACTCTGCCGGAGGGCTTCAAGAAGTCCGTCCGCGCCGTGCAGGACGGTGGCTGGGACAAGATCGGCCTCAGCGAGGAGCTCGGCGGCATGCCGATGCCCCGCGCCTTGCAGTGGGCACTGATGGAGCACATCCTCGGCGCCAACCCGGCCGTCTACATGTACTCGATGGGCGCGGGCTTCGCACAGATCCTGCACAACCTCGGCACCGAGGAGCAGAAGAAGTGGGCCGTTTTGGCAGCCGAGCGTGGCTGGACCTCGACCATGGTGCTCACCGAGCCCGACGCGGGCTCGGACGTGGGCGCTGGTCGCACCAAGGCCGTCAAGCAGGAGGACGGCTCCTGGCACATCGACGGTGTGAAGCGCTTCATCACCTCCGGTGACGCCGACGACCTCGGCGAGAACATCCTTCACCTGGTGCTGGCCCGCCCCGAGGGCGCGGCACCGGGTACCAAGGGCCTGTCGCTGTTCTTTGTGCCGAAATTCCTGTTCGACCCCGAGACGGGTGAGCCCGGCGAGCGCAACGGTGTGTTCGTCACCAACGTCGAGCACAAGATGGGCCTGAAGGTCTCCGCGACCTGCGAGCTGTCCCTGGGACAACACGGCATCCCGGCCAAGGGCTGGCTGGTCGGCGAGGTCCACAACGGCATCGCCCAGATGTTCGATGTCATCGAGCAGGCTCGAATGATGGTGGGCACCAAGGCCATCGCGACCCTGTCGACCGGATACCTCAACGCGCTGGACTACGCGAAGAACCGCGTCCAGGGCGCCGACCTGACCCAGATGACCGACAAGACCGCGCCGCGCGTGACCATCACGCATCACCCGGACGTGCGTCGTTCGCTGCTGACCCAGAAGGCTTACGCCGAGGGTCTGCGCGCGCTGTATTTGTACACCGCGACGTTCCAGGACGCTGAGGTCGCCAAGGCGCTGCACGGCGTGGACGCCGAGCTGGCGGTCAAGGTAAACGATCTGATGCTGCCCATCGTCAAGGGCGTGGGTTCCGAGCAGGCGTACGCCAAGCTCACCGAGAGTCTGCAGACCTTCGGTGGGTCGGGCTTCCTGCAGGACTACCCGATCGAGCAGTACATCCGTGACGCCAAGATCGACTCGCTGTATGAGGGCACCACTGCCATCCAGGCGCAGGACTTCTTCTTCCGCAAGATCGTCCGCGACAAGGGTGCGGCGCTGGCATATGTGGCCGGGCAGATCGAGGAGTTCGTCCGCAACGAGTCGGGCAACGGCCGGCTCAAGGCCGAGCGGGCGCTGCTGGCGACCGCACTGGAGGACGTGCAGGGCATGGCCGCCACACTGACCGGCTACCTGATGTCGGCGCAGGAGGACCCGAAGAACATCTACAAGGTGGGCCTGGGTTCGGTGCGCTTCCTGATGAGCGTCGGTGACCTGGTCATCGGCTGGCTGCTGGCGCAGCAGGCCGCCAAGGCCGTCGAGGCACTCGATGCCGGCGCCAGCGGTGACGATCGCGCCTTCTACGAGGGCAAGATCGCCGTGGCGTCGTTCTTCACGAAGAACTTCCTGCCGCTGCTGACCAGCACCCGTCAGGTGATCGACACCATCGACAACGAGGTTATGGAACTCGACGAGGCGGCCTTCTAACTCTCCTCAGCCGCTTTCTCGGCCGCTTCGTTCGCGAAGGCCCCCCGTCTTAACGGCGGGGGGTCTTTTGCGGTGCGCCGCAGACAGACAAAAAAGGGCGGGTTCGGGAGGACATGTGAGGGCGTCTCATTAGTCTGCGCGCGTCCGGCTTTCACCTCGATGCCGGCACTTCGGATCAGTCACTCCCGAACCCGTCGTGCGCTCGATCGTACCCTTGTGACTGCGGTCACACCAGGGCAAATTTCGCGCTCATTTGTCCTTCGTCCGCAGCAGTGCGCGGGTGCGCGCACGCCCTTCGGGCGACGCGTCGAACACGGAGGCGGTGAACTCGTCGACACCGACCGCGCTCAACTCGTCGAGCCGAGCGGACACGGTTTCCTCATCGCCGATGATGGCGGCATCCTCGGGATTGGCGAACCCCTCGCGGTCGAGCATCGCCCGGTAGGACGGCAGGTGCCCGTACATCCCGAACTGTTCGGCGGCCTGCGCCCGCGCCCCCGCGACATCGTCGGTGACGCTCACCGGCAGCGAGGCAACCACCCGCACGGCGGACTCCGGCCGACCCGCCTCGACCGCCGCCTCACGCAGTGTCGGCCCGACGTGCTCGGCGAGCGTCTTGGGCCCGGTCATCCACGTCAACGTCCCGGCCGTGCGCCGGCCCGCAAGCCGCAGCATCTGTGGGCCCAACGCGGCGAGGTACACGTCGGGCGGTGGCGCGCCGGGAATCTGGATGGCGCCGCGCGTCGTCACCGTCTCACCGACCGCGGCGGCGGCTTGCCCTGCCAGCAGTGGCTGCAGCCCCTCGAGGTACTCGCGCATCCGGCGCAGCGGCTTGTCCCACGGGATTCCCCACATCCCCTCGGTGACCGCCTGATGGGTCATGCCGAGGCCGAGGATGAACCGGCCATTGGCGATCAGATTGAGCGTCAGTGCGCGCTGGGCCAGCAGCATCGGGTGCTGGTTCTGAATGGGCAGCACCGCGGAGCCCACCTCGATGCCGTCGACCTCGCGGAACGCCACGGCGAGCACGGTCAACAGGTCCGGGTCGTACGGCATCTGGGCCATCCATAGCCTGCGGAAGCCCTCGTCGCGCATCTGGGCGAGCGCCTTGACGGTGGAATCGATCGGCGACGAACTGTTGAGGCTGAGAGTGAGGCTGATCTGCATGCTCACCATCGAAGCACCTCGCGGCGAAATTAAAGAGCCCCGTGTTGCCGTCGGGTCGGGGGGTCAGACGGCAACACGGAGCTACCACGTCTATCGACTACCCACTGGTGACCGTTACAAGCCTGCCGAAAATTTTTTCGAGGCCCCGGTGGCGCCGTGTCGGCTAGGCCTCCAGGATGGCCGCGACGCCCTGACCACCGGCGGCACAGATCGAAATGAGGCCACGGACCGGCTGGCCCGTTTCCTTCTTTTTCTCCGCCAGTTGCTTGGCCAACTGCGCCACGATCCGTCCGCCGGTCGCGGCGAACGGGTGGCCGGCAGCGAGCGACGAGCCGTTGACGTTGAGCTTGGTCCTATCGATGCGGCCCAGTGCGCTATCCAAGCCGAGCCGCTCCTTGCAGTACTCCTCGGACTCCCACGCCGCCAGCGTGGCCAGCACCACCGACGCGAACGCCTCGTGGATCTCGTAGAAGTCGAAGTCGCCCAGGTTCAGGCCGTTTCGGGCCAGCAGCCGCGGGACCGCATAGGTGGGCGCCATCAGCAGCCCGTCGTCGCCGTTGACGTAGTCGACCGCTGCCGTCTCGGCATCGACAAAGTACGCCAACGGCTCGATGCCGTGCGCCGCTGCCCATTCGCCGGTCGCAAGCAAGCTCACCGATGCGCCATCGGTCAGCGGCGTCGAATTTCCCGCCGTCATCGTCGCGTCGCCAGCCTTCACACCGAACACCGGCTTGAGCTTGGCCAGCTTCTCCACCGACGAATCGGCCCGCAGGTTGTTGTCGCGGTACAGGCCGAGGAACGGCGTGACGAGGTCGTCGAAGAAGCCGCGGTCGTAAGCGGCGGCCATGTTGTGGTGGCTGGCCGCGGCCAGTTCGTCCTGGTCGACGCGCTTGACGCCCATCTGCTTGGCGGTGATGGCGGCGTGCTCACCCATCGAAAGCCCGGTCCGCGGCTCGCTGTTGACGGGAATCTCCACGCCGAGCGCGGCCGGCAGCTTGCCGACCAGCTTGAGCCGGTCGACGTTGGACTTGGACCGGCGCAGCCCGAGCAGCACGCGACGCAGGTCGTCGCCGAAAGCGATCGGCGCGTCGGAGGCGGTGTCCACACCCCCCGCGGCGGCCACGTCGTAGCGTCCCGCGGCGATGCCGTCGGCGGCCGCGATCGTCGCCTGCAGTCCCGTGCCGCACGCCTGCTGGATATCGAACGCGGGCGTGTACGACGACAGCGAGCTGCCGAGGACACACTCACGCATCAGGTTGAAGTCGCGGCTGTGCTTGAGCACCGCGCCGCCGATCACCGCGCCGAGTTTCTCGCCGTCGAGGTGGTAGCGGTCGATGAGCCCGGCCAGCGCCGCGGTGAACATGTCCTGGTTGGAGGCGTTTGCATAGGCGCCATCCGACCGTGCGAACGGAATTCTGTTGCCGCCGAGGATGGCGGCGCGTCGGCTGGTGTTGTTGGCCATGGGGGCCATCCTACTCACCGTTCTTACTCTGGAGTAAGTTAGGTCTCATGGCTACCGATCTGTACTCACAAATCGTCCACTCGGCGCCCGGATCGTTCCTCGCCAAGCAGCTCGGCGTCCCGCAGCCCGAGACGCTGCGCCGCTATACGGCCCGGCGATCCGCCGCTGGCGGGCACGCTGCTGATCGGCGGTGAGGGCCGAGTCGTCGAGCCGCTGCGCGCCGCCCTGGCCGAGGACTACGACGTGGTGTCCAACAACCTCGGCGGCCGCTGGGCCGACTCGTTCGGCGGGCTGGTGTTCGACGCCACCGGCATCACCGAACCGGCGGGCCTGAAGGCCCTGTACAAGTTCTTCACCCCACTGCTGCGCAACCTCGGCCCCTCCGGACGCATCGTCGTGGTCGGCACGACGCCCGACGAGACGCGCAGCGTCCACGAACGGATCGCACAGCGGGCGCTCGAGGGGTTCACCCGCTCACTCGGCAAGGAGCTGCGGCGCGGCGCGACGATCGCGCTGGTGTATCTGTCGGCCAACGCCAAGCCGGCCGCGACCGGGCTGGAATCGACGGTGCGGTTCATCCTGTCCGGCAAGTCGGCCTACGTCGACGGGCAGGTGTTCCGCGTCGGCGCCGCTGATTCGGCGCCGCCAGCCGACTGGGACAGGCCGCTGGACGGCAAGGTCGCGATCGTGACGGGCGCTGCGCGCGGCATCGGGGCGACGATCGCCGAGGTGTTCGCCCGCGACGGCGCCAAGGTCGTCTGCATTGACGTCGAGGGCCCGGCAGGTGCCCCCGATGCCCTCGGCCAGACCGCGTCCAAGGTGGGCGGGACAGCGCTGACGCTCGACGTGACGGCCGACGACGCCGTCGACAAGATCACCGCGCATCTGCGCGACGCGCATGACGGGCGCGCCGACATTCTCGTCAACAACGCAGGCATCACCCGCGACAAACTGCTGGCCAACATGGACGAGGCGCGCTGGGATTCCGTCATCGCCGTCAATCTCCTTGCGCCGCTTCGCCTCACCGAGGGCCTGGTGGACAACGGCACGATCGGTGAGGGCGGCCGGGTCATCGGGCTGTCGTCCATGGCGGGCATCGCGGGCAACCGCGGGCAGACCAACTACGCGGCCACCAAGGCCGGCATGATCGGTCTCACCGAGGCGTTGGCGCCGGTGCTGGCCGAGAAGGACATCACGATCAACGCGGTCGCGCCGGGTTTCATCGAGACGAAGATGACCGAGGCGATCCCGCTGGCCACCCGTGAGGTGGGCAGGCGGCTCAACTCGCTCTATCAGGGCGGCCTGCCCGTCGATGTCGCCGAAACCATCGCCTACTTCGCCAGTCCTGCGTCGAACGCCGTGACGGGGAACACCATCCGGGTGTGCGGCCAGGCCATGCTCGGCGCCTAGGCTGACCACCATGACGCAGCCGTCCGGGTTGATGAACTTGGTCCGCGCGGCGGCCGGAGCGCTGCCGTTCGTGCCTCGTGGCGACACGTTGCCCGACCGCACCCTCACCGTCGACGAGCTGACCGTCGACCCAGCCAACGTGGCGGCGTACGCGAACGTCACGGGGTTACGGTTCGCGGATGCGGTGCCGCTGACGTATCCGTTCGCGTTGACGTTCCCGACGGTGATGTCGCTCGTGACGGGATTTGACTTTCCTTTCGCCGCAATGGGTTCGGTGCATATCGAGAACCACATCACCCAGTACCGGCCGATCCTGGTGACCGATGCGGTGTCGGTGCAGGTGCACGCCGAGAACCTGCGTGAGCACCGGCGCGGGTTGTTGGTGGACATCGTCACCGACGTCAACGTCGGCAATGAGCGCAGCGTGGCATCAAGTGACGACGTTTCTGCATCAGCAGCGGACCGGCCTGTCGGACGAACCGAAGCCGCCGCAGAAGAAGCGGCCCAAGCCGGGACCGCCGAACGCGGTGCTGCGCATCACGCCCGGCCAGATCCGCCACTACGCGTCGGTCGGGGGGGATCACAATCCGATCCACACCAACGCGATCGCCGCGAAGCTGTTTGGCTTTCCGACCGTCATCGCGCACGGAATGTTCTCCGCCGCGGCAGTTTTAGCGAATATCGAGGGTCAGCTCCCGGGCGCCGTCAAGTACTCGGTGCGGTTCGCCAAGCCGGTGGTGCTTCCCGCCCGCGCCGCCCTGAACGTCGACCGCGTCTCAGACGGGTGGCAGCTCACGCTGCGCCACCTGACGACGGGCGACCCGCACCTGACCGGCACCGTCACAGCGCTCTAGACCGTCGCGAGCCATCAGCTCCCGAAAGTCATCGCCGGTTCGCAGCCGGCCTCTTTGAGGGTGGCGATGTCCTTGATCCCGCGGATGGCCAAGGTCAGATCGAATTCGGCCAGGAACGACTTCAGGTAGTGCGTCAGGCTCTCGGACCCGCCGTAGGACAGTGCGTAGGCGTAGGGCCGGCCGATCCCGACGGCCGTGGCTCCCAGGGCCAAGGCGATGACGGCATCGGTCGCATCGCGCACGCCGGAGTCAAACATGACTGGAGTGGAGCCTGCGGCTTTGACGACGCCCGGTAGCAGCTGCAAGGTGGAGATCGCCGAATTAGCCTGGCGGCCAGCGTGATTTGTGCAGTACAGCACGTCGGCGCCGTTATCGATCGCCATGCGGCGTCGTCGGGGTGCTGAATACCTTTCACCGCGATCGGAAGATTGGTCTGGGATCGGATCCACTGCAGATCCTCCCAGGTCAGCGGGTGGGCGAAGATCTTGCCGTAGTAGGCCGCAGCGGCAGCCTGATCCTCGCGGGGCGGCTTGGCCAGATGCTTGGTGAAATTCTCGTCGGAGTAGTAGTTCTCCATGCAGAAGCCGCGGAACTGCGGGAAGTTGCCGCGCTCCAGATCGCGCGGCCGGTAGCCCAGCGTCCAGGAGTCAACCGTCACCACCAACGCCGAATAGCCTGCAGCCTCGGCACGATTGATGAAGCTGGCCGCCAGCTCCCGATCGTCGGGGAGGTACAGCCGGAAAAAGGTCGGCGTCGTCCCCGCGTGCCCGATCACGTCCTCCATCGGAGTCTGCGAGAACGTCACAGCGTGAACGGCACGCCGGTTGCCGCCGATGCCCCCGCGGCGGCCACGTCACCCTGGAAATCCGGCGCGCATAGGCCGACCAAGCCGATCGGGCACATGAAGATCGGCGACGGGAGATGTTTGCCGAACAGCTCGATCGACAGATCACGCGCCGGCGGGCTGACCATCATCCGGGGAACGATCCCGTAGCGCGAATATGCGTCGATGTTGGCCTGCTGCGTGCGCCCATCGCCAGCGGCCGCGGACACATACCGGTACACCCAGTCCGGTAGCGCCTCGGCCGCCTTCCGCTCGATGGACCGAAAGTCGAAGGGGCGGCGCGAATCGACGCCCTTCACCGCGTCCGCGTACACCCCGAGCTGAAAGTCTCCAACATTGCTGGACATGCGACCTGTTCCTTTCGAATGTCAGGGACCTGTGACTGATCATCGAGAGGAACTACCGATGCTGTCGATATTCAGCACGACAACGTCGAACAGCCGCCGTCATGCCGAAGCACAACGTCATCCACGTCATCCGCAAAAGGGGGATCAACTGCCTAGCTAAATGCGACCGCCTGTGGGTCCCGGTCCGACGGCTTGCCCTTCAGCCCCCGCCAGAACAGGTTGATCATCAACTCGGCGGCCTCGCCGACGTCGGCGTCACCAGTGCTGACCCGGGTGGCGACGGCCTCGCCCGCACCCACCAAAGCGACGGCCATCATGTCGAAGTCGGTGTCCGGCTCGGGATGGCGGGTGCCCGATTGCAGCAGCCTGCCGACCAGGTCGACGATGCGCTCGCGACCTTCGCGCACCGTGTGCGCGAACGCCTGCGAGCTGGTGGCCTGCGTATACAGCACCATCCACGACGCCCGATTCGCGTCAATGTAGTTCAAGAATGCGAGAACGGCGTTGCGCAGCAGCTCTTTTGGGCTCTGGGTGAAGTCGATCTGGCTGCGCACATCGTCGACGAACCTGGTCAGCTCGCGATCCAGGCACGCCCCGAACAGCTCCTCCTTCGAGCCGTAGTACAGATACAGCATCGGTTTGGAGATCTCGGCCTCGGCGGCGATCGCGTCCATCGACGTCTCGTGATAGCCATTGACAGAGAACATCTGCACCGCGGCGTCGAGCATCTGCTGTTCGCGCACGGCGCGCGGCAAACGCTTGGTGCCTCCGGCCATTACTCCAGAGTAAGCAATGGGCGACAGGTCAGTGGCCGCAGCGAGGATTCGGTCCCTTCACCGCGGCCATCCGCAGCACCGACGCGTCCACCCCCGACATCGTCAGCTCGCCGGCTGCCAGCGCCTTCTGGAGCCGGTCCAGCACCGCGGGCACCTCGTCGGTGGTCACCCACAGCGCGGTGTCGGCGCCGGCCTGCAGGCTGCGAAGCGCAGCCTCGGCGACCCCGAACCGATCGCTGATGGCTTGCATGCTGGACAGGTCGTCGGTGAACACCGGCCCGTTGAACGGCGGCCCGCCGTAGTCGCCCGACCGCAGCAGCGCATAGGCCGCTGGGCTCAGGCTTGCCGGGTCGGTGCCGGTCAGCCCGGGTACCTCCAAATGCCCGACCATGACAGCGACCGGCGCCTGGGCGGCCAGCGTGCGATACGGGATCAGGTCGTCGTTCTGCAGATCGGCGATCGGTGGGGTGACGACGCTGCCGGTATGCGAATCGCCGGAGCCGTGGCCGTGGCCGGGGAAGTGTTTGAGCACCGGCAGCAGGCCAGCATCGCGCAGCCCGCGGGCGTAGGCGCCGGCGTAGTCGGTGACGGTGGCCGGGTCAGCGCCGAAGGACCGGTCGCCGATCACGGTGTCGTCGGGCGCGTTGGTGACGTCGACGACCGGCGCAAAGTCGACGGTGATGCCCAGCTTCTTCATCGCCCGCCCACGCGCGAGGGCGATGTTGTACACCTCGTCCGGGGTTTGGGTCTGTGCCAGTATTCGCGGCGACGGCTGGCTGCCGATCAGCGCGGCCAGCCGTGACACCCGGCCGCCCTCCTCGTCGACACTCACCGCGAGCGGCAGCGGGCCCGCCGACGCGGCGATGGCTGCCAGTGACCCGTCGGAGAACATCGACAGGTCGGTCCAGCTGCCGATGAAGATGCCGCCGACGTGCTGGCTGTCGACCACCGCCCGCGCGTCGGCGGCGCCGGTGACCCCGACCATGAGCAGCTGCGCCAGCTTGTCGTGGGTCGACATGCCGGCCAGCAGCGCTTGCCCATCACCGCATGCCGGCGCAGCGGGAGCGGCGGCAGGAGCCGGGGCGGCGGATGTCGAAGGGGCGACTGACGTCGAAGGAGCGGTGTGGTGTTGAGCGGACGGCGAGCAGGCCAGCAGGAGCCCGGACATCGCGGCCAGTGCTAACAATGCGCGGGAGCCGGCCATGGGGCCCCACCCTAATGGGAGTCAAACCCACGCCTCATACGGTGCGCCGGAAGACGCGTTCGGCGACGGGCCCGCAAAACGTTGTCTGCTACGTTGGCCGCATGGATCGGTTCATCGTTCCCGCCGCAGCCAGCATCGTTGTCGGTCTGCTGCTGGGAGCGGCCGCCATTTTCGGTGTGACGCTGATGGTGCAACAGGACACCAAGCCCCCGCTGCCGGCGGGCGATCCGGCGTCATCTGTGCTCAACAGGGTCGAGTACGGCGACCGAACCTAGTTTGACTTCGCCGCTGCCGCGGCGCTGGCTGTGCGTGGTCGCGGCGGCGGCGCTGATCCTGACCTTCGCCCAGTCGCCCGGACAGATTTCGCCCGACACCAAACTCGATCTCACTGCGAACCCGCTGCGATTCCTCGCGCGCGCGTTCAACCTGTGGAACAGCGAGCTGCCGTTCGGCCAGGCGCAGAACCAGGCGTACGGCTATCTGTTTCCGCACGGGGCGTTCTTCCTCGCCGGTAACCTGCTCGGCTTGCCGGGCTGGGTGACGCAGCGGCTGTGGTGGGCGCTGCTGCTGACGGTGGGGTTCTGGGGCCTGTTGCGGGTCGCCGAGGCGTTGAACGATGGGCGGGGCATCGGCAGCCCGACGTCGCGCGTCATCGCCGCGGCCGCGTTCGCACTGTCCCCGCGGGTGCTGACCACGATCGGTGCGATCTCCTCGGAGACGCTGCCGATGATGCTGGCGCCGTGGGTGCTGCTGCCGGTGATCCTTGCGCTGCGCGGCAGCGCAGCCGCTGCTACGGCAACGACTCACCACAGTTCGGTGCGGGTGCTGGCGGCCCGGTCGGCACTGGCGATCGCCCTGATGGGTGCGGTCAACGCCGTCGCCACCCTGTCCGGCTGCCTGGCCGCCGTCATCTGGTGGGCGTCACACCGGCCGAACCGGCGGTGGCTGCGCTTCACCGCGTGGTGGCTGTCGTGTGCGGTGCTCGCGGTGCTGTGGTGGGTCGTCGCGCTGGTGCTGCTCGGCCGGATCAGCCCGCCGTTCCTCGACTTCATCGAGTCCTCCGGCGTCACCACGCAGTGGATGTCGCTGACCGAGATGCTGCGCGGCACCGACGCCTGGACACCGTTCGTCGCGCCGAACGCGACAGCGGGTGCCTCGTTGGTGACGGGGTCGGTCGCGGTGCTGGCGACGACGCTGGTCGCGGCGGCAGGCATCGCCGGGCTGGCGATGCGGTCGATGCCCGCCCGCGGCAGGCTCATCGTGATCCTGCTCGTCGGCGTCGTCCTGCTCGCTGCCGGCTACTCGGGCGGGCTGGGATCGCCGGTCGCGCAGTTCGTTCAATCATTTCTCGACGCGGGCGGCACCCCGCTGCGCAACATGCACAAACTGGAGCCGCTCCTTCGGCTGCCGCTCGCGCTCGGGCTGGCGCATCTGCTCGGCCGAATCCCGTTGCCCGGCAGCGCGCCCCGACGCGAGTGGATCAACGCGTTCGCCCGCCCCGAACGGGACAAGCGGGTCGCCGTCGGGCTGGTGGTGCTGGTGGCGTTGGCCGCGGCCACGTCGCTGGCCTGGACCGGGCGGCTGACACCGCCGGGCGCCTTCGACGCGATCCCGCAATACTGGCACGACGCCGCCGACTGGCTGGACGAGCACAACACCGCCGGCGGCCGCGTGCTGGTGGCGCCCGGCGCACCGTTCGCCACCCAGGTGTGGGGCACCACCCACGACGAACCCCTGCAGGTGCTGGGCAACACCCCGTGGGGGGTGCGCGACTCGATTCCGCTGACCCCGCCGGCAACCATCCGCGCTCTCGACTCGGTGCAGCGGCTGTTCGCGGCAGGCCGACCATCCGCTGGTCTGGCGGATACCCTTGCCCGGCAAGGCATTTCGTACGTGGTGGTGCGCAACGACCTCGACCCCGAGACGTCGCGGTCGGCGCGGCCCCTGCTGGTGCACCGGGCCATCGAAGGGTCGAGCGGTCTCGCCAAGGTGGCCCAGTTCGGCGAACCGGTCGGCCCGGGCACGCTGGCCGGATTCATCACCGACAGCGGGCTGCGGCCGCGCTATCCGGCGGTGGAGATCTACCAGGTGACCACGCCGACGATTCCGTCGAGGCCCTACCTTGTCGACACCGACGCGATGGCGCGTGTCGACGGCGGGCCCGAGGCGCTGCTGCGGCTCGACGAGCGACGCCGGTTGCTGGGCCAGCCGCCGCTGGGGCCGATGCTGCTGACCGGCGACGCGCAACGCGCCGGCCTGACGCTGCCGCCGGGAACAGGGGTGACCGTGACGGACACGCCGCTGGCCCGCGAAACCGACTACGGCCGCGTCGACGATCACGTGTCGGCGATTCGAACACCCGACGACCCGCGGCACACGTTCAACCGGGTGCTCGACTATCCCGCCGCCGGCGCCGACACCGTCTACGGGCACTGGAACGGCGGCCGCATCACGGTGTCGAGTTCGGCGTCGGATTCGACCGCGCTGCCCAACGTCGCACCCGCGGCAGGGCCTGCGGCGGCCGTCGACGCCGACCCGTCGACCAGCTGGGTATCCAATGCCCTGCAGTCGGCCGTCGGCCAATGGCTGCAGGTCGACTTCGATCACCCGGTCACCAACGCCACCCTGACCATCACGCCGAGCGCCACGGCCGTCGGCGCGCAGGTCCGCCGTATTTCGGTGTCGACCGTCAACGGCACCAGCACGTTGCGGTTTGACCAGGCAGGCAAGCCGCTGACCCTGGCGTTGCCGTACGGCGAGACGCCGTGGGTGCGGATCACCGCCGTGGCCACCGACGACGGTTCGGCCGGCGTGCAATTCGGCATCACCGACTTCAGCATCACGCAATACGACGCGAACGGCTTCGCCCATCCCGTCAGCCTGCGCCACACCGTGCTGGTGCCCGGGCCACCCGCGAATTCTGCTGTCGCACAATGGGATCTCGGTACGGAGCTGCTCGGTCGGCCAGGTTGCGCCCAGAGCCCGAACGGCACCCGCTGTGCGGCGGCCATGGCGATGTCGTCGGAGGAGCCGGTGAACCTGAGCCGCACCCTGACCGTGCCGTCGCCGACGACGGTGACACCGATGGTGTGGGTGCGCGCACGCCAAGGCCCCAACCTGGCCGACCTGATCAGCGAGCCCGGCGCGGCGCGGGCCTTCGGCGACGCCGACCCGGTCGACGTGCTGGGTTCGGCGTACGCCGCCGCCGACGGCGATCCCGGCACTGCATGGACCGCACCGCAAAGTGTCGTGCAGCACAAGACGCCGCCCACCCTCACGCTGAAGCTGCCCGCCCGCAGCGAGGTCGCCGGACTGCGGATAACGCCGAGTTCCTCAGTGCTGCCCGCACATCCGACGCTGGTGGCCATCGACCTCGGCGACGGTCCTCAGGTTCGCCGGCTGTCCGCTGACGGCGGAACCCAGACAGTGAGCCTGCGGCCGAGCGTCACCGACACCGTCAAACTGTCGCTGCTGAGTTGGACCGACGTCATCGACCGCACCGCACTGGGCTTCGATCAGCTCAAGCCGCCGGGGCTGGCCGAGGTCTCGGCGCTGGACGCCCGGGGTGCGCCGATCGCCGCCGCCGACGCCGCGCGCAACCGTGCGCGGGCCATCGACCTGCCGTGCGGGCGCGGCCCGATCCTCGGCGTTGCGGGACAGTTCGTCCAGACCTCCGTCGCCACCACCGTCGGCGCATTGCTCGACGGCGCAGCCCGTGCCAGCCACGCCGTGCCGGTCCGAGCCGATCACGCTGCCCGCCGGCCAGCAGGAATTGGTCATCAGCCCCGGCGCGGCGTTCGTCGTCGACGGCGTGCAGCTGGCGGGTCCACTCGCGAGCCAACTGCGGACGGCGGCAACCATTCCCGCCTCCACCGGCGACTGGAGCGCAGACCACCGCAAGCTCGACATCGTGGCCTCCCACTCGTCGCGGGTGCTGGTGGTGCCCGAAAGCATCAATCCGGGCTGGACGGCCCGCGCGGCCGACGGTTCGGTGCTCGCCCCGGTCAGCGTCAACGGCTGGCAGCAGGGGTGGGTACTTCCCCCCGACACCGCGGGCCCCGTCACGCTGAGCTTCACCTCGAATGCGCCGTACCGGGCGGGGCTGATCGGCGGGCTGGCGCTGCTGCCGCTGCTTGCGCTGCTGGCGTTCCTGCCGGTTCGACGGCCCCGTCCCACTGACGAGCCAACGCGGGTGTGGCAGCCGGGGCGGGTGGCGACGAGTGTCGCGGTGGTGGCGGCCGCGGCGGTGATTTCCGGGATCGCGGGCGTCATCGTGGCCGGCGCGGCGATTGGCGCACGCGAGCTGCTGCACCGCCGCGAAAAGCTCTGCGACGCAGTCACGGTCACCATCGCCGCGGGCGGACTGATCGCGGCCGGCGCGGTGCTGAGCCAGAATCCATGGCGATCGGTCGACGGATATGTCGGGCACTCCGCCGGTGTTCAGCTACTGGCGCTGGTCTCGGTGGCGATGCTGGCGGCGTCGACGGTGCCGCCGAGGGCCAACCGGCGTGGGCGTGGCGACGCCGTTCGCGCCGATTGACCCAAGACCGCCCACGGGATCGCGCCAGCGCCCTAGCATCGGCGGAGTGCCGCACCTAAACACCGCACGGGGAGCGATCGACACCGCACGCCTCGGCGTGACACTGATGCACGAGCACGTGTTCATCCTCTCCCCGGAGATCACCGACAACTACCCCGAAGTCTGGGGTGATGAGGCCAAGCGTGAAGCGGACGCGATCGCGCGGCTGAACGAACTGAAGTCCCGCGGTGTCGACAGCATCGTCGACCTCACGGTGATCGGGCTGGGCCGCTACATCCCGCGCATCGCGCGCATCGCGGCGGCCACCGATCTCAACATCGTGGTGGCGACCGGTGTGTACACGTACAACGACGTGCCGATGTACTTCCACTTCAGCGGCCCGGGGGGCCCACTCGGCGACGCCGAGCCGATGGTCGACATGTTCGTCCGCGACATCGAGCACGGCATCGCCGACACCGGGGTCAAGGCCGCGATCCTCAAGTGCGCGACCGATGAGCCCGGCGTCACACCCGGGGTGGAGCGGGTGCTGCGCGCCGTCGCCAACGCGCACCGCCGCACCGGCGTGCCGATCTCGACGCACACCCATGCCGCGACCCGGCGGGGGCTCGAGCAGCAGCAGATCTTCGCCGACGAGGGCGTCGACCTGACCCGGGTGGTGATCGGGCACTCCGGCGACACCACCGATCTGGACTATCTGGAGGAGCTCATCGGCAACGGCTCCTACATCGGGATGGACCGGTTCGGTGTCGATGTGTACCTGCCCTTCGAGGACCGGGTGAACACCGTCGCGCGGATGTGCGAGCGTGGCCATGCGGACAAAATGGTGCTGTCGCACGACGCGGCGTGCTTCATCGACTGCGCTGCCCGAAGAGATGGTGCCGGTGGTCCTGCCGAACTGGCACTACCTGCACATCCACAACGACGTCATCCCCGCGCTGAAGGACCGAGGCGTCACCGACGAGCAGCTGACCGCGATGCTCGTCGACAACCCTCGCAAGATCTTCGAAAACCAAGGTGCCTACTGATGACCGCACCCGTCCCGCCGATCAGCACGCAGTTTTCCCAATTGGCCCAGGCCGCGCCCGACGAACCGGCGGTCACCTGCGAGGGCCGCACCGTGACCCGTGGTGAACTCGACGCGTCGACCAACCGGCTGGCGCGGGCATACGCCGACCTCGGTGTGCGCCAAGGTGACTACGTGACGATCGTGCTGCCGAACTCGATCGAATGGTTCCAGGCCACGCTGGCCGCGTGGAAGCTTGGCGCGGTTCCCCAGCCGCTGTCGGCCAGGATGCCCGACGCTGAACTCGAGGGGCTGCTCGAGCTCAAGCCGCGGGCGCTGTTGGTGGGCCGCAATGATCCGCGCGGCGGAACTCCCAGCGTGTCAGGCGATTTCATGCCTGATTCGACGGTGTCGGACGCGCCGCTACCCGAAGCGGTGTCGCCGTCGTGGAAGGCGCTGGGCTCGGGGGGCAGCACCGGGCGACCCAAGCTCATCGAGGCCGGTGGCGATGCTCGTTTCCCCGCGGTGTTCGCGGGACTGGGGATGGGCGCCCTGGAGGGCGACACCCAGCTGGTTGCCGTTCCGCTCAGCCACAACACCGGCATGACCACCGCGACAATCGGGTTGTTGATGCGACAGCACCTGGTGCTGATGCCGCGGTTCGACGCCGCCGAGTACCTGCGGCTGATCACCGAGCACAGCGTCGACTTCATCGTGGCCGTGCCGACCATCATGCAGCGGTTGCTGCCGGTCTATCGCAGCAATCCCGGCGCCTACGACTTGTCGTCGATCCGTCGGCTGTGGCACGTCGGTGCGCCATGCCCGCCCGCGGTCAAACAGTCCTGGATCGATCTGCTCGGGCCTGACGCGGTTTGGGAGTTGTACGGCGGCACCGAACTTCAGGCCATGACGTTCGTCAGCGGCGCGCAATGGCTGGAGCACCGCGGTTCGGTGGGCGTCGTCGTTGCGGGCGAGATGAAGGTGCTCGACGACGACGGCAACGAGTGCCCGCCCGGCGTGGTCGGCGAGATCTACATGCGGCCGGCCCCGGGCAGCGCGCCGACCTACCGCTACATCGGGGCCACCGCGAAGAGCCGCGACGGCTGGGACTCGCTGGGCGACCTCGGCTATTTCGACGAGGACGGCTTCCTCTATCTCAACGACCGGCGGGTCGACATGTTCACCGTCGGCGGCCGCAACGTCTACCCCGCCGAAATCGAATCGGCGCTGTCGGCTCACCCAGACATCCTGTCCTGCCTGGTGGTTGGCGTACCCGATGAGGACCTGGGCCAGGTGCCGTACGCCATCGTGCAAGCCGACGGGCTCGACGAAGCGGCCGTCATCGCGTTCCTCGCCGACCGCATCGCCGGTTACAAGGTGCCCCGCGTCGTCGAATTCAGTGACACCCCGTTGCGTGACGACGCAGGCAAGGCCCGCCGGTCGGCGGTGCGCGACGAAATCATCGCGCGGCGGGCTCGGGCACATTCGTGACCGAGCTGTCCAGCGGCGGCACCGGGCGCTGTCCCTGCCCCTACGCGAAGCTCCCAACGCCGCAACGCGACTCGGCACGGCGACTCGATCAGCGCGTAGCTGACCGCCGCGATCGCGAACCCGAACAGCACCGTCAGCACCAGCACTACCGGCATGTGCCCGTTGAAGGCGAACTCACCGATGATCGGGAACACCATCGCCAGCGCCGCGAGGTGCCAGACGAACAACCCGTACGACCATCGGCCCAGCGTCACCATGGTCGTGTTGCCCAGCAACCGGTGCGGGGTATCGGGACGGTCCAGCACCAGCGGGGCGATCAGCGCTGCGGCCACCACCGCGCCCATCGCTGTTTTCACGATGAACTGGCTGATGGTGCCGGGCGTGAGCCCTTCCGGGCCGGCCAGCGGTGAGGCGGCCACCGCGAACGCCACCACCACGACCACCGCCATCACCACCCGCCGCCGGGCCAGCCGGTGCGGCCAGCCGATGTCGGTGACGGTCAACTCCGCCAGCAGCATGCCCGCGGCGAACCACGAGAAGAACGCGGGCGGCCAGTTCAGCGGGTTGATGCCGTACGGCGCCGCGAACGGGATCAGCGCCCACCCGAGGCTGGCGACCGCCAGCGCCGCGATGGCCGGGATGCGGGCGCGCACGGGCAGCCGTCGCGCCAGCAGCGCCAGGAACGGCAGCACCAGGTAGAAGGCGACCTCGACGGACAGGCTCCACATCTGGGTCAGCCCCGCCGTCAACGTGAGCGGCACATAGATCTGGGTCAGCGACAGGTTGGCCAGCCACACCGTGAGGTCGGCCTTGGCGTCGGGCAGCAGCGACAGAATCACCACGACCGCAACGAGGTAGCCCGGCATGATGCGGACGATGCGGGACCGCAGGTAGTGCCCGGTCGGCGGGACGGGGCGCAGTCCGCGGGCCGCGGCGGCGTGGCCCCGCCACAACAGAAAGCCCGACAGCGCGAAGAACACCGCAACGGCGAGGTCGAACCGGCCGAACAGCCGGCCGGTGATCCCGCCGGTGTGACCGGTCTGAAAGGCGGCATGGGTCACCACGACGCCGACCGCGGCGCACGCGCGCATTCCCTCGACGGCAGGCAGGAAACTTCGCGTCCCGCCGACCCCGCGGTTTTCGCCGCTCCTGCATCCGCGGCAGAATCGGTCACGACGACCAGTGTGCCGTGCTGCGCATTCAGGGTGAAAATGGGTGGCCACGCGGCCGTCGGTGGATGCGGTCGTAGTGAGCGACGCCCTTAAGTTCTGCTGTTAGGGTCGAACGGGTTTTGCCTCCACAGCTGCCCCGCAGACGGGGGGTACCTCCCCGAGTCGGGCGCGTGGCGGCACAGAACGGGTCGCCGGACCTAAGGAGGCAGGGTTTGAACCGCGCAGTGGCTCTGCGTATCGCAGCGTGCGGAATCATGGGGCTGGGGGCCGCCCTGCTGATCGCCGCGCTGTTGTTGACGACCTACACCAAGGGCAAGATCGCCAAGATTCCGCTTGACCTGGACACCACGCTCGTCGCCAACGGAACCGGTACCGCGTTTGACCCCGCGTCGCTGAACGCCGACCGGTTCGTCATCAACCGCAATGTCCCGGTCGTGCTGCAGGAGCAGCTGAGCGTGGAGGCACCGTCGAACGCCGACGTCGTCACCCTGCAGGTCGGCAGCTCGTTGCGCCGCACCGACAAGCAGCAGGACAACGGCCTGTTGCTGGCGCTCGTCGACACCGTCACGCTCAACCGGAAGACGGCGACCGCGGTCTCCAGCGAAAGCAACCCTGGCGGCGCGGTGCAGAAGCCGCGCGCCCCCGAGGACACCGTCCCGCCGACCAACATCGCCCTGCCTCACGACGGGCTGGCCTACCGGTTCCCGTTCGCTACCGAAAAGCGCACGTATTCCGTTTTCGACCCGATCGCGCAGAAGGCGTACGACGCCAACTACGACGGCGAGGAAGACGTCAACGGGCTGACCACCTACCGGTTCAGCCAGAACGTCGGCTACGACGCCGACGGCAAGCTGGTCGAGCCGGTCAAGTACTCGTCCCTCTACGACGACGACGCCGACGCGCAGGTCACCGCCCGGGCATCGCTGTGGGGTCTACCCGGCAATCCGGACGAACCGATCACCATGACCCGTTACTACGCCGCGCAGCGCACCTTCTGGGTGGATCCGGTGTCGGGCACCATCGTGAAGAAGAAGGATCACGGCTACCACTTCTATGCGCGCGAGCCGCTCAAGCCCGAGGTCACGTTCGTCGACTTCACCGTCACGTCCACCGAGGAGACCGTCGAATCGCAGGTGGCCAGCGCCCGCGACGAGCGCGACAGGCTGGCGCTGTGGGGCCGCATCCTGCCGATCACGTTCACCGCGATGGGCCTGGTGGCGCTGGTGGGCGGCACGCTGCTGGGGTCGTTCAGCCTGCGCGCCGAGTCGGCGCTGATCGATCCGGGTCTGGACGAGGCCGATCACCGGTTCTTCGGGGCACGCGGCTCCGAAGCCGAACGGGTGCCAGGGGCCGAGGCGCAGACCGAGAAGCTGCCCGCTTCGCGACCATCGGATCTGCCTCCGGACAGACCCGTCTGACCGTGCGGGTTCCCGCGCCGACGCGGGCGCGGTCGTTCGTCGCGCCGGCGTACGCGCTGGTGCTCGCTCTGGTCGTGACGGCGCCACTTCTGGCGCCGGGGTATCTGCTGCTCCGCGACGCGGTGTCGACGCCGCGGTCGTACCTGTCCGATTCGGCGCTCGGGTTGTCCGAAGCGGCGCCACGCGCGCTGCCACAGGATTTCGTCGTCGCGCTGGCGTCTGGCCTGGTCGACGGCGGCCTGGTGGTCAAGGTGCTGCTGGTGACCGGGCTGTTGCTGGCGGGCTGGGGCGCGGCGCGGCTGGCGGCGACGGTGCTGCCCGCTGCGGGGCTGCCCGGTCAGTTCGTCGCGGTGACGATCGCCATCTGGAATCCGTATGTCGCCGAACGACTCCTGCAGGGGCACTGGAGCCTGGTGGTGGGCTACGGCTGCCTGCCGTGGGTGGCGACGACGATGCTGCACCTGCGGACGTCCGATGCGGCGCCTGACGGGTGGTGGCGCCGGCGTGGCTGCGCTGGTGTTCTGGATCGCGCTGGCCGGGTTGACCCCGACGGGGCTGATGCTGGCGGTGACGGTAGCGGTGACGTGCGTCTTCGCGCCGGGCCCCGGCCGGCCGCGGTGGTGGTGCGCGGCGGTCGGGCTTGGCACCGCGGTGCTGGTGGCGTTGCCGTGGCTGGCCGCGGCCGCGGTGGCCGATTCGTTGTCGGCAACGCAGGCCGAAGGTGTGCGCGCGTTCGCCGCACGCGCCGAACCCGGACTCGGAACGCTGGGCAGCCTCGCCAGCCTGGGCGGCATCTGGAATGGCGCCGCTGTACCAGCTTCGCGTACAACAGTTTTCGCGGTCGTCGCGGCGGTCGTGCTGCTCGGCGTGGTCGCGTTGGGACTGCCAACGCTGGTGCGCCGCCGCGCCGCGGTGCCGCTGGTGATCCTCGCGGCGGTCGCGGTGGTGGTCCCCGCCGCGATGGCCACCGGGCCCGGGATGGCGGTCGTCGAGGCGACCATCCGGACGCTGCCCGGCCTCGGCGTGGTGCGCGATGCGCAGAAGTGGGTGGCGCTGGCAATGCCGGCCTATTCGCTGGCCGGAGCCGCCGCGGTGCTCACTTTGCGCCATCGGATCACGGCCGCGCTGGCCGCGCTCATCTGCTGCGCGGCGCTTGGTCGCGGCGCTGCCCGATCTGGCCTGGGGCGTCGGCGGCAAGCTGGTCGCCGTGCCCTATCCGCCGGCGTGGACGGCCGTCTCCGCGCTGATCAACGCCGACCCGCGACCGGTCGCGGTGCTGCCCGTCGACAGCATGCGCCGGTTCGCCTGGGCCGGTGCCGCCCCGGTGCTCGACCCGCTGCCCCGCTGGGTCCGGGCCGACGTGCTGACAACGGGTGACCTGACGATCGCGGGCCGCACGGTGCCCGGCGAGGGCAATCGCGCCCGCGAGGTGCAGCAGCTGCTGCTGGCCGGCGCCGGCCGCGACAGGCTGGCGGCCGCGGGCGTCGGCTGGGTCGTCGTCGAATCCAATTGGGCCACAAGTGATTCACTGCCATCGCTGCCGCTGCCGGTGGCGTACCACGACGGGGACCTGACGCTGTACCGGGTGGGCGGCGATCACCCGCGCGCACCCGGCCGCGGCATCGTGCTCGCCGCGCACTGGGTGTGGCTGGCGGTGCTTGCCGCGGCGGGCGGATGGTTGTTGGCGGCATCTCTCGCTGTTCGGCTACGACAAGCGCGCGCTCGGCGGGGTTAGACCACGCCGCCGACCATGCGCCCCGCATGCACGGACTCCAACACCGTTCGCATCGCGGCGGCGCTTTGCTCCCAAGAGAATTCGCCGCAGCGCACGGCGGCCTTGGCGCCGAGTTGTTCGCGCAGCACCTGGTCGGTCAGCAGGCGCTCGAGCCCGTCGACCAGTTCGGTGTGGTCGTCGACCAGCAGACCGGTCACCCCGTCGATGATCGAATCCGTCAGGCCGCCCGACGATCGATACCCGACCGTCGGGACGGTGTGCTGCGCCGCTTCGGTGACCGCAAGGCCCCAGCCCTCCTTGCGAGACGGCAGTACGTGGACCCAGCACCGTTGCAGCACATGGTGTTTCGTGGTGTCGTCGACGTGGCCGTGAAACGTCACGGCGTCGGAGATACCCAGCAGCGCGGTGTGGTCGACCAGCCGCTGTTCCCACCAGCCGCCGCCGAGGATGTCAAGATGCACGTCGGGAAGCCGTGGTCGCAGCTCGGCGATGGCTTCCAGCGCATCCTCGATCTGCTTGTGCGGCACCAGCCGCGAGAGCACCGCGACCCGCGGAGTGACCGACCGCGGCAGCGTCAACGTGTGCGCCGGCGCCCGGTCAAGTCCGTTGCGCACCACCGCGATGTGGTTGGGATTCACCCCGAGGCCCGTCAGATCGCGCGCCGACGGCAGCGACACGGTGACGTACTGGTTGCGCCGGTGTGCCCGCGGCGACAACTTCGACTCAACAAACCAGCCGATCCTGCCCATCACGGGACCCGCCACCGGCCACTGCTCGCGGTGGCAATGGTGTACCAGCACCGCCACCCGTCGGCCGAAAGCGAGGCGGGCCATGAACGGCAACCCGTTCTGGGTGTCGAGGACCACGTCCGGCCGGGCCCGCCGCAGCGGACCGAGACCGATCCGCGCCGCAACCATCGCCAGCCCGGCCCAGATGTAGACGGAGTAGCGGCCGCCGCCCCTGCTGATCTGCACCCCGTCGAGGACTTCGCGCCGCGGCGCGCCCGGATACCGCGCGGTGCGCAGCGTGACCCTGACACCCGACTCGGCCAGGTGGGCGCCGATGCGCTGGAGGTAGGTTTCGCTGCCGCCGCCCTGCGGGTGGCCGGTGTCCCGCCAGCACAGCAGCAGCACGGAGCGAACCTGAGCGGACGCGGACGCGAGCGCAGACGGATCCGGTGGCCAGACATCCGTGACAGAGTAGCCGCTGGCTATGGTCGGCATCGATGATGTCTCCTCGCGCGAGCGCTCGTCGGAAGGGAGCCGTGCCCTGTTCGCCCGGAGAGCGACGCTGTCCCGGTCGCTGCGCCTGATCGGCCAGTTCCGTTACGAGCAAGGCGACCCGGCCCGGTTCTACGGCGCGCTGGCCGAGGACACCGCCGCGATGGTCACCGACCTGTGGCGAGACATCGACGGCACCTCACCGGCGGGCCGGACCCTGCTCGACGTCGGCGGCGGTCCCGGTCATTTCGCCGCCGCCTTCGCAGGCGCCGGCCTGCACTACATCGGCGTCGAGCCCGATCCCACCGAGCTGCGGAACGGGCCCGGGGGCCGTGCCCCCGCAAGCTGGGCCCACCCTCGCAAGCTATGTGCGGGCGTCCGGCGTCGCGTTGCCGTTCGCCGACGCCAGCGTGGACATCTGCCTGTCGTCCAACGTCGCCGAACACGTGCCGCAACCGTGGCGGCTGGGCCGCGAGATGCTGCGGGTGACCAGGCCCGGCGGCCTGGCCGTGCTGTCGTACACGGTGTGGCTCGGCCCGTTCGGCGGACATGAGATGGGGCTGACGCACTACCTCGGCGGCGCCCGCGCCGCCGAGCGCTACACCCGCAAGCATGGTCATCGGCCGAAAAACGACTACGGATCGTCGTTGTTCGCGGTGTCGGTGTCCGACGGACTGGACTGGGCGGCGAGCACCGGCGCGCTCGTCGCCGCATTTCCCCGCTACCACCCGCGATGGGCGTGGTGGATGACGGGCGTCCCGGTGCTGCAGGGAGTTCTTGGTGAGCAATCTGGTGCTGGTCTTGCGGCCGACAGTGAGTCGCTGAACTGGAACAGGTTCTCGTTCGGTAGGAATCTGGGTAATGTGACGCTCATGACACAGAGCGTGGAACGGCTTACAAGACCGAGTGGGACAAGCTGTTCATCGGCGGCAAGTGGGTCGAGCCGTCGACCGTCCGAAGTCATCGAAGTGCATTCGCCCGCGACCGGCGAGCTGGTCGGGCAAGGTGCCGCTGGCCGTCGGAGGCCGACGTCGACGCCGCGTGCGCCGCCGCCCGCAAGGCCTTCGACGACGGCCCGTGGCCGCACATGTCGCCCGCACGAGCGGGCCGCGGTGCTCGGGCGCCGCGGTCAAGCTGATGGAAGAGCGCGCCGACGAGCTGAAGTTCCTGCTGGCCGCGGAGACCGGCCAGCCGCCGACGATCGTCGACATGATGCAGTACGGCGCCGCGATGGCGGCGTTCCAGTACTACGCCGGTGCCGCGGACAAGTTCACCTGGAAGGACATCCGCGACGGCATCTACGGCCAGACGCTGGTGATCCGTGAGCCGATCGGCGTCGTCGGCGCGGTCACGGCGTGGAACGTGCCGTTCTTCCTGGCCGCCAACAAGCTGGGCCCCGCCCTGCTGGCCGGCTGCACCGTGGTGCTCAAGCCCGCCGCCGAGACCCCGCTGTCGGTGTTCGCGATGGCCGAGATGTTCGCCGAGGCCGGCCTGCCCGAGGGTGTGCTCTCGATCGTGCCCGGCGGCGCCGGAGACCGGCCGCGCACTGACCGCCAACCCCGAGATGGACAAGTTCACCTTCACCGGCAGCTCGGCGGTCGGCAAGGAGGTCGCCAAGATCGCGGCCGAGAAGCTCAAGGCCGTGCACGCTGGAGCTCGGCGGCAAGTCCGCGGCGATCATCCTCGAGGACGCCGACCTGGATTCGACGCTGCCGATGCTGGTCTTCTCCGGCCTGATGAACTGCGGTCAGGCCTGTGTCGGCCAGACCCGGATCCTTGCCCCGCGGTCGCGCTACGACGAGGTCGTCGAGAAGCTGTCCGGCGCGGTCGCCGCGATGCCCGATCGGCCTGCCCGACGATCCCGCGGCGATGATCGGCCCGCTGATCTCCGAGAAGCAGCGCGAGCGCGTCGAGGGCTACATCAAGAAGGGCGTCGAGGAAGGCGCGCGCATCGTCACCGGCGGCGGCCGGCCCGAGGGCCTCGACGGCGGCTGGTTCGTGCAGCCGACGGTGTTCGCCGACGTGGACAACTCGATGACCATCGCCCAGGAGGAGATCTTCGGGCCGGTGCTGGCGGTCATTCCCTACGACACCGAGGAGGACGCGATCCGCATCGCCAACGACTCGGTGTACGGCCTGGCGGGCAGCGTGTGGACCACCGACTACCCCAAGGCCATGGAGATCGCGACGAAGATCCGCACCGGCACCTACGCGGTCAACATGTACGCGTTCGATCCGGGCGCGCCGTTCGGCGGCTACAAGAACTCGGGCATCGGCCGCGAGAACGGCCCAGAGGGCATCGAGCAGTACATGCGAGGCGAAGAGCATCCTGCTGCCGTTCGGCTACACGCCTGACAACTGACGGTCGGCCGGCCACGGCGTCAGAAGGCTTCCTCCCGCAGGTCCATGACGGCGAGGTCGACACCTTCGATGATCCTGCGTTCGGCGGTCAGCCGCGGCAACATGTTCTTTGCGAAAAAGTTTGCCGCGGCGACTTTTCCGCTGTAGAAGGCACGGTCACGGTCAGTTGGGTCGGCGTCGAGCGCGTCCAGCGCGATCTCGGCGTGCTGCAGCAGGAACCAGCCGATCAGAAGGTCGCCGACCGCGAGCAGGAAGGGCACCGACTCGAGGCCCAGCCGGTACAGCTCGCGGGCATTGTCCTGCGCGCCGATGAGGTATCCGGTCATCGCGGCGACCATGGCCTGAAGCTCGCCGAGCGCGGTGGCCAGCAGCGTGCGTCCGTCGGCCAACTCCGGTCGGGCGGTGTCGCTGTCGAGGAAAGCCGTGATCTGGCCGACCACATGCGCCAGCGCGGCGCCGTGGTCGCGCGCGATCTTGCGGAAGAAGAAGTCCTGCGCCTGGATCGCGGTGGTGCCCTCATAGAGCGAGTCGATCTTGGCGTCGCGGACGTACTGCTCGATCGGGTAATCCTGCAGGAAGCCTGATCCACCGAAGGTTTGCAGCGATTCGGTCAGGCATTGATAGGCGCGCTCAGACCCGACGCCCTTGACGATGGGCAGCAACAGATCGTTGACCCGTTCTGCCATGGCCGCGTCCGCCCCTGAGACGATGCCGGCGGCGGCTGCGTCCTGATGCGCCGCGGTGTAGAGGTAGAGCGCACGCAGGCCTTCGGCGTATGACTTCTGGGTGAGCAGCGCACGCCTGACGTCGGGGTGATGAACGATGGTGACCCGGGGTGCGTTCTTGTCCGTCATCTGCGTCATGTCCGCGCCCTGCACCCGAGTCTTGGCATAGTCGAGGGCGTTGAGATAGCCGGTTGACAATGTCCCGATTGCCTTGGTCCCCACCATCATTCGGGCGTACTCGATGACCTTGAACATCTGGGCGATGCCGTTGTGGGTGTCGTTGACCAGCCAACCGACCGCGGGAACGCCATGCTGGCCGAAGGTGAGTTCGCAGGTCGCGGACGCTTTGAGTCCCATCTTGTGCTCCAGCCCGGTCACGAAAACCCCATTCCGTGAGCCGAGCTCGCCGGTTTCGGGATCGAACAGATACCTGGGCACCAGGAACAGGCTGAGGCCCTTTGTGCCCGGCCCCGCACCCTCGGGCCGGGCCAGGACCAGGTGCAAATTGTTCTCGAACAGGTCGTCGGTATCGCCGTTGGTGATGAACCGTTTGACCCCGTCGATGTGCCAGGTGCCGTCGGGCTGCTGCATCGCCTTGGTGCGCCCGGCGCCGACGTCGGAGCCGGCATCGGGTTCGGTCAGCACCATGGTGGCGCCCCAATTGCGCTCGAACGCCAGTGCCGCCCAATGCCGCTGCTGCTCGTTACCGATGTGGTAGAGGACGTTGGCCATGATCGGGCCTGCCAGGTACATGAACGCCGCCGGCTGAGCGCCGAGAGGGAACTCGTTGATCGCCCAGGCAACCATCGCCGGCGCGGGCACTCCGCCGATGGCCTCGTCGAGGCCGACCCGGAACCACTCCCCCTGCTGCCACGCCCTGAGCGATTTCTTGAACGGCTCGGGCAAGCTGACCGTGTGCGTCTCGGGGTCGAACGTCGGTGGATGGCGGTCGGCCTCGGCGAAGGATTCTGCGAGTGGCCCCTCGGCCAGCCGCGACGCCTCCTGGAGCATCTCGCGCACGGACTCTCCGTCGAGATCACCGAACTCCCCGGTGGCCAGCGCCTTCTCCAGGTGCAACACCTCGAACAGGTTGAACTCCAGATCCCGAACGTTGCTCCTGTAGTGACCCATCACTAGCGCCTTTCGTTCTGGTTCGGGCGCCAGCCTACGGGCCCAAAGTGGCGCTGAGCTGCGATCCAGCAATTATGCTCGGTACCATAATCAGCTCGGTGGAGCGGGATTGGCGCGATCGGCGAACCATGCATGTTTACCTGCTATTTACTCGGGCCGCCGTGTGACGGGGAATACATTTATTGCACGGGTGTGTTGTGACTTCTATGCTGTTTGTCATAGCCAGGGAGGCACACCATGTGGCTCGTTGAGATCAACTTCGCCGGCCGGCAGTTCACACATCACGTGCAGACTCGTCGACCGTTGTTCCACTTCAGCCCGCGCACGTTCAGCTGGCGCCCGTCGCAGTTGCGCGGTCCGCGCGCGGCCTGATCCCCCGCTGGAGGTTTGTTCTGTCCACCGCTGCCAAGACCCCGATCAAACGCGGCTCGACGCGCACCAACATGTTGATCAGCGCCGCCGATGTGCTGCGCGAACGTGGTGCCGCCGGCGTCACCATCGACGAGGTACTCGCCCGCAGCGGGGCACCGCGCGGGTCGGTCTACTACCACTTCCCCAATGGCAGGAACCAGATCCTGACCGAGGCTCTGCGGTACGCCGGCGAGGCCATCACCGAGGTCATCGACGAGGCCGCCGCCAACGGCGGAATGTATCTGGTGCGCCAGTTCGTCGAGTTCTGGGAGGGCCTGCTCGTCGAGAGCGACTTCACCGCTGGCTGCCCGGTGGTCGCCGCGGCGATCGGTTCGGCCGACGACGACCCTCAGCTGACCACCGTCGCAGGCAGCATCTTCAGCCACTGGCGCGACGCGCTCACCCGCGCGTTCGTCAGCGATGGCTTCGACGAGCCGGACGCGGCGTCACTGGCAATCATGTGCATCGCCTCGCTGGAGGGCGCGGTGGTGTTGTGCCGATCAACCCGCAGTGTCGATCCCCTGCGGGACGTCGCGCAGCAGGTGGTGTTCCTGGTCAAGTCAAGGGAATTCGTCCGGCGCTACGGTCTGCCATCGTCAGCCGAGCCCGCATCCCACTAGCTATCCAGCACCTCGTTGACGCGCGCCTCGACCTCAGCATGGTCACCGACGTCGGCCACGTCGATGCCGAAGCGGTCGACCAATGCGTCGAGCACGTCCGCGGCGGTGTCGAAGCGGATCCGTTCGGTGTTCCCGGGCCGGTGGATCGCCAGATGACGGCCCCGCAGGTTCCAGCGGGCATCGTCGGTCACCAGCGCCGCCGTCAGGCCGGTGACGAAGAACGAGTTCGGATGCGTTGACACGTACCAACTTCCGACTTCGAGATCGATGCGCGGCTGCGGGCGAGTGTTGAACATGTACAGCGGCTGCCACTCACCGTTGATCTCGGCCGCCAACTGGTAGCCCTCACCGCGGTCTCGGATGCGGTACGGCTCGTGGCGGGTCTCTTGCACGGGGCCCGCTTCCAGTCGAATCGGCGATGTCAGTGTCTGCCCGCCGAATCCGACGTCGACAAGAAGAGGCCCGTCCACACCGGGAACCGTTACGGACAGCACCTGGTGCGTCTGCGCTGGAAGTGCGCCGTCGGGATGCAGCCACACCACCCGACCGGCGAGCCGTTCGACGCCAAAGCCCAACTCCTCGAGCACATATCCCATCAGCCCGTTGTGCTCGTAGCAGTAGCCGCCGCGACGGCGGCGCACCAGCTTGTCGGTGAGCGCGGCGGCGCTGAGGTCGGCGACGGGGATGCCAAGCAGCGGGTCGAGATTCTCGAACGGGATGGACCCGTTGTGGGCGGCCACCAGCGCGTGCACGGTCTGGGCCGTCGGTTCTGCAGCGCCCCGGTAGCCGATCCGGTCGAAATAAGCCGCCACATCGACGGCATCGGCGACTTCCGTGGTCATCGACCTACCCAGCCGTCTGATCCACGAGGACAGCGCCATCGGGCCTGGCGTCGAGTGTCTGCAGCGGAAGCTGCTCACCGCTTACGGTCAGACGCACGATGTGAGCCAGCTGCTGCGGAGCATCGCACTGCAGATAGTGATCTGCCGTCGGCACGATCCAGTAGCGGTTTCGGCCTGGCTTGTCCTTGAGGTACGCCGCCCAGACGAAATTGGGGACCCGAACGGGAGACACGTTGTCATGAAGGCCCCATACCACGCTGGTGTTGACGTCACACCCGGAAAGCGCTTCGAGCCAATTGGTTTCGTCGGCGGCGCGCTCGTTGAGGTACTGGATCGTGTCCGGCAGCACCTGGATTCCGTCGTTGTGCGCGAAGCACTTCGCCAGGGCCGCGATCTCGGGGTCTGCCAGGGTTCGTCGCGGCATGAATGTGCTCGCTCCCAAACCCGGCGGCCAGCATCTCCGGTGTGGTGGCGTTTGCAGTGTTTCGTCCTGTCGTCGGATCGAGAAGCGCCGTTTGGAACACCGTGAGGTTGGACAGCGGCAGATAAATGTTTGCGTTGGTCAAGATGACCTCGGCGGGCAGATCTTCGGCCGCCAGCATCGTCAGCGCGATGATCCCGACACTGGTGCCGCGGTCATGGGTCAGCAGTGTGTAGCTGCTCAACTTCCACACTTGCGTGATCGCATGGATCAGCAGACGTGCGTCGTCATAGAGCGAATACACGTACGGCGCCTGCGGCTTTTCGGAGAGGCCGTATCCGGGGAAGTCCAGCAGGAATATGTCGAACTCGGAGTGAAGTTCGCGGGTCAGCGCGAAGTAGTCAATGCTTGACGTCGGGAAGCCGTGGACACACACCAGCGCAGGCGCCCCCGCGGTGCCACAGCGACGACTGAAGACCTTGACGTCCCTGCCGCCATTGGCGGCGGTCGATGACGACCAACGAAGTTCTGTTCCGCCGCTTCGCCATTCGTCGAAGATGTCCACCCCGTGAGCTTAGGTGCCCGTCCACTTCGGAGGCCGCTTCTCGGCGAAGGCGATGGCGCCTTCCTTCGCATCGTTCGACATGAACACCGGCGCCAGGATCTTGGCCTGCTTGCCGCCACATCTCATCGGGGCTCCAGCCGCGGGACTCGGTGATGATCCGCTTGGTCGCCGCCACCGCCAGCGGTCCGTTGGCGGTGATCCTCTCGGCCAGCGCGATCGCCGCGTCCAGCACCTCGCCGGGTTCGGCCAGCACATTGACCAGCCCGAGCTCGTGGGCGCGCTGCGCAGGCAGGTGGTCGCCGGTCAGCGCGAGCTCCATCGCGATCGCGTACGGGATGCGCTGCGGCAAGCCGCAGCAGCCCGCCGCCGCCGGCGACCAGACCACGCTTGACCTCGGGAATGCCGAACGCCGACTCCTTCGACGCCACGATCAGATCGCGTGGCCAGCGCGAGTTCCATCCCGCCCGCCAGCGCGATAGCCCTCGACGGCCGCGATCAGCGGCTTGACGGGCGGACGCTCGGTGAACCCCATGCCGCGGCCCTCGACCACGACGTTCTCGCCGCGGGCGAACGCCTTGAGGTCCATGCCCGCGCAGAACGAGCCACCTGCGCCGGTCAGCACGCCGACCGAGAGGCCGGCGTCGCCGTCGAGCCGGTCCATGGCGTCGGCCAACGCGTGGCTGACCGCGGCGTTGACGGCGTTCTTGGCCTGGGGCCGGTTAATGGTGATGATCAGGATCCGGTCGCGCTGCTCGACCAGGACGACGTTGTCAGTGTTGGCTTCATCTGTCACGACCGTGATCATAGGTTCGTTGACTCGCGCACAGGGTGCAGGTCACCAACGGCCGACAGACTCAGGTACCATAACTAGAACACGTTCTAATTTCAGGGGGAGACCGCATGGCCACGACCGATATCGAGCCGTCGGAACTCACGAAGTGGGATCCGGGCCTCACCGAACGGGTGATGGGGATAACCAGGCCGTTCCTCAAGCGGTACTTCCGCTCGGAGGTGCGCGGGCTGGAGAACATGCCGCCGGGCGGCGCGCTGCTGGTGTCCAACCACTCCGGCGGCATGCTGCCGATGGATGTTCCGATCCTGGCGGCCGAGTACTACCACGAGCACGGTTACGGGCGGCCGCTGTACACGCTGAGCCACGACATGCTCTCGGTCGGGCCGACGGGCGACTTCTTCAAGAAGATCGGCTACATCAGCGCCAACCACAGAACGCCGACGAGGCGCTGCGATCCGGCGGTCTGGTGGTCGTGTTTCCCGGCGGCGACTACGACGTGTACCGGCCGACGGTGTCTGAGAACGTCATCGACTTCGGCGGCCGCACCGGCTACGTCAAGGCCGCGCTGAACGCCGGCGTGCCGATCGTTCCGACGGTCGGCATCGGCGGCCAGGAGACCCAGCTTTACCTGTCCCGCGGCACCTGGCTGGCCAAGCGGCTCGGCCCGATCGCCCGCCTGGCCCGCACCAAGATCGTGCCGATTTCGTTCGGATTCCCGTTCGGCCTGAGCCTGGTGATCCCGCCCAACCTTCCGCTGCCCACCAAGATCGTGATGCAGGTGCTGCCGCCGATCGACATCGTCGCCGAGTTCGGCGACGACCCCGACATCGACGAGGTCGATGCTCACGTCCGGCACGTCATGCAGCGGGCGCTCGACAAACTGGCCTCGCAACGACGGCTGCCCGTGCTGGGATAGCGGTCGTGGCCATCACCGATCGCCTCGCCGAAACGCTCGGCATCGTCGCGACGATGCGGCGCGCCGGCGTCATCGCCCCGATGCGGCCCGACAAATACGTGCGCATCGCCGCGGCGATGCAGCGCGAAAACATGGGCATCACATCGGGGTTCGCCGCCGCCGCACAGCGTTGCCCCGACCGTCCCGGCCTCGTCGACGAGCTCGGCACGTTGACCTGGCGTGAAATCGACCAGCGCGCTGATGCATTCGCCGCCGGACTGCAGGCGCTGCCCGGCGGGGCGAAAGTCATCGGCATCATGGCCCGCAACCACCGCGGCTTCGTCGAAGCGCTGATCGCCGCCAATCGGATCGGTGCCGACGTGCTGCTGCTGAACACGTCGTTCGCCGGGCCCGCGCTGGCGGAGGTCGTGCAGCGCGAAGGCGTCGACGCCGTCATCTACGACGAGGAGTTCACCGCCACCGTCGACCGCGCGCTGGCCGACAGCCCCGACGCGGCGCGGATCATCGCGTGGACCGACGGGCCGCAGGATGGCCTGCACGGTTGAAAATGATCGCCGAGCACGCCGGGCGCCAGCCGCACCGGGCCAGGACCAAGGGCAAGACCATCCTGCTCACGTCCGGTACCACGGGAAGCCCCAAGGGCGCCAAGCACTCCGGCGGCGCCGACGGCGGCCCCGGCATCCTCAAGGCGATCCTGGATCGCACCCCATGGCGCGCCGAAGAGCCCGTCGTCGTGGTGGCGCCGATGTTTCACGCGTGGGGCTTCTCCCAGCTCGTGTTCGCGGCGTCGATGGCATGCACGGTCGTGACCCGGCGCAAGTTCGACCCCGAGGCGACCCTCGAGCTCGTCGACCGCCACCGCGCGACCGGGCTGTGCGTGGTCCCGGTGATGTTCGACCGGATCATGGAGCTGCCCGACGAGGTGCGGGCCAAATACAGCGGCCGGTCGCTGCGGTTCGCCGCCGCGTCGGGCTCACGGATGCGCCCCGACGTCGTCGATCAGCTTCATGGATCAGTTCGGCGACGTGATCTACAACAACTACAACGCCACCGAGGCGGGCATGATCGCCACCGCGACGCCGCACGATCTGCGCGCCGCGCCCGACACCGCCGGCAAGCCCGCCGGCGGCACCGAAATCCGGATCCTGGACGCCGATTTCAACGAGGTACCTCGCGGTGACGTCGGCGGCATCTATGTGCGCAACTCGACCCAGTTCGACGGCTACACGTCGGGCAAGACGAAGGATTTCCACGAGGGCTTCATGGCGTCGGGCGACTTGGCTACCTCGACGACGCCGGTCGGCTGTTCGTGGTCGGCCGCGACGACGAGATGATCGTGTCCGGCGGGGAGAACGTCTATCCCATCGAAGTGGAGAAGACGCTGACCGCACACCCGGACGTCGCGAGGCATCGGTCATCGGGGTCGACGACGAGCAGTTCGGACAGCGGCTGGCCGCGTTCGTGGTTTTGAGTGGCGGCGGATCGGCTACCCCGGACATGCTGAAGACAGCACGTCCGCGAGAACTTGGCGAATTACAAGGTGCCCCGAGATATCACGATCCTCGACGAACTACCTCGCGGCAGCACTGGCAAGGTCGTGCGCCGCGAGTTGCAGGACCGCGCCGCCCGTGGGTAGGCGCTGTTCCGCTGCTGCGCGCCTCGGCGGAGTTGCTCAACGCCGCCAACGGCGTGCGCCCCCTTGGCCGCGAGGGTTACATCACCTTGCCGGTGTTCGCATTCGGCTGGCCCACCACCGAGATGTCGGCGCTCGTATCTCGGCGGGTCGGTGCTCGACGCGGTGCGCCGTGGCCTGCGTGGCGACTTTCGCGGTGCCTCGAGGCCGAATCGCCCTGGCGCTCACCGCAATCGCTGGGGGCTGCTGTGGTTGATCCAGCGCCGCAATGTGCCGTCGGAGCCGTTCTTCGAAGAGCCGCTGCGCGAGGCGCTGGGCGACGACTACGAGACGGTCGCCGCGCAATCGCAACCGGCCAGGCGCCGCAGGCTGATCGGCGTGCTCGCCCAACGACGTGATCCGACGCCGTTACGTCGAGAAAGCCGACACCGTCCAATACGGTCCGCACCCGAGGGTCAACGTCGCCGACATCTGGCGGCGCCGCGACCTTCCCCGCGACGGCAAGGCGCCGGTCGCTGTTGCAGGTGCCCGGCGGTGCATGGGCGATCGGCATGCGACGGCCGCAGGCATACCCGCTGCTGAGCCATCTCGCCGAGCGCGGCTGGGTGTGCGTGTCGATCGACTATCGCGTCAGCCCGAGGCATACCTGGCCCGACCACATCGTCGACGTCAAGCGCGCGCTGGCCTGGGTCAAGGAGAACATCGCCGAATACGGCGGCGACCCCGACTTCGTCGCGATCACCGGCGGCTCGGCAGGCGGCCACCTGGCCGCGCTGGCCGCGCTGACGCCCAACGACCCGCATGCCAGCCCGGCTTCGAGGACGCCGACACCTCGGTGGTGGCCGCGGTGCCGATCTACGGCCGCTACGACTGGTTCACCACCAAGGGCTCCGGACGCAAGGAGTTCATCGCGTTCCTGCAGAAGTTCGTGGTCAAGAAGCGGTTCGCCGACACCAGGCAGGTGTATCTCGACGCGTCGCCGATCACGCGGTTACGCCCCGATGCACCGCCGTTTTTCATCCTGCACGGCAAGGACGACTCGATCATCCCGGTCGCCGAGGGCCGCGAGTTCGCCGACGCGATCCGCGACGCGTCGGCCTCCGTCGTTGCGTACGCCGAGATCCCGCATGCCCAGCACGCGTTCGACTTCTACTACGGGTCGCCGCGGGCGCACTACACCGCGCAGGCGGTGGCGCAGTTCCTGTCGTGGGTGCACGCCACCAGGAACGCTATTGGCCAGTCGGCACGCTCACTGCGCCATAGCCTTCTCGACTGACCGTCAGCTCCTCGGAAAGCCCTGCGGCACGGCGGATTTCGACGAACGCCTCGATCATCGCCTCGGTGAGCTCGTGCGGATCCTGCAGGGTGGCGCCGTCGGACAGCACCGAGATGTTGAGCTCATCGACGTAGCTCCACACGGTGATGTTCAGGCCGCTGCCGGTGGTGAGCGGACCGACGGAGTAGATCTCGGTCACCAGCGCGCCGCCGACCCGACCCGGCTCGCGCGGGCCCGGCACATTGGAGATCGGGATGTTGAGGACCTTGTTCTGGCCGTCCTTGTTCGCCAGCCAGCGGAACAGCGCCTCGGCGGGGGCCGGCGGGAAGTACGCCGACCAGCGGCTGACCAACTCCGGTCCCGAGCAGATTGTGGCTCTCCTTGGCCGAGGCCGCGGCCTCGTGGACGGCGTGTACGCGCTTCAGCGGATCGCCAACGTCGACGGGCAGGCTGACCAGGACGCCGCTGAAGCGGTTGCCGGAGATCCGGTCCTGGGAGAAGTCGAAGCTCACCGGCACCGAAGCCAAGCAGCGGATGGTCTGCGCGACCGTCGTAGCGCAGCAACAGTTTTCGCAACGCGCCCGCCGAGATCGCCAGCACCATGTCGTTGATGGTCACGCCGAGATGCTTGCCGGTCTGCTTGACGTCGGCAGCGCCAGCGTCGCGGTGGCGAACTTGCGCTGGCGCGTCGACCCGGTGATTGATGAACGACGGCGGCGGCGTGAACGGCCGCGTCAACTCGGGCGACAACTTGCGTGGGCTGTTTCGCACCCGGCGCACCCCCTGCGCGGTATAGCGCATGACCCCCGGCAACCGCCCGATCTGGCGCATGTGGTCGGCCAATGCCGAGCGCACCAGCTCACCCTTGCGACGGCGCGCGGATCGGTGGCATAGGAGTCCCGCTCGGCCGGCGGCCCGGACTGCAGATCCATCCCCCGCGCCAACAGGTTGGCCGACGCGACGCCGTCGGCCAGCGCGTGGTGGATCTTGCCGAGCACCGCGATCCGGCCGTTGGCGAGGCCTTCGATGAAGTACATCTCCCACAGCGGCTTGGTGCGGTCCAGCGGCGTGCTGGCGATCCTGCCGACCGCCTCGTCGAGCTGGCGACGGCCGCCCGGGCTGTCCACCCGGTACGGCCGGACGTGGTAGGCGAGGTCGACCTCGCAGTTCTCCCGCCACATCGGGTGGTGCAACTTGAACGGGATGTCGACCAGTTCGTAGCGGAAGGGGTCGAGCTTGTAGAGCCGGCCGTGGATGACCTCGCGGAACTCGTCGATGCCGAACTGTGCGACCCTTCAGCTCGGAGATGTCGATCACCGCCAGCTTGAGCGTGTGCATGTGCACGGTGGGCGTCTCGCTGTACAGCAATACCGCGTCCCACCCGCTGAGCCGTCTTCACCCGCACCTCCCATGTGGAGGAGCTTATATAACCTGCTTTCGCCCGAGCCAGCGTCCGGTTTCGGTGAATCTGGTTGAGGAACAAGCCGATTGCGGTCGCCGTCGACCCGGTGCGGGCGCCGTCGATCATGTCGAACGCGTGGCCGGCGCCCGGCAGCTCCACGTAGCTGACCACCGCGTGCGACGCCGCGCGCAACCGCTCGACGAAGCTGCGGGCCTGCTCGACGGGGATGACGCTGTCGCCGGTGCCGTGGATGACCAGGAACGGTGGCGCATCCTTGTGGACCCGCGCGATCGGCGAGGCCTTACGGAAGATGTCCGGGTGCCTGGAGATCTTGCGCCTGACCACGACGCGCTCGAGGAAGTCGACGAACCGCGCCCGCTCAACCGTCGAGCGGTCCTCCCAGTCGTAGCGGCCGTAGATGCCGACCACCGCGTCGACCGAAGTATCCGAGCCGTCGGGCAGTTCGCCCTGCATCTCCGGGTCGTTGGTGGTCAGGCCTGCCAGCGCCGACAGGTGTCCACCCGCCGAACAACCCGCTACCGCAACGAAATTGCGGTCGCCGCCGAACTTGTCGACGTTGGCGCGGGCCCAGGCGATCGCGGTCTTGACGTCGGTGATGTGCGGCCGGCCAGCGATGGTGCGGCGCGACCCGGTAGTCGATGGACAGGCAGACCCAGCCCAACTCGGCCAGGTGCGACATCAGCGCGTAGCCCTGCAGCAGGCGGCTGCCGTGCACCCAGGCGCCGCCGGGCACGAAGATCAGCACCGGCGCGGGCTCGGCGGGCAGATCCTTGCGGCGCCAGACGTCGAGCAGCTGAGCTGGGGCGGGGGCCGTAGCGCACCGACGTCCGGTACACGCTGCGACGGTGCTCGCGCAGCTTCCACAGCGGCGGCGTGCGTTCCGGCGCGGGCCAGTCGATCGCCAGGTCCTTGGCCGGCACGATGCCGCGCAGTGCGGCGTCGGTGACGGCATGGGTGCTGTCCCGCTCTTGGCGTTTCAGCTCGGCGATGCCGGGGCTGAACAATGACTTCGCCGTCGCGCCGAGGAAGTCGGGCATGTGGCGGTAGCCCCAGATGCCCATCGCGGTCGCGCGCGCCAAGGGGCTCAAGGTGTTTCCCGATCGGCAGGGAGGTTAGCGCTGGCCACGCTCATCGCGAGCATGTAGTCGGCGGGCCCGGCCTTCAGCAACCACCGGGCGCGCGTCCACATGGTCGGTCCGGGGTACCGGGTGTCCGGTCGTGCCGTCATGGCGCGAGCGTACCCCGCGCCGCGTCGATCATGGACAACATCTGGAAGATGTCTACTGAAGACACGTTTCAAGATCAGTTGTGACCTGCATCACGTATACGGCGGTGGCGGTCGCGGGGGTTAGTTTTAGTTGACGACCGTCAAACGTGAAGAGGACTTCCACTGTGAGTAAGTCAGCGCTCGCCATCACCGAGGAGCACAACGACCTGGCCGACGCGGCGATCGGGCAGCTGGGCCGGCTGAACAGCCGCGCAGCCGCCCGCGCCACGCTCGACGACGGGTCCGCCCACCCCGCCGACATCTGGTCGGCGGCCGCCGAGGTCGGCTGGCACGGGCTGGCGATCGCCGAGGAGTACGGCGGTTCGGGCTTCGGCCTGGCCGAACTGGCGGTGGTGCTGGAGGCCCAGGGCCGCGAGCTGTGCCCCGGCCCGTTCCTGCCGACGGTCGCGGCGGCGGTGGTGATCGACCGTTGCGCGCCGGATTCCGTTCGCGCGCAACTGCTTCCGGGGCTTGGCCGACGGCAGCTCGGTGGGCGCGCTCGGCCTTGTCGGGCAGCGTCGACGTCGGCTCGGACCTGGTGGTGAGCGGCGAGAGCCCCGCGGTGCTCGGCGCGCCCGACGCCGACGTGCTGGTGATCGCTGCGGGTGACGACGTCGTCATCGTCGACGCCGGCAGCCGACGGGGTCACCGTCACCGCGCTGCGACTCGCTCGACACCACCCGCAGCGTCGGGTCGGTCGCACTGCGCGCGGTGCAGTCGACCGAGGACCGGGTGCTTCGCGGTGCCGCGCGCAAGGCCCGCACCGTGTTCCGGATCCTGGCCGTCGGCCGAGGCGGTCGGCGTCAGCTGGGCGGCGCTGGAGATGGCCGTCGAGTACGCCAAGGTCCGCGAGCAGTTCGGCCGCACCATCGGCACCTTCCAGGCGGTCAAGCACCACGCCGCGAACATGCTCGTCAACGCCGAAGAGACCACCGCGGCGACCTGGGACGCGGCACGCGCCGACGACCTGGACAGCGCGTGGTTCGCCGCGGCGGTGGCCGCCGTCGCACGCCATCCGTACGCAGGTGTTCAACGCGCAGAACAACATTCAGCTGCACGGCGGCATCGGGTACACCTGGGAGCACGACGCGCACCTGTACCTGCGGCGCGCCCGCACGCTGGCCGCGCTGATGGAGCGACGGCGCCGACCCGCTGCTCGACGTCGTCGACGGCCAGCGCAGCGGTCAGGCGCACGGCGCGTCGTTCACGCTGCCGCGCCGAGGCCGACGCCTACCGCAGCCAGCGCCCGGGAGGCCGTCAGCCACGTCTGCGCTCGCTGCCCGCGGAGCAAGCAGCGCGATTTCCTCGTCGAGTCCGGCTACCTGGTCCCGCACTGGCCTAAGCCGTGGGGCCGGGCCGCCGGCGTGCTCGAACAGCTGGTCATCGAGGAGGAGTTCACCGGCGTCGAGCGGCCCGACATGGGCATCACCGGCTGGGTGACGCTCACCATCGCCCAGGCAGGCACCGACGACCAGCGCGAGCGCTGGGTCGAACCGGTGCTGCGCGGTCAGGTGATGTGGTGCCAGCTGTTCTCCGAGCCCGGTGCGGGTTCGGACGCCGCGGCGGTGCGCACCGCCGGCCAAGAAGGTCGACGGCGGCTGGCGCGTCACCGGCCAGAAGGTGTGGACCAGCCTCGCGCAGCAGTGCCAGTGGGGGCTGGCCACCGTGCGCACCGACCCCGATGCGCCCAAGCATGCCGGCGTCACCATGATGGCGATCGACATGAAGGCCCCGGGCGTGACGGTGAACCGCTGCGCGGCATCACCGGGCGACGCGCACTTCAACGAGGTCTTCTTCGACGACGTGTTCGTCCCGGACGCCGATGTGGTCGGCGACGTCAACCGGGGCTGGCTGGTGGCGCGCGCGACGCTGGGCAACGAGCGCGATCTCGATCGGCGGCGGCTCCGGCGGTGCCATCGGCTTCAGCCCCGACGACCTGGTCAAGCTGCTCGACGCGCGCCGCCGAGCGCCGCCAGCTACGTGCGGCAGGCCGGCGAGGCGATCGCCGAGACGCACACGTTGCGGCTGCTGAACCTGCGGCGGGCCAGCCGGGCCATCGCGGGCGCCGAACCCGGGCCGGAGGGCAACGTGACCAAGCTGCTGGTCGCCGAGGCAGGCCAGCGGCTCACCGAACTCGGCATGGAGTTGGCCGGGTCGGCGGCGGTGGTCGGGCAGGCCCCGAAGCTGCTGCGCGCCTACCTGGGCAACCGCGCGATGACCATCGCCGGCGGCACGTCGGAGATCACGCGCAACACCATCGCCGAGCGCATCCTCGGGCTGCCCGCGCGACCCGCTGCTGAAATGATGGCCACTACCGGTCGGGTGCCGCAGCGACGTCCATCCCGAGCTGCGCCGCATCGCCTTCTTCGCTCCCAGGGCTCTGGTCACGCCGCGGACATTGCGGCTGATGCGTGCGCTGACGCGGCTGCAGGGCGCGTCGCGATCCTGACGACGTCGAGGTTCTCACCCTGCCATCGGGTGTCGGAGTGCGGCTGTACCGACCGGCGAATGCCAACGGCGCCCGGCCCCGCATTGCTGTGGATCCACGGCGGTGGCTACATCATCGGCCGCGCGGTTCAGGACGACGTGCTGTGCCGCCGGTTCGCCCGCGCGCTCGGCGCGACGGTGGCGTCGGTGGACTACCGGCTGGCCCCGGAGCATCCCTACCCCGCACCGGTAGAGGACTGCTATTCCGCACTGACGTGGCTGGCCCAGCTGCCCGCGGTCGACCCGGCGCGGGTGGCGATCGGTGGCGGCAGCGCCGGCGGTGGCCTGGCCGCCGCATTGGCCTTGCTGGCCCGCGACCGCGGCGATGTGCCGGTGGCCGCGCAGCTGCTGGTGTATCCCATGCTCGACGACCGCTCGGCGGACCGGGCAGACCTCGACGATGACGGCTTTCGGCTGTGGAACCGGTCCAGTAACCAGTTCGGCTGGGACGCCTACGTCGGTGACGCCGACCGCAACGTGGCGGTCCCGGCGCGGCGCGAGGACCTGGGCGGGCTGCCGCCTGCATGGATAGGTGTCGGCACGCTCGATTTGTTTCACGACGAAGATCTCGCATACGGCGAGCGACTCAAGGCCGCCGGAGTGCCCTGCGAGGTCCATGTCGTCCCTGGCGCATTCCACGGCTTCGATGCGGTTGCGGCGAAAGCCGCAGTGTCGCAGTCGTTTTTCAACAGCCAGTGCGCTTTTCTGCAGAGGGTGTTTACGCCTGCAGCGGATGCCGCCGAAAGCCGCTGAGGTCGGCTGACCTCAGCCGCGCTCGAATACCACCTCGCCCGCGACGACGGTGGCCGCCACCATCTGCGAATCGAGCTCGCCCAGCAGCTCGGCGGGTGGCGCCGCCAGCACACAGAGGTCGCCGGGCTGAGCCGGCCTTACGGTGCGCGCGGCTGCGGGTTGATCCGACGTGCCGAAGAACATCGTCAAAGCCTCCCGCGCCGAAACGCATTCGTCGGTGCCCAGGACCGCGCCGCCCGCGGTGGTGCGGCGTACCGCGGCCCGCATGCCGGCCCACGGATCGCCATCGCCGAACGGCATGTCGGTGGACAGCGCGACCTTCACCCCGGCCCTGCGCAGCGAGGCCACCCGCCACAGCTCGTGGTGTTGGGCGGCAGGGATGTCGGTGAGGTACTGGTCGCCGCGCTCGGCGACGAAGTTGGGCTGGGTCACCACGACGACACCGAGGTCGTTGAGATCGGCCACGCTGTCGTCGGGCACCACGGCCGCGTGTTCGATGCGGTCCTGCGGATGGGTGCCCGCCTCGCGCAGCGCCGCCAGCGTGACGACAAGCTGGGCGGCCGTCACGCAGTGCACCGCGACCGGCGCGTCGGCGGCGTGGCGGTCGGCGATCCACGCGGTCAGCTCCGCAAGGTCGAGGTCGCCGTCGTGCAGGATTCGCTTGCCCGGTGCCAGACAGCGCACGCGCTGGCGCAGCTCGCCGCGGCGGTGTGCCTCGATCAGCTTCACGATGTCGCTGACGTCGAAGTCGGGGGTGGCGTCGGTGACGCCGGTGACGCCGTACTCGCTGAGCCGGCGGCTGATCTCCGCCAGTCCGCTTTCGTCGCGCTGCAGCGTGTCAGACCAACTGCGGTCGGCGCTGCGCAGCCGCCCGTCGGGGTGGTCGGTCAGCCCCACGCGCGCCAGCCCCGCCGAGTTCAGCGTCCACAGCACGCCGCTGCGGTGCTGCACGCGGACCGGAACCGATGGCGACACCTCGTCGAGGACATCGCGGTCGAGCGGTCCCGCCGCCGCCTCGTGGTAGCCGACGGCCCTGATCCACCCGTCACTGCCGACAGCGGCGTCGGCCAGCACACGGGCCAGGTCCGCTGCGGCCCTTGACCTCCGAAGGCCCGACGCGGGCCGACGTCAGCGCGGCGGCCGCCGACCGCAGGTGGACGTGGTGGTCGTGCAGGCCGGGGATGACGGCTCCGCCCGCGGCGTCGAGCACCTGTTCGCCCTTGTGGGGCACCAGATCGCCGACGTCGATGATGCGCTCGTCGACGCGGACATCGGTCGCGGTGCCGTCGAGCAGCACTGCCCGCTGAATCAGCATGACGCCAGCCGCCTTTCGGCCAGCAGCCGTTCGACCATCGCGTTGTCCGCGCCGAGCTCGGTGCCGCCGGACCGGACGGCGCCGGCGTTGCGGTGCACCGTGTTTCGGCTGTGCGGTCATCCTCGGCGTAGGTTGCGGCGACGGCGGCCATCGACAGTTCGATCAGCTCACCTCCGCCCCGGCTCAGCGATTCCACGACGGCAAGCGCGGCGTGCAGGCCGGTCAACGGGTCGGCGATCGCGTCACCGCAGAACACCGGGTCGCGCTCGGTGCCGCCGACCAGGCCGCCGGACACCGCGGCGTCGTCGCCGAACGCCACCCAGCCGGCGCGCTCGCCGTCGGCGCCGTGGCCGGTGATCCGCAGCCAGACCCGCCCGTCGCGCCGGGCGATGTCGGTCGGGCCGAGTCCCCGGCCTGCCAGCGCCGCGGGCCGCGACGACTCGATGACGACGTCGGCGGCCTCGAGCAGCCGTCGCAGCTCGGCCGGCCGGTCGAAATCGACCGCATACGACAGCTTTCCGCTGTTCATCCAGTCGAAGAACGCCGACGGTCCCGCCCGGGTGCCGTCGGGCCGCCCGGGGGTTTCGACCTTGACGACGGTGGCGCCGGTTCGCGCCAGCAACTGAGCGCACAGGGGGCCGGCCCACATCGAGGACAGGTCGGCGACGGACCCAGCGGTCGGTGCCTGCGGCACGAGCGACCTTGGCGAGCGACCATCGCAGGCGGCTTGCGAGCGACGTCGCCGCGGTGCCCAGCGTCGTGATCCGCGGTGGGGCGGCGGGTGTTTCGCCGAGGCCGGCGACCGGGAAGACCGAGCAGCCGAGCCCGCGCCGTGACATCGGCGGACGCATTGTCGGCCACCCACCGCTGCACGGCCGGCCAGGGATCGTCGCCGACGGCGTCGGACTCGATCAGCGCGGGAACGGCGTCGATGTCGTCTCGGCGCGACAGGGTAAGCGCGCACCAACCGTCGGTGCTGAGCATCAGCCGGGTGGCTCCGCCCGCCGAGATCCGGCCGGGTGGCGGCAGTCCGAGCAGCGCGGCCCGGCCGGTGAGCAGTTCCGCGGCGTCGACCGCGACGCCGGTGAGGGCCCCGAACGCGTCGGCCGCCCGCCGCGCCCGCGACAGCACGGCGACGGGAATACCCATCGGCGTCACCCGCTCATTGTGCTCAGAACTGCAGGGCGGTGAACCGCCAGTCCAGCACTTGCCTGTCCGGCTCGCCCACCGCGTACACCATCGACCGCAGGTTCAGCACCCCGCCGCGGCCATCCGGCAGCGGCACCGCACCCTCGACGTGCAACTCGCTGTAGAGCGTGTCGCCCTCGTGCACCGGGCCGCTGTGGTCGCAGGACTGCCAGCCGAGGACCGTGACCAGATTGGGCAGCAGCCGCGTCGCCTGCGCCAGCGCCAGCCCGATGGTGTGCCCGCCGTAGACCAGGCGCTGGCCGCCCACGCGCCAATCATGGTGTGTCGCGGCGATGTTCAGCGTCAGCCGGGCGAGCTCCGGGGCGCTGCTGACCACGTCGGCGGTGCTCTGCAGCACCGCACCGGTGAGACCGGAATCGAAGTGGGCACCAGGCACCTTGGCGCGGAACACCTCGGCGTCCCAATCGGCCGTCGGGTCGGGCGCCGCGACGTCGTCGGCACCGATGGCGGACAGGTCGTCGGCGTGGCCGGTCGTCGCCGGCGCCGTCGCTGCGCGGCAGCATCGCGCAGCGGTAGAAGTCGAGCACCAGCCGACCGACGTCGTCGACGGTGGTCATCCTCAGCGCCGCCAGCCCGGTCGGGGCGCGGCCGGGTCTGGCCGAGTTCTCTTTCAGCCCGACCACTTCGGTGCGGGTGAACAGGGTGTCGCCGATGACCGGGAACCGGTGAAATCGCAGGCCGCGGTAGAACAGGTTGGCCTTGACGCGCTGGGTGGCCAGCGTGGACTGCCCGATCGCGACATCACACACCAGCGCCGGGTGCGCCAGCGGCGCGGTCGAACCAGTCACGGCCACCGCCAGCTCGGCGTCCAGCGCCAGCCGCAGCCGGTCGCCGACGATCGACTGGTGCACGGCCGCGGCCCCCGCCGTCAGCGTCATCGAGGGCGCAGAGTCGAAGACCTGGCCCACGTGCAGGTCGTCGAAGTAGGGGCCGCCCACGATATGGCCGTACAAATTCACAATTGCTCATGCTGGCATTGTGTGCGTATACGTGTCAATATGGCCGTACATTTGACGTCCGCCCCAGATTGAGGTCCGGGGATGCCAACCCCACCCCACCTACGCGGCAGGAGTACAGAGTTGCCCGATGGAGACACATATGACTAGCGAAGAAACCATGCTGGTCGAGACCGTGCGGGCATTCATCGACCGGGATGTGAAGCCGACCGTCCGCGATGTCGAGCACGCCAACGAATACCCGGAGGCGTGGATCGAGCAGATGAAGCGCATCGGGATCTACGGGCTGGCGATCCCCGAGTCCTACGGCGGCTCGCCGGTGTCGACGCGGTGCTACGTGCTGGTCACCCAGGAGCTCTCCCGCGGCTGGATGAGCCTGGCCGGCGCGATGGGCGGGCACACCGTGGTGGCCAAGCTGCTGGCGCTGTTCGGCACCGAAGAGCAGAAACGCGCGTACCTGCCCCCGATGGCGACCGGCGAATTGCGGGCCACCATGGCGCTGACCGAGCCGGGCGGCGGCTCGGATCTGCAGAACATGAAAACGACCGCGCTGGCGGACGGCACCGAGCTGGTGATCAACGGCTCCAAGACGTGGATCAGCAATGCCCGCCGATCGGGGCTGATCGCCCTGCTGTGCAAGACCGATCCTGCTGCCAAGCCTGCGCACAAGGGCATCTCGGTGGTCCTCGTCGGGCACCAGGAGGGGCTCACGGTGTCGCGGGACCTGCCGAAGCTGGGCTACAAGGGCGTCGAAACCTGTGAACTCACCTTCGAGGGCTGCCGAGTGCCTTCGTCGGCGATCCTCGGCGGCGAGCCGGGCAAGGGGTTCGGGCAGATGATGAAGGGCCTCGAGACGGGGCGCATTCAGGTGGCCTCCCGCGCGCTCGGCGTGGCCACGGCGGCGCTGGAGGACGCGCTGCGCTACGCACAGGAGCGGGAGAGCTTTGGCCAGCCGATCTGGAAACACCAGGCGGTGGGCCACTATCTGGCCGACATGGCAACCAAACTCACGGCCGCCCGCCAGCTCACGCTGTATGCCGCTGACCGCTACGACGCCGGCGAGCGAGCCGACATGGAGGCCGGGATGGCCAAACTGTTCGCCTCCGAAGTGGCGATGGAGATCGCGCTCAACGCGGTCCGCATCCACGGCGGGTACGGCTACTCCACCGAGTTCGATGTCGAGCGCTACTTCCGGGATGCGCCGCTGATGATCGTCGGCGAGGGCACCAATGAGATCCAGCGCAACGTGATCGCCGGGCAGCTCGTCGCCCGCGGCGGGATCTAGCGAGGAGCAGAAATAAGATCCGAACCGGCGTACCAGACGCTGCGGGATCAGCTCCGCGGCGAGATCGCCTCGGGCCGCTACCACGACGGCACGCGGCTGCCCACCGAGTCCGAACTCGTGGCACGGCACGGCTTGTCGCGGCAGACGGTGCGGCGGGCGTTTCAGGACCTGGTCGCCGAGGGGGTGGTGTACCGGGTACCCGGACGCGGCACCTATGCCAGCGAGTCCGGGCGGCGTTATCTGCGCCAACTCGGGTCGATCGAAGACCTGATGAGCCTGTCCGACGACACCACGATGGAGGTGTTGGCCGGGCTGCGGCGCCGGGTCGACGTCGACGCGGCGAGCCGACTGAGGCTGGATGACGACGTCGTCTACTCGGTGGTGTTTCGGCGGCTGCACGACGGCGTTCCGTTTGTCTTGACGACGGTTCACCTGGTGCCGTCGGTGGCGCAGCCGGTGCTGGCATCGTCGGCGTTGGTCGACGGCGCCGTCGGCACCCACACCGTCATCGGGCTGCTCGAGCCGCATCTGTCGGAGCCGATCGCCCAAGCCGCGCAATCGATTACGGTCGCGCCGGCCGACGACCTGGTCGGCAATGCGGTGGGATGCCGGCACGGCCATCCGATGCTGCGGGTGGACCGGCTGTACTCCGACGACAGCGGCCGGCCCGTCGAGCTGTCGGTCAGCCACTTCCTGCCCGAGCAGTACACCTACAGGGTGACGCTGCGCAGGTCTGGCTGAGCGGGCGGGTAGAAGCCGCGGGCCCACTCCCTCATGTGCCGGAAGTCGTCGGCCTCCGACGGCGCCGGCGCCGGTCGGTCGAGGTATCGCAGGTGGGCCCAGATGTCGATGTCGGCGGGCAGCATCCGTTTGGCCGCGCACAATCGGTCGTCGTAGTCGAGGGCCTCGGACACCCAATAGGTGGCGAAGATGTCGGTGGTGACGTCGTTGACCGGCGTCGGGCAGATGGAGACGATCTGCATGCCGTCGCCGTCGTCCTCACAGCTGAAACTCAAACCGATCCCATGCCAACATATTTCGACAGGGTTGCCGGCGCCGAAGCCGATCGTCGTATGCCAACTGGAGGCGTCTGCCGTCGCAGCAAGCATTCTCGGGCTGACCGGCACCTTGTGCACGAATTGGTAGTGCTGGCGGTCGACCGAGCTTTCGGCGACGACCTGCGGATGCACGGTCACCCCGGCGAAGAACTGCTTCTCGTCCGGCCCCACTGGACGGAACCAGTGGCGGCCGATCCGATCCTGCAGTCCGCCCCACGCGTCGGGTGCGGGCCAGAGCGGCGCGCGGTGCTGCAGGTCGTGCCAGACGTAGATGCACTCGTTGAATTCAGCGGTTGGCCAGCATCGCACCCGACTGGCGTCGTCGGCGTGCGGCTCGTACGGGATGCGGACGTTGCGGCCGTCGTCGCCGCTCCACACCCAGCCGTGAAACGGGCACTGGATGCCGCCCTCGACCACGCAGCCGCCGTGGGACAGGTCGGCGCCCATGTGCTGGCAGTGCGCGTCGAGGACACGGACGATGCCGTCGAGGTCGCGGAACGCCACCAGCTCCGCGCCGAAGTAGTGCAGCGGCTTGACGTCGCCGACCTCGAGATCGGCGCTCCAGGCCACCTGGAACCAGCCAGTGGGTCGCATGCTGGGCAACCCCATGCTTGTCAGCCTGCCACTGTTGGCCGCTAGCCGCTGAGACACTCGTCGATGAGTCCCCACCGCTGCGCCGTTGCCGTGCCGATCGTCCGGCCGGACAGCACGAGATATGCGGTGCGCCATCGGCCGATGCGGCGGGTGATGCTCACCGTTCCTCCCGCGCCGGGGATCAGGCCGAGGCTCAGTTCGGGCAGGCCCAGCACGGCGTCGGGATGCGCCTGCACCCATCCGCAGTAGGCGGCCATCTCCAGCCCGCTGCCCAGCACCTGGCCGTGCACGTGTGCGCAGGTGTGGCGGCCGAGCCGGGCGGTCAGCTCGTCGAGCACCAGCGCCGGGCTGTGCCGGGTGCGGGCGAGATGCGCGCTGGCCGGGTCGGCGAACGAGCCGAACTCGGCCAGGTCGCCGCCGCTGCAGAACGACGGGCCGTTTCCGGTGAGCACCACTTCGGTGATCGACGGGTCCAGACGCGCGACCTCGAGCGCCTCGAGCAGCGCGGCGCGCATGTCGGTGGAAAACGCATTGTGCCGTTGTGGCCGGTTGAACCGGACGTTGAGACGGTCGCCGTCGCGGTCGGCCTGCACGGGATCCGGGCTGTCGGGGACGGTCGCGGGCCCGCGTTCGGCCAGCCAGCGCGCGAACTCCGGCCCCGACTGCAGCGTCGAGTACGCAAGGGATTCGGTGATGACGCCCGCGCGGGCGGGTCCGGCGGGATCGATCGAGCGCAGCACGTCGTCGCAGACGGCCGCCGCCTGCGGCCATTGTCGGCAGCGCTCGGTGAGCTCGGCGAGCGCGCCGGATACCGACGGCACGGTGATGGCCCGGCGGTCGTCACACTCCTCGTCGGTCAGGGTGAAGGTGGCGTCGTCGGACGGTGATCCGACCGCGACGACAACGCCCCCCGCAAGCTCGACGCGCGTCACGAGTACTTCTTTATCAGCTCCTGCTTGTACAGCTTGCCGGTATCGGTGCGCGGCAACTGCGCCTCGAACGAAATCGACCGCGGACACTTGTAGTGCGCCAACCGGTCCCGCAACCAGCCGAGCAGCTCATCGCCGAACTCGTCGGTGGCATCGGCGGAATCGATCGTCTGGACGACACCCTTGACCGTTTGGCCCATCTCGTCGTCCGGGATCCCGAACACCGCGGCGTCCATCACCTTCGGATGAGTGACCAGCATGTTCTCCGCTTCCTGCGGGTAGATGTTGACCCCGCCGGAGATGATCATGTGATGCCGGCGGTCGGTCAGGTAGAGGTAACCCTCCTCGTCGAGATAGCCGATGTCGCCGACGGTTTTCCAGCCGTGCTTGTCGCGTGACTTGGCGGTCTTCTCCGCGTCGTTGAGGTACTCGAAGTCGAAGCCGCCCTCGAAGTAGATCTCCCCGGCCTGGTTTGGGGGTAGCTCGTTGCCGTCCTCGTCGAGAATGTGAAGCGCGCTCATCATCGGCTTGCCGACGGACCCGGGGTGCGCCAGCCAGTCTTCAGCGGTGATCAGCGTCGAGCCGATCGCCTCGGAGGAGGCGTAGTACTCGTCGACAATCGGCCCCCACCAGTCCATCATCTGCTTCTTGATTTCCACCGGACATGGCGCCGCCGCATGCATCACCCGCTTCATGCTGGACAGGTCATATGAACTCCGTACTGCCTCGGGCAGTTTCAGCATCCGGACGAACATCGCAGGGACGAACTGGCCATGGGTGACTCGGTGCCGCTGGATCGCGTCGAGGCAGCCCTCGGCGTCGAACTTCTCCATCACCACGGTGGTGATGCCTGCACTCTGAATCGTCATCGACCACACCGACGGCGCGGTGTGATACAGCGGAGCCGGGCTGATGTAGACGGCCTCGGGATCCAGCCAGAATGCGACCAAACCCGACATCATGCCCGGCACTTCGGCCGGCGGCAGGTGCGGCAGTTCGCGTTTGATGCCCTTCGGTCGGCCGGTGGTCCCCGACGAGTACTGGAGCAGGTCACCTTCGATCTCATCGTCGATCGGTGCAGCCGGCTCGGCGGCGACACATTCCGGGTAGAGCTGCCAGCCGTCCATATCGCTGGAGCGTCGGATGTCGCCGACGTTTCGGCTCCGTAGCCGGATGTCGCCGACGTTTCGGCTCCGTTGACGATGATCCGCAACTCGGGCGGGTTCGGCGAGATCCGCCAGCGTCTTTCGCAACGCCGCCGACCCGACGATCGCTTTGGCACTGCTGTTGTCGACGATGTAGGCCGCTTCCGCGGCGGTCAGGTGGGTGTTGATCGGGACGTAGTACAGGCCGCAGCGCCGCGCCGCCCACATGACGGCGTGGAAGTGCTCGTTGTTCTCCATCAGGATGGCGACGGCGTCGCCTTCGCGCAGACCGTGCCTGCGGAAGAAGTGGGCGAGGCGGTTGGCGCGGGCCTCCAGCTCGCCGAACGTCACCGCCGTGCCGGACGGATGCATGACGACGGCAGCCTTGTCGGGGGTGGCCTCAGCGTGTTCGCGGATCTGCATGAGTCCAGACTTTACGACGACTAAACTTGACAGCGTGTCAAGGACCCTGGGTTCGCGAGGTCGCTGATTCGGTGGTTCGGCAAACAAACGTTTGCGCTAATTTAGTTCGCGTACCGTTAGCGGTAGGTTCCAGTGGGAGCATCGAGACGCAGGAGGTTCTGATGGGCGGCCAACGAGCTCGCGGGTTCTTTGCGATCGTCGGCGGAAGCGCGGTCGCTGGTGCTGCGGCGCTGCTCGTCGTTGCATCGCCGGTACCAGAGAAAACGGGCAATGCGTGTGCGCTGGTCCCCAGCTATCCCGGGTGTACGCCGGCGCTGGGTACGGGTTCGGGCGCCGGGGGTTTCCAAACCAGCGTGTCGACGACCAAGGTGATCCCGCAGGACACGCAGACCGCTGTTCCCGGCCAGTAAGCGGCGGGCCGAGATGTAAATCTACCGGGGCCGGCACGCTGGCGGCGGTGACGCTAGTCGGCTTCAGCCAGACGGTGCTTCAGCGCGTCGAACTCGTCCTTGATACCGGTCGGCAGCTTCTCGCCGACGAACTCGAACCACTCCTCGATCAGCGGCACCTCGGCGCGCCACTCGGTGGCGTTCACGGCGAGCGCCTCCTCGACGTCTGCTGCGTCCACGTCGAGGCCGTCGAGATCCAGGTCCGAGGCGGTCGGAACGATGCCGATCGGCGTGGTCTTTCCGTCGGCCTTGTGCTCGATTCGCTCGATGGCCCACTTGAGCACGCGGCTGTTCTCCCCGAAGCCCGGCCACAGGAAGCGGCCGTCGTCGCCGCGGCGGAACCAGTTGACGAAGAACACCGCGGGCATCTTGGACTCGTCGGCGTTCTTGCCGATGTCGATCCAGTGCTGGAAGTAGTCGCCGACGTTGTAGCCGAGGAACGGCAGCATCGCCATCGGGTCACGCCGGACCGTGCCGACCTTGCCCTCGGCGGCGGCGGTCTGCTCTGACCCCAGCGTCGCGCCGATGAACACACCGTGCTGCCAATCGCGGGCCTGCGTGATCAGCGGCACCGTCGTCTTGCGCCGGCCGCCGAACAGGATCGCCGAGATCGGCACGCCCTGCGGGTCGTCCCACTCCGGCGCCAGCGTCGGGCACTGCGAGATCGGGGTGCAGTACCGGGAGTTCGGATGGGCCGCCTTGACGTCGGAATCCGGCGTCCAGTCGTTGCCCTTCCAGTCGATGAGGTGCTGCGGGTCGCCTTCGAGGCCTTCCCACCACACGTCGTTGTCGTCGGTCAGCGCGACGTTGGTGAAGACCGTGTTGCCTGCCTCGATCGTCTTCATCGCGTTGGGGTTCGAGTCCCAGTTGGTGCCGGGTGCGACCCCGAAGAAGCCGAACTCGGGGTTGACGGCGTAGAGCCGGCCGTCCTTGCCGAACCGCATCCAGGCGATGTCGTCGCCGACGGTCTCGGCACGCCAACCCGGGATGGTCGGCTGCAGCATCGCGAGGTTGGTCTTACCGCACGCCGACGGGAACGCCGCGGCGACGTAGTACGCCTTGTTCTCCGGCGAGATCAGCTTGAGGATCAGCATGTGCTCGGCGAGCCACCCCTCGTCGTGCGCCATCGCCGAAGCGATCCGCAACGAGTAGCACTTCTTGCCAAGCAGCGCGTTGCCGCCGTAACCCGAGCCGTAGCTCCAGATCTCGCGGGTTTCCGGGAAGTGGGTGATGTACTTGGTGTCGTTGCACGGCCACGGCACATCTTCCTGGTCTGGCTCCAGCGGGGCACCGACGGAGTGCAGGCACTTGACGAAGAATCCGTCGTCGCCCATCTTGTCCAGCGCCGCCTTGCCCATCCGGGTCATGGTCCCCATCGAGATGACGACGTACTCGGAGTCGGTGATCTCCACCCCGAGCTTGGGGTCGTCGGCGCCAAGCGGGCCCATGCAGAACGGCACCACGTACATGGTCCGGCCGCGCATGCAGCCCCGGTACAGGTCGGTCATCAGGGCGCGCATCTCGGCCGGGTCCATCCAGTTGTTGGTCGGACCCGCGTCGATCTCTCGCTCGGTACAGATGAAGGTCCGGGACTCGACCCGCGCTACGTCGGAGGGATCGGACAGCGCAAGGTAGGAGTTCGGCTTCTTCTCTTCATCGAGTTTCGTGAAGGTGCCGGCGTCGAGCAGTTGCCGGGTGAGCAGTGCGGCCTCTTCCTCCGAGCCGTCGGCGAACACCACCCGGTCGGGCTGCGTGAGTTCCGCGACCTCGGAGACCCAGGCGAGCAGCCCCTGGTGCTTCGTCGGTGCGGTATCCAGACCTGGAATGGTCGCTGCGGTCATCAAAAGTCTCCTGCGTAGGTTTCTGCCAGGACGCGGGCCCCCGATCGCGCGACGGTCGCCCCTGTACAGAGGTTAACGTGGCGGACATACCCGTGGTGAATCGGGAGTATGTCCGATCACTCACAGGAACGATTCAGAAGTGCATTCTCGGGGGTTTTACCGATTCAGTTTCCGTCATTTGCCGCCGCCGTGAGTCCCTCGAGCCGATATCTGTCGCCTATCTGTCGCCTGGCGATGTCCACCAACAGCTAATCGGCACGGCCGTCCGGCGATGCACCGAGTTCGTCAGACAGGGCGATATCCGGTCCGTTACTCGCTTCGCCACCGCCCGGGCCGTACAGCTCGGCGCGAACCTCGTCGAGCGCCCTCTGCAGGGGCGGCAGCCGGCGGTCCCGAACCACGGCGGCCTTGGCAGTGGCGACCTCATGCTCACGCAGCTCGGCGTCGATCTCGGCGACCCGATCCTCGGCCGTAGCGCTCTCGACTTCCTCGCGGGCGGCCAGGTCGGACGTGAGCGCCGTCTCGGCGGCCAGCACCCTGGCGGTCACCCGCTCCTCGACCGTGGACCTCAGCGTGGCGGTGACCTCGGTGACCCAGCCGTCCAGCACCGCGCGGTCGTGCCGCAGCCGACGGAGGCGGGCCACCCCTGCCGTCAGCAGCAGGCCCACCAGAGCGCCGGCGACAAGCCCGGCGATGGTCAGGCCCGTCGCCAGACCCGCGAACAGCCGGGTCACCGCAAGCGCCACCGCGACGCCGAAGCCGGCGCCGAGGACCATCATCAGCGCCGTTTGCAGGCGGCGCGATGTCACCGGCGGCTGCGACACCTCGGGCCGGGGCAGCGGCGCTGGCGCAGCGGGTGCGGACAAGCCGAGTTCGGTCGCGACGTCGCCGAGGTGTTTGGTGATGCCCTCGTCCACCTCGTCGACGACGTCTCCCGCGCGCTTCCGCACATATTGCTCGAATTCGCCGAGCCTGCGCCGGCTCATATTCGAGGCGTCCTCCTGCAGTTCGGCACGCACCGACGTGCAGCGGTTGTTGGCGAAATCGGTCAGCTGCAGCCGCGCCTGCTGGATCTGGCCGCGCAGCGCGGCGGTGCGTTCGGACGTCGATTGCCGCCGCCCACCCAGGATGTCGTCGCGGTTCTTGCGCAGCGTCGCCGCCCGCGCCTGACGATCCGCCCCGGCAGCGTCCGCATGATGGCGGTCGATCACGGTTTGCAGCCGGAATTCCCACGCGCGCAACCGGTTTCGACGAGCCACATCGAGGTCGGCCAGCCGCTGCCTCAGCAGGCCGACCAATTCGTCGAGCCTCGGTTCGCCGGGGTCCGGTGCGGCCGCTGCGCCCACCCACTGCACATGCCGATATCGCGGCGCGCGTGCGGCGAGCTGAGCCCGGCCGGTGGCCATCACGTCGCGCCAGTTGGGGTGCGCGTCGGTCTTCGCCACCACGCCGATGATCAGGTCGGTGTAGTTGGCAGCGAGATCGACCAATGCACAATCGGATTCGGTCAGCGGCGCGATCGCCGACACCACGAATACCACGGCGGCGGGAGCCTCGGCGGGCCCCAGTTCGTCGGATTCCACGAAGGTGCGCTCGGGCAGCCGCTCCCGCAGCGCCTCGATAAGGCTGGTGCTGCCTGCCAGCCACGGGCCCGTCACGAGCACCACGTCGCGGCTCTCCACACCCGGGGAGCTCAGCCCGGGATCGACCGCTGCCACCAGCGCATCCACCGCGGCTACCGGATCGGTCATCGACCCCGCCCGAGCTGGACCGCAACACAGGGCAGGACGGCGAAACAGTCGATGATCGGCGTCAGCCGCGGGTTGCCGCTCTGTTCAGCAAATCGTGTCAACGCATCGACGAAAATCTGGTGGCCTTCCGTTAACCCCACCGGGTGAAACCCGGTCCCCACCGCAAATGTTGGCATCTCCGCGGGCACATCGCGAGCGGTTGTCCAGTACCAGCCGAAGGCAACTGTTGGGTATCAATCTGTACCACGATGCGGGTACTCAAGCCTTGATGAGCGACCATGGACGAATGCAAACGCCGAGGCCGGATGTCGCCGGCCGCCCGGCTCCGAGCCCGCCCGGCTCCGCTCCGGATGTCGCCGTGCGCAGCCCGGCATCTGCATCCCCGGGTCACCAGCTTCCGCACCCGGCGCTCGACGCTTTCCGGGGGCGCAACAGACACACGTGGGAACGGCTGTGGCCGGAACTGGGCATGCACGCGCGCGACGCCGACGGACCCGCGCCGCGGCTGGACACCGAGTCCTGGTTCGGCCGGTCGGCGCCGGTGGTGCTGGAGATCGGCTGCGGGGCCGGCACGTCGACGGTGGCGATGGCGCAGGCCGAGCCGGACCTGGACGTGGTCGCCGTCGAGGTGTACCGGCGCGGGCTGGCCCAGCTGCTCAGTGCCATCGACCGCGACGGCCTCACCAACATCCGGCTGGTCCGCGGCGACGCGGTCGACGTGCTCGAGCACATGTTCGGCACGGACTCGCTGACCGGGGTGCGGGTGTTCTTCCCCGACCCGTGGCCCAAGGCCCGACACCACAAACGCCGGCTACTGCAACCGGCGACCGTCGCGCTGATCGCCGACCGGCTGCGCCACGGCGGTGTGCTGCACGCCGCCACCGACCACGCCGGTTACGCCGAACAAATCGCCGAGGTAGGCGACGCCGAACCGCGGCTGCGCCGCGTCACCGCATCGGACCCGCTGCCGATCTCGGTGCAGCGGCCCGTCACGAAGTACGAAGGTAAAGCCCACCATGCGGGCAGCGCCGTGACCGAACTGCTCTGGGAGAAACGACCATGAGCCTCACCGAAGACATCCGGCAGATAGCCAAGATGTAGTCCCGCCGACGCTGGCGCCCGCCGAGGCAACGGCGAAGGTGCTGCTGGTGTGGGACGCGCCGAACCTGGACATGGGCCTTGGCTCGATCCTCGGCGGCAGGCCCACCGCCGCACACCGGCCCCGATTCGACGCGCTGGGCCGCTGGCTGCTGGCCCGCACGGCCGAGCTCGCCGCCGAGCGCCCCGACATCGCGCTGGAGCCCGAGGCCACCGTCTTCACCAACATCGCCCCGGGTAGCGCCGACGTGGTCCGACCATGGGTGGAGGCATTGCGTAACGTGGGCTTCGCGGTCTTCGCCAAACCGAAGATCGACGAAGACAGCGACGTCGACAGCGACATGCTCGATCACATCGCGCTTCGACGCGGCGAGGGGCTGGCCAGCGTGCTGGTGGCTTCCGCCGACGGGCAGGCGTTCAAGCAGCCGCTGGAGGAGATCGCCCGGGAGGGCGTCGGCGTCCGGGTGCTTGGATTTCGCGAACATGCCAGTTGGGCGTTAGCGTCGGATACCTTAGAGTTCGTCGACCTCGAAGACATTCCTGGTGTGTTCCGGGAGCCGCTACCGCGAATCGGCCTTGATTCGCTGCCCGAGCAGGGGGCTTGGCTGCAGCCATTCCGGCCGCTGACCTCGCTATTGACCTCGCGTGTTCAATAACTGAAATGCGCGGGGTCGCCTGAGATACTTTGTGAGTGTAAGGAGTTTACGTGTTCGCCTGGTGGGGTCGAACGGTGTACCGATACCGATACATAGTGATCGGTGTCATGGTCGCACTGTGCCTTGGCGGCGGAGCGTTCGGCATCAGCCTGGGCCAGCACGTCACCCAGAGCGGCTTCTACGACGAGGGCAGCCAGTCGGTCGCATGCGTCCGTGACCGCCGACACGGTGTACGGCCGCGACACGTCCGGCCACATCGTCGCGATCTTACACCGCCCCCGAGGGCAAGACCGTCGACGACCCCGAGTTCAAGCAGAAGATCCTGGACAACCTCGCCCAGGTGGAAAAGGACCACCCCGACCAGATCCTCCGGTCGATCGGCTACTTCAAGAGCCCGGACGTGCTCAAGAACATGGCCGATGCCAGCAAGCAGCACGCGTTCATGTCGATCCAGCTCAAGGGCAACGACGACGACACGATCCTGAACAACTACAAAGCCGTCCAGGGTGACTTCGACATTCCCGGCGTGGACGTCAAGGTCGCCGGCCTGGAGCCGCTCGCCGCCGAGTTGACGGGCACGATCGGCGACGACCAGAAGCGCGCCGAGGTGGCGGCCATCCCGCTGGTCGCGGTCGTGCTGTTCTTCGTGTTCGGCGGCGTGATCGCCGCCAGCCTCCCGGCGATCATCGGCGGCCTGTCCATCCTGGGCGCGCTGGGCATCATGCGGCTGGTCGCCGAGTTCACCCCGGTGAACTTCTTCGCCCAACCCGTGGTGACCCTGATGGGACTGGGCATAGCGGTCGACTACGGCCTGTTCATCGTGAGCCGGTTCCGGGAGGAGATCGCCGAGGGTTACGACACCGAGGCCGCCGTCCGGCGAACCGTGATGACCTCCGGTCGCACCGTCATGTTCTCCGCCGTGATCCTCGTCGCGTCGTCGGTGCCGCTGCTGCTGATCCCACTGGACTTCCTGAAGTCGATCACCTACGCGATCATCGCCTCGGTCATGCTCGCGGCGATCCTGTCGATCACCGTGCTGGCCGCCGTGCTGGGGATCCTCGGGCCGAACGTCGATGCCCTCGGCGTGCGCACCTTGCTGCGGGTGCCGTTCCTGCGTGACTGGAAGCCGACGAACTGGTGGCTGAACTTCCTGGCCGACAAGACGCAGAAAACCAAGACCCGAGCAGAGGTCGAGAAGGGCTTCTGGGGCAAGCTGGTCAACCGCGTGATGAAACGGCCCGCCGCGTTCGCCGTGCCCATCGTCATCGTCATGATCGCGCTGATCATCCCGCTGGGAAACCTCGCGCTCGGCGGAATCAGCGAGAAGTACCTGCCGCCGGACAACCCGGTGCGAGAGGCGCAGCAGGAGTTCGACACGGTCTTCCCCGGCTTCCGCACCGATCCGCTGACGCTGGTGATCGAGAGCACCAACGGACAGCCGGTGACCGACCAGCAGATCGCCGAGGTCCGCAGCAAGGCGATGTCCGTGTCCGGCTTCATCGACCCGAACAACGACCCGGCCAAGATGTGGCAGGAACGGCCCTACCTCGACGGGGCGACGAAGGATCCGGCGGTGCGGGTGCTCCAGAACGGCCTGACGAACCCCACCGACGCCACCAAGAAGATCGCGGAGTTGCGGGCGATACCGCCGCCGCGCGGGCTGACCGTGTCGGTGGGTGGCACGCCCGCGCTGGCGCAGGACGGCATTCACACCCTGTTCGACAAGCTGCCGTTGATGGCGGTGCTGCTGATCGCCACGACCACGGTGCTGATGTTCCTGGCGTTCGGCTCGGTGGTGCTGCCGATCAAGGCCACGGTGATGAGCGCGCTCACGCTCGGCTCGACGATGGGCGTGCTGACCTGGATGTTCATCGACGGACACGGCTCAGGGCTGATGAACTACACGCCGCAGCCGCTGATGGCACCGATGATCGGCCTGATCATCGCGGTGATCTGGGGCCTGTCCACCGACTACGAGGTGTTCCTGGTGTCGCGGATGGTGGAGGCGCGTGAGCGCGGCATGTCCACCGCCGAGGCGATTCGGATCGGCACCGCCACCACGGGTCGGCTGATCACCGGGGCCGCGTTGGTCCTGGCGGTGGTCGCCGGCGCGTTCGTGTTCTCGGACCTGGTGATGATGAAGTACCTGGCGTTCGGCCTGCTCATCGCGCTGCTGCTGGACGCCACCGTGGTCCGGATGTTCCTCGTGCCCGCCATCATGAAGATGCTCGGCGACGACTGCTGGTGGGCGCCGCGCTGGATGAAGCGCGATTCAGGAGAAGCTCGGGCTCGGCGAGACCGAGCTGCCCGACGAGCGCAAGAGGCCCGCCGTGCGCGAGCCTGCCGAGGCGCTCGTCGGTGCCGGCGGACCGGCCCCGCGGCCGAGGCCGCCACACGACCCGACCCACCCGGGCGCCGAGGGTCCGTCGCGGCCGAGTGCGACCACGCGGATCGCGACCCCGCCGCGGGCCAACGCCCCGTCCGGGGCGGGCACCACGCGGATCCCCACCCCGCGCCCGCAGCTCCGACGAGCCGCAGACCACGCGGCTGTCGATAGCCGAAAACGCTGTCCGTAACGCGGTGAGCAGTGCGACCGGGGCCACCCCGCGGACCCAACGGCCTCGCCGCCACCGCGCGCGGCACCGCCTGCTGCGGCACCGCGCGAGGAGCGTGAAATCGAGTCGTGGCTGGGCGAATTGCGCGGCGGCGCACCCGCGGGCGGCCAGCCCGCACCTCAGCGGCCGTCGACGGAGGCCACCCGAGCGATGCCCGGGCCCAGGCCGCGGCAGCCTCGCCCGCACCGGACAACGAGCCGACGACGGCGATCCCGACGCGCGAAAGCCCGGAACCGGATGCCACCGAGAAGCTCGACACCCACGAAGACGAACGAGCCCAAGCGCCGCGGCGGTGGGGTCAGCGCGCAGGATCTGCTGCGGCGCGAGGGTCGGCTCTAAATCCTTCGCCGGCCCGAGCGTCGTCGTCGGCCTCGGCCTTGACGATCGGGCCGACTTCGGCCTCGAGGGCTGGCCTCCTCGGCCGCGGGGTCTCTGGCGAAAGCACGCGCGCCGCACTGTTGAGGACCGCGACGTCGGCACGGCCAGCAGCGCGCCCGCGATGCCCGCCAGCACGCCGCCCGCCGCGATCGCCAGCACGACCGCCAACGGGTGGATCGACACCGCGCGGCCCATCACCAGCGGCTGCAAGACGTGCGCCTCCAGCTGCTGCACGGCGATGATCAGGCCGAAGGTGATCAGCGCGAAGATCCAGCCCTTGGCGATCAGCGCCACGATCACCGCGAGGCCGCCGGCGATCACCGCGCCGACGAGCGGGATGAACGCACCGAGGAACACCAGCGACGCCAGCGGCAGCGCCAGCGGAATGCCCATGATCGCCAGGCCGGTGCCGATGCCGACGGCGTCGACGAGCGCGACCAGGAACGTCGCGCGGACATAGCCGATCAGCGAGTGGAAGCCGGCCCGGCCGGCGTCGCGCACCCGGTCACGGACGCGCGTCCGGGAAGATCTTGGTGACGAACGCGAAGATGTTGCGTCCGCCGTGCAGCACGAAGATCAGCGTGAAGAACACCAGCAGTGCGCCGGTGACGATCTCGGTCGATGGTGCCTGCCGTCGACAGCGCCCCGCTGGTCAACTTCGCCTGGTTGTTCTGCAGCGCCTCGATGGCCGACTTGCGGAACTGGTCGATCTGTTCGTTGTTGAATGTGCAGCGGACCGTGGTCAGCCAGTCCCTGACGCCGTTCATGCTGGTGGTGACCTGGTCGACCAGCGCCGGTGCGCCCTGGATGAACTGGCTGACGACGAACGTCAGAATCCCGCCGACGACGGCGAAGCCGCCGAGCAGCACCAGCGCCACCGCGCCGCCCCGGGGTGCTCCGCGCCGGTCCAGGAAGTCGACGACCGGCAGCAGCAGCGCAGCGAGCATCGTCGCAAGCGCCACGGGAACCACGATCAGCTTCGAGCTGCATCACCACCCACAGCAGCGCGACGATCGCTGCGAAGATCACCAGCAGCCGCCACGCCCATGCCGCGGTCTTGCGGACCAGCGGGGTAACCGACTCGTCGGCGGCGGAATCGATCGAAGGGCCCGCTGGCATGCCGGTAGCGTAACGGCACGGCCGCAGCGCGTGCTGCGCAAGCTCGTCGAATCCGCCCTCGGCGCGCCCGCAGCGAGCGGCAATATCTGCGCGACTGCGCGGCTACCCTTAGCGTCGTGTCCCACGACGCCCCGGCGAGCGACGCTCGCAGCCAGGAGCGGCCCGCCAGGGGCAAGTACTGGTGGCTGCGCTGGGTGATCATCGGCATCGCGGTCATCGTGCTCGCGGTCGAAGTCGTGCTGGTGTGGGATCAGCTGGCCAAGGCCTGGCGGAGCCTCTACTCGGCGAACTGGTGGTGGGTGCTGGCGGCGGTCGTCGCTGCGATGTCGTCGATGCACAGCTTCGCGCAGATTCAGCGCACGCTGCTGAGGTCGGCCGGCGGTCACGTCAAGCAGTGGCGTTCGGAGGCGGCGTTCTACGCGGGCAACGCGCTGTCGACGACGATGCCGGGCGGCCCGGTGCTTCGGCGACGTTCATCTATCGGCAACAGCGCATCTGGGGCGCGTCGCCGGTGGTCGCGTCCTGGCAGCTGGTGATGTCGGGTGCGCTGCAGGTGGTCGGCCTGGCGCTGCTCGGTCTGGGCGGCGCGTTCATGCTCGGCGCGAGCAAAAACCCACTGTCGCTTATCTTTTCGCTCGGCGGCTTCATCGCGCTGGTCTTGCTGGCGCAGGCGGTGGCGACCCGCCCCGAACTCATCGACGGCATCGGGGTGCGGGTGCTGTCGTGGTTCAACTCGATGCGCGGCAAGCCCGCCGACACCGGCCTGCACAAGTGGCGCGAGACGCTGACCCAGCTGGAGTCGGTCAGCCTGTCCCGCCGCGAACTCGGCGAGGCGTTCGGCTGGTCGCTGTTCAACTGGATCGCCGACGTGGCATGTCTGGCTGTTCGCCTGCCTACGCCGCCGGCGGGCAGCCGTCACTGGCCGGGCTGACGGTGGCATACGCGGCGGCGCGCGCGGTCGGGTCGATCCCGCTGATGCCCGGCGGGCTGCTGGTGGTCGAGGCCGTGCTGGTGCCCGGCCTCGTGTCGCGGCATGACACTGGCCTCCGCCATCTCCGCGATGCTCATCTACCGGTTGGTCAGCTGGATCTTCATCTCGGCGATCGGCTGGGTGGTGTTCTTCTTCATGTTCCGCACCGAGAAGGACATCGACCCCGACGCCACCGCGACGGTGACGTCGAGGAGCCGCCACAGTTCAGCCCCGACCAGGCGCGGCATGAACCCAAACCCGAGCGAGGCTAGGAGAACCATGCGCCGCCGTTGGAGGACTTTCGCTGTGCTCGTGGGGATCATCGCGTTGACCGTAGCGTGCACGGCGCCGACCGAAACGCCCATCGGCGCCAAAAACTTCGACCACCGCCGTCGGCGGCCCCGGACAAGGACCCACGGTGGTGACTCCGCTGTTGGCCAGTGTCGATCGCGCGCGCCGATCCCCGTGCCTGCCACCGACGGCAAGGTCCACCTGGCCTACGAACTGCTGCTGACCAACGTGCTCAGCCAAGAGCTGACCCTGACATCGCTTGCGGTGCGCGCCGTCGGACCGAACGCTGTTGAACCTGGCCGGTGACCAGCTCGCCCACTGGACGCGGCGTCATCGGAAACCCCACTCCCACCACGAAACTCGGGCCCGCCCAAGCCGCGGCGATGTGGCTTGACGTCGTGCTGGACGCCGGCGCCGCAGTGCCAACGGATCTGGTGCACGCGATCGGGGTCTCGATACCGCAGCCGCAGCCCCCGCTGTTTCCCGCCACGATGACCGAGACCGTTGCGCCCGTCACCGTCCAGACCCGCAGGCCGCCGGTCATCGCACCGCCGCTCGTCGGCCCGAACTGGATGGACGCCAACAGTTGTTGCGACATGACGCCGCACCGGATGGCGCTGAATCCCCTCAATGGCCAGCTCTGGGTCGCCGAACGGTTCGCCATCGACTATGTGCAGCTGCTTGCCGACGGCCGGATGTTCAGCGGCGACAAGACCAAACCGGAAAGCTATCCCGGTTTCGGGGCCGACATCCATGCCGTCGGCGACGGTCGCGTCGTCGCGGTGGTGGACGGACTACCCGAGCAGGTTCCCGGAACGAACCCCAGCGGTCTGCCGCTGGATCAATACACCGGCAATCACATCGTCGAGGACCTCGGCGACGGCAACTACGCGCTCTACGCGCATCTGAAGACCGGCAGCAGCAAAGTCCGCGTGGGTGACCGGATGGATTCCGGGCAGGTGATCGCGTCGCTGGGAAACTCCGGTAATTCCGACGGCCCACACCTACATTTCCAGCTCATGACCGGCCCCGATCCGCTGCGGTCCAACGGGCTGCCGTTCGTGCTGTCGTCGTTCACACTCGACGGACGCATCGCCTCAATGGACGCCGAAGCCGTCGTCGAAGCGGGCAAGCCTGCGCCGATGCAGCCCGGCTTCACCAAGCGCGATGAATCCGGCGTCGGCCCACTGGTTTTGGATGTGATGAGCTATGCCGGTCGATAACCGCCGCCGGCGCGTCCGGCGGGCGACGATCGCCCTGTTCGCCGACGTCGTCTGCGTGGTCGTGTTCTGTGTGATCGGGCGCCGAAGTCACGCCGAGGGGTTGACGGTGGCCGGGATCGCCCGGACCGCCTGGCCGTTTCTGGCCGGCACCGGCGTCGGCTGGTTGCTGATCCGCGGGTGGCGCCGTCCGTTCACGGTCATCCCCGACCGGGGTGGCCGTGTGGGTATGCACGGTCGTGGTGGGAATGGCGTTGCGCAAGGTGAGCTCTGCCGGTGTTTCGCCGAGCTTTGTGGTGGTGGCATCGGTGTCGACGGCAGTGCTGCTGGTGGGCTGGCGCGCCGCGGCCGCGCTCTTCCCGCGCGGCTGACCACTAATCTGAATTCGTCGGCGGCTCAGGCGAAGTCGAGATCGTCAACGTCGCGCGCAACCCGCCCAACGGACCGTTGGACAATTCGATGCCCCCGCCGTGCAACTCCGCCTGCTGCGCCACCAGCGCCAGACCAAGACCGGAGCCGCCCGGAGCCGCGTTGCTGCCCCGGGAGAATCGGCCGAGCACCGTTTGATGCTCGTCCTTCGGCAGGCCGCGGCCGTTGTCGTCGACAACGATCGTCATCGTCTGGTCATGCCGACGCGCCGCCAACACGACCCGCGTCGCCTGCGCGTGCGTCACCGCGTTGCGCACCAGGTTGTCGACCGCGAGCCGCAGCCCGCCCGGCCAACCCCAGATGACCCCGAGATCGTCGGCGGCCTCGACCACGATCTCGACGCCGCCGCCGGTGCGCATGTTCTCCCGCGCCACCCGGTCGAGCATGTCGGTAACGTCGATGAGCTCGCGGTCCTCGGCCTGCGCCAATTGGCCCGACGCGAGCTGGCCGAGCGCGGTGATGATGGCCTCCACGCGGCGCTGTGCGCGCGAAAGGTCCTGCACCACTTCGGCTCTCTCCTCGGCGGGCAGGTCGTGGATCCGCAGGGTGTCGAGGTCGGCGCGCATCGCCGTCAGCGGGGTGCGCAATTCGTGCGCGGCGTTGGCGGCGAAATCCTGCGCGGCCTGCAAGCGAGTTGGTGGTGGCCTGCTGGGCGGCGGCGAGCCGGCTCAGCATCGCGGTCATCGCCTCGGACAGGTCCTCGGCCTCGCGGACGCCGCGCACTTCGGGCATCCGCTCGGTGTCCTTGCCGAGCCGTTTGGTGTGCTCGGTCAGTCTGCGCAGGGGGCGGATGGCGGGGCCGGCCAGCAGCCAGCCGAGCCCGCCGGCGATCAACACGGTCACCACGCCGACAGCCGTGTACAGCGGAATCCTGGCGCTGTTCAACAGGATGCTGTCCGCCCGGATACCGACCGACATCCGCACGCCGCCCTGCTGGTCGACCGTGATGGTGCGGACGCGGTAGTCGACGCCGTTGACTTGGACGGTCGCGGTACCCAGCGGCAGCGGCGGCAACTGGAAGCCGCGCTGGAACATCACCTGCCCGGTGGACGCCGACCGCCCGGTGGTGAGCACGCCGCGGTGCGGATCGTCCAACTGGTTCGGGATACATGCTGGCGTCGATGATCGAGTCCGAGTCGGCGATCCAGTTGCTCGGCATCGTTGTTCGCGAGCACGACCGAGGTGAGGATCGTGAACACGGCGACGACCGCGGCCGCGGCGGCGGCCGAGGCGATCGCCACCCTGGTGCGCAACGAGGCGGACCGCAGGAATCGCGGCAAGCGCACTCTACGGCTCGTCCCGCAACACGTACCCGATCCCGCGAACCGTATGGATCACCCGCGGCAGGCCGTCGCGTTCGAGCTTGCGCCGCAGGTAGGAGATGAACACGTCGGCGACGTTGGTGTCGACGTCGAAGTCGTAGCCCCATACCAGTTCGAGCAGCCGCTGCCGTGACAACACCACGCCGGCGTTCTCGGCCAGCACCGCCAGCAGATCGAACTCCCGCTTGGTCAGCTCGACACGTTCGCCGGCGACGAACACCAGCCGGCGGGCGGTGTCGATGGTCAACGGCCCGACCGTCATCGTGTCGGACTGTCGATCCGAATGGCTCGCACGCCGCAGCAGCGCGTGCAGCCGCGCCACCAACTCGCCCAGATCGAAGGGCTTGGTGAGGTAATCGTCGGCGCCGGCCTCCAGCCCCGCGATCCGGTCGTTGACGGTGTCGCGCGCGGACAGCACGCAAATCGGGATGTCGTTGCCCAGTGCCCGCAGCGCCGTCACCACGGCGACGCCGTCGAGTTCCGGCATCTGGACATCCAGCACCAACGCGTCATGCGATTCGTTGGACAGCAGCCGCAGCGCTTCTTTACCGGTCGCCGCGACGCGAACGTCGAACCCCGAATGCCGCAGTCCGCGGGCGACAGAAGTTCTGACGTCCGGGTCGTCGTCGACCATCAGCACCGTGCGGCTCGCGCTCTCCTGCGCGGGCGGTTCGGCAGCCCGCACGCGGGCTACGTAGTGGAAGGCACCGGTGCGCTACCGCAGCGGTTCTTCAGATCGACCAACGGCTGGCGAATCCCGGTCAGGTCAGCCTTCGTTGCCGGGTTCTGGTCCAGGTAGGTCTGCACCTTGCTGCGCATCTGGTCGCGCGGCAGACCCTCGAGGCTGGTGAAGAACCAGTTCACGTCCGGGTGCGAGAAGAGGTACGCCGACGTCGACGCCGAGACTCCCGATGACACACCGGCCAGGTCGGCGGCGGTGCAGTTCGGCGGGGTCAGGGCGCTGGGTCTCGGCCGTTGCCGAGGGCAGCACACCAAACAACATCGCACCGGCGATCGCACCGGTGCCGACCGCGCCAGCTACCGCACGCCGCGCGATCCGGGCCGAGAGCAACATGGACTGGGCTCCTTCATCCGAAGTGGAGAGGCCGTAACCATTAGCGGTCCCGACAATTTGAAAGCTAAGCAGAAAGGGTGCCGACTTTCTTGCCTTGCGGTTAACCAATCGTGAGAAAGTCTGAAGCCGCAGCTCAGCGGCCTCATCTGCACCGCTGCGCCGGGCGCCGGGTACTAGCGGGCGGTGGTTGCCGCGGGCCCGGGAAGCGGACCAACGCCCTGCGTGACGACCGACGCAGGCGAGGGCAAAGCGGGTATCGCCGCGCCGGGAGCACCCATGGTCTGCGCGGTCTGCAGCGCTCCGGTCAAACCGCCCGGCAGAGCGCCGCCCGGCTGCTGCACCGCCTGCATCAGGCCCATCAACTGAGGAAGGCTGATCGGCAGCTTGCATCGGGTGCACATGCTGACCAGCGGCTGCTGCAGCTGCTGCATGTCCTTGGCGACCTGTGGGTTGGCGTCGAAGTAGCTCTTCACCGCGCCAAGCGACTGCGGCCCGGCCTGCTGCTGCGAGATCGTCGTCAACGCCTGGTTGGTTTCGGGATGCGAATCGAGGTAGTTGCCCGTCGACATGGCCACCGAGGCGATGGTCCTGGCCAGCTCGCTGGCGGCGCAGGGATCCGTGGCGGCGGTTGCCGCCGGAGCAGGGTTGCCCATCAGCGCAGCCACGCCGACGCCACCGACTGCCACGGCAGCCAACACCGCGTAGAGGCCGCGGCGTAGCGCCCTGGTGGTGGTGTTCATGGACAACTCCTTACGGTTCCTTACGGTTTGCGAACGTCCAGGCGCCCCGCAACCGCCTCGCGATCGGCGGTGACGCGTCCCCCGACGATCAGCCCGGCCGAACCGGCCACCGACATAGTGCCATCTGCGGTGGTGCCGCTGCCAATCCAGCGAATGAACACGCAGGCGAACACCAGGAAGCCCGCAGCAACACGTAACACTTAGCCGGGAATCCACGAGATGGGATTAGAGCTGCTTAAGGCGTTGCTGAGGGCCCGTCACCTCATCCGACGCTGAAGTATGCTCAGCTAGCCAACGCCGGGCAGAAAGCGGGGAGTTCGCTATCCAGCAGTTCATGATGCGCTTGAGCGGCAACCTGCGCAGATATCGCTGGGCGGTGTTCGCAACGTGGCTGCTTCTCCTGGTTCCCTCGATCTATCTGGCGATGCACCAGTCCGGCAACCTCACCGGCGGCGGCTTCGAAGTCGAGGGTTCCCAGTCGCTGCACGTGCAGCGTGAGCTCGAGCAGCACTTCCCCGACCAGGGTGCGTCGCCGTTGGCCCTGGTCGCGGCCCCGCGCGCGGACGCTTCCTTCGACGACATGAACGCCGCGGTCACTCAGCTCGACCGCATCGCCGCCGAGGTGCCGAGCGTCAAGGTGGTGCCGAATCCGCAGCAGCCGCCGCCTCAGCCGGACCGCCCCTACGTGGTCACCCTGCGGCTGGACTTCAACAACTCCGGCGCGGTCGACGTTGCCAAGCGGCTGAGGCAGAAGGTCGGGATCACCGGCGACCAGCCGGGCCAGTTCGCGAACGGCAGGGTCAAGCTCTACGTCATCGGCCAGGGCGCGCTGGGCGCCGCCGCGACCTTGGCCACCAAGCACGACATCGCCCAGGCCGAGCAGTGGAACCTTCCGATCGTCCTGATTGTTTTGCTCGCGGTATTCGGGTCGCTGGCTGCGGCCGCGATGCCGTTGGTGCTCGGGGTCTGCACGGTCGTCGTGACCATGGGACTGGTCTATCTGCTGTCGATGTTCACGACGATGTCGGTGTTCGTCACGTCGACGGTGTCGATGTTCGGTATCGCGCTGGCCATCGACTATTCGCTATTTATTCTTATGCGGTTCCGGGAGGAACTGCGCGCAGGCCGCGATCCCCAGCAGGCCGCGGACGCGGCGATGGCCACCTCCGGTCTTGCGGTGCTGCTGTCCGGCCTGACCGTGATCGCGTCGGTCACGGGCATCTATCTCATCAACACCCCGGTGCTGCGGTCGATGGCGACCGGCGCGATCCTTGCCGTCGCGCTGGCGGTGCTGACGTCGACAACGCTGACGCCCGCGGTGCTGGCGACGTTCGGCCGGGCGGCGGCCAAGCGGTCGTCGTACCTGCACTGGTCGCGCCGGGCCGAAACCACGCAGTCCCGGTTCTGGAGCCGCTGGACGGGCTGGGTGATGCGACGCCCATGGCTGTCGGCGCTGGCCGCCGCGATGCTGCTGTTGACGCTGGCCGCTCCCGCGTTCTCGATGGTGCTCGGCAACAGCATGCAACGCCAGTTCGATCCCACTCACGAGATCCGCGGCGGCGTCAACGCGGCCGCCCAGGCGCTCGGCCCTGGCGCGCTCGGCCCGATTCGCGTGCTGGTGACCTTCCCGGCAGGCAACGCCGCCGCCTCACCCGCGAAGGCGCCGGTGCTGGACGCGCTGCGCCAGAAGATGACGCAGGGCCCCCACGTCGTATCTGTATCGCCGCCGGTGATCGCCGGCGTCGATCGCCGCGCGCTGCTGTCGGCCGTGCTGTCGGTCGATCCGGAAGACATGGGCGCCCGCAACACCGTCGACTGGATGCGTGACCAACTGCCGAAGGTGCCGGGGGTCAACGCGCGCATCGACGTGGGTGGGCCGACGGCGCTGATCAAGGACTTCGACGACCGGGTGTCAGCGACGCAGCCTTTGGTGTTCGGATTCGTCGCGCTGATCGCGTTCGTGATGCTGCTCATCGCGATCCGGTCGGTATTCCTGGCGTTCAAGGGCGTGCTGATGACGGTGCTGTCGGTGGGCGCCGCCTACGGCAGCCTCGTCGTCGTCTTCCAGTGGGGCTGGCTCCAAGACCTTGGCTTCAAGCCGATCTCGTCGCTGGACAGCACCATCCCGCCGCTGGTGCTGGCGATGACGTTCGGCCTGTCGATGGACTACGAGATCTTCCTGCTGACCCGCATCAGGGAGCGGTTCCTGCAGACCAGGAACACCCGCGACGCCGTCGCCTACGGGGTGAGCACCAGCGCCCGCACGATCACCAGCGCCGCGCTGATCATGATCGCGGTGTTCATCGGCTTCGCCTTCGCGGGCATGCCGTTGGTCGCCCAGTTGGGTGTCGCGTGCGCGGTCGCGATTGCGGTCGACGCCACCGTGGTGCGGCTGGTGCTGGTGCCCGCGCTGATGGCGATGTTCGACGAATGGAACTGGTGGCTGCCAGCGCTGGCTGGCCCGCATCCTGCCGTCGGTGGACTTCGAGAAGCCGCTGCCCAAGGTCGAGCTTCCCGACCTTGTCATCATCCCCGACGACATCTCCTCACTTGGGCCATCGGGCTCCGATCTGCGTATCGTCGTCAAGTCCGCGGCCCGGCTGAAAAGCCTTGCCCCCGATACGATTACCGTTGCCGATCCACTGGCGCTGAGCGGCTGTCTGCGGCCTGACGAGCCGGTGCCGGCCCTGGTGAACGGCCACCCCAACGCTCGTGTGCACCGCAACGGCGCATCGAACGGCTCATCGAACCGGGCCGGTAAGGCCGGCCCGCCCTGCCTGCCTGGAGTGCACCCGGTGACCATGTGGCGGGGCCGGCTCTCGGTCGCACTGGACGCGCTGGAAATCGAGGCCGACGCGGATCGCGCACCGGTGGAGCGGCTCAGCCCGATGGAGACCACCAATGTGCAGCTGCCGACGGGTGACCGGCTGCAGATCCCGACCGGCGCAGAAACGCTGCGGCTGAAGAGTTACCTGGTCATGTGCCGAAACACCACCAAGGATTTCGCAGAGTTTGCCGAATTGGTCGACTCCATGGAAACTCACACTGCTGCGGTAGTGCTGGCGGCGATGGACCGGTATTACTGTGGAGACCGCTCAAGGAAGCAATGGGTCGCCACCCAATTGGTACGCCGCCTGGCCGATCCGCAGCCGTCCGACGAGCACGACACGAGGATGTCGGGCCCCGAGGCGGAGGCTGATTGGGCAAAGGTCAGGGAGCGCTGCCTGTCGGTGGCGGTAGCGATGCTGGAGGAGGCGAGGTGACGTTGGCCCCCGAGACTCGGGACACGCACCGCGACGCTGTCTCCGGAGCCCAACGACCCGCGACGCCGACGCCGGCTCGCAAGTCGCCGATCGACGACAGGCCGGTGGAGTTCTGGCCGACCTCCGCGATCCGGGCGGCGTTGGAGCTGGACGACCTGACGGTCTGGCAGCGCATCGTCGTCGCGATCAAACGCGATCCGTACGGCAGGACCGCCCGGCAGGTCGAGGAAGTGCTGGAAACAGCGCGGCCATACGGGGTTTCCAAGGCGCTCTCGGAGGTGCTCACCCGCACCCGCGAGCACCTCGAGGCCAACGAACGCGCCGAGGTGAGCCGCCATGTGCAGGTGCTGCTGGAACGTTCGGGCCTTGGCCCGGACGAGTTCGCGTCCCGCATCGGGGTTTCGAGCAAGGAATTCGCGGCCTACCTCAGCGCGGAGTCCAGCCCCTCGGCGTCTCTGATGGTCCGGATGCGCCGGTTGTCCGACCGGTTCGCCAAGATGCGGAATCAGCGTCCGAGCCAGTAGGCAGAGACAGTACGCGCGGACGTGCGCGCGGACGTGACGCGAATGACGTACGCGCGCACGCAAACTCTCTGCTACCGGGAGTGAATCGGCGACACGTCGTCGACCAGCCAGCGCCCGTCGTCCTTGGACAGCGCGACCCGCAATGCGAGCACCGCAGTTTCGGAGGGTTTACCCGGTGTGCTCTGCGTTGCGCGCAGGATCACCGCGACGCTGGCGGCGTCCGGCCCGATCGCCTCGACGCCCGCAGAAACCGTGCTGGCCTGAGCCGAGATGTTTTTGCTCGTCAAATCCTTTGCCACATTGGCGAAATCGTTCTTGAAGGCCTCGGCGCTCTTGGGTGACATCATCGCGGTGGCCCGGTCGATCGACGCGGTGGGACTCTGCGGCGCGAATGTCGCGGAGGCCTCGGAGATGCTGCTGGCGATGCCGACCACCTCGGCGCTGGCGCTGCGCAATGCACGGTCGGGCAGCGTCCAGCGGATGTAGCCGACGACCACCGCGGCCACTACCGCGGCGGTCGCCACGGCGACGACAGCCAGCCGCAGCCCTGGGCCGTCGTCGTCGGTGCCGACGGTGACCGAGTCGCGGCGCGCGAGCGCGAAGTTGACGACGACGCCCTCGACGATCAGCAGGCACAGCATCGAGCACACCGACACCCACCACAGCGGACCAGGCCAGTGCGATCCCGATGAACATCAGCGCAGCGACGGCCACCGTCGGGGCCAGGATGTCGAAGGCCAGAACGCGCAAACGATTTCTCACCGGATCGGCTCCAGCCGCGAGATCAGCAGCTTGCCGTCCACGTCGGAGACGTCCAGCCGAAGCGTCCAGCGCACGGTCTGCGGCTTATCGCCCCCGGCGTGCTCGCTGATCGACGTCGCCACCACCATCACGGTGTCGGTGCGCGACGCTGACGCCGACAGCTCGGGCTGCTGCTGGGGCGGCGGCGCGCCGTTGGGGCCGGGTTGGGCGTGGTGGATCGACTCCACCGCCACCGAGTCGACCTGGCCGGTGGTGCGGGACTGCAGCGTCTGCACCAGCTGGCGGTACGGCTCGACGGTCGAGTCGAAGTCGGCGTTGAGCTGACCGACCGTACCCTCGTGCAGTTGGTGCAGGCTGGCGTCGACGCTGTCCTTGTTCATGTTGATCAGCACGCTGGTCCAATCCGCGGCGGCCTGCATGACGCGGGTGCGGTACCGGAGTTCGTCGACGTCGCTGCGGTGCTGTGTCCAGATCAGCACGGCGAGCGCGATCGCCACCACGGCGACACTCCGAGCACCGCCGAGCCGATGCCGAAGCCGGTGAAGACGGGACCGCTGTCGTCTCCGCGGTCTTCGGTGGGCTCGTCGGGCACAGGCAGGAGGGTACCCGGCGACTTCTGGAAGGATGTGGGGGTGACGGTAGACGCTATTCGTTCCGGTATCGACCTCTCCCATGTCGACCCTGATGCCCGCCCCCAAGACGACCTGTTCGGCCACGTCAACGGCCGCTGGTTGGCCGACTACGAGATCCCCGCCGACCGCGCCACCGACGGCGCGTTCCGGACGCTGTTCGACCGTGCCGAGGAACAGGTCCGCGACCTGATCACCGGAGCCGTCGGGGGCGCGCGACATCAGGCACCGGAGCCGCAGCGGCGGGCGAGCCGCATCAGGTGCGAAGCCGACCAGCAGCGCATCGGCGACCTGTACGCGAGCTTCATGGACGAGCGCACCGTCGCGGAGCGCGGTGTCCAGCCACTGCTTGACGAACTCGCCACAATCGATGGTGCCGCCGACGGCACCACGTTGGCAGCCGCGCTGGGCGCCCTGCAGCGCACCGGTGTCGGCGGCGGAACCGGTGTCTACGTCGACACCGACTCAAAAGACTCAACGCGATACCTGGTGCACCTCACCCAGTCCGGACTGGGTCTGCCCGACGAGTCCTACTACCGCGACGAACAACACGCCGAGATTCTGGCCGCCTATCCGCAGCACATCGCGGCGATGTTCACCCTCGTGTACGGGGGCGATCACACCGAGACGGCCGCGCGCATCGTCGCGCTGGAAACCAAGTTGGCCGCCGCCCATTGGGACGTCGTCAAGCGCCGCGACGCCGACCTGACCTACAACCTGCGCAGGTTGGCCGACCTGCCTGCCGAGGCTCCCGGTTTCGACTGGGCCGGCTGGGTCTCCGCGCTGGGCGCATCGCCAGAGGCCCTCGCGGAAGTCGTTGTGCGCCAGCCCGATTACCTCACCGCATTTGCCGCGGCGTGGTCTGCGGAGGACCTCGAAACGTGGAAGGCGTGGGCGCGCTGGCGGCTGATTCATGCCCGCGCGGCACTGCTGACCGACGACTTGGTGGCCGAGGACTTCGCGTTCTATGGCGCCAGGCTGTCGGGCACCGAACAGATCCGCGACCGCTGGAAGCGGGCCGTCTCGGCGGTGGAGAGCCTGATGGGCGACGCCGTCGGCAAGCTGTATGTCGAACGGCACTTCCCGCCGGACGCCAAGGCCCGGATGGACGAGTTGGTGGCCAACCTGCGCGAGGCCTACCGCGTGAGCATCAACGACTTGGAGTGGATGACGCCGCAGACCCGGGAAAAGGCGCTGGCCAAGCTGGACAAGTTCACCCCGAAGATCGGCTATCCGGCCAAGTGGCGGGACTACTCGAAGCTGGTGATCGAGCGAGACGACCTGTACGGAAATTACCGCCGCGGCTACGAGGTCGGCTACGACCGCGAGCTGGCGAAGTTGGGCGGACCGGTCGATCGTGATGAGTGGTTCATGACGCCGCAGACCGTCAACGCCTACTACAACCCGGGCATGAACGAAATCGTGTTTCCCGCAGCGATTCTGCAGCCGCCGTTCTTCGACGCTGAGGCCGATGACGCCGCCAACTACGGCGGTATCGGTGCGGTGATCGGGCACGAGATCGGCCACGGGTTCGATGACCAGGGCGCCAAGTACGACGGCGACGGCAATTTGGTGGACTGGTGGACCGACCAGGACCGTGCCGAATTCGGTTCCCGGACAAAGGCGTTGATCGAGCAGTACGACGAGTTCGTGCCGCGTGGGCTGGACAACGGCCACCATGTGAACGGCGCGTTCACCATCGGGGAGAACATCGGCGACCTCGGCGGTCTGTCGATCGCCCTGCTCGCCTACCGGCTGTCGCTGGAAGGGCGCGGACGCGCCGGTTATCGACGGGTTGACCGGCGAGCAGCGGGTGTTCTTCGGCTGGGCACAGGTGTGGCGCACCAAATCCCGTGACGCCGAAGCTATCCGGCGGCTGGCGATCGACCCCCACTCACCGCCGGAGTTCCGGTGCAACGGCGTCATCCGCAATATCGATGCGTTCTACGACGCGTTCGAGGTCAGCACCGCCGACGAGCTCTACCTTGACCCGCAGCGGCGGGTCCGGATCTGGAACTAACCGTCGCGAGACGGCTAGATCTGCCAGTCCTGCGCGCCGTCGTTCTGGGTGTAGGTACCGACAGAGTTCTTGACCACAAGCGGGTCACCGCTGCCGAAGTTGTCGTAGAACCACTTCGCGTTGTCAGGGCTGATGTTGATGCAGCCGTGACTGACGTCCCGCTTGCCCTGATCGCTGACCGACCACGGTGCGCTGTGCACGAAGTTGCCGCTGTTGTCGATCCGGACGGCGAGTTGGACATGCACTTTGTACCCCTGGGCGAATCGACAGGCACGCCGTACGTCGAGGAGTCCATCACGATGTCGGGGAACTTCTCGAGCACGTAGTAGGTGCCATTCGGGGTCTGGTGGCCGCCCCCGGCCATGCCCATCGAGATGGGGATGGTCTTTTCAACCGCCCCGTTGCGAGTAATGGTCATCTGATGCGTGGCGTCGTCGGCCGTTGCCACCAGCGCGTCGCCGGTGTGGAAGCTCGACTTGGTGCCGCTCGCGTCGATGTTCACGATGGTGTTGGCGGGCCAGAAAGCCAGCGGCCGCCACCGCACCTGGGTGTCGCTCGTCCAATAGAACTTGCCGGGCACCGGCGGGATCGACGAGATGTGGATGGCCTGCTCGGCCATCGGGCGGTTTGCGATCGGCCGCGCGAAGTTGATGTAGATCGGCTTGCCCACGCCAACCATCGAGCCGTTGACCGGGTTGAAGGTCGGCGGCGCGAACACCGGCGGACCGACGTAGGGCGTCGGGTTCTGACCTGCCGGTGTGCCGTCGGGGATCACGGTCGGCGGCGCGGCCAGCGGGTCGGCTGGCGGCGCGAACGGGTTGACCGGAGGCGGCGGCGCGCCCGGATCCGGCGGCGGCGGGAACCCCAACGGGGCAGGGGGCGGCGCGAGTGGATCAGCAGGCGGCGGTGGGGCGCCGGGATCTGGCGGCGGCGCGGAGGCGGCGGCTGGATCGATCGGCGCGGGCGGCGGTACCGTCGGGGTCTGCCAGCGCAGATGGGTTGCCCAGCGCTAGTCCACCTGCCAGTCCGGCCGCGATTATCGCGGTGACCAGCCTCCCCCTCGTCCGCTTCCGCATACCTCACCTCCAGTCACACAACTTCGTCCAGTGTCGCACAGCAGAAACACCAGCTAACGCCTCGAGAGTGCTGGCCGCTCGCGGGCAATTGCCCCACGCACGCCGCTGAGCTGCAGTGTTCATCGCGGCGCGGCGCGCAATGTTACGTGCCGCTGGTTGTCTGAGTAACCTCGAAGAGCCCTCGCGTTGCGGTCACGCAGGTCAGGGCGACCATCACCAGAGCCGTCGACGCGGCGATCATCAGGGCCAGCCCGGCGTGCTGGTAGAGCAGCCCGCCCGACAGCGAACCGACCATGATGCCGACCTGGAACCCGGCGATGTACAGGCCCGATGCGCCGTCCGGATCGTCGGGCGCGGTGCGCATGGCAGATGCCTGCAGCATCGGCGGCAGCGCGGTGGACGACGCACCCCACAGCACGATCGCGGCAACCCCAACGACGATGGCCACCAGCCCGGTGCCGTGGTCGAACGCGAGCGACGTCAGCACCGCGAACGCTGTCGCCAGTGCCGCGAGGCAGCCCACCACCGAGGCTTGCGGCCGCCGGTCCAGCGGCCTGGCCATCACCCCCATCGAGACCAGACCGGCGATGCCGAAGGCAGCCAGCAGCCAGGCCAGCCGCGGGCCGTGCACGCCGACGACATCGCGGATGATCACGACGATGAACGTGTAGGAGATGAAGTGCCCGGTCACCCCGATCAGGGTCAGCACGGTCAACGTGACCAACCGGCTGTTGCGGTGGTGGCGCTCGCTGCGGCGGACGGCCCTTGCCCGGTCACGTGGCACCACCATCGGCGGGAGCGTCGCCCAGGCGGCCACCGTCACGGCTGCGGCGGCGACCGTGACCAGCACGACGGCCAGCCGCCAGCCCCACAGTTCGCTCATCGCCGCCGTCAGCGGGTTGCCGACGACCAGCGCCAGGCTGGTGCCGACATACACCGCGGTGGTGGCGCGGCCGGCATGTGTGGCAGGCACCAACCGGGCCCCGATGGGCGCGATCACCGACCACATCAAGCCGTGGGTGATCGCGCAGAGCACCCGGCCACCGGCCAGCACGGTGAAGTTCGGCGCTAAGGCCGAAATCAGTTGCGACGCAGTCAGACATACCAGCGTCAGCACCAGCGTGGTGCGGCGCGGCCATTGCGCGGTGAGCCGCACCAGCGGAACGGTGGTCAGCGCGGCGACGAGCGCGTAGCTCGCCAGCAGCGTGCCAACCAACGCCTCACTGACCCGAAGATCGGCTGCGATCGCCGGCAGCGCGCCCACCGGCACGATCTCGGCCGTCACGTAGACGAACGCAGCGGCCGCCAGCACCATGAGCTGCACGGTGACGCGCGGCGTCCACGTGTGAGCAGGCAGCGTGCGGGTATCAACAGTCATAGCCGGAGCACAACCGTATCGGCCCAGGATGGGAACTGCGCTAGAGCCGGTTGAGAGCTGGTAGTGGATTGCCGCCTAATCGAGAGGGGATTGTGATGGTCGCCATTCCGCAGGGATACGAAACGTTGTTGGAGCGCCCGCTCTACGGGCACCTGGCCACGACGAGACCCGACGGCAGCCCGCAGGTCAATCCGATGTGGTTCGACTGGGACGGCGCGCTGCTGCGGTTCACCCACACCAGCAAGCGGCAGAAGTACCGCAACGTCACAGCCAACCCGCACGTGGCGATGTCGATCAGCGATCCCGATAATCCGTACCGCTACCTGGAAGTGCGCGGCGTGGTTGAGGAGATCGTGCCCGATCCCACCGGCGCGTTCTATCTGCAACTCAACGACCGCTACAGCGGTCCGCTGACAGAGCCACCGCCGGACAAGGCCGACCGGGTGATCCTCGTCGTCCGCCCGACCGGGTACAGCAAGCAATGATTGTGGCGTTCAGCGTCAGCCCATCCGGTGGTGACGTGGCGGGGAGCGTCGGCGCCGCGGTGGCAGAGGCGGTTCGGGTGGTCCGCGCGTCGGGCCTGCCGAACGAGACCAACGCGATGTTCACCAATATCGAGGGCGAGTGGGACGAGGTGATGGCGGTGGTGAAGCAGGCCGTTGATGTCGTGGCGGCGGCGTCCTCCCGGGTGAGCCTGGTGCTCAAGGCCGACATCCGGCCCGGCTACACCGGTCAGCTCTCCGCCAAGGTGCAACGCATCGAAGAAGCGTTGGAGGATTAGGAGCGCACCAGCCGCGCGATGGCGGCCGAGGCCTCGGCCAATTTGGCGTCGGCCTCGTCACCACCCTCGGCGACGGCCTGGGTGACGCAATGGCCGAGGTGCTCCTCGAGCAGTCCGAGCGCCACCGACTGCAGCGCGCTGTTGACCGCGCTGATCTGGGTCAGGATGTCGATGCAGTACTTGTCGTCGTCGATCATCTTCCCGATGCCGCGGACCTGGCCCTCGATTCGGCGCAGCCGCTTGGCGTAGTTCTCTTTCTGCTGCGAATAACCGTATGCGGCAGTCATTTCAGCCTCCCAGCATCTGCTTCATCTGGCCGATCTCGGTTCCCTGCGTGGCCACGATGTTTTTGGCCAGCGTCTTGGCATCCACATTGTCGCCGTTGGCGATCTCGGCGTTGGCCATTTCGATCGCGCCCTGGTGGTGGCCGATCATCGACTGCAGCCACAGTGTGTCGAACTCCGCGCCCTTCAGCGACTCCAACTTGGTCATGGTGGCCGCATCGACCATGCCCGCCATGGCGCTGCCGTGTCCGGCCTGCCCGGAGTTGGTGTCCGGGTTCTCGTTCCACTGCACCAGGAAGACCTTCATGATCTCGATCTCCGGCTGCTGCGCGGCGGAGATCTGCTTGGCCAGTGCGATGAGTTCGGCGTTGTCGGAGCGGTCGGGAACCATCGCCGACAAGTCAACGGCCTGCTGGTGGTGCGGAATCATGTTGGTCGCGAACGCGACATCGTCGGCGTTGTAGCCGGCCGGCTGCCCGGTGATGACGGGCGCCTCGGGGTGCTGTTGATCGCTGTGAGCATCCGACGCCGGGCGGCTGCACGAGGTCAGCGACCAGCGCAGCGGCCAGTGCCACCGTGGCGGCGACCACACGGGCCAGGAGCGTCATAGGTTCAGCGTACCGGATACCCCACCGGGGTATTAACAATGGGTTTGGCCGGGTGAAACGGCCGAAGGCATACTTGTGCGATGCCCTCAGACTCGCCCGATATGAAGCCCCGCAGCCGCGACGTCACCGACGGTCTGGAGAAGGCCGCCGCCCGCGGGATGCTGCGGGCGGTAGGCATGGGAGACGATGACTTCGCCAAGCCGCAGATCGGTGTCGCCTCGTCGTGGAACGAGATCACTCCGTGCAACCTATCGCTGGACCGGCTGGCCAAGTCCGTCAAGGACGGCGTGTTCGCCGCGGGCGGCTATCCCTTGGAGTTCGGGACGATCTCGGTGTCCGACGGGATCTCGATGGGCCATGAGGGCATGCACTTCTCGCTGGTGTCGCGCGAGGTGATCGCCGACAGCGTCGAGACGGTCATGCAGGCCGAGCGCCTTGACGGCTCGGTGCTGCTTGCCGGTTGCGACAAGTCGCTGCCGGGCATGCTGATGGCCGCGGCCCGGCTGGACCTGGCCAGCGTCTTCCTCTACGCCGGATCGATCCTGCCCGGCATAGCGAAGCTGTCTGACGGCACCGAGCGCGAGGTCACGATCATCGACGCGTTCGAGGCCGTCGGCGCCTGCTCGCGCGGCTTGATGCCGCGCGAGGATGTCGATGCCATCGAGCGCGCGATCTGTCCCGGCGAGGGCGCCTGCGGCGGCATGTATACCGCCAACACGATGGCCAGCGCGGCCGAGGCGCTGGGCATGTCGCTACCGGGGAGCGCGGCGCCGCCTGCCACCGACCGCCGCCGCGACGGGTTCGCCCGCCGCAGCGGGCAGGCCGTCATCGAGTTGCTCCGGCGCGGCATCACCGCCCGCGACATCCTGACCAAGGAGGCGTTCGAGAACGCGATCGCAGTGGTGATGGCGTTCGGCGGCTCGACCAATGCGGTGCTGCATCTGCTGGCCATCGCACACGAGGCAGGCGTGAAGCTGACGCTGGAGGACTTCACCGCGGTCGGCGCCAAGGTTCCCCATCTGGCCAACGTCAAGCCGTTCGGTCAGCACGTGATGGTCGACGTCGACCGCATCGGTGGCGTGCCCGTCGTGATGAAGACACTGCTGGATGCCGGTCTGCTGCACGGTGATTGCCTGACCGTCACCGGGCAGACAATGGCCCAGAACCTCGCGGACATCGCCCCGCCCGACCCGGACGGAAAGGTGCTGCGCGCGCTCGACAACCCGATCCACCCGACCGGCGGCATCACGATCCTGGGCGGCTCGTTGGCGCCCGAGGGCGCGGTGGTGAAGACGGCCGGCTTCGATTCCGATGTGTTCGAGGGCACCGCAAGGGTTTTCGAGCGCGAGCGGGCCGCTCTCGATGCCCTGGAGGACGGCACCATCGCCGCGGGCGACGTGGTGGTGATCCGCTACGAGGGACCCAAGGGCGGACCGGGGATGCGGGAGATGCTGGCGATCACCGGCGCCATCAAGGGCGCAGGGCTCGGCAAGGACGTGCTGCTGATGACCGACGGCAGGTTCTCCGGCGGCACCACCGGCCTGTGTGTCGGGCACATCGCGCCCGAGGCCGTCGACGCCGGACCCATCGCGTTCCTGCAGCGACGGCGACCGGATCCGGCTCGACGTCGCCAAGGGCACACTGGACGTGCTGGTGGATCCCGCCGAATTCGAGGCGCGCAAAGCGGGTTTCGAGCCGCCGCCCGCCGCGCTACACCACCGGTGTGCTCGCCAAGTACACCAAGCTGGTGGGCTCGGCGGCCGGCGGCGCGGTCTGCGGTTAGTGCAGCGCCTTCGCCAACAGTGGGGGTAACTGATCGGCGACGAAGGGTAGCGACAACGGCGACGAGAACGCTATCGCTCCGGCCTGCTCCTTCGTCGTGAAGACATTCCGGTTCTCGCGGATGGCCCGCAGGTTGGCGATGCCCGGAATCGCCAGCAGCGCAGCGATGTCGGCGTCGCTCTCCGTCTTCCAGATCAACACGTCGGCCTCGTCCAACGGCGTCGGATTATTGGGATCTATGTACGCCCGGTCGTCACCGCGTCCGTAGGACGCGATGTCCTCGGGGATGACGAATCCCATCTGTGTCAGGAAATCCGTCTTCCAGCTGGGGATCGACGCGATCACGCTGTTCTGCCAATAGGTGCTTCCCGAGAGCAGGAAGACCTTCTTGCCGGCGAACTGTGGGTACTTCTTGGCGACGGCGCCGAATCGCCCGTCGACTCCGGAGATCAGGGATCGCATCTTGTCCGCCTGGAAAACGGCCTGCCCGATGCTGTTCGCTTGGTCTTTCCACGGCTCGAACCACGGCTCGGGACCCGATTGAGGGATGGTCGGCGCGATGGCCGACAGTTGCTGATAGGTATCGGCGTCCACGCCTGCGTTGGTCGCGATGATCAGGTCCGGCTTCAGGCCGGCGATCTGGTCGACCGGGATGCCGTTGTAGATGCTGAGCACCGTCGGCTGCGCGGCACCGAGTTTGGACCGTGCCCACGGCCATACCGCGAAGGGTTCGTCGCCGAACCATTCCGTCGTCGCGATCGGTACCACGCCGACCGCCAGGAGGTCGTCTTGTCCGGTGAACCCTGCACTGACCACCCGCCTGGGTGGCGCGGGAACGACGGTCTGCCCGAAGGCGTGGTTGACGGTGACCCCACCGTTGTTCGGTGCCGCCGTCGCCGTGCCTGCTGCGGCACGGCCTGCTGCTATTGCCAATCCCGCTGCCCCGGCCACGCCGAGGAAACCGCGCCTACTCCATTGTGGCTGCATCGGGCGAGCGTAGGTGATCGCCGCAGTCAATCAGCCGGAATGGGGTAAATCGAGGCGCGAGTCAGCCGCCGACAGTCACTGCGGCGGCGCGGGTTTGTCGACAGGAGTGAGAGAATCGGCAGCCAATACGTGCCCGACCGGCGTGTAGTCATAAGCCGCTGGCGCGTTGTGGTTTTCGGCGTGCTGGGTTCTCGCAGCCAATGGACGACACATGCGTTGACGTCGCGCCCTAAGCGCTAGCCGACCCGATCCTTGACGATCGCGACCGCGAAGCCGTCCCAGCCCTTGGTGCCGACCGTCTGAATGGCCGCCGCCTCCAGCCTCGGATCGGCGCCCATCATCTCCAGCATGTCGCGCACGCCCCGGGCCTGGCGATCGTCGGCGGCTGGTTCGAGCACCCGGCCCATGCGAGCGATGTTGTCCACCACGATGATTGCGCCCGGTGCAGCCAGTTTGATCGCCCACTCGACGTAGCCGACGTTGTTCTCCTTATCGGCGTCGATGAAGATCAGATCGAACGTTTCGCCGCGATCGGCCAGTGTCGGCAGCGTGTCCAGCGCGGCGCCGACGATCACCTCGACGCGATCGGCAACGCCCGCGCGCGCCAGGTTCTGCCTCGCCACCTCGGCATGCTTGGCTTCGTACTCGAGCGTGACGACGCGGCCGGCGGGCCCGACGCCGCGGGCCAGTTGGATGGTGCTGTATCCCGCGAGTGTGCCGATCTCGAGTACGCGGGTGACGCGCATCGCCGTCGCGAGCAAGAACAACAGCTTTCCGTGCTGGGCGGACACTTCGATTGCAGGCATTCCTGCGGCGGCGCCCGCCTCCCGCGCCGCGGCAAGCGCGTCGTCCTCGGTCCGCAACACGCGGTTGAATAGCTCGTCCAGCGCTCTTCGCATCCGGCTCCGGCACACCACAAACGCTACCGCACACCCTCTTTGGCGTACACGACCCGCAGTACGTGGGCGACCTCAGGACCCATCACCGCTTCGGCGAGTTCGCAGAACGTCGCGACGAACTCCGGCCCGTGCGGCGGCTCGGCATCGCATAGGTGGTGGGCTATCTCGTGCAGCACCACTAGCTCGCGCAACGCCCACGTCGAGTGGCGGTCTGGCACCGCAATGGTCGCCCCATGGTGATCGGAGCGCTCATAGTGGGCCGCGGTGGCCCCGCGCCGGGCCCGCACCGTCAGCGCGGCCACGCCCGGCCAGCGTGCCAGGACGGCGGGGTGGGCCAACACGTCCTCGACGTAGCGCTGTACCGAGGGCGCCGACGCGAACCGCCCTTCCGGCGGCAGCGTCAGTTGCGTACCGAAGAATTCGACGACGTGGTTGCCGTGCTCGGCCGCGCGGTCGAACAGCGTCCGCACGAATTCCTCAGCGGCGTACACCTTTGCCCGCTGCGTGTCGCGCGGCGTCACTTCTCCAATGCCGAGCGGCTACCGGCCAGCTCGGGGCTGTTGCCGAGGCGGGCTCTGCGGCCGGCCCGGTCGCCCGCGCGCCGGGCGGCCGACGAGTAGCCGGCCGTCGCACTGGTGGCCCGCCAGGTGCCGCGCGCTTGCGACGTCCCGCGATAGAAGTCCTTCAGCTCGATGTCCTTGTCCCGCAATGCGATAGCGGTACCGGGTCGGCTGTCGCGGCCGCTGGTGGCTTCACGCTGCGCCTCCTCCCTGGCCTCCGACAGTCGCTTGCCGACGCGGGCGCCGAACGCCAGCTGGAAGTTGATCCGCGCGGTGATCGTCGGCGTCGGGCGGTGCGCGCCCGATGAGATGTATGCCTCCGACGCCCGCACCATCTGCATTACCAGGCTGGCGTACAGCGCGTGGCTGGCGTCGATGTCCTCGCCGAAGCCGTACGCGTAGACGAACGTCGAGTTCGACGCGACGTCGCATTTCACGTCGTTGGCGTGCGCGATGACGGTGAACAACTGCACGTAGGTGCGCAGCCCGCGGGTGCCTGCGTTGCCGATGGTGATCGTGCGCTGCACGGGCATCTGCACTTTCGTGCGCTTGTCTGAATGTGCGCGGGCGACCGCGAGGTCGATCGACGTCGCCGTGGCCAGCCGTTGCGCGGCGGCCATGAACGCGTCGGCCTCGTGCTGGTTGTCGGTGCCCTCGGCCTGGCGCAACAGCGCGGCGATGCGCGCCAGCATCTTGTCGTCAGTCATGCGCGATCCGCATCGCTACTCGCTGGTAAGTCATGCGCGGATCCGCATCGCTGCTCGCTGGTAAGTCATGGCGCCAGATTATGGCTACTTACCGACAAACGCGTTGAGCGCGGTGACCACCTGCGCAGAAAGCGGCCCCGGTTTGGCGAGGTTGGCGATGCTGTCGCTGGCGTCGTCGTGCAGCACATGGTTGACGCCCTGCAATTGAACGACCGTGAGCGCGGTGTGTTTGAGCGCGTCGATCAGCGGCTGCTCGGCATCGCACTTGGCCTGGCTGTCGCTGTCCGAGCAGGTCAGCAAGACCGGGGTGCCCGCGGGCACCTTAGCGGCCAATGCCACCGGATCGATCTTGTCGGCCTCGGCAACGGCCTTCACGTTGCCCGGGTTGACGATCGCGCTCAGCCCCTCCGGCAGCTGCGCGGACACGGTGCCCTTGGTGCGGACTTCATCGACGGCGGCCAACCACATCGCCATCGTCTGGGTGCTCGCGTCGCCGCGCACCCGGTTGGTGATGATGTCGAGGTAGCGGCCGCTCAGCGGCTGAAACAGGCCCAGCGAGTGGATCTTCGGCGCGCCTGGCGTGGTGTCGCCCGCAAGCGTCATCGCGTGGATGGTGCCCTCGCCCAGGCCGTACACCGAGATGCGAGCCTTGTCGGTGCCGGGCTGATCGGCGAGGAAACGAACGGCTGCGTCGGCACCCGTGGTGTAGACGGCGCTGACGACGTCGTTCGGCCGGTGCTGGTACGGGCCGAGGCCGGTCTTGCCGGTACCGACCTTGTCGTAGCGCAGGCTGGCGATGCCGTGGTCGGAGAGCTGTTCGGCCAGTTGGCGCATGGTGCCGATCGGGCCGACGACCGCGTTGTCGCCGTTGCGGTCGGTCGGCCCGCTTTCGGAGATGAACACCGCCGCGGGTCCCGGTCCTGCGCCCTGCTGATGCCGGTAGCTGCCGTGGATGGTCAGGCCGTCGGCGACGAAGGTGACCTCGTCGTCGACCCAGGGATGCTCGCTCCGAAGAGCAGCCGGCCAGCGTCAGAACCAGCGAGACGGCGAAAACAACAACGCCCTTCACAGTCGAATCACAGCCGAACCTCGATCCAGGACGCGACGTCGTCGAGCACCACGTCGCGTTCGGGCTCGTTGAACACCTCGTGGTAGAGCTCGGGGTAGACCTTGAGGTGCACATCTGTTGCGCCGACGCACTCGACCAAGTGCCGGCTGCCGTCGACGGGGATCAGCTGGTCCTGCTCGCCGTGCACCACGAGCAGCGGCGCGGTCAGCGCGCCCGCGCGCCGGGGCATGGTCTCCCCGACCGCGATCAGCGCGCGGGCGATGCCCGCCGGCAACTTGCCGTGGTGGACCAGCGGGTCGGCGTTGTAGGCGGCCACCACGTCGGGGTCGCGCGACACCGCGTCGGTGGGCAGCGCCTCGACCGGCAGACCGGGCGCGATCTTGCCGAGCACCTTGGCCACGAACACCATCACCGGCGACACCGCATCCTGGGCATCGACCGCCGGTCCGGACAGCACCATCGCCGCATAGTCGTCGGGGTGCTCGACGCCGTAGGCGAAGACGATGCCGCCGCCCATGCTGTGGCCAAGCACGACGATCTTGCGCTCGGGGTGGTCGGCGGCCGCGATGCCGACCAGCGTGTGGAAGTCGTCGGTGTATTCGGTGATGTCCCGCAGATAGACCCGCTTGCCGCCGGAACGGCCATGGCCGCGGTGATCCAGCGCGTATGTGACGAGCCCGGATTCGCCGAACCGCTGCGCAACGTGGTCATAGCGGCGGGCATGCTCGGCGTACCCGTGCGCAATCACAACGACACCGCGCGGGTCCCCGTCAGGGCGTCCACACGTCGTAGACGATGCGCACGCCGCCGACACCGTCGAAGCTGCGTTCGGTGCGGGTAGTGGCCATCAGGGGAGAGTAGCGAGTCGTTGTCGGCGGGTCTGCGTAAGCTCGGCGACGTGACCGTCCTCGCCCACGAAACCGATGACGAGTTCCTGCTCAAGGCCGAACCCCACCGGCGTGAACTGCTGGCTCACTGCTACCGGATGACCGGTTCGCTGCACGACGCCGAGGACCTGGTCCAGGAGACCTACCTGCGGGCGTGGAAGGCCTACGGCGGGTTCAAGGGCCAGTCCTCACTGCGGACATGGCTGTACCGGATCGCCACCAACACGTGCCTGACCGCGCTGGACTCACGGCAGCGCCGCCCGTTGCCGACGGGGCTGGGCGCGCCGAGTTCGGACCCGACGGATGAGCTGGCGGAACGCAACGAGGTGCCGTGGCTGGAGCCGCTGCCGGATCAATACGACGACCCGACCGATCCATCCACGATCGTCGGTACCCGCGAATCGGTGCGGCTGGCGTTCGTGGCGGCGTTGCAGCATCTGTCGCCGCGGCAGCGCGCAGTGCTCGTGATGCGCGATGTGCTGCAGTGGCGGGCGGCCGAGGTGGGCGAAGCCATCGGCGCGTCGACGGCCGCGGTCAACAGCCTGCTGCAGCGGGCGCGGGCGCAGCTCGACAGCGGTCGGTCCCAGTGAAGACGAGCAACTGGCCGAGCCGGATTCACCGGAGGCGCGAGATCTGCTTGACCGCTACATCGCGGCGTTCGAGAACTACGACATGGACGCGCTGGTGACGATGTTCACCGAAGAGGCGATATGGGAGATGCCTCCGTTCGACGGCTGGTATCAGGGGCCCGAAGCGATCGTCACGCTGTAGCCGGGTGCACTGCCCGGCCGAAGGGCCGGGCGATATGCGTTTCATCCGGACAACGGCCAACGGCCAGCCGGCGGCGGCGCTGTACATGATCAATCGCGAGACGGGCAAGCACGAGGCTTTCCAGTTGCATGTGCTCGACGTCAAGACCCGACGGCATTTCGCACGTGGTCGCGTTTCCCGGCACCTCAGTGTTCGAGAAGTTCGGCCTGCCCGCCTCGCTTCAGCCGCGGGATCAGACCGGAAACGGCGATCTGCTCTAGTAGATAGTAGCCGCAGCTCAGGGCTCTAGTTGACACGTGTTTTGTAACGTGTTCTATGATCGCGGTTCATGAAGACCAAAGGGGCTCTGCTGTGGGAGCTCAACTCACCGTTCCGGATCGACGAGATCGAGGTCGGCGACCCCGTCGACGATGAGGTGCAGCTGCGGGTGCACGCCGCGGGCATGTGTCACTCGGACTACCACCTGACCACCGGAGCCACCCCGATCGGCCTGCCCGCGCTCGGCGGCCACGAGGGCGCAGGCGTCGTCACCAAGGTCGGCAAGAACGTGACCGGCATCGAGGAGGGCGACCACGTCATCCTCGCCTTCATCCCCGCTTGCGGTGCGTGTCAGCCGTGCCTGAAGGGGTACCGCTCGTTGTGCGATCGCGGCGCGGTGCTGCTCGGCGGCAAGGCCATCGCGGACGGCACCAGCCGGGTGCACGCCGGCACCACCGAAGTGTCGCCGATGAACCTGCTCGGCACGTTCGCCCCGTACATGACCGTGCACAAGGACTCGGTCGTCAAGATCGACAAGGACATCCCGTTCGAGACCGCCGCCATCATGGGCTGCGCGGTGCCGACGGGGTTCGGGTCTGCCACCAACGTCGCGCAGGTGCAGCCCGGCGAGACCGTGGCGATCGTCGGAGTCGGCGGCATCGGCATGAGTGCGCTTCAGGGGGCGGTCATCTCGGGCGCCAAGCACGTCATCGCGATCGACCCCAACGAGTGGAAGCGCGATCAGGCGATCAAGTTCGGCGCCACCCACGTCTACCCGTCGATGGCCGAGGCGATCGCCCCGCTCATCGACGTCACCCACGGTTTGATGGCCGACAAGATCATCATCGCGGTCGGTGAGATGAAGGGTGAGATACGTCGAAGAGGCGATGATCCTGACGGCCAAGACCGGCACCTGCGTGGTGACCGGCATGGGCTCGATGATGGACGTCGACGTCAAGCTCAACCTCTTCCTGTTCACCATGTTGCAGAAGACGTTGAAGGGCAACATCTTCGGCGGCGGCAACTCGCACGTCGAGACGCCGAAGCTGGTGGGCCTGTACAAGTCGGGGCTGCTGAAGATCGACGAGATGGTCACCAGCACGTATTCGTTGGAGAACATCAACGACGGCTACCGGGACATGCTCGACGGCAAGAACATCCGCGGCGTCATCAGGTTCACCGAGGCGGACTGGTAAGCGGCACGTCGTAGACCGATTCGATCGCCGAGCGCAACGGCCGCAGAGCTGCCGTTGCTCGTCGGCAGCCAGCCGGAATACATGACACATCAACTATGTTGTGACTGTCAACGCCACCCATTTAGGCTGGCCCATCGGGAGGTGATCAGATGACCGCACCGAGTGTCGACATTCGGCGTGCCGATGACCGCGCGAAGACGAAGATCTCCTGGCTGGATTCCAAGCACTCGTTCTCGTTCGGCAGCCACTACGACCCTGACAACACCCACCACGGGCTGCTGCTGGTCAACAACGACGACATCGTCAAGCCAGGCACTGGCTTTGAGACCCATCCCCACCGCGACATGGAGATCGTCACGTGGATGTTGCGTGGCTCTCTGGTGCACCAGGACTCCACCGGCCATTCCGGTGTGATCTATCCCGGGCTGGCCCAGCGCATGTCGGCGGGCCGCGGGATCCTGCATTCTGAGAAGAACGACTCGTGGACCCTGACCGGTGAGCAGTCCCACGGGGATCCCGTGCATTTCGTGCAGATGTGGGTGGCCCCCGACGAGTCGGGTATCACGCCTGGCTACCAGCAGCTCGAGATCGATGACGAGTTGTTGCGCGGCGGTCTGGTGACGATCGCGTCGGGCATGCCCGAACACAACGATTCCACCGCCATCACGGATCCGCAACCGTTACGCGGCGCTGCACGGGGCGAGGCTGCAGCCAAAAGAGAGCGTCGAATTGCCGGACGGCTCCCTATCTGCACCTGTTCGTCCCCCGCGGTGAAGTCGCGCTCGAGGGCGCCGGACCGCTGCACGAGGGCGACGCGGTGCGGTTGACCGCGTCCGGCGGTCAGCGCGTGACCGCCACCGAGCCGGCGGAGATCCTGGTTTGGGAGATGCATGCGGGTCTGGCCGCGGGGTAGCCGAATTGGACGCCCCATGCAGGGGACATATCCCTCGGCTTGTGAGTCGGTGAACTACGCATCGGGGTGTTTGCCGCGTGCAACGCGCTCGATGCGGCGGCCAAGGTCTGCCTGGCATAGCCCCCGCCGAAGAGCACCACATGCGCCAGCAACGGATAGATCTGGTGCAGCCCGACACGGTCCCGCCAGCCCTCGCGCAGGGGCCGGTGCGCCTGATATCCCTCGATCACCGTCTCGATGTGCGGGCAGCCGAACAGTGCCAGCATGGCCAGGTCCGTCTCCCGATGGCCGCCGTGTGCCGCGGGGTCGATCAGCACCGCGCCGCCGGGAGTCCACATCACGTTGCCGCTCCACAGATCGCCGTGCAGCCGGGCGGGCGGATCGTCGTCGTCGAAATCGCCCGGCGTCACATCGCGCCATCACGCCGGCGATGGCGTCGCGGGCGGCCCGTCCAGGCGCGTCGCGGCTAGGTCGGCCATCGGTGCCAGTCGCTCGTTGGCGTAGAAGCTGCCCCACCGATCGATGGCGGAGTACGACATCGGCAGCGGCTGGTGCAGCGGTCCGAAGTAGCCCGGGCCGGCCCAACCGTCGGGCGGTGCGCCGAATGCGCTCGGCCCCCGCGTCGTGCGTGCGGGCCAGCCGCTGGCCGAACTCGTCGCGCAGCGGCGCGGGTCGGCGCTGCAGCCGTCCAACCGTTCCAACGTCAGGCTGGCGTCGTCATGCGCGATGACTCTTGCACACGGCACGCCGCCGTCGGCAGCCGAAAGCCATTGCAGCCCAGCGGCTTCGCAGGCGAAGAAACCTTGCGGCGCCACCGCGCTGCGCTTGACGAACACTAGGGCTGGCCGGATACCCGTCGCAGCACCCGGTCACGGGCCCAGGCAGGCAAGTTCGTCATCAAGGCCACCTGCAGTTTCGGGCCGGCGCCGACGACGTAGCGCGCGCGGGGCCTGCGGGCGGTCAGCGCCTCCTCGACGACGGCTGACACTTTCCCGGCAGGGACGGCCAGCTTCTGGGATACCGGGATCATCTTCTTCATGCCCGCGATGTGTCTGGCGTACAAGTCGAGCTGCTCTGGGGTCAGCGCGGCCTGGTCTGCTCGACCATGTCGTCGGCGGTCCGCCACATGTCGGTGTCGGTCTGCGCGGGCTCCACGATCGCGACGCCAATGTGCCACGGCCGCAGTTCCATTCGCAGCGCGTCGGCTGCCGCTTCCAGCGCGAACTTGCTGGCGCAGTACGCACCGACCAGCGACATCGACAATCGTCCGTTGACGCTGGAGATGAACACCACCCGTCCCCGTGACTTCCGCAGCCGCGGCAACACCGCCTGTGTGACGGCGAGCTGGCCGATCACGTTGATCTCCAACTGCTTTCGCCATTCATCGGGGGTTACCGTCTCCATCGGGCCGCTGACCACGATGCCCGCGTTGTTGACGATCGCGTCGAGCCGGTCGGGCAGCGACTCGTTCAACTCGGCGATATGTCCGGCATCGGTGACGTCGAGGATGACCGAGGAGATGCGCTGCGGGTTCAGCGCGGTGACCGTGGCGGCGTCGCTTTCGCTGCGCACCCCGGCGATCACGTCCCAGCCACTGCCGGCCAGGTGCTCCACGATCGACTTGCCGATTCCACGGCCTGCGCCGGTGACGAGTACTGATGGCATATTGCGACACTAGCCTGCCGTGATGTGCTGCCGATGCGGGCCGAACCGGAAGATCGCGGCGCTCACCGCCACCACGGCCGCCGCAAGGGCGATCGCGGGTGCGACGGCGAACCTCGTGATGGTCGCGCCGGCGACCGCCCCCCACACATCGTCACGACCACGCCGTAGCGCAGCTTCTCCCGCTGACCGGTGCCGCCTGCCAGTCTGCTGTCGAAGCCAAGCGCGACAACCGTCGACGTCAGGACCGTGGTGGAAAGCTCCTGGATACCGAACTGACGAGCGGCGGCATGCTGGCTCCCGAACGTCATCGCCAGCCCGGCGATCAAAATCAGTTTGGTGTTGTCGTGGTAGTGCAGCACCCCCGTGCCGGCGAGGATTGAAAGTGTCAGCAGCACCACGACTTCCACGCCAAGCGCGACGGTGAGCCAGAGCCGGGCGTCGCTGTCGATATGCCGCGCCAGCCGGCCGCCAAGTACCGTGCCCGCCAGAAAACTGACGAACGCGACGATCGCGGCGGTCAGGTCGACGCCCGAGTGCGGGACGAACCAGAAGCCGAGGAAGATGATGTTTCCGGTCATGTTGGCGACGAACACGTGGCCGAGCGCGAGCACGCTGACCGCGTCGACGATCCCGGTCGCGAACGTCAGCAACAGCAGGCTCGACGACCGTCAATCGGTCCGACACCGGGGACGTGACGGGCATGGCCTGCGGTCGTGCTCCTACAGCTGAGGGGTCAGGTCAAAAGACGTGACCGTCGACATGCGGGTGATCAACCATTTCGCGTCGCGGCGCTCCATCGTCAACCGGTAGGACAGGTATCGCAGTGACGGGATGTTCTTCGACACCGGGCTGGTGGCCACCGAGTTGGTGTACACGAGGGCGGTGGCGTCGGTCGGTGTCACCGTCTCCACGGCCGCGCCCATCACCTGGGTGGTGTTGGTGACCTGCGCCTGCTTGTTGGAAGCGACGATCGCGTCGATGTACTTGCGGTACTCGGTGGCGAAGTCGCCGCCCAGGTAGCGGGCGGCCCGGTCGGGCAGCGAGTCCATGTTGTCCGGGGTGTAGGTCCACAACGTGGTGATCGCGTTGGCGGCGGTCCTGGCGATGTCGAGCTTGGTGTGCACCAACGCGCGGTCGGCCAGGTACGACTGCAGCGTCGCACCTGCGAACGCCGCCGCACCGACAAAGACGACGCTGGCGGCGACCGCGACGATCGTCAGCCGCTTGCCCGCGGGCCGGTGCGGAACGAGGATCTGCTCTTCGGGTGGCGCTTCCTCGGCGCTCTCGTCGGCTTCGCGTGCTCTCGTCGGCCGTCGGTTCCGGCTCGGTGACCGCCTTGGCGACGCGACTGGCCTTGCCGACGGGTGTGCGGGGCGCCGGTTTGGGCTCCGGTTCTGCCACGTCGTCCGCCGGCGCCGAAACAGTTTCGGGCTCAGGCGCTTTCGGGCGTCGCCGGAACAAGCTCCACCGGCGGCGCGGCGCCGGTTCCCCGGCCTCGCACGGCCCCGGCGATCTCGGCGGCCTCGGTCTGTCTCCTCGGTCGCGGCATCGTCGGCGTCTTCACGGCTCGCCGCAAGCTGCTTACGCAGCGGCATCCGATGGCGACGACGCGGCAGCCGTTGCGTCGGCCGCTGTCATCGGTCCCGGCGGCGTCCGTGGTCAGATCACCTGAATCAGTTGGCTGATCTTCCACTGCTGTCCTTCCTTGATTGTGGTCGCCACCCAACGGTTTCCGCTCTCGATCGTCGACTTCCCGTCCGGCGATTTCGTGGAGACCTTCGTCGCGACCAGCACGTCGGCGCTGCCGTTGTCGTTCCACCGCTGCACGCCCGCCTCGACCACCGTTCCCGTGGTGGGTTCGGCGCGAGCGACCTGGATCAGGACGTCGTTCTCCTTCTCCTTGAACATCTTCGCGAAGTCACCGGTGCCCTGCGTGAGGATCCGGTCGGCATAGTCGTTGGCGTGGAACGGATCCAGCGTCGTGTACGTGGTCATGAACCCTCGCACATACCCGACCGCCTCGGCTTCCCTGGTCGACGAGTCTTGGTCCTTGGTGTAGGCGTTGAGCATCAGCGCGCTTGCGGTGATCGCGGCGGCGAGCAACAGCGTCGCCAGCCCCGCGATGACCGGCAGGCCCCAGCGCCGCGGCGGCTTCGGGCACCACATCGAAGAAGTCCGCCTCCTCGGCTTCGACCTTGCGCCGCGGGCTCACTGGCCGGCCTGATTCATCTGTGGCTTCTTCAGCACGGTGAGGTTCGCGACGCGCCACTGCCCGTCGCGTGACTTGTCGAAGTCAACCCGCACCGTCGCGGTGATGAACTTCAGATCCTTGGGGTCGGTGCCACGCTGACCCTGCATCGCCAGCAGCATCGATGCGTGGTTCGCAGTCTCCTGCGGCGTCGACAGCACCGCGCTGCTCACCGCCCAGTATTCGTTCTTGGTGGCGCCCGCCTTCTGCACCGCCTGCTGCTGCGCGATCAGCTGCGGGCGGTAGCCGTCGGTCGTCAGCGACTGCGCGTGGGAGAAGTCCTGCTGCAACGTGTCGACGTCATAGCTCAGCATCTGCTCGACGATGCGCGGCCCCTCGGCCGCGATCTGTGTCCTGGCCGCGTCTACCGCCCGGTCATGCCGATAGCCCACCAGATAGCTCAGACCCACAGCGGCCACGCACAGCAGCGTCGCCGCCGCCAGCACGACGGCGGTCAGCCGCCGCATGTTGCGCTGGGGCCGGTCGACCCTGTGCACCTCGGTGCGCACCAGCAGATCGGCGAAGGTACGGCCGCGGCGGTCCCACAGCGGCCAGAGCCAACCGATGAACAGCGCGGCGGTGTCGACAAGGTGCGCCAGATCCCGGACGAACGGCCGCAGCAGCCCGACGGGCGAACCGTCGCGTTTCGTCACCGCGATGCCGAACAACGCCCGACCCAGCGTCCACCCCGTGATCGTCGGCATCAACCAGCCGGTTCACCGCCATCGCCAGGAAGGTCAGTGCGAGCGCTCCGATGAACACCCAGAACACCCAGCCCTGGTTGGTCACGGTCAAGGCCAGCAGCGCCATCGTCACCATCACCGCAGCACCCAACAGCACGTCGATCGAGAACGCGCCTGCCCGGGCCAACCACGATGCGGTCGGCTGTTCGGGCGCCGCATCATCGGCGGCCGTGTCGGGTGTCACGTCGAGCACAGCCGTCACGAACCGACCTGATCCAGCCGGGCGATCTTGTACCTGCCCTCATCGGATGCCATCTTCACCCGCAGCCGGTACCCCTGCTCCTGGTCGGCGGATTCGGAGTTGGTCACCTTGACCCGCACGGCCACCAGCACGTCGACGGATCCGTCGTCGTAGTGCCGCTCGACCGCTGCCCGCATATCGGACACGGCCACCTTGGCGTTGGCGGCCTGGTACGCCTCGACCAGCACGCTGCTGTACAGGCTGGCCTGGGCGCCGAAATCTCCCGTCGAGCATTCGATGATCTTCGACTGCGCGGCCGCCATCGCCGTCGTGTCCGGCGCGTTCGTCGCCGCCACGCAGTCCTTCGCGGCCGCCATCGCCGCCGCGTCGGCGCGCGCGATCGCCTCACTGTCGTCGTGGGACCGCAATGCCAGGTAGCCGCCAACACCGGCGCCGGCCGCCAAGACCACTAGCGCGGCGCAGATGCCCGCCACCCAGCCGACGCCCAGACGCGACGGCCGCCGAGCATCCTCGACAGCCTCATCGGCTGGTTCTGGCGATTCTTCTTCGGTGGCGTGTTCGGTTTGGTCTGCGGGTAGATACTGCTAACGACTCATCCGGCGTTTCATCAGCATCGGTGGGGTTCAGCTGGCTGGTGCCAGCATCTCCTTCCATCCGTCGTCTCCTGGGTTATTCGAATTGCTGACGTTGTACTTGACGCCGTCAGGTCCGACCACCTCACCGCTGGTCGGGCTGTAGACCGCCGTGGAGCCGGGTGGCCCTTCTGCCGGAGTGTACGTACACGGGTTGGGCTGTTGTCCACTGCACTGCACGGAGCCCGGCCCGGTGGGCTCAGCGGATCGCTGACCGGGGCCGAGGCGCCCGCAGGCGGCGGCAGCTGATCGGCGGGCGCCGGATTGACCCCGTTGTTCACCGACGGCGCGGGAACAACACCGCGCCCGGGATTGACACCCTGGTCGCATCGCGCTGCGGGCGCGGGGCAGGACAGCACCTGGTTCGGGTCGCCGTACCAGGGGTTGGTGCCCAGCGGCACATACGGCTCGTTGCTGCGGCACTCCCTCGGCGTCGCCGCACGCTTACCGGGGACGTCCACGCAGGGATAGTTGCGTGCGCCGCGAACCACGTTGCCCTGGTAGTCCTTTGGAATCTTGCAGTAGGTGCCCGACGGCAGCGGCGCCATGCTGGTGTCGGCCGGTGATCGCCACTGCGACGCGGGAAGGAATCCGGTCAAGCAGGGCGGCGGCTGGTTGATCGACAGCGCCAACGGTAGCTGACCAACGTTGTCGAACAGCGTTCCGGCCTGTGCGACCGCGGCGCCCTGCGGCAGGATCACCAGCGTCTGCTCGAGACCCTTGTGGTAGCGCTTGAGCATATCGATGACGATGGCCAGGTTGGCCAGCGTCTGCGGCAGCGCGTCGCGCACGTTGCTGAACAATTGCGATGTTTGATCCAGCGTCGGTGCCGCCTGCTGCAGGCCACTGCGCAGCGCCGCGTCCTGTTCGGCGGTCTGCGACGCGATGATGTTCAGGTTGCGTGACCACTGCTCGATGTTGTCGCCGGACGTGACCTGGCTGTCCAGGATCGGCGCCGAGTTCGCGATGATGTCGTTGACCTGCGGCAGGTTGTCCTTGAAACCCTGCGCGATATTTGTCGTCGAGTCGACCAGCCGTTGCAGCGCCGGGCCCAGTCCGCCGACCGCCTTCGATGTCTCGGTGAGCAGCGAGTCGATCTTCTCCTTGGGCAGCACGGCCAGGCCGCGGTTCGCGGCGTCCAGCGCCGGGCCGACCTCGCTGGGCACCTTGTTCACCGAGATGTTCCCGACACTCTGGCCGTCGCTGAGGTAGCTGGCCGGGATTCCCGGTCGACACCAGGTCGAGGTACTGCTCACCGATCGCCGAGACGGAGTGCACGTTCGCCGTGGCGTCGGCCGGGATCTTGTAGTGGCTGTCGATGCTCATCTCGGCGCGGGCGCCGTTCTCGGTGGGGTCGACGGCGGTCACCTTGCCGATCTGGGTGCCGCGATACGTCACGTTGGCCGTGCCGTACAGGCCGCCGGAGCGGGGCAGGTCGGCATAGAGCTTGTACTGCCCGATCCCGACCAGGCTGGGCACCCGCAGGTAGTACCAGCCCAACACGACGATCGCGATGACCGTCAGGACCGTGAACAGCACCAGCTGGATCTTGATGAAGCGGGTCAGCACTGCTCACTCACCCCTTTCGACCAGCGGTCCGCCCGGCACGTCGTGCGGGTTCGGCGTGAACCGCACATCCGGGATCATCGTCGCCGGGTCGCGGCCCCAGGACTGCTCGAGTGCGCGCGCCAGGCCCGAGACACCGGTGCCGGACAGGATGCCGTTATCGATCGCGGACAACGTCAGGTCGACCATCAGCGACACGTTGAGGTAGTCACCGCGCACCACCTTGGGCACGTTCTCGATCGAGAACGGCGCGGTGAGCATCAACTTGAGCGCACCGATCACGTACGGCGACGCCCGGCCCAGCTGCTTGAGCGGCCGCTGCAGGTCCTGCAGGTTCGTGTGCAGGTTGGCGCTGGAGGGCCCCAGCGCGTTGTCGGCCGCCACGCTGATCCGGCCCAGCGCCGTTATCGCGTCGGCGAACAGATCCCGGGTGTCGGCGAAATGCTTGATCAGCGGCGGGAATTCGGTCAGCACCCGGTCCAGGGTGTCGTTGTGCTGAGCCACGATGTTCAGCAGTCGATTCGTGGAATCGATGGCGTGGGTGATGTCCTCGCGCTGCTGGTTCAGCTGATCGGTGAAGGTGTCCAGCCTGTTCAGGAATTCCCGGATCTGATCGGCCCGACCGGTCAGCAGGTTGTTGATCTCGGTCTGGATCGTCTCCAGGTTCGAGATGCCACCGCCGCGCAGGATCGTCGCGATGCTCGCCAGCACCCGCTCGGTGCTCGGGAACGCCGAGCTGTTCTTCAGCGGGATGGTGTCGCCGTTCTTCAACAGCTGCGGCGACGGATCTGGCGGCGTGTCCAACTGCACGTGCTGGCTGCCAAGCAGGCTGGTCTGACCGATCGCGGCCAGCGTGTTCACCGGCAGCTTGACGCCGGGTTGCAGATCCAGTGTCACGCGTCGCGATCCAGTTCTTCAGCGCGATCTCACGCACCCGGCCGACGAAGACGTCGGCCACCCGAACACGGCTATTGACGTTGAGCGCCAACGTATCCGGCATCTGCACGTAGATCGTCATCTTGTTCGATCCCGTGCCGGGGCCACCGGGCAGCGGAACGTTCGCGATGCCCTTCCACGATCCGCATGAGCTCAGCACCAGCGCGACCATCACCAGCGCCAGTGCGCGGCTGGCGATTCGGCTCCATTTACGCATGCTCATCCACCTGCCTCAGCGGGTAGCGCCGGGCCGCCAGGGGCGGGTCCGGCCGGGCGCCTGGTGCAGGCCCGGACAGCGGCGAACCGCCCGGGTCACCGGGTATCACGCCCGGCGCAGGACCGGGCGGCGGTCCCGGCTGCACGTACCACGGCGGTGGCAGCGGGCTGTTCTCGCCGTAGGCGTCGGACGGACCTGCCTGGTGCGGCCCACCAAAGGTCGGCGGAGCACCCGGTATCGGAGCGTCGGGTCCGCCCATCAGCTCGCTGAGCGACTCAGGCGTCAGCATGTTCGCAGTCAAGGGCTGTACGTCCACGCCCTGCATGCCGGGGGCGGTGACCCAGCCTGGCTCGTGGTTGCCGAACGAGAACAGCGTGTCGCGTGACCAGATGCCGGGCACCGTCGTGTCCTTATAGCCGGGCGGCGGCTGCAGGCGGGGATCGGAGTACGCGATCTGCTTGGGCAACGTCATCGCGCTGGTGAACTGGTTGAGGCCGAACGGCGGGAAGTTGAACTTGATCGCGTCGAGGATCGGCGCCAGGTACTGAGCGCACATCTCCGCGGACTCCTGGTAGCCCAGCCGGCTACCGGCCTGAATCGCGCTGCAGACGAACTGCAGCGGGTTGGCGAAGTT